>NZ_JBCHVH010000005.1:0-684480 GCF_050474425.1 Pseudomonas sp. B1-22 | reverse complement strand
TGATCCCATCCCGAACTCAGCAGTGAAACGACGCATCGCCGATGGTAGTGTGGGGTTTCCCCATGTGAGAGTAGGTCATCGTCAAGCGCCTATCCCAAAGCCCCTGGTCAGCATCGCTGGCCGGGGGTTTTGCTTATTAGTGAAAGCATACCGAATTCGGATGAGCGCCCAGGCGAGCATCCAACCGAATTGCTTGACGACCATAGAGCATTGGAACCACCTGATCCCATCCCGAACTCAGCAGTGAAACGATGCATCGCCGATGGTAGTGTGGGGTTTCCCCATGTGAGAGTAGGTCATCGTCAAGCTTCTAATTCCAAAGCCCCTGATCAGCGAGAGCTGGTCGGGGGTTTTGTTTTTTGGGGCGGAAAAAGCAACCTCAAGGCTTCTATGTAGGGCGCAATCAGCCGGTGATGAGGATGTGGGGCGGTTCGCGGGCATGGCCCGCTCCTACAAGAGCGCGGATAGCCCAGGCGGGCATAGAAGGCTTTGGTGATGAGAGAGGAGGGGCCGGCAGAGCCTCTACGCCGTGCTTCAGGGCGCCTACTCGATCTGGGGTATCGGGAGTTGCCCCATGCCTTTACGCAGGTGCTGTGGCGCTATGAAGAGGCTGCGCACGGCAATGCCCTCCAGGGCGCATGTGCTGACAATCTCAGCGGCCAATTGAGCAGGGGCTGGCCCAGCGGACTACGCGCTCAGGCGTGAAGGGTGCCGCCCCCGGCTCGATGACGCTCGGGGGACAGTCCTGGCCGTTGCTGTTTCCCTGACGACTGCCACTATCATCTCGCTGATGGCTGCAGCAGCTTCGCTGCGGGCCTTTCGAATCATCAGCTGCATCTGCATGCTCCCTGTTATCCAGCGCGCCTAATCCTGACCTGATTGGGGATGCGAGGCAAAGCTGAAGGGCAGGTGGCCAGGAACTGCAGACAACAAAAAAGGCGCCCTGGGGCGCCTTTCTTGTTTGGATCACCGATCAGCCGTTGTGGCGTTTCAGGACCAGGGTGGCGTTGGTGCCGCCGAAGCCGAAGCTGTTGCTCATGACGGTGTCGATCTTTGCGTTCTCGCGGGTCTCGCGCAGGATCGGCAGGTCGGCGACTTCCGGGTCCAGTTCGTCGATGTTCGCGGAACCGGCGATGAAGTTGCCTTCCATCATCAGCAGGCAGTAGATGGCCTCGTGAACGCCGGCGGCGCCCAGGGAGTGGCCGGACAGGCTCTTGGTGGAGCTGATGGCCGGGGCCTTGTCGCCGAACACTGCACGCACGCCACGGATTTCGGCGACGTCGCCGACCGGGGTGGAGGTGCCGTGGGTGTTCAGGTAGTCGATCGGGGTGTCCACGGTGGACAGGGCCTGCTGCATGCAGCGGATGGCGCCTTCGCCGCTCGGGGCAACCATGTCGTAGCCATCGGAGGTGGCGCCGTAGCCGACGATTTCGGCGTAGATCTTGGCGCCGCGCTTGAGGGCGTGTTCCAGCTCTTCGACCACGACCATGCCGCCGCCGCCGGCGATGACGAAGCCGTCACGCTTGGCGTCGTAGGCGCGGGAGGCCTTTTCCGGGGTCTCGTTGTACTGGGTGGAGAGAGCGCCCATGGCGTCGAACAGGCAGCTCTGGCTCCAGTGTTCTTCCTCACCGCCGCCCGCGAAGACGACGTCCTGCTTGCCCAGCTGGATCTGTTCCATGGCCTGGCCGATGCAGTGCGCGCTGGTGGCGCAGGCCGAGGAGATGGAGTAGTTCACGCCCTTGATCTGGAAGGGAGTGGCCAGGCACGCGGAAACGGTGCTGCCCATGGTGCGGGTGACGCGGTATGGGCCGATGCGCTTGACGCCCTTCTCGCGCAGGGTGTCGATGGCTTCCATCTGGTTCAGGGTAGAAGCGCCACCGGAACCGGCGATCAGGCCGGTGCGCGGGTTGGAGATCTGCTCGGGGGTGAGGCCGGAGTCCTTGATCGCCTGTTCCATCGCGAGGTAGGCGTAGGCGGCGGCGTCGCCCATGAAGCGGAAGACCTTGCGGTCGATCAGCTCTTCCAGGTTCAGGTTGACCGAACCGGAAACGTGGCTGCGCAGGCCCATCTCGGCGTAGCTCGGGTTGTGGCGGATGCCAGCACGGCCTGCACGCAGGTTGGCGGAGACGGTGTCTTTGTCATTGCCCAGGCAGGAAACGATGCCCAGACCGGTGATCACGACGCGACGCATGCGGATACCCTTAGAAGCTGTCAGTGGAAGTGAACAGGCCGACGCGGAGGCCTTCGGCGCTGTAGATTTCGCGGCCATCGACGCTGACGCTGCCGTCGGCGATGGCCAGAACGAGCGATCGATTGATCGTACGCTTGATGTGGATGTTGTAGGTGACTTTCTTGGCGGTCGGCAGGACCTGGCCGAAGAACTTCACTTCGCCCGAACCCAGGGCGCGGCCGCGGCCGGGGTTGCCCTGCCAGCCGAGGTAGAAGCCGACCAGCTGCCACATGGCGTCGAGGCCCAGGCAGCCCGGCATGACGGGGTCGCCTTCGAAGTGGCAGGCGAAGAACCACAGGTCGGGGTTGATATCCAGCTCGGCGACCAGTTCGCCCTTGCCATACTTGCCGCCGGTTTCGCTGATGTGAGTGATGCGGTCGATCATCAGCATGTTGGGGGCGGGCAGTTGCGCATTACCCGGGCCGAAGAGCTCGCCGCGGCTGCAACGCAGCAGGTCTTCTCGGGTGAAGGCGTGTTGTTTGGTCATGCGAGCTCCTCAAAAATCTTGGATGGCAGGCGGTGTTGGCTTCTGCCTGCGGCGCCGCGTTCCGTTTTTATTGTCACGGTCTCACGCGGCAGCCTAGTCATAGACTATTGCCTTAAGGTGAAAGTCACAGCTTCCGGCGAACGCTTGTTCACTTTTCGTCGGCGCCGGTTTTTTGTCAGGGGCAGATGCCCGTGGCCGGTCCGCAGTGTGGTGCAAGCTCGCGCGCGGATCAACGGCCTGGAGCAACCCAGCGCTGCAATATCCGTTGCAATTCGGCCCTTTTGAACGGCTTGGCCAGATAGTCGTTCATCCCGGCTTCCAGGCAGATTTCCCGGTCGCCCTGCAGGGCGTTGGCGGTCAGGGCGATGATCGGCACCTGTTCGCCGCCGGGTCTTGAGCGGATCTGCCGGGTGGCCTCGTAGCCGTTGAGTACCGGGAGTCGGCAATCCATCAGGATCACCGCGAATTCGCCACGCTCGGAGGTGCGGACCGCCTGGACGCCATCGCCCACCAGCGTGACGCGATAACCCAGGCTGCGCAACATAGCTTCTATGACCGTTTGATTCACCGGGTTGTCCTCGACCAGCAGAACGGACTGACCAGCGGCAAGCATATCGATGCCTACTGCGCTTTCCTCGGTGGTCGCCAGGCGTTCGCGGAAGGGCAGGGGGATCTCCAGGGTAAAGGTCGAACCGCAGCCTTCCTCGCTGGTGGCGCTGAGGGTGCCGCCCATGCGTTCGGCCAGGGTCCGGGCGATGGTCAGGCCCAGGCCGGTGCCGCCGTAGCGGCGCGAGGTGGAGGAGTCGGCCTGCTGGAAGGCATCGAACATGTGCTCAAGGCGCTCGCGGGAGATGCCGATGCCGCTGTCCTGCACCGAGGAGCTGAGCCACAGGACTTCTTCGTCCAGCGCCTGCCAGGTGGCTTCCAGCCGCACACCGCCTTCTTCGGTGAACTTCAGGGCATTGCCCAGCAGGTTCACCAGGATTTGCCGGATGCGCGTCGGATCGCCCTGAACTTCAAGCATATTCAGCCCGTCCTGGACCGCCAGTTCCAGCTCCAGGCCGCGCTGGTGGGCGCTGTGCTGGAAGACCTGCACGGAACTCTGGATCAGCTCCAGCAGGTTGAACGGGATGCGCTCCAGCTCCAGCGCGCCGCGCTCGATGCGGGAGAAGTCGAGGATGTCGTTGATCACCTTGAGCAGGTGCTCGGTGGACTCGGTCGCCAGCGCGCTGTACTCGGCCTGCTCCTGGTTCAGCTCGGTGGTTTCCAGCAGCTGCAGCATGCCCAGCACGCCATTCATCGGCGTGCGCAGTTCGTGGCTCATCATCGCCAGGAAGTCGGACTTGGCGCGGTTCGCCTCTTCGGCCTCCTCACGCGCGGCCACCAGCTGGGCGATGCTGCGCTCCTGCTCCAGGGCGGCCTGTTGCAGGCCGCGGGCGAGGTTGTTGATGTGCCGGGCGAGGTCGCCGACTTCGCCGTCGTCGGGCACCGGCAGGGCGGTGTGGTAGTCGCCGCTCTGGATTGCCTGCACCGCGCGCCCCATGGTGCTGATCGGCGCGGCCAGGCGCTGCGCCAGGCGCCGGGCCAGCAGGTAGGTCAGCACCAGGGCGAAGAGCGCCAGGAGACTGGCCTTGAAGAGGATTTCCTGCTGCCGTTCGCTGAAGGCATCGCTGGCCATCCCGACCACTACCCGGCCGAGGTAATCGTTGCTGGAGGTCGTGGCGGCGCTGGCATCGAGGGCGACGTCCAGGTTGCCGCCATTGAGCTGGATGTTTTCGCGCTGGATTGCCGCGTGGAAGATTTCCACCTTGGTGCTGGCCTGCGCCGGATCGGCGGGATGTTCGACGTAGACCAGGATGTTGTCGCCGCGGTCGCGCACTTCGATGAAGCGCACGTGGGCCGTGCCGAGGGTGGCCCGCAGCAGGCTCTGCAGCACCGGCAGGTTGCCGGAGATGACGCCGTATTCGGCGGCCGGCGCCAGCTGGTTGGCGATCAACTGGCCGGTGTGGTTGGACTCCTGCCGCAGGTCCTGCAGGCGCGAGTAGGTGAAATAGCCGGTGAGCAGCAGTGTCAGCAGCAGCGCCGGACCGAGGCTGATGGCCAGCATGCGCGTCTGGATATTCCAGCTCTTGCGGGCGCTCATGGGGATTCTCCTTCGGCGAGACGATGCGCGAGCGTGGCGTCGTCCGGCAGCTCGATGCTCAGCGAACGCGCCACCTGGCGGTTGCTCTGCACCTTGAATCGTTCAGGGTAGAGGCTCGGGGGCCATTGCGACGGCGGTTGGTCGAGCAGCGGGTTCAGCGTGTCCAGCCAGTCGCTCTGGTCGCTGTAGGTGCTGGCCAGGCTGCCGGCCCTGACGAAGGCCACGGTGGGGCCGATCAGGGCGTGATTCTCGGCATAGGCGCTGAGCAGGATGCCTTTGACGGTACGCGGGTTGTAGAGCAGTTTGTCGTCCAGCCCGAGCAGCAGGTCACTGCTGTCGAGCAGTTCACGCAACGGGCGGGGATCGTCGCTGCGCTCCTGCAATTGGGTGACCAGCTCGACGCCGACCTGCCGGGCCTGTTCCGACAATTCGTTGAGCAGGAACTCGCTGGCGGGGCTGAAGAGCACGCCGATGCGCTGTGGCCTGGGGTGCAGTTGCAGGGCCAGTTGCAGTTGCCGGGCGGGAGGCGGATCGCTCCAGAGCAGGCTGATGCCCTCGCGGTGGCGGCCGTCGAGCAATTGCTGAGCCTCCACGCGACTGACCAGCAGCGTCAGCGCGGGCGGGCCCTGTTCGCTGGCGAGGCGCCAGTTCAGCGCGGCGGTCCCCAGCAGCAACAGATGGGTCTCGGGGGAGAGCGTCGAGGCTGGGGGGAGCTCGTCAGGCGATTGCAGACGAATCTGGTCCTCCGGGCGTCGTTCGGCGAGCGCCTGGCTGAACGCCTGCACGGCGGCGCTCTGGTCGCTGCTGACCAGCAGCAGTTCGCGGGCCTGCGCAGGCAAGGCCAGCAGGCAGGCCAGGCCCAGCAGCCAGGTCCTGAGCCGGTTTCCGAGGCTCATCCCTGAGCGGCGGGCCGCCATGCTAGAAATCCACCTCGGCGCTGAAATACAGCAGGTGGCGGTCGTCGTAGCGGTTTTCCGGCCAGGTCAGCGGCTCGTCGTCCAGGCGTTGCTGCAGCACTCCTGCCAGTTCCAGTGCGGCCTTGCCCAGGGGAATACGCTTGGCCACGCGCAGGTCCATGCGCTCGAAGCGATGTTCGTTCAGCGCGTCGTCGCCGTAATAGAACACTGCGCTCGACCAGCCTCGTCCCCAGTCGCGCATCCAGCCCGCCGAGCCGCTGTTGCGGGCGGTGAGGCGCTGGTCGTAGCGGCTGCTGGCCTCGTAGTCGACATAGGCGTAGGTGAAGCGCAGACGATCCCGCAGGCCGACGCGCCAGTCCAACTGGGTCTCGGCGCCGTTGAAGCGGATATCGTTGTCGTTGCTGGGCTCGAAGTCGGTCAGTTTCAGCGGATCGCTGATCAGACCGTGGATTTCGTCGTGGTACGCCTTCACGTCCAACGCCAGGCCGATCTCGTCGAACTGGCCGTTGTAGCCGACTTCCCGCGAGCGCATGCGCTCCTGATCCAGGTCCCCCGGCCCGTGGGCGCGGGCGAAATAGTAGGCCGTGCTCTGGCCGTAGGGGTTCGGCGTGAGGTCGCGCGCGCGGTAGCTCCAGTTCACGTCGTTCTCGTACATGTCGGGCGAGCGCACGGCTTCGGAGTACACCGCCCGCAGGCTGTGTCGCGGCGTGATCAGGTAGTTCAGGGCGATGCGCGGGCTGACCGAGCTGCCGGAGGTCTGGTCGTCTTCCAGCATGGCGCCACCCTGCAGCAGCCAGTGGGGCGTCAGGTGCCATTCCAGCTGGCTGAACAGCCGCCAGATTTCATTGTTCACCGTACCGTTGAAGTAGGTCTCGGAGACCGCCTGGTCGTGGCGATAGCTCATGCCGGTCAGCAGCCGCACGCCGTCGCTCAGGCTCAGGGTGTCCTGCATTTCCAGGTCGTAGCGGGTTTCCCGGATGTTCTGGTTCACCCAGCCGCAGGCTGGCGCGCCGGCCCCGCCGACGATCTGCTGCAGCACCTGCCTGGCCAGGGCCTGTTCCTGGGCGGTGCCCTTGGGGATGCTCGGCAACGCGTCGCCCAGCTTGTTCACGTACTTCGGGTTGAGTGCCCAGAGCTGCGCCAGTTGCGGGCTGAACACGATCTGCGCCTCGCAGGCGCGGAAGTCCTGCAGGCGCTCCCAATGCTCGGCGTAGCTCTGGACGTAGAAGCTGTGCTGCGGGTTGGCGTCGAAGGTCCAGCGCACGGAGCCGGCGTAGTCGCGGGCGGTCAGGTCGGAGTCGCTGTCGCCGGCGGGAATGCCGTCGAACACCGGGCGGTAGTTGTACGGGCGCTGGTTGCTGCCTTCCTTCGCGGCGATCTGCCAGTCCAGGCTGTTGCGCAGGTCGAGGCTGTGGTTGGCCACCAGGTTGAAGCGGGACAGGCGGCGGCCGTCGCGGTAGTCGCGGTCGAACTGGTCGTGGTCGAAGCCGTCGTCCGCCTGGCCCGAGAGCGACAGGCGATAGTCGCTGGCCTCGCCGCGCAGCCCCTGGCTCGCGTACCAGTCGCGGATGCCGTTCTGCCCGGCGGTGTACTTCAGGCGCGTGCCCTGGCTGTCGGCGGGGTGGCGGGTGAGGATGTTGATCACGCCCATCAGCGCGTTGGCGCCGTAGCTCACGGCGTTCGGCCCGCGGAAGACCTCGATGCGGTCGATATCCTCGATGGCCACCGGAATGTCGCTCCAGTCCACCGTGGCCAGGCCCGGGCGGTACACCGAGCGGCCGTCCACCAGTACCTGCAGGCGGCGCGCCTCGGTGACGTTGGTGCCGTGGTAGTTCACCGTGGCCTGGTTGCCCGACAGGTAGCCGACCATCATGCCCGGCACCAGGCGCATCAGCTCGGGGATGTCGCGGGCGCCGGTGGCGTGGATCAGGTCGCGGTCGAGCACCGTCATGCTGCCCGGCACCTCGGCGGGCGACTGCTTCAGGCGGCTGGCGGTGAGTACGTCCGGCACTTCCACGCGATCGACGAAGAGATCGCCGGCGACTGCCTGGCCCGCCAGCAAGGCGGCAAGCAGGGACAGCGGCAGGGGAGCGCGGGAGGAAAGCTGCACGGAACGGCCTTGTTCTCGATTTTTTCTTCAATGAACGGATGGTAAACGAGGCGCCGTTGTTTGCCAGTCCTGCGATCCGGACTGGTCGCTGCGCGACGGGGCCTTATAATGCCTCAATCGCCGCCACAAGGCGGCCCGTAATGGATCAGACATGACTGAGCAGCAACCGATCGCCGTCCTCGGCGGTGGCAGTTTCGGTACCGCGTTCGCCAATCTGCTGGCGGAGAACGGCCAGCGCGTTCGCCAGTGGATGCGCGACGAGGAACAGGCCGAAGCGATCCGCACCCAGCGCGAGAACCCGAACTATCTCAAGGGCGTGCGTATCCATGCCGGCGTAGAGCCGACCACCGACCTGCCGGCGACCCTGGCCGCGTGCGAAATGATCTTCGTCGCCGTGCCGTCCAGCGCGCTGCGCAAGGTGCTGGAGGGCCGCAGCGAAGCGCTGGCGGGCAAGATGCTGGTCAGCCTGACCAAGGGCATCGAGGCGCAGACCTTCAAGCTGATGAGCCAGGTCCTCGAGGAAATCGCGCCGAAATCCCGCATTGCGGTGATCTCCGGCCCGAACCTGGCTCGGGAGATCGCCGAGCACGAGCTGACCGCCACCGTGGTCGCCAGCGAGGACGAGGACGTCTGCAAGCGGGTGCAGGAAGCGCTGCACGGCCGCACCTTCCGCGTCTACGCCAGCGGTGACCGCTTCGGCGTCGAACTGGGCGGCGCGCTGAAGAACGTCTACGCCATCATCGCCGGCATGGCTGCGGCACTGGGAATGGGCGAGAACACCAAGGGCATGCTGATCACCCGCGCCCTGGCGGAGATGACCCGCTTCGCCGTCAAGCTCGGCGCCAACCCCATGACCTTCCTCGGCCTCGCCGGGGTGGGCGACCTGATCGTCACCTGTTCGTCACCCAAGAGCCGTAACTATCAGGTGGGCTTCGCCCTGGGCGAGGGCCTTTCCCTGGAAGACGCCGTGGCGCGCATGGGCGAGACCGCCGAGGGCGTGAACACCCTGCGGGTGCTCAAGGCCAAGGCCGACGAGCTGCAGGTCTACATGCCGCTGGTGGCCGGCCTGAACGCCATCCTGTTCGGCGGCCGCACGCTGGAGCAGGTCATCGGGGCGCTGATGAGCGGCGAGCCGAAGACCGATGTCGACTTCATTCCCACTACCGGTTTCTGAGGAAGGTCCCCATGTCCGCTGAACGTATGGAAAAAGAATCCCTCGTCCTGCGAGTCGTCTGGATGCTGGTGTTCGCCCTGGTCTGGTTCGTCGCCGAAATCCTGCTCGGCGTCGTGGTGGTGGTCCAGCTGATCTACCGCATCATCTACGGCGCGCCGAGCGGCAGCCTGATGGCCTTTGGCGACAGCCTCAGCCAGTACTTCGCGCAGATCGGCCGCTTCGGCACCTTCCAGACCGAGGAGAAGCCCTGGCCGTTCGCCGACTGGCCGGCAGCTCGCGCCCCCGAGGGTGAGCCGCCGCACAGCGTGCCGCCGGCCGAGCATCCGGCGCGTGACGAAGAGCCCAAGCTGTGAAGCTCTGGCTGCTGCGCCACGGCGAGGCCGAACCCCAGGCCCGCCGTGACTCGGAGCGGCGCCTGACCGCCCACGGCCGCAAGGAAGTGCTCAAGAGCGCGGCCCAGCTCGCCGGCCAGCCGATTGACGGCATCCTCGCCAGCCCCTATGTGCGCGCCCAGGAAACCGCCGAGCTGATCCGTGAGGCCCTGGGCTTCGACGGTTCCGTCGGCACGGCTCCCTGGCTGACCCCGGACGACGACCCCAAGGACGTCCTGCGCTTCCTTGACGGCCGCACCGAGCGCAACCTGCTGCTGGTCAGCCACCAGCCGCTGATCGGCTCCCTGGCCGGCCTGCTGGTTCACGGCAGCCGCAGCGATGCCGTGCCCTTCAGCACTGCATCGCTGGCCGAGCTGGAGGGCGAATGCCCGGTGGCAGGGCTGATGGAACTGATATCGCTGCACCATCCGCGGCACAACTGAGCGCGTGTGATGCCCCAAGAACAAGGCCCCGAAAGGGGCCTTGTTCATCTCAGCGGATCATCTTCGTCGGTCAGCTTGGGCGGCGGCTTGCGGAAGCGTGCATCGATGCGGCGTTCCAGCCAGCTGCCGAAACTGAGGATCAGCAGCGTCAGGACCACCCCGATGGCGGCGGTGAGCGCGTGGCCGCTGCCGCAGGCGATGCCGATCATGGACGACACCCAGATGGTGGCGGCGGTGGTCAGGCCTTCCACGCGGTAGCGGCGCTCGTGGTGGACGATGACCCCGGCGCCGATGAAGCCGATGCCGGTCAGCACGCCCTGGACGACCCGGCTGGCGGCGTCGGCGCTGGCCGGGTGCAGTTGCTGGATGACGCCCACCGCCAGCGCGGCGGCGAGAGCGGTGAGGGCGTGGGTGCGCAGGCCGGCGGGGCGGTTGTGCAGCTCGCGGTTGAGGCCGATCAGGCCGCCGCAGACGGTGGCGATCAGCAGGTTCAGCAGCAGGTCGAGCTGGCCTGGCGGTATCTGGAAGGCTTCCGGCATGGCGTATATCCGTCGGGGGATTCTCGAAAGGGTAGTGCGCCTTCGCTCCCGAGGCGCTGCCGCAGGGCAAATCGTCGCGGGAAATTTCGCCGAAAGTCCCGTGCTAGAGCAGCGGCACTCCAGGTGTAGGACGCACCCTACAAAAGTTCACACTCTCAGCCTTGTTTGCCGGGCCCGTGCATGGAATATTCAACCAAGCAAGTGCTTGGTTGATCCATCGCTCTACCTCTGAGCTACACCTCTGAACAAGAACAACAAAGGAGGGGCACGTGGTTAAAGCAGTCCGATTACCGCTCGAGCTGATCTATCAGCGCGAGACCAGTCACCCGAACAAGCCTTACCTCGTCCAGCCCCTGGGTGGTGGCGAGGTGGAAACCCTCACCTGGGGCGAAGTGGGCGATCAGGCGCGGCGCGCCGCCGCCTGGCTGCGCAGCCTGGAGCTGCCGGCCGGCAGCCGGGTGGCGATCATTTCCAAGAACTGCGCGCACTGGGTCGTCGCCGATATCGCCATCTGGATGGCCGGCCATGTCTCCGTGCCGCTGTATCCCAACCTTACCGCCGACTCCGTGCGCCAGGTGATGAACCACTCCGAGGCGGCGGTGGCCTTCGTCGGCAAGCTGGACGACTGGCCGGCGATGGCCGATGGCGTTCCGCCGGGCGTGCCGACCGTGGCGCTGCCGCTGCATCCGCCGGGGCACTTCGATCACCAGTGGGCCGATATCCAGAAACAGTCGCCGATCCGCGACGATCCGCGTCCCGACGCCGGCACCCTGGCGACCCTCATCTACACCTCTGGCACCACCGGCACGCCCAAGGGTGTGATGCACACCTTCGGCAACTTCGCCTTCGCCGCCAGCCATGCCATCGACCTGTTCGGCGTCGGCGAGCAGGACCGGCTGCTGTCCTACTTGCCGCTGTGCCACGTGGCCGAGCGCATGTTCGTGGAAATGGCCTCGATCTATGCCGGCCAGACGATCTTCTTCGCCGAGAGCCTGGACACCTTCGTCGCCGACATGCGCCGCGCGCGGCCCACGGTGTTCTTCGGCGTGCCGCGTATCTGGACCAAGTTCCAGATGGGCGTGTTCGCGCAGATGCCAGCGCAGAAGCTCGACCGCCTGTTGCGCCTGCCCATCGTCGGGCGCCTGGTCGGCCGCAAGGTGCTCGCGGGCCTTGGCCTGGATGCCGTGCGCTACGCCCTCTGCGGCGCCGCACCGGTGCCCGACGCGCTGCTCGACTGGTACAAGCGCCTCGGCCTCAATGTCCTGGAGGTCTACGGCATGACCGAGAACTGCGGCTATTCCCATGTCTGCCGTCCCGGCGAGCAGCGCAAGGGCTGGATCGGCCGCAACAGCCCCGGCGTGGAAGTGCGCATCAGCGACGAGGGTGAGGTGCAGGTGCGCAGTGGCGCGACCATGCTCGGTTACTACAAGGACCCGGAACGCACCGACGAGGCCATCACCCGTGACGGCTTCCTGCGCACGGGCGACAAGGGCGAGCAGGATGCCGAGGGCAACTTGCGCCTGACCGGCCGCATCAAGGAAATCTTCAAGACCGCCAAGGGCAAGTACGTGGCCCCTGCGCCCATCGAGAACCGCCTGGCCGTGCACTCGCGCATCGAGCAGATATGCGTGGTTGGCGACGGCCTGATCGCCCCGCTGGGGCTCTGCGTGCTGTCGGAAATCGGCCGGCAGGAAGCGGCCAACGGCGCCCGTGGCGAGTTGGAGCAGAGCCTGAAAACGCTGCTGGAAGAGGTGAACAACGCCCTGGACAAGCACGAGCGGCTGGCCGGACTGGTACTGGTCCGCGATGTCTGGACGGTGGACAACGGCTTCCTCACCCCTACGCTGAAGATCAAGCGCAACGTGGTGGAAGGCACCTACGGCCAGCGCTTCAATGAATGGGCGGAGCGTCGCGAGGCGGTGCAGTGGCATGACTGAACGGGGGGACGGCAATGATCTGGCGCAATCAGCCCAATCTGGAAACGCTCAATGCGAACCTGAAGAACACCATCGGTGAAGTGCTCGACATCCGTTTTGAGGCCTTCGATGACGACTCGATCACGGCCAGCATGGTGGTCGATTCACGCACCCATCAACCCTACGGCCTGCTGCATGGTGGCGCTTCGGTGGTGCTGGCGGAAACCGTCGGCTCCACCGCCAGTTATCTGTGCCTGGATAACAGCAAGTATTACTGCGTGGGCCTGGAGGTGAACGCCAACCACCTGCGCGGCCTGCGCAGCGGGCGGGTGACGGCGGTGGCGAAAGCGGTGCACATCGGCCGCTCGACCCATGTCTGGGAGATCCGCCTGCATGGGGATGACGGCAAGCCCAGCTGCATTTCGCGGTTGACCATGGCCATCGTGCCGCTGGAGCGCTGAGTCTGAGAGGGCTCTGGGCAGGGCGGGGCGTGCGAGATTTGTGCGGGGCTCGGCCAATCGCGGACGGAGTCCGCTCCTACGCTCTCTGCTAATCCGCGCCGATGCGGGGTTTAGTGTAGGAGCGGACTCCGTCCGCGATGTTTTCGCCCAATGCCAGGAGCTGGCGCCGAACAACCTGCCGCTCGCAATTTTGTCCAAGACCCACTGTTCCAGCGCCGGTAAAGTAGGCCCATGGAACGCATCGAACATCACAGCAGCGGCCTGCCCGGCGTCCGTTTCATCGACGCCGAGTACCGTCGTTTCGCCTTTCCCCGGCATTTTCATCTCGACTACCACGTCGGGCTGATGCTGGACGGCTGCCAGCGCTACACCCATCGCGGTGAGCGTTCGCTGGCCGGGCATGGCGACATCCTGCTGATGAGCCCCGAGAGTATCCACGACGGTGCCAGCGAGGATGACGACGGCTATCGCATCCGCGTGCTGTCCATCGACCCGCACTGGCTGGACGACGCCTGCCGCGCCTTCAGCGATGGCCGCCAGGGTGCGCCGCGCCTGACTGCCGCGCAACTGCGCGACCCGCGTCTGCAAGCCGAACTCCAGCACGCCCACTCACTGCTGCTGGGCGGCGAGCGTCTGGCCCAGGAAGGCCAGCTCTGGCAGGCGCTGGCCGCGCTGCTGGAGCGCGCGTCCAGCCTGCGCATCCGCGAGCCGGGGCAGGGCTTCGACGCCGTGACCTGGGCGCGCATCCGCGAATGGCTGGAGTCGCGCCTGGAAACACCGCCCACGCTGGAAGAGATCGCCGCGTTCTGCGACCTCAGCCCCTGGCAGGTGCTGCGCCGCTTCCGCCACCAGTGCGGGCTGCCACCGCACCAGTGGCTCACCCAGCTGCGTCTGGAGCGTGCATTGCCGCGGGTGATCAAGGGCCAGCCGTTATCGGAGATTGCCCTGAGTCTGGGCTTCTACGATCAGGCCCACTTCAGCCGCCTGTTCCGCCGCACCTACGGATTGCCGCCCGCGCGACTACGCCAGCGCTGATCCGCCACCCAATCCCGTTTGCTTTCCCACTGGAGAATCCCGCCATGCAGGAGGTTCACGTCTTGCTCATGCTCACCGCCGTGTTCGCCGTCGCCCTGGTCAGCCCCGGCCCGGACGTCGCGCTGGTGGTGCGCACCTCGTTGCACCAGGGCCGCCGCACCGGCGTGCTCAGTGCCCTGGGGCTGGCCTGCGGCATCCTGGTCCACGGCACCCTGGTGCTGACCGGCGTGTCGCTGCTGCTCAGCCAGTCGCCGCTGCTGTTCAGTGCGCTGCAACTGGTGGGCGCGGCCTATCTCGGCTGGCTCGGCATCGGCGCGCTGCGCGCACTGCCCAAGCCGGGCGGGGCAGGGCGGATTGACGGCGAGTTGGCCGAATCGAAACTCGGCCCCTGGCTGCGCGGCCTGGCGACCAACCTGTTCAACCCGAAGGCGCTGGTGTTCTTCCTGGCGTTGCTCAGTAGCCTGATCCCGGCGGACATGTCCGCACCGGGCAAGGTCGCCGTGGCGGTAATGCTGTTCGGCACCGGCTTTGCCTGGTTCAGCCTGCTCAGCATCACATTGACCCGGCCGCTGTGGCAGCAGCGCCTGCTGCGCGCGGTGCCGGTGATCGATGGTGCTTGCGGACTGGTGTTCCTGCTGGTGGCGAGCGGCATCCTGTTCAGCGTGGTGAATCACGCGGCGCATTGGGTTTGAAGGCAAAGCGGCGGATAACGCGTGCCGCGTTATCCGCCCTACAGTGGGCTCATCGTAGGGCGCATAACCGTTCGCGGTTATCCGCCATAAGCGTCCGGCACAAGGTCGGATCAAGGCAATTCCGCCGGAGCACCATGGACTTTGGCCGTACTGCCATCATTCGCGGCAGCGCGGGTCATTGCCGCGCTCCCGGTGCTGTCGGAAAATTCAGACTGTCATTTCCCTGAGTTCGCCGGCATGTCGCAATCGGTCTTCTTCGCCCACGCCAATGGCTTCCCCTCGGGCACCTACAGCAAGCTGTTCGACGCCCTGGAACCGGATTACCGGGTTCACCGGCTGGACATGCACGGCCACGACCCGCGCTTCCCGGTGAACGCCAACTGGGAAAACCTGGTGGAGGAGTTGCTGCATCACCTCGAAGGGATGGACGAGCCGGTCTGGGGCGTCGGTCATTCCCTCGGCGGCGTGCTGCATTACCACGCCGCGCTGCGCCGCCCGGAGCTGTACCGGGGCGTGGTGATGCTCGATTCGCCGCTGCTGACCTTCGCCGACCAACTGGTGATCCGCGTCGCCAAGCGCTTCGGCTTCATCGACCGTCTCACGCCGGCCGGGCGCACACTGGGCCGTCGCGAAGACTTCAGTGATTTCGCCGAGGCCCTGGAGTACTTCGCCGGCAAGCCGCTGTTCAAGCGCTTCGACCGCGACTGCCTGGAAGCCTATGTGCGTCACGGGCTGGCGCAATCGACGGCGCAGGGGCTGCGGCTGAAATTCGACCCGGCCACCGAGATCAGCATCTACCGCAACGTCCCGCACACCAGCCCCGGCCGGCCGAAGCAGTTGGCGGTGCCGCTGACCATGGTGCGTGGCCGCCACAGCCGCGTGGTATTGCCGCATCATGCGCGGCTGGTGAGCCGCGTTCCGCTGGGCGAGAACCTGTCGCTGCCCGGCGGGCACATGTTCCCGCTGGAGCGCCCGCAGGACACCGCCGCGCTGCTCAAGACCGTATTCGCCCGCTGGCAGCAGCGCACAAGCCAATAAGGAATTGCCATGACCGCCCACGTCCAGGAAATCCGCCTGAACCTGCCGCATATCGAACTGGCCGCCCACCTCTTCGGTCCGGAAGACGGCCGCCCGGTGATCGCCCTGCACGGCTGGCTGGACAACGCCATGAGCTTCGCCCGCCTGGCGCCGAAACTCCCCGGCCTGCGCATCCTCGCCCTCGACTTCGCCGGCCACGGCCTCTCGGCGCACCGCGCGCCGGGTGCCAGCTACCTGCTGTGGGACTATGCCCTGGACGTACTGATGGTGGCCGACCAGATGGGCTGGGAGCGCTTTACCCTGCTCGGGCACTCCATGGGCGCCATCGTCTCGGTGCTGCTGGCCGGCGCCATGCCCGAGCGCATCGAGCGCCTGGCGCTGATCGACGGCCTGGTGCCCTACACCGGCGAGGCGGACACCTCGCCACAGAAGCTGGGCGAGGCGCTGCGCGCGCAACTGGCCCTGCCGAACAAGCGTAAACCGGTGTACGAGATGATCGACCGCGCCGTGGAGGCGCGCATGAAGGGCGTCGGCGCGGTCAGCCGCGAGGCGGCGGAGCTGCTGGCATCCCGTGGGCTGATGCCGGTGCCCGGTGGTTACACCTGGCGCAGCGACTCGCGCCTGACCCTGCCGTCGCCGCTGCGCCTGACCCGTGCCCATGCGCGGCAATTCGTCCAGGCCATCCAGTGCCCGACCAGCCTGGTGCTGGCGCAGCAGGGGCTGCTGGCGGTGGAGCCGGCCACCCGCGAGCTGCTCAAGGATCGCCCCATCGAGGTCCATGAACTGCCCGGCCAGCACCACCTGCACCTGGACGACGAGGCCGGCGCCGAGGCGGTGGCCGCCGTGTTCCGGCCGTTCCTGCAGGGCTGAGAGAAATACCCCGTAGCGCCGTTCGGCTTGACTAAACCGGGGCCTGCCGCGAGTCTGCACGGATCGTTTCAGGGAGATAGTGCATGCTCGACATCCAGACCGCCGCGCGCCCGTGCTGCAAAGGGACTTACCAGGCCGCCGCGCAGAGGCTCCGGATGCCACGTCGGCTGCACGCCCTGCTGCTGGGCGGCCTGCTCGCCGCCGGCAGCGGCAGCTTCGCCGCCGACCTGCCCGACAGCCACGACCTGGACATCCTGCCGCGCTTCCCGCGCTCGGAAATCGTCGATTTCAACCTGGCGGCCAGCCAGGAACGGACCTATCCGCAAGGCTCGATCAGCCGCATCAGCGGGCGCCTGCGCATGGAAGGGGAGGTGCGCGCCGTCGGCAACCTGACCGCCGTAACCTACCGCCTGCCCGATGAGGACTCCAGCCAGAGCGCCTTCGCCGCCGCGCGCAAGGACCTGCTCAAGGCCGACGCCACGCCGCTGTTCTGGTGCGAAAGCCGCGACTGCGGCTCCAGCAACCTGCTGGCGAATTCGGTGTTCGGCAACTCCAAGCTCTTTGGTCCGGACGACCAGCAGGCCTACCTGCTGGTGCGCCTTGCCGCACCCCACGAGAACAGCCTGCTGGCGGTCTACACCATCACCCGCGGCAACCGCCGCGCCTACCTGCACGCCGAACAGCTGGACAGCGGCGCCGCCCTCGGCGAATTGCTGCCCAGCCCGTCCACCCTGATGCGCCTGCTCAAGGCCAATGGCGAGTTGACCCTGAGCCATGTGCCGGAGCAACCCGGCGGTGCCTGGCTCGACCTGCTGGTGCGCACCCTGCGCCTGGACACCGGCGTGCGCGTCGAGCTGGCCGGCAAGCACGCCGGCGACTGGCGCACCGCGCTGACCGCCCAGGGTGTGCTCGATGCGCGCCTGGAGCAGGGCAAGGATGACAGCGACGGTCTGCACCTGACCTGGCTGCGCTGATTCGCCTACGCTGAAGTCTGGCGCTCTGGACAGGGCGTCTCACCGTTTTCGATTTTCTGGAGTCTCGATGTTCGACAATGATCGTCTGCTGCTGCGCCTGCTGTTGATGGTGCTGCTCGCCGCCAGCGTCTGGGTGTTGCTGCCGTTCTGGTCGGCGCTTGTCTGGGCCGCCGTGCTGGCCTTCGCCAGTTGGCCGCTGATGCGCCTGCTCACCCAGTTGCTGCGTGGCCGGGAAGCCGCCGCCGCCGGTCTGCTGACCTTCTGCTGGATCGTACTGGTGGCCTTGCCGCTGATCTGGCTGGGCTTCGGCCTGGTGGACCGGGTGCGCGAGGGCGTCGAGCTGGTGAAGAACCTGCAGGTCTCCGGCCTGCCGCCGCCACCGTCCTGGATGGCGCGCGTGCCCTTGGTCGGCGGTCGCCTGATCGGCTGGTGGAACCAGGTCGACCAGCAGGGCGTGGCGATGTTCTCCGCGCTCAGGCCCTACATGGGCGAGGTCGGCAACTGGGTGCTGGCGCGCAGCGCCAAGCTCGGCACGGGGGTCTTCGAGCTGGTGCTGAGCCTGGTGCTGATGTTCTTCTTCTACCGCGACGGCCTGCGCCTGCAGGCTTTCGCCCATGCCATGCTGCAGCGCCTGATCGGCAATGCGGCGTCGCAGTACATGGAGATCATCGCCGGCACCGTGCAGCGCGTGGTCAACGGCGTGATCGGCACCGCCGCCGCGCAGGCGGTGCTGGCCACCATCGGCTTCCTCATCGCCGGCGTTCCGGGGGCCTTCGTGCTGGGGTTGCTGACCTTCGTCTGCAGCCTGCTGATGGTCCCGCCGCTGATCTGGGGGCCGGCGACGGTCTGGCTGTTCTACCAGGAGAGCTATGGCTACGCCGTGTTCATGGCGATCTGGGGGTTCTTCGTGATCAGTGGCGTGGACAACATCTTGAAGCCCTACCTGATCAGCCGTGGCGGCAACCTGCCGCTGGTGGTGGTGCTGCTGGGGGTGTTGGGCGGGTTGCTCAGCTTTGGCTTCATCGGGCTGTTCCTCGGGCCGGTATTGCTGGCGGTGATGTACAACCTGATCAGTGCCTGGATCGACAGTTCGGATCGGTCGCCGCCGAGGGTTTGATGGCTCGCTTGGGGGCAGGAGTCGTAGGAGCGGACTCTGTCCGCGATGCTCTTGTAGGGCGAATAACGCGTAGCGTTATCCGCCGTCTTGCTCGGTGTTTCTGCGTCGCTTCTGCGTGTGCTGAGAGATTTTGTTTCGCCCCCTCGGGCGAGTTACTTTCTCAAACGACAGAAAGTAACCAAAGGTCTTGCCCCTGCATCCGGGCCCCGCTTCGCGGGACTCCCCTCGTTCCATCGAAGTTTCAGGGGCACGCGTCGACGGGCCATCCCTGGCCCGACGACGCTCTCGCGGCATCCATGCCGCTCAACCCCTGAAACTCCGATTCCACTCGGCCTCCTGAAGGGGCGCCCCGGAGCATGCGGAGGTTTCTCTGGAAGTCTTCAAGAGCTAAAGCCAAAACGTCCGGTGTGCGCCGGACTGGCTCTTCGTAGGAGCGGACCTTGTCCGCGAAGCCCCCCGGCCCGCTCGGAACCGCCGGCAGAGTGCGCTTCGTGATCAAGAACCAGGCGTCCCCCTCGCTCCTACAGAAAAGCGCTATACGTGCTCGCTCTTCGCCCGCACCAACCGATCCCGCCCAGCCCCCAGGCCGAAGCCGATCGCCGCGACCGAAACCACCACGAAGATAACCCCGGTCGCGCCCCAGCCGCCGGTGGCGTCATGCACCACGCCGACCAGGAAGGGCCCGCAGGCCGCCAGGGTGTAGCCCACGCCCTGGGCCATGCCGGAGAGGCTGGAGGCGACGTGGGAGTCCGGCGAGCGCAGCACGATCAGCGCCAGCGCGATGGCGAAGGTGGCACCCTGGCCCAGACCGAGCACCACCGCCCAACCCCAGATGCCCGACAGCGGCGCGTAGAGCAGCCCGAGCAGGCCGGCCAGGGTCAGGCTCATAACGATCACCACCGCCAGGCGCTGGTCCTTGCCGCGGGTGGCCAGCCAGGGGCCGGCCAGCGCGCTGAACAGTTGCACCATCACCGAGCCGGACAGCACCAGCCCGGCTTCGGTGGGGCTCAGGCCCCGGTCGATAAGGATCGACGGCACCCAGCCGAAGACGATGTAGGCCAGCGACGACTGCAGCCCCATGTACAGCGTGACCTGCCATGCCAGCGGCTCGCGCCACAGGCCCTTCACCTTGTACACCGCGCGGTGGGCATGGTGGTTCTGCCGGGTCTGCGGTAGCCAGACCAACGCGGCAAGTACCGCCGGCAGCGCCCAGAAGGCCAGCGCCAGTTGCCAGCTGTCGCCCATCAGACCGGCCAGCGGCACGGTGGCGCCGGCGGCGGTGGCCGCGCCCAGGCACAGCGCCATGGTGTAGACGCCGGTCATGGTCCCGGCGATGTGCGGGAAGTCGCGCTTGACGATGCCCGGCAGCAGCACGCCGATGATGCCGATGCTGGCGCCGGCCACCAGGCTGCCGAGGAACAGCCCGGCTACCGGGAACAGGCTGCGCAGCACGATGCCGGCAGCCAGGGTGAGCAGGATCAGCAGCACGGTGCGCTCGGCGCCCAGGCGGCGGGCGAGCATCGGCGCCAGAGGCGCGAACAGGCCCAGGCAGAGTACCGGCAGGGTGGTCAGCAGGCCGGCGGCGGCTGCCGACAGCCCGGTGCCGTCGCGCACGGTGTTGAGCAGCGGGGCGAGGCTGGACAGCGCCGGGCGCAGGTTCAGCGCCACCAGCACCAGGCCCAGGAGCAGCAGCCAGGGGCGCGGTGGGTTGGCCGGAGGCGTGGGTTCATCGTTGGCTTCGGCGTCGACCAGCAGTTCCTCCGGAGGGCAGGAGCGCTTGTGTTCGGCGTCGCGTGGATCGTGGGGCAGGGACATGGCGGGTATTCCGGCAAAAGGCAGAAAACGTCAGATCAGCAGGGCGCGGTTGGCGCGGGCGGCGGCGTCGGCATCGCCGCGTTCGATGGCGTCGAGCAGCTCGCGGTGCAGCTCGAAGCTCGGCTGCGGACGGCTGGGGTCGCCGATGGTGCGTTCCAGGCCGGCGCGGATCACCTGGGAGAAGTAGCGGTACAGCTCGCTGAGCACCGGGTTGTGGGCGCTGTCCACCACGCGCTGGTGGAACACCAGGTCGTGGGCGATGTAGTCGTCCAGCGCGCCGCCATGGCGTATGGCGGAGGCTTCCAGCGCCTCATGCAGGGCGAGGATGTCCGCGTCGGTGCGGCGTTCGGCGGCCAGCCGGCTGGCTTCCACTTCGATGATGCCGCGCGCTTCCAGCGCCTGCTCCACCGAGCTGCGCGCCAGCACCAGCATGGTGTCCAGCGGGTTGGCGCAGGCGCGCACGTAAGTGCCGTCGCCCTGGCGCACTTCCAGCACGCCGGAGAAGGTCAGCACGCGCACCGCTTCGCGCACCGTGTTGCGGCTGATGCCGAGGGTTTCGGCCAGTTCGGGTTCCGGCGGCAGGCGCTGGCCGAGCGGCCAGCTGCCGTCGTCGATACGCAGGCGGATCTGCTCGAGGGCGATGTCCACCAGCGAGCGCTTCTGAATGGGGTTTGGCATGGAAACATCCAATCATCGGATGAATTTACAGATGCAAAGCCTAGGGCATGGGCGGGACGGCTGGCAAATGTGTCGCCGCCACTGGAACGAGCCGCTCCGGAGGGGGGGCTTCGCTGGCCACCCGCCAGGGCCGCGCCAGAGCAGTTTTTACGCTTTCTTTATGCCTCGCCGGCACCCCGGGAATCGCTCCTTTACGCCGTCCTTGCGGAAAATTTCCATCAGGCGGCAAGCGCCGCGAGAAGGAGAGAGAAGCCATGAGCGTGCTCGACGGAGTGTCCCTGGTCCTGGCCACGGCACTGTTCATTTACCTGCTGGTGGCGCTGCTGCGCGCCGACCGTTCCTAGGAGTGGCCATGAACAGCCATGACGTATTGCTGATCGTCGCCTTCCTGGTGCTGGTGCTGGTGCCGGCGCCGTTCCTCGGGCGTTTCTACTACAAGGTGATGGAGGGCCAGCGCACTTTCCTCAGTCCCGTGTTCCTGCCGGTGGAGCGGGCCATCTACCGCGCCTGCGGCATCCACCCCGAAGACGAGCAGGACTGGAAGGGCTACACCGTCGCGCTGCTGGCCTTCAACCTGGCCGGGCTGGCGCTGCTGTTCGCCATCCTCATGCTGCAGGGCTCGCTGCCACTCAATCCGCAGCACCTGCCGGGCCTGGAGTGGACCCTGGCGTTCAACACCGCGGTGAGCTTCGTCACCAACACCAACTGGCAGTCCTACAGCGGCGAAGCCTCGCTGAGCTACCTGAGCCAGATGCTCGGCCTGACCGTGCAGAACTTCGTCAGCGCCGCCGTCGGCCTGGCCGTGCTGGTGGCGCTGGCCCGTGGCATCGCGCGCAAGTCGACGCACAACCTGGGCAACTTCTGGGTCGACCTGACCCGCGCCACCCTCTACGGCCTGATCCCGCTGTGCCTGCTGCTGGCGCTGCTGCTGGTCTGGCAGGGCGTGCCGCAGACCTTCCTGGATTACGCCCACGCGCTGACCGTACAGGGCGCCGACCAGACCATCCCGCTGGGCCCGGCGGCCAGCCAGATCGCCATCAAGCAACTGGGCACCAACGGCGGCGGCTTCTTCGGCGTGAACTCGGCGCACCCGTTCGAGAACCCGACCATCTGGAGCAACCTGTTCGAGGTCGCCTCGATCATCCTGATCCCGGCCGCCCTGGTGTTCACCTTCGGCCATTACGTGAAGGACCTGCGCCAGAGCCGCGCCATCCTCGGCTGCATGCTGGTGTTGTTCGCCCTCGGCCTGGGCGCGTCGCTGTGGGCCGAGTACCAGCCCAACCCGGCGCTCAGCGCGCTGCCGGTGGAGCAGGTCGCTCCGCTGGAAGGCAAGGAGAGCCGTTTCGGCACCACCGCCAGCGTGCTCTGGTCGGTGACCACCACGGCCGCTTCCAACGGCTCGGTGAACGCCATGCATGACAGCCTCAACCCGCTGTCGGGCATGGTCGCCATGCTCAACATGATGGTCGGCGAAGTGATCTTCGGCGGCGTCGGCGCCGGCCTTTACGGGATGCTGCTGTTCGTGCTGATCGCCGTGTTCCTCGCCGGGCTGATGGTCGGCCGCACCCCGGAATACCTCGGCAAGAAGCTGGAAGCGCGGGAAGTCCGCCTGCTGGTGGCGATCCTGCTGGTGATGCCGGTGGGTGTGCTGGTGCTTGGCGCCATTGCCGCCAGCCTGCCGGGCCCGGCGTCGGCGGTGACCAATCCGGGGCCGCACGGCTTCAGCCAGTTGCTCTACGCCTACACCTCGGGCACCGCGAACAACGGCTCGGCGTTCGCCGGCTTCGGCGCCAACACCCCGTTCCACAACCTGATGATCGCCCTGGCCATGCTGATCGGCCGCTTCGGCTACATCCTGCCGGTGCTGGCGATCGCCGGCAGCCTGGCGGCGAAGAAGGCCACGCCGGTCGGCCCCAACAGCTTCCCCACCCACGGCCTGCTGTTCGTCAGCCTGCTGACCGCCACCATCCTGCTGGTGGGCGGCCTGAACTTCCTGCCGACGCTGGTGCTGGGCCCGGTGGCCGATCACCTGACGCTTGGTTTCTGAGGAGCCCTGTCATGAACGCACAAACCCAGGAATTCGCGCTGAAGAAGGCCGCCGAGAAGCGCCCGACCACCGCGCTGTCCGCCCTGTGGAAACCGGCGCTGGTGCAGGCCTTCGTCAAGCTCGACCCGCGCCAGCTGCAACGTTCGCCGGTGATGCTGGTGGTGGCCCTGACCGCCGTACTGACCACCGTGCTCTGCGCCGTGGGCGGCGACTCGGTGCCCACCTTCGTCGCCGTGCAGATCGCCGTGTGGCTGTGGTTCACCGTGCTCTTCGCCAACTTCGCCGAAGCCCTCGCCGAGGGCCGTGGAAAGGCCCGTGCCGACAGCCTCAAGGCCGGCACCCAGGGCCTGCAGGCGATGCGTCGCACCGCCAGCGGCAACTTCGAGAAGGTCGCCGCCAGCAGCCTGCGCAAGGGTGACGTGGTGCGCGTCGAAGCCGGCGAGCTGATCCCCGGCGACGGCGAGGTGATCGAAGGCGTCGCGGCGGTCAACGAGGCCGCCATCACCGGCGAATCCGCGCCGGTGATCCGCGAGTCCGGCGGCGACCGCTCGGCCGTGACCGGCAATACCCGGCTGGTCTCCGACTGGCTGCTGGTGAAGATCACCGCCAACCCCGGCGAGTCCACCCTCGACCGCATGATCGCCCTGGTGGAAGGCGCCAAGCGGCAGAAGACCCCCAACGAAGTGGCGCTGGACATCCTGCTGATCGGCCTGACGCTGATCTTCCTGCTGGTGGTCGTCACCCTGAAACCCTTCGCCCTGTTCGCAGGCGGCAACCTGCCGCTGGTGTTCCTGGTGGCGCTGCTGGTGACGCTGATCCCCACCACCATCGGCGGCCTGCTCTCGGCCATCGGCATCGCCGGCATGGACCGCCTGGTGCGCCTGAACGTCATCGCCAAGTCCGGCCGCGCCGTGGAAGCGGCGGGGGACGTGCACGTGCTGATGCTCGACAAGACCGGCACCATTACCTTTGGCAACCGCCGCTGCAGTGCGCTGCACACCGCCCCCGGCGTGCAGCCGCTGGAGCTGGCCGAGGGCGCGTTCCTCGCCTCGCTGGCCGACGATACACCCGAGGGTAAATCCATCGTCGAGTTCCTGCGCGCGCAGGTCATCCTGCCGGAGCCGGACCGCAACCGCGTGACGCCGATTGCCTTCAGCGCCGAGACGCGCCTGTCGGGCATCGACTTCGACGGCCATGTGTACCGCAAGGGCGCAGTGGATGCCGCGCTGGCCTTCGTTGGCCTGGATCGCGCACAGATGCCCGAGAGTCTCGCCAAGGAAATCGAGCGCATCGCCCAGAGCGGCGGTACTCCGCTGCTGGTGGTGGCCGACGGCAAGCTGCTGGGCGCCATCCACCTGAAGGACGTGGTCAAGCCGGGCATCCGCGAGCGCTTCGCCGAACTGCGCCGCATGGGCATCCGCACCGTGATGGTGACCGGCGACAACCCGCTGACCGCCGCTGCCATCGCTGCCGAGGCCGGGGTGGACGACGTGATCGCCGAAGCCACGCCGGAGAAGAAGCTGGCGCGCATCCGCCAGGAGCAGGGCGAGGGACGCATGGTCGCCATGTGCGGCGACGGCGCCAACGATGCGCCGGCGCTGGCCCAGGCAGATGTCGGCATGGCCATGAACGACGGCACCCAGGCCGCCCGCGAGGCCGCCAACCTGGTGGACCTGGACAGCGACCCGACCAAACTGCTGGACGTGGTGCAGGTGGGCAAGGAACTGCTGGTGACCCGCGGCGCGCTGACCACCTTCTCGGTGGCCAACGACGTGGCCAAGTACTTCGCCATCCTCCCGGCGCTGTTCGCCGGCATCTACCCGCAGCTGGGCGTGCTCAACCTGATGAAGCTGGCCAGTCCGCAGAGCGCCATCCTCTCGGCCATCGTGTTCAACGCGCTGATCATCGTCGCGCTGATCCCCCTGGCCCTGCGCGGCGTGCGCGTGCAGGCCAGCGACGCCTCGCAGCTGCTGCGGCGCAACCTGCTGATCTACGGCGTGGGCGGGCTGCTGGCGCCGTTCGTGGGGATCAAGGTGATTGACATGATCCTGGTCGCCGTGGGCTTGGCGTAGCGGCTCTTCGTAGGAGCGAGCTTGCTCGCGAACGGATTTCCCGGCAGCTCAGGCGCTCGGACAGTTCGCGAGCAAGCTCGCTCCTACAGGCCGACTCTGAGCTGGCCGGATGCACCGGATAACTCCCTCTCCCTCTGGGAGAGGGCAGGGGTGAGGGTAATCCCTCGCTCCGAACCCAACAGAGGAACACGAAAAATGCTCAACCAACTCCGTCCTGCCATCGCCTCGCTGGTCCTGCTCAGCGCCATCACCGGCATCGCCTACCCCCTTGCCGTCACCGCCATCGCCCAGGTGGCCTTCCACGACCAGGCCAATGGCAGCCTGGTGCGCGATGACCAGGGCAACGTGCGCGGCTCCGCGCTGATCGCGCAGAAGTTCGACGGCGCGCAGTGGTTCCACTCGCGCCCGTCGGCCGGCGATTTCGCCACCGTTTCCAGCAGCGCCAGCAACCTCGCGCCCGGCAACCCGGCGCTGGCCGAACGCATCGCCAAGGATGCCGCCGCGCAACAGATCGGTGGCCAGCCGGTGCCGCTGGCGCTGGTCACCACCTCCGGCAGCGGTCTCGACCCGCAACTGCCGCCCGCCGCCGCGCTGTACCAGGTGCCGCGTATCGCCCTGGAGCGCGGCGTACCGGCGGCGAGCCTGGAGAAACTGGTGGAAGCCAACACCGAGCGCCCGCTGATCGGCCCCGCCGTGGTCAACGTGCTTGCGCTGAACATGGCCCTGGCCAGCCTGCCTCGCTAGACTCCAGCGCCAGTGCCGACCACTGCCGCGGTACCAGGAAGAACGCCGGGCCGTCCGTTGGCAGAGGACGGCTCCCTCTCCCTCTGGGAGAGGGCTGGGGTGAGGTTTTTTTGCAGTCTCATTCCACCCATGAAACGAGCGCCCCGAGTGCTCCAAGGATAACCCCATGACCGACCCCAACCGCGCCGACGCCCTGCTGGCCGACCTGCCCGCCATGGGCCGTGGCCGCCTCAAGGTCTTCCTCGGCGCCGCACCGGGCGTCGGCAAGACCTACGCCATGCTGCTGGCCGCCCAGAGCCAGCTGCGCCAGGGCGTGAAGCTGCGCGTCGGCGTCGTCGAAACCCATGGCCGCGCCGAGACTGAAGCCTTGCTCGCCGGCCTGCCGCAGCAGGCGCTCAAGCGCTCCGTGTATCGCGGCATCACCCTGGAGGAAATGGACCTCGACGGCCTGCTCGCCGATCCGCCGACGCTGGCGCTGGTGGACGAACTGGCCCACAGCAACGCCCCCGGCAGCCGCCACGCCAAGCGCTGGCAGGACATCCAGGAGCTGCTCGCGGCGGGTATCGACGTCTACACCACGGTCAACGTCCAGCACCTGGAAAGCCTCAACGATCAGGTGCGCGACATCACCGGTGTGCAGGTGCGCGAAACCGTGCCCGACTGGGTGCTGCAGGAGGCCTTTGAGCTGCTGCTGGTGGATTTGCCGCCCCGCGAGCTGCTGGAGCGCCTGCGCGAAGGCAAGGTCTACGTGCCCGAGCAGGCCCGCGCCGCCATCGACGCCTTCTTCAGCCAGACCAACCTCACCGCCCTGCGCGAGCTGACCATGCAGACGGCGGCGGCGCGAGTCGACGCCGACCTGGCCCACCGCTATCGCCAGCAGGGCGGAGAGGCCCCGGCTGTGCGTGGGCGACTGCTGGTCGGGGTGGACGGCGAACGCAACGCCGAGCGCCTGGTGCGTCATGCCTGCCGCGTGGCCGAGCGTCGGCACCTGCCCTGGTCGCTGGTGCATGTTGAGACCGGCGAGGCGCGCAGCGAAGAGTCGCGCATGCAGTTGCAGAGCGCCCAGCAGCTGGCCGAGCGCCTGGGCGGCGACGTGGTGGAACTGCGCGGCGGCGAAGTCGCGCGCACCCTGGTCGAACATGCCAAGGAGCGCCGCGCAACCCTGCTGCTTGTCGGCCGTTCGCGGCAGCGCTGGTATCGCCAGCTGTTCGGTGGTGGCCTCGCCGCGCGTCTGCTGCGCCTGGGCGACGGGCTGGAGATCAGCGTGCTCGACAGCGAGGCCGATCTCGCGCCACCCAAGGCGCGCCCGCAGTCGCCCTGGCCCTGGGGCAGCTACCTGCTCGCCGCCCTGGCCGCCGCCGGCGCCAGCGCGCTGGCCTGGGCCGTGGCGAGCGTACTGGAGCTGCCGAACATCTCCCTGGTGTTCCTTGCCGCCGTGCTGCTGGTGGCGGTGCGCAGCAGCCTGGGCCCGGCGCTGGCCTGTGCGGTGCTGTCGTTCCTGGCCTATGACTTCCTGTTCATCCCGCCGCATTTCTCCTTCGCCATCCAGCGCGAGGAGGACGTGCTGACCCTGTTGTTCTTCCTGCTCATGGCCGGCCTCACCGGCAACCTCGCGGCCCGCCAACGCCGGCAACTGCAGGCGCTGCGCGAGACCCAGGAAGAGACCAGCCAGATGCTCGAACTGTCGCGCAAGCTGACCGCCGCCACCGACCGCAAGGCGGTGATGACCGCTGCCGCGCAACAGCTGGGCGGCTGGGCAGGCTTGGACATCTGCCTGCTCGGCCAGGCCCACGGCGAGTGGAAAGTGGAGGGCGGCTTGAGTCGCCCGCTGGACGACCAGGAGCGCGCCGCCGCCGATTGGGCCTGGCAGCATGACCAGCCGGCCGGACTGGGCACCGGCACCTTGCCGAGTGGGCGTTGGTGGTGGTGGCCACTGTCCGGCGAGGAGGGGCCACTGGCGCTGCTGGGCGTCAGCCCGCGCGATGCCCAGCCATTGCCCGGCTCGCGCCGTCGTCTGCTCGCAGCGCTCGGTCAACCGCTGGCGCAGGCGCTGGCCCGCGCACGCCTCGCGGAAGACCTCGAAGCCGCGCGCCTGCATGGCGAAACCGAACAATTGCGCAGCGCGCTGCTGGCCTCCGTCAGCCACGATCTGCGCACCCCGCTGACCTCTATGCGCGGCGCCATCGACAGCCTGCTGGCCCTCGGCGACGCGATTCCGCCCGACGACCGTCGCGAACTGCTGGAAAGCACCCGCGACGAAGCCGAGCGCCTGGACCGCTATATCCAGAACCTGCTGGACATGACCCGCCTCGGCCACGGCGGCCTGAAGCTATCGCGCGACTGGGTGTCGCCCGGCGATATTGTCGGCAGCGCGCTCAACCGCCTGCGCGCGGTGGTCGCCCCGTACCGTGTGGAAACCCATGTGCCACCGGAACTGCCATTGCTCTACGTACACGCCGCGCTGATCGAACAGGCGCTGGTCAACGTGCTGGAAAACGCCGCGCGTTTCTCGCCGCCCCAAGGTCGCCTGCGGGTGGCGGTGGAGCAGGGGGAGGGCGAATTGCGCTTCTCGGTGAGCGATGAGGGGCCGGGGATTCCGCTGGCCGAGCGGGAGAAGATCTTCGACATGTTCTACACCGCCGCGCGCGGCGACCGGGGCGGGCAGGGCACCGGGCTGGGCCTGGCGATCTGCCAGGGCATGGTCGGCGCCCATGGCGGGCGGATCACGGTGGAGGACGGCATCGACGGACGCGGCACCACCCTCGTGCTGCACCTGCCGCTGCAGCAGCAGCCGGACCTGGAGCAGCTTGATGCCGCTGTCTGAAAGGCTCAAGCTGGATGCCCCCAGCCAGCCCGGACTGCCGATGAACGCCAGCGCCGCCACTATCCTGGTCGTCGACGACGAACCGCAGATCCGCAAGTTCCTCCGCATCAGCCTGAGCGCCGGCGGCTACAAGGTGCTCGAAGCCGGCACCGGCGAAGAGGGCCTGGCCCAGGCCGCGCTGGGCCGCCCGGACCTGGTGGTGCTCGACCTCGGCCTGCCGGACAAGGACGGCCAGGACGTGCTGCGTGAACTGCGCGAGTGGTCGCAGGTGCCGGTGCTGGTGCTGTCGGTGCGTGCCAGCGAGAGCGAGAAGGTGCTGGCGCTGGACGGCGGCGCCAACGACTACGTGACCAAGCCCTTCGGCATCCAGGAATTCCTCGCGCGCATCCGTGTGCTGCTGCGCCAGGGGGCTGGTGGCGAGACGCAGGAAGCGGTGGTCGCGGTGGGGCCGTTGAGTGTGGACTTCTCCTACCGCCGGGTGCTGCTGGATGGCGCCGAAGTCTCGCTGACGCGCAAGGAGTATGCGGTGCTGTCGACTCTGGCGCGGCACGTTGGGCGGGTGGTGACCCAGCAGCAGTTGCTCAAGGACATTTGGGGGCCGACGCATACCGAGGACACTCACTATCTGCGCGTCGTCGTAGGCCACCTGCGGCAGAAGCTCGCCGATGACCCGGCCAGCCCGCGATTCATCGTTACCGAAGCGGGGGTTGGTTACCGCTTGCGCGAGAGTTGATCGCACGGCGCTCCTGCAGGCTGACTCTGGTATCACCGTTTTCGTAGGAGCGGACTCCGTCCGCGATGCTCTTGTAGGGCGAATAACGCGTAGCGTTATCCGCCGTCTTGCTCGGTGTTTCTGCGTCGCTTCTGCGTGTGCTGAGAGATTTTGTTTCGCCCTCTCGGGCGAGTCCCTTTTGTCAAACGACACAAAAGGAACCAAAAGGTCTTGCCCCATCATCCGGCCCCGGCTTCGCCGGGGTTCCCTCGCTCCATCGGAGTTTCAGGGGCACGCGTCGACGGGCCATCCCTGGCCCGACGACGCTCTCGCGACATCCATGTCGCTCAACCCCTGAAACTCCGATTCCACTCGGCCTCCTGAAGGGGCGCTTCGGTGTGCGCGGGCGTTTTTCTGGAAGTCTTCAAAATCCAGAGCCGGGGCCGGAGCAATGCTCTCGTAGGAGCGGACCTTGTCCGCGAAATCCATCGCGACGAAATCTGCGCTAACAGGGATACGCCTGGGTATGTCGCCGACCTGTAGGACCGAGGGGGACGCCCAGTCCTTGCTCGCGAACCGCACAACACCGGCGGTCAATACCGATTCTCTTCCTCATACCGATCCAGCGTATCGCTGGCGATCTGTCGGCCGAGGGCGATCAGTTCCGGGGCCTTGTAGAACTCGAAGAAACGGCACACGCGCTTGGGGACGTTGATCAGGATGTCCGGCGGGTAGCCGGCGATCTTGTATTGCGCCAGCGACGTCTGCATCACCTCGAAGCTCTGGTTCACCAGCTCCAGCAGCGAGGCCGGGCTGCTGCTGTCGATCACCCGGCTGCCGGTGGCCGAGCGTGGCGAGCCCTTGGCCAGGGGGGCGGCGGCCGGTTGCTGCATTTCCGGTTCGGGCGGCTCCTCCGCGAGGGCCGGCATCGGATTGAGCAGGGCATCGGGCAGCAGCTCCGGTGGCGGCTCGCTCTCGGTGCGGCGGAAGAAGTTCAGCTTGCTGGAAAGACCGGAAATCACCGCGTCGAAGCGGCCCATGAGCGCGGGCGGGCGCTCGATCACTGGCAGGGAATACTGGCGCTGATTGGTGGCGTTGAGGTTGACCGCGACGATCAGGTCGGCGTGGGTAGAAACCACCGGGACGATCGGCAGTGGGTTGAGCAGGCCTCCGTCCACCAGCATGCGGCTGCCCTGCATGACCGGGGTGAACAGGCTGGGGATCGCCGCCGAGGCGCGCATGGCCTGGTGCAGGCAGCCTTCCTGGAACCAGATTTCCTGCTGGTTGGTGAGATCGGTGGCCACGGCGGTGTAGGGGATCGGCAGGTCTTCGATGTCGATCTCGCCGAGCATTTCGTGGATCTTGCCGAATACCCGCTCGCCACGGATGGCGCCGAGGCGGAAGCTCACGTCGAGCAGCCGCAGCACGTCCAGGTAGTCCAGGCTTTCCACCCACTCGCGGTACTCTTCCAGCTTGCCGGCGGCGTAGATACCGCCGATCACCGAGCCCATCGAGCAACCGGCGATGCAGACGATCTCGTAGCCGCGCCGTTCGATCTCCTCGATCACGCCGATATGCGCGTAACCCCGTGCGCCGCCGGAGCCGAGTACCAGCGCGATCTGTTTTGACATCGGGTATTCCCCCTTGCGAAACATTTCGACGATACGCCGGGGCACAAGCCGCGCCAAGGTCGGCTTTGCTAGAATCGCGGTCTGATTTTCTTTCGCCGGAGTCCGCGATGAGCGAACCGATCCGCCTGACCCAGTACAGCCATGGTGCCGGCTGTGGTTGCAAGATTTCCCCCAAGGTCCTGGAGGTCATCCTCGCCGGCAGCGGCGCGCAGAACCTCGACCCGAACCTGTGGGTGGGCAATGCCTCGCGCGATGACGCCGCTGTCTATGCTATCGACGCCGAGCGTGGCGTGGTGTCCACCACCGACTTCTTCATGCCGATCGTCGACGATCCCTTCGACTTCGGCCGCATCGCCGCCACCAACGCCATCAGCGACATCTACGCGATGGGCGGCGACCCGTTGATGGCGATCGCCATCCTCGGTTGGCCGGTGAACGTGCTGGCGCCGGAAATCGCCCGCGAGGTGATCGCCGGCGGCCGTAAGGTCTGCGACGAAGCCGGCATCCCGCTGGCCGGTGGCCACTCCATCGACGCGCCCGAGCCGATCTTCGGCCTGGCGGTGACCGGCATGGTCGAGAAGCGCTTCATGAAGCGCAACGACACCGCCACCGTCGGCTGCAAGCTGTACCTGACCAAGCCGCTGGGCATCGGCATCCTCACCACGGCCGAGAAGAAGGCCAAGCTGCGCGCCGAAGACGTGGGCGTCGCCCGCGACTGGATGTGCACCCTGAACAAGCCCGGCTCGCGCTTCGGCAAGCTCGACGGCGTGAAGGCGATGACCGACGTCACCGGTTTCGGCCTGCTCGGCCATCTGGTGGAAATGGCCGACGGCAGCGGGCTGACCGCGCGCATCCGCTACGACGCCGTGCCGCGCCTTGCCAGCGTCGAGTACTACCTGGAAGCCGGCTGCGTGCCGGGCGGTACCCTGCGCAACTTCGACAGCTACGGCGAGCGCATCGCGCCGCTGCCGGAGCTGCACAAGCTGTTGCTGTGCGACCCGCAGACCAGCGGCGGGCTGCTGGTGGCGGTGGAGCCGGCGAGCGAGGCGCAGTTCCTCGCCGCCGCGAAGGAGCTGGGTCTGGACCTGACGCCCATCGGCGAACTGGTTGGCCGACAGCGTCACGCGGTCGAGGTGGTGTGATGCGCGACAACACCCGCCACTACCGCGAGCTGTTTCTGAACGATGTGAAGATGATGGACGTGCGCGCCCCGGTCGAGTTCGACAAGGGCGCCTTCCCGCACACCGTGAACCTGCCGCTGATGAACGACATCGAGCGGCAGAAGGTTGGCACCTGCTACAAGCAGAATGGCCAGCAGGCGGCCATCGCCCTGGGCCACGAGCTGGTCTGCGGCAAGGTCAAGACCGCGCGCATCGAGGCCTGGGCGGCGTTTGCCAAGGCCAATCCGGAGGGCTACCTGTACTGCTTCCGCGGCGGTCTGCGCTCGCAGATCACCCAGCAGTGGCTCAAGAGCGAGGCCGGCATCGAGTACCCGCGTGTGGTCGGTGGCTACAAGGCGATGCGCGCCTTTCTTTTCGACACCACCCAGGCGGCGGCCGAGGAGTGCCAGTTCGTGCTGGTCGGCGGCCTGACCGGCACCGGCAAGACCGAAGTGATCGCCCAACTGGCCAACAGCCTCGACCTGGAAGGCCATGCCAACCACCGGGGTTCCGCCTTCGGTCGTCGCGCCACGCCGCAGCCGGCCCAGATCGATTTCGAGAACCGCCTGGCCATCGACATCCTGAAGAAGCGCCATGCCGGCATGGAGCAGTTCGTGCTGGAGGATGAAGGGCGCATCGTCGGTAGCTGCTCGGTGCCGCTGGAGCTGTACCAGGGCATGCAGCACTACCCGCTGGTGTGGCTGGACGACAGCTTCGAGCAGCGCGTGGAGCGCATCCTCAAGGACTATGTGATCGACCTGTGCGCCGACCATGTGCAGGTGGTGGGCGAGGAGGGCGGTTTCGACGCCTTCGCCGCCTACCTGCGCAAGAGCCTGTCGGGGATCGTCAAACGCCTGGGCGGCGAGCGCTACCAGCGCCTGGCCGCGATCATGGACGCGGCGCTGGACGAGCAGAAGCGCAGCGGCGCGGTGGATCTGCACCGGGGCTGGATCGAAGGGCTGCTGGGCGAATACTACGACCCGATGTACGCCTTCCAGCGTGAGAGCAAGGAGTCGCGCATCGAGTTCCGTGGCACCCAGGCCGAAGTGGTGGAGTACCTGCGTTTCCGCGCGGAGCGCTGAGTTCTCAAGGGGCGCGCCACAGGCCGATGCGGCGCGCCCGTGCTTCCTGCTCCTCGAATTCGTACTGGCCTTTCTCCTCGGCCGTCTGCGCGTCGGTCTGACGCCAACGTGCCAGACCCACGCTCAGCAGCGCACGGCCCACGTCCAGCGTGTGGCCGCAGCCGGGGCAGTCGGCCGGCTCGACCCAGACCGCTGCGCGCAGTGATCCGTCCGCTTCTCGTCGTGCTGCGTGCAGGCTGGCGGTCTTGCCCAGCGCCAGTTGCTGCAGCGTCTCCCGCGCTTGCTCGCCGAGCGCCTGATCCGTCGCAGGGGCGTCAATGCCGCGCAGGTGAATGCTCGCGGAGGTGCCATCGCTGCCCTGGCAATTGAGCAGGTCGCCGCTGTGAACGGCGGTGATCCGGCAGTCTTCCTGCGCCAGTGCGGCGCAGGACAGGGTCAGCAACAGCAGGGCGGGAATCCGTCGCATGGGGCCTCCATCAAGCGAACGCCAGCATAACCGCTGGCGTTCGCTTGCGTGGCGCAGGCTCACTGGATCAGGCGCATCACCTCTTCGCTGTAGCGCCCGCCGGCGGCGGCTCCGGCGGGGAAGATGGCGTCGATTTCGGCCAGCTCCGCCGGACTGAGCTCCAGCGCCACGGCGGCGACGTTCTCCTCCAGGTACTTGCGCTGCTTGGTGCCGGGAATCGGAACCAGGTGCTCGCCTTGCGCCAGCACCCAGGCCAACGCCAGCTGCGAGGGTTTCACCCCGCGCTCGGCGGCCATTTCGCCGACTTTCTCCACCAGTTGCAGGTTTTTGGCGAAGTTTTCCCCGGTGAAGCGCGGGTTGAAGCGGCGGTAGTCATCTTCGGCGAAATCGTCCGGACTCTTCAGGGCGCCAGTGAGGAAGCCGCGCCCCAGCGGGCTGTAGGGGACGAAGCCGATACCCAGGCGGCGGCAGGTGTCCAGCACGCCGTTTTCCTCCGGGTCGCGGGTCCATAGGGAATATTCGCTTTGCAGGGCGGTGATCGGGTGGACCTTGTGGGCGCGCTCCAGAGTCTCGGCCGAGGCTTCGCTCAGGCCCAGGTAGCGCACCTTGCCGGCCCGCACCAGCTCGGCCATGGCGCCGACGGTTTCCTCGATGGGCACCGACGGGTCGACGCGGTGCTGGTAGTAGAGGTCGATGTGGTCAGTGCCCAGGCGCTTGAGGCTGCCTTCCACGGCTTGCCGCACGTACTCCGGGCGTCCGTCGGCACCACGGCTCGCGGGCTGGTCCGGGTTGCGTACCAGGCCGAACTTGGTGGCCAGGAAAATCTGCTCGCGCTTGCCTTTCAGTGCGCGGCCGAGGAGTTCTTCGTTGGTGTGCGGGCCATAGACGTCGGCGGTGTCGAACAGCGTGACACCCAGTTCCAGGGCGCGGTGCAGGGTAGCGATGGATTCCTTCTCGTCGATGCCGGTGGTGTAGAAGTCGGACATGCCCATGCAGCCGAGGCCGATGGTGGAAACGCTGGGGCCCTGCGGGCCGAGACGGCGGGTTTTCATGCTCAGTTCTCCGGGAAATGGGGAAGCGGATTCATTCTTGTTGTTTGGCTGGAATGGATAAACCGGCTGATTACGGTTTAACTATTTGCTCGGAATGAATAATCGGAGTCCTCGCCATGGATCGCGTGCAGGCCATGCAGGTGTTCACCCGCATTGTCGAGCTCAAGGCCTTCGGCAAGGCCGCGGACAGCCTGCAGCTGCCGCGCGCCAGCGTGACCCAGCTGATCCAGCAGCTGGAGTCGCACCTGAGCGTGCAACTGCTGCGTCGCACCACCCGCCAGGTCAGCGTCACGCCTGACGGCCAGGCCTACTACGAACGCTGCGTGCGGTTGCTGGAGGACCTGGAGGAGGCGGAGAACTGCTTTTCCGAGTCGCCGGGCAACCCGCGCGGCAAGTTGCGGGTCGACCTGCCCAGCTCGCTGGGGCGGCTGGTGGTGATCCCGGCACTGCCGGCGTTCTGCCGCCGCTATCCGCAGATCGAGCTGGAGCTGAGCCTCAACGATCGCCAGGTGGACCTGGTGCGCGAGGGCGTGGATTGCGTGCTGCGCGCGGGCGATCTGCCGGATTCCAGCCTGGTGGGCCGGCGTATCGCCGAGCTGGAGCAGCTCACCTGCGTGAGTCGCTCCTACCTGGAGGAATATGGCGTGCCGGAGCATCCGGATCGGCTGGCCGGGCACCTGGCGGTGAACTACCAGTCGGCATCCAGCGGACGCATCTTCGACCTGGAGTTTCGTTTCGGGGACCGGTTGCTTACCACCCGGTTGCCGAGCCGGATCACGGTGAACAACGCCGATGCCTATATCGCCGCCTGCCGTGCCGGTTTCGGAATGATCCAGGCGCCGCGTTATCACCTGTGCGACGGGCTGGCCAGTGGCGAGCTGGTGGAGGTGCTGGAGCAGTGGCGACCACCGCCGTTGGCACTGAGTGTTCTGTATCCGGTGCGACGGCAGATGTCGCGGCGGTTGCGGGTGTTTTCCGATTGGCTCGCGCAGCTGTTTGCGGAGCGGAGGTGGTGAGGGGGCTTCGGTCCTACAGGCGTTCATCCTGAAACGTGGGTGCAGTGGCAAGATTTCGCGGACAAGGTCCGCTCCTACGGGGGCTTCTCATTGCTCCGGCTTTTGCTCTGAGGATTTCCAGAAAAACGCCCGCGCACTCCGGAGCGCCCCTTCAGGAGGCCGAGTGGAGTCGGAGTTTCAGGGGTTGAGCGGCATGGATGCCGCGAGAGCGTCGTCGGGCCAGGGATGGCCCGTCGACGCGTGCCCCTGAAACTTCGACGGAGCGAGGGCATTTTTCGCCTAAGCGAAAAACCGGATGCAGGGGCAAGGCCTTTTGGTTCCTTTTGGGCCCCAAAAGGGACTCGCCCGAGGGGGCGAAACAAAATCTTTCAGCACACGCCGAAGCGGCGCAGAAACACCGAGCAAGACGGCGGATAACGCCAGAGGCGTTATTCGCCCTACGAGAGCAAGAGCATCGCGGACGGAGTCCGCTCCTACAGGGGCCAGGTTTCGCTGTCGATATCCGAGGAAATCCGCAGCCGGAACCCACGCCCCAATATCCCGAGCGTTCCACTCAGGCAAGTCGTGCTAGGATTTGCCCCCGGCCCCGATACCTCGGGCGGTGTTGGCACTCCGCCAGCGCTGCCACCCCTCACCAGAAGGATCCAAGCAATGGCTCAAGTCACCCTCAAGGGCAATCCGGTTTCCGTCGACGGCAAGCTGCCGCAGAAAGGCGAACAGGCTCCGGCCCTCAAGCTGGTCGCTGGCGACCTGTCCGACGTCTCCCTGGAAAACTACGCCGGCAAGCGCAAGGTGCTGAACATCTTCCCCAGCGTCGACACCCCGACCTGCGCCACCTCCGTGCGCAAGTTCAACGCTGAAGCCAGCAAGCTGGCCAACACTGTCGTGCTGTGCGTTTCCGCCGATCTGCCGTTCGCCCAGGCGCGCTTCTGCGGCGCCGAAGGCCTGGAGAACGTGGTCAACCTGTCCACCCTGCGTGGCCGCGAATTCCTCGCCAACTACGGTGTGGCCATCTCCAGCGGTCCGCTGGTCGGCCTGGCTGCCCGCGCAGTCGTCGTTCTGGACGAGCAGAACAAGGTGCTGCACAGCGAGCTGGTTGGCGAAATCGCCGACGAGCCGAACTACGCCGCCGCCATCGCTGCCCTGAGCTGATACTCCGGCGCTGATGCTCCTGCGTTGATGTGACAACCGGGCCGATCTGCAAGGTCGGCCCGGCTGGTCGGAACCCTTCCGGCCGATCCGGGTCGCAACGTCCTGGAAAATTCGTAACCTCCGGTAAATCAAAGGTAAATAGCGGGTAAAGAGACTTTGCCTGCGGCCTCGCTGTGCTTATCGTTCAGCCTCGCTATCCTCTTTTCTTTTCGCCATGACGACGACCATGACCCCAAGCAATGGAATGCCCTCCAAACTCCGCACCCTGCGCCCCTGGCTCTTCACCGCGCTGATCTTCGCCGCCGTGGTGGGGCTGATCATGTGGCTGCACTCGACGTCCAGCGGGGCGCCGGCGGCCCAGGGCGGCGGACGTGGCGGGCGGCCGAGTGCGGGACAGATGGCGGCGGGGCAGGGCGCGGCGGTGACGGTCAGCGTCGCGCCGGTGCTCAAGGGTGACCTGCCGGTGCACTACCACGCGCTGGGCACCGTCACGGCCTACAACACGGTCAACGTCCGCGCGCGGGTCAGCGGCCAACTGGTCAAGGTGCCGTTCCAGGAAGGCCAGGAGGTTAAGGCCGGCGACGTGCTCGCGGTGATCGACCCGCGCCCGTTCCAGGCCGCGCTGGATCAGGCCCAGGGCACTTTGCTGCAGAACCAGGCGCAGCTGAAGAACGCGCAGATCGATCTGGCTCGCTACAAGGGGCTGTACGCCGAGGACTCCATCGCCAAGCAGACCCTGGACACCCAGGAAGCCCTGGTGCGCCAGTACCAAGGCACCCTGAAGACCAACGAAGGCCAGGTCGCCGACGCCAGGCTCAACCTCGAATTCACCCAGGTGCGCGCGCCCATCTCCGGTCGCGTCGGCCTGCGCCAGGTGGACGTGGGCAACCTGGTCACCTCCGGCGACACCACGCCGCTGGTGGTCATCACCCAGGTCAAGCCGATCTCCGTGGTGTTCAGCCTGCCGCAGCAGCAGCTCGGCACCATCGCCCGCGAGCTGTACGGCAACAAGCCGGTGCCGGTCCAGGCGCTGGACCGCAACCAGAACCAGACCCTGGCTACCGGAGTGCTGAAAACCCTGGACAACCAGATCGACACCACCACCGGCACCGTCAAGCTCAAGGCCGGTTTCGATAACGACGACCACAAGTTGTTCCCCAACCAGTTCGTCAACGTGCGCCTGCTCGCCGAGACCCTGCAGGGCGTGCTGACCATCCCGGCCAACGCCGTGCAGCGCGGCAACGACGGCACCTACGTGTATAGGGTCGGTGAGGACGACAAGGCCAAGCGCCAGCTCGTCACCCTGGGCACCAGCGAGGGCGAGCGGGTGGTGGTCAGCGAGGGCCTGAAGGAGGGCGACCGGGTGGTCGTCGAGGGCACCGACCGCCTGCGCGACGGCATGCGCCTGAACATCGTCGCTTCCGACGAGAAGGCCCGCGCCGCCGCCAGCCAGGACGGCGACAAGTCCACCGCCAAGCCGTTCGGTTCGGACAGCCCGGTCCAGGACAGCGGTAAGAGCGAATGAACCCGTCACGCCTGTTCATCCTGCGGCCGGTCGCCACCACGCTGTTGATGGTGGCAATCCTGCTGTCGGGGATCATCGCCTACCGCTTCCTGCCGATCTCGGCGCTGCCGGAGGTGGACTACCCGACCATCCAGGTGGTGACCCTGTACCCCGGCGCCAGCCCGGACATCATGACCTCCTCGGTCACCGCGCCGCTGGAGAACCAGCTGGGGCAGATTCCCGGCCTGAACGAGATGTCGTCCACCAGCTCCGGCGGCGCCTCGGTGATCACCCTGCAGTTCAGCCTGCAGGTGAACCTCGACGTGGCCGAGCAGGAAGTGCAGGCGGCGATCAACACCGCGCAGAGCCTGCTGCCCAAGGACCTGCCGAACCAGCCGGTGTACAGCAAGGTGAACCCGGCGGATGCGCCGATCCTGACCCTGGCGGTGATGTCCAAGGACATGCCGCTGCCGCAGATCCAGGACCTGGTCGACACCCGTCTTGCGCAGAAGATTTCGCAGATTTCCGGCGTCGGCCTGGTCAGCATCAGCGGCGGCCAGCGCCCGGCCGTGCGCATCCGCGCCAACCCGGCGGCCCTGGCCTCGGCCGGCCTGAGCCTGCAGGACCTGCAGACCACCGTCACCAACAACAACCTCAACGGCCCCAAGGGCAGCTTCGACGGTCCGACCCGCTCCTCGACCCTGGACGCCAACGACCAGCTCAAGTCCGCCGACGCCTACCGCGACCTGATCATCGCCTACAAGAACGGCTCGCCGTTGCGCGTGCGTGACGTGGCCAGCGTGGAAGACGACGCCGAGAACGTGCGCCTGGCCGCCTGGGCCAACACCTCGCCGGCGGTGGTGCTGAACATCCAGCGCCAGCCGGGCGCCAACGTCATCGAGGTGGTGGACAGCATCAAGCAGATGCTGCCGCAGTTGCAGGCGAACCTGCCGGGCAGCCTCGAAGTGACGGTGCTCACCGACCGCACCACGACCATCCGCGCTTCGGTGGCGGACGTGCAGTTCGAGCTGCTGCTCGCCGTCTGCCTGGTGGTGATGGTCACCTTCCTGTTCCTGCGCAATCTCTCCGCGACCCTGATTCCCAGCTTCGCCGTGCCGCTGTCGCTGATCGGCACCTTCGGCGTGATGTACCTCGCCGGCTTCTCGATCAACAACCTGACGCTGATGGCCCTGACCATCGCCACCGGCTTCGTGGTGGACGACGCCATCGTCATGGTGGAGAACATCGCCCGCTACCTGGAGCAGGGCGACTCGCCGCTGGATGCCGCGCTCAAGGGCTCGAAACAGATCGGCTTCACCATCATCTCGCTGACTTTCTCGCTGATCGCCGTGCTGATCCCGCTGCTGTTCATGGGCGACGTGGCCGGGCGGCTGTTCCGCGAGTTCGCCATCACCCTGGCGGTGGCGATCCTGATTTCCGGCTTCGTCTCCCTGACCCTGACGCCGATGCTCAGCGCCAAGCTGCTGCGCCACGTCGAGCCGGAGAAGGAAGGGCGCTTCGCCCGGGCCGCCGGCCGCTTCATCGAGCGCATGATCGAGCGCTACGCCGCCGCGCTGCGCGTGGTCCTGCGTCATCAGCCGCTGACTCTGCTGGTGGCCATCGCCACCCTGGCGTTCACCGCGCTGCTCTATGTGGTCATGCCCAAGGGCTTCTTCCCGGTGCAGGACACCGGGGTGATCCAGGGCATCGCCGAGGCGCCGCAGTCGATTTCCTTCCAGGCCATGGCGGGCCGCCAGCAGGACCTGGCCAAGGTGGTGCTGCAGGACCCGGCGGTGGAAAGCCTGTCGTCCTTCATCGGCGTCGACGGCACCAACGCCACGCTCAACACCGGCCGGCTGCTGATCAACCTGAAGCCCCACGCCGACCGCGACGTCACCGCCACCGAAGTGATCCAGCGCCTGCAACCGGAGCTGGACAAGGTCCCGGGCATCCGCCTGTACCTGCAGCCGGTGCAGGACCTGACCATCGAAGACCGCATCGCCCGTACCCAGTACCAGTTCACCCTGCAGGACGCCGACCCTGAGGTGCTGTCCGAATGGGTACCGAAACTGGTGGACCATCTGGAGCAGTTGCCGGAGCTGGTGGATGTCGCCAGCGACTGGCAGGACAAGGGCCTGCAGGCCTACATCAATATCGACCGCGACACCGCCTCGCGCCTGGGCGTGAGCCTGTCGAGCATCGACAGTGTGCTGTACAACGCCTTCGGCCAGCGGCTGATCTCCACCATCTTCACCCAGGCTACCCAGTACCGCGTGGTGCTGGAGGTGGCGCCGGAATTCCAGATCGGCCCGCAGTCGCTGGACAACCTCTACGTGCCCGCCAGCGACGGCACCCAGGTGCGCCTGTCGAGCCTGGCGAAGGTCGAGGAGCGCCACACCCTGCTGGCGGTCAACCACATCGCCCAGTTCCCGGCCGCGACCATCTCCTTCAACCTGGCCAAGGGCGTCGCCCTGGGCGAGGCAGTGCAGGCGATCCGCGGCGTCGAGGCGCAGATGGAACTGCCGGTGAGCCTGCAGGGCAGCTTCCGTGGCGCGGCGCAGGCGTTCGAGTCGTCGCTGTCGAACACCCTGCTGCTGGTGCTGGCGTCCATCGTCACCATGTACATCGTGCTGGGGATTCTCTACGAGAGCTTCATCCACCCGGTAACCATCCTCTCCACGTTGCCCTCGGCGGGCGTGGGCGCGCTGCTGGCGCTGATGCTGGCGGGGCAGGACATCGGCATCGTGGCGATCATCGGCATCATCCTGCTGATCGGCATCGTCAAGAAGAACGCGATCATGATGATCGACTTCGCCCTGGATGCCGAACGCAACGAGGGCAAGCCGCCCCATGAGGCGATCTACCAGGCCTGCCTGCTGCGCTTCCGGCCGATCCTGATGACCACCATGGCCGCACTGCTCGGCGCGCTGCCGCTGATGCTCGCCGGCGGCGCCGGCGCCGAGCTGCGCCGGCCGCTGGGCGTGACCATGGTCGGCGGCCTGCTGCTGAGCCAGTTGCTGACCCTGTTCACCACCCCGGTGATCTACCTGTACTTCGACCGCCTGGCCGCGCGCTGGGCCGCCTGGCGCGGCCGCCATGGCCTGGACGTGAACAGCATCGATCCGGCGGAGCGCGGGTGATGAATCTGTCGCGCCCGTTCATCCTGCGTCCGGTCGCCACCAGCCTGCTGACCCTGGCGCTGATGCTGGCCGGCATCCTGTCGTTCGGCCTGCTGCCGGTGGCGCCGCTGCCCAACGTGGATTTCCCGACCATCCTGGTGCAGGCGGCGCTGCCCGGCGCCAGCCCGGAGACCATGGCCTCCTCCGTGGCGACCCCGCTGGAACGCGCCCTGGGGCGCATCGCCGGGATCACCGACATGACCTCCAGCAGTTCGCTGGGCAACACCACCATCATCGTGCAGTTCGACCTGTCCAAGGACATCGACGGTGCCGCGCGGGAGGTGCAGTCGGCGATCAACGCGGCGATGAGCCTGTTACCCACCGGCATGCCGAACAACCCGACGTACCGCAAGGCGAACCCGTCGGACATGCCGATCATGATCCTCACCCTGACCTCGGACACCTATTCCCGCGGGCAGATGTACGACCTCGCCTCGACCATCGTCTCGCCCAAGCTGGCGCAGGTGAAGGGTGTGGGCCAGGTGAGCATCGGCGGCTCCTCGCTGCCGGCGGTGCGGGTCGACGTCAACCCGGACCAGCTCAGCCAGTACGGCATCTCCCTGGACAACGTGCGCACCGCCATCGACAACACCAACGCCGATGGGCCCAAGGGCTCGCTGGAATTCGGCGGGCGGCACTGGCAGGTGGACTCCAACGACCAGCTGCGCAAGGCCAGCGAATACGCGCCGCTGATCGTCCACTACAACGCCGAGACCGGCGCGGCGGTGCGCCTGAGGGATGTGGCCAAGGTTTCCGACTCGGTGGAGGACGTGCGCAACGCCGGCTTCTCCGACAACCTGCCGGCGGTGCTGCTGATCATCACCCGCCAGCCGGGCGCCAACATCATCGAGGCCACCGACGCCATCCACGAGCAGCTGCCGATCATCCAGGACGTGCTCGGCCCGCAGGTGAAGCTGTCGGTGATGGACGACCGCAGCCCGTCGATCCGCTCCTCCCTGGACGAGGCCGAGCTGACCCTGATCATCTCGGTGATGCTGGTGATCCTGGTGGTCTACCTGTTCCTGCGCAACGGCCGCGCCACGTTGATCCCCAGCCTCGCGGTGCCGGTGTCGCTGGTGGGCACCTTCGCGGTCATGTACCTGTGCGGCTTCTCGCTGAACAACCTGTCGCTGATGGCGCTGATCATCGCCACCGGCTTCGTGGTGGACGACGCCATCGTCGTCGTGGAGAACATCGCCCGGCGCATCGAGGAGGGCGACCCGCCGCTCAAGGCGGCCATTCGCGGTGCGCGCGAAGTGAGCTTCACCGTGCTGTCGATGACCCTGTCGCTGGTGGCGGTGTTCATCCCGCTGCTGCTGATGGGCGGCATCACCGGGCGGCTGTTCCGTGAATTCTCGGTGACCCTGGCGGCGGCCATCCTGGTCTCGCTGGTGGTGTCCCTGACCCTGACGCCGATGCTCTGCGCGCGGCTGCTCAAGCCCATCGAGCGGCCGCAGAAAGCCTCGGTGGCGCGCCAGACCAATCGCTACTTCGTCGCCTTCATGCTGCGTTACCGCGCGAGCCTGAGCTGGGCGCTGGAGCATTCGCGGCTGATGGTGGTCATCATGCTCGGCTGCATCGCGCTGAACGTCTACCTGTTCGTGGTGGTGCCCAAGGGCTTCCTGCCGCAGCAGGATTCCGGACGCCTGCGTGGCTTCGCGGTGGCCGACCAGAGCATCTCGTTCCAGGCGCTGGACCAGAAGATGGCGCAGTTCCGCACCATCCTCTCCGCCGATCCGGGCGTGGAGAACGTGGTGGGCTTCGTCGGCGGCGGCAAGTGGCAGTCGAGCAACACCGGCTCCTTCTTCGTCACCCTGAAGGACATCGGCGAGCGCGACTCGGCGGATGTCATCGTCAACCGTCTGCGCAAGCAGCTGGCGAAGATTCCCGGCGCCACGCTCTACCTGCAGGCCGGCCAGGACGTGCGCATCGGCGGCCGGCAGAGCAACGCCCAGTACGAATTCACCCTGCGCAGCGACGACCTGGCTCTGCTGCGCGAGTGGGGGCCGAAGGTCGAGGCGGTGCTGAACAAGGTGCCGCAGCTGGTGGACGTCAACAGCGACGCCCAGGACAAGGGCGTGCAGAGCCGCCTGGTGATCGACCGCGACCGCGCCGCCAGCCTCGGGGTCAACGTCGCCGACGTGGACGCGGTGCTGAACAACTCCTACGGCCAGCGCCAGGTGTCGACCATCTTCAATCCGCTGAACCAGTACCACGTGGTGATGGAGGTGGATCAGCCCTACCAGGAGTCGCCGGAAGAGCTGCGCCAGGTCTACGTGATCGGCGGCGACGGCCAGCGCGTGCCGCTGTCGGCCTTCACCCACGTGGAGCCGAGCCGCGCGCCGCTGACGGTCAACCACCAGGGGCAGTTCGCCGCGACCACCTTCTCCTTCAACCTGGCGCCCGGCGCGCTGATCGGCCCGGCCCGCGACGCGGTGATGGCGGCGCTGGAGCCGTTGCACCTGCCCATCGATATCCAGGCCACCTTCGAAGGCAGCGCCGGCGCGGTGCAGGACACCCAGAACAACATGCCCTGGCTGATCCTGCTGGCGCTGGTGTCGGTGTACATCGTGCTCGGCATCCTCTACGAGAGCTACGTGCACCCGCTGACCATCCTCTCGACGCTGCCGTCCGCCGGCGTGGGGGCGCTGCTCACGCTGATGCTGTTCCGCACCGAGCTGTCGCTGATCGCGCTGATCGGGGTGATCCTGCTGATCGGCATCGTGAAGAAGAACGCCATCATGATGATCGACTTTGCCCTCGACGCCGAACGCAGCCTCGGCCTGTCGCCGCGCGACGCGATCCTGGAGGCCTGCATGAAGCGCTTCCGGCCGATCATGATGACCACCCTGGCCGCCATCCTCGGCGCCTTGCCGCTGATCTTCGGCGTCGGCGGCGACGCCGCGCTGCGCCGCCCGCTGGGCATGACCATCGTCGGCGGCCTGATCGGCAGCCAGTTGCTGACCCTGTACACCACCCCCGTCGTCTACCTCTACCTCGACCGCCTGCGCCATTGGGTCAACAAGAAGCGCGGCGTGCGCACCGACGGCGCCCTGGAGACACCCGTATGATCCGCTCCCGTTCTCTTCTCCCATTGGCGCTCGCCGTGGCCCTGGCCGGTTGCGCCATCGGCCCGGACTACCAGCGCCCCGAGCTGACGGTGCCCGCCGGCTTCAAGGAGGGCGAGGGCTGGCAACTGGCCAAGCCCCAGGACGGCTTCAACCACGGCGCCTGGTGGGAGCTGTACGGCGACGCCACGCTGAACGACCTGCAGACCCGCCTGGTCGCCGCCAACCAGACCCTGGCGCAATCGGTGGCGTCCTATCGCCAGGCCCAGGCATTGGCCAAGGGCGCGCGTTCTTCGTTCTTCCCGACTATCAGCGCCGACGCCGGCAAGACCCGCTCCGGCCAGGGCACCGGCAGCGGCGGCAGCGTGCGTCTGCCGGATGGCTCCACCGTGGCCAGCGGTGGCGGCGGTGGCATCTCCAACAGCTATGACGCCAGTCTCGGCGTGAGCTGGGAACTGGACCTGTGGGGCAAGCTGCGCCGCCAGCTGGAAGCCGACACCGCGAGCATGGATGCCAGCGCCGCCGATCTCGCCGCCTCGCGCCTGTCGCTGCAGTCGGAGCTGACCCAGGACTACCTGCAACTGCGTGTCATGGACCGGCAGATCAAGCTGCTCAACGACACGGTGGTCGCCTATGAGCGCTCGCTGAAACTCACCGAGAACCAGTACAACGCCGGCATCGTCACCAAGGCCGACGTGGCCCAGGCGCGCACCCAGCTCAAGAGCACCCAGGCCCAGGCCATCGACCTGAAATACCAGCGCGCCCAGCTGGAGCACGCCATTGCCGTGCTGGTTGGCGTGCCGCCGGCGCAGTTCTCCCTCGCCGCCGTGGATGCCGTGCCGGCGCTGCCGCAGGTGCCCGGTCTGCTGCCGTCGGAACTGCTGCAGCGTCGCCCGGACGTGGCTTCGGCCGAGCGCAAGGTGATCGCCGCCAACGCGCAGATCGGCGTGGCCAAGGCTGCCTGGTTCCCCGACCTGACCTTGACCGCCGCCGGTGGCTACCGCAGCGGCAGCTTCCAGAACTGGATCGAGACGCCCAACCGCTACTGGTCCATCGGTCCGCAGTTCGCCATGACCCTGTTCGACGGTGGCCTGATCGCCTCCCAGGTCGAGCAGGCCGAGGCCAGTTACGACCAGACCGTGGCCAGCTACCGGCAGACCGTGCTGGACAGCTTCCGCGAGGTGGAGGACTACATGGTCCAGCTCAAGGTGCTGGAAGAGGAGAGCGGTGTGCAGCAGGAAGCGCTGGACGCCGCCCGCGAAGCGCTGCGCCTGACCTTCAACCAGTACAAGGCCGGCACCATCGACTACAGCAACGTGGTCACCACCCAGACCAGCGCGTTGTCCAACGAGCGCACCCTGCTGACCCTGCAGGGCAGTCGGTTGACCGCCAGCGTGCAACTGATCGCCGCGCTGGGCGGTGGCTGGGATGCCGCGAAAATCGCTGAGGAAGGGCAGGCAACGCGGGACTGACGGGGAGTCAGTCCTCGATCAGCGCGCTCAGCGGGATACGGAAGCGGCTCTCGCCGTCGATGGACTTGATGCCGCGCGGCTTGGCGGTGCTGACCAGGGCGGTGCCGTTAAGGCGTTCGAGCACCTCGCAGTCGATGCGGCCGACGGCGGGCAGCTGATCATCGGCGTCATCCGCCTGGACCAGCGAACGGCGCTTGAGGAAGCGCCAGTCACGACCTCCGGCATCGATCAGCCGGCACTCTGCCCAGCCGGCGAAACACTCGTCGGTAAAGCGCACTATTTCGACCATCAGGCTGGGCATCGTCGGGTTCTCAATCGGTTCTTGCAGTGGCGGCGGAGGGTCAGCCGTTGAAGCGGCGAGCGGTGGTGAAACTGCGTTCCCAGTAACTGTTGGCCAGCGAATCCTGGCGGATACGGCCGCCGGAACTGGGCGCATGAATGAACTGGTCGTTGCCGATGTAGAGGCCGACATGGCTGACGTTGCCGCGCCCATTGCGGTTGAAGAACACCGCATCGCCCGGCTTGAGTTGATCCCGGCCGACGCGCTGGCCACCCTTCTGGATCATTTCCCCGGTGGTACGCGGCACCTTCATGCCCGCTTCGGTACGGAACAGGTAGACCAGCAGGCCACTGCAGTCGAACCCGCTGCTCACCGAGGTGCCGCCGCGGCGGTAGGGAATGCCGAGCAGCTGGCGGGCGCGGGCGACCACGCGGGAATTGGTGGCACGACGGCTGTCGTGTACCCCGGCCTGCAGCGGGCGGGTGGCCGGCTGGTGCAGGCGCACGACATTGCGATTGAGCGTCTTGGCCTGTGCCGTACGCGAGAGGCCGGCAACAGCCTTGTGGCCATGGGCAGCTTTTACGGGCTCCCTGGCCTCGCAAAACGGAGCGGCCAGGGCAATTAGCAGGGTTATGTTGAGGAAAAGAAGCGGACGCATGGTTCGTACATCGTGTGGCCTGGGTGAAACGGAGCGCTATCTTAGGAACCTCGCGGCGTGCAGGAATGTGGTGATAGACCTATTCCGTGTAGGTCTTTTCTGATTCGAAATCCGCTAGTGACTCGGGTTTCATCTTTTCGATGGATCACCCACTGAACCGCCGCGCGGTGGTGTAGCTGCGCTGCCAGTAGCTGTTGTCGAGCGAGTCGATGCGGATGGTCTTGCCGGTGCTCGGCGCGTGGATGAAGCGCTGCTCGCCGATGTACAGGCCGACGTGGCGGGTCTGGCCGCTGCCGTTGTGGTTGAAGAACACGGCGTCGCCGGGACGCAGCTCGTCGCGGTCCACTTCGTTGCCGCGCTGGGCAATCATCGAGGCCGTGGTGCGGGGCAGCTTGCGGTTGGCGATGCTGTCGTACAGGTAGACCAGCAGGCCGCTGCAATCGAAACCTTCTTCCAGGCTTTCACCGCCCCAACGGTAGGGCTCGCCGATCAGCTCGTGGGCACGGGCGACGATGCGGGTCGTGTCGACAGAGCGTCGCCCGCGGGTCGGCGCAATGGTCGTTGCCGGGCGCGGTGGGCTCTGGCGCATGGCCGGGCGGACGAGTTGCTGCTCCAGCGCGTCGAGCTCGTAGCGTCGCCAGGAGGGCGCATCGAAGTCATCGGCCAGCGCAAGGCCGGGAGAGCAGGTGGCGCACAGCAGGAGCGCGGGAAGCCAGCAGGGGAGACGCACGTCGATTCACCTCGCGGCGAGTGATCAGGACGGCGTCATCCTAGGAATGGGTGGGGAAATCGAATGTAGGATTTCTCCACTGCCAGTGAAGGCGATTTCCATGAGGGACCAGCGGTCGTTCAGCGTTCGAATCCGTAGGCGCGCTCGACCCGACAGACCCTCACCTGGAAGGTGTCGTACCAGTCCTGCCGCCCGCGCTTCCGGGCATTGCGGTGTTCGCACTCTTCCCGCCAATGGCCGATGGCGGCTTCGTCGCGCCAGTAGGACACGGTGATGCCGAGCCCGTCGGGTCCCCGAGCGGACTCGACGCCGAGGAAACCCTCCTGCCCGGCGGCCAGCTCCAGCATGCGCGCGGCGGTGTCGGCATAGCCTTCGTCCTGCTCGCTGCGCAGGGAAGTGAAGACCACGGCGTAGTAAGGCGGTTGGGGTGTGCTGGCGATCATGCGGGGCTCCCGACTCGGCTGGCTGCGTATTTGAAGGCGGCGGTGAGAAAGGCCTGGGCCAGCGGCACGCCGACGCCGGCGAGCGCCTTGCGTTCGGGCTGGAACAGAGTGGCGAGGAAGAACGGGTGGTCCGTGGCCTCCAGCGCACGGATGCTGCCGTCCTCGCCATGGGCACAGGCGCGCAGGGTGTCGCCGAACAGCTCGTCCTGGAACTCGGGGTTCACCCCGTAGCTGCAGCGATAGCCTTCGCGGATGCTGGGCAGGCCGTAGATCGCGGCCAGGCGCGAGCCGGGACTCAGCGCGATGGTTTCGCTGACTTCCACCAGCGAGCAGGGCAGGGCATGGATCACCGGGCGCCCGGCGTCCGGGTCGGTCTCTCCATGGGCGGCGTCCTGCCAGCCGAGCACCTGGCGGGCGCGTTCCAGCAGGGCGTGCTGGAAGCCGCCGCAGGTGCCGAGGAACGGCACGTCGTGGGTACGGGCATGGGTGATCGCCCGCAGTGCTCCTTCGGTGTCGTGATAGGGGCTGCCGGGGATGCACCAGAAGCCGGAATAGGTATGCAGCGGCAGGCCGGCCGCCAGGCGGGGCGTATCCAGCCAGTCCACGCGCAGGGTGCCGCTGTGGGGCAGCAGGGACTGTTGCAGCGCCAGGGGAATCGCCCAGTGCGCGATGACGCGACTGTCACGGTCGCCGATCAAACCAATGCGCAGAACCTTGCGTTGCCGTCCCATGTGTCGCTCCCCTTTGCGCCGAGGCCCATTGGCGGGCCGATGGGAGCAATTTATAGTTGCGCTGGTGCAACCAAAATTGGCGGTTGTGCAATGCCGGAGTGCGTCTATGCAATATCGTCTCGAGTACGCCGATCTCGCCCTGGTGCTGGCGCTGGTGCGTGGCGGCAGCCTGGCCCGCGCGGCGGAGTTGCTGGACGTGGATGTCTCCACGGTGTTCCGCGCCGTGCGCCGATTGGAGAAGGCGTTGGGCACTGCGTTGTTCGAGAAGGGCCGTCACGGCTACCTGCCCACCGCCACCGCCCAGCAGATCGCCAGTCAGGCGGAACTGGCCGAGCAGGCGCTGGAGACCGCGCGGCTGAGCCTGGAACAGGGGCACGACGTGCTCAGCGGCACCGTGCGCCTGACCTGCTCCGACACTGTGCTGCAAGGCCTGCTGCTGCCGGCACTGGCGCGTTTCATGAAGCGTTACCCGGCGCTCAACCTGGAACTGACCACCTCCAACGCCTTCGCCAACCTCAGCCGCCGCGATGCTGATATCGCCCTGCGCCTGACCACGTCGCCCCCGGAGCACCTGGTCGGGCGCAACCTCGGCGATGTGCATTACGTCCTCTGCGCCCACCGCGACTACCTCGCCGAGCAGGGCAAGCGGCCCTGGCAGGAGATGAGCTGGATCGCCCCGGACGACTTCCTGCCCGATCACTCCAGTGTCGCCTGGCGCCGCCAGGCATTCCCGGCGGTGGTCCCGGCCTACCGCTGCAACAGCATGCTCTCGGTGCTCGATCTGTGCCGCGCGGGCCTCGGGTTGGCGGCGCTTCCCGCCTTCCTGCTGCGTCCTGACGACGGCCTGCGAGTGCTGGAGGGGGAGCTGCCGGGATGCAGCACACACCTGTGGCTGCTGACGCGCCCCGACTGCCGTGCCCTGCGTGCGGTGGTGACGTTGTTCGAGGAACTGGCCGGCAACCTGTTCATGGACAAGCGCGCGGGGACCGGGCGCCACGGCTAGCGCCCTCTACGGGGTCATGGAATCGAAAGGCCCCGCGCGAAACGGGGCCTGCGTGGTTTACCAGTGGCGGTAGTAGTGTCCCGGCGGGCCGTAATAACCCGGGCCGTAGTAGCGGGGCGCGTAGTAGCGCGGACCGTAGTAGCGCGGCCCCGGCACCACCACGACCGATCGGTAGTAGGGCCGATAGACCGGTTGGTAGACCGGAACCGGCTGGTAGTACACCGGCGGCGGTGGCGGGTAGTAGGCCACCGGGGGCGGCGGGTAATAGGCAGGCGGAGGCGGCGCATAGTAAGGCGCCGGCGTTGACCCGGCGACGATCGCCCCGCCGACCACGGCGCCGACTACCGCGCCGATGGCGGCGGCATCGCTGTTGCTGTTGGCCGCTGCCTGTCCGGCAAGGGCCAGGCAACCGCAGAGTACGGCGAACTGGGGAAGACGACGAAGCATGATGGACCTCCTGGGGCCCCGGCATGGTGCCCGTTATCCATGAGACATCCGCCCGCAACGATTGGTAAGGCCGCCCAGTGTAAAAGTTGTGTAAAAGGCAGCGTGCCGGCTCTGCGCCGGGCGTTCCGTGCATCAGGTTGCAATACTTCGATGCCCCGTCCGGGACGTCATGCTGGTAAGGTGCCGCTTTTCACCAACCCTCAGGGAGACTTTCCATGCCCTTGAACCGAGTGACCCTGCTGTCGCTTTTCGCCGTGGCCGCGCTGACCGGTTGCAGCGCCAAGGACACCTCGTCCGACACCGCCTCGCAAGCTTCGCAAACGCCGTCGGAGCAGTCCGCCAGCTGTGACGCCAAGGCCGCGCAAGCGCTGATCGGCAAGATCATCGACCCGACCCTGACCGAGCAGGCCCGCCGCGATGCTGGCGCCAGCGTGGCGCGTGTGCTGCGTCCGCATCAGCCGGTCACCATGGAGTACAACTCCCAGCGGTTGAACATCGACGTCGATGATCATCAGGTGGTGCAGCAGGTCAACTGCGGCTGATTACCCGCGCAAGATGAAAGCCCCGCCAGTGCGGGGCTTTTCATTTCGCGGACGGAGTCCGCTCCTACACGGGTGCCAAGCCACGTGCCTCCCTGTAGGAGCAGGTTCATCCGTGATGGATTTCGCGGACAAGGGCTAGGCGCCCCCGTCTCTCCTACGGGGGAATGCCGTGCCGTGCGGTTCGCGAGCAAGCTCGCTCCTACGAAGAGCCCATATCTCCGGTTTTGGGTTTTGCTCTGAAGACTTCCAGTGAAACATCCGCGCACTCCGAGTGCCCCTTCAGGAGGCCGAGTGGAGTCGGAGTTTCAGGGGTTGAGCGGCATGGATGCCGCGAGAGCCGCGATGGGCCAGGGATGGCCCTTCGCGGCGTGCCCCTGAAACTTCGATGGAGCGAGGGAACCCCGGCGAAGCCGGGGCCGGATGATGGGGCAAGACCTTTTGGTTCCTTTTGTGTCGTTTGACAAAAGGGACTCGCCCGAGGGGGCGAAACAATAAGTCCCCGCGCACGCCGAAGCGGCGCAGAAACACCCAAAGCCAAAGCGGCGGATAACGCCAACGGGTAACTCGGCCGCGTTAGATCGCCGAAAACCGCTGCCCCAGCCCGCTCTCGCGGAAGTGCTCCACCACGTACTCGACGAACACCCGGGTCTTGGCCGGCAACAGCTTCTGCGCGGCGTAGTAGATGGCGGTGTTGCCGGCATCCACGTACCACTCCGGCAGCACCCGTACCAGCCTGCCGTCATCCAGGTAGGGCAACGCGTGCTGCATGCTGACCAGGGTGATGCCCAGCCCCTTCAGGGCGGCGAAGCAGGCCGCTTCCGGGTCGCTCAGGGTCATGCGCTCCTTCAGGGCGATGGGCGCCTGCGCGTGCTGGCGGTTGACCAGCGGCCAGGGGCGCACCCGACCGGTCTGCGGCGAGCGGATGCGGATGCCATCGTGGCTGGGCAGGTCGCTCGGGTAGCGGATCGGCGGATGGGCGTCGAGATAGGCCGGCGAGGCCAGCAGCACCAGGTGCGCCGGCGACAGCTTGCGCGCCACGACGCCCGGTGGCAGTTCGAAGCCGCCGCCGATGGCTGCGTCGAAGCCCTCGGCGATCAGGTCTACCTGGCGGTTGTCGAAGTGCCAGTCCGGGCGGATCGCCGGGTAGCGGTCGAGGAAGTCCGGCAGCAGCGGCAGGATGTAGTCGCGGCCGAACACCAGGCCCATGCTCACTTTCAGTACGCCGCTGGGCTGGCCGTCGGCGCTGGCCAGGTTGGCGATCGCGCTCTGCAGGCTGGCCAGGCCGCCGCTGGCTTCATCGAGAAATCGTTCGCCCGCTTCGGTCAGGGCCAGGCTGCGGGTACTACGCTGGAACAGCCGCACTCCCAGGTTGTTCTCCAGCCGGGCGACGTTCTTGCTCACCGCCGCCGGTGTCAGCCCCAGGCGCCGCGCGGCGGCGGCGAAACTGCCGGCTTCGGCGCTGCGTACGAAGCATTCGATACTGATCAGGCTTTCCATGGGCGGTATTCCGGACGTTTGGTATCGACTGAATATAGCGATTACCGGCTACCGGGTCAGGAGTATGAGCGAGAAACTGGCCCCGTCGAATTGACTCCCCCACTGATTCCCGGAGACACGCAATGACCACTACTCAATCCCTCACCGGCAAAGTCGCTTTCGTTCAAGGCGGCTCCCGCGGCATCGGCGCCGCCATCGTGCAGCGCCTGGCCAATGAAGGCGCCGCCGTGGCCTTCACCTACGTCAGCTCGGCGCAGAAGGCCGAAGACCTCGCCGCCAGCATCGAAGCCAGCGGCGGTCGTGCCCTGGCGATCAAGGCCGACAGCGCCGACGCCGCCTCCGTGCAGGCCGCCATCGACAGCGCCGCCCAGCGATTCGGCCGTATCGACATCCTGGTGAACAATGCCGGCGTGCTGGCCATCGCCCCGGTGGAAGAATTCAGCCTGGACGACTTCGACCGCACCCTGGCGGTGAACGTGCGCAGCGTCTTCGTCGCCACCCAGGCCGCCGCACGGCACATGGGCGAGGGCGGCCGGATCATTACCATCGGCAGCACCAACGCCGATCGCATGCCCTTCGGTGGTGGCTCCGTGTACGCCATGAGCAAGTCGGCCATTGTCGGCCTGACCAAGGGCCTGGCCCGTGACCTCGGCCCGCGCGGCATCACCGTCAACAACGTGCAGCCCGGCCCGGTGGACACCGACATGAACCCGGCCGACAGCGACTTTGCGGCATCCCTGATGGATTTGATGGCAGTGGGCCGTTATGGCCGCGCGGAAGAAATCGCCGCCTTCGTGGCCTACCTGGCCGGCCCGGAAGCCGGCTATATCACGGGTGCCAGCCTGACCATCGACGGCGGTTTCGGGGCTTGATTGGCGGCGCGTCGCAAGCCTTGCGTTGAACACCGGCCCGGAGCGCAAGCTGCCGGGCCGGTTTCATTCTCCACTCAGCTGCGGTCGCGGCTCTGGATGTTCCAGTGCGGTGCCGTGGCGGCGAGCTTCTCCGAGAGCATCTCCACCTGTTCGTACAGGCGCAGCGTCAGCCAGTAGAAGCCTTGCTTCTCGAAGGAATCGGTGAGGTTGAGCGGGCGCGCGGAGAGGTTCTCCAAACCCTGGCAGGCCTGCACCAGCTTGCTGGTGCGGCTGAATTTCAGGGCATGGGCCGATTGCAGCAGCAGGCGGCCGATCAGTTGCCGGTGGTGATCCAGGCTGGCTGGCACCGGTTCGATCTCGCCGGCCTGGGCGGCGAACTGGCGCGAGGCGATCAGCGATTCGAGGGTGCCCATCACCGCGCGGTGGATGCGCTGGATGATCTCCAGGTCGCGCAACGGCATCCCGGTTTCCCGTGCCACCGGCCCCAGGTGGGCGCGCGAGGCCACCAGGCGGTGGTCCAGTTCTTCCAGCTGGCGGGCGAAATGTTCCGGGCTGAAGTCGTGGTTGGACGAGAGTTGCCCGTACATCCGCGCGCAGGCCCGCAGGTTGTCCGAGAGCAGGTAGCGCCAGACGTAGACTGCCCGCAGCGGGTAGATCTGCGAAAAGAGCAGGGCGACGGCGACCCCGATCAGCACGTTGGCCGAGCGCCACAGCCCCTCGGTGAACCCGGTTTCGCCGGGGCCGGCGACGATGCACAGGGTGATCCCCGCCAGCAGCGCGACATAGCCCGGGCGGCGGATGGCGAAGAACGCCGAGGCGGCGCCCAGCACCGACATCAGCAGGTAGGCCAGGAGTTGGGAGCGGGTCTGGTCGTAGACGGCGATCACGCACAGGCCCAGCGCTGCGCCGACCAGGGTGCCGACGACCCGTTCATAGGACTTGCCGCGAATGGTGCCCTGGTGCACCAGCCCGCCCATCACTACCAGCACCGTTATCGAGGCCCAGAGGCCGTGGGGCAGTTTCAGCGCGCTGGTCAGCAGCATCGACGCCAGCAGCGCCAGGCCGACCCGGATGCAGTGGATCCAGGCGGCGTAGCGGTAGCGGGTGTAGGGGTTGGCCAGGCGGCGAAAGGGCAGGCTGAGGATCGACGGGGGCTTCGCCAAGGGAAGCGGCTCCTGTGCGGCAGTGGCGATGCAGCAAGGTTAGCCGCTTGCGGCGGCCTTGGTACGCGGGCAGGTCAATGCCGCCTCATTCGTGACCGACGAAGTAGTAGTCGCGCTGGCCGACGCGGTAATGCTGCAGCACGCTCAGCGGCGGCTGTGGCGTCTCCAGGCTTTCCAGCACGGCCACGTGGCCGCCGGGCTGGGTCAGTTGCGCCATCAGTTGCTCCTGCGTGTCCAGCGCCGGCAGGCGGCTGCGGCTGTAGAACACGGCGGCGCCGGCCAGGCGTTCGCTGGGTTGGAACAGCGTGACCTGCCGGCCCGCCGACTCCTGCTGGCGAATCTCCTGGGTCAGCGGCAGGAAGGATTCCTTCTGGTCCGCGCGCGGTTCGATCCACAGCGCGTAGCCCAGGTAGAAGCCGGGTACCAGCAGCATCAGGACGAGCAGCGTGCTGCGGCCCCGCTGCGCCCATTCCGCGTCACGGGCCTGCCAGCGCTGCAGCAGTTCGTGACCATACTCGGCGCCGATCACCGCCGCCGCCGGGGCGAGCGACATCAGGTAGACCATGCGCTTGCTGGAGGCGAAGGTCAGCAGGGTGAATTGCGCCGCCAGCCAGAGGCAGAAGAACAGCAGGTAGCGGTCGCTCGCCAGGCGTTTGCGGAAATGCCAGAGCCCGAGATAGAGCAGCAGGTTCCACGGCAGGAACGCCTGCGGCAGGCGCACCAGGTAGTAGTAGAAAGGTTCGAAGTGCCCGGCTTCGCTGAACGAGCCGCTGAAGCGTCCGACGCTGTTGGTCCAGAGGATTTCCTGCAGCGCCGCGACGCCGCCGTCGCGGTAGAGGAACATCAGCCAGACGAGCAGCGGGACCAGGCCCAGCACTGTCCAGAGCGCCGGACGGAGCCAGGCGCCGATCTCCAGGCGGCGTCGGGCGAAGGTGTCCCAGAGCAGGCAGGTGAAGATCACCACGCCGGGCAGAGCCAGGCCCAGCACGCCTTTGCTCAGGGTGGCGAGGGTGATGCCGAACGCGAAGGCCAGCCAGTGGCCCGGCTTGCCCGGCGACCTGAGCCAGGCCTGCAGGTAGGACAGCAGCGCCAGCGTCACGCCGAGGGCGAGCAGGGCGTCTTCGCCCACCTGGCGGGCGTTGCTCCAGAAGCTCGCCATGGTCAGCAGCATCAGCGCGGCGAACAGCGTCAGCAGCGGCGGCCGGCCGATGCGCCTGAGCGTGCCGTAGAGCAGCAGGACGCAGAACAGCCCGGCGAACGCCGAGGCCAGGCGCGCTGCCAGCGCAGTCGGCCCGAACAGGCGCATGGCGGTGACGTCCAGCCACAGGCTGAGCGGCGGCTTTTCCAGGAAGGGCAGGCCGTTCAGACGGGGCGTCACCCAGTCGTGGTCGAGGTACATCTCCATCGCGATGCCGGCCACCCGCGGCTCGGTGGAACCCTGCAACTGGTGATTGCCCAGGGCGGTAAAGAACAACAGGCCGCCCAGCAGGATGAGCAGGGCGAGGTGGCGGTGGGAAACCATAACGTGTCCGGTGTGATTCGGTATGGCTGCAGATATAGGTGAAGGAGCCTTAACACAGAATTAACCTACTGCATGCTCCACTGCGGCGACCTCCAACCGGTATGTCCCAGGGGACCGCCATGCCTGCCCGCCCGCTGAGTCCCACTGTTTCTCCCGCGCCACGTCGACATCTTCTGCGCAACCTGCTGCTCACCCTCGCCGCGTCGCTCGTGGTGGCGGGGTGCATGGTGGCCTACCTGATGATGGTTCCGCCGCCGCCCTATACCCCGCTGTCCGGCCAGCCGGCCTCGCAGGTCACCTTGCTGGCGCTGGGCGACCAGGGCAGCGGCGATCTCCAGCAATGGCGCGTGGCGCGCGGGATGGAGCGGGTCGCGGAAAGCGAGGGTGGGCTGAACATGGTCCTGCTGCTGGGCGACAACTTCTACGGCAAGCCGCTCAAGGGGACCGGCGATGCCGCCTGGCAACTGAAGTTCGAGCGCGTCTATCGCGGTGACTGGCTGAGCCACGTGCCGTTCTATGCGGTGCTGGGCAATCATGACTACCCCAGCTCCGCCGCCGTGGAACTGGACTACGGGCGCAAGGGGGCAGGCTCCGGTCGCTTCCAGATGCCCGATCCGTTCTATGTGCGGGACTTCGGCGAGACCGAAGGGCGCCCGCTGCTGCGCGTAGTGTTCCTCGATACGTCCCAGAACGCCGCCGGCCGCCAGCGCCAGGCCGACTTCCTGCAAGCGGCCTTTGCGAAGGACGGCCCTGCGCCCTTGTGGAAAATGGTCGTGGCGCACCATGCGATCCGTAGCGGCGGAGGCAAGCACGGTGAAGATCAGGAGCTGCTGGCGCAGTTGTTGCCGGCGATGCAGCGCAGCGGCGTGGACATCTATCTGTCCGGTCATGAGCACAACCAGCAGGTGGTGGTGCACCCTGGCGAGCCGGCCTGGCTGATTTCCGGCGGCGGCGGGCAGACCATCGACGGCTTCAAGCCCGCGCCGCCGACCGATGACGTGCCGTTCGCCGTCGCGCAGCCGGGATTCGCTCGCCTGGCGTTCACCCCGGAGCAGCTGCAACTGGCTTACTACGACGCCGATGGACGCCAGGAGCAGCGCTTCCTCTGGGCGCGGGCCTGTCCCTGGATGGCGCAGGGGTGCCTGCATCGCAACGGCCTGGCGCAGATGGCGACGAACTGACATCTCTGCCAGTGTTTTGCCACCAGGGATTTCGCTAAAATCCGGGCCTTTTGCGCGCTTCTCTTCCGCGCGCCTCGAGAGCACCCATGCTGACTGGTAGTTACGATCCCTCCCTGGTCCTGATATCGCTGTGTGTCGCAATCCTGGCGTCCTACACGGCCCTAGACCTCGCCGGCCGGATCGCCACTGCCAAGGATTGGTCGGCGACCCTGTGGGTCGCTGGCGGAGGCATGGCGATGGGCATTGGCATCTGGTCGATGCACTTCATCGGCATGCTCGCCTTCAGCCTGCCCATCGCCCTGGACTATGACCTGAAGCTCACGCTGCTGTCGCTGGCCATCGCGGTGATCAGTTCAGGATTTGCCCTGGCGCTGGTCAGCCAGGAGCGCCTGCCCGCGTGGCAGTTGGTGATCGGTGCGCTGGCGATGGGCAGCGGAATCAGTTGCATGCACTACGTGGGGATGTCCGCGATGCTGATGCAGCCGGGCATCGACTACGACCCGCTACTGTTCGGCTTGTCCCTGCTGATCGCCGTACTGGCCTCGGGGGCTGCGCTGTACATCGCCTTCCGCCTGCGCCGCAACACGCCCTATGTGCGCCTGGCGCGGGCCGGCGCGGCGCTGGTGATGGGCGTGGCGATCGTCGGCATGCACTACACCGGCATGGCCGCGGCGCGCTTCCCCGAGGGCAGCTTCTGCGGCGCCGCGCCCAGCGGACTGGGCAATGAATGGATGGCGGTGCTGATCATCGTCGTCACCCTGGCCATCATCGGCATCGCCCTGCTGACCTCGGTGCTCGACGCGCGCCTGGAGTCGCGTACCGCGCTGCTGAGCTCATCGCTGGCACGGGCCAACCAGGAGCTCACCCAGTTGGCCCTGCACGACAACCTGACGCGCCTGCCCAACCGTGTGTTGCTGGAGGACCGCATCGAGCAGATGATCAGCAAGGTGCAGCGCAACGGCGGGCATTTCGCGCTGATGTTCCTCGATCTGGACGGCTTCAAGCCGGTCAACGATGCCTTCGGCCATCATGTCGGCGACCTGCTGCTCAAGGACGTCGCCAGCCGCCTGCGCGACAGCCTGCGCAGCGAAGATACGGTGGCACGCATCGGCGGCGACGAGTTTGTCCTGCTGGTCGCGCTCAACGACCCGGACGATGCCATGACCGTCGCCAGCCAGCAGGTCAGCCTGCTGGCGCAGCCGTTCCTGGTGTCCGGGCAGGAGCTGCGCATTGCCGCCAGCCTCGGCATCGCGCTGTATCCCGGCGATGGTGCCAGCCAGCAGGAACTGCTGCGCAATGCCGACGCCGCGATGTACCACGCCAAGGACAACGGCAAGAACGGCTACAGCTTCTTCGAGCAGTCGATGAACACCAACGCCCGCAACCACCTGCAACTGCTCCACGACCTGCGGGCGGCCCTGGCGCGGCGTGAGTTCGTCCTGCATTACCAGCCCAAGTTCGCCGCCAGCGGCGAGCCGGTCGGCGCCGAGGCGCTGTTGCGCTGGAAGCACCCGCAGCGCGGCCTGCTGATGCCCGATACCTTCATCACCCTGGCCGAGCGCACCGGGCTGATCATCGCCATCGGCGAGTGGGTGCTGGGCGAGGCCTGCCGGCAGATGAGCCTGTGGTATGCGCAGGGCTACCGCGACTGGCGCGTGGCGGTGAACCTCTCGGCGCTGCAGTTCTGCCATGCCGGCCTGGTGGACTCGGTGGCCGGCGCCCTGAACCGCTACCAGTTGCCGGCCAACTGCCTGACCCTGGAAATCACCGAGACCACGGCCATGCGCGACGCCGATGCGAGCCTGGCGATCCTCGGACGCCTGGCGGAGATGGGCGTGGACCTGTCCATCGACGACTTCGGTACCGGCTATTCCAGCCTGCTGTACTTGAAGCGCCTGCCGGCCAACGAGCTGAAGATCGACGGCGGCTTCGTCCGTGACCTGGAGCAGGACAGCGACGATGCGGCGATCGTCTCGGCCATCGTCGCCCTGGGCCAGGCGCTGGAGCTGCGGATCGTCGCCGAAGGGGTGGAAACGCCGCGCCAGCAGGACTTCCTCACCCGCCTGGGGTGCGATTCGCTGCAGGGTTTCCTGTTCGGCAAGCCGGTGCCCGCCGAACAGTTCATCGATCACCTCAGCGCGACGGCGTGACCTCGGCGAGCTGCGCGCACACGCTGCGCAGCTGTTCGTACAGGGTGCGTCCGGCGCTGCCCAGCTCGGGCCGGGCGTAGAGCGCCAGCTCCAGCCCGTCGATCGGGGCGAAGCCCTGGGCGGCGTCCAGCAGCCGATGCCCGGCGTGACGGCCGCGCAACGGCAGCAGGCTGACCCCCATTCCCGCCGCCACCGCCGCCGACAGGCTGGCCAGGCTGCCGCTGCTGTAACTGATGCGCCAGCGCCGCCCGCTGGCTTCCAGCGAGTGGATCATCTCCTGGCGGTACAGCGCGCCGAGCGGGAACACCACCAGCGGCAGCGGATCGCGGGCGGCGGCCGGGTTGTCGGCGCTGTCCAGCCAGGCCAGCGGCTCCGGCCAGTGCGCCAGGCAGTCGCTGTCGGCGCCCCATTGCTTGACCAGCGCCAGATCCAGCTCGCCGCTGCGGTACTGGCGCAGCAGTTCCTGGCTGAGGCCACTGGAGACTTCCAGGCGCAGGCGCGGACGCTCCACGCTGAAGGCCGCCAGCAGCGGCATCATGCGTTCGCCGGCAAAGTCCTCGGGCATCCCCAGGCGCAGCACGCCTTCGCTGTGCTCGCTGCTCAGCGCCTCGCGGGCCTCACCGCCGAGCTGGAGGATGCGCCGGGCGTAGCCGAGCAGGCGTTCACCCTGTTCGGTGGGCAGCACCTGGCGCTGGCTGCGATCCAGCAGGCGACAGTCCAGGCTCTGCTCCAGCCGCAGGATCTGCTGGCTGACGGTGGATTGGGTCAGGTGCAGCAGCTCGGCGGCGCGGGTGAAGTTGCCGGCATCCACCACCATCACGAAGCTGCGCAGGAGGTTGGGGTCTAGCATTTTGTTTTCCACTGAAAGGCATGTTTCTATTTAATTTCAACATAGAATGTCCCTTCGTCATACTAGCGGCATTCTTTTGGAGGCTGTTTCCGCTTCGCCGCGCCTGCCACGGGCCGCATTTCGTCTGGCGACGCGAGCGGGTGTCGTCATCCCGACAGCCTCTGGGCACGACAGCCGACAGAGGAGCGCCAATGGACACGCCGACCATCCAGACCGAAGACGTGCACAGCCGCGCGGCCGCAGAGGCCCTGCTGGGCGCCGCCAGCGCCGGGCGTGAAGCCGACGTGGCTGAGCTGCTCAAGCGCGGAGTGCCGGTGGACGCTACCGACAGCCAGGGCAACACCGCGCTGCTGCTGGCCACCGCCCACGACCACATCGGCGTGGCACGCCTGCTGATCGCCGCCGGTGCCGACGTCAACCGGCAGAACCGTATCCACGACAGTGCCTACCTGCTGGCCGGGGCCTCCGGGCGCCTGGAAATCCTCAAGCTGACCCTGGCCAACGGCGCCAACCTGCGCAGCACCAACCGCTACGGCGGCACCGCGCTGATCCCGGCCTGCGAGCGCGGCCATGTGGAAGTGGTGGAGACGCTGCTCAAGGCGGGCGTCGATCCGGACCACGTGAACAAGCTCGGCTGGACCGGGCTGCTCGAAGCCATCCTGCTCAGCGATGGCGGCCCGCGTCACCAGGCCATCGTGCAACGACTGATAAGCGCCGGGGCGAACCTGAACCTGGCCGACAACGACGGCATCACGCCGCTGCAACACGCCCGCCAGCGCAACCAGACCACCATCGCCAGGATGCTGGAAGCCGCCGGCGCGCATTGAGCCCATGCCGAATTCTTGAAGAGAACTGCCATGCAACACGAAAACTTCATGCGCGAGGCCCTGCAACTGGCCCGCGACAATATCGAGGCCGGTGGCCGCCCGTTCGGCGCCGTGCTGGTCAAGGACGGCCAGGTAATCGCCCGCGCCGCCAACTCCATCCACCTGGACTGCGATCCGACCGCCCACGCCGAACTGCTGACCATCCGCCAGGCTTCCGCCGCGCTCGGCACACCGCGCCTGGAAGGCTGCGTGATCTACGCCAGCGGCCATCCGTGCCCGATGTGCCTGGCGGCCATGCACCTGTGTGGCGTCGAGGCGGCGTACTTCGCCTATTCCAACGACGAGGGCGAGCCGTTCGGGCTGTCCACCGCCAGGGTCTACCAGCAGATGACCCTGCCGCCCCAGCAGCAGGCGCTGCCGCTGCGGCCCTTGCGCCCGGTCGGCGAAGAGGGGCTCTACGCGCGCTGGCAGGCGCACGGCAAATGAGCCGGAGTATTGCGGTACCCGCGGGCGAAGCGGCCCGCGCCAGCTGGATCGGTCTGCTGGTGATCGTCGCCCTGGGCATCAACCTGCGGCCGATCCTCACCTCCATCGGCCCCTTGCTCACCGATATCCGCGACGCCACCGGCCTGGGCTTCCAGGGCGCCTCGATGCTCACCGTGTTGCCGGTACTGTGCATGGGGCTGTTTGCCCTGGCCTTGCCCTGGGTCGGCCCGCGCCTGGGCGAAAGCCGTGGCGTGGTCGCCGGCCTGCTGGCCATAGGCGCTGCCTGTTTCTGGCGCCTGCTGCTGGACAGCGGCTTCGCCCTGATCGCCAGCGCCGTGCTGGCCGGCACCGGAGTGGCGATCATCCAGGCGTTCGTGCCGGGGGTGATCAAGCGCTGGTTCCCGCACAAGGTGCCGTCGGCCATGGGGCTGTATTCGGCCTCGCTGATGGCAGGCGGCGGCAGCGCCGCGGTGCTGGCGCCGATGGTGTCGGAGCACTTCCATCGCTGGCAGGACGGCCTCGGCGCCTGGCTGCTGCTGGCGATCGTCGGGCTGCTGCTGTGGGCAGTCGCGCGCCCGCGCGAAACGCCGGTGGCCACGCCGCCCCGGCAGGCGGTGCAGCACTATTTCGGCAGCCGCCGCGCCTGGCTGCTGGCGCTGTACTTCGGGGTCATCAATGGCGGCTACACCAGCATGGTGGCCTGGCTGCCGGTTTACTACCGCCAGCTGGGCTGGAGCGCCCAGGCCAGCGGTGGGCTGATCGGCCTGATGACCATCTTCCAGGTGATCGCGGCGCTGACCATCCCGATGCTGAGCCGCGGTTCGCTGGATCGTCGCGGCTGGCTGAGCCTGTGCCTGCTGGTCCAGCTCGCCGGCTTCGCCGGGCTGATCGCATCGCCCCTGCATCTCTCTGGCATCTGGGTGGCGCTGATCGGCTACGGGCTGGGTTCGTGCTTCGCCCTGAGCCTGACGCTGACCCTGGATCATCTGTCCGATCCCGGCGCGGCGGGGCGCCTGGCGGCCTTCGTGCAGGGCATCGGCTTCATCGTCACCGGGATCATTCCCTATGTGACCGGCTGGCTGCGTGACAGCACCGGCAGTTTCCAGGCTTCCTGGATTCTGTTGGCGGTGTCGGTGGTGGCGATGCTGGGGGTGACATTGCGCTTCTCGCCCAAGGGGTATGCGCGGGCGATGGGCAAGTAAGCGATCGGGTATTTCCCGGGGCGCCCGTTGGGCGCCATTCGCGGGCATGGCCCGCTCCTACAGGGAGCACCGCTTTCGTAGGAGGGATGGGGGCGCCTAGCCCCTATCCGCGAAATCCATCGCGGATGCATTCGTTTCAACAGGGGAATACCTGCGTATCGCGCCTACGTAGGAGCGGACTCCGTCCGCGATGCTTTCTCGTTTGGGTGTGTATGCGCCGCATCGGCGTGTACTGAGAGATTTTGTTTCGCCCCCTCGGGCGAGTTACTTTCTCAAACGACAGAAAGTAACCAAAGGTCTTTGCCCCATCATCCGGGTCCCGCTTCGCGGGACTTCCCTCGCTCCATCGAAGTTTCAGGGGCCCGCCGCGAAGGGCCATCCCTGGCCCATCGCGGCTCTCGCGGCATCCATGCCGCTCAACCCCTGAAACTCCGATTCCACTCGGCCTCCTGAAGGGGCGCTCCGGCGCGTGCGGATATCTCTCTGGAAATCGTTAAATCCAGAGCCAGAGCGGTGCGCGTGCTCCCGTAGGAGAGACGGGGGCGCCTAGCCCTTGTCCGCGAAGGCCCACCACTGCACCCACGTTGCAGGGTGAACACCTGTAGGGCGAATAACGCGCAGCGTTATCCGCCTTTTGTAGGAGCGAGCTTGCTCGCGAACCGCTTAACGCCGATGCGGCCGGGTAATTCTGTTCGCGAGCAAGCTCGCTCCTACGAAAAGCAATCCAGCATGAAGCAGCCAAAGTCCCAGGCGCGCGCAGAGTCCCGTCAGGAGGCCGAGTGGAGGTATTGCGCAGAGGGGCGAGCGGCATGGATGCCGCGAGAGGCTTGAAGGGCCATGGATGGCCCTTACGAGCCGACCCTCGGAGCGATACTGGAGCGAGGGGACCCCGGCGAAGCCGGGGCCGGATGTCGGGACGAGACTTTTGCCTACTTTGCGTCGTTTGGCAAAGTAGGTCGCCCGAGGGGGCGAAACAAAATCTCTCAGCACACGCCGATGCGGCGCATATACACCCAAACACCACAACGCCAGAGGCGTTATCCGCCTACAAAAAGCATCGCGGACGGAGTCCGCTCCTACGGTAGGGAACCGGAGCCAGGTCCACAGACCGCGGAGCGGAGCAGTCCCAGGCTACACCGAGGTAGCGAGATAGATCCGGTAGGTGATGACCGACAGCATGCTCAGCACGCCGATCCACATCAGCAGGACGCCAACGCCCCGTTCGCGGATGGTGAAGCCGATCCCCAGCATGAACATGCCAAAGACGATGATGGCGATGGTGACGAGGATAGAGTCCATGGCGTGTCCTTGTCGCAGTATTCCGATAAATGAAGTCTAGGCCAGCGGACACTCGAATTTGCATGATCCATGAGAGCCGGGCGGGCGGATGATAGCGGCCTGGAATCGATTGCCCAAGCCGTAATGTCGATCAGGCTGGCTTTGCCTCCCGGCGGACCAGCCGGTAAGCCTTCAGCGTCAGGTGCAGGCCGCAGGTGCGTCGTTCCAGATAGCCCAGGTGGATGAGCAGGTCACTCAGGCCGGGATGGATCGCTGCGCCACGGCGTACGCCGACAAGCACCTTGCGCAGCTCGGCGTCTGAGTGGGAGGACGAGCTTCCTCTGCCGCCTCTTCGTTCGTGGCTCATGGGGCCTGTCCCTGTTTCCATTTCCAATAGTCTGCGGCTAAGGGCAGCTCGGTGCATTTCCTATTGCTATCGGAAAATACTGATCAGCACATCAGCATCTGACAGATTCCAGAACCCCATCATGTTCTGTTTGTGGGAGCGGCGCGGAGCGCCCATAAAAAAGCCCCACGGTCAGGAGCGCAGACCGCAGGGCAGGAAGGGTCGAGGTCGACTCGACCAGGAGAGGAACGATCAGGCCGAGGGCTGCCAGCCGCCACCCAGCGCCTTGTAGATGGCGACGATGCCGCGATAGACATCCACTTCCGCCAGCGCCTGGGCATCTTCGGCGGCCAGCTGCTCGCGCTCGGCGTCCAGCAGGTTGAGAAAGTCCACGGTGCCTTCGCGGTACTGCTGGCCGGCCTGCTGCGCCGCATTGCGGCTGGCCTCGGACTGGCGCACCAGCGATACCAGGCGCTGCTGGCGCTTGCCGTAGTCGCTGAAGGCATTGGACGACTCCTCCAGTGCCAGCAGGACCTGCTGCTCATAGGTTGCCAGCGCGCCGTCGGCGTCGGCCTTGGAGGCGCGCAGGCGGGCGCGCACGCTGCCCAGGTCGAAGGCTGCCCAGGTGATGCTCGGCGCGACGCTCCAGGCATTGGCGGCGGACGAGCCGATCTGCGAACCACGGCCGGCGGTGAAACCGAGGAAGCCGCCAAGGCTGACTTTCGGGAACAGGTCGGCGGTGGCCACGCCCACGTCCGCGGTGGCGGAGGCCAGTCGGCGCTCGGCGGCGGCAACGTCTGGCCGACGGCGCAGCAACTCACCCGGATCGCCAATCGGCAGGGCCTTGGCGATGGCCGGCAGCTGCTTGGGCGACAGGTCCACGGTCAGCGCGTCCGGGCGCTGGCCGAGGAGGGTGGCGATGCGGTTCTTCTGCCTGACTTCTTCGGCCTGCAACTGCGGCACGCTGGCTTCGGTGGCGGCCAGGCGCGCTTCGGCGCGCTGCACGTCCAGCTCGTTGCCAACGCCCGCGTCGCGCAACTGGATGGTCAAGTCGCGGGATTCGCGCTGGTTCTCCAGGTTGCTTCGGGCGATGCCTTCGCGCAGCTGAGCACCACGAAGCTGGCCGTAGGCGTCGGCCAGCTCGGCGATCAGGCTGACCTGCAATTGCTGCAGGTCGGCCACGGTCGCCTCGCTCAAGGCATCAGTGGATTCCAGCTCGCGGCGCACGCGGCCGAACAGGTCGACTTCCCAGATCATGTCCAGGCCCAGGTCGTAACGTTCCTGGTTGACCCGGTCATCGGTCTGCCCGGGAATCTGGCCCTTGCCGATCTGCGCCGAGGCGCTGCTGGTGACGGTGGGGAAACGGTCGTTGGCCACGTCGTCACGGATTGCCCGCGAGGCCAGCACGCGGGCATAGGCCACGCGCAGCTCGCGGTTTTCCTTCAGCGCCTGGTCGACCAGCTGGCTCAGCACCGGGTCGTCGAACTGTTTCCACCAGGCGTCTTCGTAACGCGTGCGGTCGTAGTCCTTCACCTGGGCGTTGCTGTCCAGTCGAGCCGGCGCGGTGTCCGGCTTCTGGTAGTCGGGGCCGACCATGCAGGCGCTGAGGGCCAGCGCGAGCAGGGCGGGGGCAAAGAGTTTCACGTTCATGCAGTGTGGCCCTCGCTATTGGCCGGGTGGCTCAGACGCTGTTGTTTCTTCGCTTCGCGGGCTTCCATGAAGCGGCGGATCAGCACATAGAAGACCGGGGTCAGCAGCAGGCCGAAGAAGGTCACGCCGAGCATCCCGGAGAACACCGCGACACCCATGGCATGGCGCATTTCGGCGCCGGCGCCGGACGACAGCACCAGCGGCACCACGCCCATGATGAAGGCGATGGAGGTCATCAGGATCGGCCGCAGACGCAGGCGGCAGGCTTCCAGTACCGCGCTCAGGCGGTCCATGCCTTCATCCTGTTTGTCCTTGGCGAACTCGACGATCAGGATCGCGTTCTTGCACGCCAGGCCCACCAGTACGATCAGGCCGATCTGGGTGAAGATGTTGTTGTCGCCACCGGACAGGATCACCCCGGTGATGGCCGACAGCAGGGTCATCGGCACGATCAGGATCACCGCCAGCGGCAGGCCCCAGCTCTCGTACAGCGCGGCCAGCACCAGGAAGGCGAGGAGCACGCAGAGCGGGAAGACGAACACCGCGGTGTTGCCGGCGAGGATCTGCTGGTAGGTCAGGTCGGTCCACTCGTAGGTCATGCCATTGGGCAGTTCCTGCTTCAGCAGCTTCTCGATCGCCGCCTCCGCCTGGCCGGAGCTGTAGCCCGGAGCGGCGGCGCCGTTGATCTCGGCGGTGATGAAGCCGTTGTAGTGCATCACCCGGTCGGGACCGGCGGTGTCGCTGATCTTGATGAAGGTGGCGAGCGGGACCATCTCGCCCTGGTTGTTGCGCACCTTCAGCTGGCCGATCTGCTCGGGCTCCAGGCGGAATTTCTGGTCAGCCTGGACGTTGACCTGGTAGGTGCGGCCGAAGCGGTTGAAGTCGTTGGTGTACAGCGAGCCCAGGTAGACCTGCAGGGTGTCGAAGATGTCGCTGATCGCCACCCCGTGGGTCTTGGCCTTCTCGCGGTCGATGGCGGCATCCACCTGCGGCACGTTCACCTGATAGCTGGTGAACACCGACATCGGGTTCAGTTCCGGCAGCGCGCGGGCCTTGTTGAGGATGTTCTGGGTCTGGTTGTAGAGCTCCTCGTAACCCAGGTTGCCACGGTCCTCCACCTGCAGGCGGAAGCCGCCGATGGTGCCCAGCCCCTGTACCGGCGGCGGCGGGAAGATGGCGATGTAGGCGTCCTGGATATCCGCGAACTGTTTGTTCAGCTCGGCGGCGATCTCATTGGCGGACATGCCCGGACCCTTGCGCTGGTCGAAGTCCTTCAGCGGGGTGAAGACGATGCCGCTGTTGGGGCTGTTGGTGAAGCCGTTGATCGACAGGCCCGGGAAAGACACGGTGTGCTCGATTCCCGGGTGCTTGTTGGCGATGTCGGACATGCGCTTGATCACCGCCTCGGTGCGGTCCAGCGTGGCCGCGTCGGGCAACTGGGCGAAGGCCACCAGGTACTGCTTGTCCTGTTGCGGCACGAAGCCGCTCGGGGTGCTGGAGAAGCCCAGGTAGGTCAGGCCGATCAGCCCCGCGTAGAGGATCAGCGCAATGGAGCTGCCACGTAGCACGCGGGTGACGGTGCCGACGTAGCCGTGGCTGGCGCGGTCGAAGAAGCGGTTGAACGGACGGAACAGCCAGCTACCCAGCAGGGTGTCGAGCAGCACCGAGAAGCGGTCCTTCGGTTCGTGGTGCCCCTTGAGCAGCACGGCGGCCAATGCGGGGGACAGGGTCAGCGAGTTGAACGCGGAGATCACCGTGGAAATGGCGATGGTCAGCGCGAACTGCCGGTAGAACTGCCCGGTGAGGCCGGAGATGAAGGCGGTCGGCACGAACACGGCGCACAGCACCAGGGCGGTGGCGATGATCGGCCCGGTCACCTCGCGCATGGCGCGCTTGGTGGCCTCGATGGGCGTGAGCCCCAGCCCGATGTTCCGCTCGACGTTCTCCACCACCACGATGGCGTCGTCCACCACGATGCCGATGGCCAGCACCAGGCCGAACAGCGACAGCGCGTTGAGCGAGAAACCGAAGAAGTGCATCACCGCGAAGGTGCCGATCAGCGACACCGGCACGGCGGCCAGCGGAATGATCGAGGCGCGCCAGGTCTGCAGGAACAGCACGACCACCAGCACCACCAGGATCAGGGCTTCGAACAGGGTGTGCACCACCGCTTCGATGGAGCCGCGGACGAAGATGGTCGGGTCATAGACGATGGAGTAGTCCACGCCCTGGGGGAAGTTCTTCTTCAGCTCGGCCATCTTCTCGCGCACCTCGTTGGAGATGGCGATGGCGTTGGAGCCGGGACGCTGGAAGATCGGGATGGCGACTGCCGGCTGGTTGTCCAGCAGCGAGCGCAGGGCGTACTGGCTGGAGCCGAGCTCGACGCGGGCGATGTCCTTCAGGCGGGTGATCTCGCCGTCCGGGCCGCTGCGGATGATGATGTTCTCGAACTCTTCCTCGCTGACCAGGCGACCCTGGGTATTGATCGACAGCTGGAAGCTGGTGGCATTCGGCGCGGGCGGCGCGCCGAGGGAGCCGGCGGCGACCTGGCGGTTCTGCTCGCGAATGGCCGTAACCACGTCACTGGCGGTCAGGTTGCGCGAGGCGATCTTGTTCGGATCGAGCCACACGCGCAGGGAGTAGTCGCCCATGCCGAACAGTTGCACGTCGCCCACACCGTCCAGGCGCGCCAGCTCGTCCTTGATGTTGAGGATGGCGTAGTTGGACAGGTAGAGCATGTCGTAGCGGTTATCCGGCGAGGTCAGGTGCACGACCATGGTCAGGTCGGGCGAGGCCTTGTCGACGGTGATGCCGATGCGGGTGACTTCCTCCGGCAGCTTGGGCTCGGTGCGGGTCACGCGGTTCTGCACCTGCACCTGCGCGTTGTCCAGGTCGGTGCCCAGGGCGAAGGTGATGGTCAGGGTCATCTTGCCGTCGGCGGTGGACTGCGAGGACATGTAGAGCATGTTCTCGACGCCGGTGATGGCCTGCTCCAGCGGCGCGGCCACGGTCTCGCCGATCACCTTGGGGTTGGCGCCGGGGAAGTTGGCGCGCACCACCACGGTGGGCGGCACCACTTCGGGGTATTCGCTGATCGGCAGCTGGAACAGCGAGATGGCCCCGCCGATCAGGATGATCAGCGAAAGCACGGCGGCGAAGATCGGCCGCTGGATGAAGAATTGCGAAAAGTTCATGGCTGGTTCCTGTCGCGAACGCATCGTTCGCCAAACCCGGGACAAAGGTCACCCAAGGCCCTGGTGGGACAGGGCCTGGTACATCAGTTCATGGATTGCGGGTTGCGATCAGCCGCGCGGTGCGCTCGCCTTCGCGGAGGATTTCTCGGCGACCTTCGGCGCTTCGCTCTGGGCCAGGGCCTGGCGCTGGTGGGCAAGGGTGGCGAGGGTGGTCTGGCTGGCCATCTCGACGCTCTGCGCATCGACCTGGGCGCCGGGGCGGACCCGCTGCAGGCCGTTGACCACGATGCGGTCACCCTTGGCCAGGCCATTGCGGACGATGCGCAGGCCTTCCAGCTTCGGACCGAGCTCGATACTGCGGTATTGCACCTTGCTGTCCTTGTCCATCACCAGCACGAACTTCTTGCCCAGGTCAGTACCGACCGCCTCGTCCTTGATCAGCGCGGCGGGGTAGGTGCCGCTGCCGACCAGCTTGATGCGGGCATACAGACCGGGGGTGAACTGATTGCCGTCGTTGTCGAACACGGCGCGGCCACGGATGGTGCCGGTCTTGGGGTTCACCTGGTTGTCCAGGAAGTCCAGCTTGCCTTCATGGGGGAAGCCGTCCTCGCCGGTCAGGCCCAGGTACACCGGGCTGCTGCCACGGGCGTCGGGGCCGCCCTTGCGGGCCAGGTCGACGTATTTCAGGTAGACGCGCTCGTCGGCGTCGAAGTAGGCGTAGACCTTGTCGGTGGAGACCAGGGTGGTGAGCAGGGTCTGGCCGCTGTTCACCAGGTTGCCGGCGGTCACTTCGGCGCGGGAAACGCGGCCGTCGATGGGCGCGGTGATCTGGGTGAACGACAGGTTCAGGCGGGCGTTGTCCAGTTCCGCCTGGGTCGCCGCGACCACGGCTTTCGCCTCGGTGGCGGCGGCGCTGCGGGCGTCGGCCAACTCGGCGGAGATGGCGTTGGTGGCGCGCAGGCGCTCGCCACGGGCGGCTTCGTTGACGGTGCGGGTCTGGTTGGCGCGGGCCTGTTGCAGCTGGGCTTCCAGGCGATGCACCTCGGCCTCGAAGGGGCGCGGGTCGATCTGGAACAGCAGGTCGCCTTTCTTCACCAGCGTGCCTTCGCGGAAGGCCACGCGGTCGATGTAGCCGGAGACGCGCGGACGCAGCTCGACGGACTCCGGAGCCTCCAGGCGGCCGGTGAATTCGTCCCATTCGTTGATCGGTTGCTCGATGACTTCCGCCACGCTGACCTTGGGTGCGGGCATGTTCTGCGCCGCATCCTGGCCTTTGCCGCAGGCGCTGAGTACCAGCGCAGCGGCGAGCGCCAACGGAATACGCAAGGTTTTGAGATTTCGCTCCATGGAAAAGACTCCACCGTTCTAATTGGTTTTGGGACTTCTGATGGAGCGGAGTCTGCGTTCGGGGGCGCCCGGGAACTAATCGAACGAGCGAATTTTGATTATCACGTGGAGTGATAAATGCCTTTGCACTATGCGCACGAATAGATAGAAGAAGTGGGCACGGGATTTGCCCGGAGGGATCGTGGCTTCCGTTGTAGGAGCGGGCCATGCCCGCGATCGCGCGCATGGCGCGCTCCTACAGGTCGAATCTGAAGTTGCCGGTCAGAGACTGTCCGGATCACCCACGAACATGGTGATGCGCGAGCGCAGCCAGCGTTCGGCCGGGTCGTTGTCCTGGGCGCCGCGCCAGACCATCGACAGGTCGGCCAGGCGGGTGGGGAAGGGCGGCTCGTCTGCGCGCAGGCCGCCGCTGGCGGTCAGCGCCGCCGCAACGTACTCGGGCACCGTGGCGAGGATGTCGGTGCCGGCCAGCAACTGGGCGAGGCCGACGAACTGCGGCACCGCCAGCACCACCTGGCGCTTGCGGTCCATCTCGGCGAGGGTCTGGTCGACGAAGCCGTCCAGGTCGCCGGCATAGGACACCAGCGCATGCGGGCGCGCGCAATAATCGTCGAGGGTCAGGACGCCGGGGATCGAGTCTGCACGCAGCACCCTCCAGGTGCTGCGGCGCAGGGTCTTGCGCTTGGCGTTGGCCGGCAGCTCGTCGGTGTAGCTCACGCCTACGGAGATTTCCCCGGAGGCCAGCAGTTGCGGCATCAGCAGGTAGTTGGCGCGGCGTACCACCAGGGTGATGCCCGGCGCCTCGGAGCGCAGGCGGCGCAGCAGCGGCGGCAGCAGGCCGAACTCCACGTCATCGGACAGGCCGATACGGAACACCGCCTTGCTGGTGGCCGGATCGAAGTCGGCGGCGCGGCTCAGGGCGGTGGAGATGGAGTCCAGCGCCGGCGAGAGGTGGCCGAAGATTTCCTGCGCCCGCGCGGTGGGTTCCATGCTGCGCCCGGTGCGGACGAACAGCGGATCGTCGAACAGACTGCGCAGGCGCGCCAGGGCCGCGCTGATCGCCGGCTGGCCGAGGAACAGCTTCTCGGCGGCGCGAGTCACGCTGCGCTCATGCATCAGCGTCTCGAAAACGATCAACAGGTTGAGGTCAACCTTGCGGAGGTCGTTGCGGTTCATGGGAACTCCCTGACGATGGGGGAAAAGTGAAGCCCGACGCGACCTGCGTCAAGTCTGACAGATAAGTCCTTGATCAATTTCCTCTTTTTTACCGAGAATCGTACACCGCTCCGGTACTCCCGATCGAGCCGCAACAATGCCCGGCGTGTCCAGGCAAACACCCGTCGCAGAGCCTCTGGGCCGCGCCGGGCCTGCGTTGGCACCGGTGCCGAATCATCGCTGTTTATGTCCATTATCAACGGTGAACGGTGGTATCGCCCCCAAAGCCCGGATAGAGTCCGTGGCTATAGAGATATTAAAAGGCGAGGTATGTGATGTCCCGCATGATCCGTTTCCACCAGTTCGGTGACGCCTCGGTCCTGAAGATCGAGGAAATGCCGACCCCGCAACCGGGGCCGGGTGAAGTGCTGGTCCGTACCCAGGCACTGGGCGTCAGTTGGCGCGACGTGCTCTGGCGGCAGAACCTCGCCCCGGATCAGGCCAAGCTGCCGGCGGGCATCGGTTATGAACTCTCCGGCATCGTCGAAGCCGTGGGCGAAGGGGTCGATGACCTCGAACCCGGCACCCCGGTGGCCAGCTTCCCGGCCAACTCGCCGAACCAGTACCCGGCCTGGGGCGACCACGTCGTCCTGCCGCGCACGTCGCTGACGCGCTATCCCGAGGTGCTGACCCCGGTCGAAGCCGCCGTGCACTACACCGGCCTGCTGTATTCCTACTTCGCGCTGGTGGAACTGGCGCAGATCAAGCCCGGCCAGCGCGTGCTGATCACCGAGGCCGGCCACTGCCTGGCTCCGCAAGCCGTGCAGCTGGCCAAGGCGCTCGGCGCCCAGGTGATCGCCACCACCAGCCACGAGGACAGCCGTGCGTTCCTCAAGGCACTGGGTGCGGACAAGATCATCTATACCGAGGAACAGGACCTGGTGCTGGAAGTCGAGCGCTTCACCAAGGGTGAAGGCGTGGAGATCGTCCTCGACCAGTGCGCCGGCCCGCAGATGAAGCTGCTGGGTGATGTGGCTGCACAGCGCGGCAAGCTGATTCTCTACGGCATCAACGGCGGCAACGACGCAGCCTTCCCGGCCTGTGCGGCATTCAAGAAGCACCTGCAGTTCTACCGTCACTGTGTGCTGGACTTCACCGGGCAACCGGAGATCGGCCTGACCCGCAACGACGAAGCCGTGCAACGGGCGCTGACCGCGATCAACCAGATGACCGCCGACCAGCTGCTCAAGCCGAGCATCGACCGGGTGTTCGACTTCGCCCAGTACCGCGACGCGAACTACTACATGGAAACCTGCCCGGGCGGCGGCCGTGTGGTGATCAAGATGCCGGAGTGATCCGTCATCGCTGAGGTGAAAAAGCCACTCTTCGGAGTGGCTTTTTTGTGGCTGATGTTCCGGCCTGAGGGCCGACGGGCTTGCGCCCGTGATCGCGGATAAGATCCGCTTCTACGAGAGCCGCCTCGGCGCTAACCGGTAAACCGTAGGAGCGGACTCCGTCCGCGATGCTCTTTCTTTCCGTAGGGTGAATAACGCCTAAAGCGTTATCCGCCGATATTGGGGTTGGGTGTTTCTGCGCCGCTTCGGCGTGTGCTGAGAGATTTTGTTTCGCCCCCTCGGGCGAGTCCCTTTTGTCAAACGACACAAAAGGAACCAAAAGGTCTTGCCCCATCATCCGGCCCCGGCTTCGCCGGGGTTCCCTCGCTCCATCGAAGTTTCAGGGGCACGCGTCGACGGGCCATCCTTGGCCCGACGACGCTCTCGCGGCATCCATGCCGCTCAACCCCTGAAACTCCGATTCCACTCGGCCTCCTGAAGGGGCGCTCCGGCGCGTGCGGACATTTCTCTGGAAGTCTTCAAAAGCAAAACAAATGCAGGGGTCCGAGCTGGCTCTGCTTTCGTAGGAGCGGAGCTTCTCCGCGATAAGCGCCTGCAAGGCGCTCCTCATGTCCTGCCCGCTACACACTCTTGCCATCGTATTCCCGAACCTTCAGCCCACTCACATCCACGTCCGGCAGGCACCGCACATTGATAGCGGCAATCGGCGTACCGTCGGGCATCGCCCCATACGCCAGCGGCGCGCAGCCGCAGGTGGGGCAGAAGTGGTGCTTGATGCGGTGGGTATTGAAGGTATAGGTGCTCATGGCGCTTTCCGGCGTGGTCAGGCGCAGCTTGTCCCGCGGCACGAACCACAGCAGCGAGCCCCGCCGGCTGCAGATCGAACAGTTGCACTGGGTGACTTCGCCGATCTCGCCTTCGACGTCGAAGGCGATGCCGCCGCAGTGGCAGCTTCCGTGATACAGCATGATCATGCTCCTCGTGGAATGGACGAACAGGCAGTGTAGTCCGGCGCGAGCGGCCGGGGCCGTCTAAGCTGGAAGGCGCCTGCACAACCAAGGAGGTCGTCATGAAGGCTCTGTACGCTGTACTCGCCGCCAGCCTGCTGCTGGTCGGCTGCTCGGGCACCACGGTCAATCGCGAAAGCTGCGCCACCGAACTGAACGCGGCCTGGAAGGAGTTGGACCTGGCCAAGGCCGAGGGCTTTGCCGGCACCGTGAGTTACTCCAAGGCGTTCACCCTGATCACCGCCGCCAAGACCGAGCAACAGGTCGAGTCCTACGGTGGCTGCCTCGACAAGGCCAGCAAGGCGCGTTACTACATCAAGGAATCCCGCGCCGGACGATAGGTTCTGTACGGAAAGTGTCTGCGCATCGGTGATGCTTCGTTAAAAATCGGTTCGGACTGCTCATTAACGGCATGTTAACTCCGCATCCTCACCGATTTTTGCCTCGCCTGACCTTCGCTCGACAACTTTCGTACAGAACCCCGTCTCGGGTGCCTGGAGGCCCTGGCGCGGGCATAATCGCCGGGCGGACGGACACACCGATCCGTCCGGCAGTCAGGGGAACCTTGCATGCAACTCGACTTCACCACCCTTGCGCCCGCCGACGCCTACCGTTGGCTGGCTTCCACCGTCACTCCGCGTCCGATCGCCTGGGTTTCCACATTGTCCGCCGAGGGCAAGAGCAACCTCGCGCCGTTCAGTTTCTTCCAGGTCATCAGCGACGAGCCGCCGACCCTGATGGTCAACACCAGCGTGCGTGACGACGGCAGCGTGAAGGACACCCTGCGCAACGTTCGTGAAACCGGCGAACTGGTCATCCATCTGGTCAGCGCCGCCCAGGCCGAGGCGATGAACGCCACTGCCGCGTGGCTGCCCCACGGTGTCAGCGAGATCGAGCACGCCGGCATTGCCACGGTGCCCAGCGAGCGCGTGAAAGCGCCGCGCGTGGCCGCAGCGCCAGTGGCCTTCGAGTGCCAACTGGCCGAGATCATTCCCTATCCGGCGGACAATCCCAGCGCCTACCTGATCTTCGCCCGTGTCCTGCTGGCGCATGTCGACGACGAGGTGATGCGCGACGAGCGCCATGTCGATCCGGCGAAGCTGGACCTGGTGGGGCGTCTGGGCGGGACCCAGTACAGCTACACCCGCGACACCTTCAGCATGGTTCGCCCCAAGTAACGCTCAGGCGAATTCCAGCGCCAGGCCGAGGTGCCAGCGGTTCCCGCTGAGCCTCGCCGCATCCAGCCGTTCGCCCAGGGCGAACAGTTCGCGCAGCAGGGCGGGGCGGTTGGTGAATTCCAGCGCCGTGTCCTGGACCAGCCCGAGGATCGCCTGCGCCAGGCGCCGGCCCCTGTCGGCGTCGAACCAGCAGTCGAGCCGCTCACCCTTGTCGTCGTCGCACTCGAGTGGGCAGAGGAAGTGCGCGATCGGTGGAATCCTCCGCTGTTTCAGCAAGGGGTCGATCCGTTGCTGTTCGCGGTACAGCTCCGGCAGCTGCAGCTCGGCGGCGAATCCGGCAAGCGGACGCTGCAGGATGAGTCGATAGCAGGCCCTCATTCGCACACCCCGTTTCAAGTCAGAGGTGTGGGAATTTGCCCCTGGGCCCCAGTGCGACGCTGTCAGCGTCGTCTGCAGGTTGTGTCTGAAATCTCCTGTCAGTGTTCTGGATACGACCTGCACGTATCTCTCCGCAGCATCACGGTGCCATCACCGCCCCGGACTCTATCCAGCGTCCGACGGCGCTCCTAATGTTCCTCGGAAAAATGACGACAACGAACAGGAGACCTTCGCATCGAAGGATCGCCTGCACGCGGGGGGGGATGCCATGGTTGCGTTCGTGCAACGACGTCTGGCCGACATGGGAACGGCGAAAAAACTGGCCATCGGATTCGGCCTGGTGCTGTTGTTGACGGCGCTGGTGGCGGCGATCGGCGTCGCGTCGCTGCGTTCGATTTCGCAGCGCTTCGAACTGCTCAACGATCTGTCGGCGATCAACCGCTCGGTACTGGAGATGCGCCTGCGCGAAAAGGACTTCGTGCTCGATGGCGACCCCAAGGCCGCGGAGGACCTGCGCAAGCATGCCGCGCAACTGGGCGAGCGAGTGGCACGGCTCAAGGCGCTGCCCGAACAGGCGGCGACCATGACCCAGGTGGAGCAGGGCATCGCCGACTACCTGGCCGCCTTCGACCGCTTCGAGCAGTCCAGCAAGAGCCGGCGCCTGTCGCTGGACGCCGCGAGCTGGTCGGTGAGCGGCGCATCCAACAGCCTGGACATCCTGCAATCGAGCCTCGCCGACGACGGCGCCTACGAACTCAAGGAGTCCCAGGGGCAGAAAGGCGAGGAGCTGTTGCAGCAGGCCGGGCAGGTCAGCCAGCTGTCCCGCCTGGTGCTGCAGGGGCTCAACGAAGCTCGCTCGCGCCTGGAAGCCGGTGGCGAGGAGAAGCCCGCCGATGGACGCATCAAGTCCGCCGCCGAGGCGCTGGAGCTGTCCAGCAAATTGCAGGCGAGCATCACCGATCCGACCTATGTCTCGGTGCTCAAGGACGTGGTCACCAATATCAATGCCTTCGTCGAGAAGCTCGACGAATACACCGCCGCCCTGCAGCAGGAAAAACAGGTACACGCGCAGATGCGCGAACGCTCGGAGCAGGTCATGCAGCGGGTGGATGATGCCTACGCCGCGCAGCAATCGGCCATGCTCGCCGGGCTGCGTACCAACGCCGGGCTGATCCTCGGTTCGGCGGCGCTGGCGCTGCTGGTGGGGGCGCTGGCGGCGCTGCTGATCACCTGGATGATCGTGCGACCGCTGCGCCAGGTGATCGCCATGGCCAGCCGCATCGCCGAGGGCGACCTGAGCGCCAGCATCGAGGTGCGGCGCAAGGACGAGGTGGGGCAACTGATGCTGGCCGTGGCGAGCATGGCCGACAGCCTGCGCGGCATCGTCAGCCGCCTGCGTGATGGCGTCGGGCAGATCACCGCGTCGGCGCAGGCACTGTCCGGCGTCACCGAACGCACCCAGCTCGGGGTGAACACGCAGAAGGCCGAGACCGACCAGGTGGCCACCGCGATGAACCAGATGGCCGCCACCGTGCACGACGTGGCGCGTAACGCCGAAGAGGCCGCCAGCTCCGCCGAACAGGCCGACGGCAAGGTGGCCAGCGGGCAGGAAGTGGTGCGACAGACCCTCGGCCGCATCGAGCAGTTGGCCGAGGCGGTGCGTACCGCCACCCAGAGCATCGAGCAGCTCGGCCGCGAGAGCCAGAGCATCGGCAGCGTGCTGGACGTGATCAAGAGCGTTGCCGAGCAGACCAACCTGCTGGCCCTCAACGCCGCCATCGAGGCGGCGCGGGCAGGGGAGCAGGGGCGCGGTTTCGCCGTGGTCGCCGATGAAGTGCGCGCCCTGGCGCGGCGTACCCAGCAGTCCACGTCCGAGATCGAAAGCCTGATCACGTCCCTGCAGAGCGACGCCGCCACCTCGGTGCAGCGCATGCAGCGCAGCCACGCGCTGGTGGAAATGACTGTCGGCGATGCGGTGCAGACCGAGGCGGCGCTGGGCACCATCGCCTCGGCCGTGGCGGTGATCCACCAGATGAACCAGCAGATCGCCGCCGCCTCCGAGCAGCAGAGTGCGGTGGCCGAGGAGATCAGCCGCAGCGTCACCAGCATCCGCGGCATCGCCGACGAGTCGGCTCAGGCCATGGAGTCCACCGCGTCCTCCAGCGTCGAGCTGGCGCAGCTCAGCCGCGAGCTACAGGGCCTGGTCGGGCAGTTCCGGCTGTGATGCCTCGGCCGCCGCCCGCTCGGCGGCCTGCTCGCGTTTGCGCTGCTGGTGCCAGCGCCGGTAGGCCTTGACCCCGGCGCGCACCGAGCTGAACACCAGCGGCGGCTTCACCTCGCCCAAGGCGCCGGAGCGCTTGAGCATCGCCAGGGTTTCGCCGGTGACCCGCGCCAGGGACAGGTGCACGCCCTGGGCGTCGAGCGTCTGCTGCACTTCGCGCAGCGTCGTCAGGCCGCTGATGTCCAGGTTGAGAATGCCCTCTGCATTGAGCAGCACCGCGCGCGGGTGGGTGGACTGGGCGACGACTTCGAGGAGGCGCTGCTTGAAGTAGTCGGCATTGAAGAACAGCAGCGGCGCATCGAAGCGATAGATCACCAGGCCTGGCAGGGTGTGTGCGTTGGGGTACTGCTCCAGCTCCACCTGGCCGTCGATGCCGTGCACCCAGCCCATCACCGCGTCGTGCGGGCGGTAGGTGAGGTAGAGCAGGCGCAGCAGGGCGAGCATGATGGCGACGAAGATGCCCGGCAGCACGCCGACGCTCAGTACGCCGACCGTGGTCAGCACGCACAGGGCGAATTCGAACCGGCTCAGGTTCCAGAAACCGCGCAGGGCCTTGAAGTCGATCAGGCCCCAGCCCGCCATCAGCAGCACCGCGCCCAGCGCCGGCACCGGCACCCAGCCCAGCGGCTTGCTGAACAGCAGCAGGATCAGGCCGATCACCAGGGCGGCGACCACCCCGACCATCTGGCTCTTGCCGCCGACCATGTCGTTCACCGCGGTGCGCGAGTCGGCACCGCTGATCACGAAGCCCTGGGAAATCCCCGCGCCGATATTGGCCATGCCCAGCGCCATGAACTCGTGGTTGGCGTCGACGCTGTAGCCGTGGCGGGCGGCGAAGCTGCGTGCGGTGAGCATGGCACTGCAGAAACTGATGATGGTGATGCCCATGGCATCGCGGAACAGGCTGCCCATTTCCTCGATGGTGGTGTGCGGCAGGCTCAGCGTGGGCAGGCCCTGGGGGACCTCGCCGAGCAACTTGATGCCGTACTGGTCGAGCCCCAGCAGCGCCGCCGCCAGGGTGGCGAACAGCACGCCGACCAGGGCGCCGGGGATCTTCGGGTAGAAGCGCGGCAGGACGATCATCAGCAGCAGCGTGGCACTGCCCAGCGCCAGCGTCGGCAGGTGGGTGGATTCCAGGTTGCGCAGCAGCGCGATCAGGCCCCGGAGAAAGCCGCTGGTCTCGCTGTGGTAACCCAGCAGCTTGCCGAGCTGGCCGGCGATCAGGCTCAGGCCGATGCCGTTGAGGTAACCCACCAGGGTGGGCCGCGAAAGGAAGCTGGCGACGAAGCCGGCCCGAGCGAAACCGGCGGCGATGGATAGCGCGCCGACCATCACCGCGACGATCATCGACAGCTGCAACAGGCGTTGCGGATCGCCGGCCGCCAGCGGGGTGATGGCGGCGGCGACCATGGCGGCGGTGGCGGCGTCCGGGCCGACCATCAACTGCCGCGAACTGCCCACCAGGGCGTAGATCAGCATTGGCAGGATGCAGGCGTAGAGCCCGACCTGGGCGGGGAAGCCGATGATCTGCGCGTAGGCGATGGCGGTGGGGATCTGCACCGCGGCGACCGAAAGGCCGGCCTGGATATCGCGGGTCAGCCAGTCACGGCGGTAGTGCAACAGGCTGTTCAGACCGGGCAGCCATTGGGCGAGGGGCATTCGGGGGGATCTTCCTTGGAGTCGACCAAGGGAAATCCTAGCTGGAAAGGCCTGTTAGAGCTTGTCGGAAATCATCGAGTTAACGCGGGGGAAAGCGTGCAGAAGGCAAAGGGGTGTTCTGTGTAGGGGAGGGGCCCGCGAATCGTAGGAGCGGACTCTGTCCGCGATAGTTTCCGGCGCGATGCGGACCTATCGCGGACGGAGTCCGCTCCTACGAATATCGCCATGGCAGCGTTGGTCAGACCTTCAGCACCAGCTTGCCGAAGTTCTCCCCGCTGAACAGCTTCGCCAAGGTCTCGGGGAAGGTTTCCAGCCCTTCGACGATGTCTTCCCTGGACTTCAGCTTGCCCTCGGCGATCCAGCCGGCCATGTCCTTGAAGCCTTCCGGGAAGCGGCTGGCGTAGTCCATCACCACCATGCCCTCCATGCGCGCGCGGTTGACCAGCAGCGACAGGTAGTTGGCCGGGCCGCGCACGGCCTCCTTGTTGTTGTACTGGCTGATCGCGCCGCAGATCACCACCCGCGCCTTGGGTGCCAGGCGAGCCAGCACGGCATCGAGGATGTCGCCGCCGACGTTGTCGAAGAACACGTTCACGCCTTTCGGGCACTCGCGCTTGAGGCCAGCGTTGACATCCTCGGCCTTGTAGTCGATGGCGCCGTCGAAGCCCAGTTCGTCCACCAGGTAGCGGCACTTGTCCGCTCCACCAGCGATGCCCACCACGCGGCAGCCTTTGATTTTCGCGATCTGCCCGACCACGCTGCCCACCGCGCCGGCGGCGCCGGAGACCACCACGGTGTCGCCGGCCTTTGGCTGGCCGACGTCGAGGAAGCCGAAGTAGGCGGTCATGCCGGTCATGCCCAGCGCCGACAGGTACAGCGGCAGCGGCGCGCGCTGGCTGTCCACCTTGTAGAAGCCCTTGGGCTCGCCAAGGAAGTAGTCCTGTACGCCGAGGGCACCGTTCACCTCGTCACCGACCTTGAAGTCCGGGTGCTGCGAGGCGATCACCTTGCCCACGCCCAGGGCGCGCATCACATCGCCAATGGCCACCGGGGCGATGTAGGACTTGGCGTCGTTCATCCAGCCGCGCATGGCCGGGTCCAGCGACAGGTACTGGTTCTGCACCAGGATCTGCCCTGGGCCGGGCTCGCCGACTGGGGTTTCCACGTAAGCGAAGGTGTCGCGGGTGGCGGCGCCGACCGGGCGCTGGGCGAGCTGGAACTGGCGGTTGATCTGGGCGGTCATGGCAGTGAACTCGGTCAGGGGAAAGTCTTAGGTGATAGTCCGCGCGGCGGGTGGCGGCAAGTTTCGTCCGCCGGGGGAATATCCACCCATCGGCGACAGTGATCCTCGCTTGCAGCAACCATCATCGCGATGGATGCAATGACGTCGTCCCGCCTGATAGTGCTTCGCCTCTGCGGGCGGCTGACTAGACTGCGACGGTTCTCCCCATTTCGCATCGAGGTTCGCTCATGAGTCAGCTGCTTTCCGGCCAGGTCGCCCTGGTCACCGGCGCCGGCAACGGCATTGGCCGTGCCACCGCCCAGGCATTCGCCCAGGAGGGCGTGAAGGTCGTGGTTTCCGACGTCGACGCCAAGGGCGGTGAGGCCACCGTCGAGCTGATCCGCGCGGCGGGCGGCGAGGCGACCTTCATCCGCTGCGACGTGACCCGAGATGCCGAGGTCAAGGCACTGGTCGAGGGCACCGTGGCCGCCTACGGGCGCCTGGACTACGCCTTCAACAACGCCGGCATCGAGATCGAGAAGGGCCGGCTGGCCGAGGGCGAGGAAAGCGAGTTCGACGCCATCATGGGCGTCAACGTGAAGGGCGTCTGGCTGTGCATGAAGCACCAGATTCCGGTGATGCTCGCCCAGGGCGGCGGCGCCATCGTCAACACCGCCTCGGTGGCCGGCCTGGGCGCCGCGCCGAAGATGAGCATCTACGCCGCCTCCAAGCACGCGGTGATCGGCCTGACCAAGTCCGCCGCCATCGAGTACGCGAAGAAGAAGGTGCGCATCAATGCGGTATGCCCGGCGGTGATCGACACCGATATGTTCCGCCGCGCCTACGAGGCCGATCCGAAGAAGGCCGAGTTCGCCGCCGCCATGCACCCGGTGGGCCGGGTTGGCCGTGTCGAGGAGATCGCCTCCGCCGTGCTCTACCTGTGCAGCGACAACGCAGGCTTCACCACCGGCATTGCATTGCCGGTCGATGGCGGGGCGACGGCGATCTGATCGTGCGGGGGGCTCTGATGCTCAGCATTTCGTAGGGCGCATAACGCGCCGGCGTTATCCGCCGCGTACTTCATGGCGCATAACCTGTTCCAGGTTATGCGCCCTGCAATGCTGCCCCTCATCCTTGCACCACTACTGCCATGAGACGCGTACAGATGTGTATGCGTCTGGAGTTTCCTGTAGGAGCGGGCCATGCCCGCGATCGCGCGCATGGCGCGCTCCTACAGGGAGCCCTTCAGCATGACCCTGCTCCGTTCGTCACAAAACGCCGCATTCTGTTACAGAGAGGAATGGTTCTCGCCCTCAACGCCAGCTACAAACGCTGTAACGGCCGAAGGAATCGGCCGACATCAGTTGGAGAATAACGACAATGACCGACAGCCCCTTGCTGACACTCTTCTTGCCCATTTCCCTGGGCATCATCATGCTCGGCCTTGGTCTGTCCCTGACGATCGCCGATTTCGTCCGCGTCGTGCGCTATCCCAAACCGGTCATCATCGGGCTGGTCTGCCAGATCATCCTGCTGCCGCTGGCCTGCTTCCTCATCACCCTCGGCTTCGCCCTGGAAGCCGCGCTGGCCGTGGGCATGATGCTGCTCGCCGCGGCGCCCGGCGGTACCACCGCCAACCTCTACAGCCACCTGGCCCACGGTGACGTGGCGCTGAACATCACGCTGACCGCGGTGAACTCGGTGATTGCCATCCTCACCATGCCGCTGATCGTCAACCTGTCGCTGCTGTACTTCATGAATGACGGCCAGACCATCCCGCTGCAATTCGGCAAGGTAGTGCAGGTATTCATCATCGTCCTCGGCCCGGTGGCCATCGGCATGCTCATCCGCCGCCAACTGCCGAGCCTGGCGGCGGCGCTGCAGAAACCGGTGAAGATTCTTTCCGCGCTGTTGCTGCTGGTGATCATCGTTCTGGCGGTGGCCAAGGACTGGTCGACCTTCGTCGCGTACGCCCCGATCGTTGGCGCGGCAGCGCTGTGCTTCAACCTGCTCAGCCTCGCCGTCGGCTACTGGGTGCCGCGCCTGCTCAAGCTGCCCAAGCCACAGGCGGTGGCCATCGGCATGGAGATCGGCATCCACAACGGCACCCTGGCCATCGCCCTGGCGCTCAGCCCCATGCTGCTGAACAACAAGACCATGGCGATCCCGGCGGCGATCTACGGCGTGCTGATGTTCTTCACCGCCGCGGCCTTCGGCTGGTGGGTGAGCCGTGGCGTGGTCAGGACTGTGCCGGAAGAGGCGACGGCCTGAGGTTTCCCCCTCTTCCTCAGGGAGAGGGAGCAGTCCGAGCCGGCTGACGCCAAGGTTGCATCCTGCGCCGAACAGTACCCTCTCCCCCGGGGAGAGGGTTAGGGTGAGGGCCAACCCGAGCGCAGATATATCTTGTAGGAGCGGACTAGCGGACTCTGTCCGCGATGCGCCCAACGCCACAGCTTCCGGAGAATCCGCCGGCGGATAACGCTTCGGATTTATCGCCCTACATGTACTTCACTCAACTACCTCGGAAAAGCGCAGCTATTCGTGCATGAACAAGTGGGTCTTCAACAGGATTTTTCCTACGCAGTGACAGGGGAATTACGGTAGGGCGAGTGAGCGGGGGAACCCAGAATCTAGCCATCTCCTCCACCCACGACGGTGGTTGGGTTCCCCTGACTCATGTAGGAAACCTGGCAAATGAAAAAGTCCCTGATCTCCCTCGCTACCTTGGTTGCCCTGGTCGCTGTTGCCCATCAGGCCCAGGCTTCCGACGGCACCATCAACTTCAACGGCAAGGTGCAGGACGTTACCTGCACCATCAAGATCAACGGCGCCGGCACCGGCGATGGCACCGTCACCCTGCCGACCGTTTCCAAGACTTCCCTGGCCGGCGTCGGCACCACCGGTGGTGACACCCAGTTCACCATCGACCTCTCCGGTTGCACCGGCAGCGAAGTCAGCGGCAACCCCGGCGTGGCGGTCTTCTTCGAGCCTGGCGCCAACGTCACCTCCCAGGGCCGCCTGAAGAACACCGGCAGCGGCGCCCCGGAAGTGGACCTGGTGGTCTTCCGCAACGGCTCGGCCCTGCAACTGGGCGCTGCACCGGCTTCGGCATTCACTAATATCTCGGGTGCCGGCGCCAGCATGCCCTTCACCGTGAAGTACTACTCCAACTCGGCGACCCCGAGTGCGGGCGAAGTGAAGTCCAGCGTGACCTACTCCATCGTTTACCCCTAATAACGGCGCAATACCGGCAGTGCAGCGCGAGGGCGATCGCAACGATCGGCCCTCGCGTAGTCTGGATCGTCACGTTCAACACGAGGTGCACATGAAACGTACTCTGCTCGGTAGTCGTGCCTGGGGGCTGCTGATGGCGGCGTGCCTGATGATTGGCCAGGCGCAGGCCTCCATCGTGATTACCGGAACCCGCGTGGTGTACGACGCGGCCCAGCGGGAAGTGACGGTCAAGCTGAGCAACGACGGCCAGTCGCCCATGCTGGTGCAGTCTTGGATCGATGAAGGCAACGTCCAGGCGACGCCGGATACCTCCGCCGCGCCCTTCATGCTCACCCCGCCCATCGCGCGGATTGACCCAAGCAAGGGGCAGGCGCTGCGCGTCCGCTACACCGGGCAGAAGAGTCTGCCGCAAGACAAGGAATCCCTGTTCTGGCTCAACGTGTTGGAGGTTCCCCCGTCGTCGGCCGAAGGGCAGAACAAGCTGAAGATCGCCTTCCGCAGCCGCCTGAAACTCTTCTATCGCCCCGCGGGATTGCCGGGCAACCCCACGGTCGCAGCCGAGCAACTGCAATGGCGCCTGCAGCAGAAGGGTGCCGAGTGGGCACTGGAATGCCGCAATGACAGCCCGTACTACATCTCCCTGGGCAAGGTCAGCGTGAGTGGAGGCGGGCAGACCGTCAGCCCGACCCTCGACATCAACTCCAGCATGCTCGCCCCCGGCGAACGCAAGGTGCTGCCGCTCAAGAGTGCCGCCGCCCTCGCTTCGGGCGCCAAGGTGGATTACACGAGCATCAGCGACCTGGGCGCCATGATCGAGCATTCCCAGTCCCTCAGGCCCTGAACCTTCCCGCAGTCGCTCCTCCTCGGGCCAGTGCCAGCCACTGGCTCCGGACCTTCCCTCCACATCCCCCAAAAACACGTACCTAGGCTGCGCGGGCCGTCCTTCGTCCAGGTGGACAGCAGGGTAATGGTTAGGAGAATTCCTACATGTGTGTTGGGAAAGTACGGTAGGGCGATTCGTGCGTCAGGCGGAAACTGAACCCATCGCTTCCGCACTGGCCCGCCAGGCGGAGACCACTTCGAACCTGGGTTCAAGCCATGGAAAAGCTGCTGATCACCGTTCCTGAAGACGCCGTGTCACAGGCGTCATCCCGCCTCCGGGTACCGGGGCCGCGTCGACGGCCCACCGGGCACATCCGGGCCACGGCGCCCTGATCCGAGCGGCCAGCTCCGCTCAAACCGCTTCCGACAAGGCTCCGTCCAGACACCCGCCAACGCGCCGGGAGGAGCCCGTTTATGCCCGAGAACAAGGGGCGTCCGCTGGACACCCACGAGGCTCAATCATGAACAGCACATGTCATGTACCGTCACCCAAGCTCATGGCCTTCCCGCTCAAACCGCTGGCGCTGGCCGTTTGCCTGCTGAGCGGTCTTTGCTGCGGCCTGGCATTGGCGGGGCCGGATGACGGTGAAGTGGCCAACTTCGAGAGCGACATGCTCTGGGGGCAGGGTGCACGTTCGATGAACCTGTCGCGCTTTCGTGAGAGCAACCTGGTCGAGCCGGGCGTCTACAACCTGGCCGTGCAGCTCAACGGAACGCCGCTCGGCTCCCAGGACATCCGTTTCGTCGCCGGCGACCAGCCCGGCCATGGCAAAGCCTGCTTCTCGCGCCTCCAACTGGAGCAGTTCGGCGTCAAGCTCGACCAACTGCCGCAGGACAAACTGACCGGCAACTGCCTCGACCTTGCCAGCCTCATCGAGGGCGCCAGCGCCAGCGTCGATGTCGGCGAGCAGCGGCTGGACCTGAGCATTCCCCAGGCCATGCTGCGCCGCAACCCGCGCGGCTACGTCAGCCCCGAGCGCTGGGACCGTGGCGTCAACGCTGGCTTCCTGGACTACAACCTCAACGGTTACCAGAGCACCAGCCAGGGTAGCGATCAGCGGACCGCCTATGCCAGCCTCAACGGCGGCCTCAACCTGGGCGACTGGCGTCTGCGCCAGCGCTCGTCGCTCAACTGGGGGCAGGACGGCAAAAACCTGCAGAACCTTGCCACCTTCGCCCAGCGCGACGTCGACTCGCTCCGTTCCCAGCTCACCCTGGGCGACGCCTATACCGATGGCGACCTGTTCGACTCGGTCCCCCTGCGCGGCATACGCCTGAACAGCGACGAGCGCATGCTGCCCGACTCCCAACGCGGCTACGCGCCGGTGGTTCGCGGCATCGCCGCCACCAACGCCCGCGTCACCATTCGCCAGAACGGCTACATCATCCACGAGGAAACCGTTGCCCCTGGCGCCTTCGAGATCAGCGACCTCAATCCTACCAGCGACAACGGCGATCTCGACGTCACCGTGACCGAAGCCAGCGGCCAGGAAAGTCATTTCACCGTGCCGTTCTCCTCGGTGGCCCGCTCCCTGCGCCCCGGCATCTCGCGCTATACCGCAAGCGTCGGCCAGGTGCGGGACCTCTCCTATGGTTACAGCCCCTACGTCGCCCAGGCCACCTACCAGCGCGGCGTCACCAACAGCGTCACCGCCTACACCGGCAGCTCGCTTTCCGACGGCTACACCTCCCTGTTGCTCGGCGGCGTACTCAATACCGAATACGGCGCTTTCGGCGCGGACCTGACCCAGGCCACCACCGACCTGGAGAGCCAGCAGTACAGCGGCCGTTCGCTGCGCGTCAGCTACAACAAGCTTCTCCAGAGCACCGGCACCAACTTCACCGTGGCCTCGTACCGCTATTCCACCGATGGCTATTTCGGCCTCAACGATGCCCTGAACGCCCGCGACCAGCTCCAGCAGTTCGGTAACGAAAAGGGTGGCGCCGATGCCATTCGCCGTGCCCGTAGCCGCAGCGAAATCAACGTCAGCCAGAACATCGGGCGGGGCTACCTGTTCGTCAGCGGTTCGGTACAGAACTACTGGAACGACACGGGCTCCGACACCCAGTTCCAGTCCGGCTACAACCACAGCTGGAACTGGGGCAGCACCTCCGTCAGCGCCTCCCGGACCCAGGACGCCTTCGGTGGCTCCGAGAACCAGGTTTTGCTCAGCGTCTCCCTGCCCATCGGCACCACCGGTAGCAATCGCCCATACCTCACCAGTAGCGTCAGCCGCAGCAGCAGCGGTGCCAGCAACCTGCAGAGCACCCTGAGCGGCACCGCCGGCCAGGACGGCCAGATCAACTACGGCATCACCAGCGCCTACGACAATCCGGCCGATGGCCAGGGCGCCGCCAGTCTCGGTGGCAACGCCCAGTACCGCGACTCCTACGGCATCCTCAACGGCTCCGTGAGCCAGGGCCGTGACTACCGCCAGCTATCCGCCGGGATCGCCGGCTCCGTGGTTGCCCACCCCAAGGGCATCACCTTCGGCCAGACCCTGGGCGACAGCATCGCCGTCATCGACGCCCCCGGCGCTGCCGGTGCCCAGGTCAGCAGCGCCAGCAACGTCAAGCTCGATGGCCAGGGCCAGGCCGTGGTGCCGTACCTGACGGCCTACCGGGTGAATACCCTGGAGCTGGATCCCAAGGGCTTGTCCGACGATGTCGAACTCAAGAGCACCACGCAGGATGTGGTCCCTCGCAGCGGCTCGGTCATGCTGGTCAAGTTCGAATCGGTCACCGGCCACGCGCTGCTGGTCCAGAGCCGCCAGGCCGATGGCAGCCCGCTGCCGTTCGGGGCCAGTGTTTATAACGAGAAGGGACAGGAAGTCGGTGTGGTCGGGCAGGGCGGCAAGATATTTGCCCGCGTCGAAAGCGATCACGGCAAATTGAGCGTTGCCCTGAGTGCAGAGCAACGCTGCCAGATCACTTACAACGTGCCGTCCCGCAAAACTGCCAGCGCCGGACTGGAAACCCTGGATGCGCCCTGTGCCCTCTGAGGTGAGGAGGAAGAAAGTGCGCGCTTGCGGTTCGGCGGGCGCTCCCAGCGTTGGCTGGTGAGGAGAATGGGTGGCTGCGCTTTCCGGTGTCTATGGTAGACGGGAGGGTTTGACGATGAGGGGACTTCCAGTGTTTTCACCCATGATGAGGGGGAGCCGCATGTGGCGTTGTTGTTCGTTGCGTTTGATCGCGCAGGCGCTCTGTCTGTTCCTTGTCCTGCCGGGTGCGGCGCAAGCGCTCTGTACGCGGAGTGCCGTACTGGGTTCGTTCGCCTTGTCGATGGGGAGCGCGATCACGGTGCCGGTCGACGCTCCCGTTGGGACGATCCTGCGCAGCACGACATTCAGGGTGCCGGGCGTTAATGCAGGAGCGCAGTACGCCACGTGTGACGGTGGCGGAGGAAACATCTATTGGGCGTACAAGGCAGGGCCTGTCGTTACCAATCGAATGGTATTCACCTCCTCCAGCGGTATCGGCTATCACGCGACACTGACCGACTTCGGTCCGCTGGATGCGCGGCAGGTTAAGGGGGCCAATGCCAAACCCACCTTCGCGGCCGATCAGTATGTGACCGTGGACCTGGTCAAGACTGGTCCGATCTCTCCGGGTACCTACCGTTTTCAGAACAATGGCGTGGTTGGAATTTTCTTCGTGGGTGACGCTTCGCTGGAGTATTTCAGGGTGACGGGGAGTGATTTTACGGTCCAGAGTACATCGTGCCTGGTGAACACCAAATCGGTGGACGTCGATATGGGTACTGTCACTCCCACGGAGTTGCCCAGCGTGAACAGTGTTTCATCAAGGGTGAGCAACTTCTTGCTGGACCTCAGTTGCCAGTCAGGATCGAACGTCTATGTGACGTTCACTGACAACCAGAACCCCACCAACTCATCGGATCGTCTGGGGCTGGCGAGCGGCTCCAGTGCTGCCGGCGTGGCCATCCAGATTCTCAAGGACGGCACGCCTGTCCGCTTTGGGCCGGATGCCAGCGCGCCCGGAACCTTGAACCAGATACCGCTGGGTGCCGCGCCGGACGGGAAGCTCACGGTGCCGTTGGCGGCCCGTTACATTCGCACCGGCACCCTGGTGCCGGGGAGCGTACACGGCGTTGCTACTTTCACCTTCAGTTATCAGTAGCAAGGATGAATGACCTGTTGCGCTATCCGCGGCAACGGCGATGGCGGATAGCCCGATCCGGGTTATGCGCCCTGCAAGGCGTACCGCACTTTGCGGGATTCCTGTAGGAGCGGGCCATGCCCGCGAACCGCCCAGCGCTGGCGGATGACGGTGGGTATCGCTACGCCCCACCCATCCTACGCAAATGCGACAGGATACTGGGGAAGTGTCCTGCACAAGCATCGGAAGAGCCTGTAGCATCGCGCATTGCTGCGCCTGCAAGGCCGCCGGTAAGGTTTCCGGGTCGCGACGGTTGTCGTGACCTGGGCGTGGAAACCCGGTGTTGTCTTACGTAGGCGCGGTAGCGCCATGGCAGTTCGGCTGGCGCTTTTTTGTGCCCGTCGATTGCTGTCTATGGCGGGCCGTGCGAGGCGGGCTTCGGCCCGGCCGGGTCCTACGTAGCCGGTATTTCCACCCTTGCACGGTCCCGCCACCCTTCCGTGGAAAGATAGGTGCGTGGGTTCCTCAATCACTACGTAGGAATTCAATGCAGATGCGCTACCGCGCTTTTACCCCCGGGCTCCGCCCGCGAACCTCCCTCGACATCCTTCTACTCGGCAGTCCTGCTCGCCGGCCCCCAGCGGCGCTCGCGCCCGCCTGAGGTATGCGGCAGATCGCCGGGCGCCGTTTGCCCGGCGATCGTTTGGCATTCCGGTCATTCAGTGGCCGCGCCGGTCGGGCGTGGCAGACAAGGAGTCCGTCAATGGATCGTAATTCACCCGAAACTTCCCAGGCCTTCTGGGCCAACGTGCCGTCCGCTGACGGCCAGCCCGGCGTGAGCCTGGACTGGCCGGAAGACTGCCAGGGCGCCATGGACGACGCCGTTCAGCGTGTCGAACGCTGGTTCTGCGAACACCATAAGTCCAGCCTGTGGATCGCTCTGTTCATCGGACGCGACAAGCAGGAGGGAGGCTGCCAGCGGGTCGCCTATGAAACGGCTTTCCTCTGGCGGTTGCAGCAGCGCTTGATGGCCAGCACTGCCGGAATCGCCCCGGAGGCTTGACCGCAGGCCTGTGGCTTCAGCACTGCTGGCTTATCGCGGACGAAGTCCGCTCCTACGGGGCGAGTCGTACGGGGGCAATGGAGTCGCAGCGCAGTGCGGTGTATCTGCGTACGACCGCCCCACGTTGCCGATCCATGTCCGCGAAGGCTCCCCGTTGCACCCGCGTTGCAGGATAAACACCTGTAGGAGCGAGGGGGACGCCATCGTTCTTGCTCGCGAACCCGCCCAACTCCAGAGTCGCCGGGAGGCTCTGTTCGCGAGCAAGCTCGCTCCTACGAAGAGCACGCCGCCGGGCGACGCGCCCGGTCAGGGCGCGCGGCGCCAGTTCAGCACCAGTTGGGTCAGCAGCCCCGCAACCAGCCCCCAGAAGGCCGAACCCACGGAGAACAGGGTGAAGCCCGAGGCGGTGACCAGGAAGGTGACCATCGCCGCTTCGCGCTGGCGGGCGTCGGCCATGGCGTTGGTCAGGCCGTTGGTGATCGAGCCGAGCAGGGCCAGTGCCGCGATGGACAGCACCAGCGCCTTGGGCAACGCGGTAAACAGCGCCGCCAGGGTGGCGCCGAAGATGCCGGCGACGCCGTAGAACAGCCCGCACCAGAGCGCGGCGGTATAGCGCTTGTGCGGATTCTCGTGGGCTTCCGGGCCGGTGCAGATGGCCGCGCTGATGGCCGCCAGGTTGATGCCGTGGGAGCCGAAGGGGGCGAGCAGCAACGAGGCGATGCCGGTCACCGAAATCAACGGCGAGGCGGGCACCTGGTAGCCGTCGGCGCGCAGCACGGCCAGCCCCGGCATGTTCTGCGAGGCCATCGCCACGATGAACAGCGGGATGCCAATGCTGATGGTGGCGGCCAGCGAGAAGCTCGGCATGGTCCATACCGGTCGGGCGATTTCCAGCTGGAAGTGGCTGAAGTCGAGCAGCCCGAGGAAGCCGGCGAGGGCGACGCCCACCAGCAGCGCAGCGAATACCGCGTAGCGTGGCGACAGGCGCTTGGCCACCAGGTAGCTGAGGAACATCGCCACCACCAGCAGGGTTTGCTGTTCGGCGGCATGGAGGATTTCCACGCAGATGCGGAACAGCACGCCGGCCAGCAGGGCGGCGGCCAGCGCGCCGGGCACCTGGCGCATCAGGCGGTCGAAGCTGCCGGTGACACCGCACAGGGTGATCAACCCGGCGCAGACGATGAAGGCGCCGATGGCTTCGCCATAGGGCACGCCGGGCAGGCTGCTGATCAGCAGTGCGGCGCCGGGGGTGGACCAGGCGATGACGATGGGCGTGCGGTAACGCAGGGTCAGGCCGATGGTGGTCAGCGCCATGCCGATGGACAGCGCCCAGATCCACGAGGAAATCTGCGCGGTGGTCAGCCCCGCTGCCTGGCCGGCCTGGAACATCAGCACCAGCGAGCTGGTGTAGCCGGTGAGCATGGCGACGAACCCGGCGACGATGGCGGCGGGGGAGGAGTCTGCCAGCGGGCGCAGCGGCGCGGAGGCGGGAGTGGTGTCAGTCATGCACGAACTTCCATCAGGTGCGGGTGAACAGAGGGTAGAGCGAAGCGACCAGCAGCGCCGCCATGCCGACGTTGAACAGGCGAAGTCGCAGCGGGTCTTCCAGCCAGCGCCGCAGCAGGCTGCCGAGCACCGTCCAGACGCCCACGCTGGGCAGGTTGACCACGGCGAACAGGGTGGCGATCAGCACCACGTTGCCGATCCAGCTGTTGGCTGGCAGGTAGGTGGCGATGGCGCCCACGGCCATCACCCAGGCCTTGGGGTTGACCCACTGGAAGGCGGCAGCCTGGAGGAATGTCATCGGCCTGGCGCTGTGCTCGCCCTTGGCCTCGGGCGCGCCGGAGCGGGCGATCTTCCACGCCAGGTACAGCAGGTAGGCGCCGCCAGCGTAGCGCAGCGCGGTATAGGTGGCCGGGAAACGCTCGAACAGCTGGTGCAGGCCCAGGCCGACGGCGACCACCAGCAGCAGGAAGCCGATGCTGATGCCGAGCATGTGCGGAATGGTGCGGCGCACGCCGAAGTTCACGCCCGAGGCCAGCAACATCATGTTGTTGGGGCCGGGGGTGATGGAGGTGACGAAGGCGAACAGCACGAAGGCGCCGAGGAGTTCGATGGGCATGGCTCAGTACCGGTCTTGTTCTTCTGTGGGATGACTGTGCTTGCAGACTACTGCCGGTGGTGGGGGCTGTCCCGTAACAGCCAGTGGCCGAGTGGGCCGTACAGTCGCGCTGGGCAAGCACCGCCCCGGCGAAGTATGTTGCTTCTGCAACCTCAGCCTGGAGCCAATGTCCCTTGGACGAGAACCCTTACGCCGCGCCGAAGGTGGAGCTGGTGGACGCGCGTGCGCCGGAGCCTTTCCTGCATGGGCGCTGGAGCGCCGGCGGTTTGCGGCTGCTCGCGGGGTTGAGCCTGGCCATGCTGCTGACCGAGCTGGCCCTGCTCGGGCTGTCGGTCGTCAATCGCCTGCCCGGTGCCTCGGCCGTCGTCCAGTTGGAGGTGTGGATGAGTGTGCTGAGCGTATTGCTCGGCTGCTTCCTGACCTGGCGCTGCACCCGCTTCCTCGAGGATCGCTTCGCTGCTCGTGGCTTGCGCTGGCCAATGGCGATCTCGATCACCATGGCGGTGCTGATGCAGGTCCACAGCATGGTGTTCGACGTCGAGTTCAACGAGGTGCACAGTGCCGCGACGCTGGCGTTCCTGCTGATGTTCCTGCCCAGTGGCATCGCCCAGCTGTGGTACGGCATCCGCGTGCTGAAGATCCCGCTGCCATACCCCACGGTGAAGGTGATGGGCTGGTTCGACGTGATGGTCGGCGGGTGCCTGGCGACGGTCATCCTGTTCGTGCCCGGCACCCTGCTGGCGATGGCCAGCACCGTCCCGCTGGCGCTGATGTTCCTGCGGGGTGCGCGGGAGCTGGAGAGCGCGTCGGGTTAATCGTGCTCCTGCGGGTGGGCGATGGCCTGGTTCACCGCCATCCAGCCTTTCACCGCATCCTCGCCGGCCTCGCTGAAGGCGCGCTGCAGCAGGCGGTCCTGCTCGCGGCGCAGGGCCTTTTCCAGTTTGCTGCCTTCGGCGGTCAGCTCCAGCAGGCGCTTGCGCTTGTCGCTGTCGGCCGCTTCGCTGCGGATCAGGCTCATTTCCAGCAGTTGCCGCAGCGGGGTGTTCAGCGCCTGCTTGGTCACGCCCAGGGCGGCCAGCAACTGGCTGACGCTCAGGCCCGGATTGCGCGCGATGAAGAACAGGATGCGGTGGTGGACGCGGCTCAGCCCACGGCGGGCGAGCATCTCGTCGGGCTTCGCGGTGAAGGCTCGGTAGCTGTAGAAGAAGGCTTCGATGGCCTGGAGTTGAAGTTCGCTTTTTATTAGGTCAGGCATATTGACGTATCCGTCGTGGGCGTCGTAGCTTCGGTCAAGCAGTTTGACTTATTTTTCCGTGCTCCCGCTACCGGTGACCCCCATGGCCTTCTCCGAACGCATTGCCCGTCTGAAAAGCTCCCTGATCCGTGAAATCCTGGCTGCGGCGCAGCGTCCGGAAGTGATGTCCTTCGCCGGCGGCCTGCCCGCCGAGCCGATGCTGCCGAAGGTCGAATGGGCCGAGATGCCCAGGAGCATGGGCCAGTACGGCATGAGCGAGGGCGAGCCGGCGCTGCGCGAGGCGATTGCCGCCGAGGCGCGCGCCCTGGGCGTGCCCTGCGAGGCGAGCCAGGTGCTGATCGTCAGCGGTTCGCAGCAGACCCTGGACCTGGCCAGCAAGCTGTTCATCGATCCGGGCACCGAAGTGCTGCTCGAAGCGCCGACCTACCTGGCCGCGCTGCAGGCCTTCCAGCTGTTCGGGGCAAACTGCCTGACCGTGCCGCTGGGCGCCGAAGGTCCGGACGTCGCGGCCCTGCGCCAGCGCCTGGAGACCAGCAAGCCGTCCTTCGCTTACCTGATCCCGACCTTCCAGAATCCGTCCGGCGTGCGCTACAGCGAGCAGCGCCGCGATGAGGTCGCCGCCCTGCTCGACGAGTTCGGCGTGCCCCTGATCGAGGACGAACCCTACCGCGAGCTGGTGTTCGACGATGGCGCCGCGACCCCGCTGGTCAGTCGCCTGAAGAAGGCCAGCTGGATCTACACCGGCACCGTCTCCAAGACGCTGCTGCCGGGCCTGCGCGTCGGCTTCCTGATCGCCACCCCGGACCTGTTCCCGCACCTGCTGCGCCTGAAGCAGTCCGCCGACCTGCACACCAACCGCGTCGGCCAGTGGCAGGCGCTGCAGTGGTTCGGCACCGAGGCCTATCGTGGCCACCTGGCCGAGCTGCGCGACTTCTACCGCATCCGCTGCGACGCCATGCAGGCGCAGCTGGAGGAGCATTTCGCCGAGCTGGCCGAGTGGAACGTGCCGCAGGGCGGCCTGTTCTTCTGGCTGAAGCTCAAGCAGCCGCTGGATACCCGCACGCTGCTCGACGCGGCCCTGGCGCAGAACGTAGCCTTCATGCCCGGCGAACCCTTCTTCACCCAGCCGGATGCCAACCCCGGCTACCTGCGGCTGAACTTCAGCCACGTGGCGCCGGAGCGTGCGGGCGAGGGCCTGCGCCGCCTGGCCGCGGTGATCCGCGACGCGCAAGCGGCCAAGGCCAACTAAGGAGTGAGCATGTACACCGTCTACGGCGATCGACTCTCCGGCAACTGCTACAAGGTCAAGCTGGCCCTGCACCTGCTCGGCCTGCCTTACCAGTGGCGCGACATCGATATCCTCAAGGGCGAGACCCAGACCCCCGAATTCCTGGCGAAGAACCCCAACGGCAAGGTGCCGGTGCTGGAGCTGGAAGACGGCACCTGCTTGTGGGAATCCAACGCCATCCTCAATTTCCTCGCCGACGGCAGCGAGCTGCTGCCCAGCGAACCGCGCCTGCGCACCCAGGTGCTGCAATGGCAGTTCTTCGAGCAGTACAGCCACGAGCCCTACGTGGCGGTGGCGCGCTTCATCGAGCTCTACCTCGGCCTGCCCGAGGAGCGCCGCGAGGAGTACCTCGCCTGCCACAAGGGCGGCTACAAGGCGCTGAAGGTGATGGAGAAGCAACTGGAGCAGACACCGTACCTGGTGGGCGACAGCTACTCCATTGCCGACATCACCCTGTACGCCTACACCCACGTGGCGCACCAGGGCAGTTTCGATCTGTCGGACTTCCCGGCGATCAACGCGTGGCTGGCGCGGGTGGCCGACCATCCCCGGCATGTGACCATGCAGGGCTGAGCGTTCCGCTCCTGAAAACGCCGCTTCCCGTGAAGCGGCGTTTTTGTTCATGTCGACATGCCCCCTGTAGGAGCGCCCCATGGGCGCGATCACGGGCATGGCCCGCTCCTACAGGGATGGGCTTCATGCGACTTTCGTCTAAAAAGCGCCAAATATCATGGCCTTAGGATAATTTCACTTGACCCGCATCATGATGGCTTCGCTTCGCCCTCTCTAACCTTGCCCGGCTGCATGCGGTCGATCTGATGTGGCCGGGTGCGAGTGGCAGGCAGTGTCGTGGCCCGGCGGGTGAGGGGGAAAGATGGCCTATCTGGTCTGGCAGGACGATCTCGATACCGGGATTCAGGTAATCGATACGCAGCACAAGCGCATCGTCGAAATGATCAACCAGCTGCACGACGCACAGGCCCAGCACGACCGGGCGCTGCTGGGCAGCGTGATCGAGGAGCTGGTCGACTACACCCTGTCGCATTTCGCCTTCGAGGAGACCCTGCTGGAGGATTCCGGCTACCTGTTCACCCGCGCCCACAAGAAGGTGCACGAGCTGTTCATCAAGCGGGTCTCCGATTACCGCATGCGCTTCGAGTCCGGCGAGGATGTGGCCGATGAACTCAAGGGGCTGCTGGGCCGCTGGCTGTTCAACCACATCCGCAGCGACGACGCCAACTACGTGGAGTCGGTGAAGTCCAGCATGCAGGAACTGACCCGCGACCAGAGCCAGGGAGGCTGGCTGTCGCGTTCGATGAAGCGCTTCTTCGGCTGAATCATCAGGGATATCGGCCTATTCGCGACGCGAACCCCCAAAGGCTATCTATGCTCAGTGCTACATAACGACGAGATAGGCCATTGGGGGTTCATCGGTATGAAAACGCTGTTGAAATCGCTTTTGCTGGTTTCCCTGTTGACGTCTTCCTTCTCCCTGTTCGCCGCCCAGGCCTCCGCGCCGAGCGAGGCCAAGCGCGCCCAGGCCTTGCTGGCCAAGGCGGTGAACTACTACAAGAAGGAAGGAGACAAGGCCTTTGCGGCGTTCAGCCGCCAGGGCGAGTTCGTCGATGGTGATCTCTACGTCTTCGTGGTGGACAGCAAGGGCACCATGCTCGCCAGCGGCGGGCCCTCGGTGGTGCTGATCGGCCGCGACGTATCGACGACGCTCGATCCCGCCCTGCGCGAACAGTTCGCCAAAACGCTCGCCCAGCCGGCGACCGGCAAGGTGCAGCAGGCGGACTACCGCTGGAAGAACTGGGCCGATGGCCGCGTCGAGCGCAAGCATGTGTACTACGAGCGGGTGGGTGACCGTTTCATCGCCACCGGCTACTACCTGCCGCGCGCCACACCGGAGCGGGCAGTGGCGATGCTGGACAAGGCGGTGAAAGCCATCGAGGCTGATCCGGATGGCACATTCCGCAAGATCAACGCGCTCGATAGCAACTTCATCGAGGACGATCTCTACGTGTTCGCCGTCGATCTCGATACTTCGAAGTTCGTCGCCCACGGCTTCAACAGCCGTATGGTCGGCACCGACTTCGCCTCGCTGAAGGATCCGGGCGGCAACCCCGTCGGCCCCGCCATGCTGGATCTGGCGAAGGTCAAGGGGGAGGGGGAATTCGAATACCAGTGGCGCAACCCGGTGACCACCCAGGTGGAGCACAAGCACGCCTTCCTGCGCAAGGTCGGTCACTACATGGTTGCGGTGGGTTACTACACGCGCTGATCGACTGGCACAAAAAAACCGGCCCGAGGGCCGGTTTTTTCATGGCGGCGGTTCGCCTCAGCGGATCAGGCTGAGGAACTCGCTGCGGGTAGCGGCGTTCTCGCGGAACTCGCCGAGCATCACCGAGGTGACCATCGAGGAGTTCTGCTTCTCAACGCCGCGCATCATCATGCACATGTGCTTGGCCTCGATCACCACGGCCACGCCCAGCGCGCCGGTGACCTGCTGCACGGCCTCGGCGATCTGCCGCGACATGTTTTCCTGGATCTGCAGGCGACGGGCGTACATGTCGACGATGCGCGCGACCTTGGACAGGCCCAGCACCTTGCCGTTGGGGATGTAGGCGACGTGGGCCTTGCCGATGAAGGGCAGCAGGTGGTGCTCGCACAGCGAGTAGAGCTCGATGTCCTTGACCAGCACCATTTCGCTGTTGTCGGAGCTGAACAGGGCGCCGTTGACGATCTCCTCCAGCGTCTGCTGGTAGCCACGGCAGAGGTACTGCATGGCTTTGGCGGCACGCTTGGGCGTGTCGACCAGACCTTCGCGGGTGACGTCCTCACCGAGCTGGCTGAGGATCGCGGAGTAGTTTTGTTCCAGGGACATGGATCTACCTGTGGCAATGACAAATATGAGAACCGTGGCGCAGGGTAGGGCGCGCGGCCTTGGCTGGCAAGGGTGGAGTGCCGGTTGGCGCGTTATGCCTGCCCGGCTGGCGCCCATCGCTGTCCGGCCGGATTACTCGTCGCGGCCTTCGAGCATGGTGCGCCGCAGCATGACGTAGATGGCGCCGGTGCCGCCGTGGCGCGGCAGGCAGGAGGCGAAGCCGAGCACCTGCGGGTGCTGGCGCAGCCAGGTGTTCACGTGGCTCTTCATCATCGGGCTCTTGCCGTCGATGCGCGCGGCCTTGCCATGGGTGACGCGGACGCAGCGGACCTCGAAGCGGGTGGCTTCGGCGATGAAGTCCCAGAGGGTTTCGCGGGCCTTTTCGATCTTCATGCCGTGCAGGTCGAGGCTGCCTTCGAAGCCGATCTGGCCGGCCTTGAGCTTGCGCATCTGGCCTTCCTGGACGCCGTCGCGGGCCCAGTAGAGTTCGTCCTCGGGGCCGACATCGATGACGAACTGGTCGGAGAGGCCGTCCACCCGGATGTTCTCGACGCGCACGGTCGCGTTCTGCCGCAGCTCCTTGAGCTGCTTGCGGTCGGCCTTGGGCTTGCCGGTATCGGCCTGGTCCACGGTGATGCGCTTGACGCCGCGCATCTCGCGGGCGAATTGGGAAAAGTCGTCGTCTTGCATGCGCACCTCCTCGAAGAGCCGCGCAGTGTAGCGGATCGGGTCCGTCCTACGGAAATTCGCGCGCCGCTGCGCGGGTGCTCAGTCGCGCTTCTTCATCAGCCGTGGCGACAGGCTCAGGCCCTCGCGGCCCCGAGCCCGGCGGCGGGCGGCGCGCCAGAACATCACGCCCAGCCACAGGCCGAGCAGGCCGATGACCAGCAGGACGGCGCCGGCGCCCGGTTCGATGTGCAGCACGCCCACGGCGGGCTGGCGACGCAACAGCGCGGCGACCCCGGCCATCGTCGAAAGAATGCCGAGGGTGGCGATCACCGCGGCCAGGGCGGCGGCGAAGCGCCAGCGCCAGCGTCCCGGTCGCTTGGGACGCAGGGAGCGCGAATTGAAACTATCGGACAACTTCATCCCGACTTCCTCATCTGCTGAACGAGGCTATGACCGGTCAGGGTTGGAGGGGTTCCAACCCCGGGTGCGGGAAGCGCGGCGGGCCCGGCTTCCGCCGGGCCACGGGCTCTGCGCCTTAGCTGAGCCTAACCGCTGAGCGTTGTGGCTGCCGCCCGTCGGGACGGACGGTGTCAGACCAGTGCCTGGGCCTGCGACACCACCGCCGCGAAGTTGTCGCCCAGGGCGGCGATCTCAGCGCGATGCAGGTCGCGGGCGGCCAGCACGCCGCCTTCCGGGGTGGGGATGTCGCGAGTGGCGCAGGCGGCGTCCACCAGGGTGCAGCGGTAACCGTAGTCCTTGGCGGCACGCACGGTGGTGCTGATGCTCGAATGGGTCATGAAACCGCAGACGATCACGTCGAGACGGCCGTTGGCCTGCAGACGGTCATGCAGATCGGTGCCGGCGAAGGCGTTCGGCAGGCGCTTGTCCACCACCACTTCGCCCGGCAGCGGGGCGAGCTCGGGGAGGAACTGGCCACGCGGGCCTTGCGGGTCGAGCACGCCGCCACGCACGCCCAGGTGATGCACATGGACGATCGGGGTGCCCATGGCCCGGGCCGTCTCCAGCAGCAGGCGGATCTGCGCCACCGCCGCATCCAGGTCCGGCAGGGCCAGTACGCCGCTGCGGTACTCTTCCTGGGCATCGATGATCAACAGGGTGCTCTGGCGCAGCGCGGCCGGCGGATACCCGCGTCCACTGATCTGCAGCATGCTGAGCGGATGGGACATGTCTCAACTCCTGAATTTCCACGTGCCACCATTGTGGGCTGTAACGCGCCCCCTGTGAATCTTTGCGAACTCGCTCCAAAGTGGTATTGGCAAGAACAACGATAGCTGGTCGGGGCGCGCCAGCGGGTCGCTGTTCCGGTAGAATGCGCCCCTTTTTGCGAGCTGCGAGGACTGCGCCGTGACAGAATCCCGTTTGCTGACCCTGCGTGACCACATCCGCTGGGCGGTCAGCCGTTTCCACGCCGAGGAGCTGTTCTTCGGGCATGGCACCGACAACGCCTGGGACGAGGCCCGTCAACTCGTGCTGGGCGCGCTGCATCTGCCATGGGAAGTGGCCGATGCCTACCTGGATTGCCGCCTGGAGGACGAGGAACGCGAGTACCTGATGCACCTGCTGCGCCGGCGCATCGAAGAGCGCGTACCCACCGCCTACCTGCTGGGCGAGGCCTGGTTCTGCGGGTTGCCGTTCGTGATCGACGAGCGCGTGCTGGTGCCGCGCTCACCCATCGCCGAACTGATCGAGCGCCGCTTCGAGCCCTGGCTGGCGGATGATCCGGCGCGCATCCTCGACCTCTGCACCGGTTCGGGCTGCATCGGCATCGCCTGCGCCAGCGCCTTCCCCGATGCCGAGGTGGTGCTGGGCGACCTGTCCTTCGATGCCCTGGAAGTGGCGAACATCAATATCGAGCGCCACGAGCTGGGTGAGCGCGTCTACACCGTGCAGGGCGACGGCTTCTCCGGCCTGCCGGGGCAGCGCTTCGACCTGATCGTGTCCAACCCGCCCTATGTCGATGCCGAAGACTTCGCCGACATGCCGGCCGAATACCACCACGAGCCGGCGCTGGGCCTGGCCTGCGGCGACGATGGCCTGGACCTGGTACGGCGCATGCTGGCCGAGGCGGCGGACCACCTGACCGAGCGCGGCAGCCTGATCGTCGAGGTGGGCAACAGCCAGGTGCATGTGGCGGCGCTCTATCCGGAGGTGGACTTCACCTGGCTTGAGTTCGAGTACGGCGGGCATGGAGTGTTCCTGTTGTCGGCGCAGCAGTGCCGGGAGCATCAGGCGCTATTCAAGTCCCGCGTCAAAGCCTGAGTCCGAGCGGGCTTCAGCCAATCGCGGACGAAGTCCGCTCCTATGCGAGGGTGAGCTTTGGGTAGGAGCGGACTTCGTCCGCGATTGTTCGCCGGCCCCTCCGGCAGGTCGGCAGGGCGTTACGCCTCAATGCGTGGCAATCCAGATCAACAGCCCCGCCTGGAACACCGCGAACACCGTCAGGCAGCCGATGGTGAAGCGCAGGCTGGTGTCGTCGCGGCGGAAGGTTTCGATGCGCTGCTCCAGGCGACGGATTTCATTGGCCTGGGTGGCGAGGTTCTGGTCGGCCTGTTCGAGCATCGCGGCGGCATCCAGCAGCGGCAGGATCTGCACCTTCTCCTTGTGCCAATCGTCGTACAGCTCGCTGACCCGGCCGGCGTGATAGCGCGCCTTGAGCAGTCGCGAATCCTCGTAGATCACGTCGAAGCCCTGGGCGCGGAGGAAGTGGTCGCGGCGCTGACGGGCCTCTTCGTTCATGGCGTCCTTCATCGCCAGCGCACCACCCTCGACCCGGTAGTGCGCCCATTTCTTCTTTGCCCAGGCCACGCCCTGGGCCAGCAGGAAGCGGCCCAGGCCCCGGTTCATCGGTTCGGTGGCGAAGCCTGAGTCGGCGCCGAAGCGGATTTCCTTGTTGCGGTGGTCCGCCCAGACCTCCAGCAGGTTCACTTCCTTGCGCAGCACCTGGCCGGGCACCTGCACGGTCAGGCGCAGCAGGCTCTGCTCGGCGTTGTGGCGTTCGACCCGTCCGAGCTGGACGAAACGCAGCGGGCGCGCGCCGGTAGTGCGGTCGGTAGGCAGCGGCGCCAGGCGCAGCAGGCGGTAGTGCTCCGGGCCCAGTTCCGCCCACGGATGATGGCGGGCAGCGCTCTGGGCGGCACTTTCGTCGACGGAAGTGGATTCGGCTTGGCTCATGGGGCGATCCTCGAGCCCGGAGGGCGTGGCCGGGCTGTACCGAGAGTTATCGACGGATCGCGGCGTTTCTTGAGACGTCCGCTCCAGATGATGCGAGGGTGGCGTCGGGGAGGGTGCGGGTGGTCTTCACGAAGGCGACGATGCGCTGCACCAGTTCCCGCGCCAAGGGCAGGTTGGGGTTGTTGTAGGAGGCCAGTTGCTGTGGGCCGCTGGCCGGGACGATGCGCAGGATGTGGTTCATGCCGTCGATCAGGTACAGCTGGCTGTCGGGCTTTGCCTGCTTGAGCGCCAGGGCGTCTTCCTCGCCGACCTGGATGTCGTGGCGGCCCTGGAGGATCAGCGTCGGCATCTTCAGCGCGGCGAAGGCGCGGGCCGGGTCCTGGCGGAACAGCGAAATCAGGTAGGGCTGCACGCTGGGGCGGAACAGCGCGAGCAACGGCTGCGGCACCCGCGGTTGCAATTGGCCGGCGTTGAGACCGTCGATCAGCTGGCTGGCCTGGGCCAGCAGAAGCGGCGGCAGACGGCCCTGCAACTGCTCGCGCAGCACCTCGCCGATGGGGCGGGAACTGCCGGAAATCGACACCAGTTCGTCGGCATGGGACGCCGGGGCGGCCAGGCTGGCGATCAACGCGCCTTCGCTGTGGCCGATCAGTACCTGGCGGCCGAAACGCGGGTCGCGCGCCAGCCTGTCGCTCCAGGCGACCACGTCGGCGACGTAGCCTTCGACGCTGAGTTCTTCCTCCCGTGGCGCTGCCGGCAAGCTGCGGGCCACGCCGCGCTTGTCGTAGCGCACGCTGGCGATGCCGTTTTCCGCCAGCGCCTCGGCCAGCTTGCGCAGGTAGGCGTTCTGGCCGCCCTCGGGGTTGTTGCCGTCGCGGTCGGTGGGGCCGGAGCCGGCGATCAGCAGGGCGAGCGGCGGCGGGGTGGCGCTCTGCGGCAACAGCAGGGTGCCGCGCAGTACGCCGTGGCCGGTGTCCAGGTCATAGGGGCGCTGCAGGATGCTGCTGGGTGTGGCGTGGACGGTCGAACCGAGGAGGCCGGCGAACAGGCAGAGACAGAGGAGGGCGAGACGGCGCATCGAAGACTTCAGGCGGGGGTGATGGCGCTTTGACTCTCCCTGTCGCGGAAGGTTCGCAGGGCGGATTGACGCAGGTATACTGCTCGGCCTTTTCGATCCCCTGTCTTCCGCGGAGCCTCGCATGTCCGGCAACACCTACGGCAAGCTGTTCACCGTCACCACCGCTGGCGAAAGCCACGGCCCGGCGCTGGTCGCCATCGTCGACGGCTGCCCGCCCGGCCTGGAGATTTCCCTGGAAGACCTGCAGCGCGACCTGGACCGCCGCAAGCCCGGCACCAGCCGCCACACCACCCAGCGCCAGGAAGCCGACGAGGTGGAAATCCTCTCCGGCGTGTTCGAGGGCAAGACCACCGGCACCCCGATCGGCCTGCTGATCCGCAATACCGACCAGAAGTCCAAGGACTACTCGGCGATCAAGGACCTGTTCCGCCCGGCCCACGCCGACTACACCTACCACCACAAGTACGGCATCCGCGACTACCGTGGCGGCGGTCGTTCCTCGGCGCGCGAGACCGCCATGCGCGTGGCCGCCGGCGCCATCGCCAAGAAGGTGCTGGCGGGCATGGGCATCAGCGTGCGCGGCTACATGAGCCAGCTCGGCCCGATCGAAATCCCCTTCAAGACCTGGGACAGCGTCGAAGACAACGCCTTCTTCAGTCCCGACCCGGACAAGGTGCCGGAGCTGGAGGCCTACATGGACCAGCTGCGCCGTGACCAGGATTCGGTCGGCGCGAAGATCACCGTGGTCGCCGAAGGCGTACCGCCGGGCCTGGGCGAGCCGATCTTCGACCGCCTGGACGCCGAACTGGCCCACGCGCTGATGAGCATCAACGCGGTGAAGGGCGTGGAAATCGGCGCCGGCTTCGCCAGCGTCGCCCAGCGCGGCACCGAGCACCGCGACGAGCTGACCCCGGAAGGCTTCCTGTCCAACAATGCCGGCGGCATTCTTGGCGGCATTTCCAGCGGCCAGCCGATCATCGCCCACCTGGCGCTCAAGCCGACCTCCAGCATCACCACTCCCGGCCGTTCCATCGACGTCGACGGCAACCCGGTGGACGTGATCACCAAGGGCCGCCACGACCCGTGCGTGGGCATCCGCGCCACCCCCATCGCCGAGGCGATGATGGCCATCGTGCTGCTCGACCACCTGCTGCGTCACCGCGCGCAGAACGCCGACGTGAAGGTCAATACGCCGATTCTCGGCCAGCTTTGAGCCACAAGCTGCAAGCCTCAAGCCGGAGCTCCGGCTTTTGCTTGCAGCTTTAAGCTTGCCGCTTATGGCTGCTCTTCCGTACTGGCGTCTGTCCAGTTTCTACTTCTTCTACTTCTGCCTGCTGGGCGGGACGGCGCCGTTCCTCGCGCTGTATTTCCATCACCTGGGCTTCTCCAGCGCGCGCATCGGTGAGCTGGTCGCCATTCCCATGCTGATGCGCTGCGTGGCGCCGAACCTGTGGGGCTGGCTGGGTGATCGCAGCGGCCAGCGGCTGGCCATCGTGCGCTTCGGCGCGGTGTGCACGGCGGTGTGTTTCGCCGGCATCTTCCTCGGCCACAGCTACGCCTGGCTGGCACTGGTGATGGCCGGGCATGCGTTCTTCTGGCATGCGGTGCTGCCGCAGTTCGAAGTGATCACCCTGGCGCACCTGAGCGGGCGCACCGAAAGCTACAGCCGCATCCGCCTGTGGGGCTCCATCGGCTTCATCTGCACCGTGGTCGGCCTGGGCTGGCTGTTCGAGCGCGCCAGCCTGGATACCTACCCGCTGGCGCTCCTGGCGATCATGCTCGGCATCATTGGCGCGAGTTGCTGGGTGCCGAATGCTCAACCCCCGGCGCGCCACGACGAGGCCAGCGCCGGCGGTTTTCTCCAGCAACTGCTCAAGCCCGGTGTGCTCGCCTTCTATCTATGCGTGTGCCTGATGCAGTTGTCCCATGGCCCGTACTACACCTTCCTGACCCTGCACCTGGAAGCGCTCGGTTACGCGCGCGGGCTGATCGGCCAGCTCTGGGCGCTCGGCGTGGTGGCCGAGGTGCTGCTGTTCCTGGTCATGCCGCGCCTGCTCCAGCGCTTTTCCCTGCGCCAGGTGCTGGCGGCGAGTTTCCTGCTGGCGGCCTTGCGCTGGCTGCTGCTGGGCACGCTGGCCGGGCATCTGCCGGTGCTGCTGTTCGCCCAGTTGTTGCACGCCGCCACCTTCGGCAGCTTCCACGCCGCCGCTATTCATTTCGTCCAGCGCAGCTTCCAGGCGCGCCAGCAGGGACAAGGCCAGGCGCTCTATGCCGCACTGGCCGGCACCGGCGGCGCGCTCGGCGCGCTTTACTCCGGCTACAGCTGGGGTAGCCTTGGCCCGGCCTGGACTTTCGCCATTGCGAGCGTGGCCGCGCTGGCCGCCGCCTTCATCATCTGGACCCGTCTGAAAGCCTGTTCAGGATCTCGCGAGCTAGAGCAGAGCAAGGCAAAAACAGGCGAGAAAGCGCAGTTTACAGTTGGTAAATGAGCATTTTGAGCTTGTTTTTAACGCAGCTCTGCCGACGCGCAGCAGATCGTTAACAGGCTTTGAACGAGGACCCGCATGAACGACACCCGCGAACAATTGACCCTGCAGATCATCGAAGCCGGGCGCTTCCTCTATGGCCGCGGCTGGTCGCCGGCCACCAGCAGCAACTACTCGGCGCGCCTGGCCGCCGACCGCGCGCTGCTCACCGTTTCCGGCAAGCACAAGGGCCAGTTGGGCGTCGATGACGTGCTGGAAACCGATCTCGCCGGCAACAGCCTGGAGCCGGGCAAGAAGCCTTCGGCGGAAACCCTGCTGCATACTCAGCTCTACGCCTGGCGCCCGGAGATCGGCGCGGTGCTGCACACCCATTCGGTCAACGCCACCGTGTTGTCGCGCCTGACCGTCGGCGACCGCCTGGAGCTGGAAGACTACGAACTGCAGAAGGCCTTCGCCGGCGTCACCACCCATGAAGGCCGCGTGACGGTGCCGATCTTCGACAACGACCAGGACATCGCCCGCCTGGCCGCCAAGGTGCAGCCCTGGCTGGATGCCCATCCGGACTGCCCCGGTTACCTGATCCGCGGCCACGGCCTGTACACTTGGGGGCCACGCATGGCCGATGCCCTGCGCCAGATCGAAGCCTTCGAATTCCTCTTCGAATGCGAACTGAAAGTATTGAGCCTTCGCGGCGGCACGCGCTGAGCGAATCCGACGACCTGAGGAAGCGACCATGAGCAGCCTGACCGTCTACCACGAGTCCAATCCCGAGCAGCCCCTGAAGCTGCTGACCCATGCCGAGGATATCGCCTCGACCCTGAATGAAGTTGGCGTGCGCTTCCAGCGCTGGGCGGCCAACGCGCCCATCGCCCCCGGCGCCAGCCAGGAAGAGGTGATCGCCGCCTACCAGCATGAGATTCGCCGGCTGCAGGACGAGGAGGGCTACGTCACCGTGGACGTGGTCAGCCTGAATGCCGATCACCCGCAGAAGGACGAACTTCGCGCCAAGTTCCTCGACGAACACCGCCATGGCGAGGACGAAGTACGCTTCTTCGTCGCCGGGCGCGGCCTGTTCACCCTGCACATCGAGGATCATGTCTACGCCGTGCTGTGCGAGAAGAACGACCTGATCTCGGTGCCCGCCGGCACCCGCCACTGGTTCGACATGGGTGAGCGGCCGCACTTCGTGGCCATCCGCCTGTTCAACAATGCCGAGGGTTGGGTCGCCAAGTTCACCGGCGACGAGATCGCCAAGCGGTTTCCGTTGCTGGAAGACTGAAGCGCAGTAGCCACTGCTTTGCAGGGAGTTCGTTGCTTTTCGTAGGGCCGAGGGGGACGCCTAGTCCTTGCTCGCGAACGACCCCCGCTACGGAATCTGTTCGCGAGCAAGCTCGCTCCTACAGCCACATCCCCCGCCTGTACTAGGGGCGGACCCTTGGAGTTTCCATGCCCATCAAAGCCATCCTCACCGACATCGAAGGCACCACCAGCGCGGTCAGCTTCGTCTTCGACGTGCTCTTCCCCTATGCCGCCGCGCATCTGCCGGACTTCGTCCGCGAGCACGCCAGCGAGCCCTCCGTGGCCGAGCAACTGGCCGCCGTGCGCGTCGACAGCGGCGAGGCGAGCGCCGACACCGAGCGCTGCATCGAAATCCTCCTGGGCTGGATCGCCGAAGACCGCAAGGCCACGCCGCTCAAGGCGTTGCAGGGCATGGTCTGGGAGCAGGGCTACCGCGCCGGCCAGCTCAAGGGCCACGTCTACCCGGACGCCGTGGACGCGCTGCGCCGCTGGCACGCCGAGGGCTACCAGCTGTACGTCTATTCCTCCGGCTCGATCCAGGCGCAGAAGCTGATCTTCGGCTGCTCCGAAGCGGGCGACCTGACGCCGCTGTTCTCCGGCTACTTCGACACCACCAGCGGGCCCAAGCGCGAGGCCGAGTCCTACCGCCGCATCGCCGCCGCCATCGGCCTGCCGGGCGAGGAAATCCTCTTCCTCTCCGACGTGGTGCAGGAACTGGATGCCGCGCAGCAGGCGGGCATGCAGACCACCGGCCTGGCCCGCGAGGGTGGTGTGCTGGAAGGCCATGAAACGGTCGCGAGTTTCGCGCTGATCGACCCTGCGCGAGCCTGAACCGGCTCTCGCGCTGCGGGGGCGCGGGACGCTATCATATTCGGACCAACTTTCTCATAGAGGGATCTTGAATATGGGCTTCCTGCGCGACCTGATCGCCCTGGTCATCTTCGTCGTGGACATCTGGGCCATTCTCAATGTGGCGCGAAGCAATGCTGAGATTCCGAAGAAGATCATCTGGATTCTGGTGGTCGCCGTGCTGCCGGTGCTGGGGTTGATCGTCTGGGCGTTCGCCGGGCCACGGAGTCAGGCGCGGAGCTGAGTTTCACTTGTTTGTCCGGGCACGCGGACATGCAAATGCCGCGCTCCCCGTAGGAGCGGACTTCGTCCGCGATGCTCTTGCTCTTGGTAGGGCGAATAACGTCTAAGGCGTTATCCGCCGTTTTGGGGTTGGGTGTTTTCTGCGCCGCTTCGGCGTGTGCTGATCGCTTTTGTTTCGCCCCCTCGGGCGAGTTACTTTCTCAAACGCCAGAAAGTAACCAAAGGTCTTTGCCCCATCATCCGGCCCCGGCTTCGCCGGGGTTCCCTCGCTCCATCGAAGTTTCAGGGGCCCGCGTCGACGGGCCATCCATGGCCCAACGACGCTCTCGCGGCATCCATGCCGCTCAACCCCTGAAACTCCGATTCCACTCGGCCTCCTGAAGGGGCGCTCGGAGTGCGCGGATGTTTCACTGGAAGTCTTCAGAGCAAAACCCAAAGCCGGAGATATGGGCTCTTCGTAGGAGCGAGCTTGCTCGCGAACCGCACGGCACGGCATTCCCCGTAGGAGAGACGGGGGCGCCTAGCCCTTGTCCGCGAAATCCCTCCACCCACTCCGTAACAACCGGCTACCCCCTCAACCAAACCGATAATGCAACCGCACGCACCCGGGCTCGATGGTCTTCGCCGAGACCAGCGTCGGCGACACCCGCAACCCCGTGGCAGGGAAGAGCGGCACGCCGCCGCCGATGATCTCCGGCATCACATAGATTTCCAGCTCATCCAGTGCCCCGCGCTCCAGGAAGGCCATCTGCAACTGACCGCCGCCGAGCATCCACACGTCCCCGTCCTCCAGCGCTCGCAACTCCGCCACCAGCGCGTCGATATCGCTGCGGGTTTCCAGGGGGCCTTTCGGGTTCTCGATGGGACGTGAGGTCACTACCAGCACCCGCTGTTCCCCATAGGCCCAGGGGCTGGGGTCGGCTTCGAGAAAGTCATAGGTACCGCGCCCCATGACCAGAGTGCGGATGCGTTGGATGAACAGGTCGTAGTGGTGCTCGCCCAGTTCCAGCTTGTCGTGCTTGAACAACCAGTCCAGCCCGTGCTCCGGGGTGGCAATGTAGCCGTCGAGACTGCTGGCGATGTAGCCGAGAATCCTGGCCATGATGAATCTCCTCCGATAAGATTCGCCCAAATATATAAATGAATGTTCATTTATAAAAGAGGCTTGCATGGCACGAACCAAGACAGTCAGCGACGAAGCGATACTCGACGCCGCCATGGCGCTGATGGTGCGCGAAGGCCCGGAGGCGGTGACATTCGCTGCCGTGGGACGCGAAGTCGGGCTGTCCGCCGCGACTCTGGTGCAGCGCCACGCCACCAAGGCCGAGTTCCTGCGTGCGGTGTTGCTGCGGGCGTGGGACCAGCTCGATGCGCAGACCGCTCAGCTCGACGAGACTGCGGAGCTGAGCCCGGAAGGCGCGGTGCAGATGCTGGTGGCGATGTTCCCGGTGGGCGAGGGCGAGACCGATTACGCGGAAGGCCTGCTGATCCTGCGCGAGGACATGCGCGATCCGCTGCTGCGCGAGCGCGGCGCGCAGTGGGGCGCGGCGTTGGCCAAGGCGCTGGGGCGGCGATTGAGCGATGATCCGCACAGGCAGCCGATACTCGGCCGGCTGATGGCCAGCCAGTGGCAGGGCGCGCAGTTGTGGTGGGCCTTCGAGCGCAAGGGCGACCCCGCCAGCGCCATCGGCGCCGAGTTGCGCCGTTGGTGCGAGGTCATGCTGGCCGGCGAAAGGCTTGCGGGATAGGGCGCGGCGGCGGAGACTCGACCGATGCATTACTGCCTGATCGAAACAGACCTCGGCTGGTTCGGGCTCGCCTGGAGCCCGCAGGGGATCGTGCGCACCTATCTGCCGGGTGACTCCGTGCACTCCCTGCGCGAACGCTTCGACAAACTCGGAACCGAGACCGCCCACTGGCCGGCGTTCATCGACGAAGCGCGCCAGTTGATCCTGGGCTACGCGCGGGGCGAAGCGGTGTCCTTCGAAAACCTGCCGCTGGACCTGTCGGCGGTGAGTGATTTCCACCGCCGCGTCTATGACGACATTCTTCAACTCGGTCGCGGTGATACCACGACCTACGGCGAGATCGCCCGCCGCCTGGGCGACGTCGGCCTGGCCCGCGCGGTGGGGCAGGCGATGGGCAGCAATCCGATTCCGTTGATCATTCCGTGCCACCGCGTGCTGGCCAGCGGCGGCAGGACCGGTGGCTTCTCCGCGCCGGGCGGCAGCACTTCGAAGCTGCGCATGCTCGCGCTGGAAGGCTTCGAGGATCCGCAGTCGGCGCAGACCGCCTTCGACTTCTAGCCCTTCTCGATGGCGCCCTCCAGGCGCAGCAGCAGTTCCTTGCGCGGCAGGCCGCCGGCGTAACCGGTAAGGCTGCCGTTGCTGCCGATCACCCGGTGGCAGGGCACGATGATGCTGATGGGATTGGCGCCGTTGGCCGCGCCCACCGCGCGGATTGCCTTGGGCCGGCCGATGCGTCGCGCCAGTTCCGCGTAGACGGTGGTATAGCCGTAGGGAATCTCCAGCAGCGCCTGCCAGACCTGGCGCTGGAACTCGGTGCCGCCGGTGTTCAGGCGAACCTCGAAGCGCTGGCGCTTACCGGCGAAGTACTGGTCAAGCTGTCGGGCCACCTCGTCCAGCAGCGGGCTGCCTTGTTGCCAGTCCGACTCGGGGTAGTGGCGGGTTTCCAGGTCCATATAGAGCATTCGCAGGCCGCTTTCGTCGCCGGCCAGCAGCAGGCGGCCGGTGGGGCTGTCGTGGTAGCGGTAGTGCATGGTCATCCTCCGGTGCGGCCACCCTGGGAGTAGGCGTGCCACAGATAGACGGCGGCGTAGGCGCGCCATGGCCGCCAGGCTTCGGCGCGACGCTGCAGGTCGCGCGCGGTGATGCCCTCGGCGCCCCAGACCGGCGACTTGAGCAGGCCCAGGTCGGCGGTGGGGAAGGCGTCCGGATCGCCGAAGGCGCGCAGGGCGACGTACTCGGCGGTCCAGGGGCCGATGCCGGGGAGGGCGCAGAGGCGCTTCACCAGGTCCTCGGCGCCATCCTCCACGTGCAGCGCCAGGGTGCCGCTGGCGCAGGCGGCGGCGAAGCGTTGCAGGGTTTCCACCCGCTTGCCAGGCATGCCGATACCAGCGAGGTCGGCATCGGCCAGGGCTTGGGGCGTGGGGAACAGTCGGCTCGGCTGGCCCTCGGTTTCACCGGGCAGTGGTTCGCCCAGGCGTTGCACCAGCCGGCCGACAATGGTCACCGCGGCTTTCACCGTGACCTGTTGGCCGACGATGGCGCGCACCGCCTGTTCGAACGGATCGAACGCGGTGGGCAGGCGCAGTCCTGGCGCCTGCAGGATGAGCGGGCCGAGCAGCGGGTCGCTGCCCAGGTGTTCGGCGATATGGCCGGGGTCGCTGTCCAGGTCGAACATCTTGCGCACCCGCGCCGCCAGCGCTTCTGCGTGTTGCGGGGCGAGATGGATTTCCAGCTCGAGCTCGGCGCTATCTTCCAGCGGACGCACGCTGAACCAGCCGCTCTCATCGCCGATGCGCACGCTGCGGGCGTAGCGGTCGGCCGACAGGCATTCGACGCCGGCCAGGCTGCGCAGTGCGAAGTGGCCGTGGAACTGCTGCCAGTCCCACGGCGCGCGATAGGGCAGGCGGATGATCCGGGGTGTCGGGGATGCGTTTTTCATGCAGCGACCTTACCTGTTGTGGCTTCGGCTGTCGTCCCGGCGCTGACTTTCAAACTGCCCGGCTGTGAGCCTGGCCGACAACGGGGTTCGACCTGTCATCGTCGGCCACGTAGAATGCGCGCCTCTTTCGGGGCGGCCCGGCCGTCCCCTCCTATTGTCTTGTCCCGACGGGAGCCCACCCCATGCACGATTACCAGGAAACCCTCTACGACGGCTATGGCCAGCGTTTCAGCGTCGACAGGATGCTCCACGAGGTGCGCACCGAACACCAGCACCTGGTGATCTTCGAGAATGCCCGCATGGGCCGGGTTATGGCGCTGGACGGCGTGATCCAGACCACCGAGGCCGACGAGTTCATCTACCACGAGATGCTCACCCACGTGCCGATCCTCGCCCACGGCGCGGCCAAGCGCGTGCTGATCATCGGCGGCGGCGACGGCGGCATGCTGCGCGAGGTGTCCAAGCACGCCAGCGTCGAGCACATCACCATGGTCGAGATCGACGGCACCGTGGTCGACATGTGCAAGGAATTCCTGCCGAACCACTCCCAGGGCGCCTTCGACGATCCGCGCCTGAACCTGGTGATCGACGACGGCATGCGCTTCGTCGCCACCACCACGGAGAAGTTCGACGTGATCATCTCCGACTCCACCGACCCCATCGGTCCGGGCGAGGTGCTGTTCTCGGAAAACTTCTACCAGGCCTGCCACCGCTGCCTGAACGAGGGCGGCGTGCTGGTGACCCAGAACGGCACGCCCTTCATGCAACTGGACACGGTGCGCAATACCGCCGGCCGCATGAACGGTCTGTTCGCCGACTGGCACTTCTACCAGGCGGCCGTGCCGACCTACATCGGCGGCTCGATGACCTTCGCCTGGGGCTCGACCAACCCGGCGCTGCGTAAGGTCGACGCGGCCACCCTGGCCCAGCGCTTCTCCGCCAGCGGTATCCAGACCCGCTACTACAACCCGGCCATCCACCAGGGCGCCTTCGCCCTGCCGCAGTACGTGCTGCAGGCCATCGGCAAGCCGGCCAACGACTGACAGCCGCTTCGCCATCGCCCGCGTGCTGCCCGGCGCCGCTTCCCGACTCGGGGAGCGGCGCCGATCCGGTGACCAACGGTCAGTCATGACAGTTTCTTCACCCGCCGTGCGGCACTGTGTCCGCCGTCTGGCGGTCGTAGCCCTGTCGCCTGGTGCTCGTATCATTCCGAAACGATTGTCCGCATCGGCTTAATGTCGGCTGCAGCGGTGCCGAATAGAATGCGCGGCCACTGCTTTTACGCTGTAATGCCGCAGTTTTCGCGCTCACGCAGGGCCCCGCACGGGCGGCGCTCCTTCGAACCCACACGTTCACAACGGAACCTAGAAATGGGCCAACCAGAAGTCCTGACCAATCGCCAGAACGGTGCGAGCCTCACGCGGCCCACCGTCTCCAGCCATCTGGCGTTCACTGCGCTCAGCGTTCTTGCGCTGATGGCGATGTTCTCCCTGCTGCGTCTTGCGCTGTTCATCTACAACCGCGAGCTGGTGGGCAGCACGCCGGCCTCCACCTTCGTCGAGGCCTTCATCACCGGCATGCGTTTCGACATTCGCGTGGTGGTCTACATCATCGCGCCGGTGGTCTTCGCTACCGCCAGCGCCCGTGCCATGGGCTGGCGCTGGCTGTGGAAGGCCTGGCTGACCGCAACCGCGAGTCTGACGCTGTTCCTCGGCGTGCTGGAGATGGACTTCTACCGCGAATTCCACCAGCGCCTGAACAGCCTGGTGTTCCAGTACATGGCCGAAGATCCCAAGACGGTCATGAGCATGATCTGGTACGGCTATCCGGTGGTCCGCTACCTGCTGGCCTGGGCCTTCGCCACCTGGCTGCTGTACATGCTGTTCCGTGGCATCGACCGCGCGACCCGTCCGAGCGCCTCCGGCCCGGCGATTGCCGCCTGGTACGTTCGCGCCGTGGTCATGCTGGCGGTCGTGGCAGTCTGCGTCGTCGCCGCCCGTGGCACCCTGCGCCAGGGCCCGCCGCTGCGCTGGGGCGATGCCTTCACCACCGACTCGATGTTCGCCAACCAGCTGGGCCTGAACGGTACCCTGACCCTGATCAAGGCCGCCGAAAGCCGCTTCTCCGAGGATCGCGACAATATCTGGAAGGCCACGCTGCCCGATGAGCAGGCCCGCGAGACCGTGCGCAAGATGCTGGTAATGCCGTCCGACAAGCTGGTCGATGCCGACGAAGCGGCGGTCCGCCGCGACTACACCCCGCCGGCCGACGGCACCCTGCCGATCAAGAACGTGGTGGTGATCCTGCTGGAAAGCTTCGCCGGCCACTTCGTCGGCGCGCTGGGCGGGGAGGGCAACATCACGCCGTACTTCGACAAGCTCTCGAAGGAAGGCCTGCTGTTCACCCAGTTCTTCTCCAACGGCACCCACACCCACCAGGGCATGTTCGCCACCATGGCGTGCTTCCCGAACCTGCCGGGCTTCGAATACCTGATGCAGACGCCCGAGGGTGGCCACAAGTTCTCCGGCCTGCCGCAACTGCTGTCGGCGCGCAAGTTCGAGGACGTCTACGTCTACAACGGCGACTTCGCCTGGGACAACCAGTCCGGCTTCTTCGCCAACCAGGGCATGACCTCCTTCATCGGCCGCAACGACTACGTGAACCCGGTGTTCTCCGACCCGACCTGGGGCGTGTCCGACCAGGACATGTTCGCCCGCGGCAACGAGGAACTGGACAAGCTCGATGCAACCGGCAAGCCGTTCTATGCCCTGCTGCAGAGCCTGTCGAACCACGTGCCCTACGCACTGCCGAAGGACCTGCCGGTGGAGCGCGTGACCGGCCACGGCAGCCTCGACGAGCACCTGACCGCCATGCGCTATTCCGACTGGGCGCTGGGACAGTTCTTCGAGAAGGCCAAGAAGTCGCCGTACTACAAGGACACCCTGTTCATCGTGGTGGGTGACCACGGCTTCGGCGCGCCCGAGCAGCTGACTGAAATGGACCTGTTCCGCTTCAACGTGCCCTTCCTGATGATCGCTCCGGGCATCCAGGAGAAGTTCGGCGCCACCCGCGACACCGTCGGCACCCAGATCGACATCGTGCCGACCATCATGGGCCGCCTGGGCGGCGAGACCCGCCACCAGTGCTGGGGCCGTGACCTGCTGAATCTGCCCGAAGGCGACAAGGGCATCGGCGTGATCAAGCCCTCCGGCAGCGAGCAGGTGGTGGCGATCATCAACGGCAACCGCATCCTGATCAAACCCAAGGAAGGCGACATCCGCGTCTACGATTACAAGGTCGGCAAGGACTTCGGCGTGACCCGTGTGGAAAACGCGCCGGACCAGGAAGACCTACGCGTGCGCCTGGAGTCCTTCATCCAGACCGCGACCAAGAGCCTGCTGGACAACACCGCCGGTGTAGTGGACGGCAAGCCTGACGCGAAGTGATTGCCGGGTAAGCGCAAAAGGGGCCTTCGGGCCCCTTTTTCTTTGGGGCCGGGTGCGAGTGCGGAAAGCGCTCCGATTCCCCCGTAGGAGCGGACTTCGTCCGCGATCAGCTTCCGCGTGGGGCCATCGCGGACGGAGTCCGCTCCTACAGTCAAGCCCCGGGCGGCGTTCCAGACGGCGCGGCGCGGAAAAGCACAACCGGGCTTCAGGTGAAAACAAGTTATAAAGTAAGACCACATCGGTCTAATGCATTATAAGAAAAGTCGCTATCCTGCCGCCCACACCACGAGGTGATCAGTTTCGCCAGTCAGGACGCGTAGATGGAAGTTGGCAATATCGGTTTCGTGATCGCGGGTCTTGTCGTTGGCTTTATCGTTGGTATGACCGGCGTCGGCGGCGGTTCGCTGATGACCCCCATCCTCCTCTGGTTCGGTATCAATCCTGCCGCCGCGGTAGGCACCGACCTGCTGTACGCCGCCATCACCAAGTCCGGCGGTGTCCTGGTTCATCGCAAGAACGACAACATCGACTGGCGCATCACCGGCTGGCTCGCCCTCGGCAGCGTGCCGGCGGCGGCGCTGACCCTGCTGTTCCTGCACAATCTGCACGCCGATACGGCGGCGATGAACAGCATCATCAAGCATGCCCTGGGCGTCGTCCTGCTGCTCACTGCGCTGGCCGTACTGTTCAAGAAGCAGGCGCTGGCCTTCGCCCAGCGCCACGCCGGCGACAGCTTCCACTTCAGCGGCCCGAAGCTGAATTCCCTGACCGTCGTCACCGGCGCCGTCCTCGGTGCCATGGTCGCGCTGACCTCCATCGGCGCTGGCGCGCTGGGTACCGTGGCGCTGTTCGTGCTCTATCCCTTCCTCGCCACCCGCCGTCTGGTAGGCACCGAGATCGCCCACGCCGTACCGCTCACCCTGGTCGCCGGCCTCGGCCACGCCAGCATGGGCAACATGGACTGGGGCCTGCTCGGCTACCTGCTGATCGGCTCGCTGCCGGGCATCTACATCGGCAGCCACCTGGCCGGCCGTGTTCCGGACGGCGTGCTGCGTCCCTGCCTGGCGGTGATGCTGGCCTCGATCGGCTACAAACTCGTTTTCTGATCCTGGTGCTCAGCCCCGGCGGAAACGCCCCGGCGACACGCCTTTCCAGCGGCGGAAGGCATGAATGAAGTTCGACACTTCCCCATAGCCGAGCCGCTCGGCGATCTCCTCCAGACGAATCACGCCCGTGGCCAGCAACTCCTCGGCCAGGGCCTGGCGCACCTCGTCCACCAGCGCGCGGAAGCTGCTGCCTTCGGCGTCCAGGCGGCGGCGCAGGGTGCGCGAGGTCATGTGCATTGCCGAGGCCATCTGCTCCATGTCCGGCAGCCGTCCGGGCGTGGCCAGCAGGCGGTCGCGGATCTGCCCGGACAGCCCGGTGCGTACCTGGCGCCGGGCGAGCAGGGCGCGGCACTGTTCCTCGCAGCGCAACGCCACTTCCGGGTTGGCGCCGGGCAGCGGCAGTTCGAGGATGCGGCTGTCGAAGATGATGCGGTTCTCCGCCTGGCCGAACAGCGGCCGGACACCCAGTTCGTCGATGTAGGGCTGCACGTCGCCGGGCGCTTCGCGGCGGAAGCTGACGTGACGCACCGGTGCCGGCTGGTTGGTCAGGTCGCGCTGGATGCGCAGCACGCCGCCGCCGTCGCGCTCGATCAGGAAGTCGCGCAGGTCCTCCGGGATGGCGTCGTCGTCCAGCACCAGGTGCGCCTCGCCGTCGTGCTCCTCCAGGCGCATGCGGTGGAAGGCGTAGGTCAGGTCGAGGTAGCGCAGCCCCAGGCGCGCGGCGCTGAGGAAGGTGGCGCTGCTGAGCAGGGCGAAGCCCCAGATGCCATAGGTGTTGAGGTGGTAGCGCAGCCCTGCTTCGAGGCCGATCCCGGGGATATGCCCCAGGTGCCGGGTCAGATTGCGTACCAGGCGTAGCTCCTGCTCGGCGTCCACTTCCGCGCCGGGATCGGCGAGCACGCCGATGTCCAGGCCGGTATCGCCCAGGCATTGTTCCAGGTTCAAGCCATGGTCCAGGCCGAACTGCGTCAGCAGTTGCACGCTGACGGCGCTGCGGCGCGGCGACCAGTGTGGAGTGGCAGGCATCGCAATCCTCGTCGGACAATCTGACCGAAAGTCACAATTTTATGTCCGACTATGCCATAACCCGGGGACGAATGAAGCCCTAGGATGTTCCCATCCGCCATCGGGCGGGAACACCACCGGGAGCACAACAATGACAAACACTTCCCCCGGGTCGGCTGCCGTGCGCGTGCTGATCATTGGCGCGGGCTTCGCCGGCCTGGGCCTGGCAATCCGTCTGAAGCAGGAAGGCATCGACGACTTCCTGATCCTCGAAAAAGCCGGCGACGTCGGCGGTTGCTGGCGCGAGAACCGCTATCCCGGCGCCGCCTGCGACGTGCCTTCGCACCTGTATTCCTTCTCCTTCGAGCCCAAGGCCGACTGGTCGCGCAAGTTCGCCCCGCAGGCGGAAATTCTCGACTACGCCCGGCACTGCGCGGACAAGTACGGCCTGCGCGAACGCATCCGCTTCCACTGCGAAGTCAGCGCGGCGAGCTTCGACGAGGCGGCCGGGGAGTGGCGGGTGACCTGCGCCAATGGCGAGGTGCTGCGCGCCCAGTCGCTGGTCTGTGCCCTCGGCCAACTGAGCCGGCCACTGATTCCGCATCTGCCTGGCATCGAGCGTTTCCAGGGCAAGGCCTTCCACTCCGCGCAGTGGGATGACCAGGCGAAGCTGCAAGGCGGCCGCGTGGCGGTGATCGGCACAGGCGCCAGCGCCATCCAGTTCGTTCCGCAGATCGCGCCGAAGGTGGCTGAACTGCTGCTGTTCCAGCGCAGTGCGGCCTATGTGATTCCCAAGCCGGACCGTCCCTATGCCGCCTGGGAGCGCAGCCTGAAGGCGCGCCTGCCGTGGCTGCAACGGCTCGATCGTGGGCTCAAGTACATCCAGCACGAGGCGCGGGCGCTGGCCTTCACCGTGTTCCCGCCGCTGATGAAGGTGATGCGCCTGAGCTTCCATCGTCACCTGCAGCGGGGCATTCCCGACGCCGGCCTGCGCGCGCGGCTGGAGCCGGATTATCCGCTGGGCTGCAAGCGCATCCTGATCAGCAACGACTACTACCCGGCGCTGGCGCGCAGCAATGTGAAGCTGGTGGATACCGGCATCCGCGAAGTCACCGAGGACGCCATCGTCACCCGCGACGGCCAGCGCCATCCGGTGGATACCATCATCTACGGCACCGGTTTCGCCGCCACCGAGTTCCTCGCGCCGATGCGCGTCCAGGGCCTCGGCGGGCGCGAGCTGAACCAGGCGTGGAAAGAGGGCGCCGAGGCCTACAAGGGCATCAGTGTCAGCGGCTTCCCCAACCTGTTCATCCTCTACGGGCCGAACACCAACCTGGGGCACAACTCGATCATCTACATGCTGGAAAGCCAGTTTCCCTACGTGCTCGGCTGCCTGCAGCGGATCCGCCGCGAGGGCCTGAAGTACCTGGACGTGAAACCCCAGGTGCAGCAGCGTTTCAACCAGCACCTGCAGCACGAGTTGCGCCATACCATCTGGGAACGCGGCTGCAACAGCTGGTACAAGACTGCCAGCGGGCGCAATACCGTCAACTGGCCGGGCTTCACCTTCCGCTATCGCCAACAGACTCGTCAGCCGGAGTTCGCCGACTATGACTGCATCCGTTGAACCGCAGGTGCCGCTGTCCCTTGGCCAGAAGATCCTCACCGCTGCCTTGCGCGGCCTGCTCAACCTGCTGTTCCGCGGCCTGATGGGGCCGCAGTTGCCGGTGCAGGCGCAGCGCGCGCTGCTGCGCGGGCTGACCGCCGCGACCCTGACGCCGCGTGGCGTGCAGCGCGAGCAGACGACTCTGGGCGGGCTGCCCTGCGAAGTCTGGCGGCCCCGCGAGGGCAGGGCGGGGACGGTGATCCTCTACCTGCACGGCGGCGCCTATCTGGTCGGCTCGCCGGCCACCCACCGGGCCATCACCGCCAACCTGGCGCGGCTCTGCCAGGCGGAGGTCTGGGCGCTGGATTACCGCCTGGCGCCGGAGCACCCGTTCCCGGCCCAGCGTGATGATGCGGTGGCGGCCTACCGCGCGCTGCTGGACAAGGGCATCCCGTCTTCGGCCATTGCCATTGCCGGGGATTCCGCCGGCGGCCACCTGACCCTGCAACTGGCGCTGCAAGCGAAGGCGCTCGGCCTGCCGGCGCCCGGTGCGCTGGTGACCTTCTCGCCGGTGACTGACCTGACTTCCGAGCACCTGCACGCACCGGCGGCGGGCGATCCCCTGATTACCCGCGCCTGGATCGACAGCGCCATGGCGATGTTCTGCCCGCCCGGCGTGCCTCGCGGTGATGCGCAGCTGTCGCCGCTGTATGCCGATCTCACCGGCCTGCCGCCGCTGCTGATCCAGGTCGGCGAGGATGAAGTGCTGCGCAACGATAGCCTGCGTTTTGCCGATGCCGCTCGGCGCCATGGCGCCGTGGTGAAGCTGCAGCGCTTCCCGAACTGCTGGCACGTATTCCAGGCCCACGCCGGGGTGCTGAAGGTGGCCGACCGCGCCCTGCAGGATGTCGCCAGTTTCGTTGCCCAACATCTGCAGGGAGTGCGTGGATGAACAACATCCTGATCAGCGGCGCCGCCTCGGGCATTGGCGCCGCTACCGCAAGGCTCTTCCACCAGCGTGGCTGGCGCGTCGGCCTGCTCGACCTGAACCCCGAGCCGCTGGCGGCGCTTGCCGTGGAGCTCGGCGGCGCCTGGCGGCGTGCGCTGGATGTCACCGATGCCGAGGCGGTGACTGCCGCCGTACGCGAATACGCCGAAGACAGCGACGGCGGTCTGCGCCTGCTGTTCAACTGCGCGGGCATCCTGCGCTTCGGCCGCTTCGAGGACATCAGCCTGGCCGATCACCAGCGCATCATCGCGATCAACGTGCAGGGCGTGCTCAACTGCTGCCATGCCGCGCTGCCATACCTCAAGCGCACGCCGGGCGCGCAGGTGCTGAACATGGGCTCGGCCTCGGGACTGTACGGCGTGCCGCAGATGGCCAGCTATTCCGCCTCCAAGTTCGCCATTCGCGGGCTGACGGAGGCGCTGGAGCTGGAGTGGCGCGAGCACGGCATTCGCGTCGCCGACCTGATGCCACCCTTCGTGCGCACGCCGATGGTCGCCAGCCAAGCGGTCGAGCCGCCGGTACTGCGCCGGCTGGGCGTGACCCTGAGCGCCGAGGACATCGCCCAGGCGGCCTGGCGCCAGGCGCAGAGCCGGGCGGTGCACCGGCCCATTGGCGCGCTGTTCCGGGCGATGTACTGGTCCGGCCAGCTGTCGCCGCCGGCGCTCAATCGCTGGGTGATGGCCTGGCTCAGCCGCGCCTGAGATTCGCCGCGAGAGATCGCGCACGCTCTGTCTCAAGGCTTTGCGCGATTTTCATCGAGGGGCTGCCCGTGACGGCCGGAGCCTCGTAGACTCCCACGCCGGCGCCGTGGATGCGGCGCCGGTTCGTACGGTCTTCAAGGAATCTGCTCCATGCAGCGCCCCCGCCTTTCCTGGAAAGCGGCCTGGCAACAGGCCTGGAACGATGTCACAAGTCCTTTCGATCGCCTCAGCGAAGGGGCTTTTGGCGTGGTCATGGCCTTGACCATCATCTCGGTCATTCCCGCCGCCGCCGACGGCGCCGGGCGTTACGACCTGATCGTCGCCGCGCTGGGCTGCAACCTGGCCTGGGGAATGGTCGACGCGATGATGACCCTGGTGGGCATCCGTGTCCGCCTGGATCATGCCCACGAGCGTCTGCATGCCCTGCGCGGGGCGGAACAGGAGGCCTGCTTCCGCGACGGCCTGCGCGACTTTCTTCCCGACGTGGTGGTCGATGGCATGTTGCCCGACGAGGTGCAGCGCATGCACCGTAATCTGCTGGCCTCCGGGATGGGAACCGGCGCGGCGCCGAGGCTGGGCCGCGAGCACTGGCTGGCCTGGCTGGTGCTGGGCTCGCATACCTTCGTCGCCACCTTCCCGATCATCCTGCCGTTGCTGCTGGTTCCTGACGACCTGTTGGCCTTGCGCGCCGCCCAGTCGATCGGGCTGGCCATGCTGTTCATCCTGGGGTGGCGCTTGGCGCGCTGGGCCGGCGGCTCGCCGTGGAAGTCCTCGCTGGGCTTCACCGCCCTCGGGGTGCTGATGACCGGCATCTGCCTGGCCCTGGGCGGATAGTGTTTCAGGCTGTTTCAGCCGTGGGTGTTGGTCTTCGGCTGAAACCTGCGCGGCGCTGCGACCTTGTGCTGGGCGTGCTGGGCGTGCTGGTGCCGGGTACCGGTCGTGCCGAATTGCCGCCTGTCGCCGCTGCCCGGGCTGAAACGGTGAAGTAGCGGCAACTCGCCGGCAGAGGCGCTACGCTGGTGAGGTAGCCTTCGCAATCCGCCAAGGGATAGTGCCTTTCAGCGTGTTCGGCGGATCTGGCTTCCAATGGGGGGACGTTGTTTGACTTGGCGTTTCCTGTGGCACATAGAGGTGCCCGGAACGCATCCTTGCCGCCGGCAAGGGGCGTTCGTTGGCGGGAAATAAACTCTGAACGTCTCGAAAGGAGGTGCGTACCATGGAAAAGCCCCTCTCGGAGGATATCAGCGTCAACGTGTTGCGCCGGATGAAGGAGGGTGGCTTCGATTTCGCTCGCATTCATCCCATCGATTTTTTCGCCATCTTTCCCGATGAACAGAATGCCCGTAAGGCCGCCCGGCAATTCCGCGGCGAGTCGCTGAGAGCGCAGGTCGAAGCCCGCGACGATGGTGGGTGGAGCCTGCAGATCAGCAAGGTGATGTTCGCGACCCACGCGGGCATCGGCGCCTTCGAACACGACCTGGAGGAAGTCGTGGCGCCGCTGGGAGGTGTTCTGGACGGCTGGGGCGTGACCCAGGAAGTGAGTTCCCTGCGTCCCTAGCAGCAACGCGTTCCGGGCCGTCGACTGACGGCCATGATTGTCTACCCGCAACCGCATACGCGCCGTCACCCACCGTGACGGCGCGGTTTACGTGCGGGTACGCCGGGGTTTATGGCGACTTCTCGATACGGCAGACTGCCGTGCGGAGGTGACCATGACCGATATTCTGATTCTGACCCACGTCGATTTCTGCCCGCCGGGCCACCTGGCCACGGTGCTGGACCGTTGCGGCCTGTCGTTCGAGGTGCGCCGCGCCGACCTCGATGAGCTGCAGGGCTATGACCTGGAGCGGCCTAGGGCGGTCGCGATCATGGGCGGGCCGATGAGTGTCAATGACGATACGCCGTGGCTGCGTACGGAAATCGCGGCGATCCGCCGTTTCATCGAGCGCGACGTGCCGATGATCGGCCACTGCCTGGGTGGGCAATTGCTGGCCAAGGCGCTGGGCGCGGACATCCGTCGTCTGCCCTACACCGAAATGGGCTGGCAGCCGATGCGTCGCCTGGAGTCGCAGAGCCCGTGGCTGGCGCACTTGCCGGACGAATTCCCGATCTACCAGTGGCACGGCGATACCTTCGACCTGCCCGAGGGTGCGACGCACCTGCTTTCCAGCCCCTGGTGCGAGAACCAGGCCTTCAGCTTTGGCGAGCGCATCCTCGGCCTGCAGGGACACCCGGAGATGACCGAGGAACTGGTGAGCGGCTGGATCAATGGCTGGCCGGAATACCTCGACCCCAGCCAGCCGAGCCAGGAAAGCGCGGAGGTGATGCTGGCCGAGCTGCCGCAGAAGGTCGCGGCGATGAACCGGGTGGCGGAAGGGTTCTACAGCCATTGGCTGAAGCTGGCCGGGTTGGTTTGATCGGCGCCTCGCTTCACACCCATGGTGCATGGCGCACTTTGTAGGATGGCGTGGAGCGCAGCGATACCCATCGATGCCGCGCTTCCGTCAGCATGGGTATCGCTGCGCTCCACCCATCCTACGTGTCACGTACCCAGCCGCTTCAATGCTTGATCATGATGTGCCGCGCCACGGTGTAGTCCTCCAGGCCGTACATCGACAGGTCCTTGCCGTAGCCGGACTGCTTGAAGCCGCCGTGGGGCATTTCGCTGCACAGCATGAAGTGGGTATTCACCCAGGTGCAGCCGTACTGCAGGCGCGCGGCTACCCGTGAGGCGCGGCCGACGTCGCGGGTCCAGACCGAGGAGGCGAGACCGTAGTCGGAGTCGTTGGCCCAGCGCACCGCCTCGTCCGCATCGCTGAAGGGCGTCACCGAGACCACCGGGCCGAACACCTCGCGGCGGACGATCTCGTCGTCCTGCTCGGCATTGGCCACCACCGTCGGTTCGTAGAAGAAGCCCTTGCCGCTGACGATGTTGCCGCCGGTGGCGATGCGGATGTGCGGGCTGGCCTTGGCCCGTTCGACGAAGCCGGAGACGCGCTCGCGCTGCGCCGCGGTGATCAGTGGGCCGAGTTCGGTGTTCGGGTCGTTCTGCAGCCCCGTCTTCAGGCTGCCGACGGCGCTGGCCAGGTCGGCGACGAAGTTGTCGTAGATCTTCTTGCCGGCATAGATGCGGCAGGCGGCGGTGCAGTCCTGGCCGGCGTTGTAGAAGCCGAAGGTGCGGATGCCGGCCACCACGTCCGCAAGGTCCGCGTCGTCGAACACAATCACCGGGGCCTTGCCGCCCAGTTCCATGTGCAGGCGCTTCACGCTGTCGGCGGCACTCCTGATGATCGCCTTGCCGGTGCCCACCGAGCCGGTGAGGGAAACCATGCGTACCAGGTCGTGGCTCACCAGTGGCGAGCCTACGGTCGGGCCACGGCCGAAGACCAGGTTGACCACCCCGGCGGGGAACAGCTCGGCGATGAATTCGGCCACGCGCAGCGCGGTCATCGGGGTCTGTTCCGAGGGCTTGAGCACCACGCAGTTGCCGGCGGCCAGGGCCGGGCCGAGTTTCCAGGCGGCCATCATCAGTGGGTAGTTCCACGGCGCGATGGAGGCGACCACGCCCACCGGGTCGCGGCGGATCATCGAGGTGAAACCGGGCAGGTATTCGCCGGCGGCGGAGCCGGGCAGCACGCGGCAGGCGCCGGCGAAGAAGCGGAACACGTCGGCGATGGCCGGGATCTCGTCGTTCAGCGCGGCGGAGTAGGGCTTGCCGCAGTTGTCGGATTCCAGGCGGGCCAGCTCCTCGGCGTGCTCCTCGATGCGGTCGGCCAGGCGCAGCAGGAGCATGGCGCGGTCCTTCGGCGCGGTCTGCGACCAGCTGTCGAAGGCATGGTCGGCGGCGCGTACGGCGGCGTCCACCTGCGCTTCGCTGGCCTCGGCGATCTGCCCGAGCACCTCGCCGGTGGCGGGGTTGAGGATGTCCAGCTTCTCGCCTTCGCCGGCGATGAACTGGCCGTTGATCAGGAGTTTGGTTTGCATGGGGGCTCCTCCTTCAATGGGTTTCCCCTCACCCCAACCCTCTCCCGGAGGGAGAGGGGGCTGTCCTCTGCACAGTGGTATCCCGCTGCACGGATGCTCCCTCTCCCTTCAGGGAGAGGGCTGGGGAGAGGGCGTTTCGCAAAACGCCAAGAGTCATTTCCCACTCCCCGCCACGTCGCTGGTCCCGCGCGTCAGGTAGTAGGCGCCGAGGATCGGCAGCATGGTGGCGAGCATCACCAGCATCGCCACCACGTTGGTGATCGGCACGTCGCGCGGGCGGGTCAGCTGGTTGAGTAGCCACAGCGGCAGGGTGCGCTCGTGGCCGGCGGTGAAGGTGGTGACGATGATCTCGTCGAACGACAGGGCGAAGGCCAGCATGCCGCCGGCCAGCAGCGCCGTGGCGATGTTCGGCAGGATGATGTAGCGGAAGGTCTGCCAGCCGTCGGCGCCCAGGTCCATGCTGGCCTCGATCAGGCTGTGCGAGGTGCGGCGGAAGCGGGCGATGACGTTGTTGTAGACGATCACCACGCAGAAGGTCGCATGGCCGATGACGATGGTCAGGAAGCCCGGCTCGATGCCGAGGGTCTTGAATGCCGAGAGCAGGGCGATACCGGTGATGATGCCGGGCAGGGCGATGGGCAGGATCAGCATCAGCGAGATGCTCTCCTTGCCGAAGAAGTCGCGGCGGTACAGCGCGCCGGCGGCCAGCGTGCCAAGGACCATGGCGATCAGCGTGGCCACGCAGGCGATCTTCACCGACAGCCAGATGGAGTCGAGCACGTCGCCGCGCTGGAAAGCGATGCTGAACCACTTCAGGGTGAAGCCCTGCAGCGGGAAGCTGTAGGCGGACTCCTCGGTGTTGAAGGCGTAAAGCAGGATCACCAGGATCGGGAAGTGCAGGAACACCAGCCCACCCCAGGCAGCCAGGCGCAGGAACCAGGAGGGGCGATCCGTGGAATGTGCGTCAGAGCGCATCGAAGGCCCCCAGCCGCTTGGCGATGGACAGGTACACGGCGATCAGAACGATGGGCACCAGGGTGAAGGCCGCTGCCAGCGGCATGTTGCCGATTGCACCCTGCTGCACGTAGACCATGGTGCCGATGAACAGCCCGCTGGGGCCCACCAGCTGGGGGATGATGAAGTCGCCCAGGGTCAGGCTGAAGGTGAAGATCGAGCCGGCCACCACGCCGGGAAACGCCAGCGGCAGGACCACCTGGAAGAAGGTCTGCCGCGGATGCGCGCCGAGGTCCGCCGAGGCTTGCAGCAACGACGGCGGCAGGCGTTCCAGCGAGGCCTGGATCGGCAGGATCATGAACGGCAGCCAGATGTAGGTGAACACCCAGAAGCGCCCGATGTGCGAGGTGGACAGGGTGTTGCCGCCGACGCCGGGCACGTCCAGCAACAGGCCGAGCGGAGCGAGCAGGTGCAGGCGCTCGATCACCCAGTAAAGGATGCCGCCCTTGGCCAGGATCACGGTCCAGGCATAGGCCTTGACGATGTAGCTGGCCCACATCGGCAGCATTACCGCGATGTAGAAGAAGGCCTTTTCCTTGGGCCCGGCGTAGCGCGCCATGTAGTAGGCGATGGGGAAGGCGAGGATGGCGCTGGCGATGGAGACGCTGATGGCCATGCCCAGGGTGCGCAGCACGATGTCGTAGTTGGCCGGGTTGATCAGCGCCTTGTAGTTGGCCAGGGTCAGCTCCGGCGTTACCGCCATGGTGAAGTCGTCGAAGGTGTAGAAGCTCTGCCAGAGCAGGGCGAACAGCGAGCCGATGTAGATCACCCCGAACCACAGCAGCGGCGGAATCAGCAGCATCAGCAGGTACAGCGTACTGCGCCGGTAGAGGAAACTGGAGATCGCCCTCACGGCGCGGGCTCCTCGAGCAGCGGGACCAGCGCGCTGCGTGCCCAATGGGCGGTGACCGTGTCGCCCGGTTTCGGCCGCTGCTCCTCGCGTTCGCCATTGGGCAGGGCCGCGACCAGGCGGCCGCCGTTATCCAGTTCGATCTCGTAGCGGCTGCTGGCGCCCATGTACTGCACGTCGAACAGGGTGCCGCTGACTTCCAGCTCGCCGTCGCCGGCACGGCCGAAGCGTACGTGCTCGGGGCGCAGGGAGTGCGGCCGGGTTTCGCCGAGCAGGCGCTGGGCGAGGTCGCCGCGCAGCACGTTGGCGGTGCCGACGAACTCGGCGACGAAGCGCGTGGCCGGTTTCATGTAGAGGTTGCGCGGGGTGTCGACCTGCTCGATGCGGCCCTTGTTGAACACCGCCACGCGGTCGGACATGGACAGCGCCTCGCCCTGGTCGTGGGTGACGAAGATGAAGGTGATGCCCAGCTGGCGCTGCAGCTTCTTCAGCTCCACCTGCATCTGCTCGCGCAGCTTGAGGTCCAGTGCCCCGAGGGGTTCGTCCAGCAGCAGCACGCGCGGGCGATTCACCAGGGCGCGGGCCAGCGCCACGCGTTGTCGCTGGCCGCCGGAGAGCTGCGCCGGCTTGCGGGAGCCGTAGCCGCCCAGGGCGACCATGCCCAGGGCTTCCTCGGCGCGTTTCAGGCGTTCGGTTTTGGCCACGCCCTTCACCTTGAGGCCGTAGGCCACGTTGTCCAGCACGTTCATGTGCGGGAACAGCGCGTAGTCCTGGAACACGGTGTTGACGTCGCGCTCGTAGGGCGGCAGGCCGGCGGCTTCATGGCCATGAATACGGATGGAGCCCGAAGTCGGCTGCTCGAAGCCGGCGATCAGGCGCAGGCAGGTGGTCTTGCCCGAGCCCGACGGGCCGAGCATGGAGAAGAACTCGCCATCACGGATCTCGATGGACACCCGGTCGACGGCGCGGACGTCGCCGTAGTGACGGCTCACCTCGGTGAACTGGACGGCTGTGGGCATGCTGCTGGCTACCTGAGTGGCGGGGCTGCATCAGAAAAGGTAGCGCATGGGGGCGAGGGTGCTCGGGAGGGGGCTCTTCGTAGGAGCGAGCTTGCTCGCGAACCCGCTGCGGGGCTGTTCGCGAGCAAGCTCGCTCCTACAGAAAAGCGGTCAGTGCCGGGGGATCACCTCCCGCCCATGATCGCGATGTAGTCCTGCGTCCACCGGCTGTATGGCACGCACTGCCCCTGGGCGCACTTGGCCTGCGGGGTCTTCCAGAAGGCGATGCGGTCGAACTGGTCATAGCCGTTGGTGGCGCAGCCCTGCGGACCGAGCAACTGGCTGCCGGTGCAGCCGGCGGGTGAGGCGGGCACCGAGCCGAACCAGGCGGCCACGTCGCCCTGCACCTTGGGTTCCAGCGACCAGTTCAGCCACTTGTAGGCGCAGGTCGGGTGCTTGGCGTCGACGTGCATCATGGTGGTGTCGGCCCAGCCGGTCACCCCTTCGACCGGGATGGTCGATTCGATCGGCTGCTTCTCGCCCACCAGCGCGTTGACCTGGTACGGCCAGGAGCCGGACGCGGCCACGCCCTCGTTCTTGAAGTCGCTCATCTGCACCGTGGCGTCATGCCAGTAGCGGTGGATCAGCTTCTGCTGGTCGCGCAGCAGCTTGAGGGTGGCGGCGTACTGTTCCTCGTTGAGCTCGTAGGGGTCCTGGATGCCCAGGGCGGGATTGGTGGTCTTCAGGTAGAGCGCGGCGTCGGCGATATAGATCGGCCCATCGTAGGCCTGCACACGGCCCTTGTTGCTCTTGCCGTCGGGCAGCTTCTGCTCGCTGAACACCACGCTCCAGCTCAGCGGCGCCTTGGGGAAGACCTTGGTGTTGTACATCAGCACGTTCGGGCCCCACTGATAGGGCGTGCCGTAGTGCTTGCCGTCCACCGTGTGCCACGGCGCGTTCTGCAGGCGCGGGTCGACGTTCTTCCAGTTGGGCACCAGGGCGATGTTGATCGGCTGCACGCGCTTGCCGTAGACCAGCCGCAGGGAGGCATCGCCGGAGGCGGTGACCAGGTCGTAGCCGCCCTTGGCCATCAGGCTGACCATCTCGTCGGAAGTGGCGGCGGTCTTCACGTTGACCTTGCAGCCGGTGTCCTTCTCGAACTGGGTCACCCAGTCGTAGTTCTTGTCGCTCTCGCCGCGTTCGATGTAGCCGGGCCAGGCGATGATGTCGAGGGCGCCTTCGGGTTGGCCCAGTTGCTTGAGCGCCTCGGCGGCCTGGAGGGAGGCGCTGCCGAGCAGGCTGGCGCAGGCGAAGGCCAGCGCCGCGACTTTCCCTGAAGACAAATGCACTGATGACATGAGTCGACTCCTGTTGTTCTTCGTTGTCGGAGCCTCTGCGGCCGAACCGCGCCGTAAGGTCGGCACCTGGTTGATAGCGATGTGCCCTATCGGGAGGGGCTCTTGCAGCGTAGTTCCGGCCCCGGAGACTGACAAGAAAGCCCCTGTGCCCCGCAAAGCCCCGCCCGCCGGCCATCGCGGCCCCAAACGGGGCGCGCCGGGGCGTAGCGGCCGGCAAAGCGCACCAAGCGGGTGCGGGGTGTTCGGGCAGCCTTTGCAAGTTATTGAATCAACAGGAAATCGACCTCTGGCACGGGCCTTGCGGTGTCCTTCCCATCCGAGGATGAGCGGCAACAAGGAGTAGAAAATGGCTCGGGTGTTCTATGACGAAATGCATGACGCCGCTGGCGCCTGCCGACCGCACTACACGGAGTTCGCCCGCTGGCTGGCGGACATGCCCGGCGAACAGTTGCAACAGCGCCGCCGCGAGGCCGACCTGCTGTTCTACCGCGCCGGGATCACCTTCACCCTCTATGGCGACGACCAGGGCACCGAGCGCCTGATCCCCTTCGACACCATCCCGCGCAGCATTCCCGCCAGCGAATGGAAGATCATCGAGGCCGGCTGCATCCAGCGGGTGCAGGCGCTCAACCTGTTCCTCGCCGACCTCTACCACGACCAGCGCATCCTCAAGGAAGGCCTGATCCCGCCCGAGCAGGTCCTGGCCAACGACCAGTACCAGCTCGCCATGCAGGGCCTGGACGTACCCGGCAACGTCTACGCGCACATCGCCGGCATCGACCTGGTGCGCGACGGCAACGGCGCCTACTACGTCCTCGAGGACAACCTGCGTACCCCCAGCGGCGTCTCCTACATGCTGGAGAACCGCAAGATGATGATGCGCCTGTTCCCCGAGCTGTTCGGCGCCCAGCGCATCGCGCCCATCGACCACTACCCGAACCTGCTGCTCGACACCCTGCGCCAGGCCAGCGAAGTGGAGCAGCCCTGCGTGGTGGTACTGACGCCCGGCCGCTTCAACAGCGCCTACTTCGAGCACGCCTTCCTCGCCCGCGAGATGGGCGTGGAGCTGGTGGAGGGCGCCGACCTGTTCGTCCGCGACGAGCGCGTCTACATGCGCACCACCGCCGGCCCGATGCCGGTGGACGTGATCTACCGGCGGGTCGACGACGACTTCCTCGACCCGCTGGCCTTCAACCCCGACTCCATGCTCGGCGTGCCCGGCCTGCTGGCCGCTTATCGCGCGGGCAACGTGGTGCTGGCCAACGCCATCGGCACCGGGGTGGCCGACGACAAATCCGTCTACCCCTACGTGCCGGAGATGATCCGTTTCTACCTCGACCAGGAACCCATCCTGCACAACGTGCCGACCTGGCAGTGCCGCCGCCCGCAGGACCTGTCCCACGTGCTGGCGCACCTGCCCGAGCTGGTGGTGAAGGAAGCCCAGGGCTCCGGCGGCTACGGCATGCTGGTCGGGCCGGCCGCCAGCAGCGCCGAGATCGAAGCCTTCCGCGCCCGCCTGATGGCGCGGCCGGAGGCCTATATCGCGCAGCCGACGCTGAGTCTGTCGACCTGCCCGACCTTCGTCGAGAACGGCATCGCCCCGCGTCACATCGACCTGCGGCCCTTTGTGCTGTCCGCACCGGACAACGTGCGCCTGGTGCCCGGTGGGCTGACCCGCGTGGCGCTGCGCGAGGGCTCGCTGGTGGTCAACTCGTCACAGGGCGGCGGTACCAAGGACACCTGGGTGGTGGAGGACTGATCATGCTGAGCCGTACCGCTTCCGATCTGTACTGGATGTCCCGTTACCTGGAGCGCGCCGAGAACCTCGCGCGCATGCTCGACGTGTCCTACTCGCTGTCGATGATGCCCCAGGACGGCCGTGGCGATGGCCTGGAAGAACTGGCCATGCCACTGCTGATCACCGGCAACCTCGATGCCTACCTCGCCCGCCACGGCGAGCCGCACGCCGAGCGCCTGCTGAACTTCTTCGCCCTGGATGCGCAGAACCCGGCGAGCATCTACTCCTGCTTTGGCGCGGCCCGCGCTGGCGCCCATGCGGTGCGCGGACGGATCACCACCGACATGTGGGAGAACATCAACGCCACCTGGCTGGAGATGCGCGATATCGCCCAGCAGGGGCTGCTGCGCTATGGCATCAGCCACTTCTGCGAGTGGGTGAAGGACCGCTCGCACCTGTTCCGCGGCGCCACCTTCGGCACCAGCATGCGCAACGACGCCTTCCACTTCATTCGCCTGGGCACCTACATCGAGCGCGCCGACAACACCCTGCGCCTGCTCGATGCCCGCCAGCAGGTACTGGGCGAGCACGGCGCCGGCCCGGCCGAGGGTTCGGCGCGCGGCTACTACCAGTGGACGGCGCTGCTGCGCGCGCTGTCGGCCTTCGAGGGTTACACCGAGCTGTACCGCGATGCGCTCAACGCGCGGAACATCGCCGAACTCCTGCTGCTGCGCGAGGATGTGCCGCGCTCGCTGCTGGCCTGCGCCGAGGAACTGCGCCAGATCCTCGCCAGCCTGCCCGGCGCCAACGGCCGCCCGGCCCAGCGCCTGGCCGCCGAGCTGGAGGCGCGGGTGCGCTACACCGGCATCGACGAAGTGCTGGGCAGCGGCCTGCATCCCTGGATCACCGACCATATCGGGCTGGTCCGCCAGCTCGCCAACGCCATTCACAGCTCGTACCTGGAGGCCGCATGAAACTCTCCATCCGCCATGACACCACCTACCGCTACGAAGACCAGGTGCGCGCGAGCATCCAGTACCTGCGCCTGACCCCCCAGGAAAGCGAGCGCCAGCACGTGCTCGACTGGCAACTGCACCTGCCTCGCCCTGCGCACCCGCAGCGCGATGCGTATGGCAACATTCTCCATGTGCTGACCCTGGACGAGCCCCACGAGGCCATCGTCATCGCCGCCCACGGCCACGTGGAAATCGACGAGGAGAACGAGCGCGAGCACGATCACCTGTCGCCGCTGCCGTTCCTGCGCAGCACCCGCCTGACCCAGGCCGACGGCGCGTTGCAGGAATTCGCCCGCGCCCAGTGCGCCGAGCGCCGCGACCGCAAGGCAATGATCCGCCTGATGCAGGCCTTGAACGAACGCATCGCCTATGTGCCCGGCTCGACCCAGGTGGACAGCACCGCCGCCGAGGCCTTCGCGGCCGGGCAGGGCGTCTGCCAGGACCATGCCCACGTCTTCCTCGCCTGCCTGCGCCACCTCGGCGTACCGGCGCGCTATGTCTCCGGCTACCTCTACACCGATGTCGAGGACCATCTCGCCAGCCATGCCTGGGCCGAGGCCTGGCTGGACGACGCCTGGTACAGCTTCGACGTGACCAACGTGCTGGACCGCCCCGAGCGTCACCTGAAGCTGGCGGTAGGCCTGGACTACCTCGACGCCTGCCCGGTGCGCGGCATGCGTCGGGGCGGCGGTGGGGAGCAGATGCACGCCCGCGTTACCGTGGCGCCGGGGCACCTGCAGCAGATGCAGCAGATGCAGCAGATGCAGCAGGCGCAGCAGTGAGGATGCATGGCACAAGCATCGGCACCGGCATAAGATCGGTGCCAGTTCCCGCTGCCATGAGAAAGCCATGACCTACTGCGTCGCCATGAACCTCACCCAGGGCCTGGTCTTCGTTTCCGATTCGCGCACCAACGCCGGCGTCGACAACATCGCCGTGTTCCGCAAGCTGCACATCTTCGGCACGGCGGGGGAGCGCCTGATCGTGGTGCAGAGCGCCGGCAACCTGGCCACTTCGCAGTCGGTCATCAGCGTGCTGCGCCAGCGCATGGGCAGCGACGAGCCGAACCTGGGCACGGTGGAGAACCTGTTCGAGGCTGCGCGTCTCGTGGGTTCGACGCTGCGCGAGGTGGTCGACCACGACGAGAACATCGGCCAGAACCAGGGCGTCGACCTGGGTAGCTCGTTCCTGGTCGGCGGGCAGATCGGCGAGGAAGTGCCGCGCCTGTTCAACGTCTACCCGCAGGGCAATTTCATCGAATCCACCCGCGACACGCCTTACTTCCAGATCGGCGAGAGCAAGTACGGCAAGCCGATCATCGACCGCGCCATGAGCTACGCCACCCCGCTGGAACAGGCCCTGCGCTGTGCGCTGATCAGCTTCGACTCGACCATCCGCAGCAACCTCTCGGTGGGCATGCCGCTGGACCTGCTGGTGTACCGCGAGGGCAGCCTGGAGGTGCCGGCGGGCTACCGTATCCAGGAGGGCGACCCGTACTTCGAGGGGATTCGCAGCCAGTGGGGGGCGGGGCTGCGCCAACTGCTGGGCGAGCTGCCGGCGCCGCCGGGGGATTACTGGCACTGATGATGGATTTGGGGCGGAGTGCTCTGGTAGGAGCGGACTCTGTCCGCGATCGACTTATCGCCGCTCCGGCCGGCCAGGGAACCGGGGTAAATCAATCGCGGACGGAGTCCGCTCCTACGCCCGCCGGTGATAGTTTCGTAGGGCGCGGTATGCGCCCTACGAGCTGAAAATCGCCACACCCTGTAGGAGCGCGCCATGCGCGCGATCGCGGGCATGGCCCGCTCCTACAGGTTCACTCCGGCGTGCAGTCAACTGCCAGCCTTCACCTTCCGTCCCGCCATGTGCTTCAGGTAGGCGACGATCTGGTCCAGCTCCTTGTCGCTGACGACATCAGCGGCGAAGCCCTTCATCCGCGCCTCCGGCCAGTGCCGCAGGCTCTGCGGGTCGCGGATGTACTGCTTGAGGTAGCCGGCGGCGAAGTACTCGGTAGGGTTGTGCGGCAGGTTCAGGTCCGGGCCGAACTGCGAGTCGCCGGCGCCGTTCAGGCGGTGGCAGGCCAGGCAGTTTTTCTGGAACTGGGCGAAGCCGGCCTGCACCGGTTTTGAGGCGTCCTTGGCGGGTAGCAGGGTCGGGAAACGCTCGGCCAGCGGTTTGAGGTAGCGGATGCTGGCGACCTGGAAGGGCCATTGCTCCGGGCCGATGCCGGCGGCTTTCGGATCGGTCCATACCAGGTAGAACGGCCCGGCGGACGGCTTGCCCTCGGCCAGCGGCGGCCAGGGTTTGTCGGCCTGCTCGATGGCCAGCCAGGCGCGCGAGCCTTTTTCCGCCAGCAGCGGCGCGGCCGGTAGTTCGGCGGCGAAGCCATCCAGTGCTACCGCCTGCAGGTGATCGGCGGACTTCACGCCATCCAGCAGCGCGGCCAGGGGCACGGCGCGGTAGTGCATGGTGCGGTTGTAGGAGACGTCGGCGGGAATCTCGATGTCCTGCGCCTTGGGATTGGCCAGCAGTTGCTCGGTGGTCAGGCGATGCTGGCCATCGGGCAGTTCAAGGGTCAGGGTGGCGGCGAAGGACGTGGGGCAGAGCAGCAGCAAGGACAGCAGCAGTGGACGCATGGAGGTTCGGTTCCGTGAACGGGGAGGGCCGGCGAACCATAGCAGAAGGTGGGGATGTGGGGAGGTGACTCCCGCGCTGCGTTGACCGTGGCTCGCTGATAGCGGCACGCGGTGCGCAGCAACGGGATCGTTGGTGTGTTGTCCCTAACCGACCAGACGACTCAGATTGGGGATGATCAGTACAACAGTGGTGGCAAAGACGATCAGGCTAGCCTGACGCCATTTTCTCGATTGTTGATGATCCATCATGGCCTTCCGCCTTTCTTGTTGTTGGCGCGGTTCCGATCCGCACTCACGGCCTGTCGGCAGTGGAGCCAGCGCCTTGGCTTCTGACCGCCCCGGCAAAACCCGGCAGCGGCACTCTTCGCAGTGTCTGCCAAATGGAGTCTAAGCCTAGTGCGACGTGGGCTTAGACCATCTGGCAGCAAGTCCTGCAGTTCCAGGCATATTCCATCTATATGAACAGCGCGTGACAGCTCTGGCCCGCCTGTCGACCGTTTGTCCGGCATTTTGCGCAGGCCTTTTCCAGAGCCTTCGCCCTCCGGCCCGCCGGTCGGAGGTTGAGCGTGGCGGTCAATGCGCCTGAGCGCTGCGGTCATTGTCGGTGTCCGCCACGCCGCTAAGGTAGGCCGACACGCCACGCCTGCGTGACGACAACTCTAAGAGAGAACGCCATGACCGAAGCATTCATTTACGACGCGGTGCGTACTCCCCGCGGCAAAGGCAAGAAGGACGGAGCGCTGCACAGCGTCAAACCGGTCAACCTGATGGCCGGTGTCCTGCGTGCGCTGCAGCAGCGCAACCAGCTCGATACCGCCCAGGTCGACGACATCGTCCTGGGCTGCGTGACCCCGGTGGGCGACCAGGGCGCGGACATCGCCAAGACCGCCGCGCTGGTGGCCGACTGGGACGAACAGGTGGCCGGCGTGCAGATCAACCGCTTCTGCGCCTCGGGCCTGGAGGCGGTCAACCTGGGCGCCATGAAGGTGCGCTCGGGCTTCGAGGACCTGGTGGTGGTCGGCGGCGTGGAGTCCATGTCCCGCGTGCCCATGGGCTCCGACGGCGGCGCCTGGGCGCTGGACCCGGAAACCAACCTGCACACCAGCTTCGTCCCCCAGGGTATCGGCGCCGACCTGATCGCCACCCTGGAAGGCTTCAGCCGCGCTGACGTCGATGCCTTCGCCCTGCGCTCCCAGCAGAAGGCCGCCAAGGCCCGCGCCGAAGGCCTGTTCGCCAAATCCCTGGTGCCGGTGACCGACCAGAACGGCATCGTCCTGCTCGACCATGACGAATTCATCCGCGCCGATTCCACCCTCGAAGGCCTCGGCGCGCTCAAGCCCAGCTTCGAGATGATGGGGCAGATGGGCTTCGATGCCACCGCGCTGCGCAAGTACAGCTTCGTCGAGCGCATCGAGCACGTGCACACACCGGGCAACAGCTCCGGCATCGTCGACGGCGCCGCCGCCATGCTCATCGGTTCCGAGGCCAAGGGCCGCGAGCTGGGCCTGAAGGCCCGCGGGCGCATCGTCGCCACCGCGGTGACCAGCACCGACCCGACCATCATGCTCACCGGCCCCGCGCCGGCGACCCGCAAGGCGCTGGCCAAGGCGGGGCTCAAGGCCGAGGACATTGACCTCTACGAGGTCAACGAAGCCTTCGCCTCGGTGGTGATGAAGTTCATGAAGGACATGGGCGTGCCGGAGAGCAAGGTCAACGTCAACGGCGGCTCCATCGCCATGGGCCACCCGCTGGGCGCCACCGGCTGCATGATCCTCGGCACCCTGCTGGATGAGCTGGAGCGGCGCAACCTGCGCTACGGCCTGGCCACCCTTTGCGTGGGCGGCGGCATGGGCATTGCGACGATTATCGAACGAATCTGATCTTGTAGGAGCGAGGGGGACGCCTAGTCCTTGCTCGCGAACCTCCCAGAGCTTCGCGAGCAAGCTCGCTCCTACAGGTCTCCCACCCTGGGAAGAGAACAAAAATGACTGACGCCATCCGTTACGAGAAAGGCCAGGACAACATTGTCGTCCTGACCATGGACATGCCCGGCCAGAGCGCCAACACCATGAACGGTGTGTACCGCGAGGCCATGGCCGCCACCGTGGCGCGCCTGGAAGCCGAAAAGGATTCGATCGCTGGCGTGGTGATCACCTCGGCGAAGAAGACCTTCTTCGCCGGCGGCGACCTCAATGAACTGATCAAGGTGACCAAGGCTGATGCCCAGGCTTTCTACGAAGGCATCCTGGTTATCAAGGGCCAGCTGCGTCGCCTGGAGACCCTCGGCAAGCCCGTGGTCGCCGCCATCAACGGTGCAGCCTTGGGCGGCGGCTGGGAAATCTGCCTGGCCTGCCATCACCGCATCGCCCTGGATGAAAGCCACGTCCAGCTCGGCCTGCCGGAAGTCACCCTGGGCCTGCTGCCCGGCGGTGGCGGCGTGGTGCGCATGGTGCGCCTGCTCGGCCTGGAGAAGGCGCTGCCGTACTTGGCCGAAGGCAAGAAGGTGCGCCCGGACCAGGCGCTCAAGGCCGGCCTTATCCACCAGCTGGCCACCAGCCGCGAAGACATGCTGGCCAAGGCCCGCGAGTGGATCGCCGCCAATCCGGCCGCCAAGCAACCTTGGGACAGCGCCGGCTACAAGATTCCCGGCGGCACGCCGTCCAGCCCCGCTGTGGCGCAGATGCTGGCCATCGCCCCGTCCGTGCTGCGCGACAAGACCAAGGGCTGCTTCCCGGCGCCGGAGAAGATCATGTGCGCTGCCGTCGAAGGTGCGCAGGTGGATTTCGACACCGCGCAGCTGATCGAGGCGCGCTATTTCACCGAGCTGACCACCGGCCAGGTGGCGAAGAACATGATTGGTACCTTCTGGTTCCAGCTCAACGAGATCAACGCCGGCAAGTCCCGCCCGCAGGGCATCCCGCCGCAGCAAACAAAAAAGGTCGGGGTGATTGGCGCCGGCATGATGGGCGCGGGCATCGCCTACGTTTCGGCCGCCGCCGGCATCGAGGTGGTGCTCAAGGACGTTTCCCTCGAAGCGGCAGAGAAGGGCAAGGCCTACTCCGCCGGCCTGCTGGACAAGAAGGTCGGCAAGGGCCAGATGAGCGCCGAGAAGCGCGACGCCTTCCTCGCGCTGATCAAGCCGACCTCCAGTGATGCCGATTTCGAGGGCTGCGACCTGATCATCGAAGCGGTGTTCGAGGACCGTGGCCTGAAGGCCAAGGTCAGCGCCGCCGCAGAAAGCGCCGCGCTGCCGGATGCGGTGATCGCCTCCAACACATCGACCCTGCCGATCACCGGCCTGGCCGAAGCCGTGGCGCAGCCGCAGAAGTTCATCGGTCTGCACTTCTTCAGCCCGGTGGACAAGATGCCGCTGGTGGAGATCATCCGTGGCGAGAAGACCGACGACTCCACCCTGGCCCGCGCCTTCGACTACGTCCTGCAGATCAAGAAGACCCCGATCGTCGTTCACGACAGTCGCGGCTTCTTCACCTCCCGCGTGTTCGGCACCTTCACCAACGAAGGCCTGGCCATGCTCGGCGAGGGCGTGTCGGCGGCGATGATCGAGAACCAGGCGCGCCAGGCCGGCATGCCGGTGGGCCCGCTGGCGATCAGCGACGAAGTATCGATGAGCCTGATGACCCACATCCGCGAGCAGACCCGCAAGGACCTGGAAGCCGAAGGCAAGCAGTTGCCCAGGCACCCGGCCTTCGCCGTGGTGGACCTGATGGTCAAGGAGTACAAGCGCCCCGGCAAAGCCGCTGGCGCCGGTTTCTACGACTATCCCGCCAATGGCAGGAAGCACCTGTGGCCGGAGCTGAAGCAGCGCTTCGAGAAGGCCGACGCGCAGATCTCCGCCGAGGATGTGCGCGACCGCATCCTCTTCGTGCAGGCCATCGAGACCGTGCGTTGCGTGGAGGAGGGCGTGCTGACCTCCACCGCCGACGCCAACATCGGCTCGATCTTCGGCATCGGCTTCGCCGCCTGGAGCGGCGGCGCGCTGCAGTTCATCAACCAGTACGGGCTGAAGGACTTCGTCGCCCGCGCCGAGTACCTGGCCGAGCAGTACGGCGAGCGTTTCCTGCCGCCGGCACTGTTGCTGGAGAAGGCGGCGCGGGGGGAGAACTTCTAAGTCAGCTCCTCAAGAGCCCCTCACCCTAACCCTGACTGCGCGTCCCGCTCCTCAAGCGGGAGAGGGGACCGTTCGGCGCAGGATGAAACTACAGCGTCAGCCGGCACGAACTGCCCCCTCTCCCTCTGGGAGAGGGTTGGGGTGAGGGGGACGTTCTGGCGCGAAGTTTCAAGTGCACTACCAGAAGTAAGCCGGTCCCATGGCCGGTTTTTTCTTGCCCGCACAGGCCGTAGGATGACGGCTTCCCACCAGCACGGATCGCCCCGATGACACCTCCCGCCCTGTTGATCATCGACCAGCAGAAAGGCATGCGCGAAAGCCCCGAGCCGCGCAACAACCCGCAGGCCGAGCAGCGCATCGGCGAACTGCTGGCCGCGTGGCGCCAGGCCGGCTGGCCACTGGTGCACATCCGCCACATCTCCCGCACGCCCGGCTCGCCTTTTTGGCCGGGCCAGCCGGGTGCGGAGTTCCAGGAGGAGCTGGCGCCGCTGGAGCATGAGCACGTGGTGGAGAAGAACGTCCCCGACGCCTTCATCAACAGCGGCCTGGAGCGCTGGCTCCGGGTGCGTGGCATCGACTCGGTGGTGATCTGCGGCGTCAGCACCAACAACTCGGTCGAGGCCACGGCCCGTACGGCGGGCAACCTGGGCTTCGCCACGCGGGTCGTGGCGGACGCCTGCTATGCCTTCGACAAGCCCGATTTCAACGGTGTGCGGCGCAGCGCGGAGGAGGTCCACGCCATGTCCCTGGCCAACCTGCAAGGCGAATATGCGCAAGTGGGGGACGCGAACTCGATCCTGCGAACGCTGTCCCTGGGCTGAGTCCTTGCCGACCGGCCGTCACCCTTGTGCGTCCACGCAATTGAAGGGTGACGGGTTTTCCGGTATTTCCCCTGAAATTCCTGCACAAGAATCGTCTTCGGCATCTTGTGCGGTGAAAAAAATGGGCGTAATTTTCACGCGCGTTTCATCAGTGCCAGGAAAACCATTCTTATCAGCCGCTAACCCCCCAGGAATCACCCCTGCATGTCGTTGCACATCTGCATTCTGGAAACCGACATCCTCCGCCCCGAGCTGATCGACCAGTACAAAGGCTATGGCTGGATGTTCCAGCAACTGTTCGCCAAGCAACCCGTTCCGGCCGAGTTCAAGGTCTACAACGTGGTGGAAGGGCATTACCCGCCCGACGATGAGAAGTACGACGCCTACCTGGTGACAGGCAGCAAGGCGGACTCCTTCGGCGACGACCCCTGGATCCAGAAGCTCAAGGACTATGTGCTGGAGCGATACCAGCGTGGCGACAAGCTGCTGGGCGTGTGCTTCGGCCACCAGTTGCTGGCCCTGGTGCTGGGCGGCAAGGCCGAGCGCGCCAGTCAGGGCTGGGGCGTGGGCATCCACGACTACCGCATCGAGGAGCAGCCGGAGTGGATGAGCCCGGCGCCGGGCGATGGCCTGACCCTGCTGGTCAGCCACCAGGACCAGGTCACCGAACTGCCCCACGGCGCGCGCCGTATCGCGTCGAGCGATTTCTGCCCGAACGCCGCCTACGCCATTGGCGACCAGGTGCTGTGCTTCCAGGGCCACCCGGAGTTCCAGAGCGATTACTCCCAGGCGATACTCGAACTGCGCAAGCACGTGTTCAGCGAGCCGGTATTCCAGTCCGGCATCGACAGCCTCGTTCGTCCGCACCAGGGCACTGCCGTGGGCGAGTGGATGATGCGCTTCGTGCAGCAGGGCCGCGAGAAGAAGCAGAACGCTGCCTGATTCCTGCTGCGTCCCATGAAAACGCCGCTCATTCGAGCGGCGTTTTCGTTTGTGTGGTTGCGCCTTTCGGCGCCATCGCGGGCATGGCCCGCTCCTACGGGTTCTGGCGTCATGCTGAGGCGTCCTTCCGGAGGGCGCGCATTCCGCCGCGACGGATTTCGCGGACAAGGTCCGCTCCTACGATCGCCGGATATTGCCGCGTCGTCCTTGTAGGAGCGGGCCATGCCCGCGATCCGGCCGCGAGGCCGGCCAGGCCTCAGAGCCACTCCGCCTGCTTGAAGCTGATGTACAACCCGACGCAGCCCAGCACCAGTAGGCCCATGACCAGGAAGTAGCCGTAGTGCCAGTGCAACTCCGGAATGTATTCGAAGTTCATGCCGTAGATGCCGGCCACCGCCGTGGGAAAGGCGAGGATCGCCGCCCAGGCGGCGAACTTGCGCTGCACTACGCTTTGCCGTGAAGACTCCAGCGCCAGCCCCACCTCGATGGTCTGGGTGGCCACGTCGCGCAGGGTGGTGAGGTCTTCCAGCAGGCGATTCACATGGATCGCCACGTCGCGGAAGTAGGGGCGCATCTGCTTGTCGATGAAGGGGAAGTCCAGGCGCTGCAGCTCCTGGCAGATCTCCACCATGGGTGCGGCATAGTGCTTGAGCCTGAGCACCTCGCGGCGCAGGCCGTAGATCTTCTCGATCTGCTCCTGGGTCAGCGACTTGCGCAGCACCTGTTGCTCCACTTCCTCGATTTCCCCGCGGATGGCTTCCACCACCGGTTCGTAGTTGCTGACCACGAAGTCGAGCAGGGCATAAAGCACGAAGTCGGTGCCGTGGGCCAGTAGGAGTGGCCGCGCCTCGCAACGCTGGCGCACCTGGGAATAGGACTGCGAGAAGCCGTGGCGGGCGCTGATGATGTAGCCAATGCCGGCGAACAGGTGGGTTTCCACGAACATCAGCCGACTGTCGGCGCGGATTGGCGAATAGATCACCATGAACAGCGCATCGCCGAAGGTCTCCAGCTTCGGTCGGCTGTGCTTTTCCAGGGCGTCGGAGACGGCCAGTTCGTGCAGGTTGAACTGCCGCTGCAGGTTGAACATTTCTTCCGGTGTCGGCTCCTGCAACCCCGTCCAGACAAAATGATCGGGCTGGCAGGCCCAGCGATAACCGTCCTCCAGGGGAATATCGGAGACCTTGCGGCCCTTGCTGTAGACGGCGGATGCAATGACACGGCCCATGGTGACCCCCGCAACTGGCTGGCGCGCGGGACGGTTCGCCCCACGATGCAGACGCTCACGCGGACAGTGTTGGACAAGCTGGCCGGCTGCGCCAGCCGGAAGGCTCAGGAGTGAGGGCGAAGGGAGTTCTGCAGGCCCTGCAGGGCCACCGGCAGCGCCTGGTTGATGCGGGTGAAGAGTCCGCTTCGGTCGATGTTGTCCACCGGTGCGCGGCGGGCGCTGTCGTAGCCGACGGCCAGTGCCATGACGACCAGGATCACCATGGTGTAGAGCCCCAGGACGGCGAGGGCGCCGTTGCGAGCGTAGCGGTGGGCTTGGCGATTCATGGTGGCGATCCGGGCGGGTGGAAACGATGGCTCAGTGTCGCTGTCGCCCTGCCGGCTGAATAACGAAGCCGGTTGCTTTCGTGTATCAGGGAAATTGATGGGGGCTCGGGAGGCGCCCGGCGAAGGCGAGGCTGGAGCACGTCGGGCCTTGCCTGAAGGCGTTTGCCCGATACCGGCATGGCGAGCCGCGTGGTACGGCCTTGCCTGGCGAACGGCGGGGCGGGCTGGGCGCTGTTGGTGGAGCGCTGCCTGGACGACCCGCGGGGCGCAGTGGTGGTCTACCGCAAGGGTGTGGCTGCAGCCGAGTGAGGACATCCCGTCGCCCTTGATAAGCCCGGCCACAAGCCGGGCTTTTCGCACAGGGCTGGACGGCATGATGTCACCTGCAGCGGGCGGGGGCGGAGTCAGCCTTGCTTGGCAGTGGCTTCCACGGTGTGGCTGGCCGCCTGCTCGGTCACTTGCTGCTGGGCGCTCTGGGTCAGCTCCAGCATGCGGTTCTGCATCAGCGGGGATTCTTCGGCGAAGCTGGCCTGGGCGGCGAGGGCGGTCACAGCGGCGAAGACGGTAGCGGCGATAACGTTGAGTTTCATGGTGAACACCTCCGATGGTGTTGCTTTGGGTTCATCCATAGGTTAATGCGCAATAATTTTTAAAAAATAGCGATTCGGCTTAATCAGTATTTACAAAAACGTAACAGTTGACCCGGGCAAATGAACGATGCGGACAGAAAAAAGCCCGGCGCGGGGCCGGGCTTTTCTTCAGCGTTGACCTCAGGCGAGGTGCTGCTTGTCCTGCTCGATGGCGCGGTCGAGGGTCTCCAGCAACTGCTTGCGCACCTTCAGCTTGGTGTTGCGGTGGGCGGTCATGTTGAGCTTCTTCAGGTGGCGTGCCGCTTCCAGGGCCGCTTCCTGCAGCTGCTCGGCCGCTACCACCTTGTCGAGGAAGCCGGCGTCCACGGCATCGCGGGGGTTGAACATCTCGGCGTTGATCACCGAGCGGGTGAAGGCCGAGCGACGCAGGCGGTCGCGGGCCAGTTCGATGCCCACGTGGTGCATGGTCATGCCGATGGCGACTTCGTTGAGGCCGATCTGGAACGGGCCGTCGACGCCGATCCGGTAGTCCGCCGAGAGCAGGATGAAAGCACCCTTGGCCACGGCATGGCCGGTGCAGGCGACGATGACCGGGTAGGGGTGGGAGAGCATACGGCGCGCCAGGGTGGAACCGGCGGCTACCAGGCTCACGGCGTTTTCCGGGCCGGAGGTCATCACCTTCAGGTCGTAACCGCCGGAGAGGATGCCCGGCTGGCCGGTAACGATGACTACGGCCCGATCCTGTTCCGCCTGATCCAGCGCCTGGTTGAAGGCCTCGATGACGGCGGGGGAGATCGCGTTCACCTTGCCGTTGCTCAGGGTCAGGGTGGCGATGCCGTCTTCGAGTTGGTAGGTGATCAGCTCACTCATGGCGGTAGTCCTTGGTTGGAAGTGGGCCAGAACATACTGACGGGGGGAGCGTGCGTAAAGCACTTTGGCTGACCGGTGAGTCACCCGTAATCCGGGCTCTGTGGGGATTCGCACACATTTCCGGGAAGCCGTCGTGGAGGGCATTCGACAGTGCTGTTAAGCTGCCACTATTGCCCGTGATGCCCCCGCTCTCGCAAGGACCGCCACCCCATGTCGAAACTGGTCAAATGGATATTCCTCGCTCTGGTCGCCGTCGCCCTGATCATCAAGGCGTCGTTGTGGCTGTCCGTGCGCAGCATCGTCAACGACGCGATCGCACAGTTATCGCCGATGATGGAGATCAGCTACGGCGGCATTTCCTCGTCCTTCGACGGCCGGGTGGGTCTCAAGAACGTGGTGATCAAGGTGCCCATGGCGCGGGACAGCCTCAAGGTTGCCCATGCCCAGTTGAAGTTCGACGGCTTGCGGGAACTGTTGAGCTTCAAGGAGCGCCTGGCCGAGCGCAAGCTGCCCGAGCAGTTGACGCTGGAGCTGCAGGGTGTCGAGCTGGAGGTGGCCGGCCCGTTCGTGCAGCAGCTGTATGCCGTGCCCGCCGAGAAGAGCGCCTTCACCGCGATGAGCGAAGTGGCTTGCGGCGACGTTCGCAACATCGGTGTCGATGAATTGCTGCAGATGGGCTATCGCACCCTGCAATCGGACCTTGAATTCTCCTACCGCTTCGAGCCCGGTGCGCAGAAGCTCAGCTTCAGCCTGCGCAACGACGCCCGCGACATGCTGGACCTGCACCTGAGCATGTTGCTGATGAATGTGTCCGAACGTCCGGGCGACATGCGCGTGAACCCGCCACGAATCGAGCAGGTCACCGTGGAGATGGACGACAACCAGTACCAGCGCCGGGTCACCGAGTTCTGCCGTGGCAAGCTCGGCCTCGACCAGAAGGCCTACGTGGCGCTGTCGCTGGAGAAGTTCGACCAGGCCCTGCGCCAGCAGCGCATCGCACTGGACAAGCCGGTGCTCGATGCCTATGGCCGCTACCTGAGCGATCCCCGTTCGCTGCGCGTCGAGCTGACCCCGACCGAGGGGATGACGTGGGATGGTCTACAGTTCTTCGAGCCCAAGGATGTGATCGGGATGCTGCGTCCGAGCGTCCTGGTCAACCAGGAGGCGGTGACGCCGTTGGGTTTCACCTGGGTCGATCCTCTGAAGCACAAAATCACTCCTGAAAACGACCTTCAAATGGTTTCGGCTGAAGAAACGGTTGAGTCGAAGCCTAGAACGCAGCAATATGAGTTCGTTAATGTTGACAGCCTTGCCCAGTACACTGGCAAGCGCCTGCAGTTCATCACGTTTGATGGTGCCTATTACCAGGGTGTGCTGCACAAGGTGGAGAACGGTCGAGCCTATATCACTGTCCTGTTAGGGACAGGCTCGGCGGAAATGTTCCTCCGCCTGAACAAGATCAATCAGGTGCGGGTCATGTTGTGAGGCCCCAGAAGGAGAGAGCAAGTGAGTGAGTCGTTGTCCATCCATCACGATGAAACCAGCCACCAGTTCGTCACGACGGTGGATGGCCATCGCGCCTATCTGGCCTATATGGATCTGGGCAAACAGACGCTCGACATCTACCGCACCTTCGTTCCGGACACTTTGCGTGGCCGTGGTATTGCCGCCGCTCTCACCGAACACGCCCTGCAGTACGCCGAGCGCAAAGGCTACAGCGTTATCCCGTCGTGCTCCTACGTGGAACGCTACCTGGAGCGCCGCCAGCGGCATACCGATACCGCGCTCTGATAGCCACAGACATGGAAAGCCCCGCTGATGCGGGGCTTTTTCTTGGGCGGCTTTTTGTTGTGGGAGCGAGCTTGCTCGCGAACGGAGTTACTCGAAACTCCTTGGCTGGGCGGTTCGCGAGCAAGCTCGCTCCTACAGATTCCCAGCCCAGGCAGCGATCGTGAAGGCGTAAAAAAGCCGGGCAATGCCCGGCTTTTTCATTACCGCAAACCTCAGCCGCGCTGACGCTTGGGCAGGACGTCCTTGAGCTTGGCGTGCATGCTGCGCACGGCCTTTTCGGTGGCGTCCCAGTCGATGCAGGCATCGGTGACGGATACGCCGTACTGCAGCTGGCACAGGTCCTTCGGGATCGACTGGTTGCCCCAGTTCAGGTGGCTTTCCACCATCAGGCCGACGATGGAGTTGTTGCCTTCGGCGATCTGGTTGGCGACGTTGTCCATCACCAGCGGCTGCAGGGCCGGGTCCTTGTTGGAGTTGGCGTGGCTGCAGTCGACCATGATGTTCAGCGGGATCTTCGCCTTGTTCAGCTCCTGCTCGCACAGGGCAACGCTGACCGAGTCATAGTTCGGCTTGCCGTTGCCGCCGCGCAGTACCACGTGGCCATAGGGGTTGCCCTTGGTGGTGACGATGGACACGCCGCCCAGCTGGTTGATGCCGAGGAAGCGGTGCGGGCTGGAGACCGATTGCAGGGCGTTGATCGCTACGGTCAGGCTGCCGTCGGTGCCGTTCTTGAAGCCGACCGCCGAGGACAGGCCGGAGGCCATTTCGCGGTGGGTCTGGGATTCGGTGGTGCGTGCGCCGATGGCCGACCAGCTGATCAGGTCCTGCAGGTACTGCGGGGAGATCGGGTCGAGCGCTTCGGTGGCGGTGGGCAGGCCCATCTCGGCGAGGTCCCGCAGCAGCTGGCGACCGATGTGCAGGCCGTCCTGGATCTTGAAGGAGTCGTCCAGGTAGGGGTCGTTGATCAGGCCTTTCCAGCCGACGGTGGTGCGCGGCTTCTCGAAGTACACGCGCATCACCAGGAACAGGGTGTCGGATACTTCCGCGGCCAGCACCTTCAGGCGCTCGGCGTATTCGTGGGCGGCCTTGATATCGTGGATCGAGCAGGGGCCGATTACCACGAACAGGCGGTGGTCCTTGCCGTCGAGAATGTCGCGGACGACCTGGCGGCCGTGGGCGACGGTGCGCAGGGCGGCGTCGGTCAGGGGGATTTCGCGCTTGAGCTGCTCCGGCGTGATCAGGGTCTCGTTGGAGGCAACGTTAAGGTCGTCGATCTGTAAATCAGCCATCGTGGTACTCAATCAGGTCACGGGTGCCGGCCGCCAGGAATCCCCGTGCGATGGGGCTCAGGCAGATATTCGCTAAGGGGAACCCGAACCTTAACCGGTCCGACGCTGGCTCGACAATGGCCTTTGGCAGGAAAATGCCCGGACCACGGGCATTTGCGCGACTTTCTGCGCGAGTGGCGTCAGAGTGCGCAAAACAATGGGAAGTCCGCGGCGTTGCGCGCGATCCATTCCAGGGCGAGTTCCTCGAATGACAGCGTGCTGCCGGTTTCATGCTCGCGTTGGCGCCGATAGCGCTCTATCTGGCACACCTGCTCGACCATGCGGGCGCGGAACAGCGTGTCTTCGTCGATGAAGGCAATGCCCACCAGGTAGTCGTCGTTCTGCTTGCGGCTCCAGGCCACCACGCCCGGATAGCGCGCCGAGTCGCCCAGCAGGGGAATGCGCAGCTCGATGGAGGTGCCACGGCGAAAGCCCCGCGGCGAGTTGCACGCCACACCGCCGAGGCTGATATTGTGCAGGCGCTGGCGCGGCAGGAAGGTCTGTTTGCGAATGACCAGCTCAACCGGAAGGTCACAGGGGTGACGCAGGAACTGCCGCATGACGGAATGCTCCGACCGCAATCTTTCTAGTATTGGCCATTTGAGTATAGTGCCGGCGCTGGAGCTGACCGACCTGGACGCCGACCGTCGGCTGCTTTCCCTGTCGGGCACATCGCTGCTGGTGTTCACCAGCGAGGGTTGCTCCTCCTGCCGCTGGGCGCGGGCGAAGCTGCCGGAATTCGGCCTGCCCGTGGACCGCCTGTGCTGGGTCGACGCCGGCCGCAGCGGCGGTCTGGTGACGCGCTACGGCGTATTCCACCTCCCGGCGATGTTCCTGGTGCGCGACGGCCACTTCCTCGGCCCGGTCCATGCCGCCCTGCGCCCCGAATCCCTGATCGACGCCGTGTGCGCTGGACTGTCGCGCCCGGCTGAGGAGTTACCTTGATGAATCTGCGAATCGGCATCATTGGAACCGGCGCCATCGGCGGTTTCTATGGCCTGATGCTGGCCCGCGCCGGCCATGACGTGCATTTCCTGCTGCGCAGCGAATACCCGGCAGTGGCGGAGAACGGTCTGCGCCTGAACAGTCAGGTGCATGGCGAACTGAGCCTGGCGCCGGTGAATGCCTATGACGATGTCGAGCACATGCCGCCCTGTGACTGGCTGCTGGTCGGCGCCAAAACCACCAGCAATGCCAGCCTGGCGCCCCTGATCGCCCAGGCGGCCTCCCGTGGCGCCAAGGTCCTGCTGCTGCAGAATGGCCTGGCGGTCGAGGACGAACTGCGGGCGTTGCTGCCCGATCACCTGCATCTGCTGGGCGGTCTCTGCTTCATCTGCGTGCACCGCAGCGCGCCGGGTGTCATCGAGCACCAGGCCTTCGGCGCGGTGAACATCGGTTATCACTCGGGCCCTGCTGTAGACGAGCAGGCGCGCGCGGCGATAGTCGAGGAGGGCGTCGGGCTGTTCCAGAGCGCCGAGCTGGGTTCCAACGCCATGCCCAGCCTTGAGCACGCGCGCTGGCAGAAACTGGTGTGGAACATTCCCTACAACGGTCTCTCGGTGCTGCTCGACAGCGGCACCCGGGCGATCATGGACAATCCCGACAGCCGGGCGCTGGTGGCCGAGTTGATGGAGGAGGTGGTGGCTGGCGCGAAAGCCTGTGGCCATGCGTTGCCGCCGAACATCGTCGGCGCGATGCTGGCCTCGACCGACGCCATGCCGGACTACCTGCCGAGCATGTACCACGACTTTGCGCAGCACCGTCCGCTGGAGCTGGGCGCGATCTACGCGGCACCGCTGGCGGCGGCACGCGAAGCCGGCAACGAGATGCCGAAGATCGAGGCGCTGTACCGCGCCCTGCGCTTCATCGACGCGCGCAACCAGGCTCGTTGAGCCACATCATCGGAGAGCGACATGGCGAAGGGGCTGGGCGACAAGCTGGTGGTGGCGATTTCCTCGCGGGCGCTGTTCGACCTGCGCGAGAGCCACCAGGTGTATGAGCGCGAGGGCGTCGAAGCCTATCGGCAGTACCAGATCGCCCGCGAGGACGAGGTGCTGCCACCGGGCGATGCCTTCGCCCTGGTGCAGAAGCTGCTGGCGCTCAACGGCGACTCCGACAGCGCGCCGGTGGAGGTCATCCTGGTCTCGCGCAACAGCGCCGATACCGGCCTGCGCGTGTTCAACTCGATCCAGCACTACGGCCTGGGCATTTCCCGCGCTGCCTTCGTCGGCGGCCGCAGTCCGTATCCGTACCTGAAGGCGTTCAACTGCCATCTGTTCCTCTCCACCCACATCGACGACGTGCGCAATGCGCTGGAGGCCGGTTTCGCCGCCGCCACCATTCTCTCCGGCGGCACCCGGCGCGAGAGCAACGGCGAGCTGCGTTTCGCCTTCGACGGCGATGCGGTGCTGTTTTCCGACGACTCCGAGCGCGTCTACCAGCAGGGCGGGCTGGAAGCGTTCCAGACCCATGAGCGCGAATCCGCCCGCGAGCCGCTGGGCGGCGGTCCGTTCAAGCCCTTCCTCGCTGCGCTCAACCGGGTGCAGCAGGCGTTCCCGCAGGAGTCCTGCCCGATCCGCACGGCGCTGGTCACCGCCCGCTCGGCGCCGGCCCACGAACGGGTGATCCGCACGCTGCGCGAGTGGGATATCCGTCTCGACGAATCGCTGTTCCTCGGCGGCCTGGACAAGGCCGCATTCCTCGAAGCCTTCGCCGCCGACGTGTTCTTCGACGACCAGGCGGGGCATTGCGAGACGGCCCGCGAGGTAGTGGCTACCGGCCACGTTCCGCACGGCGTGAGCAACGAAAAGCAAACCGCCGGATAGCCGCCAGGCCCCGATATACGGTCCCTGCGGAGCACCTCGCGTTCTGCTGCTACGCTGCTGATAGGCCCGCCGTGCAGGCAGTAGGAGGCCGCATGATCCGATCGATTCTTTACGCCACCGACCTTGGTCTTTATGCACCTTATGTTCTCCAGCATGCCCTCTCGCTGGCGCGGGCCTATGGGGTCCAGTTGTATGTGGTGCACGCGGTGGAGCCGCTCGGGCTGTTCGCCGAGTCGGTGCTGCAAACCTATCTGGACGAAAACACGCTCAAGGAAATGCGCGCCAATGGCCTGGCCAACGTGATGGGCAGCATCGAGCAGCGCGTGATGGAAGGGTTCCGCGACGAGCTGGGGGAGCCGCGTCAGGATGCCGAGCTGATCCATTCCGTGCGGGTCATTCAGGGGGACCCGCCCATGGTGATCCTCGATGAAGCGCGGCGTCTGGGGGTGGACCTGATAGTGGCCGGCAGCCACAGCCACGGGGAGGGGCTGAATACGCCGCTGGGGCGCACCGCAGGGCGTCTGGTGCAATTGGCAGAGGTGCCGGTGTACCTGGTGCCGATGCTCCTGCATCGCTGAGCGCGGTGTGACAATGCGTCGGGTAAACCCTGAATTTCCGTAAGGCTTTAGACGAATGGCGTGCAGGGCTAAAAAAAACGTCTAGTTTTATTCCTTAAACCATTAATATGGTTATAAAACCATAAGCCCTGATCGCGGGTCGCGACATTCTTTCCGAGGAAATTCCATGAAGCTTCAGCAACTGCGCTATATCTGGGAAGTCGCGCATCACGATCTGAACGTCTCGGCCACTGCTCAAAGCCTGTATACCTCCCAGCCCGGCATCAGCAAGCAGATCCGCCTGCTCGAAGACGAACTGGGTGTCGAAGTCTTCGCCCGCAGCGGCAAGCACCTTACCCGCGTCACCCCGGCCGGCGAGCGCATCATCAATACCGCCGGCGAGATCCTGCGCAAGGTCGAGAGCATCAAGCAGATCGCCCAGGAGTTCTCCAACGAGAAGAAGGGCACGCTGTCCATCGCCACCACCCACACCCAGGCGCGTTATGCGCTGCCGGGCGTGATCAGCGGCTTCATCAAGCAGTACCCGGACGTCTCCCTGCACATGCACCAGGGCACGCCGATGCAGATCGCCGAAATGGCTGCCGACGGCACCGTCGACTTCGCCATCGCCACCGAGGCGCTGGAGCTGTTCGGCGACCTGATCATGATGCCGTGCTACCGCTGGAACCGCTGCGTGATCGTGCCCCAGGGCCACCCGCTGACCAAGGTGCCGAAGCTGACCCTGGAGCTGCTGGCCGAGCAGCCCATCGTTACCTACGTATTCGGCTTCACTGGCCGCTCCAAGCTGGACGAGGCCTTCAACCAGCGCGGCCTGGTGCCGAAGGTGGTATTCACCGCCGCCGACGCCGACGTGATCAAGACCTATGTGCGCCTGGGCCTGGGCGTGGGCATCGTCGCCCACATGGCGGTCGATCCGAAGCTCGACAGCGACCTGGTAATGCTCGACGCCAGCCACCTGTTCGAGTCCAGCGTGACCAAGATCGGTTTCCGTCGCGGGACCTTCCTGCGCGGCTTCATGTGCGACTTCATCGAGAAGTTCGCCCCCCACCTGACCCGCGATCTGCTGTCCAAGGCCGTGCAGTGCCACAACAAGACCGAGCTGGATGAGCTGTTCGAAGGGATCGAATTGCCGGTTTACTGATCGGGTTCGAGTCTCCGGTATCTGCCGTAGTACGGCTTCAAGGAAAACGCCGCGATTCTAATGGGAATCGCGGCGTTTTTTATTGGGCAGGCCTGCGCGTTATTCGCCCTGCGAAGAGCAAGAGCATCGCGGACGGAGTCCGCTCCTACGGGAGTCGCGCGGGTCGGCCATGCCCTTGTAGGAGCGAGCTTGCTCGCGAACAGATTTTCCCGGTCGCATCGGCGTTGGGCGGTTCGCGAGCAAGCTCGCTCCTACGAAAAGCACAAAGCGGTTTCCAGAGAAATTTCCGCACGCGCCGGAGCGCCCCTTCAGGAGGCCGAGTGGAGTCGGAGTTTCAGGGGTTGAGCGGCATGGATGCCGCGAGAGCGTCGTTGGGCCATGGATGGCCCGTCGACGCGTGCCCCTGAAACTTCGATGGAACGAGGGAACCCCGGCGAAGCCGGGGCCGGATGATGGGGCAGAGACTTTTGCCTACTTTGCGTCGTTTGGCAAAGTAGGTCGCCCGAGGGGGCGAAACAAAGTCTCTCAGCACACACCGAAGCGGCGCAGAAACACCAAACCCCAAAACGGCGGATAACGCTTGAGGCGTTATGCGCCCTACGAGGCTACAAAAAGAGGCGGTGCCTCAGCGAATCCGCCAGCGAAGCAGCAGCAACGCTGCGAAGGCCAGCCCGGCCCCGGCAAGGAAGGTCGCACTGGCCCCGAAGCCCTGCCAGAGCCAGCCCGCCAGCACACTAGCCAGCAACATGGCGACACCGCTTGCAAGGTTGAACACACCGAAGGCGGTGCCCTTGAGGTCGGCCGGCGTGGTGTCGGCGATCAGCGTGGCCAGCAGGCCCTGGGTGAAGCCCATATGCAATCCCCAGATGGCCACGCCAAGCAGCATCAAGGCCGTGGAGTCGGCCCAGGCCAACAGCAGGTCCGCCGCCACCAGCAGAATCATGCCGACGGCCAGCAGGCCGCTGCGGTCGGTGCGGTCGGACCACCAGCCCACCGGGTAGGCCGAGAGCATGAACAGCAGCGACATCACCACCATCACCACCGGCGTCCAGGCCATCGGCAGGCCCAGGTTCTGCGCCCGCAGCACGAGGAAAGCTTCGCTGAAGCGGGCGAGGGTGAACACCGCGCCAATCCCGACCACCCACCAGTAGCGTGCCGGGAAGCTGCGCAGCGCGTCGCGGTGGATCGGCGAGCGGAAGCGGTGGGGGCCGGCGGCATGTTCCGGCTCCTTGACGAAGAAGATGATCGCCAGCACCGCGAGGCCCGCCGGAATGCAGGCGAACCAGAACACCAGCGGCAGGTTGTTGCCCAGCCAGAGCATCAGGGCGATCGCCAGCAAGGGACCGGCGAAGGCGCCGACGGTGTCCATCGATTGGCGCAGGCCGAAGCAGGCGCCACGGATGGAAGGCGGCGCCACGTCGGCGATCAGCGCGTCGCGCGGTGCGCCACGAATGCCCTTGCCGATGCGGTCGAGCAGGCGTGCGGTGAAGATGGCTTCGCCGGAGGTGGCCAGCGGGAACAAGGGTTTGGACAGCGCGGCCAGGCCGTAGCCGAACAGCACCAGCCCCTTGCGCCGGCCGAGGAAGTCGCTGATGGCGCCGGAGAACACCTTGACGATCAGTGCGCTGGCCTCGGCGATGCCCTCGATCAGGCCGACGGTGACCATGCTCAGCCCCAGGCTGCCGACCAGGAACAGCGGCAGCAGGCTGTGCAGCAGCTCCGACGACACGTCCATGAACAGGCTGACGAAACCCAGTGCCCAGACGGTGCCGGGGATGCGGGGACGGGAGCGTTCCGAACCATCGGGCATGGCCGACGTCCTTGTGTGATGCGGGGCGGTCAGTATCGGTGACGGGAAATCAAGAAAGCGTCAAGCAGGCGGGTTCAGAGGCGGTCGAGATCGTCGCGGCTGGCCAGTTCCGCCAACGCTTCGCGGGAGTCCAGCGGCAGCTCGCCGCGGCCCTCCAGCACTTCATGGAGGAAGCTCATGAACACGGTGTAGACGACCTCGCGGCCATCGTCGTGGCGGACGACGAAGAAGGGCGCGGTGTCCACGCCGTACTGCGCGGCGACCATCCAGCCGGCGCTGCCGGGGTTGCGCTCGTCGGCGACCAGGGTGCGGTCGATGCGGTCGAGATAGCCGCCTTTTTCCAGTCGCTCGTGGACTTCGCGGCATTTGCGGCAGTCCTGGCCATCGGCCAGGACTTTCTTCACCAGGGTGATGCGCATGGGATTGGCTCCGCCGCAGGCATGCAGGCGTCCGATCCTGGCTGCGGTTGACGTAGGAATTTCCGTCAGCCGAGGGTAAGGCCTCAGGCCTTGCTGATCAAATTGCCGGCGTGCAGACCGCACTCCTTCTGGGTGGCTTCTTCCCACCACCAGCGGCCTTCGCGCTCGTGCTGGTTGGGCAGTACCGGGCGGGTGCAGGGCTCGCAGCCGATGCTGATGAAGCCACGCTCGTGCAGGCTGTTGTAGGGAATTTCCAGCATACGGATGTAGGCCCAGACTTCCTCGCTGCTCATGTTGGCCAGCGGGTTGAACTTGTACAGCGGCTTTTCCGGGGTGGAGAAGGCGCTGTCCAGTTCTACGACGGCGACCTGGCTGCGGGTGCCGGGGCTCTGGTCCTTGCGCTGGCCAGTGGCCCAGGCGGTGACGCCGGAAAGCTTGCGTTTGAGCGGCTCGATCTTGCGGATGCCGCAGCATTCGCCGTGGCCGTCCTTGTAGAAGCTGAACAGGCCCTTTTCCTTGACGAAGGCTTCCAGCAGGCGCGGATCAGGCGACATCACCTCGATGGCGATGCCGTAGTGCTCGCGCACCTGCTCGATGAAACGGTAGGTCTCGGGGTGCAGGCGCCCGGTATCCAGGCTGAAGACCTTCACGTTCTTGTTGAGCTTCCAGGCCATGTCCACCAGCACCACGTCCTCGGCGCCGCTGAAGGAGATCCACAGATCGTCGCCGAAGTGCTCGAAGGCGAACTTCAGGATGTCCTGGGGGGATTTGCTGGCAAAGCTCGCGGCGATTTCCGCGACGTCGAACGGATGGCTCATCAGGCGGTATTCCTAGTTTTGGTGGCGCAGGGCGCTCTTTGGCCGGATGGTAGCAAAGAGGCGGATATGCCCCTAAATAACCTTCAGGAAGGTGCACTGTAGTGTTCGGGTATAAGCGCCGCGTTGCGCCACCCGGAGCGAGCGGCTAGAGTGCCGCCTCTCAAGTCAAACCTGCGGGGAAATCGTTCGTGGAAATCGCCTGTCTCGACCTGGAAGGGGTTCTGGTTCCGGAAATCTGGATCGCCTTCGCTGAAAAAACCGGTATCGAAGCGCTCAAGGCGACGACTCGCGATATTCCGGATTACGACGTGCTGATGAAGCAGCGTCTGCGCATCCTCGACGAGCACGGCCTGAAGCTGTCCGACATCCAGGAAGTGATCGCCACCCTGGAGCCCCTGGAGGGCGCGGTGGAGTTCGTCGACTGGCTGCGCGAGCGCTTCCAGGTGGTGATCCTCTCCGACACCTTCTACGAATTCTCCCAGCCGCTGATGCGCCAGCTCGGTTTCCCGACCCTGCTGTGCCACAAGCTGATCACCGACGAGACCGACCGTGTGGTCGGCTACCAGCTGCGCCAGAAGGATCCGAAGCGCCAGTCGGTCATCGCCTTCAAGAGCCTGTACTACCGTGTGATCGCCGCAGGCGACTCCTACAACGACACCACCATGCTCTCCGAGGCCCACGCCGGCATCCTGTTCCACGCGCCGGACAATGTGATCCGCGAGTTCCCGCAGTTCCCGGCGGTGCACACCTATGAGGACCTGAAGAAGGAATTCCTCAAGGCGTCGAACCGTCAGCTCAGCCTGTAAGACCGGCTGTGACGAAAAAGCCCCGCGATTGCGGGGCTTTTCTTTTGCGGTGGCTTTTCGTAGGAGCGGACTTTGCCCCCCGAAGCTCTCCATGCCGGCCTATCGGCAGGATCGCGGATAAGATCCGCTCCTACGAGAGCGGTGCTGCGTTCGTTGTAGGAGCGCGCCATGCGCGCGATCGCGGGCATGGCCCGCTCCTACAGGGAGGCCGGTTACAGGCCTTCCAGCGTCCGCAACAGCACACCGACCTTGGTCAGCGACTCCTCGTACTCTTCCTCCCAGTCCGAGTCGGCGACGATGCCGCCGCCGCCCCAGCAACTGACCTGGCCGTCCCTCACCAGCAGGGTGCGGATGGCGATGGAGCTGTCCATCTCGCCGCGCACGTCGAGGTAGAGCAGGCTGCCGCAATAGATGCTGCGTCGGGTCGGCTCCAGTTCGTCGATGATCTGCATGGCGCGCACCTTCGGCGCGCCGGTGATGGAGCCGCCGGGGAAGCTGCCTTCGAGCAGGTCGAGTGCATCCTTGTCGGCCGCCAGCTCGCCGGTGACGCTGCTGACCAGGTGGTGGACGTTGGGGTAGGTCTCCAGCGCGAACAGTTCCGGCACCCGCACGCTGCCGGGGCTGCAGCTGCGGCCCAGGTCGTTGCGCAGCAGGTCGACGATCATCAGGTTCTCGGCGCGGTCCTTCTCGCTGGCCAGCAGCGCCTCGGCGTTGGCCTGGTCGGCTTCCGGCGTGGCGCCGCGCGGGCGGGTGCCCTTGATCGGGCGGGTCTCCACCTGTCCGCCGTGGAGCTGGATGAAGCGCTCCGGCGACAGGCTCAGCACCGCGCCTTCGGGCAGTTCCAGGTAGCCGGCGAAGGGCGTCGGGCAGGCTTCGCGCAGCGCCTGGTAGGCCAGCCACGGCGAGCCGCTGCAGGGCGCGCGGAAGCGCTGGGTGTAGTTCACCTGGTAGCAGTCGCCGTCGAGGATGTAGCGGTGCACCCGGTCCAGGGCATCGCAGTACTGCTCGCGGGCTAGGTCCGGGCGGAACGGTGCGCCCAGGCGGAAGGGCGGCAACGGTTCGGCCCGCGCACCGCTTTCGAACAGCGCGATCAGCCGCTCGCGCTCGCCCGGCGCAAGGGTCGGGTGGAACACCAGCTGGCTGGTGCATGTCTGGTGATCGGTGATCTGCGCCCAGGCGTAGAGGCCGAGGCGGGCATCGGGTAGGTCGAGGTCGTCGAGCGCGGGGGCAGACAGGCGTTCGATGCGGCGGCCGAAGTCGTAACTCAGGTAGCCGATCACTCCGCCGACGAACGGCAACTTCCGGTCGTCCGGCAGCCGGGCTTCGCCCAGGCTCTGCAACGCACTTCTTACCCTGGCGAAAAAGCCCTTGGCCGATTCGTCGGCGGTCGGTGCCAGTTCTGCCAATGGCCAGGCGCTCAGAAGGTCATAGCGTCCACGGGTGGCAAAAGGTCGACCGGCGTCCAGCAGGACGGCGCCGGGGGCTCGATGGATCAGGGCGAAGCGGTCACCAGGGTCTTCCTGATAGGGAAGAGGGTGTATGAAACAGTGAGGCATGAGTGAAAGCGTGCAAGGCGAATGGGAGGTTTCAGACCGTCTGAATCGTCGATCCTAGAGCCATTTCTTCAGTTTACGTAGGAAACGCATTCTGTTAAGAATTGAATTATCCCGCGGGGATTATGCTCCGTACCACAACGATAATGACATAGGGATACAGGCCGTGGATGTAGTACTTGAGCCCGCAGCCGGCAGCCTTTCGCGCTCCAGATTAACACCCCCTCAGGTGCCTGCTGATTATTTGATGCGTCCCCGACTCCAGAACGCTCTGGATCGTCATCCATACGCCTCCGTGCTTTCGTTCACCGCGCCGGTCGGTTTTGGCAAGACCAGCGCGCTGGCGGCACTGGCCAGGGCGCGTGAACACGGCGGTGAAGCCGTCGCCTGGATTTCGCTCGAAGAACAGGACGACGACCCCGGCCGCTTCTGCCTGAAGCTCATCCAGGCCTTGTCCGGCGTCCTGCCGGGCATCGGCGAGGATGCCCAGGGCTACTTGCAGAACACCATGCGCGTGCCGGTGGTGGCGGTGATGGAAAGCCTGCTGATCGACCTGTCACGCCATGAGCACAAGGTGCTGCTGGTGCTGGACGACCTGCACGCGATCAGCCATGCCGACGTGTTCTCCGGCCTCAACCGTCTGGTGCAGTACGCGCCCCCCGGGCTCACCCTGGCCATCGGCAGCCGCTCGCAACCCCCGCTGAACCTCGCCACTTGGCGCGCCAAGGGGCTGCTGCTGGAGATCGGCCAGGACGAACTGCGCCTGAGCGAGGACGAAACCCGCGAATACCTCGCCCGCGACGGCCTGCAACTGGACGATAGCTGCTTGCGCAATCTGCACAGCCAGACCGAAGGGTGGGTGGCCGGGGTGCACCTGGTCAGCCTGTGGCTGCGCCAGCAGCCGGGTGCGCCGGAAGACCTCAAGCCGCTCAGCGCCGACAAGGCCGCCGTCGGCGATTACCTGCTGCGGGTGGTGTTCGAGCGCCTGCCGGGCGATATCCAGGACGCGTTGCTGGCGCTGGGCATCGCCAACCGGCTGAATGGCGACCTGGCCAATACCCTGACCGGCCGCCAGGACGGCCAGGCGCTGCTGGAGCGCCTGGACAGCATGCAGCTGTTCCTCCTGCCGCTGGACCGCGATCGCCAGTGGTACCGCTTCCACCAACTGTTCGCCGATTTCCTCCGCGCGCGCCTGCGCGAGCGCGATCCGGAACGCTTCAAGCAACTGCATTTCAACGCCAGCCTGTGGTTCACCAACCACCACATGCCGACCCTGGCCATCGAGCACGCGTGCCTCGCCGAGGACCCGGAGATGCTCGCCGCGCTGGTAGATGGCTGCGGCCTGGAACTGATCAACCGCGGCCAGCTGTACCTGATCTCGCGCTGGCGCCGCCACGTGCCGAACGAGATCGCCGAGCGCTATCCGATCCTGGTGCTCAGCGATGTCTGGACCCGCGCCTCCGACCTCAGCCTGCCCGACGCCAACCGCATGATCGATGAGCTGCTGGCGCGCTGGGGCGACCACAAGGGCAGCGGCCCGATGGGCGACCAGTACCTCTCCGCGCTGGCGGTGAAGGCGGTGCTGGCGCTGCAGAAGGACGACCTGGAGCAGTGCATCACCCTGGCCCGCAAGGTCGAGAGCCAGCTGGGGCGCAACTCCGCCTTCCTCGAAGGCGCCGTGTTGCTGATCGCCGCCTTCGCCCAGGTGGTACGTGGTCAGGCCGACCAGGCCCGGCGGCTGATGGGGCTGGCGCAGCAGCGCAATCATTTCCTCGATGGCCGCTACCTGCACATGCAACTCTCCACCATCGAGGTGGTGCTGGCGCTGGAGCAGGGCCAGGTCAAGCAGGCGCAGCTGCTCATCGAGCGTCTTCGCCAGCAGGCCATGCCGCTGTTCGACAAGCGCTCCCAGGCCCTGGCGCTGCCGACCATCGCCGAGGCGCTGACCGCCTACTACCGCACCGAAGTCGACGGCCTCGAAGAGCGCCTGCGCTGGGCACTGGGGCGGGTTGACGTGGTCAACCCGATCGACCTCTACGCCCAGGGCATGCAGTGCCTGGCGCGCATCCAGCGCCTGCAGGGGCGAGGCAAGGAAGCGCTGGCCACCCTCGGGCTGATGCAGACCCTGGCCTCGCGCAACCAGTCCTGGCGTTTCTTCGCCATGGCGGTGGGTGAGGAGATCAACCTGATCCTCCAGGAGCCGGCCGCCGACCGCTGCAAGCGCGCCGAGCAGCGCCTGAAGGCCATCGACTGGCAGAAGCTCGCCAGCCACTACAAGCAGATGCCGTTCAACCCGGTGCTCTGGGTACTGGGCATCAGCCGTGTGCGCCTGTTGCAGGCGCGCGGGCATTTCAGCGAGGCGCTGCACGAGATCACCCAGCTGCGCGGCATGCTGCAGCCGGGCTGGCATGGCCTGCAGCGCCTGCGCCTGGATCTGCTGGCAGCGTTGAGCTACCAGCGCCTGGGTTACCAGGAGCGTTCCCACAGCCTGCTCGGGCAATGCCTGGCTGGCGCCGAGCGGGAAGGGGTGCGGAGCATTTTCATCGAAGAAGGTGAGGGGATTCGCCAGCTGCTGCAGCAGCTCGAGTCCACTGAGCGACAACCGGCCCTGCAGGCGTTCATTCGAACGATGCTGACCGTCTGGCCGGGGCAGGAAGCACGCAGGTCGCCCGAAGCGCTCGAGGAAGGTCTGACCGACCGCGAGCGCGAGGTGGTGTGCCTGGCCGCGCAGGGGCTCTCCAACGAGGAGATCGGCCGACAGCTGTCGCTGGCGCTCGGTACCGTCAAATGGCACCTGCACAACATCTACGAGAAGCTCAAGGTACGCAATCGTACCCAGGCGATCCGCCGTGCCCGCGAGCTGAGTCTGCTCTGAATGACGACCCTGACCTCCCTGCCGCAGCCGCCGATGCCGCTGCTGCGTACCAAACTGTTCCCGCCGCGCACCGACAGCACCGTTCTGTTGCCGCGCCGCGCGCTGATCGATCGCCTGTTCGCCGCCCGCCAGCAGCGGGTTCTGGTGCTCAGCGCGCCGGCGGGGTTCGGCAAGAGCACCGCGCTCAGCCTGTTTCGCCAGCGTTTGCAGCAGAGCGGGGCGCGGGTGGCCTGGCTGTCCTGCGACGAGGGCGACAGCGAGCCGCAGCGCCTGGTGCAGTACCTGGTGGCGAGCATCTGCAGCGTCGAGGAAGGCTTCGGCGTCAACACATCGAACCTGCTGCAGTCGGACATGACCCTGCCGCTGGAGGGCATCATCGATGCATTCCTCTCCGATCTGCGGCGGCTCGACGGACCGCTGTACCTGTTCCTCGATGACTTCCACCAGATTCGCCATCCGGCCCTGGCCCACGGTGCGCGCTACCTGATCGAGCACCTGCCGGAGAACGTGCGGCTGGTCACCAGCACCCGCTATCGCCCGCGCTTCCTGGTCGACGAGCCGGCGCTGGCGCCGCTGACCTTCTGCCTGAGCGGCGACGACCTGCGCCTGACCCGTGAAGAGACCGATACCTACCTCATCGAGCTCAAGGGCCTGTCGCTCAGCGACGCCGAGCTCAAGCTGCTGCACAAGCGCACCGAGGGCTGGATCACCGCGTTGCACCTGGCGGCGCTGGCGCTGGCGCGGCATCCGGACCGTGCGGCGTTCCTCAAGGGGTTGTCCGGCTCCGAGCGCGACCTCGCCGACTACCTGGCCGAGGATGTGCTGCGCAGCCTGCCCGAATCGCTGCAGCAGTTCCTCGACCAGACCTCGGTGCTGGATGAGTTCTGCGCCGAGCTGTGCAACGCCCTGACCGGCCGTCGCGATGGCTTGGACATGCTGATGCGGCTGCAGAACGAGCAGTTGTTCATCATCCCGCTGGACGACCAGCGCGAGTGGTTCCGTTACCACCACCTGTTCGCCGAATTTCTCCAGGGCCGGCTGGCCCGGCACTCGGACCCGGCACCGCTGCTGCATGCCGCCGCGCGCTGGTGCGAAAGCCACGACATGGCCGACCGCGCGATCAAGTACGCGCTGCGCGCCCGCGACTACGCTTTCGCCGCCGACCTGCTGGAGCGCCAGGGCGCCAAGCTGATCGCCGGCAACCGCGTGTACGGCATTCTCGGCATGCTCGGCAGCATTCCCGCCGAGGTGATCCGCGAGCATCCGGTGTTCCAGATCTTCTATGCCTGGCAGCTGGCCTTCGAGCAGAAGTTCGCCGAGGCCGAGGCGCTGATCGAGGAGCTCAGCGTCCGGCTGCTGCAAGGGCAGGGCAAGGTGCGCAACTTCGGCCTGGCCGAGTTGCTGGCGGTGGCCCAGGTGCTCAAGGCGCTGGTGCTGTTGTATCAGGACAAGCTGGAGGGCTGCCTGAAGGTGGCCCGGCAGTGGCTGGCGCTGGTGCCGGGCAACCAGCCGGTGTTCCGCGCCAGCCTGTCGTGCATCCAGGCGGCGGCTTATGCGCTGCTGGGGGATTACGCCGAGGCGGCGAGCGCCATCGGTGTCGCCCGCGAATGCCTGCGCATGGCCGACAGCGAATACCTGCAGGTCGTTGCGAGCATGATCGAGGCGCTGATCTGCAAGGAGCGCGGGGAGCTGGAGCGTGGCCGGACCATTGCCGAGAGCGCGCGCAGCCGGGTGGAGCGGGTGTTCGGCCGGCGCAGCCGGGTTGGCGGCCCGCTGTCGCTGGCCTATGCCGACATCCTCTACGAGCAGGATCGGCATGCCGCGATCCTTGCCGAACTGCCCCTGGCGACCACCTGGCGCGACGTTGCCACCCCCGTGGAACTGATCAATCGCGGCCAGTTGGTGATGGCCAGGGCGCGTTTCTTCGCCGGCGAGGCCGAACAAGGGTTGGCCCAGCTCGACGAATGGCTGGTCGGCCTGCAGTCGCCGGGCTATGAGCGGGTCTATGCGCTGTCCATGAGCTGCAAGGTGCAGTTGCTGCTGTGGATGCGCCGGCCCAACGAGGCGGAGCGGGTGTGCCTGCAACTGGCGCGGCACTTCTCCGGGCTCTCCACCGAGCGATACGCCGACGCCCAGGCCGCGCTGGTGATGGCCGAGGCGCGCCTGGCGTTGTCCGAGCGCCATGCCGAACGCGCGCAGCAGCGTCTGGAAGCCTGTCTGGCGGGCTTCACCTCGCCCTATCAGCGCGACCGGCGGTTGCGTCTGTCGTTGTTACTTTCTGTGGCGTTCTGGCAGAAAGGTAACAGCGAAAAAGCCTTCGCCTTGTTCGCGCCGACGCTGGAGGAGGCGTGGAACCTGGGGTACCGCCGGCTGTTCCAGGACGACGCGCTGTGGCTGCTGCCGCTGTGGGAGGCCTGGAAGGCCGCCGAGCCCAAGCGCGCATCGGCGTGGCAGGGGGTGGCGGAAATGCTCCGCGAGCAGTGCCGCAGGCTCTCCGTGGACCCTGAAAGTTTCGATGAAAATCAAGATGTTAGTCACCGCGAGCGGGAGATCCTGCGGCTCGTGGCGGCGGGCTTGTCGAACCGGGATATCGCCCAAGCGGTGCATCTGTCGGAGGCCACCATCAAGTGGCACCTGCACAACCTGTTCGCCAAGCTCGGCGTGCGCAGCCGGACCCAGGCGGTACTCAAGGGCAAGAGTCTGGGACTGCTCAGCGAAGCCTGAGTCAGACGGTTGGTTTTGCGCCATCCCTTGGATGGGCTGGCAGGTGGGGAGCGGGTCAGTAGCTTGGAGACCAGGACGCGAAGCATGGTGCTTCACGAATCCATGCCCACGGCGCCTAGGGAAGCAGTCGTGGGTCTGGAGGGCCGGCGTAGCCGGCCTACCTGCAGCGGGGCAGGACGCCTCCTGCAGTGCCTGGGGCAACCCACCTGAACACTGGAGAGAAATAACAATGAAAAAAATCAAGCAACTGGTTCTTGCAAGCGCAGTTCTGGCCACTCCGTTCCTGGCACATGCCGACATGCAATCCATGGATGACGCTGCTCTGTCCGGTGTGACCGGCCAGGACGGCATCAGCATCGCCGGTACCTTCAACGCATCCATCGGCGCTGTCACCTACAAGGACGCCGACACCAACGGCGGCACCCTGTCCCTGGAAGGCATCCACCTGCCCAGCCTGACCATCGCCGACAACGCCCCGATGACCATCGACGTGGTGACCACCAATATCACCCCGGCCGGTGGCGGCACCGCTGTTGCCACCCAGCAGCTCGCCATCGGTCTGCCCTCCGTGACCGGCGACGTGACCGTCGACGCCGTCAAGGTCGGCTCCGGCGCCAGCATTGGCTCCCTGACCATTTCCAACCTGAACCTGGCCGGTTCGACCGTGAAAGTCTGGGGTCACTGATCCCCGAGGTTGCAAGCGCAGTAACCCTTGCCGGCATCTGCCGGCAAGGTCCTTCCGGGTGTTGAGTAGTAGGGGGTGGGATGTTCGAGATTCTGCTGGGAAGCCTGCTGGGGCTGTTCGGTTTCACCCAGGCCGTGGATACCAAGCCACAACAGCAGGGCACAGTGAACATCTCGCAGCCGCTCACGCCCAATGGCCCGCTCCGCGAGTCGGTACAGCTTGAACCGATGAGCCAGGTGCAGTTCCGCAACGTCATCCACCAGGCCTATGACTACAGCTGTGGCTCGGCGGCGCTGACCACGCTGCTGGACTACTACCTGGGGCGCAACCTGGAAGAGCGTCAGGTCATGGAGGGCCTGATCAAATACGGCGAGGCCGACAAGATCGTCCAGCGCCGTGGTTTCTCGCTTCTGGACATGAAGCGCTACGCCGCTGCACTCGGCTACAAGAGTGGCGGCTTCCGTGCCGAGTTCTCCGACCTGGACTCGCTCGAACACCCGGCGCTGGTGCCGATCCACTATGCCGGCTTCAAGCATTTCGTCGTGGTCCGCGATGTCTACAACGACCACGTCTTCGTTGCCGATCCTGCCTTGGGCAACATCAGTTTTACCCGCGCCCGTTTCGAGGACATCTGGGACCAGAACGTCCTGTTCGTCATCTACCCCAGCGGCCAGGAGCCGAAGAATGCCCTGGCGCTGCGGGACGACGACATGCGTCTGGTGGACGACCGCACCGTCAGCTTGCTGGCATTCCGGGAGTTCCCGGAGATGAGCAAGTTCACCCAGAACCAGATTGGCGAAGCCGCCACCAATGGAGATGTGCAGTACATCCGGCGCAACTGATTGCCCGATCGGCCCGTACGAATAAGAACAAGACCAGGGGATAGCAACATGAATTTGAAGGGGTTTGCGTGCGTTGCCGCTCTGGCCTTGCTGGTCAGCGCCGCCGCCAAGGCGGAGGAGGCGTCCTCCGAGGACGCACGCGATGCGCTGGCCAAGAAGGACACCGACGCCGACAGCGCCAAGGCGCTGGAGCAGGTGTTCCAGGCCACCGAGAAGAGCTACACCCTGCTCAAGAAGGGCGAGCGCCAGCTCACCTATGGATTCGACTATTCGCTGATGCGCGACACCCGCATCCAGGCCGTGCGCTCCGGCGAGAACGTCTACAGCGTACTGGCGCAGAGCGAGGCGCAGCACACCTTCACCAACTCGTTCACCTTCGACTACGGCATCTGGGACAACCTGACCTTCAGCATGCGCCTGCCGTTCGTGGCCAAGTACGACACCGAACGTGACATCCATGCCTACAGCCTGGGCGACATCTCCGCGACCCTGCGCTGGCAGCCGTGGGAGTCGCGCCGCGGCCGCCCGGTCACCACCCTCTACGCCACCCTCGGCCTGCCCACCGGCGACAGCCCCTACGACATGAACGTCGAGAAGGACGTCTCCACCGGCAACGGCTACTACAGCCTGGGCGTGGGCGCCAACACCTCCTACGTGATCGACCCGGTCGTGCTCTACGGCTCGCTCGGTTACACCTACAACATGCAGGTCGACGACATCCACCAGTACCAGTACGGCGAAGAACTGGAGAAGGTGGTGCCCGGCGATACCATCAACTTCGCCATGGGCATGGCCTACGCGCTGTCCTATGACGTCTCGCTCGCCACCTCCTACCAGATGGCCTACTCGCTGAAGAACAAGTACTACTTCAACGACCGCACGGTGGAGGCGCCCGAGCAGACCAGCGCGATCATGAACTTCTCGCTCGGTTTGCGAACGTCACCCGACTACATCGTCAACGTGAACGCCGGTTTCGGTATGACCGAAGATTCGCCGGATGTGCTGCTGGGGCTGTCCCTTCCCCTGGATATCCAAGGCCTCAAGGCCCAGTAACCGACGAGCGAACACCACATGACAATGCGCATTTCGCCACTCGCCCTGGCGATGGCAGGGGTGAGTCTTGGCTGGTCGTCGCTGGCCGGCGCCCAACTGGCCAACGACCTGACCATCGGCAACCCCAAGGCCATGGCCATGGCCAACGCCGTCACCGCCGACTCCACCGGCATCGACGCGGTGCACTACAACCCCGCGGCACTGACCAAGCTCAAGGGTCGGCAGACCCAGCTCAAGCTGGTTTCCGGGGTCATGGATATCCGCGCCGACTTCAAGGCGCCGCCGAACTATGGCGATGCCGCGTTCGGCCTGGACGACGACCCGGTGGCCAACAGCAGCAGCCGTACCCTGACGCCGACCATGTACCTGCCGGGCCTGGGCGGGATGACCGACATGCCGTTGCTGGTGGCTCCGCTGGCCGGGGTGTCGATCAACCCGCCGGGGTCGAAATTCACCTTCGCCACCAACGTCTACGCGCCCCAGGCGCTGGGGTACTCGCGCGACTCCGACAGTGATCCGGCGCGCTTCGAAGGACGCCGGGTGTCGTTGCAGCGCATCACCTACTTCTCGCCCTCGGTGGGCTACGAGGTCAACGACACGCTATCGGCGGGCCTGTCGATCGGCTTCTCGCACCAGGCGATGGCGCTGGATACCGACTTCCGCAACCCCGGCCTGCTCACCGGCCTGCTGCAGACTTTGCACGACACCACCTGCGTGCCGGGCGCACAGGAAATCGTCGAACTGGTGTTCAACGTCTGCGGCGGCCGCATCGGCCCCTACGACTCGCTGGCCAACCTGAAGCTGGACATGCAGCAGAGCCTCTCGCCGAGCTTCAACCTCGGTGTGCTGTGGGAACCCCGCGACTGGTTCGCCTGGGGCGCGACCTACCAGAGCGAGTCGCGCATGCACCTCAAGGGCAAGTACCGGGTCGATTACAGCAAGGACTGGCAGGGCTTCTGGTCGGGCCTGCAGGGCTCGATCTTCGGCGCCTTCCTCAGCCCGCTGTTCCCCTACGGCAATACCGACGAGGAACACGGCGTGGCGACCATGAACATGGTCAACCCGGACAGCTTCTCCACCGGCATCAAGCTGCGCCCGTTCGACAAGTGGCAGTTCAACTTCGATCTGAAGTGGACCGACTACAGCGACTGGAACAAGCTGGAAATCGAGTTCGACAAGGAGCTCGACCTGCTGCGCATCGCCAAGAACTTCGCGCCCAATGGCGCCACCGACCACAGCATCATCCTCGACCGCGGCTACCAGGACACCTGGAGCTACGCCATGGGCATGCAGTACGACGTCAACGACCGCCTGCAGCTGCGCGCCGGCTACGAGTACCGCCCTTCGGCGATCCCCAAGGACAAGGCCGATGCCCTGGTGCCGATCGGCGACGCCGACCTCTACGGCCTGGGCCTGGGCTACCAGTGGGACAAGGACACGGTGATCGATCTGGGCTTCAACTACTTCGTCTCCAAGCAGAGCATCAAGTCCGGCACCAGCTGCAACCTGAACTGCACCGGCATCGACAACCTGGTCTACAACCCCTACGCGGGGCTTGACGTCAGCACCACGGTGAAGGCCTATATCTTCGCCATGACGTATCGGACGACTTTCTGAGGGCATCGGACATGGGCAAGCGGACTCTGCTGACAGGCTGCCTGATCGCCGCCGGACTGGCTGCCCCGGCGATGCAGGCTGCCAGCGGGCGATACCTGTCCTGGGTGGACGACAACGGCCAGGTGCACAATACCTTCGTCGACGCCAGCTTCAGCCAGCAGCAGCGCCAAGCCGACAAGCGCATCGACCAGAGCGACCGCGCTCGCCAGCTCGACGCGTCCGGCACCCAGTGGCCGGGCACGCAGGCGTCCGGGGAGAGCAAGCGCCGCTACTTCACCTGGGTCGATGCCCAGGGCAACCTGCAGAACAGCTTCTATGCCGCCGGCCAGGTGCCGCCGGGCCGCACCGATTACGTGTTGCCCAACGGCGACCGTTCCTCCGAGTACATTGATGCCGAGGCGTACGAGGACAAGGGCTTCGTCCGCAGCGAGAACGGCAACCCGTACTACACCTGGGTCGACGAGAAGGGCCACATGCACAACTCGCCGATCAGCGCCGAGCAACGCGCCGAAGCCTTCCGTCGGGGCGAGGAGGGTGGCGGCAAGGTCGCCTATACCGAGGGACGGCAGATCGAGTTCAAGTCGCGTCCGGCGAACCTGCCCGGGCTGGACGGCAGCGGCGAGCAGTCCGATGCGATGAAGGCGCTGCTCAAGGGCAGCGGCAAGACCCTCGACGACCTCTACCAGGACCTGCAGCGCCGCTGCTGCGAGCAGATGGCCGATGGCGACTTCACCGAGCTGAGCGCGGAGGAGCCGCGCTTCGAGGAGCTGAACAAGTTCTCCCCGAGCTTCGACTTCCCCATGGGCAAGAGCTACTTCGTGGCGATGAAGCTGCCCAGTTCGCAGCGGGTCTACGGCCTGCGCGTGCGCAGCTTCGCCAACCACCAGGTGGTCTATCCGTCGCTGCTGTTCCTCGACGAACGCAAGCGCCCGACCCGGCTGGTCAGCGATGCGGTGTACAAGCTCAACCCGGAAACCTGGTACCGCTATGCCTTCATCGAAGGCACGGTACCGGTGCGCGCCAACCAGGGCGAGCGCTATGTGCTGCTGCTGACCACCGATGAAGACCGCAGCCTGCAGACCCTCGACAACAAACCCTACAAGCGCCCGCTTGAAGACCTGGCGGTGAACGAGGCGGGGATGAAGGTGCGCGAGCATGGCGACCAGGGTGGGTTCGAGTTGGCCGTTGTACGCTGACGAGGTTCGTTCTCGCGCCGGGCTGTTTTTGTAGGAGCGAGCTTGCTCGCGAACCGCCCAACACCGAGGTGGCCGGGAATCTGTTCGCGAGCAAGCTCGCTCCTACAGGCTTACGCCGATGCTCATTGTAGGAGCGCCCCATGGGCGCGATCGCGGGCGTGGCCCGCTCCTACAGGGCTACACCTTGAAGCCATGAAAAAGCCCGGCAATCGCCGGGCTCTTTCATGGGGCAGGGCGCCTCAGATTTCCTTCGGCCGCACGTGCCCGAACAACTGCTGGGTGAAGCGCACGCGCTCCTCCACGGTCTCCTTCACGCCCTTGGCTTCCATCTCGGCGATGTGCGCTTCGACGGCATGGGTACGCAGGGTCAGGCCGCAGTCGTTGGCGATCTGGATGTTCAGGCCGGGGCGGGCGTTGAGCTCCAGGATCAGCGGGCCCTTGTCCTGGTCCAGCACCATGTCCACGCCGATGTAGCCCAGGCCGCACAGCTCGTAGCAGCCGGCGGCGAGCTTCATGAAGCCGTCCCAGTTGGGCAACTGCACGCCGTCCACCGCGTTGGTGGTGTCCGGGTGCTTGCTGATCTTGTTGTTCAGCCAGGTGCCGCGCAGGGTCTGTCCGGTGGCCAGGTCCACCCCCACGCCGATGGCGCCCTGGTGCAGGTTGGCCTTGCCGTTGGACTGGCGGGTCGGCAGGCGCAGCATCGCCATCACCGGGTAGCCCATCAGCACGATGATGCGGATGTCCGGTACGCCCTCGTAGCTGATGCTCTTGAAGATCTGGTCCGGGGTCACGCGGTACTCGATCAGCGCACGGTCGCGGTGACCGCCCAGGGAGTACAGGCCGGTGAGGATGCTCGACAGCTGGTGCTCGATTTCCTCGTGGCTGATGATCCGCCCGGACACCGTCTTGTAGCGCCCCTCGAAGCGGTCGGCGATCACCAGGATGCCGTCGCCGCCGGCGCCCTGCGCCGGCTTGATCACGAAGTCGCTGCGGTCGCCGATGATTTCCGGCAGGCGCTCGATTTCCTTCTCGGTGGAGATGATCCCGTACATTTCCGGTACGTGGATGCCCGCTTCGATGGCACGCTGCTTGGTGATGATCTTGTCGTCGACGATCGGGTACAGGTGCCGCTGGTTGTACTTGAGCACGTAGTCCGCGTTACGCCGATTGATACCCATGATGCCGAGGGCACTCAGGGCTTTCCAACGCTTGATCAGGCCGAACATGGCTTAGTCCTTGAGGAAGGCTTTGAAGCGGAACAGTTCGGTCAGGCGGTATCCGCGGTAGCGACCCATCGCCAGCATGAACGCCACCAGGATCAGCAGCACGGCCGGGAAGGTGAACACGAAGTACACCAGTTCCGGAATGCGCATCAGGATGTGCGCCAGGGCGGCGGCGACCAGGGTGCCGATGGCGGCCTTCATGGCGTGGGCGGCGCCGCGCTCTTCCCAGGTGATCGACAGGCGCTCGATGCTCATGGTCAGGATCACCATCGGGAACAGGGCGACCGACAGGCCGCTCTCGAAGCCGAGCTTGTGGCTGAGCAGGCTGATGGCGGCGATCATCACCACCACGAAGGTCAGTACCACCGACAGGCGCGGCAGCATCTGCAACTTCAGATGTTCCAGGTACGAGCGCAGCGACAGGCCCAGCGCGGTGATCACGGTGAACAGGCCGATACCCCACTGCAGGCCGGTCTCGCGGAAGGCCAGGGCGATCAGCACCGGGGTGAAGGTACCCAGGGTCTGGATGCCGATCAGGTTGCGCAGCACCAGGATCACCAGCACGCCGAACGGGATCATGATCATGATCTGGAAGGTCTGCTGGGTGGACAGCGGCAGGCCGTACAGCGAGTACTCGAGGAAGGCCGCGTCGGTGTTCTCGTCCGACAGCTTGGCCAGGCGGATGGCGTTCATCTCGCTGCTGTTCAGGCTGAAGTTGACCTGGGCCTTCTTGCCGCCCTCGATGGACAGCAGGCTTTCGTCACCCAGCCACCAGATCAGGCGGTCGGCGGGCAGGCCGCGTTCGCCGCTTTCGGGGTTGAAGTACAGCCACTCCTTGCCGTTGAAGCTGCGCAGCCAGAGTTCGGGCTGCTGCGGCTGGTTGGCTATCAGGCGAATGGTGTGCACACGCTCCAGCGGCACGTGGGCGACCGCCAGCAGGGTCTCGACCACATGGGAGCGTTTTTCCAGGCTGGTGTCGCCGGCCAGCAGCAGCTTGACGTTGTCGTCGCTGAGGTTGTTGGCGCGCTTGATGGCTTCGCTGACGAAGGTCTCGACGTCCGCCGAATGCTGGCGGATGGGCGCGATCAGGGCTTCGGCGGCGATCTTCTCCGGGCCTTCCAAAGGCAGGCTGTCGCGGAAGATCGGGCCTTTCTCCTTGGGTTTCTCGTTGGCGCCGGTGTAGCGCTTGGTCAGCACCAGGCGGTAGTAGAGGGTCTGCTGGCCGCTGGCGCGACGCGAGGACCAGGTCACCTTGCGGTTGCCGTCGGCGCGGTTGATGCCCACGCCGTAGTTGTTGGACACGAAGCTCTCGTTGAGGCTGACGTAGTTCTGGCTCAACGGCGGCACGAACATCTGCACCTTCACCGGGGTCTTCGGCGTGGCTTCGAATTCGACCTTGGCGTCGATGTTCCACAAGTCGTCGGTCTCGGCCTCGGTCATCGGGATGCCGAGGATGAAGATCTGGTAGGCGGTGATCGCGACGCCCAGCGTCAGCAGGATGGCGATCAGGACCTTCAGATGCAGGGTAAGAGAGCGCATGGGATTACTCGGCAGGTTTCGCTACGGGTTGGCAGCCGGGTTTGCCGGCGGCGTATTTCAGGCTCGGGTCGACCAGGGCGCCGAATCGCTTGAGCGCGTCGGAGCCGATCAGAAGCGGGTATTGGAAGGCACTGCGGTCGGTAAGGTTCACTTCGATGGTGCGTCTGATCCTGCCCATGCAGACATCCAGCTCGATCACCGGACGTGCGGTATAGGCCTTGCCTTCGTCGGGGTCGTAGTCGCCATGGCGGCGCTTGATCTTGCTGATGCGCGCCAGGGGCTTTTCGATCGGCTGGCTGTCGGCGGTGTCGGTGGCCAGATAGAAGCGCACCCAGGTCTCGCCGTCGCGCTTGAAACGCTTGATGTCGCGGGCGCTGAGCGAAGCGGTCTTGGCGCCGGTATCGAGTTTGGCGGCCAGTTCCAGGCTCAGGTCGTCGATACGGGCGTACTCGTTCAGACCGTAGACAGTCTTGCCGGCAGCGGTGCTGGCGCCGGAAAACAGGACGATGCAGAGGAACAGCAGGGCAGTGGGCTTGAATCTCATGGGTCTTGATGAGTGAGTGGCCGCAAAGCCTTGGAAAAGTGGGTGTGCCGGTCGTCACCCGCGCGGGGGAGGGTCGGACTGCCATCCGGCAGGGCCCGGACGCCAGGCAATAGCGCGGCGAATTCTATCACGCGATTTTTACGTGGCGACAGTCGGTTACCCTCCTGGCAGGGTAATTGTGGCGGCGTGTGACGGCCGGGCCGCGCGCATCGGGCGCAGGGGCACGACCGCCACACTGATGCGTGCGCTGGCTCAGGGATTGTCCTGGACCTTGAGTTCGCTCCAGCTGCTGTCGGGGTCGAAGCGGGTCATCTTCAGGGCGATCTTGTCGCCATCGGGGCCCAGGTTCTTGGAGAAGATTTCCCCGTCGTGGCTGATCATGAAACTCATCACGCCACTGTCGCCATAGCGGACCGGCCAGGCGACCAGGGCGAAGCCGCGGGTCATCTTGCCGCCGATCAGGTAGTCATAGGCGCCGCCGGGGGCCGAGGGGCCCTGGGCAGTGAGTATCCGGTAGTGGTAGCCGTGCCAGCCGCCATCCGGGAGCTCGTCGCCGAACAGCGGTCCGAGCGGGCTTTCCTCGCCGCCTTCTTCCTCCGGCCAGTACAGGCCGTCATGGCGCCCGTCGCTGCTGACGAACTTCTGCGCGTACTCCAGGATGCCGTCGCCATTGCGGTCGACCTCGGCATAGTCCATCTGCGCATCGTGGTAGGCCTGTACCGCGTCTACCGCCGCGGCTTCATTGCGACCGATGCGACGGACGCGGATTTCCTCGCCGCCGGCCTTGGCATTGAAGGCCCAGCCCTGCTTCCCGTGCAGGATGGGCAGCGGCAGTGTCCAGGGGTCGGTGCCGACCACCAGGTGGGCGCGGTCCGGGCCATCCTTCTCGATCTGGTGCTTGGCCTTGTAATAGTCGAGGAAGGCATTCACCTCTTTCCGGTCGATGCCTTCGGGGGGAATGTAGCTGCGCCAGTCCTTGCCGAGCAGGGCGGTCAGGCGTTCCGGATCGGCTTTCTCGGTACCGAGCGCGGCGACGAAAGCGTCGGCGGCGGCTTCCGGCGTGGGGAAGGCTTCCTGCGCCAACAGGCTGCAGGGCAGTGCGCCCAGGAGGGCGAGCGCCAACAGGCGCGATGCGAGATGCATGACTCGTCTCCTATCGGCGCCGTCCGCCGCCGGACGGCGCGCGGGCTGGACGTTGTACGGTGTGTCCGGCGCGTGCCGCCGCCTGCGGTCGGCTGGCGGCGGCGCGGCTGACTTGCCCGCGGTCGCTGAGCGCGCGGGACTGTCGAGGGTTGTTGGCGCCGGCGAAGGCGTTGTTTCGCGGTGCCTGGGTCCTGGCGCTCTGCTGGCGGGCCTGTGCGCGGATTTGTGTGTTGTTCTGCGCCCGTGGCCGCTGTTGCACCTGGGAGCTGCGGTTCTGCGCCACGTTCTGGGCGCGTTGGCGAGCGTCCGGGTCGTTGCGCAATTCGCGGGTGGCCGCCTGCGCGCGATCGCGGGCCTGCTGGTTGTCGCGCAGCTGGTTGCCTTGCTGGGCGCGCTGCAGGGCTTGCGGGTTGTCCCTCAGGTCGCGGGTGGCGGCCTGGGCGCGTTCACGAGCCTGCGCATTGTTCAGCGCTGGTGGCTCGATACCGCGTTGGGTAAGGCTTTCGCGGGCTCGCGAGCGCTCCTCGGCGCGGGCGGAGTCGAAGCCGCGCAGCGCCTCGCGTTGCTCGCCACCGGCCAGCCTGCGGTTGTACTGCTCACGGCTGGCGGCGTCGCGGTAGGGCACACCATTGCGGTAGGTGGGGTCATGCCGCCAGGTGGCGCGGTTGCCGTTGACGTTGCCGTTGAAGTCGCGATTGACGTTCCGGTTCACGTTCCGGTTGCTGTTGAAGTTGTTGTAGTGCTCCACGTCCACGTCGATCTCATGGTCGTCCCAGTCGCAGTCGCCCCAGAGCGAGTTGACGATGGCGATGCCCGCGCCGAATGCCAGGCCGGTGGCCAGCGCGGTGGCGACGGGGTATTCGTACTGGGGAGGCGGCGGGTAGTAGGTCGGCGGACTGGAAGGGTAGGCCCAGGTGCCATAGACCTGATTGGGGTTGTAGCTGGGTACGTAGACCACCTGCGGGTTGGTCGGCTCGATGACGATCGTCTGTGAGGGCGCGGGTTGCTGCACGACCACGGTATCGCCGCCAGAGGCCGATTGTTGCACCGGAGGCGCGGCGGCTGGCTTGATGCTGATGGTCTGTTGTTCGTTCGATTTCAGGTTGCCTGCGGCCTGGGCCTGGCGGCGCAGGCGCTGGACCGAGTCCATCACGGCGTCGGGCTGGGCCAGGAAGGCATCGCCGACGCGCTGTACCCAGGCGGGGTCCTGTTCCAGCGTGGCCAATACCACCGGGAAGGCGACCAGCGACTGGACGCTCGGGTCCCACGGCTGGTTGGCGACCTGCTTCACGGCCTCGTCGCCGCTCACGCCGGGGTGGGCCTTGGCCCAGGCGGCTGCGTCGGCCACGTTGCCCGGATAGGTGGTGGCCATCAGCACCTGGGCCAGCAGGGAGTCGGGGTAGAGCGCCAGTGGCGCGAGCATCTGGTCGAGCTCTTCGGCGCTGAACACTGCCTGGGATGGCGTTGCGGGAGCGGCGGGCGGCGCTGTCGTCGGAGCGGCGGCGGGTGGCGAGGTTGCCGGAGCGGGGGGCGGTGCCGGAGTGGGGGCGGCAGCGGGCTGGCTGGCGGCCGGGGTAGCGGGTGCGGCGGCTTTGGCGTTGGGCGGTTCGCTTTTGTCGCAGCCCGCCAACACCAGCAGGGCGACCAGAATCAGGTACTGACATTCGCGCATGGCGCTCTCCTTTGCCTGTGCCGGGGAAGGCCCGGCCCGTTGAAAATGCCACGGGCAAATCTCGGGTTACAGAATGATAGGCGGGTTGGCGAGAGGCTGCAGAAAGACTAACGGCCGGGAATGCCGGCCGTCGATTGAGGGTACTTCGAGACTTTGATGGTTACTTGAGCCGGCGTTCCACGCCTTTCTCGACCAGGATCTTGGCGGAAATCTCTTCCACCGAGAAATGCGTCGAGTTGATGTAGGCGATGTTCTCGCGACGGAACAGGTTCTCCACCTCGCGCACCTCGAACTCGCACTGGGCGAAGCTGGCGTAGCGGCTGTTGGGCTTGCGCTCGTTGCGGATGGAGGTGAGCCGGTCGGGGTCGATCGTCAGGCCGAACAGCTTGTGTTTGTAGGGCTTGAGCGCATTGGGCAGCTGCAGGCGCTCCATGTCTTCCTCGGTCAGCGGGTAGTTCGCCGCGCGGATGCCGTACTGCAGGGCCATATAAAGGCAGGTCGGGGTCTTGCCCGAGCGCGACACGCCCACCAGGATCAGGTCGGCCTTGTCGTAGTAGTGGGTACGGGCGCCGTCGTCGTTGTCGAGGGCGAAGTTGACCGCGTCGATACGCTCCATGTAGTTGGAGTTGTGGCCGATGCTGTGGGATTTTCCGACGGAATACGACGAGTCGGCGGATAATTCTTGCTCGAGCGGGGACAAAAAGGTCGAGAAGATGTCAATCATGAAACCGTTGGATTGCGCAAGGACCGAACGGATCTCGCGGTTTACGATGGTATCGAAGATGATCGGGCGCGCCCCGTCCGCCTCGGCAGCGGTATTGATTTGCTGTACCATGACGCGCGCTTTTTCTTCGGTATCGATGTAAGGTCGCGTCAGTTTGACGAAATTGATGTTCTCGAACTGCGCAAGAAGGCTCTGGCCGAGGGTTTCGGCAGTAATGCCGGTGCCGTCGGAAATGAAAAATGCAGTTCGTTTCATATGCGCTGCGGGCCTTAAGGTAGGAACGTTTCTTGGCTATGATAGGCCGCGCGTTTGCAAGGCCCTTTGCCGGGGCATTCTTACTCATTTTTCTGGCCCGGACCAGAAGAGTGGCGCCGCACCGGCCCGTACGACCTTTTCCAACACCTTAGTGGAGAGATCACCTTGGTAGAGTACGTAGTTTCCCTCGATAAGCTCGGCGTCCATGATGTCGAACGTGTGGGGGGCAAGAACGCATCCCTGGGCGAAATGATCAGCAACCTCGCCGGTGCCGGCGTTTCCGTACCGGGTGGTTTCGCTACCACCGCCCAGGCCTACCGTGACTTCCTCGAGCAGAGCGGCCTTAACGAGCGCATCCATGCTGCGCTGGACGCTCTCGATGTGGATGACGTGAATGCCCTGGCCAAGACCGGCGCGCAGATCCGCCAATGGGTGATGGATGCCGAATTCCCGGCCCAGCTCGACGCCGATATCCGCAAGGCCTTCACCGAGATGGCCGCCGGCAACGACAACATGGCCGTTGCCGTACGTTCCTCGGCAACCGCCGAAGACCTGCCGGACGCCTCCTTCGCCGGCCAGCAGGAGACCTTCCTGAACATCCGCGGCGTGGACAACGTGATCCGCGCGGCCAAGGAAGTCTTCGCCTCCCTCTTCAACGACCGTGCCATCGCCTACCGCGTGCACCAGGGCTTCGACCACAAGCTGGTCGCCCTGTCCGCCGGCGTGCAGCGCATGGTCCGCTCGGAAACCGGCACCGCCGGCGTGATGTTCACCCTGGACACCGAATCCGGTTTCCGTGACGTGGTGTTCATCACCGGCGCCTACGGCCTCGGCGAGACCGTGGTGCAAGGTGCGGTGAACCCCGACGAGTTCTACGTCCACAAGCCGACCCTGGAGGCCGGTCGCCCGGCGATCCTGCGTCGCAACCTGGGCAGCAAGGCCATCAAGATGGTCTACGGCGAAGAAGCCAAGGCCGGCAAGTCGGTCAAGGTGGTCGACGTGGAGAAGGCCGATCGCGCGCGCTTCGCCCTGTCCGATGCCGAAGTGACCGAGCTGGCCAAGCAGGCCCTGATCATCGAGAAGCACTACGAGCGTCCGATGGACATCGAGTGGGCCAAAGATGGCGACGACGGCAAGCTGTACATCGTCCAGGCCCGCCCGGAGACCGTGAAGAGCCGCGTCAGCGCCACCGTGATGGAGCGCTACCTGCTCAAGGAAAAGGGCAAGGTCCTGGTGGAAGGCCGCGCCATCGGCCAGCGCATCGGCGCCGGCCCGGTGAAGGTGATCCACGACGTTTCCGAGATGGACAAGGTCCAGCCGGGCGACGTACTGGTCTCCGACATGACCGACCCGGATTGGGAGCCGGTGATGAAGCGCGCCAGCGCCATCGTCACCAACCGCGGCGGCCGTACCTGTCACGCGGCGATCATCGCCCGTGAGCTCGGCATCCCGGCGGTCGTCGGTTGCGGCAACGCCACCGCCGCTCTGAAGGACGGCCAGCGCGTGACCGTGTCCTGCGCCGAGGGCGACACCGGCCTGATCTACGAAGGCGAACTGGGCTTCGACATCCGCCAGAACTCGGTCGATGCCATGCCCGAGCTGCCGTTCAAGATCATGATGAACGTCGGCAACCCGGATCGCGCCTTCGACTTCGCCCAGCTGCCGAACGAAGGTGTGGGCCTGGCCCGCCTGGAATTCATCATCAACCGCATGATCGGCGTGCACCCCAAGGCGCTGCTGAACTTCGCCAGCCTGCCGGCGGACATCAAGGACAGCGTCGAGAAGCGCATCGCCGGTTACGACGATCCGGTCGGCTTCTACGTCGAGAAGCTGGTCGAGGGTGTCAGCACCCTGGCTGCTGCCTTCTGGCCGAAGAAGGTCATCGTGCGCCTGTCGGACTTCAAGTCCAACGAATACGCCAACCTGATCGGCGGCAAGCTCTACGAGCCGGAAGAAGAAAACCCGATGCTTGGCTTCCGTGGCGCCTCGCGCTACATCAGCGAATCCTTCCGCGACTGCTTCGAACTCGAATGCCGCGCGATGAAGAAGGTTCGCAACGAGATGGGCCTGACCAACGTCGAACTGATGGTGCCCTTCGTGCGTACCCTGGGCGAAGCCTCCCAGGTGGTCGACCTGCTGGCCACCAACGGCTTGAAGCGTGGCGAGAACGGCCTGCGCGTCATCATGATGTGCGAGCTGCCGTCCAACGCCCTGCTGGCCGATGAGTTCCTGGAGTTCTTCGACGGCTTCTCCATCGGTTCCAACGACCTGACCCAGCTGACCCTGGGCCTGGACCGTGACTCGGGCATCGTCGCGCACCTGTTCGACGAACGTAACCCGGCCGTGAAGAAGCTGCTGTCCAACGCCATCCAGGCGTGCAACAAGGCCGGCAAGTACATCGGCATCTGCGGCCAGGGCCCTTCGGACCACCCGGACCTCGCCAAGTGGCTGATGGAGCAGGGCATCGAGAGCGTGTCGCTCAACCCCGACTCGGTCCTCGACACCTGGTTCTTCCTCGCCGAAGGCCAGTCCTGACGGTTCCTCCACCATCCTGAGAAGGGCGGGTGATTTCACCCGCCCTTTTTTGTGCCAGCCGATTCCATGCAAAGCAGCAGTCAACTCTTTCCTGTCGCGCTCCTGAGCGCGGAGTTCCGCGGTGACCTCACCGAGGACGTCTACCGCCTGAAACCGGGCAACAGCCCCGACTCCAGCGTCGAGCTGGTGCTGACCCGCCTCGGACTGCGCGACGGCGCACGCGGCGTGCCGGTAATCCTCCTGCACGGCAGCTTCTCCAACCGCCGCTTCTGGTATTCGCCCAAGTGCATCGGCTTCGGTCCTTACCTGGCGCGTGCCGGCTTCGATGTCTGGATTCCGGAGATGCGTGGCCACGGCCTGTCGCCACGCAACGAGGACTATGACCGCAACCGCGTGGCCGACTATGCGCGCTTCGACCTGCCGGCCATCGGCAGCTTCGTCGTCGAGCAGAGCGGCCAGGCGCCGCACTGGATCGGTCATTCCCTGGGGGGCATCACCCTGGCGGCAGCATTGGGCGGCGGCTATCTGGAAGAGGGTCAGGCGGCCAGCGCGGTGCTCTGCGGCAGCCAGATCAGTCGCACCTACTGGCCGCTCAAGCTGCCGCCGGTGGCCTGGAGTGGGCGTTTCCTGCTCAAGCGCATGGGTGGCCTGTCTGGCTCCAGGCTCAAGCGGGGGCCGGAGGACGAGCCGCTCGGCCTGGCGCTGGAAACCCTGCGCTGGTACAGCCTGTTCGGCCGCTTCGGCGAGAAGGACAACGACTGGTGGGGTGGGTTGCAGAGCGTCAGGGTGCCGGTGCTGGCGGTGGCTGCCGATGGTGATTATCAGGACCCGGCCTGGGCCTGTCGCCAGCTGCTGGAGCAGTTCGGCTCCGAGGTCCGCGAATACCTGTGCCTGGGCAAGCGCCAGGGGTTCTCCGAGGACTATGGCCATGTCGAGATGCTCATCAGCAAGGGTGCGCAGCGTGAGGTCTGGCCGCTGTTGCAGCACTGGCTGGAGCAGGGTTCGCTGCCGGCGGGGCAGGGCGCTCTGGCACAGGCTTGAGCGTTCCTCGCAGACGTTGTAGCGGGTAGACTGTGACGCCAGTGAGCCTTTCGGTCACGTCAGGGCCGGATTGCCGTATCCGTTTTCATCAAGAGGAGCGTCTCCATGCATTACGTCACCCCCGATCTGTGCGATGCCTACCCGGAGCTGGTCCAGGTCGTCGAGCCGATGTTCAGCAACTTCGGCGGGCGGGACTCCTTCGGTGGCGAGATCGTCACCATCAAGTGCTTCGAGGACAACTCGCTGGTCAAGGAGCAGGTCGAGAAGGACGGCAAGGGCAAGGTCATGGTGGTGGACGGCGGCGGCTCGCTGCGTCGCGCGCTGCTGGGCGACATGCTGGCCGAAAAGGCGGCGAAGAATGGCTGGGAAGGCATCGTGGTGTACGGCTGCATCCGTGACGTGGACGTGATCGCGCAGACCGACCTGGGTGTGCAGGCCCTGGCCAGCCACCCGATGAAGACCGACAAGCGCGGCATCGGCGACCTGAACGTCGCGGTGACCTTCGGTGGCATCACCTTCCGCCCGGGCGAGTTCGTCTATGCCGACAACAACGGCATCATCGTCTCGCCTAAGGCGTTGAAAATGCCGGAATAAATCGAACCTCCGAGCGCGGTTCGAGTCAATGCCGGAAGCGAAGGCTTCCGGCATTTTTCATGGAGCGCCCCAGGGGCGAACGCGGGAGAGGGCATGCAGGCATACGAAACTGGTACCGAGCGTGGCTTGATCGATGGCTTCGTGCTCGATGGACGTGGCGGCGCCCGGGAAATTTCCCGCAATGAACTGCCATTGCTGGATCTCAAGCCGGAAGAAAGCCTCTGGGTGCATTGGGATCGTGGCGTTCCCGAGGCGCAGAGCTGGCTGCGCGAGTCCAGCGGGCTCAATGAGTTCGCCTGCGACCTGCTGCTGGAGGAGGCGACGCGTCCGCGCCTGGTCGATCTGGGCGGCGAACGCCTGCTGCTGTTCCTGCGTGGTGTGAACCTGAACCCTGGCGCGGTGCCGGAGGACATGGTGTCGCTGCGTGTCTACGCCGAGTCGCAGCGGGTGATTTCCCTGCGCTTGCGTCCGCTCAAGGCGGTGGCCGACCTGCGTACCGATCTTGCTGCCGGGCGCGGCCCCAAGACTGCCTCGGAAGTCGTGCTGTTCCTGGCGCACTACCTCACCGACCGGGTCGATACCCTGATCGGCGGCCTGGCGGACCAGCTCGACAGCATGGAAGAGGCTATCGAGGAGGACGAGCGCAGCATTCCCGACCAGCATCAGCTGCGGACGTTGCGTCTGCGCGCTGCCGGGCTGCGGCGCTATCTCTCGCCCCAGCGCGACATCTATGCGCAGATGGTCAAGTTCAAGCTGTCCTGGACGGTCGCCGACGACGCCGACTACTGGAATGAGCTCTACAACCGCCTGACCCGGAACCTGGAGGAACTGGAGCTGATCCGCGAGCGCATCAGCCTGATCCAGGAGGCCGAACATCGTCGAATTACCGAACGAATGAACCGCACCATGTATCTGCTTGGTATCATTACCGGCTTTTTCCTGCCCATGAGCTTCGTGACGGGGCTTCTGGGCATCAATGTCGGCGGTATCCCGGGGGCGCAGGCGCCCTATGGTTTCGTGGTGGCCTGCCTGCTGATCGGCGGCATCGCGACCTTCCAGTGGTGGGTTTTCCGCCGCTTGCGTTGGCTCTAGGTGTGACTTTTGAGGTGGTGGGTGCGTCAAGCACCTCACACAGGCGAGGTGCGTATGCACGACCCATTTGAAGAATCCTTGCGTGATCTGCTGAAGATGCCGCCGGAGCAGCCGGGCGATGACCTGCGCCTGGGCCGCGTGCTCAAGACCGCCAACCGCCAGGTCGGCGCGGGCGATCTGTTCAGCCTGATGGGCCACTGGCTGGAAGCCTTGTCCATCGGCGTCACCCGCGGTGCCTTGCACCTTGCGCCCGTCTCGCGTCGCGCGCAGAATTCCGCCCCTTCCGCTGACAAGGCCGATTGAACATGCAATTCGACATCTGGACGCAAAGCCTGCTGACCGCCATGAACACCCTGTGGGGCAAGCTGGCCGGGTTCATTCCGAACCTGCTCGCCGCGCTGGTAATCGTGCTGCTGGGCTTCATCGTCGCCAAGCTGCTCGACGCATTGCTGTCCAAACTGCTGGCCAAGCTGGGCCTGGATCGCCTGATGGCGGGTACCGGTCTGACCAAGCTGATGTCCCGTGCCGGCATCCAGGTGCCGGTTTCGACCTTGATCGGCAAGATCATCTACTGGTTCGTGCTGCTGGTGTTCCTGGTCTCCGCGGCCGAGTCGCTGGGCCTGCAGCGCGTTTCCGCGACCCTCGACATGCTCGCGCTGTACCTGCCGAAGGTCTTCGGCGCGGCGCTGGTGCTGATCGTCGGCATTCTCCTCGCCCAACTGGCCAATAGCCTGGTGCGCGGCGCTGCGGACGGCGTCGGCCTCGAATATTCCAACGGCCTGGGCCGTGTCGCCCAGTGGCTGGTCATCATCATCAGCATCTCGGTGGCCATCGGCCAGCTCGAGGTCAAGACCGACCTGCTGAACTACATCATCGCCATCGTGCTGATCACCATCGGCCTGGCGGCGGCGCTTGCGCTTGGCCTTGGCAGTCGTGAAGTCGCCGGCCAGATCATCGCGGGCATCTACGTGCGTGAGCTGTACCACGTTGGGCAACAAGTGAAAGTCGCGGATGTCGAAGGCATCATCGAGGAAATTGGTACCATCAAGACTATCCTGCTGACGGAGGAGGGCGAGCTGGTGTCCATTGCCAACCGTATCCTGCTCGATCAGCGAGTGACCAGTCGCTGAGATGATGACCGATCGCCGATGCCGCTCCCCGGGAGCCGCATCGGCCGCTGACATGACCTGGCCCGACCTGACTTGAACACGCCGCAATCACTGCCCTTGCGCTACGACCCGCGCCAGCTCACCGACGAGGAGCTGGTGGAGCGTTCGCACGTGGAGCTGTTCCATGTGACCCGTGCCTATGAAGAGCTGATGCGCCGCTACCAGCGCACGCTGTTCAATGTCTGCGCCCGATATCTGGGCAACGACCGGGACGCCGATGATGTGTGTCAAGAAGTGATGTTGAAGGTTCTGTATGGTTTGAAGAACTTCGAGGGAAAATCGAAGTTCAAGACCTGGCTGTACAGCATCACTTACAACGAGTGCATTACCCAATATCGGAAGGAGCGGCGCAAACGGCGATTGCTCGATGCGTTGAGTCTGGATCCGGTGGAGGAGGCTTCCGAAGAGAAGGCTCCGAAGGTGGAAGAACGCGGTGGACTAGACCGATGGCTAGTTCATGTCAATCCCATTGATCGGGAAATTCTGGTGTTGCGGTTCGTGGCCGAACTCGAGTTCCAGGAAATCGCCGATATCATGCACATGGGGTTGAGCGCCACCAAAATGCGCTACAAGCGTGCACTCGATCGATTGCGCGAAAAGTTTTCCGGTGTGACGGAATCTTAGTTTAGTAAATATTGTCTCTTTGGCCGGGAAGTTCTGATAAACTTGCCCACCAAGTTGTACGGCCTATGGTTAGACAACTTATTGACCACCAAGATGGGGATTTAACGGATGAAACTGAAGAACACCCTTGGCGTCGTTGTCGGCTCTGTAATCGCCGCTTCCGCTATGAACGCCTTCGCTCAAGGCCAGGGCGCGGTCGAGGTCGAGGCCTTCGGCAAGCGCTATTTCACTGACAGCACCCGCGACATGAAGAACGCGGATCTGTACGGCGGTTCGGTTGGCTACTTCCTGACCGACGACGTCGAGCTGGCTCTGTCCTACGGTGAGTACCACGACGTTCGTGGCACCTACGAGACCGGCAACAAGAAGGTACACGGCAACCTGAGCACTCTGGACGCCATCTACCACTTCGGCACTCCGGGTGCTGGCAACCTGCGTCCGTACGTGTCGGCAGGTATCGGCCACCAGAGCCTGACCAACATCAGCGATGCCAATGGCAGCCGTCAGAACCTGACCATGGCCATGATCGGTACCGGTCTGAAGTACTACTTCACCGAGAACTTCTACGCCAAAGCCAGCCTGGACGGTCAGTACGGCCTGGAACAGCGTCAGAATGGCCACCAGGGCGAGTGGATGGCTGGCCTGGGCGTCGGCATGAACTTCGGTGGTGGCAAAGCCGCCCCGGCTCCGGAGCCGGTTGCTGAAGTCTGCTCCGACTCCGACAACGACGGCGTCTGCGACAACGTCGACAAGTGCCCGAACACCCCGGCCAACGTCACCGTTGACGCCAACGGCTGCCCGGCTGTTGCTGAAGTCGTTCGCGTTCAGCTGGACGTGAAGTTCGACTTCGACAAGTCCAAGGTTAAAGAGAACAGCTACGCTGACATCAAAAACCTGGCTGACTTCATGAAGCAGTACCCGTCCACCTCCACCACCGTTGAAGGCCACACCGACTCCGTCGGCACCGACGCCTACAACCAGAAGCTGTCCGAGCGTCGTGCCAACGCTGTTCGTGACGTACTGGTCAACGAGTACGGTGTTGAAGGCGGCCGCGTAAACGCTGTTGGTTATGGTGAGAGCCGTCCGGTTGCTGACAACGCAACTGCCGAAGGCCGCGCTGTTAACCGCCGCGTAGAAGCCCAAGTAGAAGCCCAAGCCAAGTAATTGGTCTGAGCTCCTGAGAAAAACCCGGCCTAGGCCGGGTTTTTCTTTGCCTGCAGGAAAGCACCGGGCTTAGGCGCTGCGGACCAGGGCCGCCTGTTGCACGGCAGCGGCAACCTCGCCAATCACCAGAATTGCCGGGCTTTTCAGGGCGAAACGCTGGGCGTCTTCGATCATGTCCTGCAACTGGCTACGGTACTCGCGCTGGCTGGGCAGGGAAGCGTTTTCGATCATCGCCACCGGAGTGTCAGCGCGCATTCCGCCGTCCAGAAGACCGTCGCGAATTTCCGCCAGTTTCGCCACGCCCATGTACACCACCAGTGTCGTGCCGCCTTCGGCCAGGCCGCGCCAGTTCAAGGTGCTGTCGTCCTGGGTGTGGGCGGTCACCAGGGTCACGCCCCGACTCACGCCACGCAGGGTCAGCGGGATGCGACACTGAGTCGCAGCTGCCAGTCCGGCAGTGATGCCGTTGACCAGTTCGCATTCGATACCCCGTGCGCCAAGCCAGTCGGCTTCCTCACCGCCACGCCCGAAGATGCAGGGATCGCCACCTTTCAGGCGTGCTACGCACCGCCCCTGGCGGGCATAGCGCAGCATCAGCCGATGGATGAAGTCCTGCGGTGTAGAGCGGCAGCCGCCGCGCTTGCCGACCGGGATCACCCGTGCCGTCGGGCAGTGTTCCAGTACCGCCGGATTGACCAGGTCGTCGATCAGAACCACCTCGGCCTGTGCCAGTGCGCGTACCGCCTTCAGGGTCAGCAACTCCGGGTCGCCCGGGCCAGCGCCGATCAGCCAGACTTTTCCACTCATATCGATCTCCTCGGACTCGCGATTCAGGCTGTTGCGGCCAGCGGATGCCGAGCCAGCAGACGTTTGATTTCCGGTACGCAGGAGCCGCAGGCGGTCCCGCACTTGAGTTCGCACTTGAGGCCGTCCAGGTCCATGCCCTGGTCGATGCCGGCCTGGATGCGGCTCTGGCTGACGTTCAGACAGTTGCACAGAGTCTTGTCGGCGACGGCGCCTGCCTTACCCGGCGCCGCGCTGAGCGGAGCCAGCAGCCAACGGCGCAATTCCTGGTCGGCGCGACCTTCCTTCCACAGTTCGCGCAGCCAGGCGCGAGCGGCGGTTTCGCCGGCCAGGCGCAGCGAGACAATCCGGGATTGTTCGATTCGCACGCGCTTGCCGACCGACAGGCGCGGATCGTCATAGGCCATCACCGGCCCTTCGTTAAGGCCAAGCAGTGCGTCGATGGCGGCCAGCCATTCCGCACTTGGCGCTTCAACGTGTGCGGCCCGGATCACCAGCGCCGGGCGTTCGCGGCCGACAGGGCTGAAGCTGGCGTAGCGCAGGTCTTCGAACAGCGGGCGCAGGGCCTCGAAGCGCTTTTGCACACCGCCTTCCACCAGGGCGAAGAACTGCCAGGGCAGTTCGATGCGGCTGACTTCTACCGTGGCATGTTTCAGCTCGGGCTGGTGGGACAGCGGATCCACCGCCGACAGGGTGAGCACGTTGATGCCCAGGCCCTTGAGGAAGCGGTCGCCCCAGTGCATCGGCAGGAAGGCCTGGCCGGGGCGCAGGCGATCATCGGCCTGTACCGGCAGTACCAGTTCGCCACGGCGGCTGTGCAGGCGGACCAGTTGGCCATCGCTGATGCGGCGGCGGCGCAGTTCGTCCGGGTGCAGGCCGAGCACGGCTTCTTCCACGTGGCCGAACAGTTGCGGGGCGGTGCCGGTGCGGGTCATGCCGTGCCATTGGTCACGCAGGCGACCGGTGTTGAGGATCAGCGGGTAGCGCGCATCGCGCTTCTCCTTCGGCGCGCGATAGGGCTCGGCAATCAGCCGGGCGCGCCCATTGGCGGTGGGGAACTGCCCATCGCCATACAGGCGCGCATTGCCGTGGTCCGCGCCGACGGGAAAGGGCCATTGCTGCGGCCCGCTCGCGTCCAGCAGCGCATAGTCGATCCCGGAAAGATCGAGATCACGCTCGCGGGTCAGCCACTTGTATTCGTTGAACAGAGCCGAGGGCGAGTCAAAGTCGAACAGGCTGGGTTCGCCGGGACGCAGATGTTGCTCAAGGCGCCGAGCGAAGTCGCAGACGATGCTCCAGTCTGCCCGCGCCTCGCCGATGGCGGGGATGGCCGGGCGTACATGGCTGATACGGCGTTCCGAGTTGGTTACCGTGCCTTCCTTCTCGCCCCAGCTGGTGGCCGGCAGCAGCAGGTCGGCGTAGTGGCACGTCTCGCTGGTGGCGAAGGCTTCCTGGACGATGACGAAGGGGCAGGCGGCCAGGGCTTCACGTATGCGGGTCTGGTCCGGCAGCGATTGTGCGGGGTTGGTGCAGGCGATCCACAGCGCCTTGATGCGCCCGTCGCGGACTGCGTCGAAGAGTTCGATGGCGCTCAGACCGGGGGTATCCGGTAGTTGCTCGACGCCCCAGTAAGCGGCGACTTCCGCACGATGTTCGGCGTTCGCAGCTTCGCGGTGGCCGGGTAGCAGGTTGGCGAGGCTGCCGGTCTCGCGGCCGCCCATGGCGTTGGGCTGGCCGGTGAGGGAGAAGGGGCCGGCGCCGGGACGGCCGATCTGCCCGGTGGCCAGGTGCAGGTTGATCAGCGCACTGTTCTTCGCGCTGCCGGCGGTGGACTGGTTCAGGCCCATGCACCAGAGCGAGAGGAAGGCGGGCGCCTGGCCGATCCACTGGGCGGCGCGCTGCAGGTCGTCGACGGCGATGCCGCAGATTTCCGCCACGGCCAGTGGGCCGTAGTCGCGCACCAGGGCTTTCAGTTCATCCAGCCCTTCGGTGTGGGCATCGATGAAGGGGCGGTCGATCCAGCCTTCCCAGAGCAGGATATGCAGGATGCCGTGGAACAGTGCGACGTCGGTGCCGGGTATGATCGCCAGGTGCAGATCGGCCGCCTCGGTGGTATCGGTGACGCGTGGGTCGACGACGATCAGCTTCATCTCCGGACGACGCGCGCGGGCGTCTTCCAGGCGGCGGAACAGCACCGGGTGTGCGTAGGCCATGTTGCTGCCGGCGATCATCACGCAGTCGGCCAGCTCGATGTCCTCGTAACTGCAGGGCGGGGCGTCGGCGCCGAGACTGCGCTTGTAGCCGACCACCGCCGAGGACATGCACAGGCGCGAATTGCTGTCGATGTTGTTGGTACCGACCAGGGCGCGAGCCAGCTTGTTGAAGGCGTAGTAGTCCTCGGTGAGTAGCTGGCCGGACACGTAGAACGCCACGCTGTCCGGCCCGTGTTCGCGAATGGTTTTGGCAAAGACGCCAGCGGCGTGCTCCAGCGCCGTGTCCCAATCGGTGCGGGTGCGCGACAGGCCCTTGCCCAGGCGCAGCTCCGGAAACTGTGCGCGGGCATCCGTATCACCCGTGAGGTGCAGGGTCGAACCCTTGCTGCACAGGCGGCCGAAGTTGGCCGGGTGTTGCGGGTCGCCCTGCACGCCCAGGATGCGCTTGTCGTTGTGCTCGATCAGTACGCCGCAGCCCACGCCGCAGTAGCAGCAGGTCGATGCGGTGGTGCGACGGTTGGGGTTCATGGCACAGGCCTCACTGGTGGACTCAAGCGCAATGGGCGACGGAGGTGTGCAGTGCCAGCAGCACGCGCCCACCTTCGACCTTTACCTCATGGCGATGGGCGCAGCCCTGGTCGGGCGCCACGGCTTCGCCGCTCTCAAGCTCGATCTGCCAGTTGTGCAGCGGACAGGCTACGCGCTTGCCATAGATCAGTCCCTGGGACAGCGGGCCGCCCTTGTGCGGGCAACGGTCGTCGATAGCGAAGACCTGGTCATCGGAGGTACGGAATATCGCGATGTCGCCTTTGGGGCCGGCGATTACGCGGGAGCCCAGCGGGTTGATGTCGTCCAGGGCGCAGATGTCGAACCAATTCATGGGATATCTCCGGCGATCGGGTAATAGGGGCCCCGATGGCGGGGCCCGGCGGGCACTCAGGCGGTTTCCAGTTGCTTGAGCGGAATCCGTTCGAATTCCTTCTTCAGCGGCTGCTGGGCAATGCGTTCCTGCCACGGGTCCTGTTCCAGCGACAGGGAGAATTGCAGGCGGGCGTTGAGAGCCCTGCGGTTCTCCGCGTCTTCCAGCACGGCCTTCTTGATGCGCTCCATGCCGACGCGCTGCAGGTAGTGCACGGTGCGCTCGAGGTAGAAGGCCTCTTCGCGGTAGAGCTGGAGGAAGGCGCCGCTGTACTCGCGGACCTCGTCGGCGGTCTTGAGCTTGACGAAGAACTCCGCCACCTCGGTCTTGATCCCGCCGTTGCCGCCGATGTACAGCTCCCAGCCTGAATCCACGCCGATGATGCCGATGTCCTTGATGCCGGCCTCGGCGCAGTTGCGCGGGCAGCCGGAGACCGCCAGCTTGACCTTGTGCGGCGACCACATGTTGAACAGGTCGTGCTCCAGATCGATGCCCAGCTGGGTCGAGTTCTGCGTGCCGAATCGGCAGAACTCGCTGCCCACGCAGGTCTTCACGGTGCGGATGGATTTGCCGTAGGCGTGGCCGGAGGGCATATCCAACTCTTTCCAGATCGCCGGCAGGTCGTCCTTCTTGATACCCAGCAGGTCGATGCGCTGGCCGCCGGTGACCTTGACCATGGGCACCTGGTACTTGTCGGCGACGTCGGCGATACGGCGCAGTTCGGCAGCGTTGGTGACGCCGCCCCACATGCGCGGGACCACCGAGTAAGTGCCGTCTTTCTGGATGTTGGCGTGGGCGCGTTCGTTGATCAGGCGCGACTGCGGGTCGTCTTTCGCCTCGCCCGGCCAGGTGGAGATCAGGTAGTAGTTGAGCGCCGGTCGGCAGGTGGCGCAGCCATCCGGGGTCCGCCAGTCCATGAAGCGCATGGCGGCGCCCAGCGAGGTCAGGTGATGCTCGCGGATCGCCTTGCGCACCTGGCCGTGGTTGAGGTCGCTGCAGCCGCAGATGGCTTTCTCGCTCTTGGGCTTCACGTCCGCCGCGCCGCCCACGGTGCTGATCAGTATCTGCTCGACCAGGCCGGCGCAGGAGCCGCAGGAGCTGGCGGCCTTGGTGTGCTTCTTCACCTCGTCGACGCTGAACAGGCCGTTCTCCTGGATCGCCTTGACGATGGTGCCCTTGCATACGCCGTTGCAGCCGCAGACTTCGGCGCTGTCGGGCATGCTGGCCGCGCTGTTCTGGCCCTGGTGACCGACGTCGCCAAGGCTGCTCTCGCCGAACATCAGGTGATCGCGAATCTGCGCAATATTGTGGTTCTCGCGGATCTGCCGGAAGTACCAGCCGCCGTCGGCGGTGTCGCCATAGAGGCAGGCGCCGACCAGCACGTCGTCCTTGATCACCAGCTTCTTGTACACGCCGCCGATGGGGTCGGAGAGGGTGATGGTCTCGGTGCCTTCGCCGCCCATGAATTCGCCGGCGGAGAACAGATCGATGCCGGTGACCTTGAGCTTGGTGGAGGTCACAGAGCCCTGGTAACGAGCGAAGCCGAGCATGGCCAGGTGGTTGGCGCAGACCTTGGCCTGTTCGAACAGTGGTGCCACCAGGCCGTAGGCGATGCCGCGGTGACTGGCGCATTCACCCAGGGCGTAGATGCGGGGGTCATAGGTCTGCAGGGTGTCGTTGACCAGGATGCCGCGGTTGCAGGGCAGGCCGGTCTTTTCCGCCAGTTCGGTGTTGGGGCGGATGCCGGCGGCCATCACCACCAGGTCTGCGGCGATCACTTCGCCGTCCTTGAAGCGCACGGCGCAGACGCGGCCGCTGCCGTCGTCGATCAGCTCTTCGGTCTGGGTATTGAGGCGGAAGTGGATGCCGCGCGATTCCAGCGCGCCCTGCAGCAGCTTGCCGGCGGTGCGGTCCAGCTGGCGTTCCAGCAGCCAGTCGGAGAGGTGCACCACGGTCACGTCCATGCCGCGCTGCTTGAGGCCATTGGCGGCTTCCAGGCCGAGCAGACCGCCGCCGATGACCACCGCGTGGCTGTGGGTGCCTGCGGTGTCGATCATGGTCTGGGTGTCGGCGATGTCGCGGTAACCGATCACGCCCTGCAGGCGGTTGCCCGGCACCGGCAGGACGAAGGGGTTGGAGCCGGTGGCGATCAGCAGGCGGTCGTACTCGGCCTCGGTGCCGTCTTCGGCGTAGACCTTGCGGCGGTGGCGGTCGATGCGGCTGACCTTGCGGTTGAGCAGCAGGCGGATGCCGTTCTCGCTGTACCAGTTGAGGTCGTTGAGGACGATGTCCTCGAAGGCCTGCTCGCCGGCCAGCACCGGGGAGAGCAGGATGCGGTTGTAGTTGGGGTGCGGCTCTGCGCCGAACACGGTGATGTCGTAGAGGTCGGGCGCGATCTTCAGCAGTTCTTCGAGGGTGCGCACACCGGCCATGCCGTTGCCGATCAGTACGAGCTTGAGCTTTTTCATGTCAGGGCTCCGTCACGCAATCGCGGAAAACAAAAAAGGCGTCCCGCCGGTTACCCAGCGAGGACGCCTTTGTCCAAGTCCCGTTCGATCGGGAAGTGCGAGCCTCTTCGTTGAGGGACGCGCTTTTGTAGATTGTTGCCAAGGTTATTGCAGGGGCTGTGCCAACTTGCTCGGTGCCCGGACTTTCAGGTTTTGCGGCTGAGCAGTGCAGGTGTTCGGTCGGCGTATTGCACTGCGGTGATGCATTTCGAACCGATCTGGTGCGCCTTCAGCCGCGATGCAACAGCCAGAGAATCAGCCCCAGGTTGATCGCCAGGGAGGCCAGGGCAATCCCACGCCAGACCCTGAGCGGCTCGCGCTCCAGCAGTGGACGCGGACGTGTGGGCGTCTGGCGTTCCCCTTGTTCCAGGGCGAGCAGACACTCCTCGGCGGTTTCGAAGCGCTGTTGCGGCTGGGCAGCGGTCAGCTTCGCGAGCCAATCGTCGAGCCAGGCCGGTACGTCCGGGCGGTAGCGGCTGGCCGGTGCGGGCGTGCCGAAGCGTGGGTGCTGGAAGGCTTCGATCTCGCCGTAGGGGTAGTGGCTGCAGAGCAGGCGGTACAGCGTGACGCCGGCGGCGTAGAGGTCCTGGCGGGCGTCCGGTGCTGCACCCTGGAAAGACTCCGGGGCGAGATAGCTCGGTGTGCCGGGCAGGTCGTGCGGATCGTCCTGGGACAGTCCCGGACAGTAGGCCAGGCCGAAGTCCAGCAGGCGCAGCTCGCCGTCGTTGGCCCAGTGCAGGTTCTCCGGCTTGATGTCCCGGTGCAGGATGTTGCGCCGGTGCAGCTGGCCCACGCCGCGCAGCAGGCGCTGGGCGAGGTCCAGCCAGTCGGGCAGGTTCAACGGGCCGTTGAGTTTCAGGTGCTCGTCCAGGGTCTGCCCCGGATACTCGCGCATCACGTAGTACAGGTGCTGGCGTTGCGGCAGACTGTGCAGTTCGGGGAAGTAGCGGCCCTGTACGCGGCGCAGGAACCACTCCTCCAGCAGCAGGGCCTGGGCGGCTTCAGGGGAGTCGTGAAGCGCCGGCGGCAGGGTCTTGAGCAGCCAGGGGCGATTCTGCCGGTCGCGTACGCGGTAGATCAGCGATTGGCGGGATTGGGCCAGCTTGCCTTCGACCTGCCAGCCTTCGAACTCCTGTTCTTCCCGCAGCGCGGGTGGCGTGGGCCAGTGGTCGAGCTGGGCGAGGGCGTCGCCAAGGCTCGCCGGCGGCAGTGCGTCCACTCGCAGCAGCAGGGCGCTGGCGTTGTCCTGGCTGCCGGCGAGGTGCGCGGCGCTGACCAGGGTGTCGGCACAGGCCTGTAGCGACGGCGCATCCTCCAGCAGGCGCAGGATGCCGGCGTCGCCCAGCACAGACCAGACGCCGTCGCTGACCAGCAGGAAGGACTGCCCGGCCTCCAGTTCGCCGTCGCGGTAATCCACCACCAGGTGCTGATCGAGGCCCAGCGCGCGCTTGAGCACGTGCTGCATGCCCGGCTGTTCCCAGACGTGATCCTGGGTCAGGCACTCCAGTTGCCCGGTGTGCCAGCGGTAGAGACGGCAGTCGCCGACATGGGCAAGGGTGAAGCGGCGGCCACGCAGTACCAGCGCGGTAAGGGTGGTAAGCAGTGGTTGGCCGCCGCCGTTGGCCTGCAGCCAGCGGTTCTGCGAGATCAGCAGGCGGTCGAGTGCCTGGGCGACGGCCCAGGTCTCGGGGGTGGCGTAGTAGTCGGCGGCCAGCGCCTGCAGGGTCAGGCGCGCGGCCAGGCCGCCATCGGCACAGTGGCTGACGCCGTCGGCGATGGCGAACAGGTGCCCCTTGCTCGCCGCCAGTCCTGCGGGCGGGGTGACCACCCGCAGGGCATCCTGGTTCTCGTCGCGCGGTCCGGTGGCGCTGGCCTGGGCGAAGCTCAGGGTCAGGCTCATGGCCTGCTCCTACGGGATGGATTGGCGCTCGGGATGGCCCTCACCCTAACCCTCTCCCAGAGGGAGAGGGGACCATTCGGTACAGGATGAAACCTCAGCGTCAGCCGGCACGGTCGGCTCCCTCTCCCTGAGGGAGAGGGCTGGGGTGAGGGGGAAGGCACTGACACGGATTTATCCGGGAGAAAACCGTTGCCCCTGCAATTATTACGTGTCGCTGCAAAGGGCATGGCCTACACCCGCGCGGCATTAACGGCCGCGCTGCCCCAGGTGGTACGCCAACGGGCTTTCACCGCATGCAAACCGAACCAGGCCAGTACGCCGAGGCTGGCGAACAGCCACAGGCCGATCTGGTAATCACCAGTCGCCTGCTTGATCGCGCCCAGGCCCGCCGTCAGGCAGAAGCCGCCGATGCCGCCGGCCATGCCGATCAGGCCGGTCATCACGCCGATGGTTTGGCGGAAGCGCTGCGGCACCAGCTGGAACACCGCACCGTTGCCCGCGCCGAGGCTGAGCATGGCGACCACGAAGAGGCTCAGCGCCGCCACCGCGCTGGGCAGGTGGAAGCCCACGGCGGCGATGCAGATCGCAGCGACCGTGTACATCACCAGCAGGCTGCGGATACCGCCGATGCGGTCGGCCAGGGCGCCGCCCAGGGGGCGCATCAGGCTGCCGGCGAAGACGCAGGCGGCGGTGTAGTAGCCGGCTTTCACCGGGTCCAGGCCGTACTGGTCATGGAAGTAGCCGGGCAGGGTGCTGGCCAGGCCCAGGAAGCCGCCGAAGGTCACGCTGTAGAAGAACATGAACCACCAGCTGTCGCGGTCGCCCAGGGCCTTCAGGTAATCCGCCAGGGACTTGGCCGGCGGCCGCTCCGGGGCGTTGCGGGCGAGCAGGGCGAACACCAGCAGGGTCGCCAGCAGCGGGATCAGCGCGAAGCCGAAGACGTTCTGCCAACCGAAAGCGGCGGCGATGGCGGGCGCGAACAGCGCGGTGAGCACCGTGCCGGAGTTGCCGGCGCCGGCGATGCCCATGGCCTTGCCCTGATGCTGCGGCGGGTACCACTGCGAGGCCAGCGGCAGAGCCACGGCGAACGAGGCGCCGGCCATGCCCAGCAGCACGCCGAGAATCATCGCCTGCTCCAGGCTGTGGATGCCCAGCCGCCAGGCACCGAACAGCGCACCGATGACGATGACCTGGCCAAGAATGCCGGCGGCCTTGGGCGACCAGCGATCGGCCAGCAGGCCCATCAGGAAGCGCAGGATGGCGCCGGAGAGGATCGGCGTGGCCACCATCAGCGCGCGCTGCTGGGTGGTCAGTTGCAGGTCGGCGGCGATCTGCACCGCCAGCGGGCCGAGGACGTACCAGACCATGAAGCTCAGGTCGAAGTAGAGGAAGGCGGCAAACAGGGTCGGCGCATGGCCGGCTTTCCAGAAACTCGTGTTCATCGAACACCTCGTCAGCAACGGTTGAGAGCCCCGGTCGTGGCCACAGGGGGCCGCCGGGAAGTCCTGAGCCCCTGCGCCGGGGCAAACGAAAAAGGCGTCGCTCCACCCACCGCACTGCGCGGGTGTGGATGCGACGCCTTTGTCGAAGTCGGGTAATCGCCGTTGACTACCATCGCCTTGCCTGGAGCAAGGCGCGGGCCAAGAGTGGAAATCCCAGATGGACCAATGGGTTAGCCGAGTGTGCGGAGAGTCCGGTGTGCCACAACGGGGCGCTCGCGGTCAGGGCGTGCTCCCCGTTGGGGCGGTGGGTCACTGGGTGGGCGGGGAAGGGAAAACAACCGCCGGACCTTTGGGGGCGCTGCCCGGCGGCAGGTAGGCGGGGGCGACCTCTCCGGCCGGCCCCAGTTGGCGGACGAAGCGGTAAATACTGCGCAGATCGTCCTCGTTCATCACACGCAGCACATAGGATGGCATGGGAGGGCGGAAATTCGCCTGCCGCGCCGTGGCCAACCACTGCTCTTCGCTGCGGCCCTGCATGTACAGGCGCAGATTGGCGGGGTAGGTGGTGCCCCATGGGCCGCTCCAGCCCAGTTGGTCACCAGTGAGCCAGGTGCTTTCCGGGACTTTTTCGGGGGCCATGGCGTAGCCGGGGGTGTGGCAGTCGTTGCAGCCGGCGATCTGCACCAGATAGCGGCCGCGTTGCAGGGGATCGGTGTCCGCAGCCGAACTTGGCGCGGGCAGGGTCAGGATAGGCAGGCACAGACAGCCGGACAGCGCGCCCACCCGAAGGAAGGACGGCATTGGAGGTTCTCCTCTGATGGCGATTCGGTTTACGGCTCCAGAGGTATAGCGCGTAGCCAGTACCCGTGCCCGGTGTGGTTCAGGCGATCCAGTTCACATTGGGGAATGCGTCACGAAACGCGTCGGGAATGGGCATGACCTTGCCGGTCTCGTAGTCGAAGAACACGAAGCCGGACTTTGCCATGGCGACCAGGGTGCCGTCCGCCGGGCGGGTGATGCGGAAGATGATGTCGCCGCCGTACTTGTTGAAGTCCATGACGCCAACCTCGAACAGCAGCTGGTCGCGGGCGTGGGCCTCGGCGCGGTAGGTGGTGGCCAGGTCGGTGACGATGATGCCGGTCTCACGGATGCCGTAGTCGAACAGGAAGCGTGCGCGGGCCTCGGAAATCATCGAGATCATCGAGTCGTTGCCCAGGTGGTTGGCGCCGTTGATGTCGGTGACGCGTACGGTCAGCTTGGTTTCGTAGAGAAAGAGTTCTTCGGGGAATTCCAGTTTCAGGCGAGCCATGGGGCGCTCTCGGATCACAGGGAATGCGCCATTGTACGGAGCCCGCCGCCGGTTTCGCAGCGCCATTGGCGGGCTGAATGGGGACGTCAGTGCGCCAGGTTGACGTGGTAGAAGGTCACGCGGCCTCCCTCGTCGTCGGTGCCCTTGTTGTCGCTGATGTAGGCGCCTGCCTTGAAGTAGAGCAACTGCTTGCTCCAGGTCGAGCTCAGGGCCTGGCGGTAGTACTGCTGCTCACCATCCGCGCTTTCGGCGCGCAGGCCCAATTGACCGGTGGAGGTCACGCGCAGGCTGTAGGTGACGCGCTCGTTCAGGCGCACATCCTTGAGTAGCGGGATGTTCTTGCTGACGCTGTCGTCCGGGTGATTGCGCACCAGGGCCTCGACGCTGCCGGTCTGGGTGTCGGGGTGGTAGTAGTACTGCAGCTTCACCAGTGGCTCGCCGTCGCCGCTGGTGGGCGACTTGCTGTGGATCTGGCCGATGATGATCTTGTTCTGCGAGGGCACGCGGCCGACGCTGACGGTAGCGCGCAACTCGTTGTCGCCGCCGGTGTAGTACCAGTTGTAGATACTGCCGTCGCGCTTGGTCTCGCGCAGTTCGGTGCGCGGGTAGGTGCTGTCCTCGGTGTGGGAGCCGTTGACCGGCACCCAGAACACGACGGTGTCGCCGTCGCGCTTGAAGTAGCGGCTCTGGTAGCCGTTCTGCAGTTGCTGGGTAGTGATTTCGGTGGGGCGGGGGTCGCTGGGGATTGTCAGGTTCCAGGTGGAAAGATCGATCATGCTGTCTCGCTCACGAAGGGGCGGATGCGACCGGCCGGTTCCTGGTCGGCGGGTCGCACTACGGACTTCCATGGTCAGGCGATGGAAGCGAGGAGCCGCACGTTTGCGCGGCGCGCGGAGGATACGCAGTCGTCGCACGGATGGGGGCCAGCAACTGCGCTGGCTTTCTGATCGCGGGATGCCGCCGCTGGCAGATGGCCTGTCAGTGCCCGAGCATTTCGTGCATGGCGATGATCTGCTCAGCCACCTGCACCAGCTTCTGCTGGCGCCCCATGGCCTGCCGGCGCATCAGGGTATAGGCCTCTTCCTCGGCGCAGCCCTTCATCTTCATCAGCAGTCCCTTGGCCAGTTCGATGCGCTTGCGCTCGGCCAACTGCTGCTCACGGGCTTGAAGTTGCGCGCGCAGTGCCTGGTCGCTCTCGAAGCGGGCCATGGCGACGTCGAGGATCGGTTGCAGGCGCTGCGCCTGGATGCCCTCGACGATGTAGGCGCTGACCCCGGAGCGGATGGCCTGGCGCATCACCTGCGGGTCGTGCTCGTCGGTGAACATGACGATGGGTCGCGGCTGGTCGCGGCTGACCAGTACCACCTGTTCCAGCACATCGCGGCCGGGGGATTCGGTGTCGATGAGGATCACGTCCGGGTGCAGGGCTTCCACGCGTTGCGCCAGGTCGACGGTGAGACCGGATTCGTCGACCACATCGAAACCGGACTCCACCAGTGCCGCCTTGAGGCGCCCGACCTTCTTCGGGGTGTCGTTGATCAGCAGGACGCGCAGCATGCTCAGTCTCGCTCCGTCAGGGCATTCAATTCGAAGCCATGGGCATAGCCGACCGGATCGCTGCCGTCCCAGACGCGGCCGTCGATCAGCGTCGAGCGGCGCATGTCGGCGCCCGGTACGGCTACGCCAACCGCTTCGGCGGCTTCTCGGTACAGGTCGAGCTGTTGTACCTGGCGGGCAATGCCGAGGTAGTCGACGTCCTCGCGCAGCAGGCCCCAGCGGCGGAACTGGGTCATGAACCACATGCCATCGGACAGCCAGGGGAAATTGGCCTGGCCGCCGTCGAAGAAGCGCAGCGGATGGGCGTCCTGCCAGGCATGACCGAGGCCGTCCTGGTAGCGGCCGAGCAGGCGCGGTTCGATGCTGGAGAGCGGAGCGTCGACGTAGTCCTGCCCGCTGATGAGTTGCGCCGCGCTGCGCAGGTTGTCCTCGCTGGCCTCGATGAAGCGGCTGGCGTCGAGGAGGCTCATCACCAGGGCGCGGGCGGCATTGGGGTAGTGTTCGACGAAGGCGCGGGTGGTGCTCAGCACCTTTTCCGGGTGGTCCGGCCAGATCTGCTGGCTGGTTGCCAGGGTGAAGCCCAGGCCCTCGTCCACCGCCAGGGCGCCCCAGGGGCCGCCAGCGCAGAAACCATCGATGCGTCCGGCCTTCAGGTGTTCCACCATCTGCGCCGGCGGCACCACCAGGGAGCGCACATCGCGCAGCGGGTGGATGCCGTGGGCGGCCAGCCAGTAGTACAGCCACAGGGCATGGGTGCCGGTGGGGAAGGTGTGCGCCAGGGTCAGCGGTGCACCGTTGTGGCGCGCGTGCTGGCGCAGTGCTTCAGCGCAGGTCACGCCGTCGCGCATCAGCGGTGCGGAGAGGTTGATCGACTGGCCGTTCTGGCACAATCCCATGAGCACGGCCATGTCGGTGGCAGGGGTGCCGCCCAGGCCGAGCTGCATGCCATAGATCAGGCCGTAGAGTCCCTGCGCCGCGTCCAGTTCGCCGCTGAGCAGGCGATCGCGCAGGCCGGCCCAGGAGCTCTGCCGCTGCAGGTTGAGGGTCAGGCCGTAGGGCTGGGCGAAGCCCTGGGTGGCCGCAACCACCAGGGAGGCGGAGTCGGTAAGGGCCATGAAGCCCAGGTTCAGTACGGTCTTCTCCGGTGCGTCGGAGCCGGCGACCCAGGCCAGGCTGTCCGGGCGGCCGCTGGTGCTGTCGATCATTTCCACCTCTGAAGGCAAAGGACGCCGCTGCTCCGGCCGTCGTTGGGCGGAGGTGGCTACGTCATCGTCTTTCAGGGCCCGCCGTTGGGCTGCCTGTTGCAGGCCGTACAGCAAGGGGTGTGCCAGGCTCGGCGGAAAAAACAAGCCCCGCCACAAGGGCGGGGCTCAGAGGGAGGGAGCGCACCTCTGGAGGGTTCCATCAAGGGCACCTGAGCACGGAAATGGCAGGGCCTGCTGACACCTTAGCCACGCGGGCCACGGGCGCAACGGTCAATAAGTATTAGCCCCATCGTGAGTACCGGCTCCGGCAGCTCTATTTCGGCACTGCAAAAGAAAAGCCCCGCACTCAGGCGGGGCTTTTCATCACGCTGGGATCACTCAGACCTGAACGGCCGGGATCTTCGCGTTGGCTGCCGCTTCGCGGAACTCGGCGATCTGGTCGAAGCTCAGGTAGCGGTAGATATCGGCAGACATGCTGTCGATGTCCTTCGCGTAGGCCATGTACTCCTCGACGGTCGGCAGCTTGCCGATGATCGAAGCGACAGCGGCCAGCTCGGCAGATGCCAGGAACACGTCGGTGGCGTCGCCCAGACGGTTCGGGAAGTTACGGGTCGAAGTGGAGACCACGGTGGAACCGGTCTGTACGCGAGCCTGGTTACCCATGCACAGCGAGCAGCCCGGCATTTCCATGCGCGCGCCAGCCTTGCCGTAGATGCCGTAGTAGCCTTCTTCGGTCAGCTGGTGGGCGTCCATCTTGGTCGGCGGAGCCAGCCACAGACGGGTCGGAATGCCACCCTTGACCTTGTCCAGCAGTTTGCCGGCAGCGCGGAAGTGACCGATGTTGGTCATGCAGGAACCGATGAAGACTTCATCGATCTTGCGGCCTTCGACGCTGGACAGCAGACGGGCGTCGTCCGGGTCGTTCGGCGCGCAGAGTACCGGCTCCTTGACGTCGGCCAGGTCGATCTCGATGACCGCGGCGTACTCGGCGTCCTTGTCGGCTTCCAGCAGTTGCGGGTTGGCCAGCCAGGCTTCCATCGCTTGCGCGCGGCGCTCCAGGGTGCGGGCGTCGCCGTAGCCTTCGCCGATCATCCAGCGCAGCAGGGTGATGTTGGACTTCAGGTACTCGGCGATGGCCTCTTCCGGCAGCTTGATGGTGCAACCGGCAGCCGAACGCTCGGCGGAGGCGTCGGACAGCTCGAAGGCTTGTTCGACGGTCAGGTCGTTCAGACCTTCGATCTCGAGGATGCGGCCGGAGAAGATGTTCTTCTTGCCCTTCTTCTCGACGGTCAGCAGGCCGGCCTGGATGGCGTAGTAGGGGATCGCATGGACCAGGTCACGCAGGGTGATGCCCGGTTGCAGCTTGCCCTTGAAGCGCACCAGAACCGATTCCGGCATGTCCAGCGGCATGACGCCGGTGGCCGCGGCGAAGGCGACCAGGCCGGAACCGGCCGGGAAGCTGATGCCGATCGGGAAGCGGGTGTGCGAGTCGCCGCCGGTGCCGACGGTGTCAGGCAGCAGCATGCGGTTCAGCCAGCTGTGGATGATGCCGTCGCCCGGACGCAGGGAGACACCGCCGCGGGTCATGATGAAGTCCGGCAGGGTGTGGTGGGTCTTGACGTCGATCGGCTTCGGATAGGCAGCGGTGTGGCAGAAGGACTGCATCACCAGGTCGGCGGAGAAGCCCAGGCAAGCCAGGTCTTTCAGCTCGTCGCGGGTCATCGGGCCGGTGGTGTCCTGGGAACCGACGGTGGTCATCTTCGGTTCGCAGTAGGTGCCCGGACGCACGCCCTGGCCTTCCGGCAGACCGCAGGCGCGGCCAACCATCTTCTGGGCGAGGGTGAAGCCCTTGCCGCTGTCGGCCGGCGCTTCCGGCTTCTTGAACAGGTCCGACGGAGCCAGACCCAGCTCGGCGCGGGCCTTCTCGGTCAGGCCACGGCCAACGATCAGCGGGATACGGCCGCCGGCGCGGACTTCGTCCAGCAGAACCGGGGTCTTCAGCTCGAAGGTGGTGACCACTTCGCCGCTGTCATGACGCACGACCTTGCCTTCGTACGGGTACACGTCGATGACGTCGCCCATGGCCAGGTTGGTGCAGTCGAATTCGATCGGCAGGGCGCCGGCGTCTTCCATGGTGTTGTAGAAGATCGGGGCGATCTTGGTGCCGAAGCAGAAGCCGCCAGCACGCTTGTTCGGAACGTAGGGGATGTCGTCGCCGAAGAACCACAGCACCGAGTTGGTGGCGGACTTACGGGACGAACCGGTGCCGACCACGTCACCGACGTAGGCAACCGGGAAGCCCTTGGCCTTGACGGCTTCGATCTGCTTCAGCGGACCGACCACGCCCGGCTGGACCGGCTCGATGCCGTCACGGGCCATTTTCAGCATGGCCAGGGCGTGCAGCGGGATGTCGGGGCGCGACCAGGCGTCCGGAGCGGGGGACAGGTCGTCGGTGTTGGTTTCGCCGGGGACCTTGAACACGGTCAGGGTCAGCTTCTCGGCGACGGCCGGCTTGGCCTTGAACCACTCGCCTTCGGCCCAGGACTGCAGCACGGCCTTGGCGGCGGCGTTGCCTTTCTTGGCGCGCTCGGCGACGTCGTGGAAGGCGTCGAACATCAGCAGGGTGTGCTTCAGCTGCTCGGCGGCAACTTCGGCCAGCTCGGCGCTGTCCAGCAGCTCGACCATGGTGGCGATGTTGTAGCCGCCCTGCATGGTACCCAGCAGCTCAATGGCGCGGGTCTTGGTCAGCAGCGGGGAAGTGGCTTCGCCCTTGGCGATGGCGGAGAGGAAACCGGCCTTGACGTAGGCGGCTTCGTCGACACCCGGCGGCACGCGGTTGGTGATCAGGTCGAGGAGAAATTCTTCTTCGCCGGCCGGCGGGTTCTTCAGGAGTTCGACCAGACCAGCGGTCTGCTCGGCGTTCAGCGGCTGGGGCACGACGCCCTGGGCGGCACGCTCTTCTACGTGTTTGCGATAGGCTTCAAGCACAGTATTTCCCTCATCAGTGGTCCCGGAGGACGCGTATCCAGGAGACCCCTCCGATCCATTCGTCAGGCATGGTGGACGGTAATCCACTGACCTACGACGGCACCGGCGATCTCCGGGCAGAAGCTGTTTTCAAAGTTTTACGCCGGGGAGGCCTGGAACTGATGGGGCTGGACGCTTGAGGGGAGCGCCCAGACCGCGCGGCTGCCGGAATCTGTGCTTCGTGACGCTTTGAAAACAGCTTCTTTCGGACAATGACGCCAAAAAGGCGAAGGGATTCTAATGGAAAAAAACGGCGTTGGTAAGCCGGATTGCGACCCCAGCACGGGTGATCCTGCCTAGACAATGGTCGTGTCCAGGGGCGGAGATGTGGTTTGCGATGAGCCCCCTCGGACACTACTATGCCGTTTTGCCCGCCATACGTTCCCTCATGTCTTCTCAGCGCATCAAAACTCCCTGCGTCGGGCTCTGCTCGACGGTCTACGGCGATCTGGTCTGTCGTGGCTGCAAGCGTTTCCACCATGAAGTGGTGAACTGGAACGGTTACAGCGACGAGGAGAAGCGCTCGGTGTTGAGCCGTCTGGAGGCTCTGCTGACCCAGGTGATGATGGCCAAGCTGGAAGTCTTCGATGCGCAGCGCCTGCGTACCCAGCTGGAGCAGCGGCAGATCCGCTTCGTACCCGAACAGTCGCCGTATTGCTGGGCTTACCAGCTGATCGCCCGCGGTTCGCGGATGATCAACCAGGTGGAGGCCTATGGCCTGGCTCTGCTGCCGGAGTTCCGCGGCTGGCCGCTGCCGGACCTGCGCGATGCCATCGACAAGGAGTTCTTCATCCTTTCCGAGGCGCACTACGAGCGCTACATCGCCCCGCGCTTCCTGGCCGAGGGGATGGAGTCGCGGGTCTGAAGTCGTCCGCATGAAAAAGCCGCCCGATGGGCGGCTTTTTTGTGTTCTTCGTAGGAGCGAGCTTGCTCGCGAACCGCCCAGCACCGGAGCCGCCGGCAAAAGGTTCGCGAGCAAGCTCGCTCCTACAGGTAGTCGTTCCGCATTTGCTCTGTCAGGGCTGGGCGGCCAGTTCTTCCAGGTGGGCGATGATGTCGTCCGGCTTGAGCACCAGCACGTCGCTTTCCAGCGCATCCAGCACCACTTCCGCGGTGTTGCCGATCAGGGCGCCGGAGAATCCGGTGCGCGCCACACTGCCGATCACCGTCACGGCCGCCGTCAGGTTGTGCGCCGCGCGCGGGATGAGCACGTCGGCCGGGCCTTCCTCGATATGCAGGTGGTCGTTGTCGATGCCGTACTCGGCCTGGAACGCCCGGCAGGCCTCGCGGTATTTCGCCTCGATGGTCTCGCTGAGCTGGAAGGTCGGGTCGGCGGCCGAGAGCATCGGCGAGGGGTGGGCGCTGATCACATGCAGCTCGCCATGGGCCAGCCCGGCGATGTCATAGGCATGGCTGACGATGCCGGCATGCAGGGTACGGTGCTCGGTGTCGCTGTTGCCCACGTCCACCGCCGCGAGGATGTTGCGCCCGGCCCAGGGCTGGTTGGTTTTCACCAGCAGCACGGGGGAGGGGCAGTGGCGCAGCAGCTTCCAGTCGTCCGGAGTCAGCAGTGCTTTCTTCAACGGGTTGTCGGGGAAGTGCTGCTTGATCACCAGGCCGCAGCCTTCGGCCTGCTGCTCGGCGATGATGGTGTTCTGCAGGCTGTCCTTCCAGGACTGGCGGCTGGAGGCGCTGAAGCCTTCCTCGCGCAACCCCTGGGTGAGCTCTTCGAGCGCCGCACTGCAGTCGCCGCGCTTCTCGCAGGCCAGCAGGTGCAGGTGGGACTGGGTGACGCTGGCGATCAGGCGTGCCCGCTTCAGGGCGAGACCGTCCGGCTGGTCGGGGTCCACGACTACGAGGATGCTACGGATGGCTTGCATGATCGTCTCCCTTCGTGCGCGTTGTTTATGTGGAACAACTGTAGTCGGGATATCGCCGTCATGACGTTGAGGCATATCAAGGGCGGACGCTGGTTCCGCGCGGCGGCATTCGTATAATGCCCCGCATTTATGACACCGGCCAGCCGGTGGAAGGCTTCGTTGGAGTTGAGCATGCTGTCTGAAATCAGGGAATTCCTCGGTTGTGCCACGCCGGATGCGTGGGTGGAAGCCGCGCTGCGGGATCAGGCAGTGATGCTGATCGACCACAAGAACAACGAGTTCAAGGCCGCCAGCACCGCCCTGGCCCTGATCGCCAAGTACAGCGCCCACGAGGAGCTGGTGAACTTCATGTCGCGCCTGGCTCGCGAGGAGCTGCGCCACCACGAGCAGGTGCTGGCGATCCTGAAGAAGCGCGGCATCCCCCTGCGGCCGATTTCCGCCAGCCGCTATGCCTCCGGCCTGCGCGCCGTGGTGCGCAATCACGAGCCGCAGAAGCTGGTGGATACCCTGATCGTCGGTGCATTCATCGAGTGCCGCAGCTGCGAGCGCTTTGCCGCGCTGGTGGATCACCTGGACGCGGACCTGGCGAAGTTCTACGGCTCGCTGCTCAAGTCCGAGGCGCGGCACTTCCAGGGTTACCTGAGCTTGGCGCGCCGTTATGGCGACGATGCGGACATCGATCGCCGGGTGGTGGAGATTCGCGAGGTGGAGGCGGGCCTGATCCAGTCGCCGGATAGCGAGTTCCGCTTCCACAGCGGTATACCGGTGGAGCAGGCAGCCTGAGCCGCTCGCTGGAATCAAAAAAGCGCCCACCAGGGCGCTTTTTTCTCGGTTCTTCGTAGGAGCGAGCTTGCTCGCGAACAGATTTTCCGGCAGCTCTGGCGCTGGGCTGGTTCGCGAGCAAGCTCGCTCCTACATAAAAAGCAAAACTCAGTCCTTTACCTTGAGGTCCAGCGCCAGGTCTCGTGCGGCCTTGGTCGCCAGCACGCCCATCAGTTGGCCGATCTCGTCCTGGCGGCTGCTGGCGCTGTTCTGCCCGCCGGCCATCATCACGCTCGGCACCGGCGCCTGGGCGGCGGCTTCGGCCCAGACCTTGTTGATGGCGATCAGCGCATCGAGCTTCGGCTGCAACGCACCGTCCGCCTTGATCACGGCTTCGCGGGCATAGGCATCGGCGTCGGCGGTGATCTTGGTGGCCTGGGCCGTTACGGCGGCCTTGTCGCGTAGCAGCTCGGCGGTCTGCTTCTCGATCTCGGCGCGCTGTTTCTCGCGCTCGGCGTTGATCACGGCCAACTGTTTCTCGGTTTCCGCCTGGGTGGTGCGCTCGATCTGGTCGCGCAGGGTTTCCTGGCGCTTGGCTTCCACTTCCTTCTCGCCGCGGGCGGTGACCAGCAGCTTCTCTTCCTCTTCCTTCAGGCGGTTCTGCCGGGCCACGGCCAGCTCGGCCAGGGCCTGCTGGACCTTGACCATGCGCTGTTTGTACTGCGGATTGGGGTCGACGTTGGTGATGCGCGCTTCCACCACTTCCACGCCGAACTTGCGGAACTGCTGCTGCTTGCGCACCGGGATGCCCTTGGCGTCGGTGACCTTCTCGGTGACGAACTGGCTGGCGTTGTTGTCGCCGAAGCTGCCCTGTTCGGTGCCGGCCTGGAGGATGGCGGTCTGGTGCGGAACGGCGCCGCGCGGGCCGCGGACTTCCTTGCGCTTGATCAGGTACAGGCCGTCGTTGAGCTGGTTCTCGAACTCCGCGGCGAACTCGCTGCGGGCGCCGGCGTAGTAATCGTCGGCGGTCATCAGCGAGGCGGTGGCCTGCAGGGTTTCCTTGATCGCCGGAACCAGTGCGGTGCGAATGAAGTTGTCCGGGTTGCGGTATTCCTGAGCCATCTTCAGGAACTGGTCGCCGCCGGGCAGGCGGAAGCGTGCGGAGGATTCGACTTTGGCGTCGACGTTGCCGAGGAAGACTATGGGGAAGGCTTCGATGGTGGCGCCCAGGGCGTCGTTGTCGGGGTTGTTGTCGTTCTCGTCCATGACCAGCACGGACTGCACGCTGATGGCTTTCTTCCATGTGGTGGCGCGGCCGAACCATTTGGTGGCGTAGCCGACGTCGTCGACGATCTTCTCGTCGCCGAAGATGGTCCGCACGTGGGTCATGTAGCCGGCTTCGTTATAGAAGAAGACGCCGTTGAACAGAATGAAGGCGGCGACGACCAATGCCAGGGGCAGGGCGCCGAACTTGATGAGATTTCCCTTGCTGAACATGTTTCTTCCTTGATTGAGCAAACCGGGAATGCTGCGCAAGGCCGCCGGTGCTGGTCAAGAAGAAATGTCTGACAGTGCGGGTGGGTTTGCGTCAGAAGGCCACCCTTGCGGTGGCCGGTCGTTCAGAGAGGGAAGGGCGCCTGCCGCAGTCCCTGCTCGTCAGCTTCCAGGGCCCAGCCCTGGCGGTCCCAGTCGCCGAGGACGATGCGCCGGGCGGGGCGGCCGTCCAGTTCGAGTTCGTGGACGGCGGGGCGGTGCGTATGGCCGTGGATCAGGATGCGCACGCCCTTGTCGCGCATGATCTTCTCCACCTCCGCCGGGGTGACATCGACGATCTCGCTGGCTTTCATGCTCGTCTGCGCGCGGCTTTCCTTGCGCAGCTTGCGCGCCAGCTTGTGGCGGGTGGCCAGGGGCAGGTTGCGCAGGATGAACAGGGTCAGCGGGTTACGAAGCCAGCGGCGCAGCTTCATGTAGGCCGCGTCGAGGGTGCACAGGCTGTCGCCGTGCATCAGCAGCACCTTTTCGCCGCCCAGGTCGATCAGGCTCGGGTCGCGCAGCAGGGTGCAGCCGGCCTCGCGACAGAACGCCTTGCCGATCATGAAGTCGCGATTGCCGTGCATCAGGTAGATGCGTGTGCCGCTACCGGACAATTCACGCAGGGCACGGGCGATGGAGTGCTGGAACTCATCCATGCCGTCGTCGCCGATCCAGGCTTCGAAGAAGTCGCCGAGGATGTACAGCGATTCGGCCGAGCGGGCGCGGGTGGCGAGGAAATGCAAGAACGCCCGGGTGATGTCCGGGCGTTCCGCTTCGAGATGCAGGTCCGAGATGAACAGGACGCTCATCGACTCACTCGCCGAGGATTTCGGCTTTCTCGATGATCACGTCGTCGGCCGGTACGTCCTGGTGGCCGGAGCGCATGGTGGTGGCCACGCCCTTGATCTTGTTGACCACGTCCATGCCGTCCTTCACCTGGCCGAACACGCAGTAGCCCCAGCCCTGCACGGTCGGTGCGCTGTGGTTGAGGAAGTCGTTGTCGGCGACGTTGATGAAGAACTGCGCGCTGGCCGAATGCGGCTCCATGGTGCGGGCCATGGCGACGGTGCCGACCTTGTTGCCCACGCCATTGTTGGCTTCGTTCTTGATCGGCTTGTTGGTGGCCTTCTGCTTCATGCCCGGCTCGAAACCGCCGCCCTGGATCATGAAGTTGTTGATTACGCGGTGGAAAACGGTGTTGTCGTAATGGCCGGCCTTCACATACTCCTTGAAGTTGGCCACGGTTTCCGGCGCCTTGTCGTCGAAGAGTTCGAGGGTGATATCGCCGAAGTTGGTCTGCAGTTTGACGGTGGTAGTCATCAGGGAATTCCGCTGGTTGGAAAAATCGAAGGCCTGTCAGGGGGTTGACAGCTTCGGCTATCATAAGCGCTTTGGTTTGGCTGGCCTACCCTGGCCGAACAACAGCATGATCAAGGACACCATGAGCAAGCCTACCGCCGATACGAAAGAAGCCACTGTTGCCGCCAACTTCCTGCGCCCCGTCGTTGCGGCCGACCTGGAAAGTGGCAAGCACCAGAAAATCGTCACCCGCTTCCCGCCGGAGCCCAACGGCTACCTGCACATCGGCCACGCCAAGTCCATCTGCCTGAACTTCGGCCTGGCCAAGGAGTTCGGCGGTGACTGCCACCTGCGCTTCGACGACACCAACCCGGCGAAGGAAGACCAGGAGTACATCGATGCCATCGAGGCCGATGTGAAGTGGCTGGGCTTCGACTGGGTCGGCCCGGTGCGCTATGCGTCCAACTATTTCGACCAGCTGCATGCCTGGGCGGTGGAGCTGATCAAGGGCGGCAAGGCCTTCGTCTGCGACCTCAACGCCGAGGAAATGCGCGAGTACCGCGGTTCCCTGACCGAGCCGGGCAAGAACAGCCCGTTCCGTGACCGTTCGGTGGAGGAGAACCTGGACCTGTTCGCCCGCATGAAGGCCGGCGAGTTCCCGGACGGCGCCCGTTCGCTGCGTGCGAAGATCGACATGGCCTCGCCGAACATCAACCTGCGCGACCCGATCCTCTACCGCATCCGCCACGCCCATCACCACCAGACCGGCGACAAGTGGTGCATCTACCCCAGCTACGACTTCACCCACGGTCAGTCGGACGCCATCGAGGGTATCACCCACTCTATCTGTACCCTGGAGTTCGAGGATCACCGCCCGCTGTACGAGTGGTTCCTGGCCAACCTGCCGGTCCCGGCCCAGCCGCGCCAGTACGAATTCGCGCGCCTGAACCTGAACTACACCATCACCAGCAAGCGCAAGCTCAAGCAGCTGGTGGACGAGAAGCACGTCGACGGCTGGGACGATCCGCGCATGTCGACTCTGTCGGGCTACCGCCGTCGTGGCTACACCCCGGCGTCGATCCGCAACTTCTGCGACATGATCGGTGTGAACCGCGCCGGTGGCGTAGTGGACATCGGCATGCTGGAGTTCGCCATCCGTGACGACCTGGACGCCAACGCCAGCCGTGCCATGTGCGTGCTCAAGCCGCTGAAGGTGGTGATCACCAACTACCCGGAAGGCCAGACCGAGATCCTCGAGCTGCCGTGCCACCCGAAGCAGGACATGGGCATGCGCGTGCTGCCGTTCAGCCGCGAGATCTACATTGATGCCAGCGACTTCGAAGAAGTCCCGCCGGCCGGCTACAAGCGCCTGGTCCCGGGCGGCGAAGTGCGCCTGCGCGGCAGCTACGTGATCCGTGCCGACGAAGCGATCAAGGATGCCGACGGCAACATCGTCGAACTGCGCTGCAGCTACGACGAGAACACCCTGGGCAAGAACCCCGAGGGCCGCAAGGTCAAGGGCGTGATCCACTGGGTGCCGGCCGCCGAGAGCGTGGAGTGCGAAGTGCGCCTGTACGACCGCCTGTTCCGCTCCGCCAACCCGGAGAAATCCGAAGAGGGCGGCAGCTTCCTCGACAACATCAACCCTGACTCCCTGGTGGTGCTCAAGGGCTGCCGCGCCGAGCCGTCGCTGGCCAAGGCCACGGCCGTCGATCGCTTCCAGTTCGAGCGCGAGGGCTACTTCTGCGCCGACTCCAAGGACTCCAAATTCGGCGCCCTGGTGTTCAACCGCACCGTGACCCTGCGCGATTCCTGGGGGCAGTAAGGCATGGCTGACTTGCAGATCTACAGCACGCTGTCCAAGACCAAGGATGCCTTCAAGCCGCTGGTCGGCAACCAGGTGCGCATGTACGTGTGCGGCATGACCGTGTACGACTTCTGCCACATCGGCCATGCCCGCGTCATGGTGGCATTCGACGTCATCGCCCGCTGGCTGCGTCATCGCGGCTACGACCTGACTTACGTGCGCAACATCACCGACATCGACGACAAGATCATTCGTCGCGCCCAGGAGAACGGCGAATCGTTCGAAGACCTGACCGCTCGCATGATCGCCGCGATGCATGAGGACGAGGCGCGCCTGTCGGTCCTGCGTCCGGACATCGAGCCGCGCGCCACCGGCCATATCGCCGGCATGCACGAGATGATCCAGACCCTGATCGACAAGGGTTACGCCTACGCGCCGGGCAACGGCGACGTCTATTACCGGGTCGGCAAGTTCGCCGGCTACGGCAAGCTGTCGCGCAAGAAGATCGAAGACCTGCGCATCGGTGCGCGGATCGAGGTCGACGAATCCAAGGAAGACCCGCTGGACTTCGTGCTCTGGAAAGGCGCCAAGCCGGGCGAGCCGAGCTGGGAGTCGCCCTGGGGCGCCGGTCGTCCGGGCTGGCACATCGAGTGCTCGGTGATGTCCACCTGCTGCCTGGGCGAGACCTTCGACATCCACGGCGGCGGTCCGGACCTGGTGTTCCCGCACCACGAGAACGAGATCGCCCAGAGCGAGGCGGCCACCGGCAAGCTCTACGCGGCCAGCTGGATGCATGCCGGCGCTGTGCGGGTGGACGGCGAGAAGATGTCCAAGTCCCTGGGCAACTTCTTCACCATTCGCGAAGTGCTGGAGAAGTACCACCCGGAAGTCGTGCGCTTCCTGCTGGTCTCCAGCCACTACCGCAGCCCGATCAACTACTCCGAGGACAACCTGAAGGAAGCCAAGGGCGCGCTGGAGCGTTTCTACACCGCGCTGCGCGGCCTGCCGCAGGTTGCTGCCGCGGGTGGCGAGGCGTTCGTCGAGCGTTTCGCCGCGGCGATGGACGACGACTTCGGTACGCCGGAAGCCGTGGCCGTGCTGTTCGAGATGGCCCGCGAGATCAACCGTCTGCGCGACAGTGAGCCGGCGGCGGCTGCCGCACTGGCGGCGCGCCTGCGCGAGCTGGCCGGTCTGCTGGGCGTGCTGCAGCTGGACGCCGACGAGTTCCTCCAGGCGGGCGCGGCCGGCAAGGTTGACGCCGCTCAGGTCGAGGCGCTGATCCAGGCGCGTCTGGATGCCCGCGCGGCGAAGAACTGGGCCGAATCCGACCGCATCCGCGACGAGCTGACCGCTCTGGGTGTGGTGCTGGAAGACGGCAAGGGCGGCACTACCTGGCGTCTGGCCGAGTAAGTTCGCCCCCTGGAAATGAAAAAGGCCGCTGATCAGCGGCCTTTTTCTTGTGCGTCGCGAGCGTATCAGGCGTGCAGATGCTCGGCGGCGTACAGGGTGTTTTCCAGCAGGCAGGCGCGGGTCATCGGGCCGACACCGCCCGGCACCGGGGTGATCCAGCTGGCGCGCTCGGCGGCCACGTCATATTCCACGTCGCCCACCAACTTGCCGTCTTCCTGGCGGTTGATGCCCACGTCGATGACGATGGCGCCTTCCTTGATCCATTCGCCCTTGACCAGGCCCGGCTTGCCAGCGGCCACGACCACCAGGTCGGCGCGGCGTACGTGGTCGGCCAGGTCGCGGGTGAAGCGGTGGGTCACGGTGACGGTGCAGCCACCCAGCAGCAGTTCCAGCGCCATCGGGCGGCCGACGATGTTGGAGGCGCCGACGACCACTGCGTCCATGCCGTACAGATCGACGCCGGTGCTTTCCAGCAGGGTCATGATGCCCTTCGGGGTGCAGGGACGCAGCAGCGGGATGCGCTGGGCCAGGCGACCGATGTTGAAGGGGTGGAAACCGTCCACGTCCTTGTCGGGGCTGATGCGCTCCAGCAGTTGGGAGGCATCGAGGTGGGCGGGGAGGGGGAGTTGCACCAGGATGCCGTCGATGGCCGGGTCGGCGTTCAGGCGGTCGATCAGGCCCAGCAGCTCTTCCTGGGTGGTGCTGGCGGGGAGGTCGTACGCCTGGGAGATGAAGCCGACCTCTTCACAGTCCTTGCGCTTGTGCGCGACATAGACCTGAGAGGCGGGGTCGCTGCCGACCAGGATCACAGCCAGGCCGGGGATGCGCAGTCCTTGCTGGCGGCGTTCGTTGACGCGTTGGGCAATCTGCTGGCGGAGGCTGGCGGCGATCGCTTTGCCGTCGATCAGTTTTGCAGTCATGTCGGGGGGATAACCATTAAGGCGGCTGAAAAGAAGGCGCACATTTTCGCACGCTGCCTTCATAAGGCAAAGGCGGGCACCCTCGATTTGCCGTAACTCCTTTATCTCTTTGAATTTTTTTTAAAAAAGTTGTTGACGGGGTATGGGCGCATCGATAACATGCGCCCCGCTTGCCGAGCACAGCCTGAAACGAAAGACGAAGGCGGTGCCAACCGATTCAGTGGTTTCACTGAGTCTGCTTAGCAAGGGTTGCCGCCACTTAAAGCGCCCGTAGCTCAGCTGGATAGAGCATCCGCCTTCTAAGCGGATGGTCGCAGGTTCGAGTCCTGCCGGGTGCGCCAAGTGGCGTTCGGTACAAGCAAGTGTAATATGGTGGGCGTAGCTCAGTTGGTAGAGCACAGGATTGTGGCTCCTGGTGTCGTGGGTTCGATTCCCATCGTCCACCCCATATTCCGAAGCGCCAGGCCCAAAGCCTGGCGTTTTCGTTTCTGCGGTTCCCTGCGGACGTGGTGAAATTGGTAGACACGCCGGATTTAGGTTCCGGTGGCGCAAGCTGTGAGAGTTCGAGTCTCTCCGTCCGCACCATTCTTCTCTATTAGCTCTCGCATCCGTGAATTTCCGCAGCTTCCGGTCTTGGTGACTTCTGCATTTCTAGCTACTAGAATGCTTGCCCTTGATTCTGGGAGCCGGAAAGACCGGCTTACGTCTGTGCCACGAGGAATATCCATGCAAGTTTCCGTTGAAAGCACCTCCGCTCTTGAGCGCCGCATGACCGTTGGCGTGCCGGCCGAGCGCATCGAGACCGAAGTCAACAAGCGTCTGCAGCAGACTGCCCGTCGCGCCAAGGTTCCTGGCTTCCGTCCCGGCAAGGTGCCGATGAGCGTCATCCGTCAGCGCTACGAAGCCTCCGCTCGTCAGGAAGCACTGGGTGACCTGATCCAGGAAACCTTCTACGAAGCCGTGGTCGAGCAGAAGCTGAACCCGGCCGGTGCTCCGTCCGTCGAGCCGAAAGTGTTCGAAAAAGAGAAGGGCCTCGAGTACGTCGCTACCTTCGAAGTCTTCCCCGAGTTCCAGGTTGCCGGTTTCGACGGCATCAAGGTCGAGCGCCTGCAGGCCGACGTGGCCGATGCCGATCTCGACAACATGCTGGACATTCTGCGCAAGCAGAACACCCGTTTCGAAGCCGTTGACCGCGCCGCTCAGAACGACGACCAGGTGAACATCGACTTCGTCGGCAAGATCGATGGCGAAGCCTTCGCTGGCGGTTCCGCCAAGGGTACCCTGCTGGTGCTGGGCTCCGGCCGCATGATCCCGGGCTTCGAAGAAGGCCTGGTTGGCGCCAAGGCCGGTGAAGAGCGCGTTCTGAACGTGACCTTCCCCGAGGACTACCAGAACCTGGATCTGGCCGGCAAAGCCGCCGAGTTCGCCGTTACCGTCAACAGCGTCGCCGAGCCGAAGCTGCCGGAACTGAACGAAGAGTTCTTCGCTCTGTTCGGTGTGAAGGAAAGCACTCTGGAAGGTTTCCGCACCGAAGTTCGCAAGAACATGGAGCGTGAACTGCGTCAGGCCATCAAGTCCAAGGTGAAGAACCAGGTGATGGAAGGTCTGGTCGAGACCAACCCGATCGAAGTTCCGAAGGCCCTGATCGTCAACGAAGTCAACCGTCTGCGCGTGCAGGCTGTCCAGCAGTTCGGTGGCAACATCAAGCCCGACCAACTGCCGGCCGAACTGTTCGAAGAGCAGGCCAAGCGCCGCGTCGTGCTGGGCCTGATCGTTGCCGAGCTGGTCAAGCAGCACGAGCTGAAGGCCGACGAAGCCCGCGTTCGCGAGATGATCGAAGAAATGGCTTCCGCCTATCAGGAGCCGGAACAAGTTGTTGCCTGGTACTACAAGAACGACCAGCAACTGAACGAAGTTCGTTCGGTTGTACTGGAAGAACAAGTTGTAGATACTGTCCTGCAGAAGGCCACTGTGACCGACAAGCAGGTATCCTACGAAGAAGCGGTCAAGCCTGCTGAAGCTCCGCAAGCGGCCTGATCCATCGCTTCGTTCGATTGTCACAAGCCAGCCTTCGGGCTGGCTTGTGCGTCTTAGAGACATGATTTTTCATTAGGGAGTGATCGTCGGACATGCATAATCCTTATATGCCGCAAGTTCCGAACATCCAGGCCGCGGGTGGTCTGGTGCCGATGGTGGTGGAGCAGTCCGCCCGCGGTGAGCGTTCCTACGACATCTATTCGCGCCTGCTGAAGGAGCGGATTATCTTCCTGGTCGGCCAGGTCGAGGACTACATGGCCAACCTCGTGGTTGCCCAGCTGCTGTTCCTCGAAGCCGAGAACCCGGACAAGGACATCCATCTCTACATCAACTCCCCGGGTGGCTCCGTGACCGCTGGCATGTCGATCTACGACACCATGCAGTTCATCAAGCCCGATGTGTCCACCATCTGCGTGGGCCAGGCGTGCAGCATGGGTGCCCTGCTGCTGGCCGGCGGTGCCGCTGGCAAGCGCTACTGCCTGCCGCATTCGCGCATGATGATCCACCAGCCGCTGGGCGGCTTCCAGGGCCAGGCCTCGGACATCGAGATCCACGCCAAGGAAATCCTCTTCATCAAGGAGCGCCTGAACCAGGTGCTGGCGCATCACACCGGCCAGCCGCTGGACGTGATCGCCCGCGATACCGACCGTGACCGCTTCATGAGCGGCGAAGAGGCCGTCAGCTACGGCCTGATCGATCAGGTCTTCACTCAGCGTCCTTCCGCCAGCTGAGTTTCTCCGCAATACCGCGGCCGGTAATCCGGCCGCTTCGCGGGCTTGAAAATGCCTGCGAATGCCTTCATCTTGTCCTTCACGTATATCCCCGATTGGAACGATCGAATGACTGACACCCGCAACGGCGAGGACAACGGCAAGCTGCTGTATTGCTCCTTCTGCGGCAAGAGCCAGCACGAAGTGCGCAAGCTGATTGCCGGCCCCTCGGTCTTTATCTGCGACGAGTGCGTCGACCTGTGCAATGACATCATCCGCGAGGAGGTGCAGGAGGCACAGGCCGAGAGCAGTGCGCACAAGCTTCCGGCGCCGAAAGAGATCCGCACCATCCTCGATCAGTACGTGATCGGCCAGGAACGTGCAAAGAAAGTGCTGGCGGTAGCGGTCTATAACCACTACAAGCGTCTGAACCAGCGTGAGCGCAAGGACGACGTCGAACTGGGCAAGAGCAACATCCTGCTGATCGGGCCGACTGGCTCGGGCAAGACCCTGCTCGCCGAGACCCTGGCGCGCCTGCTCAATGTTCCGTTCACCATCGCCGATGCCACCACCCTCACCGAGGCTGGCTACGTGGGCGAGGACGTCGAGAACATCATCCAGAAGCTGCTGCAGAAGTGCGATTACGACGTCGAGAAGGCCCAGATGGGCATCGTCTACATCGACGAAATCGATAAGATCTCGCGCAAGTCCGACAATCCCTCGATCACCCGCGACGTGTCCGGTGAAGGCGTTCAGCAGGCCCTGCTGAAGCTGATCGAAGGCACCGTGGCTTCCGTACCGCCCCAGGGCGGCCGCAAGCACCCGCAGCAGGAGTTCCTGCAGGTCGACACGCGCAACATCCTGTTCATCTGCGGTGGTGCGTTCGCTGGCCTGGAAAAGGTCATCCAGAATCGCTCCACCAAGGGCGGCATCGGTTTCAACGCCGAGGTTCGCAGCCAGGAGGCCGGCAAGAAGGTGGGCGAGGCGCTGCGTGAGGTGGAGCCGGAAGATCTGGTGAAATTCGGCCTGATCCCGGAATTCGTCGGCCGCCTGCCGATCATCGCGACCCTCGACGAGCTGGACGAAGCTGCGCTGATGCAGATTCTGACCGAGCCGAAGAACGCGCTGACCAAGCAGTACGCCAAGCTCTTCGAAATGGAAGGTGTGGACCTCGAGTTCCGTCCGGACGCCCTCAAGGCCGTCGCCCGCAAGGCGCTGGACCGCAAGACCGGCGCCCGCGGCCTGCGTTCCATCCTCGAAGGCATTCTGCTCGACACCATGTACGAGATCCCCTCGCAGACCGAGGTCAGCAAGGTGGTCATCGACGAAAGTGTCATCGATGGCTCGTCCCAGCCGCTGCTGATCTACGAGAACAGCGAGCAGCCGGCCAAGGCTGCACCTGACGCCTGAAACCAGAAGGGGCCCTAGGGCCCCTTTCTTCTTCCCATCTACCGCGCTTGTTTTTTCCCAGTCCTAACCCCATCTTAGGCCGAAGGGTTCAATCCCATCGTTTTGGCCAAGTGCCGCTGTAGAGCCGAATATCATGAAAACACTCGTCGAGTTGCCCCTGCTCCCCCTGCGTGACGTAGTGGTGTATCCGCACATGGTCATCCCGCTTTTCGTCGGGCGTGAGAAATCCATCGAGGCCCTCGAGGCCGCCATGACCGGCGACAAGCAGATCCTGTTGCTGGCGCAGAAGAACCCTGCCGACGACGACCCGGGTGCGGACGGCCTGTACCGCATGGGTACCGTGGCCACCGTCCTGCAGCTGCTGAAGCTGCCCGACGGCACCGTCAAGGTGCTGGTCGAGGGTGAGCAGCGCGGCCAGGTAGAGCGCTTCATCGATGAGGAAGCCTACTGCCGCGCAGAAGTTTCGATCATCGACGAGGTATCCATTGGCGAGCGCGAGTCCGAAGTCTTCACGCGCAGCCTGCTGAGCCAGTTCGAACAGTACGTGCAGCTGGGCAAGAAGGTCCCGGCGGAAGTCCTGTCCTCGCTCAACAGCATCGATGAGCCCGGCCGCCTGGTGGACACCATGGCTGCCCATATGGCGCTGAAGATCGAGCAGAAGCAGGAAATCCTCGAAATCACCGAGCTGTCCGCCCGCGTCGAGCACGTGCTGGCCATGCTGGATGCCGAAATCGACCTGCTGCAGGTCGAGAAGCGCATTCGCGGTCGCGTGAAGAAGCAGATGGAGCGCAGCCAGCGCGAGTACTACCTGAACGAACAGATGAAGGCCATCCAGAAGGAGCTGGGTGACATCGACGAGGGCCACAACGAAGTCGAGGAGCTGAAGAAGCGCATCGACGCCGCCGGCCTGACCAAGGAAGCCATGGCCAAGGCCACTGCCGAGCTGAACAAGCTCAAGCAGATGTCGCCGATGTCCGCCGAGGCCACCGTGGTGCGCTCCTACATCGACTGGCTGGTGAACGTGCCGTGGAAGGGCGAGAGCAAGGTGCGCCACGACCTGGAAAAGGCCGAGGATATCCTCGATGCGGACCACTACGGCCTGGAAGAGGTCAAGGAACGCATCCTCGAATACCTCGCCGTACAGAAACGCGTGAAGAAGCTGAAAGGCCCGGTGCTCTGCCTGGTCGGCCCGCCCGGCGTGGGCAAGACCTCGCTGGCAGAGTCCATTGCCCGGGCGACCAACCGCAAGTTCGTGCGCATGGCCCTGGGCGGCGTGCGTGACGAGGCTGAAATCCGCGGTCACCGTCGTACCTACATCGGCTCCATGCCCGGTCGCCTGATCCAGAAGATGACCAAGGTCGGCGTGCGCAACCCGCTGTTCCTGCTGGATGAGATCGACAAGATGGGCAGCGACATGCGCGGCGACCCCGCCTCGGCGCTGCTGGAGGTTCTCGATCCGGAACAGAATCACAACTTCAACGATCATTATCTTGAAGTCGATTACGACCTGTCCGACGTGATGTTCCTCTGCACGGCGAATTCCATGAACATTCCGGCGGCGCTGCTGGACCGTATGGAAGTGATTCGCCTGCCGGGTTACACCGAGGATGAGAAGGTCAACATCGCTTCGAAATATCTTGTACCGAAACAGACTGCGGCCAATGGTCTCAAGAAGGGCGAGCTGACCTTCGAGGAAGCGGCGATCCGCGACATCATTCGTTACTACACCCGTGAAGCCGGCGTGCGCAGCCTGGAGCGCCAGATCGCCAAGGTCTGCCGCAAGGCGGTGAAGGATGGTGCCAAGGCCAAGCGCATCGATGCCAAGGTGACTCCGGAAACCCTGGAGAACTACCTGGGTGTGCGCAAGTTCCGCTACGGCCTGGCCGAGCAGCAGGACCAGATCGGTCAGGTGACCGGCCTGGCCTGGACCCAGGTGGGCGGCGAACTACTCACCATCGAGTCGGCCATCGTTCCCGGCAAGGGCGCGCTGACCAAGACCGGCTCGCTGGGCGACGTCATGGCCGAATCCATCACCGCCGCGTTGACCGTGGTGCGCAGCCGGGCGAAGAGCCTGGGGATTCCGGCGGACTTCCACGAGAAGCAGGACATCCATATCCACGTGCCGGAAGGCGCTACGCCGAAGGACGGTCCGAGCGCCGGTATCGGCATGTGCACTGCACTGGTCTCTGCCATTACGCAGATTCCGGTAAGGGCCGATGTTGCCATGACCGGTGAAATCACCCTGCGGGGTCAGGTGCTGGCCATTGGCGGGCTGAAGGAAAAACTTCTGGCCGCGCATCGCGGTGGAATCAAGACCGTGATCATTCCCGAGGAAAATGTCCGAGATCTTAGGGAAATTCCGGACAATATTAAGGCTGATCTTGTTATTAAACCGGTTAAATGGATTGACGAGGTCCTGCAAATTGCGCTGCAATACGCCCCGGAGCCCTTGCCCGATGCGGCTCCCGAGATGGTTGCAAAGGATGAGAAACGCGAGTCTGATTCCAAGGAGCGAATCAGCACGCATTAGTTGGGGGGCTTTCTTGACACTGTTTTTGAGCCCTTGTTATAAAGCGGCACTTGCTTTGTCAGTTGGCAAACCAGCACCTGCTTTTGCTTACACCTAACACATAGAAACATACTCAACAGAAATAAGGGGACTTAGAGTGAACAAGTCGGAACTGATCGATGCTATCGCCGCATCTGCTGATATCCCGAAAGCTGTTGCCGGTCGCGCTCTGGACGCGGTGATCGAGTCTGTAACTGGCGCCCTGAAGGCTGGTGACTCCGTCGTACTGGTCGGCTTCGGCACCTTCGCCGTGAAAGAGCGTGCTGCTCGCACCGGTCGCAACCCGCAAACCGGCAAGCCGATCAAGATCGCTGCCGCTAAGATCCCGGGCTTCAAGGCCGGTAAAGCCCTCAAGGATGCTGTAAACTAAGCGTCTTTTTGGACTAGACCTGGATCGGCCCCGCTTCGGTTGGGCCGATCACGGAGCGGCGATCCTACAGGCCCAGGGCTGGTAGGATTCGCTGGGGGTCACGGGCAGATGCCCGCACGCTCCAACAGTTACGAGAAGGCGCATCCTCGGATGCGCCTTTCTTATATCCGCCTTTTTTCCACGCCGCGCCGCCATTGACGGCAGGCCGTGGCCGCGTTCGGGGGCCGCATGCTGCAAAACATCAGGGACAATTCTCAGGGCTGGATCACCAAGACCATCCTGGGGGTGATCGTTGTCCTCATGGCTTTGACCGGGTTCGATCAGATCATTCGCGCAACCCATCACGAGAACGTCGCCGCGCAGGTCAATGGTGACGACATCGGTCTGCCTGAAGTGCAGCAGGCCGTGGACATGCAGCGTCGCCAGCTGATGCAGCGCCTGGGCAAGGACTTCGATGCCTCCATGCTCGACGACAAGCTGCTCAAGGACTCCGCGCTGAAGTCGCTCATCGAGCGCAAGCTGGTCCTGCAGGCCGCCCAGAAGGACAAGTTCGCCTTCTCGCAGCAGGCGCTGGACCAACTGATCCTGCAGACCCCCGAGTTCCAGGTGGACGGCAAGTTCAACGCCGACCGCTTCGACCAGGTCATTCGCCAGATGGGCTATAGCCGCATGCAGTTCCGCCAGATGTTCGGCGAGGAAATGCTGATCGGCCAACTGCGCGCCGGCATCGCCGGTACCGGTTTCGTCACCGATGACGAGCTGAAGGCCTTCGCACGCCTGGAAAAGCAGACCCGTGACTTCGCGACCCTGACTCTCAAGGCCGATCCGTCCAGGAGCAAGGTCGAGGACAGCGAGATCAAGGCGTACTACGACGCCCATAGCAGCGAATTCATGACCCCCGAACAGGTCACCATCGACTATATCGAGCTGAAGAAGTCCGCTTTCTTCTCTCAGGTCGAGGTGAAGAAGGAAGACCTCGATGCCCTGTACCAGAAGGAAATCGCCGGTCTCGCCGAGCAGCGTGACGCCGCGCATATCCTGATCGAGGTGAGCGACAAGCAGAACGACCAGCAGGCCAAGGCCAAGATCGAAGAGATCAAGGCGCGCCTGGCCAAGGGCGAAGACTTCGCCAAGCTGGCCAAGGAGCTTTCCAACGACGTTGGCTCCGCTGCCAATGGCGGCGACTTGGGCTATGCCGGTCGTGGCGTGTATGACCCGGCCTTCGAAGAGGCGCTCTATGCGCTGAAGAAGGACGAGGTTTCCGCTCCGGTGAAAACCCCCTACGGCTGGCACCTGATCAAGCTGCTGGGCGTCGAGGCACCGGATGTTCCGACCTTCGAGAGTCTGAAGCCGAAGCTGGAGCAGGAAGTGAAGACCCAGCTGGTCGAGCAGCGCTTCGTCGATGCCACCAAGCAGCTGGAAAGTGCCGCCTACGAGGCGTCCGATCTGTCCCAGCCGGCCCAGGACATGGGGCTGAAGGTACAGACCAGCAAGCCGTTCGGTCGCGAAGGCGGCGAGGGCGTGACTGCGAACCGCCAGGTCATCCAGTCGGCATTCAGCCCCGAGGTGCTGGAAGATGGCGCCAACAGCGGCGCGATCGAACTGGACCCGGACACCGTGGTTGTTCTGCGGGTCAAGGAGCATAAGAAGCCTGAGCAGGAAACCCTGGAGCAGGTGAGCGCAACCATCCGTACTCGTCTGCAGCAGGAGCATGCCGCTACCGATGCCAAGGCCCGTGGTGAAGCACTGCTCGCCAGCCTGCGCGATGGCAAGACCCCGCTGAACGCGGATCAGGAAGGCCAGAGCTGGAAGGTGGTGGAAGCCGCCTCCCGTAGCCAGGAAGGCGTCGAGCCGGTCGTGCTGCAAGGCGTGTTCCGCATGGCGCATCCGGCGTCGGCCGACAAGCCGAGCCTGTCCGGCGTGGCCCTGCCCAACGGCGACTTCGTGCTGGTGCGCCTCTCCGGCGTCAGCGAGCCCGAAGCCAAGATGACCGACGAAGAGAAGGCCATGTACCAGCGCTTCCTCGCGTCGCGCAGTGGCCAGGAAGACTTCGCTGCCTTCCGCCGTCAGTTGCAGGAGCAGGCGAAGATCGAGAAATTCGACAACGCCAAGTAATGGCTGACCCGGACTGCTCCCGGCAGTCCGGAATCGGAAAAGAAAAAAGGCCGCACATGCGGCCTTTTTTCATGGGCGGGCGAAAGGAATCACTCGTCTTCCAGCGGCCCCATGGCGGTGGTATTGAAGCCGCCATCGACGTAGAGGATTTCGCCGCTGATGCCACTGGCCAGGTCGGAGCAGAGGAAGGCGCCGGCGTTGCCGACTTCCTCGATGGTCACGTTGCGGCGTAGCGGCGTCTGCCGTTCGTTGGCGGCGAGCATCTTGCGGAAGCTCTTGATGCCCGAGGCGGCCAGGGTGCGGATGGGGCCGGCGGACACGGCGTTGACCCGCGTGCCCTCCGGGCCGAGGCTGCCGGCCAGGTAGCGCACGCCAGCTTCCAGGCTGGCCTTGGCCATGCCCATCACGTTGTAGTTGGGCATGGTGCGTTCGGCACCGAGGTAGGAGAGGGTCAGCAGGCTGCCGTTACGGCCCTTCATCATGGCGCGGCCGGCCTTGGCCAGGGCGATGAAGCTGTAGGCGCTGATGTCGTGGGCGATCCTGAAGCCATCGCGGGTGGTGACTTCGGTGAAGTCGCCATCGAGCTGGTCGCCCGGTGCGAAGCCTACGGAGTGGACGATGATGTCCAGGCCGTCCCAGTGCTTGCCCAGTTCGGTGAATACCGCCTCGATGTCGGCATCATTGACGACGTCGCAGGGGAAGCACAGTTCGGCGCGGGAGCCCCAGCCGGCGGCGAATTCCTCGACACGGCCCTTGAGCTTGTCGTTCTGGTAGGTGAAAGCCAGTTCCGCGCCTTCGCGGTGCATCGCGGCGGCGATGCCGGAGGCGATGGAGAGTTTGCTGGCAACGCCGACGATCAGCGCGCGTTTACCGGTCAGAAATCCCACGGGTATTCCTCTCCCTGCTTCAGTGAGCTTGCGCCGGAACCATGAAGGCGGCTTCCAGCAGTTGTTGCGTGTAGGCGTGCTGCGGCGCGGAGAACACCTGTTCTGCCGAGCCCTGTTCGACCACCTTGCCGTGGCGGATCACCATCAGCTGGTGGCTCAACGCCTTGACTACCGCCAGGTCATGGCTGATGAACAGGTAGGTCAGGTTGTACTTGGCCTGCAGGCGGCGGAGCAGTTCCACCACCTGGCGCTGCACGGTTCGGTCGAGTGCCGAGGTCGGCTCGTCCAGCAGGATCAGCGCCGGCTTGAGCACCAGGGCCCGGGCGATGGCGATGCGCTGCCGTTGGCCACCGGAGAACTCGTGGGGATAGCGATGGCGGGTGTCCGGGTCGAGACCGACTTCCTTCAGCGCATCGATGATCGCCTGCTCGCGCTCTTCGGGCGTGCCGATGCCGTGGATCTCCAGGCCTTCGCCAACGATCTGGCCCACGGACATGCGTGGGCTGAGGCTGCCGAAGGGGTCCTGGAAGACCACCTGCATTTCGCGGCGCAAGGGCCGCACCTGGCTCTGGTTCATGCCCTCGATGTCATTGCCTTCGAAGCGGATACCGCCCTGGCTGTTGATCAGGCGCAGGATGGCCAGGCCGAGGGTGGACTTGCCCGAGCCGCTCTCGCCGACGATGCCCAGGGTCTGCCCACGGGGCAGGCTGAAGTCGATGCCGTCCACCGCCTTGACGTGGTCCACGGTGCGGCGGAACACGCCTTTCTTGATCGGGAACCAGACCCGCAGGTCGTTCACGTTGAGCAGTGGCGGGCCGGGCGGGTTGTCGGCCGGATTGCCGCTGGGCTCCGCGCCCAGCAGTTCGCGGGTGTAGGGATGCTGCGGCGACTCGAACAGGGTCTCGCAAGGCGCCTGCTCGACGATGCAGCCGTGCTGCATGACACACACGCGGTGGGCGATGCGCCGCACCAGGTTGAGGTCGTGGGTGATCAGCAGCAGTGCCATGCCCAGGCGTTGCTGCAGGTCGCGCAGCAGGTCGAGGATCTTCAGCTGGACGGTGACGTCCAGCGCGGTGGTCGGCTCGTCGGCGATCAGCAGTTCCGGCTCGCAGGCCAGTGCCATGGCGATCATCACCCGCTGCCGCTGGCCGCCGGAGAGCTCGTGGGGATAGGCCTTCAGGCGGCTGGCCGGGTTGGGGATGCCGACCAGGTCGAGCAGCTCCAGGGTGCGCGCCCGCGCCTGTGGGGTGTTCATGCCCTTGTGCAGGGCCAGGACTTCGCCGATCTGCTTCTCGATGGTGTGCAGCGGGTTCAGCGAGGTCATGGGCTCCTGGAAGACCATGGCGATGCGGTTGCCGCGAATGCCGCGCAGCTTGCTCTCGGGCAGCTTCAGCAGGTCCTTGCCGGCGTAGTGGATGCTGCCCGAGGGATGGCTGGCCGTGGGGTAGGGCAGCAGGCGCAGGATGGAGTGGGCGCTGACCGATTTGCCGGAGCCGCTTTCGCCCACCAGCGCCAGGGTTTCGCCCTTGCGGATGTCGAAGCTGATCTTCTCCACCGCATGGACCGTCTCGTTGCCGCAAAGGAAGTCCACCGAGAGGTCGCGGACTTCGATGAGGTTTTCGCTGTGGGTCATCTCACTTCCTCGGGTCGAAGGCATCACGGGCGGCTTCGCCGATGAACACCAGCAGGCTGAGCATCACCGCCAGCACCACGAAGGCGCTGATACCGAGCCAGGGCGCCTGCAGGTTGGACTTGCCCTGGGCCACCAGTTCGCCCAGCGAGGGGGCCCCGGCGGGCAGGCCGAAGCCGAGGAAGTCCAGCGAGGTCAGGGTGCCGATGGCGCCGGTGAGAATGAACGGCATGAAGGTCAGGGTGGAAATCATCGCGTTGGGCAGGATGTGGCGGAACATGATCGCCCCGTTGCGCATCCCCAGCGCCCGCGCGGCGCGCACGTATTCCAGGTTGCGGCCGCGGAGGAATTCTGCACGCACCACGTCCACCAGGCTCATCCAGGAGAACAGCAGCATGATTCCCAGCAGCCACCAGAAGCCCGGCTGCACGAAGCTGGCGAGGATGATCAACAGGTAGAGCACCGGCAGGCCCGACCAGATTTCCAGGAAGCGCTGGCCTAACAGGTCGGTCCAACCGCCGTAGAAGCCCTGCAGCGCGCCCACGACGACGCCGATGAGCGAGCTGAGTACGGTGAGGGTCAGGGCGAACAGCACCGAGATGCGGAAGCCGTAGATCACCCTGGCGAACACGTCGCGCGCCTGGTCGTCGGTGCCCAGCCAGTTCTCGCGGGTGGGCGGGGAGGGGGCGGGGACGCGCAGGTCGTAGTTGATGGTGTCGTAGCTGTACGCGATCGGTGGCCAGAGGATCCAGCCTCCCTTTTGCGCGATCTGCTCGCGCATGTAGGGGCTCTTGTAGTTCGCCTCCATGGGGAACTCGCCGCCGAAGGCGGTTTCCGGGTAGCGCTTGACCACCGGGAAGTACCAGTTGCCGTCGTAGCGGATGGCCAGCGGCTTGTCGTTGGCGATCAGCTCGGCGCCCAGGCTTGCGACGAACAGCACGAGGAACAGCCAGAGCGACCACCAGCCGCGCTTGTTGGCCTTGAAGCGCGCCCAGCGGCGCTGATTGATGGGAGACAGGCGCATCGGATTACTCCCGGTTCTCGAAGTCGATGCGCGGATCGACCAGCGTGTAGAGGACGTCGCTGACCAGCTTCATGATCAGGCCGAACAGGGTGAAGATGAACAGCGTGCCGAACACCACCGGGTAGTCGCGGTTCAGCGCCGCCTCGAAGCTGAGCAGGCCCAGGCCGTCGAGGGAGAAGATCACTTCGATCAGCAGCGCACCGGTGAAGAAGATGCCCAGCAGCGCCGAGGGCAGGCCGGCGATGACCAGCAGCATGGCGTTGCGGAACACGTGGCCGTAGAGCACGCGGCGCTCGGTGAGGCCCTTGGCGCGGGCGGTGACCACGTACTGCTTGCCGATCTCGTCGAGGAAGCTGTTCTTGGTCAGCAGGGTGATGGTGGCGAAGTTGCCGATCACCAGCGCGGTGATGGGCAATGCCAGGTGCCAGAAGTAGTCGCGGATCTTGCCGCCCAGGGTCAGCTCGTCGAAGTTGTTGGAGGTCAGTCCGCGTAACGGGAACCAGTCCCAGTAGCTGCCGCCGGCAAACAGCACCACCAGCAGGATGGCGAACAGGAAGGCCGGGATGGCGTAGCCGATGATGATCGCCGAGCTGGTCCAGACGTCGAAGTGGCTCCCGTGGCGCACCGCCTTGGCGATGCCCAGCGGGATCGACACCAGGTACATGATCAGCGTGCTCCACAGACCGAGGGAGATGGAGACCGGCAGCTTCTCGACGATCAGGTCTGTGACCTTGGCGTCGCGGAAGAAGCTCTGGCCGAAGTCCAGATGCACGTAGTTCTTCAGCATGATCCAGAAGCGCTCGGGCGCAGGCTTGTCGAAGCCGTACATGCGCTCGATCTCCTTCACCAGCTCCGGGTCCAGGCCCTGGGCGCCGCGGTAGTGCGTGCCGGCCGAGGCGACTTCGCCGCCGCCGCCGGAGATGCGCCCGGTGGCGCCGCCGCTGGCGGCATCGAAGCCTTCCAGCTTGGCGATCATCTGTTCCACCGGACCGCCGGGGGCGGCCTGGATGATGATGAAGTTGATCAGCAGGATGCCGAACAGGGTGGGAATGATCAGTAGCAGGCGCCGCAGGATGTAGGCCAGCATCAGTGCGCTTCCTCTGCCTGGGCGTCACTCGCCATAGCCTGCGCGGCCTCGGTCTTGGTCGGTACCGCCTGGTCGCGCGCTTGCCACCAGGTCTGCAGGGCGTAGCTGTAGGGTGGCAGTTTCTGCGGATGGGCGATGCGGTTCCAGTAGGCGATGCGCCAGGTGCCCAGGTACCAGTTGGGCACCACGTAGTGGCCCCAGAGCAGCGCGCGATCGAGGGCGCGGGCGTGGCGCACCAGGCTTTCGCGGGAGTCGGCATTGATCAGGCCGTCCACCAGGGCGTCGATGCCCGGATCGCGCAGGCCGATGAAGTTGCGGCTGCCGGGCTTGTTGGCGCTGCTGGAGTGCCAGAACTCGCGCTGCTCGTTGCCCGGCGAGTTGGACTGCGGCCAGCTGCTGACGATCATGTCGTAGTCCCGCGAGCGCAGGCGGTTGACGTACTGCGAGACGTCGACCCGGCGCAGCTGCATGTCGATGCCCAGTTCGGCGAGGTTGCGCTTGAACGGTAGCAGTACGCGCTCGAAGTCGGCCTGGGCGAGCATGAATTCGAAGCTCAGCTGCTTGCCGTCGGGGCCGACCATCCTGTCGTTCTCGATCTTGTAGCCGGCGTCCAGCAGCAGTTGGTAGGCCTTGCGCTTCTGCTCGCGGATGATGCCGCTGCCGTCGCTGGTGGGCGGCACGTAGACCTGGGTGAAGACCTGCGGCGGCAGCTTGTCGCGCAGCGGTTCGAGGATTTTCAGCTCCTCGGCGTCGGGCAGCTGGTGCGCGGCCATTTCGGAGTTCTCGAAGTAGCTGCCATCGCGCAGGTAGGAGCCGAAGAACAGCTGCTTGTTGGTCCACTCGAAATCGAACAGCTGGGTGATCGCTTCGCGCACGCGCGGGTCCTGGAACACCGGACGGCGCAGGTTGAAGGCGTAGCCCTGCATGCCCCAGGGATTGCCGTTGACCGGCTCCTCGCGAACGATGCGGCCGTCGCGTACCGCCGGCGAGTCGTAGGCAGTGGCCCAGTTCTTGGCGATGCGCTCGTCGTTGAAGTCGAACTGTCCGGCCTTGAATGCCTCCAGGGCGACCGTGAGGTCGCGGTAGGAGTCCACCACCACCGCGTCGAAGTTGTTGAAGCCGCGGTTCACCGCCAGCTTCTCGCCCCACCAGTCCTTGACCTTCTCGTAGCGGATCGAGCGCCCGGCGTCGACCTTGGTGATGCGGTACGGACCACTGCCCAGCGGCGGCTCCATGCCGGTCTTGTTGAAGTCGCGGCTGGCCCACCAGTGCTTGGGCAGGATCGACAGTTGGCCGAGGATCAGTGGCAGCTCCCGGTTGTTGCCGTGCTTGAAGTCGAAGCGCACGCGCAGCTTGTCCTCGGCCACCACCTTGTCGACGTCCGCGTAGTAGTTGCGGTACATCGGGTCGCCGTCCTTCATCAGCGTCTCGAAGGTGAAAACCACGTCCTCGGCGGTGACCGGCGTGCCGTCCTGGAATTTCGCCTCGGGGCGCAGGAAGTAGCGCACGAAGCGGTGTTCCGGGTCCTTCTCGATCTTTTCCGCGAGCAGGCCGTACTCGGTGAAGGGCTCGTCGAGGGAGTGGAAGGTGAGGGTGTCGTAGATCAGGTTGATCTGCGGCGCGGAATTACCCTTGGCGATGAAGGGGTTGAGGCTGTCGAACCCGCCGAAATCGGAGAGGCGCAGGGTGCCACCCTTGGGTGCGTCCGGATTGACGTAGTCGAAGTGCTTGAAGTCGGCCGGGTACTTCGGCGCTTCGTCATACAGGGTGATGGCGTGCTGCGGCGCGGCCTGCGCACTGCCCAGCAGTCCCAGCAACAGGCCGGCGAACAGCGCGGCGCGGCGGGGGCTCTTCATAGGGTGTTCTCCTGATTTTTCTGCCACCAGGCTCGCAGGCCCAGGGTGTAGGGCGGCGTGGTGACGAAGGCGAAGCGGTTGCGGTACGCCAGTCGATGCTTGTTCAGGTACCAATTGGGAATGCTGTAGTGCTGCCAGAGCAGCACCCGGTCCAGGGCGCGGGCGGCGGTTTCCTGCTGGTCGCGGTCGGTGGCGCCGAGGAGTTTGTCGAGCATCGCGTCCACCACGGGGTTGGCGATGCCCGCATAGTTCTTGCTGCCTTTCACCATGACCTGGCTGGAATGGAAGTATTGCCATTGTTCGAGGCCGGGGCTCAGGGTCTGGGGCAAGGTCATCAGAATCATGTCGTAGTCGAACTGGTCCAGACGCTGTTTGTACTGGGCACGGTCCACGGTGCGCAAGCGTGCATCGATGCCAATGCTGGCGAGATTCTCGCGGTACGGCTGGAGGATTCGCTCCAGGCTCGGATTGACCAGCAGGATTTCGAAGCGCAGCGGCTTGCCGCTGGCGTTCAGCAGGCGATCTCCGGAGAGCTTCCAGCCGGCGTCGGCCAATAGACCCAATGCATGGCGCAGGGTTTCCCGCGGAATACCGTTACCCTGGGTGACCGGCACCGTGAAGGGGCGGGTGAACAGTTCTTCCGGCAATTGCTTGCGGTAGGGAGAGAGCAGCAACCATTCCTGACCCTGGGGCACGCCGGTGGCGGAAAAGCTGCTGTTCGGGTAGTAGCTGCTGGCGCGCGCGTAGGCGTCGTTGAACAGTGCGCGGTTGGTCCATTCGAAGTCGAACATCAAGCCGAGGGCCTCGCGCAGGCGGCGGTCGGCGAAGGTCGGCCGGCGCGTGTTCATGAACAGCGCCTGGGTCTGGGTCGGAATCTTGTGCGGGATTTCCGCGCGTACTACGTCGCCCCGGCGCAAGGCCGGGAAGTGATAGGCGCTGCGCCAGTTCTTCGCCTGGTGCTCGATGTAGAAATCGAATTCGCCGGCTTTGAAGGCTTCGAAGGCGATGCCGGCATCGCGATAGAACTCCACCTCGACCCGGTCGAAGTTGTACTTGCCGCGATTCACCGGAAGGTCCGCGCCCCACCAGTCCTTGACCCGTTCGAATACCAGGCGCCGCCCCGGCACCACTTCGCTGATCCGATAGGGGCCGCTGCCCAGCGGGGGCTCGAAGGTGGTGGCCGTGAAGTCGCGGCCTTTCCAGTAATGCTGTGGCAGGACAGGCATTTCGCCCAGGCGCAGGATCAGCAGCGGGTTGTCGCTGCGCTTGAGCACGAAGCGGATGCGCTGAGGCGAGAGGATGTCGACCCGCTGCACTTCCTGCAGCGCGGTGCGGTACATCGGATGCCCGTGCTTGAGCAGGGTGCGGTAGGAAAACGCCACGTCGTAGGCGCTGATCGGCTTGCCATCGTGGAAGCGTGCCTGTGAGCGCAGGTTGAACACCACCCAGCTGCGGTCTTCGGCGTATTCGACGCTGCCGGCGATCAGGCCGTAGCTGGAGGCCGGTTCGTCGCCGGACGGGTCATAGAGGCCGGTGCCGACCATCAGCGGCTCGTTCAGCTCGCTGACGCCGTACTGCAGGAAGTCGGCGGTGCTGATCGGCGGGCTGCCCTTGAGGGTGTATGGGTTGAGGGTGTCGAAGCTGCCCAGGCCCATCAGGCGCAGGGTGCCGCCCTTGGGCGCCTTGGGGTTGACCCAGTCGAAATGGTCGAAGTTGGCGGGGTATTTCAGGTCGCCGAACTGCGCATAGCCGTGGCTTTCCGTGATCTGGGCCGAGGTAGGCAGACTGAGCAGGAGGCCGAGGAACAGGAGGGGCAGGCGACGCATCGGGCGTAGGGTCCGATCCTTGGCAGGCGTTGGGCGAATGGCACCCTACAGTAGCAGCTTGTCCGTGCCGCCAGAAGCCGCGCGCCGGGACAATTGCGTCACGGCGCGTGACGAGGGTCAGCGGCTGGCGGTATCGAGGTACAGCGTCAGGGTCTGGCCCGGCTTCAGGGCCTTGCCGCTGCGCGGGTTCCAGCGTTTGATGTGCTGCATTTCGACGTTGAAGCGCTTGGCGATCAGTTGCATTGAATCGCCTCGCTTGACCTTGTAGTAAGTCACCTTTTCCTTGGACTTGGCGTTCGACGCGACCTGCTGGGTTGTTGCGCTGGAGCCGCCCTGCAGCTTGAGCGTCTGCCCCGGCTTGACGCCGTGGCTGTCCAGTTTGTTCCAGCGCTTGATGTCGGCGACGTCGACGTCGTTCTTCTTGGCGATCTGCCAGAGCGTATCGCCGTTCTTCACGGTGTAGGTGCGGCTCTGGGCGCGCGTGGACGTGCGCTCGACCTGCGCCAGCTGACGCGGGCTTTCCGGCTCGACGACCGGACGGCCCGGCTGGCCGGGGATGACCAGGACCTGACCGTTGCGCAGGCGGTTGGCGCTCAGGCGATTGGCGGATTTCAGCTCGGCCACGGTGAGGCGGTAGCGCTGGGCGATGCTGTGCAGACTGTCGCCCTTGCGTACGCGGTACTGCTGCAGGCCCTTGCCGGACGTCGAGGCGGAGGCGACCGAGGTGTAGGCGCTGATGGGCTGCGGCGTCAGGGTGTCGATGTTGGCCTTCAGGGTATCGGCCTTGTCCTTGGGCACCAGCAGATGGTGTGGGCCGTCGAGGGTGACCTTGCGCTTGAAGGCGGGGTTCAGCTGGTACAGCTCGTCCTCGTCGAGGTCGGCGAGAGCGGCGACACGCGACAGGTCGAGGCCCGGCTTGATGCGAATCGAGGTGAAGTAGGGCTCGTTGGCGATCGGGTTGAGGTTGATGCCGTAGATGGTCGGTGCGTTCACCAGTTGCGACAGTGCCAGCAGCTTGGGCACGTAGTCCTGGGTTTCCTGCGGAAGCGGCAGGTTCCAGTAGTCGGTCGGCAGGCCGAGGCGCTCGTTGCGCTCGATGGCACGGCTGACGGTGCCTTCGCCGGCGTTGTAGGCGGCCAGCGCGAGCAGCCAGTCGCCGTTGAACATGTCATGCAGGCGGGTCAGATAGGTCAGCGCGGCGTTGGTCGAGGCCTGGATGTCGCGGCGACCGTCATAGAAGTTGGTCTGGCGCAGGTTGAAATGGGTGCCTGTGCTCGGGATGAACTGCCACAGGCCGACGGCCTGGGCGCGGGACACCGCCATCGGGTTGTAGGAGCTTTCGATGACCGGCAGCAGGGCCAGTTCCAGCGGCATGTCGCGCTCTTCCAGGCGCTCGACGACATAGTGCATGTAGGGGCTGCCGCGTTCGCTGGCGTTTTCCAGGAACGACGGGTTGCTCATGAACCACAGGCGCTGGCGCTCGATGCGCGGGTTGGTGTCGATCTGGTCCTGCAGCTGGAAACCGACGCGCATGCGCTCCCAGATATCGTTCTGGGAGTCCGACCAGGCCGGCTTGAACTTCACGTCGACGGCGCGGGCGGCATTGCGGGCCTGGGAGTCGTTGGCGACGTGCTGGGTCGACTGACAGCCGGCCAGGCCCGCGGCGAGCAGCACCACGGAGACTCGGATGGAGCGAGCCAATGCGTCTAGATCGAAGGTCTTGCTGGTCTTTGGCGGCATTGGCTGATGACTGTGTCCGGGGCAAAAATTTCGGGGATTCTAGGAACCGCCGCTGCCCTGGTCAAGATTTCGCCACCCCTCAGAACTGGTCCTTCCAGCGGCGAATGGTCGCAAAGACCTCGTCCGGCGTGCGGATTTGCTGGCCGCTCCGCTCGTCGGCGATTTTCTTAACGGATGTTTCCGACACACGAAGGAAAGGATTCGTCGCCCGTTCCAGGGCAATGGAGGAGGGCAGGCTGATCTTCCCCTGTTCGCGCCAACGGCTGACTTCTTCGAAGCGTGCGCGGACTTCGGGATTCTCCGGTTCCACCGCGCAGGCGAAGCGCAGGTTGCTCAGGGTGTATTCATGGGTGCAGTAGACCTGGGTCTGGCCCGGCAGCGCGGCCAGGCGGCTCAGCGAGGCGTACATCTGCGCCGGTGTGCCTTCGAACAGGCGGCCGCAGCCGGCGGCGAACAGGGTGTCGCCGCAGAACAGCAGCGGCGGCTCATGGTCCCCATTGAAGTAGGCGATATGCCCGAGGGTGTGACCGGGCACATGGATGACGTCGAAGCCGAGGCCGAGTACCTCGACGCGGTCGCCGTCTTCCAGCGCCACGTCGCGTGCGGGGATATTCTCGCCAGCCGGGCCGAGCACGCGGGCGCCGGTTGCGGCCTTGAGCTGGGCGACGCCGCCGACATGGTCGGCATGGTGGTGGGTGACCAGGATATCGGTCAGGGTCCAGCCGGGATGGGCGTCCAGCCAGGCCAGTACCGGGCCGGCATCACCCGGGTCGACTATCGCGCACTGGCGACGGGTTACATCCTGCAACAGCCAGAGGTAGTTGTCGGAAAAGGCGGGTAGCGCGTCTATCTGTATCATGGCCGGAAAGTCGCTAAGTAATGGGCATTGGCGCATAGTAGTGCGGTTACGCACTTTTGTGTCGCGCACTCCCACAGGGGGTAGTGATGATCGAACCCGAACCCTTTGCTCAGGCCGATGCCGACTGGCTGGAGCTGATCGCTCAGGCGCGCGACTGGCTGGCCGGTCCGATCGGCGGGATGATGCTCGCCGAAGAACAGCAACTGCTGACCGACGAGCTGGAGCGCTATTTCGGCGGCTATCTGGTGCATTACGGCCCGCACGCCGAGCTGCCGGCCAGCACCGGCAACATCCAGCGCGGCGTGCGCCTGGGGCCGCCGTTGCCGGGCGTTGAGATCGCCTGCGACGAGGCGGCCTGGCCGCTGGGCGAACATGCTGCCGACGTGGTGCTGCTGCAGCATGGCCTGGACTTCTGCCTGTCGCCGCACCGGCTGCTGCGCGAAGCCGCGCGCAGCGTGCGCCCCGGCGGGCACCTGCTGGTGGTCGGGGTGAACCCCTGGAGCGCCTGGGGCATCCGCCATTACTTCGCCCGCGACGCTTTGCGCCGTGCCCGCTGCATCTCGCCGACGCGGGTCTGCGACTGGCTCAACCTGCTGGGATTCGCGCTGGAGAAACGCCGCTTCGGGTGTTATCGTCCGCCGCTTGCATCGGCGAAATGGCAGGGCCGCCTGGCCCGCATGGAGACCTGGGGCCCCGTCCTGCAGGGCTCTGGCGCCGGCTTCTATTTGTTGGTGGCGCGCAAGCTGGTAGTCGGTTTGCGGCCCCTGCGCCAACCTCGCCGCGAACCGCGCGGACAACTGGTGCCGCTGCCGGTGGCCAAGGTCAGCCGCCGCGATTCCGAGTCCTGAACACGAGCGATATGAGCGAAGAGAAAGTCGAGATCTACACCGACGGTGCCTGCAAGGGCAACCCGGGCCCGGGCGGCTGGGGCGCAGTGCTGTTCTACAAGGGCGCCGAGCGCGAACTGTGGGGCGGCGAGCCGGAAACCACCAACAACCGCATGGAACTGATGGCCGCCATCATGGCCCTGGCTGCGCTCAAGCGGCATTGCGACGTGCGCATCGTCACCGACTCGCAGTACGTCATGCAGGGCATCACCGAGTGGATGACCAACTGGAAGAAGCGCGGCTGGAAGACCGCCGCCAAGCAGCCGGTGAAGAACGCCGACCTATGGCAGGCGCTGGACGAACAGGTGAACCGGCATAATGTCGAATGGCGCTGGGTGCGCGGCCACACCGGCCACCCCGGCAACGAGCGCGCCGACATGCTCGCCAACCGTGGCGTGAGCGAATTGCCGCGCTAAGCGTCCGGATATCAGGATCAAGGTCGCCCGGAGCCGTCCGGGCGAATCAACTGCAAGAAGGTTTCACACAGAATGCGCAGCGTCGTACTCGATACTGAAACGACCGGTATGCCGGTCACCGACGGCCACCGGATCATCGAGATCGGTTGCGTCGAGCTCGAGGGCCGCCGCCTGACCGGCCGGCACTTCCACGTCTACCTGCAGCCCGACCGCGAGATCGACGAAGGCGCCATCGCGGTCCACGGCATCACCAACGAATACGTCAAGGACATGCCGCGCTTCCGCGAGGTGGCCAACGAGTTCTTCGAGTTCATCAACGGCGCACAGCTGATCATCCACAACGCGGCGTTCGACGTCGGCTTCATCAACAACGAGTTCGCCCTGATCGGGCAGACCGAGCGCGCCGAAGTCGCCGACTACTGCTCGATCCTCGATACCCTGCTGATGGCCCGTGAGCGCCATCCGGGCCAGCGCAACAACCTCGACGCCCTGTGCAAGCGCTACGGTGTCGACAACTCCGGCCGTGACCTGCACGGCGCACTGCTCGACGCCGAGATTCTCGCCGACGTCTACCTGGCGATGACCGGTGGCCAGACCAGCCTGTCGCTGGCGGGCAATGGTGCAGAGGGTGACGGCAGTGGGCGTGCCACGGCCACGGCAATCCGCCGTCTTGCCGCCGAGCGCGGGCTGACCCGTGTGATCCGCGCCACCGATGCGGAGATCGAAGCGCATATCGCGCGATTGGCGGTGATCGAGAAGTCTGCTGGCGGTCCGTCGCTCTGGGCGCAGATGGAAGCGCCGAAGGAGTGATCCTCAGCGCTGCATGAGAAAAAGGCCCCGAAGAGGGGCCTTTTTCGTTTCCGCGGACGGCTCCTGTAGGAGCGGGCTATGCCCGCGATCGCGCGCATGGCGCGCTCCTACAGGCCAACTCCGTCGTCTTGTCTTTCGTAGGAGCGGACCTTGTCCGCGAAATCTTGCGCGGATGAATCCGTTCCAACCGGGAGTTGCGGATGTCTTGTGCTCGCGTAGGAGCGGACTTCGTCCGCGATGCTTCTGGTTTAGGTGTTCTGCGTCGCTTCGGCGTACGCACGGACTTCTTGTTTCGCCCCCTCGGGCGACCTACTTTGCCAAACGACGCAAAGTAGGCAAAAGTCTCTGCCCCATCATCCGGCCCCGGCTTCGCCGGGGTTCCCTTGCTCCATCGAAGTTTCAGGGGCACGCGTCGACGGGCCATCCCTGGCCCGACGACGCTCTCGCGGCATCCATGCCGCTCAACCCCTGAAACTCCGATTCCACTCGGCCTCCTGAAGGGGCGCCCCGGAGCGTGCGGAGGTTTCTCTGGAAGTCTTCAATTTCCAGAGCCAGAGCCAGAGCCAGAGCCAGAGCCAGAGCGTAGCGCTCGGAATTAACGGGCTTTGCCTGTCACCCACGCGACGTTTTATTACAGCCGTCAGCCGACCGCATTCCCCTACATTTCGTGAGTCCATACTCTAGTAAGGGTCGACGCCAGCAGAGCGTTATCAGGGGTTCACAATGTACAAAGACTTAAAATTCCCCATCCTCATCGTTCACCGCGACATCAAGGCCGATACCGTGGCCGGCGACCGGGTCCGCGATATTGCCCGCGAACTGGAGCAGGACGGCTTCACCATCCTTTCCACCGCCAGCTCCGCCGAGGGGCGCATCGTTGCCTCCACCCACCACGGGCTGGCCTGCATCCTGGTCGCCGCCGAGGGGGCGGGGGAGAACCAGCGCTTGCTGCAGGACGTGGTGGAGTTGATCCGCATGGCGCGGGTGCGCGCGCCGCAGTTGCCGATCTTCGCCCTCGGCGAGCAGATGACCATCGAGAACGCGCCGGCCGAGTCCATGGCCGACCTGCACCAGTTGCGCGGCATCCTCTACCTCTTCGAAGACACCGTGCCCTTCCTCGCCCGCCAGGTCAGCCGCGCCGCGCGCAAGTACCTGGAGGGCCTGCTGCCGCCGTTCTTCCGCGCGCTGGTGGAACACACCGCGCAGTCCAACTATTCCTGGCATACGCCCGGCCACGGCGGCGGCGTGGCCTATCGCAAGAGTCCGGTGGGGCAGGCCTTCCACCAGTTCTTCGGGGAAAACACCCTGCGTTCGGACCTCTCGGTCTCGGTGCCGGAGCTCGGTTCACTGCTCGACCACACCGGCCCGCTGGCCGAGGCTGAAGCCCGCGCCGCGCGCAACTTCGGCGCCGACCACACCTTCTTCGTGATCAACGGCACCTCGACGGCGAACAAGATCGTCTGGCACTCCATGGTCTGCCGCGACGACCTGGTGCTGGTGGATCGCAACTGCCACAAGTCGATCCTCCACGCGATCATCATGACCGGCGCTATCCCGCTCTACCTGACGCCAGAGCGCAACGAGCTGGGCATCATCGGCCCGATCCCGCTCTCCGAGTTCAGCCGCGAGTCGATCGCCGCGAAGATCGCCGCCAGTCCGTTGGCCAAGGGGCGCGAACCGAAGGTCAGGCTGGCGGTGGTGACCAACTCCACCTACGACGGCCTCTGCTACAACGCCGAGATGATCAAGCAGGCGCTGGGGGACAGCGTCGAGGTGCTGCATTTCGACGAGGCCTGGTACGCCTATGCGGCCTTCCACGACTTCTACGATGGGCGCTACGGCATGGGGACGAGCCGCCAGGACAGTGGCCCGCTGGTGTTCACCACCCATTCCACCCACAAGATGCTCGCCGCCTTCAGCCAGGCCTCGATGATCCACGTGCAGGACGGCGGCGCGCGGCGCTTCGACCGTGCGCGTTTCAACGAAGCCTTCATGATGCACATCTCCACCTCGCCGCAGTACGGCATCATCGCCTCGCTCGACGTGGCCTCGGCGATGATGGAGGGCCCGGCGGGGAGTTCGCTGATCCAGGAAACCTTCGATGAGGCGCTGAGCTTCCGTCGCGCCCTGGCCAACGTTCAACAGAACCTCGCCAAGGACGACTGGTGGTTCTGCGTCTGGCAGCCGCCGGGCGTGGAAGGTACCGACGAGGTGAAAACCCCCGACTGGGTGCTGGAGCCCAATGCCGACTGGCATGGCTTCGGCGATGCGGTCGAGGACTATGTGCTGCTCGACCCGATCAAGGTCACCCTGGCTACGCCGGGCCTCACCGCCGGCGGGCGCCTGGATGCCCGGGGCATTCCCGCGGCGGTGGTCAGCCGCTTCCTCTGGGAACGCGGCCTGGTGGTGGAAAAGACCGGCCTGTATTCCTTCCTCGTGCTGTTCTCCATGGGCGTCACCAAGGGCAAGTGGAGCACCCTGGTCACCGAACTGCTGGAGTTCAAACGCAGCTACGACGCCAACGAGCCGCTGATGGATGCACTGCCCAGCGTTGCCCAGGCGGGCGGCGCGCGATATGCCGGCATGGGCCTGCGCGACCTGTGCGACGAGCTGCATGGCTGCTACCGCGATCACGCCACCGCCAAGGCGATGAAGCGCATGTATACCGTGCTGCCGGAGATCGCCATGCGCCCGGCCGATGCCTACGCGCAACTGGTGCGCGGCGAGGTGGAGGCGGTGCCCATCGATCAGCTGGAAGGGCGTATCGCGGCCGTGATGCTGGTGCCTTATCCGCCGGGCATCCCGCTGATCATGCCGGGCGAGCGCTTCACCGAGTCCACCCGCTCGATCCTCGACTACCTGGCCTTCGCCCGGAACTTCGAGCGCAATTTCCCGGGTTTCGACTCGGACGTGCACGGTCTGCAGATCCAGGAGGTCAATGGCGAGCGGCGCTATACGGTGGAGTGCTGCAAGTGACGGAAGGGCCCCGGGCACGCCGGGGCCGGTGTTTTCTCAAAGACCAACTACTCTTGTCGGGATAGGTACAGGGAGAAACGAGGAAAAGGGAGGTTTCCCCATGCGTTGCCCCTCGGCATTGCCGAACGAAAGCGAACGCCTGAGTGCGCTTTCCGACTATGGATTCGACGATGAAGCCCTGGTTCCCAGCCTGGACCCGGTGGTGCAGATCGCCGTGCGCATGTTCGGCATGCCGGTGGCGGCGGTGAACATGATCGGCAGCGACCATGTGTTCTTTGCCGCGGCCACGGGGGTTGGCGAGGTGGACATGGGCCGCGACGTGTCGTTCTGCGCCCATGCCATCACCCAGGACGAGGTGATGGTGGTGCCCGACGCCTGCCGCGACGAGCGCTTCCACGACAACCCACTGGTGACCCAGGCTTCCGGCATACGCTTCTACGCCGGGGTGCCCTTGCTCTCGGTGGAGGGCCATCCGCTGGGCGCCTTGTGCATCATCGACAGCCAGCCCCACGACGATTTCTCCGGCGAAGACCGCGAGCGCCTGCGGGAACTCGCCCGCATGGCTGCCGACCGCCTGGAACTGCGTCGCATCGAAGTGATGTCGGCGCGTACCCGGCCGCTGTTCGAGGAGTACGCCGGCAGCTCGCCCACGCCAGTGGTCTGGTTCGACTGCTGGGGTGAAATCGTGGCCTGGAACGAGGCGGCCGCCACTCTCTACGGCTATCCGCTGGAAGAGGGGGCCGGGCAGTCGTTCGAACTGCTGTTGCCGGACAAGGGACGCGCCGCGTTCCGCAGCCTGATCAACCGCGCCATCGACGCCACTTCGCTGGACGGCATGGAGGTGCCGGCGGAGATCACCGGTGTGCATCGGGACGGCACCGAACTGCCCCTGGGGCTCACGCTGTTCTGCTGGACGGAGAAGGGCAATCTCAGATTCGAGGCGGTGCTCAAGGATCTGACGGCTCTGCACCGCGAGGAGGAGGCGCTGCGCCAACTGGCCAGCGTCGACGTGCTCACCGGCCTGGCCAACCGCGGGCGCTTCTACCGGGTGACCGAGGAGCTTCTGGTGCGGTCGCACCCGGCTGCGGTGCTGATGATCGATCTGGACGGCTTCAAGGACGTCAACGACTCGCTGGGGCATGCAGTGGGCGACGGCATCCTGCGTGAGGTCGCCGCGCGCCTGGGGCGGCTGGCCAGCGCAGGCGCCACCGTGGCGCGCATTGGTGGCGACGAGTTCGCCATTCTCGAACCCAACCTGATATCCCCGGAGCAGGCCATGCGCCTGGCCAAGGCCGCCATCGCGCGCATCGCCGAACCCATCATCATCGATGCCCACGAAGTGCGGGTGGCCGCCAGTTGTGGCGTGGCGCTGGCGCCGTTGCACGCGCAGGAGGCACTGGAGCTGGTCGGCGACGCGGACCTGGCGTTGTTCAAGGCCAAGAGCAGTGGGCGTGCTGATGCCTTCATCTTTGTGCCGGCATTGAAGATGGAAGCGGCAGCGCGACACCTGTATGGCATGGAGCTGCACCGCGCGGTGGCCAATGGCGAATTTCTGCTGTTCTACCAGCCCCAGGTGAGCCTGCGCGATGGTTCCCTGCAAGGGGCGGAAGCCCTGATCCGCTGGCAACACCCGCAGCGTGGGCTGCTATCCCCGGCGGCGTTCCTGCCGTCGCTGGAGGGCGGCCCGCTGGCGGCAATCGTTGGCGCCTGGATTCTCGATGAGGCCTGTGCCCAGGTTGCCTACTGGCGGCGCAATGGTGCGCCACTGATGCGCATCGGGGTGAACCTGTTCGGCGCGCAGTTCCGCATGGGCAATCTGGTCGCCCAGGTGCTCGAGGCGCTGGAGCGTCACGGCCTGCCGGCCGAGGCCCTGGAGCTGGAGATCACCGAGAACATCGCGCTCGACCATGACGACGTGGTGCTCGAAACCCTGCGCACGCTGCGCAGTTACGGTGTGGGGCTGGCCTTCGACGACTTCGGCACCGGCTATGCGTCGCTGAGCCTGCTCAAGACCTACCCGCTGAGCCGGATCAAGATCGACCGTTCCTTCGTGATCGGCATGCTGGAGTCCCAGCAGGATCTCTCGGTGATCCGCGCCATCCTCGACATGGCCCGTGGCTTCGAGCTGGAGACCATTGCCGAAGGCATCGAAACCTCGGCCCAGCGTGATCGCCTGCGTGCCGAGCGCTGCGCGGAGGGGCAGGGCTACCTGTTCGCCAAGCCGATGCCGGCCAACCTGTTCGAGCAGGTCTTCGGGATCGGCGGTCGGCAAGCGAACCTGGCCTGAGCGACGCGAGGCGAATTTTCGTCCGGTGGATTGATCTCGCACGGGGAAATCGCTCGAAGCCTGCACATTCGCGGCGGAAACTGTTTCCTCCTTTGCCTTGAGCTGACTACCCTGTAGGGCAGATCGGGACGTGACGTCCAAATCCAGACGCCTTCGCCACGACTGGCTCGGCAGGATGGAACCTTCAGAACAGGGCCGCAGACTTTAAGGAGTGCAGATGGCGGGAGCGAACAAGGGCAGCATGGGATTCTGGAGCTGCACCGCGCTGGTGGTAGGCAACATGGTCGGCTCGGGGGTGTTCCTGCTGCCGTCGAGCCTGGCGGCTTATGGTGGACTCAGCCTGTTCGGCTGGCTGGTGTCGACCACGGGGGCGGTACTGCTGGCCTTCACCTTCGCCCGGCTGGCGCGGCTCAACCCTGGCGCTGGCGGGCCTTACGCCTATACCCGCGACGGCTTCGGCAGCTTTGCCGGCTACCTGTGCGCCTGGACCTACTGGAAAGCCGCCTGGATCGGCAACGCCGCCATCGCCGTGACCCTGGTGGGTTACCTTCGGGTGTTCATTCCGGCGCTGGCCGACCCGCTGCTGATGGTCGCCACCGCCATCGGCGCCATCTGGCTGTGCACCTTGATCAACCTGCGCGGGATCACCGCGTTCGCCCTGGTGCAGAATCTCCTCACCGCGCTCAAGCTGATTCCGCTGATCCTGGTGGGCATCCTCGGCTGGTTCCACTTCAACCCCGACTACCTGACCATCCCCGCGGCCAGCGAGCTGCCGAACATGGGCTACGCCCAGGCCATCGCCACCACGGCGGCGCTGACCCTCTGGTCCTTCATCGGCCTGGAATCGGCCACGGTGCCGGCGGATGACGTGCGCGACCCGAAGAAGACCATTCCCCGCGCCACGCTGTTCGGTACCCTGGCGGCCGCGGCGGTGTACATCCTGTCGATCACTGCCGTGCAGGGGCTGATGCCGCCGGAAGTGCTGGCCAAGTCCACCTCGCCGTTCGCCGACGCCGCGCGCATCCTGCTGGGCGACTGGGGCTACTACCTGGTGGCGGCGGGGGCGGTGATCGCCTGCCTCGGCGCACTCAACGGCTGGGTGCTGCTGCAGGGACAGATTCCGGTAGCGCCGGCCCGTGACGGGCTGTTCCCCGAGTCCCTCGGCAAGCTCAACAAGAACGGCGCCCCGGCCAACGGGCTGCTGGCCTCGGGCCTGCTGGTCACCGCGTTGGTGATGGTCGACGGCCATGGAGAGCTGGTGGAGGTGTTCAACGTCATCATCCTGCTCGGCACCATGACCGGCGTCGTACCCTATGCCTTCTGCACCGCGGCGCTGCTGCAGCTGTTGGCGGTGAAGCCGGACTCCTTCTCGCCGCGCTCGCGTCCGCAGGTGCTCGCAATCGGCTGCCTGGGCTTCCTCTACTCGCTGTGGGCGCTGTACGGCACCGGCGAGCAGGCGATCTTCTGGGGCTTCCTGGTGTTCATGGCTGGTATCCCGATGTACACCTGGCGGCAGTACCGCAACCGTGCCCAGGGGCTGCCGCTGGCGGCCGGCGACTGAAAAACGCTTTCGGCATGATCTCGTCAGATCAGGCACTTGATGGCGGATTTGCAAGCCAACTCTAGCCCGATGCCGTGGGCTGTGTCACAGACCACGGCATCGACTTTTGATCTTGCCTTGTTATAGTGACGCGATTTCCGACATCTGTTTCTGACGCCAAAAAAAGAACTGTATGCCGGCCCTTGCGGTGGTCAGCCGCACCCCGGCATGAAGCAGGCATTCCCGAGGACATTCCGTGACCGAGTACAAAGCATTCCGCGTCGAACTGGCGGACAAGATCGCCCATGTGCAAATCAACCGCCCGGAAAAACTCAATGCAATGAACGCCGACTTCTGGAAGGAAATCATCGAAATCTTCCAGTGGGCCGACGAAACGGATGAAGTCCGTGTGGTGGTCCTGAGCGGCGCCGGAAAGCACTTTTCCGCCGGTATCGACCTCGCCCTGCTGGCCCAGGCTGCCAGTCACCTGGGCAAGGACGTAGGTCGCAACGCCCGCGCCCTGCGCAAGGTCATCCTCGAACTGCAGGCCTCGTTCACCGCCGTGGACAAATGTAGCAAGCCGGTACTCGCCGCGATTCAGGGCTACTGCATCGGTGGCGCCATCGACCTGGTCTCGGCCTGCGACATGCGCTACTGCAGCAGCGATGCGCAGTTTTCCATCAAGGAAATCGACATGGGCATGGCTGCCGATGTCGGCACCCTGCAGCGCCTGCCGCGCCTGATCGGCGACGGCATCATGCGCGAGCTGGCCTACACCGGCCGCAACGCGGACGCCGAGGAAGCCCGGCAGATCGGCCTGGTCAATCGCGTCTACGCCGACCACTCCGCGCTGCTCGACGGAGTCATGGAGATCGCCCGGCAGATCGCTGCCAAATCGCCGATCGCCATCCGCGGCACCAAGGAAATGATCAGCTACGCCCGCGACCACCGTGTCGAGGATGGCCTGGAATACATCGCCACCTGGAACGCCGCCATGCTGCAGTCCGCGGACCTGCAGACCGCCATGATGGCGCACATGAGCAAGAAGAATCCCGAGTTCGCCGATTGATGCCCATTCATTCTTCTTGCGCGCAGGAGGCGCACTAGGCCGATGGTTACCGGAGCCACGTCCCTCAGTCTGGTTCGCGACGAATTGTTCGCCACGATGGAAGAGGCCGAACAGAACCTCGAGCACTTCATCGCCGAGCGTCAGAACGGCAACCTGCTGCAGCACTCGGTCGAGTGCCTGAGCCAGATTCGCGGCACTCTCAATCTGATCGAACTGGCCGGTGCCGAGCTGCTGGCCCAGGAAGCGCTGAACCTCGCCCATGACATTCCCGCCGGGGTCAGCGAGGATCGTGACGGCCAGTTGGCGGCGCTGGGTAATGCGCTCTACGTGCTGCGCCGCTACCTGGAAAACCTCGAGGCGCATCGCCAGGAAATCCCCGAGCTGCTGCTGCCGGCGATCAACGACGTGCGCCAGGCCGCCGGCCAGCCAACGTTGCCGGAGAGCTTCTTCTTCAGTGCGCGGCTGGACCTGCCGCGCCCGCTGCGCGCGGTGACCGTGCCGCAGGTGGAGGATCCGGAGCGCGAGGTTCGCCGGTTGCGGCAGATGTACCAGGTTGGCCTGCTCGGGCTGATTCGCGAACAGAATCTCTACCCCAGCCTGAAGCTGATGAGCCGCGCCCTGGCCAGGCTCGACCTGCTGCTGGGCAGTGCCTCGCGCACCCGCCTGTGCTGGGTCGGCGCCGGTGCGCTGGAGGCGCTGGTGGATGCCCAGATGCTGCCGCGCAAGACGCGCAAGCAGGTCTTCGCCCGCCTGGACCGCGAGCTCAAGCAACTGATCGGCAATCCGCAGTACGAAACGCCGCGCCAGATGCTCAAGGAGCTGCTCTATCTCACCGCCCTGGCCGATTCCCGCGGCCCGCGTGCCAGTGAGCTGCGCCAGGTGTTCGGCCTCGCGCCGCTGCCGTTCACCGATCATCTGCTGGAAGACGAATCGCAGCGCCTGTCCGGCCCAGGCCAGTCGGTGATGCGTTCGTTGTCGGTGGCGATCCGTGAGGAACTCACTGCGGTGAAGGACCAGCTCGATCTGATCGAGCGCGGCGTATCCCAGGCCGATGCGTTGGGCATCCTGCATGCCCAACTGGGCAAGCTGGCCAAGACCCTGGGCATGGTCGGCCTGAACTCGGCATCCATCGCCCTGCAGCACCAGCACTCGGTGGTGGCGGGGTGGGTGGCCAAGGGCGCAGCCGACGATGCGGGCGCCCTCAATGCACTGGCCGACGCCTTGCTCTACGTCGAGAGCATGGTGGGCAACCTGGAGCGCGGCGAGCGTCCGAGCACGCGTGCGGTGCCGCTGGGCGAGGAGGAATCCTTCGCTGTGCACCAGTTGGCCGAGGCGCGCATCGTGGTGATCGACGAGGCCCAGGCGGGCCTTGCGCTGGCCAAGCGGGCGATCACCGCGTACCTGGAATCCAACGGCGACAAGCTGCACCTGGCCAACGTGCCCCTCAGTCTGCAGGCGGTGCGCGGCGGTCTCTGGTTCCTCGGCCAGGAGCGCGCGGCATTGCTAGTCGGCGCCTGTGCCGATTACATTCAGGGACAGATGATCGAGACGACGCAGATGCCGTCCGAGCAGATGCTGGAAACCCTGGCCGATGCACTGACCGGCCTGGAGTATTACCTGGAGGGTGGAGCCATGATGCGGCCTGAAGGCCAACCCGACGTGCTGGACGTCGCCAGCGAGAGCGTCAAGGCGCTCGGTCTGACGGTGGCCGCCTGATGCGTACCGGACGTTGGGAATCCTCGATGTTCGAGGTGGCTGCCAACGGTGGCTGGGCGGTTGCCCACTGCCAGCAGCAGTTCCTCGGCGACAGCAACGGCGTACTGTTCCCCCGTGACTGGCTCAAGCGCCAGGACCTGGCGGTACTCTCCGAGCATGCCATCGGCCACTTCGACGGCGAGCCGGTGTACCTGCTGGAAATCGACCGCCCGGACCCGCTGGAAGGGGCGAGCTGGATTGGTTTGCGCCAGTTCATGCTGGAAGGCGAGGAAGACATCTTCGCCATGCTCGGCTTCGCCAGCCAGATCGGTATCTGGTGGCGGCAGAACCGCTTCTGCGGCAGCTGTGGCCAATCCAACCTGCGCATGCCCCGGGACCGTGCCATGCAGTGCGAGGCGTGTGGCATCCAGCGTTATCCGCTGCTGTCGCCGAGCATGATCGTGCTGGTGACCCGAGGCGATGAACTGCTGCTGGCGCGTTCGCCGCGCTTCGTCCCCGGCGTGTACAGCACGCTGGCCGGCTTCGTCGAGCCGGGCGAGTCGGTGGAGCATTGCGTGGCCCGCGAGGTGCGCGAAGAGGTCGGGGTGGAGATCACCAATATCCGCTATATCGGCAGCCAGCCCTGGCCGTTCCCGCATTCGCTGATGTTCGGCTACCACGCCGAATACGCCAGCGGCGAGATCGTCATGCAGCCGGACGAGATCGAGGACGCCCGCTGGTTCCATATCGACGACTTGCCGCGTCTGCCGGCCGGGCGTTCCATCGCCCGCTACCTGATCGAGCTGTACCTGGCGCGCCGCGCAGGCCGGCCCGACCCCATTCTGTCCGGCGCCTGAGGTTTCAGGCGCCCGCGCTGAACCAGTGCTGCCACGCCAGGCGCACGGTCAGCGCCAGTACCACCAGGATGAACACCGGGCGGATGAACTTAGCGCCGCCGCCGATGGCGGTGCGCGCGCCGAAGTAGGCGCCGATCATCAGGGCGCTGCCCATGCACAGGCCCATCACCCAGATCACCTGGCCGGAGGCGACGAACACCGCCAGGGCGAGGATATTGCTGACGAAGTTCATGCTGCGCGCCACACCGCTGGCGCGCACCAGGTCCAGTGGGTACATCAGCAGGGTGCTGACGGTCCAGAAGGCGCCGGTGCCGGGGCCGGCCACGCCGTCGTAGAAGCCCAGGCCCAGGCCCTGTGGCCATTGGCGGCCCTGGGCGATCTTCGGATCGGCGTCCAGCGGGGCTTCCGGCGTCTTGCCGAACAGCAGGTACAGCCCGCAGCCGAACACCACCACCGGCAGCATTCGGTTCAGCCATTCAGCTGGCATCAGGTGCGCGGCCCACGCGCCCAGTGCGGCGCCAATGGCGGTGCCGATGATGCCGTTGCGCCATTGGCGCGGGTGGAACAGCTTGCGCCGGTAGAAGGTGTAGCTGGCGACGGCGGCGCCGAAGGTCGAGCTCAGTTTGTTGGTGCCCAGCGCGAGGTGCGGCGGCACGCCGGCGGTGAGCAGGGCGGGGATCGTTAGCAGTCCGCCGCCGCCGGCGATGGCGTCGATGAAACCGGCAAGGAAGGCGACGCCGGCGAGGATGACGAGGGTGGTGGGGTCGACAACGAGTTCGAAGGGCATGGGATCGGCCTTGATCGGGGGCCCGTCGTCCCGCTCCTTTGTAAGGAATGGGGACGGCAGGGAAACGTTAACGGGCCCGAAAGCTGCGACGGTCTGGCTGGCCGCGCAGGTACGCGGTGCGCATAATGCCGGCAATTCCACGTGTAAGGAAATCATTCGATGCAGTACGACGGTCTGGCCTGGGTCATTGCCTTCGTCGCGTTGCTGGCCCTGCTGGTGGCGGCCCGCATTCTGTTCGACCGTCACTGGTTTCTCGGCTGGCTGCGGGGCATGGCGGGCCTGGCATTCATCGCCCTCGCCGCGCTGGTGGGGCTGGTGGCCTGGGATCTGCGCAGCTACGACCCATTGCCGCAGGAACGTCCGCTGGCCACGCTCAGTTTCAAGCAGTCGAGTCCGCAGCGCTTCGAGGTGACGCTGCTGGAAGGGGATCAGGAGCGCCGCGTGGAGCTGGCTGGCGATCTCTGGCAGTTGGATGCTCGGGTACTGGAGTGGCGGGGCCTGGCACGGCTGATCGGCCTGGCGCCGGGATATCGCCTGGAGGACCTCAGCGGACGCTTCCTGGCAGTCGAGCAGCAGGCGCAGGGGCGCAAGGTATCGCTGATTGCGGACGCGTTCGGTATCGATCTATGGCGCTGGTTGCGCGACGGCCAGCACGACCTGCTGACCTTCGTCCCGAAGGCCGGGCGGGTGAACTATCTGCCGATGGCCGACCAGGCGGTGTTCGCCGTGCGCTACGGGCCGGGCGGTCTGACGGCGGAGCCGATGAATGCTGCGGCGATCCAGGCCCTGAAAACCTGGCAGTGATCCGCGTGCTTGCGTAGGAGCGGACTCTGTCCGTGATTGGCATCCGCCGTGAAGAAATCGCGGATAAATCCGCTCCTACGAAAAGCCCATGTTCCGCCCATGAAAAAGGGAGCCAACCGGCTCCCTTTTTCAATTCGGCGATCAGCCTCAGGCGAGGAAACCGCCGTCCACGTTCAGCGTCACGCCGGTGGTGTAGCTGGAGGCATCGCTGGCGAGGTACAGCACGGCGCCGGCCATTTCGCTCGGGTCGGCCACGCGCTTGAGCGGGATGCGCTGCAGCGCGACATTGCGGATGGCGTCGTTGCTCACCAGCGCCGAGGCGAACTTGGTGTCGGTCAGGCCCGGCAGCAGCGCGTTGCAGCGGATACCGAACTGCGCGCACTCCTTGGCGAAGACCTTGGTCATGCTGATCACCGCGGCCTTGGTCACCGAGTAGATGCCCTGGAACTCGCCCGGGGTGACGCCGTTGACCGAGGCGACGTTGATGATGCTGCCGCCGCCGTTGGCCTTCATCAGCTTGCCGCCTTCGATGGACATGAAGTAGTAGCCGCGGATGTTCACGTCGACGGTCTTCTGGAAGGCCGACAGGTCGGTGTCCAGCACGTTGCAGAACTGCGGGTTGGTGGCGGCGTTGTTGACCAGGATGTCCAGGCGCCCGAACTGCTCGCGAATCTGTGCGAAGACGCTCTGGATCTGCTCCATCTCGCCGATGTGGCAGGCAATCGCGGTGGCCTTGCCGCCGGCGGCGATGATCTCGTCGGCCACGGCCTGGCAGCCGTCGATCTTGCGGCTGGAAACGATCACGTGGGCGCCCTGTTGGGCCAGCAGCTTGGCGATGGCCTCGCCGATGCCGCGGCTGGCGCCGGAAACGAAGGCGATCTTGCCGTCGAGGTCGAACAGTTGGGTCTTGGACATGGGGGTCTCCTTATTATTGAGCACGCCTTACAGGCGGGACTTGCCGATGACCTGCAGGCTCACCTGTTCCAGCAGCTTGTTGGCGTGGATGAAGGTGGCGAAGCGCTTGTCCTGGGTCTGGCCGTGGAAGAAGCGGTAGTAGATCTGCTGCATGATGCCGGCCAGGCGGAACAGGCCGTAGGTGTAGTAGTAATCGAGGTTGTCGATCTGGATGCCGGCGCGCTCGGCGTAGTAGTCGGCGAACTGCTGGCGGGTCAGCATGCCCGGCTCGTGGCTGGGCTGGCGGCGCAGCATCTGCATCGGCTGGGGATCGTCGGCCTGGATCCAGTAGGCGAGGGTGTTGCCCAGATCCATCAGCGGATCGCCCAGGGTGGTCATCTCCCAGTCGAGCACGCCAATGATCTGCATCGGGTTGTTCGGGTCGAGGATGACGTTGTCGAAGCGGTAGTCGTTATGGACGATACCCGGCTTGTGGTGGTCGGCCGGCATTTTCTCGCGCAGCCACACCTTCACCTGTTCCCAGGCCGGCGCGTCGGGGGTCAGGGACTTCTCGTAGCGGTCGATCCAGCCGCCGATCTGACGCTGCACGTAGCCTTCGGGCTTGCCCAGGTCGCCCAGGCCGCAGGCGTTGTAGTCGACGTTGTGCAGGTCGACGAACTTGTCGATAAAGCTCTTGCACAGCGCGGTAGTCTTGTCGGCGTCGAGGTTCAGCTCCTTGGGCAGTTCGCTGCGCAGGATGATGCCGTTGACCCGCTCCATGACGTAGAACTCGGCGCCGATCACCGACTCGTCGGTGCAGTAGGTGTATGCCTTGGGGCAGTAGGGGAAGCCGTCGTTGAGCTGGTTCAGGATGCGGTACTCGCGGCCCATGTCGTGGGCCGACTTGGCCTTCTTGCCGAAGGGCGGACGGCGCAGCACCAGCTCACGGTTATCGTACTGGATCAGGTAGGTCAGGTTCGACGCGCCGCCGGGGAACTGGCTGATGCGCGGCGTACCCTGCAGGCCCGGGATATGGTCCTTGAGGTAGCCGTCGATCACGGCGGCATCGAGTTCTTCGCCTTCGCGGGAGCGGATGGTCTGGTCAGTCAACGACATGCTGGTCCCTTCTTCTACTGGTCTTCCCCACGGGGCCCAAGGCACCGCGCGAGGTGGCGCGCAGGTCGGCGTCCGGCTCTGGCTGGATCAGACAGAGCAATGATGGCGCCGGGTGATCATTGGCTAATCTAATGTCGGCCCCTGTCCCTAACAAGCGTTCGAAGCCGTTATTGGCGCCCGTGTTGAGCCCCGATCAGGCTGCCTGATTCGCGGGCTACACATGGGCGCGGGCATAAAAAAACCGGAGTCATGGACTCCGGTTTTTCGTGCTGCTCGGGCAGGTCGCCTCGGATCAGACCGGGAACAGTTCGCCCAGCTTCATCGCCAGCATCATGTCGCCTTCGGCGCGCAGCTTGCCGGCCATGAAGGCTTGCATGCCGTCGGTTTCGCCGCTGGTGATGCCCTTGAGGGTATCGCTGTCCATGATCAGGGTGACGTTGGGGGACTCGGCGTCGCCCTGGACGACTTCGCAGGTACCGTCCTTGACCACCAGATAGTGGTTGTCACCGTCTTCGATGTTGAACTGGAACACCAGGTCCAGGCCGGCGGCCGCGCTGGCGTTGAACTTGCTCTTCATGGTGGAAACGATGTCAGCAACGCTCATGGTTCTATTCCTTTTCTAGGTTTTCTCGCGCGACGGTCGAGGTCGCAATGGGCCGGTACTCAGCGATAGGTGATGAGTTCCGGCGCCTTCAACAATTCCAGATGCACGTGACTGTTGAAGGAAGCCAGGGCCACTTCGCTGCCGCGGAACTTCAGGCGGTTGAGCGAAGTGTTGACGATCTGCCAGTTGAGTTCGAAGGCATTCAGCGCCGGGATGCCGGTGACCAACTGCAGCATCGCAGTAATGGTACCGCCGGAGGTGAACACGCCGATGCTGTCCTTGCCGCTCGCCTGTTCCAGCAGGCGCTTGAGGCCGCCGTGGACGGTATCGAGGAATTCGGCCCAGCTTACCAGCCCATCCTTGGCGTGTTCGCCGGAGACCCAGCGGGCGATCACGGTGGAGAACAGGCGCTGGAACTCGGCGCGGTGGTCGGCGGCGTTGCGCATGATGTGCAGCGCCTGCGGTTCGATTTCCAGCAGGTCCGGCAGGTGCGCGCGGATCACCGCATCGGCTTCGAATTCGTTGAAAGCGGAGTCGATTTCCAGCGCCGGGGTGGCGATGCCGGCGTCGCTCAGCCGACCCATCACCGCTTCGGCGGTATGGCGCTGGCGGCGGAGGTCGCCACTGACGCAGCGGTCGAAGCGCAGCCCCAGGTTCGCCAGGTGTTCGCCGAGGACTTCTGCCTGGCGCACGCCGGTGGGCGAGAGCACATCGTAGTCGTCGGCGCCGAACGAAGCCTGGCCATGTCGAATCAGGTAGATGCTTCCCACGCGCAGTATCTCGGCAGGGCTGAAAGTTCCGGCGAGGTTATGAGGATCACCTGGGGCTGTCAACGAAAAAACATACGCTTGTTTGAATGCCATTCGCTGGACTGATACAGCGGTTTGCCAGCGCTGGTGGCGGGCCTGCGGCGTGGGTATGCTTGCGGGATTCGCTGCGCTCGCCTGGCGGGCTCGACCAGAATCGTAAAAGGGGATGTGAGTGGAGTTTCTAGCGGATTACGCGGGTTTCCTGGCCAAGACCTTCACCGTGGTGGTGGCCATCGTCATCGTCCTGGTGGTGATCGCCGCGCTGCGCGGTCGTGGCCGTCGCGGCGGCAGCGGACACCTGGAGGTGCACAAGCTCAACGATTTCTACAAGGAGCTGCGCGAGCGCCTGCAGCACAGCGTGCTGGAGAAGGCCAAGTTGAAGGCCCTGCGCAAGTCCGAGGCGAAGTCGGCCAAGGACGCGAAAAAGAAGAGGGGCGGCGAGAAGAATCGCGTCTACGTGCTCGACTTCGATGGCGACATCAAGGCCTCGGCCACCGAGCAACTGCGCCATGAGGTGACCGCGCTGCTGACCCTCGCCACCCCGCGTGACGAAGTGGTGCTGCGCCTGGAAAGCGGCGGCGGCATGGTCCATGGCTATGGCCTGGCCGCTTCCCAGCTGGCGCGCATCCGTCAGGCCGGCGTACCGCTGACCGTTTGCGTCGACAAGGTCGCGGCCAGCGGCGGCTACATGATGGCCTGCATCGGCGAACGCATCCTTTCCGCACCCTTCGCCATCCTCGGCTCCATTGGCGTGGTGGCGCAGCTGCCCAACGTGCACCGTCTGCTGAAGAAGCACGATGTCGATTTCGAGGTGCTCACCGCCGGCGAGTACAAGCGCACCCTGACGGTATTCGGCGAGAACACCGACAAGGGCCGCGAGAAATTCCAGGAAGACCTGGAAACCACCCATGAGCTGTTCAAGCGTTTCGTCGTCCACTATCGCCCGCAGCTGGCCATCGACGAAATCGCCACCGGCGAGGTCTGGTTGGGCCAGGCGGCGCTGGGCAAGAAGCTGGTGGACGAGCTCAAGACCAGTGACGAATACCTGGCCGAACGCGCCCGCGAGGCGGATGTCTACCAGCTCAGTTACGTACAGAAGAAGTCCATCCAGGAACGCTTCGGCGTGGGCGTCAGCGGCGTGATCGACCGCGTGCTGGTGACCTGGTGGGACCGCCTGGGGCGCAGCCGTTTCTGGCAATGAATGATTGTCGTCGGGCGCCGGGATCGCGCCCGTTTTAGCGAATTCGAAAGAGGAGGGTCGAGATGAGTGCATTCAAGGCGTTGTGGGTCACCGAGTCGGCGCACGGCGTGTACGACCTGCAGGTGACCGAGCGGCAGGTTGCCGATCTGCCGGCAGGCGAAGTGCTGGTGCGGGTGAAGTATTCCTCGTTGAACTACAAGGATGCGCTGTCCGCCAGCGGCAACCGTGGCGTCACCCGCAAGTACCCGCACACCCCCGGCATCGATGCCGCCGGTGTGGTGGAAGAGTCCTCTGTGGGCGAATTCGCCGTCGGCGACGAAGTCATCGTCACCGGCTACGACCTGGGCATGAACACGCCGGGCGGCTTCGGCCAGTACATCCGCGTACCTGCGGCCTGGCTGATCAAGCGCCCGCAGGGCCTGACGCTGCGTGAAGCCATGATCCTCGGTACCGCCGGCCTCACCGCTGCGCTGTGCGTCGACAAGCTCGAGCGTGCCGGTGTGACGCCGTCCTCTGGCCCCATCCTGGTCACCGGCGCCACCGGCGGCGTGGGTAGCATCGCGGTGATGCTGCTGGCGAAGCTGGGCTACACCGTGGCGGCTGCCACCGGCAAGCTGGAACAGGCCGAACTGCTCAACCGTCTCGGCGCGCGGCAGATCCTCGACCGCGCCACCGTTTCCGACGGCGTCGACAAGCCGCTGCTGCGCGAGCAGTGGGCCGGCGCGGTGGACACCGTGGGCGGCGACATCCTGTTCAACGTGGTCAAGTCGCTGCAGTACGGCGGCAGCGTCGCCTGCTGCGGCCTGACCGCCGGCGCCGCCTTCAAGGCCACCGTGCTGCCCTTCATCCTGCGCGGCGTGAACCTGCTGGGCGTGGACTCGGTGGAGCTGCCGCTGGTGGTCAAGGCATCCATGTGGGACAAGCTGTCCCTGCAGTGGAAGCTCGACAACCTCGAAGCGGCCGTCCGCGAAGTCACCCTCGACGATCTTCCGGCTGCCATTCACCAGATCCTCGCCGGCAAGCTGGTTGGCCGGGTGCTGGTGAATCTCGGCTGATCCCTCGATTGATTCGGGGGCCGGGCCTGGGTGTCAGCCCAGGTCCGGCAGCAGGTAGTCCTCCCACAGCGAGTCGGCGAACTGGCGGCGAAAGAAGCCGAAGTGGCCGATGCGCTTCACGCCGATGTCTTCCGGCGCGATTCGTTTCACCGTCTTCGGCGCGCCACGGTAGAAGCCGTGCAGCGACTCGGTGTTGCGCCCGGACATCATCTCGTCGTCGGTGAAGGAGATGGAGGTGATCGGCGTGCGCACCGATGAATAGGCCTCGCGCACCGCGCCGCCTTCCGCGCCCACGGCGTATTCCGGGTCCAGGCACCAGCGCCGCCATTGCTCGATCACCCCACGCGGCAGGTCGCCGACCACGCCCAGGCGTTTGCCTGGGAAATAGCCCAGCAGCGGTGTGAGGGTCGGCGCCAGGCAATACCAGAGCAGCCAGGCCTTGTGCCGCAGACCCTTGGTGTTCTCGCGCCAATAGCCGCTGCCGGTGGCGATGGTGAAGGCGCGCTGGATGCGCTCGTTGCCGCGCACGAAGGGCAGGATCTGCCCGCCGAGGCTGTGGCCGATCCAGTACACGGGCAGGTCGCCGGCAGCTTCCACCACGGCATCGAGCATCGCGCTGCAGTCGTGGTTGCCCCAGGCCAGCACATCCACCTCCAGATCCCGCAGGTGGCCGCTGCGGGACTGGCCCATGCCGACGTAGTCGAAGGTCACGGTGAGATAGCCGCGCTCGGCCAGCCAGTAGGCAAAGGCGCTGTAGAAGCGCTGTTCGACACCCATGGCGGGGACGATCAGCACCGCTCCACGCGCATTGCCGGGCGGGTAGTGCCAGTGGCTGGAGAGGCTGTGGCCGTTGCCATTGTCCAGCGAGCGGGGGAGCGGGGTGATCATGGCGGGGTTCCTCAGGCCTGGCTGACGTACATGGTGATATCGGCGCGGAACACCTTCTTGTCGCCAACGTAGGCGAGCACCGGGACGACGACGTCGCCTTGCTGGCTCCAGTCGATCGCGCGGCCATCGGCCACGGCGCGGACATCACCGTCGGCCTTGGCCAGGTATTCCACCGTCATGCCACGGGGAATCCAGCGGCGGCCCTCGGGGATCGACACGTCGGTCATGGTCCCGGCGGCCAGTTCGGCCGCGTTGCACAGGGCGATGGCGTGCACGGTGCCGATGTGGTTGAGCACTTCGCGGCGTTTGGGGAAGGTGACTTCCGCATAGCCCGGGCGCAGTTCGACGAACTGCGGGGCGATGCTGGCGAAGTAGGGGGCGACCTGGCCGATCATGGCGCTGAACTGCGCGGGGCCGGCCTGCTGGTACATTTGCATCATCTGACTCATGGCAACTCCGAGGAAAAGCGGATTGAAGATGGATGCGCGCCCAGGCAGTATACGAAGACTAGAAATTAATTCTAGAAAAATATTCTAGAATTCTGTTCGAGCGGTTTTTCTCCACAGGAACCCCATGGCCCGACCTTCCCGCAAAGACGACATCCTCCAGGCCGCGCTGGCCTGTTTCAGCGAATCCGGCGTGGACGCCACCACCATCGAGATGATCCGTGACCGCTCCGGTGCCAGCATCGGCAGCCTCTACCACCATTACGGCAACAAGGAGCGCATCATCGGCGCGCTGTACCTGACCGGCATCGGCCAGTACGCGGCTTTGCTCGACGCGGGGCTGGAAGAGGCAAAGAGTGCGGAGGACATCGTGAAGCTGTTCGTCACGTCCTACATCGACTGGGTGTCGGCCAACCCTGAGTGGGCGCGCTTCATCCTGCACAGCCGTGGGCGCGTGGAAGCGGGGGAGGTGGGCGAGGAGCTGCGCGAGGCCAACCGCCAGCACGGTCGACGTATCGCCGAACTGCTGGCCGAGCACCGCAAGGCCGGGGCGTTCAAGGCGTTGTCGGCGGAGTTGTTCAACTCCGTGGTGATCGGCCCGACCCACGACTATGCGCGCAACTGGCTGGCCGGGCGCACGCGGGTGGACCTGATCGAGTGCCGCGAGCAGCTGGCGCAGATCGCCTGGGAGAGCGTACGGGCCTGACAGCTTTCGTAGGAGCGGACCTTGTCCGCGAAATCCCGACCTTGCTGAAGAGCTTCGCGGAGAAGCTCCGCTCCTACGAGAGCAGTTCGTGCCCGCGGCGAGGTGGCATGCGGGGCACCCTGTATGAGCGAGCTTGCTCGCGAACGGATTTCCCGGCGGCGCTGAAGCTGGTCGGGTTCGCGAGCAAGCTCGCTCCTACGATGATCAAAAGCAGAAATGAAAAAGCCCCGCAGTGCGGGGCTTTTTCCTATCGACCGGATCAGGCCAGCTGACGGCGACGGAACAGCGGTTGCGGCTGGGTCACCGAGGTCTGGTAGACCTCGGAGAAGTCGTCCAGGCTCGCCAGCGCGTCGTGCGGGTCGCGGTCGGCGCGGATGGCGTAGGCGTCGAAACCGCAGCTCTGCATGAAGAACAGCTGGTCGCGCAGCACGTCGCCGATGGCGCGCACTTCGCCCTTGTAGCCGAAGCGCTCGCGCAGCAGGCGTGCGGTACTGAAGCCGCGGCCGTCGGTGAAGGCGGGGAAGTTCACGGCGATGACCTTGAACTTGTCCAGGTCTTCGGCGATGGCTTCCGGCTCTTCGTCCGCGTCCAGCCACACGCCCAGGCCGCCGTCGCGGCCGCGCAGGGCCGGGCCGTGTTCCAGCCACAGGTTCAGCGGGATGATCACGTCGTCGCAGTTGGGCACGGTCTCGAGGGTCGCGTCCTTGGGCAGCAGGTGCCAGCGGTCGTCGACGACCTCGCGGTTCTTAATGATTCGCTGCATATACGCGCTCCTTGAAGGGATCGATGCCGATGCGACGGTAGGTATCGAGGAAACGTTCCTCTTCGGTGCGCTGTTCCACGTAGACGTTGATGATCTTCTCGATCACGTCGGCCATCTGCTCCTGGGCGAAGGACGGGCCGAGGATCTGCGCGAGGCTCGCCTCCCGGCTGGCGCTGCCGCCGAGGGAGACCTGGTAGAACTCCTCGCCCTTCTTGTCCACGCCGAGGATGCCGATGTGGCCCACGTGGTGGTGACCGCAGGCGTTCATGCAGCCGGAGATGTTCAGGTCGATCTCGCCGATGTCGAACAGATAGTCCAGGTCATCGAAGCGACGCTGGATGGCTTCGGCCACCGGGATCGACTTGGCGTTGGCCAGGGAGCAGAAATCACCGCCCGGGCAGCAGATGAGGTCGGTCAGCAGGCCCACGTTGGGGGTGGCGAAACCGTTCTCACGCAGTTCGCCCCAGAGGGTGAACAGCTGCGCCTGCTCGACGTCGGCGAGGATGATGTTCTGATTATGGCTGTTGCGCACTTCGCCGAAGCTGTAGCGGTCGGCGAGGTCGGCGACCACGTCCAGCTGCTTGTCGGTGATGTCGCCAGGCGCCACGCCGGTGGGCTTGAGCGACAGGGTCACGGCGACGTAGCCGGGCTTCTTGTGGGCGAAGGTGTTGCGGCTGCGCCAGCGGGCAAAGCCGGGGTGTTCGGCGTCCAGCTGGGCGAGGGCGGCGTCCTGGTCTTCCAGGGCCTTGTAGGCCGGATCGACGAAGTGGGCGGCCACGCGCTGCAGTTCGGCCTCGGTCAGGGTGCTCGGCCCGTCCTTCAGGTTCGCCCATTCGGCGTCGACCTTCTGGGCAAAGACTTCCGGGGTCAGCGCCTTGACCAGGATCTTGATGCGCGCCTTGTACTTGTTGTCCCGACGGCCATAGCGGTTGTACACGCGCAGGATGGCGTCCAGGTAGGACAGCAGGTGCTGCCAGGGCAGGAATTCATTGATGAAGCTGCCGACGATCGGGGTACGGCCCAGGCCGCCGCCGACGGAGACACGGAAGCCCAGCTCACCGGCTTCGTTCTTCACCGCTTCCAGGCCGATGTCGTGCACCTCGATGGCGGCACGGTCGCTCACGGCGCCGTTGACGGCGATCTTGAACTTGCGCGGCAGGTGGGCGAACTCGGGGTGGAAGGTCGACCACTGGCGGATGATCTCGCACCAGGGGCGCGGGTCCACGAGTTCGTCGCGGGCAACGCCGGCGAACTGGTCGGTGGTGGTGTTGCGGATGCAGTTGCCGCTGGTCTGGATCGCGTGCATCTGCACGGTGGCCAGTTCGGCGAGGATTTCCGGCACGTCTTCCAGTTCCGGCCAGTTGTACTGGACGTTCTGGCGGGTGCTGATGTGCGCGTAGCCCTTGTCGTAGTCGCGGGCGATCTGTGCCAGCTTGCGGACCTGCTTCGAGGACAGCAGGCCGTACGGCACAGCCACTCGCAGCATGGGCGCGTAGCGCTGGATGTACAGGCCATTCTGCAGACGCAGCGGGCGGAATTCCTCGCCGGTCAGTTCGCCTGCCAGGTAGCGGCGGGTCTGATCGCGGAACTGCTTGACGCGATCTTCTACGATCCTTTGATCGTATTCGTCATATACGTACATGAATCTTCCTGCTGTCAGGCTATAGCGCTCAGGCGTACTGCGTATCCCAGCGCGCACGGCAACGCGCTCCACGCGGAGTGGGCGCACGATACCAGTTCGGGAATATGCGCAAAAGTGATGTTTGAGTATATGGCGAGAACTTTTGGATCTATGCCGCGCCAGGTCTGAAACTCAGGCGGGCCGGTGCCTCGGAATGGGGCGAAACTCGCGCGAGGCGCCGGTGCGTTTCACCGGCGCGGGAGACGCGAATCAGGCCTCGCGGCCATGGGCGGCGTCACGCAGTTGTGCGGTGTCGACGCGGACGAATATCGAGTCGCCGATGCAGGTCAGCACATCGCCGGCGTAAACCTCGCAGATGACCCGGCTCTTGCGTCCGACCTCACCCTCGACGTGGGCCTTCAAGTTCAGCGGCACGCCCATGGGCGTCGGCTTGATGTACTTGATGCCCAGGTTGCCGGTCACGCAGTCGATACGCGGCAGGCTACCCGGCTCGCGGCCTTCGGCGCGGTAGTGGTAGGCCATCGCGGTCCAGTTCGAGTGGCAATCCACCAGCATGGCGATCAGGCCGCCATACACCAGCTCCGGCCAGCCGCAGTACTTGGCCTCGGGCAGGTGCTCGGCGACGACGTGGACGCCGTCCTCGTGCCAGTGGCTCTTGATGTGCAGTCCGTGCGGGTTGCTGCCGCCGCAGCCATAGCAGACGCCTTCCGGCGCGACCGTGTCTTGCAGTGAATCCAGGTGCATAGCCTTTCCTGATTGCGTTTCGCTTGTTCTTGTCGAAGGCGCAGCCTAACGGCTTTGGCGGTATCGCGGAAAGAGGAGGTTCCTTGAGGGGCGGGCGGAGCTGGTCTTAACTCTCGGGTGTGGTCCTTCAGCCAATAACGAGAACATGGGGGAAGCATGAGCGAAGAATCGTCCAGCAAGACCAGCGACAGCGTCGTCGATGCGCGTGCCGCGTTCATCTTGATCCTGCTGGTGGTTGCCACCGCGGTGTACTGGGTCAGCCATCAGTGACAGCGATGCCGGCGGGTCGCTCTGCGGCCCGCTTGGCGCCTAGCCTCTCCAACCTGCCTAGACCCCGGCGAAGTGCAGCACCACCTGCACCAGCGCATAGAGCAGCAGCACGAAGACCAGCGTGAAGACGATGCCCATGGCGATGAAATGGCTGGGTTTGCCCTGGGTGAAATCGCGCGCGCGATTCTTCCCGCTCTGCACGCCGAAGGCGGCGGCCAGCACGCTGTGCAGCATCTGCCAGAAGCTTGGCGGTTTGTTCTGTTGATCATCCATCCTTCGCACCTCCTAATCTAAGAGCCTAGCTCCTGGAAACCTGGCCCCTGGAAACCCGGTTCCTGGAAACCCGGCTCCTTGAAACATAGCCGCTAGAGTTCGATCTGCGTCCACTCGCGCCTTTGCCACATCATCGCGAAGATCACCGAAGCGAGCCCGCGCTGGAGAATCTGCATGCTCCAGATCGCCAGCAGGCCACCGCCCATGACCGGGCCCACCAGATAGGCCAGCGGCAGGAAGAACAGCCACTGGTTGCCCAGGCTGACCGCCATTACCGTGCGGGTGGCTCCGGCGCCGAGCAGGGCCTGGGTGAGCACCAGTGCGGTAGCGTCGATAACCATGCCCAGCCCGGTAATCGTCAGTGGGAGGCGGCCCAGTTCGATCAGCGCCGGGTCGTTGACGAACAGCCGCAGGATGGTCTCGGGGAATAGCCAGAAGGGTGACCCCAGCAGAGCCAAACCGCAGGCGGCCACCTTCACCACGTCCCAGCCCCAGCGGTGCGCGCTGTCGAAGTCGCGCTCGCCCATGCTCTGGCTGACCAGGGTGGTGGCGGCCATGCCCAGCCCGATGCCGGGCAGGATCAGGAACAGCGCCAGGTTGATCAGCACGTGGGCCACCGCCAGCTCGCGGGTGCCGACCTGGGCGATGATCCAGAACAGCAGGGTGATGCCGGCGGCGAAGAAGAACTGCTGCAGCGAATTGGGCAACGACAGGCGCAGCATCACGCGGATGTCGCGTTCGCTCGGCAGACGAGGGCGGAAGCCCTGGGCGCGGGCATCGCGCCAGGTGATCCAGGCGTAGATCAGCGAGCCCAGGTAGAGCGCCAGGGTGGTGCCCAGCCCGCTGCCCACCGCGCCCATGCGCGGCAGGCCGAACAGGCCGTGAATCAGGCTGTAGCTGATCGCCGCGTTGGCCAGGTGCATCACCACCAGCGTGCGCATGTACATGCCCGAGCGGCGTGTGCCGTTCCAGTAACCGCGGAACGAGAAGTTCAGCCCCACCGCCAGCACCGACAGCGCGCGCCATTCGAAGTACGGGGTACCGACCGCCAGTACATCGGGATCGATGGACAGGGCGCGGACGATGGGTTCGGCGAACAGCAGGCAGATCAGGGTGATCGGCAGTGACAGGCCCAGCGCCACCAGTAGGCCGCAGTTGAGCGGTGCGGCCTGTTCTTCCAGGCGGCCTTCGCCCCGACGGCGCGCCACCAGCGCCTGCACGCCGGCGCCCAGGCCCATCACCAGGGAGATAGCGACGAAGTTGGCGTAGCTGCCGATGCCCACGCCGGCCAGGGACTTCTCGCCCAGATGACCGACCATCGCGGCATCCACCAGGTTGAGCAGGCTCTGGCTGAGCATTCCGCCGATGATCGGCAGGCCCAGACTGAGAATGTTCTGGAGGCGCTGGCGCTCTAGCATGGCGTCCTTGGAGGCAGTGAGCTTCCGGCCTGTTTTGGGAGACGGGCGCACCCGTGCCGGTCGGGTTCGTTGAGGGAAAGCCTAGCGTAACCCTCATGCTCCTGCCCGTACCGGAGGCGCTTTGTGGTCCGTGGAGTTGCTGGCGAGGAGAACTGCTTGAATGGGTGGCTGCTGTGGAGCGGCCATGTTTCAGCCGGCAATCGTTCTGCTGGAGATGGCCTGCTTGCGCCGCTCAGGTATTGCGGTGGACGTGCGAAGGGCGCTTCCGGCGATGCATGGGCAATCGCCGGAAGCGATGGTGCTTACTCGAACAGGCCGTGCCAGCAGTCGCTCAGCTCGCCCAATTCGAAGGACTTGCACCAGGACTGCTTTTCCAGCCACAGACGGGTGGTTTCGCGGTCGGCGTCGGTCAGGCTGCCGACGGCGTTCAGGCACAGGTAGCCAGTGAACTCGCCCTCTTCGGTGGCGCCACCGACGAAGACCCAGCCTTCGGATTCGACGAAGGCGATCCACTGATCGAGAACGTCATCCAGGTCGCCGCTGTAGTTCACTTCCAGGCTGAAGCCGAACTCCTGGAACTCGCCCAGGCGCAGCTTCTTCAGCAGGCGGCGCTTGCGCGGTTTGGCCATCTGTTCGGGGGTGAGGTATTTCATGGGTTTTTCTCTCTGTGCAGCGAAAGGAGACGGGCCGCCGGCATGGATGCCTCGTGCGCGCCAGTTAGGATGAACATCCTGTGAACCGGCGGATTATCCAGCATTTGCCCGTTCAGTGCAGCGTGGCCTTGCGGGGGCGTGCTGCAGGAAAGTCCATCATGCCCGAGCGATAGCGCGGTGACCGAACGAAAAACGCGAGGCCGATCGCTCGGCCTCGCGTTTTTATTGCCACGGGCTTGCCGGCAATCCGGCAGCGGCCCTGATCAGTTGTCGTACCCCAGGTTCGGCGACAGCCAGCGTTCGCTGGTGCTGATTTCCTGGTCCTTGCGTGCGCTGTAGCGTTCGACCTGGTCCTTGTCGACCTTGCCCACGGCGAAGTACTGCGCCTGCGGGTGGGCGAAGTACCAGCCGCTGACGGCGGCGGCGGGGAACATGGCGTAATGCTCGGTGAGGGTCACGCCGGAGACGCCCTTCGGGTCAAGCAGCTTGAACAGCGTGCCTTTCTCGGTGTGATCCGGGCAGGCCGGGTAGCCAGGGGCCGGGCGGATGCCGACGTATTGCTCCTTGATCAGCGCCTCATTGCTGAGGTGCTCGTCCGGCTGATAGCCCCAGTATTCCTTGCGCACGCGCTCGTGCAGCCACTCGGCGCAGGCTTCGGCAAGGCGGTCGGCGAGGGCTTTGACCATGATCGCGCTGTAGTCGTCGCCCTTGGCCTCGTAGGCCTTGGCCACTTCCTCGGCGCCGATGCCGGCGGTGGTGATGAAGCCGCCGACATAGTCCTTCACGCCGCTCTCCTTGGGCGCGACGAAGTCGGCCAGGCTGAAGTTCGGCTTGCCGTCGGGCTTGATGGTCTGCTGGCGCAGGTGGTGCAGGGTGGCCAGCTTGTGGCCGTCGTCGCCGTAGACTTCCAGATCGTCGTGCTGTACCTGGTTGGCCGGCCAGAAGCCGAAGACGGCCTTGGCGCGAATGAGCTTCTCGTCGATCAGCTTCTTCAGCATCGCCTGGGCGTCGTTGAACAGGCTGGTGGCCGCTTCGCCCACGACTTCGTCGGTGAGGATGCGCGGGTACTTGCCGGCCAGGTCCCAGGAGATGAAGAAGGGCGTCCAGTCGATGTACGTGGCCAGCACGTTGAGGTCGATGTCATCCAGCACTTTCACGCCGGTGAAGCTCGGCACCGGCGGCTGGTAGCCGGCCCAGTCGAACTGCGGCTTGGCGGCGATGGCCTGCTCGTAGCTCAGGCGCTCGGTGCGCGCGCTGCGGTTGGCGGTGCGCTCGCGCACTTCCGCGTATTCCTCGCGCAGCTTGCGGGCGTACTCGGGTTTCATCTCCTTGGACAGCAGGGTAGTGGCCACGCCCACCGCGCGGGAGGCGTCGGTGACGTAGACCACCGCATCGTTGCTGTACTGCGGGTCGATCTTCACCGCGGTGTGCGCCTTGGAAGTGGTGGCGCCACCGATCATCAGCGGCAGCTGGAAGCCCTGGCGCTGCATTTCCTTGGCGACGTGGACCATCTCGTCCAGCGACGGGGTGATCAGGCCGGACAGGCCGATGATGTCGCACTTCTGCTCGCGGGCGGTCTGCAGGATCTTTTCCGCCGGGACCATCACGCCCAGGTCGACGATGTCGTAGCCGTTGCAGCCCAGCACCACGCCGACGATGTTCTTGCCGATGTCGTGCACGTCGCCTTTTACCGTGGCCATGAGGATCTTGCCCTTGGCCTCGGGCTTGTCGCCTTTCTCCGCTTCGATGAAGGGGATCAGGTGGGCCACGGCCTGCTTCATCACGCGGGCGGATTTCACCACCTGCGGGAGGAACATCTTGCCGGCGCCGAACAGGTCGCCGACCACGTTCATGCCGGACATCAGCGGGCCTTCGATGACCTCGATGGGGCGCGCGCACTTCTGCCGGCACTCCTCGGTGTCCTCGACAATCCAGGTGGTGATGCCCTTGACCAGCGCGTGTTCCAGGCGCTTCTCGACGCTATGGCTGCGCCATTCCTCGTCTTCCACTTCCTTGGTGGCGCCGCCGCCCTTGTAGTTGTCGGCGATGGCCAGCAGCGCCTCGGTGGCGTCCGGGCTGCGGTTGAGCACCACGTCCTCGACCTTGTCGCGCAGTTCCTGCGGGATCTCGTCGTAGATCTCCAGCTGGCCGGCGTTGACGATGCCCATCGTCAGGCCATTCTGGATGGCGTAGTAGAGGAACACCGAGTGGATCGCCTCGCGCACCGGGTTGTTGCCGCGGAACGAGAACGACACGTTGGACACCCCGCCCGAGCTCAGCGCGTAGGGCAGGTTGTCGCGGATGTAGGCGCAGGCGTTGATGAAGTCGACCGCGTAGTTGTTGTGCTCCTCAATGCCGGTGGCGACCGCGAAGATGTTCGGGTCGAAGATGATGTCTTCCGGCGGGAAGCCCACTTCGTTGACCAGGATGTCGTAGGAGCGCTGGCAGATTTCTTCCTTGCGCGCCTGGGTGTCGGCCTGGCCGGCTTCGTCGAAGGCCATCACCACCACGGCGGCGCCGTAGCGCTTGCACAGGCGGGCGTGGTGCTTGAACTGCTCGACGCCTTCCTTCATGGAAATGGAGTTGACGATGCCCTTGCCCTGGATGCATTTCAGGCCCGCTTCGATCACTTCCCACTTGGAGGAGTCGATCATGATCGGCACGCGGGAGATGTCCGGCTCGGAGGCGATCAGGTTGAGGAAGGTGACCATGGCCGCCTTCGAATCCAGCATGCCCTCGTCCATGTTGATGTCGATCACCTGGGCGCCGGCTTCCACCTGCTGCTGCGCCACTTCCAGTGCTTCGGCGTAGTTTTCCTCGCGAATGAGCCGCGCGAACTTGGCCGAGCCGGTGATGTTGGTGCGCTCGCCGACGTTCACGAACAGCGAGTTGCGGTCGATGGTGAACGGCTCGAGGCCCGACAGGCGGCAGGCGCGGGGAATCTCGGGAATCGCGCGCGGGGCGTACTTGGCCACGGCCTTGGCGATGGCCTCGATGTGCGGCGGAGTGGTGCCGCAGCAGCCGCCGATGATGTTGAGGAAACCGGATGCGGCGAATTCCTCGACCACCTCGGCCATCTGCGCCGGGCTCTCGTCGTACTCGCCGAAGGCGTTGGGCAGGCCGGCGTTGGGGTGCGCGGAGACGTGGGTCCCGGCCTTGGTCGCCAGTTCTTCCAGGTAGGGGCGCAGCTCTTTCGCGCCGAGGGCGCAGTTCAGGCCGACGGAGATCGGGTTGGCGTGGCGCACCGAGTTCCAGAAGGCTTCGGTGGTCTGGCCCGAGAGGGTACGGCCGGAGGCGTCGGTGATGGTGCCGGAGATCATGATCGGCAGCTCGACGCCCAGCTCTTCATAGACGCCCTGCACGGCGAAGATCGCGGCCTTGGCGTTGAGGGTGTCGAAGATGGTCTCGATCAGGATCAGGTCCGCGCCACCCTCGATCAGGCCACGGGTGGCTTCGCTGTAATTCTCTACCAGTTCGTCGAAGGTGACGTTGCGGAAGCCGGGGTCGTTGACGTCCGGGGAGATCGAGCAGGTGCGGCTGGTCGGGCCGAGCACGCCGGCGACGAAGCGCGGCTTGGCCGGGTTCTCGGCGGTCTTGGCGTCGGCGACCTGGCGGGCCAGGCGCGCGCCCTCGACGTTCATCTCGTAGGCCAGCTCTTCCATGCCGTAGTCGGCCTGGGACACGCGGGTGGCGTTGAAGGTGTTGGTCTCGAGGATGTCCGCGCCGGCGTCCAGGTAGGCCTTCTCGATGGCCTGGATGACGTCCGGGCGGCTGAGCAGCAGCAGGTCGTTGTTGCCCTTCACGTCGCTCGGCCAGTCGGCGAAGCGCGCGCCGCGGTAGTCCTCTTCCTGCAGCTTGTAGCTCTGGATCATGGTGCCCATGCCGCCGTCGAGGATCAGGATGCGCTCCTTGAGGGCTTGCTGGAGGGCTTGCAGGCGAGCGGCGCGGTCGGACATCGGAGGTACCTAGAAGGGGGCGTGACAATGGGTCACTGATGATAACAAAGCTGTAGAAAATTTGAGCTTGCGGAGATTTGCATGAAAATCTCTCATGTTCTGCCGTTGGATAGGCAGCGCGGCGGCGGCGTTCCCGCTAGAATCCGCCCATTCCGAAGGTCTGGAGCCTTACATGTCCCTGCGAGCACGCTTCACGTTGTTCATCGCATCCCTGATGCTTTCAGCGTTTTCCCAGGCCGCGGGCCTGTCCTACACCAAGGACATCCAGCCGATCTTCACCGAGAAGTGCGTGGCCTGCCACGCCTGCTACGACTCGCCGTGCCAGCTCAACCTGACCGCTGCCGAAGGCGCGCAGCGCGGGGCCAACAAGCTGCCGGTGTACGACGGTGCGCGGACCAGGGCGGCGGACACCACCCGCTTGTTCCTCGACGCCCACGGTGCGGATGCCTGGCGGCGCAAGGACTTCTGGTCGGTGCTCGATGGCCGGGGCAGCCAGGCCGCGCTGATGGCGCGGATGATCGACCTGGGCCATCAGCATCCATTGGCGCCCAACGAGAAGATTCCGGACGGTCTGGACCTGTCGATCAGCCGCACCAACCAGTGCCCGACGCCCGACAGCATCGACGACTTCGTGCAGAAGAACCCGCGCAGCGGCATGCCCTTCGCCGTCACCGGCCTGACCGACAAGCAGCTCGCCACCCTCAAGACCTGGCTGGCCCAGGGCGCGCCGGTGGACCAGCAGGACTGGCAGCCGAGCGCCGCCGAGACGGGGCAGATCGCCGATTGGGAAAGCTTCCTGAACCAGCCCGGCGCACGCCAGAGCCTGGTTTCGCGCTGGCTCTACGAGCACCTGTTCCTGGCGCACCTGTATTTCACCGAGAACAGCCAGGACGGGCACTTCTTCCAGCTGGTGCGCTCGCGCACGCCCAGCGGCCAGCCGATCGACCCGATCGCTACCCGCCGGCCGAACGACGATCCGGGCAACAACTTCTACTACCGCCTGTGGCCGGTCCAGGGCGTGATCGTGCACAAGACGCACATCACCTATCCGCTCAACCCGGCCAAGCTGGCGCGTACCCAGGAGCTGTTCTACGGCACCGACTGGAGCACCGACATGGTGCCCGGCTACGGCCTGCAGCACCGCGCCAATCCGTTCGAAACCTTCGCCGCGATCCCGGCGCAGGCGCGCTACCAGTTCATGCTGGACAACGCCGAATACTTCGTCCGTACCTTCATCCGTGGGCCGGTGTGCCGCGGGCAGATCGCCACCGACGTGATCCGCGACAACTTCTGGGCGCTGTTCCAGGACCCGCAGCACGACCTCTATGTCACCGATCCGGACTTCCGCGCCCAGGCCTCGCCGCTGCTGGCGCTGCCGGGGCAGATCGACGACATGGGCACCATGCTGTCGCAGTGGCGCGCCTACCGCGACAAGCGCAACGCCTACGAGGAGCTGCGCCAGGACGTCTACGACGACGCGCCGGTGCCGACCTGGGCCGACGTCTGGGCCGGCAATGACAACGCCGTGCTGAGCATTTTCCGCCAGTACGACAGCGCCTCGGTGCGCAAGGGGTTGATCGGCGGCGTTCCGCAGACCATCTGGCTGCTGGACTACCCGCTGTTCGAGCGCACCTACTACGGTCTGGTGGTGAACTTCGATGTCTATGGCAACGTCGCCCACCAGGCGCAGACGCGGCTGTACTTCGACTTGATCCGCAATGGCGCCGAGCAGAACTTCCTCCGCCTGATGCCGGTCGCCGCACGCAAGCCGCTGCTGGATGACTGGTACCAGAACAGCGGCAGGCTGAAGATGTGGGCCGACTACTACACCAGCGACAGCACCCAGCCGACCGGGCTGTTCCTGCCGGAGAAGGGCGCCAAGAATGTCTTTGCCCAGCAACTGCTCAAGCGCTACGTGGCGCTCAACGCACGGCCCGACCCGATCAATATGTGCGAGAGCGGCTCCTGCTACCGCAACAATGTCGCCGCGCCGCTGCAGGACGCCGAGCAGATGTTCAGCCGCCTGGTCAGCCGTCCGGCGGCGGGGCTCCCGGTGATCGGCTACTTCCCCGAGGCGACCATGCTGCGGGTGGAGTTGCCTGACGGCCAGCGTGAGATCTACACCGTGCTGCGCAACCGCGCGCACAGCAACGTCGCCTTCATCGCGGGCGAGTCGCTGCGCTACCAGCCGGGGCTGGACACTCTGACCATCTACCCTGGCGTGCTCTCCAGCTACCCGAACTTCATGTTCGACCTGAAGGCGGGCGACGTGGGCGATTTCGTCAGTGCGCTGGAGCAGGTCAGGGACCAGGCCGGCTTCGACAACGTCGTGGACCGTTGGGGCATCCGCCGCAGCCATCCGCAGTTCTGGTTCTACTTCCATGACCTGGACGCCTACATTCGCGAGACCGAGCCGGTGGAGGCGGGCATTCTCGACATGAACCGCTACGAGAACCTCTGACTGGGTGATTCCCCTGTAGGAGCGCCCCATGGGCGCGATCGCGGGCATGGCCCGCTCCTACAGGGTGTAACGCGATATCCCCCAGCTGCGAAATATTCCTACTAATTCAGTAGGGCTTTCTACCTCACCCCCGAATGGCGTAAACTGGCGCCACGTTTGCGAGGAGTTGCCATGAGCGCTATTACCATCACCGAAGCCGCACAGGATTACCTGGCCGAACTGCTGTCCAAGCAGGACACCCCCGGCATCGGCATTCGCATCTTCATCACCCAGCCGGGAACCACCTACGCCGAGACCTGCATCGCCTACTGCAAGCCGGGCGAGCAGAAGCCGGAAGACACCCCGGTCGGCCTGAAGGATTTCACCGCCTATATCGACGCCATCAGCGAGCCCTTCCTGGAAGACGCCATCGTCGATTACGCCACTGACCGCATGGGCGGCCAGCTGACCATCAAGGCGCCCAACGCCAAGGTGCCGATGGTCAACGAAGACAGCCCGCTCACCGAGCGCATCAACTATTATCTGCAGACCGAGATCAACCCGGGTCTGGCCAGCCACGGCGGCCAGGTAAGCCTGGTGGACGTGGTCGAGGACAACATCGCCGTGCTGCGTTTCGGCGGCGGTTGCCAGGGCTGCGGCGCGGTCGAGATGACCCTCAAGGACGGCGTCGAGAAGACCCTGATCGAGCGCATCCCGGAGCTCAAGGGCGTGCGTGACGTCACCGACCACAGCAACCGCGAGAACGCCTACTACTGAGTGGGTGATCGAGCAGCGAAAAGGCGACCTTCGGGTCGCCTTTTTCGTTTGGGTATCTCGATTTTGCGGCAACCGGCCTGGCGGCCGGATCGCGGGCATGGCCCGCTCCTACAGGGGGGCATGAAGCTGCCGCTGTTGTAGGAGCGGGCCATGCCCGCGAACGGCGCCCTCAAGGGCGCGCTCACCGGTTGACCGCCAGCTCCTTGCGCCCCGACCAGATCATCACCACCGCCACCAGCAACACCGGCCACACCAGCAGGTTCACCGCGCTCCAGCCGATGCTGGTGATCAGCGCGCCGGAGCTGAAGGACATCAGCGCCGCCAGGCTGCCGTTGCCCAGCTCCATCAGCCCCTGCGCGTGCCCGCGCTCCTGCGCCGCATGACCGAAGGCAAGCAGCGTGGTGCCGGCCACCAGCATCAGGTTCCAGCCCACGCCCAGCAGCAGCGAGCTGACCAGGAACTGTGCCACCGACTGCCCGCTCAGCGCCACCGCCGCGCTGACCGCCAGCAGCGCCATGCCGACCCAGGCCACGCGCCGCCCGCCGAGGCGGTCCACCAGCGGCCCGGCGACGAAGGCGGGGAGGAACATGCCCAGCACATGCCACTGGATCACGCTCACCGAGCGCTCCAGCGGCAGTCCGCAGAAGCTCATGGCCAGCGGCGTAGCATTCATGATCAGGATCATCAGCCCGTGGCCGGCGGCGGTGCAGGCCATGGCCGCGCGGATCGCCGGGCGCGACAGTAATTCCCGCATGACTTTCCAGCCACCGGTGGAGGGCGCTGGCGCCGTGCCGTCCGGCAGGCGGCTGAGCACCGCGATGGCGACCAGCGCGAGCGCGGCAATCGCCAGATAGGAACCCACGAAGGGCGCGGACAGGGCATTGCGCGACCAGAGCGCCAGGGTTGGTGCGAGCAGCGCGGCCAGCACGCCACCGCCGATCACGTAGGCCGTGGCGCGGCCCTTGTGCGCCTCGTCCACCGCTTCCAGCGCGGCGAAGCGGTAATACATCGCCGATGCCTGATAGGCGCCGATGGGCAGCGCGCCGAGGCAGAACAGCAGGAAGTCCGCCAACCACACACCCAGCGCGCACAGCAGCCCGCCGAGCACGCCGCAGGCGGCGCCCAGCAGCAGTCCGCGTCGGCGTCCGTGGCGCTGCATGAACAGTGACAGCGGCTGCACCGCCAGCAGGTTGCCCAGCACCAGGATCGCCAGCGGCAGCGTGGCCAGGCTATTCAGCGGCGTGAGCTGGGCGCCCACCAGCGAGGTGAGGGTGATGCCGATCAGCGAGCAGGACCAGTACAGCGCCTGGCTGGTGAACAGCAGGCGGATCGCCGGGATGCGCAGCAGCATGACCCGTCCTCAGCCCTGGCAGCCGGCCGGTTTGAGCACGCGCTGGGTCGAAGCCGGATTGGCCGCCAGCTTCTCCGCCGGGCGACGTGGGCGCGGCACCAGTTCGCCGCCGCAGTTCGGGCAGCGGCCGTGCAGCACCTGCTCGGCGCAATCGGTGCAGAAGGTGCATTCGAAGGTGCAGATGCATGCATCCGGGCTGTCGCCTGGCAGGTCGCGGTCACAGCATTCGCAGTTGGGGCGCAGTTCGAGCATGGCAAGGTCCTTTCGATTGTCGTTGTCAGTGCAACTGGCCGAAGCGTTCGGCGTATTCTTGCGGGCTGATCGCCAGGTGCTTGTGGAAGGTGCGCCGCAGGTTTTCCGGGTGGCCGAAGCCGCACAGGCGCGACACCGTGCTGATCGACGCCTGGGCGTCCTGCAGCAGCGCGCGGGCCGCTTCCAGGCGCACCCGTTCAACGTAGCGGCCGGGTCCCATGCCCAATTCGTTGATGAACACCCGCGACAGCGTGCGCGGACTCATGCAGGCCTGCTCGGCCAGGGCTTCCAGAGACAGATCGCTGCCCAGGTTGGCGGGGATCCACTCCAGCAACGCCGCCAGGCGCGGCGTGCGGCTTGGCTCCGGGGTCAGCCAGTGGCTGAACTGCGCCTGTCCGCCTGGGCGCTTGAGAAACATCACCAGCCGCCGCGCCACCGCCAGCGCCAGGGCGCGGCCGAGATCGGCTTCCACCAGCGCCAGGGCGAGATCGATGCCGGCGGTGACGCCGGCCGAGGTGAACACGTGATCGTCGCCATCGCGGCGTAGCGGATCGTAGGTATGCAGCCGGTCACCCTGGACCAGCACTTCGGGATAGCCCGCGCACAGCTCATCGACGTCCGCCCAATGCGTGGTGGCCGGGCGGCCGTTCAGCACGCCGGCGACGGCGAGGATAAGCGCTCCGGAACAGACCGAGCCGAGTCGACGTACCTTGGGCTCGGCGCCGGCCAGCCAGCGCAGCAGGTCGGTGTTCCGGCACTGGTTTTCCACGCCGAGGCCGCCGGGCACCAGCAAGGTATCCAGGGTCGCGGCATCGACTTCCCGCCACGAAGCATCGGCACAGATGCGCAGGCCCGCCGAGGTCGCCACCGGCCCGACCTGTTCGCCTAGCACCAGCAGCTCGTAGATCGGTGGAAGCCCCTGGCGCTGTCGCTCGACGTTGGCGGAGGCGAACACCTGCAGCGGCCCGGTGATGTCCAGGCTCATGACCTCGGGGTAGATCAGGCAGGCGATCTGGCGCAGCGATTCCATGGCGGGCCTCGTTCAAGTGATGGAGCGAGTGTGGCGGCGATCGGTCTTGGCGGCAATGTCAGTCATCCCACGAATCTTGCCATTTGCCACGCTCAGGCGTGTCGGACCGCCTTACGCCGCAGCGAACCCGCCGCCGTCGCCACGAACAGTCCCGCTGCCAGCGCCAGAGCCACCGGCACACCCTGTGGACCGAGGTCCATCAGGCTGCCGCTGAGCAGCGGACCGAGCAGGCTGCCGACGCCCCAGAGCATCCCGGCTGCGGCGTTGGCAGTGACCAGGTCGCGACCACGGAAGCGCTGGCCGATCAGCACCAGGGCCAGGGTGTAGACACCACCGGCCACCGCACCCAGCAGCATCAGCGCCGGCCACAGCAGCGAGGGCCGGGTGATCAGCCAGGGCAGGGCGAGCCCGATCGCGGTAGCCGCCACGCCACAGGCAAGATGCAGCGTCGGGCGGTCGAGGCGGTCGGAGAGCCAGCCCAGCGGCAGTTGGCAGATCATGTCGCCGAGCAGGATCACCGTGGCCATGAAGGCGGCGATGCCCACTGCGTAGCCGTGGCTGGAGGCGTAGACCGGGAAGAGCGACAGCACCACGCTGTCGAAGAAGGAGAAGAACAGCACGCCCATGCACAGGGCCGGCGCCACCCGCAGGAAGCCGGCCAGGGAGAAGCTGCGTGGCTCTTCGACGTGCTCGTGGACGCCTTCCTCGGGCATGGCGCAGGCCACGGTGGCCAGGGCGATGAGGTGCCCGGCGCTGACCAGCAGCACCACCCAGGGCGTCTGCGCGTCGAGCAGCGCCACCAGGGTCGGGCCGAGTAGCTGGAAAGCGGTGAAGCTGGTGGCATAGAGGGCGACGATGGTGCCGCGATTGTCCTCTCCGCACAGTTCGTTGACCCATGCTTCGCCGAGGATGATGGCAATACCCATGCCGACACCCAGGGCCAGGCGCGCGGCGGCCAGCACCCCGAGGGAATCGCCGCTGAACTCGATGGCGGCAGTGCTCGCGGCACAGAGCAGGAAGCACAGCAAGTACAGGCGACGCCGGCTCATCCGTTGGCAGGCGCGGTCGACCAGGGTGGCGGCGAGGATCATGCCGGCTGCCGGCACCGCCGAGAGAATGCCGATCTGCAGCGCGCTGGCGCCGTTGTCGAGCAGGCGCAGGGCCACCAGCGGCAGGGTTGCGCCCAGGCTCAGGCCGACGATGGACACGGCGAACAGCAGCACGGCCAGCAGCGGCTTGTTGAGGGTGAGTGAATTGTTCATGGAAACCTTCTCCGGCCCCGGCGTTGCAGCGGCGGGGCTGACACATGCGAACGAGCCCGCCGACGGCTGCCGGTGAGCGAAATCGAAATGCGGAAATGCCTGCGCGAAAGCGCGCGGCGTCCGGCTCAGCAGCCGGCGGGAGGGGAGAAGGTGTAGGCGAACAGCACACTGCGGCGACGGCGCAGCACAGTATCGATCTTGCGCACGCGCGGAGGCTCTCGCAGCAGGGCGAGGGACGGATCGGCGAAGCGCTGGAACGGGGTCATGGTGCGGGTGCAGCAGGCAGAAACAAGAGCGCGCACTCTAGTGAGTGCGCGTGAAAGCGTCAATCTTGGTGGGTTGGACGGTCGCGAAGGACGCACGCCGTGTCTGTCGGCGCAGGCGATGTTGTAGGAGCGGGCCATGCCCGCGATCGCGCGCATGGCGCGCTCCTACAGGTCAGCTCCGGCGCTTCGGCTCCCGTAGGAGCGGAGCTTCTCCGCGATCAGCCGTCAAGGCCGGCGCCGGGGGCGCTGTACACCGGCATCTTTCTGGTGGGATCGAAATACGCCGCGATGGATTCGCGGACAAGGTCCGCTCCTACGAGATCAAGAACCCCTCACCCTAACCCTCTCCCGCAAGCGGGAGAGGGGACCGTCCGGTGCAAGATGAAACCATGACGTCATCCGCACGATCTGCCCCCTCTCCCTTTGGGAGAGGGCTGGGGTGAGGGGGGGCGTGTCGGCACAGACTGTCCAGAAGAAGACAGTTGCTCCTACGGACATTCATCAGCGCGCGTGGTCATCGGCTGTAGGCTGGCGCTCCGGCCGAAACCTCCTGCGGCCGACTGAGCACATCCCGCCCCGGCAGGAAGCGCCCGAAGCCGCGCTCCTTGCCCAATGCCTCCGGGAACCCGCTGCCACGCCGATACGCCACGCGCCCGTTGATCAGCGTGGCTTCCACCGCATCGTCATTGCGCTTCACCAGTCGCGTCAGGCCGATCCCTTCCATGGGGGCCTCACTGACCTCGTCCAGTTCCTCGGTCAGTCCGGCAGGATTCACCACCACCAGGTCGGCACGGTCGCCCACGCGGATATACCCGGCATCGATCCCGGCGAAATCCGCCAGCTCGCCGGTCAGCCGATGCACTGCGCGGCCGGTGTCCATGAACGCCTCGCCGGCCAGTTCCGCATCCCGCACGTACTTGAGGAAGCGCAGCGGGAAGTTGTACTGCGCATGGGACGCCAGGTGCGCGCCGGAGTCGGCGAAGCCCGGCTGGGTCCAGGGGCTGGCCAGCAGCTTGCGCATGATCTGCGGGCGGTGGTTGCCGTAGCAGGTGGTCCACTTCAGCGCGTTGCGGTATTGGCCGGCCAGTTCGAAGAAGGCGTCCACCGCATCCATGCCGCGCTCGCTGCCGATGTCCTCGAAGTTGCGCCCCACCAGCGACGTGTCCGGGCACTCGCGCACCCAGCAATCAGACAGGTTGCGGTGCCACAGGCCGAGGCTGAGGGTGGCCTTGATGTCCTTCTTGAAGCGCTCGCGGAAGGCCGGGTCCTGGATGCGCGTGTAGAGCTCGTCCGGGTCCTTGATGTCGCGCAGCACTTCGCCGGCGCCGAACTCCTCGAAGCCGTTCATGTTCAGCCCCTCGATGCGCACCACGAAGGGCGCGGGCAGGGTCTGCCAGCGGTAGCGGCCGCGCAGCAGGCGGTTGGCGACCCAGCCGGAGGCGCGGGTGATGCGGTGCATGAAGGGTTGGGATTTCAGGTCCAGCGCGGTGAGCATCGAGCACTTGAGCGGGCGGCGGAACCAGCCGTGGGCCTGGTAGAGGAAGGCGAACACGTTGATCTTGGTGACCGCATTCGGCGCGCCTTGCATCAGCGCGTTGCGCCGGCGCAGCACGGCGAACAGGCGGGAGAATTCCTTCCAGCTGGCGAAAGTGGAGGGCAGCGGGCTGGACCAGGCGCGGTCGCCGTCCATCTTGTCCAGGCGCGTGGTCATCACCGAGAGACCGAAGCAGCCGGCGTCCAGCGCCTGTTCCAGCAATTCCTCCATGCGTTGCAGCTCGGCCTCGGTGGGCTTGGCGCCACCGATGGCGCGCTCCAGGCCCATCACTGCCACGCGCAGCTCGGAGTGGCCGAGGAAGGAGCAGAGGTTCGGCCCCAGCGGCTGCTGGTCGTAGAAGGCGCGGTAGCCCCTGGCGTCCTTCCAGGTGCGCTTGTCGCGCAGGATCGGCAGGACCTGCTCGCGGGGTACGGCTTCGACGCGGGTGAACAGGTCGGAGCAGTCCTCCGCCTCGCCCAGCACCATGCTGATCGAGCAGGAGCCGACGGATACGGTGGTAATGCCATGGCGCACCGACTCCTTCAGCGCCGGCGCGGCGATGGCTTCGGCGTCGTAGTGCGAGTGGATCTCCAGGAAGCCGGGAGTGACCCACTTGCCGCTGGCGTCTATCACTTCCGAACAGCCGCTTTCGTCCAGCGGGCTGACGCTCAGGGTGTCGATGCGGCCGTCCTTGATGCCGACGTGGCGCAGGCTGCCGGGGGCATCGCTGCCGTCGAAGTACAGGCCGTTCTTGATGATGATGTCGTAGCTCACAGGAGGCTCCAGGGCGACAGCAGCAGGGTGCCGCTGACCAGCAGCAGGCAGTGGATGGCGAGTCGGAAATGGCGTTCGTCGAAGCGCTGGTGCAGGCGCTCGCCCAGCCACACGCCGAGCAGCAGCAAGGGCGCATAGGCGAGTACCTGGGGCAGCGCCGGGCGCAGGCGGCCGTCGAGGAGGAAGGCGAGGGTCAGCAGGCCGTTCAGGGTGAACCAGACGCACACCAGGGTGGCGCGCAGTCGTGCCTTATCCAGCGGGCGGGTGGCCAGGGCGTAGACCAACAGCGGCCCGCCCGAGGCAAAAAGGCCATGGCAGATGCCGGCGGCGCCGGTGGCCAGGCGCACGACCCAGTTCGGCGTTCTACCGCGTTCCGGGGCGCTGGCGCGCAGGCGCCACAGCTCGCGGCCGGCGAACCAGAGGATCAGTACGCCCAGGCCGCGCTTGAGCGGCAGCGGGTCCAGGTGCGGCAGCAGCAGGTAACCGATGCCCATGCCGATCAGCATGCCCGGCAGCACAGTGCGCAACAGCAGCGCGCTGTCGATCAATCGCCAGTGGCGACCGACCAGGTAGCCGGTCATGGCGATATTCAGCGGCACCAGGATCGGCAGCAGCGTCTCGATGGGCATCAGCAGCGCGCCGAGGGACAGGGCGATCACCACGCTGCCGAAGCCGGTGATGGCTTCCAGCGTGTAGGCCAGCAGGATGAAACCGCCCAGGGCGATGGCGGGGGCGTTCATCGATTGCCCTCGGTGGCGGCAGGGAAGGTGGCGTCACGCGGCACCCGGCGCGCCCACCATTGCGCCAGCACGAGCCCGGAGAACAGCTGCCAGCAGCCCCAGAAAGCGGCGATCAGCAGCATGCCGCCGGCCTGCGGGAAGAAGGTGAGGATCAGCGCCATCCCCAGCGCCGAGTTGTGGATGCCGCTTTCCAGAGTCACGGCGCGCACGTCGGCGTCCGGCAGCTTCCACAGCCGCGCGCAGGTGTAGCCGAGCAGCAGCGCCATGCCGTTGAGCAGCAGCACCAGCCAGAAGAACAGGTGGAAATACGCCATGAACTGCTGGAAGTTCTTGGCGAAGGCCATGCCGACGAAGCCGAGCATCACCAGCAGCGACAACTGCCGCAGCGGCTTCTCCAGGCGCCGCGCCAGTTGCGGCTTTTGCCGGCCCAGGGCCATGCCGGCGAGCATCGGCAGGATCAGCACCAGCAACACCACGCCGACCAGTTCCAGCGGGTCGATGTGGATTTGCGTGAGGCGGTCGCGGGTCGCCGGGTTGAGCCCCGCATAGAGGGCGAAGTTCAGCGGCGTGAAGATGCCCGCGCTCAGCCCCGACACGGCGGTGACGCTGGCCGACACCGCGACGTTGCCGCGCGCCATCCAGGTCATGATGTTGGAGAAGGTGCCGCTGGGGCAGGTGGCGACCAGGATCATCCCCAGCGCCAGCTCCGGGTCGATGGGCAGAACGACGGTCAGCAGACAGGTGGCGGCGGGCAGCAGCAGGAACTGCACCAGCATGCCGATCGCTGGCGCCTTCGGCTGGCGCAGGATGCGGGTGAAGTCGTCGCGGCGCAGCTCCAGCGACACGCCGAACATCATCAGGGCAATGATGGCGTTCAGCGCGATCATCGAAGCGCCGGAGAACTCGAGATTGACGCTAGGCATTGCCGGTCTCCTGTCGGGCAGGAGTGGGCGAAGAAGCGGCCGACGCTCGGGGCGCGGCTTCGTTGAGGGTGTGCATGCAAGGCGACTCTTGTTTGTATTTATCGTTGTAATTGGCAAGCATAGGGAGCCGTCCCCCTTTGGTAACGGCTCAATCGAGACTTCGCGCGGTTAATTCGGGACCATGCCCCACAGCCCATCGATCACCGTCCACTATGCCCAGGGCATCCTCCAGGCCGCGCAGCGCCTGGGCTTGCCGGTGCCCACCGACCTGCCTGTGGAGGCGCGCATCCCGCTGGCCGTGCAGGATCGCATCTGGGAGAGCCTGTGCGCCGCCTCCGACGACCCGCTGGTGGGGCTGCGCCTGGGCAGTGCCCTGCAGGTCGGCCACCTGGACATGGTCGGCGCGCTGCTGATGAGCTGCGAGCATTTCGGCGAGGCGCTGGAGGCCTTGCTGGAGTACTACCCGATCATCGCCGAGGGCAGCGAGTTCCAGCTCGAACGCGATGCCGGGCGGGTACGCCTGGTCTACCGGCCCAGCTATACGGTGCGGCGCGAGGAACGGGTGGAGGCGGCGCTGGCCAGCCTGGTGCACCTGACACGCTGGATCACCGGCGAGCGAGTGACGCCTGCGTACCTCACCCTGAGTCACCCGGCGCGTGCCGAGCCTGCGCGCTACGACCAGATTCTGGGTTGCCCCATCGGCTTCGCTGACGCGGAGAACGCCCTGTGCTTTGCCCTGGCGGACCTCGATGTGCCTTTGATCCAGGCCAACGCTGTGATGCGCGAACACCTGCGCGCGCTGGCCGACGCACAGCTCCAGCGCCTGGGCGCGCAGAGCCTGGCGGCCCAGGTGCAGCAACTGCTACGCCAGCAGCCGCGCTGGGGCAAGGAGCGGGTCGCCGAGCAACTGGCCCTCAGCGGCCGCCATCTCAACCGCAAGCTGGCCGACGAAGGCACCAGCTTCAAGCTGCTGCGCGAGCAGGTGCTGCATGGCATGGCCGAGCAGTTATTGCGCGAGTCGCCGCGGCTGGCGGAGGTCGCGGAGAAGCTCGGCTTCTCCGACGAGAGCGCCTTCGCCAAGGCGTTCCGCCGCTGGAGTGGGATGACGCCAGGACAGTTCCGCCAGGCCAACTGAACCCTCGCCATTTATTGCCGGAGAGGTTTCACTACCGCCAGGGCTTGGGTTCCTGGCAGGTCGAGCCGCTGGGGAATGCTGCGCGGGTGTTCCATGGCGCCGGTTCCGGGCAGCCAGGTCCCGAAAAACTGCTTGCCGCCGATCAGCAGAAGCAGCAGGGCAATGGCGCCGATCCAGCAGAGCACATCGTAGTTGAGCGGCCAGCCACGATGCTGCCGTTGGGAGCGGAGAGGGGATTGCTTGTGCTTCATGAGGATCACCGCGAACAGGTTGGTGGGGCGGACCCAGCGTGCCGGCCAGTAACCGGGGGCTGGGGTCGCGGACCATTGTCCGAGTCGCGGTGATGCCTGGGATTCAGGGAGCTCTGTAGGACGAGTAAGAATTTCCCCTGGCTTCGGAAGCTGAACTTCCTACGGTGGTGTGCTCGGAGGTGCCCCGTGGCGCTGGCTGATCGCGGACGGAGTCAGATCAAGAGCCCCTCACCCTAACCCTCTCCCGCAAGCGGGAGAGGGGACTGATCGATGCCGGCTGAAACTACGGTATCAGCCGGCACGGACGGCTCCCTCTCCCTTTGGGAGAGGGCTGGGGTGAGGGGAAAGCCCGGACACAGGCTGTCCGGATGAAGGCAGTTGCCCCTTCGAAAGGTGCAGCGGTGATGGGATCAGGCGCCCGGCAGCGCCGCGCCCTTGGGCCAGAGCAGCCACAGCTGGCCTTCCTGCTTCATGTGCCCGGCCAGGTCGCCGGCGGCATCGCCGGTGCCCCAGAACAGGTCCGCGCGGACTTCGCCGACGATGGCGCCGCCGGTGTCCTGCGCTGCCACCGGGCGTACCACCGGCGCGCCATCGGGGCGGGTGGTGGACAGCCACATCAGGCTGCCCAGCGGGATCACCTTGCGGTCGATGGCCACGCTGTAGCCGGGTGTCAGCGGCACGTTCAGCGAGCCGCGCGGGCCTTCGTTGCTGTCCGGGCGCTGGCTGAAGAACACGTAGCTGGGGTTACTCGCCAGCAGCTCGTCGACCCGCTGCGGGTGGGCGCGGGCCCAGTCGCGGATGCGCGGCATGCTCACTTCGTCCTTGCTCAGCTCGCCCTGTTCCACCAGCCAGCGGCCCACCGGCTTGTAGGGGCGGCCGTTCTGTTCGGCGTAGCCCAGGCGCAGCTGGCGCCCGGAATCCAGCTGCACGCGGCCGGAGCCCTGGATCTGCAGGAACTGCAGGTCCATCGGGTCGCCCAGCCAGGCCAGAACTGGCGCATCGACGCCGTCGCGGCGGATGCCGGCGGCGTCGGCGTAGGGCTTGAGGGTATTGCCGTCGAGCTTTCCGCGCAGGCGCTTGCCCTTGAGTTCGGGGTAGACGCTGTCCAGTGCCACCACCACCAGGTCGGACGGCGTGCCGTACACCGGCACGCCGTGCTGCGCGCTGCGCTCCAGGCTGCCGCGGTAGACCGGCTCGTAGTAGCCGGTAATCAGGCCGGTTTCGCTGCCTTCTCCCGAACGCAGCTGGTAGGGCTGCAGATGGTCCTGCATGAACTGGCGGATCGCCGCCGGCGAGGCGGGTACGCCCAGCGCCTGGGTACAGGTGGCGGCCCAGATTTCATCCTTCTTCAGGCGCACCGCGCAGGCCGAGCGCCAGGCATTGAAGCCCTGCACGACGTCGCTATCGGTGGTTTTCGGCAGATCCGACCAGTCGGCCTTGGAGTAGGTCGGTGCCTTGGCTTCTTCGGGCTTTTTGCCGAACAGGCCGCAGCCCGAAAGCAGGGTGGCGATGCAGAGGGAGGCGAGGAGAGGGCGGGTCCAGTGGCGGGGCGAAACGGTCACGGGCAAATCCTGGCAGGCAAACGAAAGCCCGCTAGCTTGGGCAGACGCGGGGCGTGCGTCAAACGCATCGGTCGGATTTACACGCCTTGCAACGAATCCGCGGGCGGACCGGTAGAATGGGGCGTGATTCGACAGACGGATGGTTAGAGCGTGGAGGCAAGGCAGGGTTTCGTCCTGACCCGACATTGGCGGGATACGCCCGAAGGCACCGAGGTGGGCTTCTGGCTCGCCACCGACGAGGGCCCCCGGCACGTGCTGCTGCCACCGCAGACCTCGGTGGCCTTCGTGCCGGCCGAACAGCGCGCCCGCGCCGAGAAGCTGCTGGCCGGCGAGCGCGGCGCCGAGCTGCGCCCGCTGGGCCTGCGCGACTTCCAGCAGCGCCCGGTGCTGGGCCTCTATTGCCAGCAGCATCGCCAGCTGATGAACCTGGAGAAGAAGCTGCGCGAGGCCGGCGTCGAGGTGTTCGAGGCCGACATCCGCCCGCCCGAGCGCTACCTGATGGAGCGCTTCATCACCGCGCCCGTGACCTTCAGCGGCAAGGAGGGCGCTACCGGCAGCATCGTCGAGGCGCAACTGCGCCCAACGCCGGACTATCGGCCGACGCTGAAACTGGTCTCCCTGGACATCGAAACCAATATCCGTGGCGATCTCTATTCCATCGCCCTGGAAGGCTGCGGCCAGCGCCAGGTGTACATGCTCGGCCCGGCCAATGGCGTCGATGGCGAGCGTGATTTCGAGCTGGAGTATTGCGACAGCCGCGCGGAGCTGCTGGAGCGCCTGAACCAGTGGCTGGCCGAGCACGACCCCGACGCCATCATCGGCTGGAACCTGGTGCAGTTCGACCTGCGCGTCCTGCAGGAGCACGCCAAGCGCCTGGAGATTCCGCTGCGCCTGGGCCGTGGCGGCGACGAGATGGGCTGGCGGCAGCATGCCTCAAGCAATCACTACTTCGCCGCGGCGGCCGGTCGACTGATCATCGACGGCATCGAAGCGCTGCGCTCGGCGTTCTGGAGCTTCCCCTCGTTCAGCCTGGAAAGCGTCGCGCAGAACCTGCTGGGCGAGGGCAAGTCCATCGACAACCCCTACGACCGCATGGCCGAGATCGACCGCCGCTTCGCCGAGGACAAGCCGGCGCTGGCGAAATACAACCTCAAGGACTGCGAGCTGGTCACGCGCATCTTCGAGAAGACCCGCATCCTCGACTTCCTGCTCGAACGCGCCAGCGTCACGGGGTTGCCGGCAGACCGCAGCGGCGGCTCGGTGGCGGCCTTCACCCATCTGTACCTGCCGCCGATGCACCGCCTGGGCTACGTCGCGCCGAACCTCGGCGGCAAGGCGCCGGAAGCCAGCCCCGGCGGCTTCGTCATGGATTCCCGGCCGGGACTCTACGAGTCGGTGCTGGTGCTGGACTACAAGAGCCTGTATCCGTCGATCATTCGCACCTTCCTGATCGACCCGGTGGGGCTGGTGGAAGGCTTGAGCGACCCGTCGGACGAGGCCTCGATCCCCGGCTTCCGGGGCGGTCGTTTCTCCCGCACCCAGCACTGCCTGCCGGCCATCGTCGAACGCGTCTGGCAGGGCCGCGACGCCGCCAAGCGCGACGGCAATGCGCCGCTGTCCCAGGCGCTGAAGATCATCATGAACGCCTTCTACGGCGTACTCGGCTCCAGCGGCTGCCGCTTCTTCGACCCGCGCCTGGCCTCGTCCATCACCATGCGTGGCCACGAGATCATGCGCCGTACCCGCGAGCTGATCGAAGGGCAGGGCCATCGGGTGATATACGGCGACACCGACTCCACCTTCGTCTGGCTCGGCCGCGCCCACGACGAGGAAGAAGCCGCCGGGATCGGCCGCGCGCTGGTGCGCCACGTCAACCAATGGTGGGGCGAGCACCTGCGCGAGGAATACGGTCTGGAGAGCGCGCTGGATATCCAGTTCGAACGGCATTTCCGGCGCTTCCTGATGCCGACCATCCGTGGCGCGGAAGAGGGCAGCAAGAAGCGCTACGCCGGTTTGGTGCGGCGCGCCGATGGCAGCGACGAGATGGTCTTCAAGGGGCTGGAAACGGTACGCACGGACTGGTCGCCGCTGGCCCAGCAGTTCCAGCAGGAGCTTTACCTGCGCATCTTCCAGCGCCAGCCGTACCGTGATTTCGTCCGCGACTACGTGAACCGCACGCTGGCAGGCGAGCAGGATGAACTGCTGATCTTCCGCAAGCGCCTGCGCCGGCAACTGGGTGACTACGAGCGCAACGTCCCGCCCCATGTGCGCGCGGCGCGGATCGCCGATGAGTACAACGAACGCCTGGGACGACCCCGGCAGTACCAGCGCGGCGGCTGGATCAGCTACGTGATCACGGTCAACGGCCCGGAGCCGCTGGAGACGCGGCATTCGCCCATCGACTACGACCATTACGTCAGCCGGCAATTGCAGCCGATTGCCGATGCCATCCTGCCGTTCGTGGAGGATGATTTCGCGGCGCTGATCGATCGGCAGATGGGGTTGTTCTGAGGTGCGACCTGCATTTTTCGCGGGCATGGCCCGCTCCTACAGTGAACCTGTGCGTAGGACCAACCCGTAGGAGCGGGCCATGCCCGCGATGTTCTTCGTGGCGACGCCTCACGCCATCGGCGGCAACCGCCGCTTCACCGGGGTCTTCTTCACGATGGCCGTATTGGTCTCGGCAAATCCGTTCAGGTGATCGAGCAACTCATCCAGCTCCTCCATCGACCGCACGCACATCCGCGCATAGAAGCAATCCTCGCCGGTGACCTTGTCGCACTCGGTGAACTCGGGAATCGCCATGATCTGCTTCTCCACCTCCTGCAAGCGCCCCGGCAGCGGGCGCACACGGACGATGGCCTGCAACTGGTAGCCGAAGGCGCGCGGGTCGACGTTCACCGTGTAGCCGGTGATCACCTGGCGTTCCTCCAGCTTGCGCAGGCGCTCGGCGACGCTGGGGGCGCTCAGGCCGCTGACCTGGGCCAGGGCCTTGAGGGAGAGGCGGGAGTCTTCCATCAGCGCGGCGATCAGCAACTGGTCGATTTCGTCGGTCATATCGGTCTCGAAAGGTAATTGGCGAGAATTGCCTTGATAGTAAAGGTGAACCTAGGGTTTTGCCTCCGTCAGGCGATGGAGTGCGCTGAATCACCTGTTCATACTGGTCGCCAACGAAAGGAGGTGAACCATGAACGACGGGATCAAACGCGGCACCCTGGAAATGGTCAGCGCCATGCTGATCTGCGGGACCATCGGCTGGCTGGTGCTGCTGTCCGGGCAACCGGTCCTGGATGTGGTGTTCTGGCGCTGCGTGTTCGGCGCTGCAACCCTACTGCTGATCTGCGGCCTGATGGGCCTCCTGCGTCCCGGCATCCTCACCCGCGCCACCTTTGGCCTGGCGCTGCTCAGCGGCGTGGCCATCGTTGGCAACTGGGTGCTGTTGTTCGGCTCCTATTCGCGGGCGTCCATCGCCATCGGCACGGCGGTGTACAACGTGCAGCCGTTCCTGCTGGTACTGCTCGGCGCGCTGTTCCTTGGCGAGCGCCTGAGTGCGCAGAAGATGGCCTGGCTCGGGGTGTCCTTCCTCGGCATGCTGGCCATCGTTAGCGCGCATTCTGATGTAGGGCGGGGCGACACAGGGCAGGTGGGCAACGACTACCTCGGCGGCATTGCCCTGGCCCTGGGCGCCGCGGCGCTGTATGCGGTGGCGGCGTTGATCATCAAGCGCCTGAGCGGCGTGCCGCCGCATCTGATCGCGTTGATCCAGGCGGTGACCGGCGTGCTGTTGCTGGCGCCCTGGGCCAACCTCTCGCCCCTGCCGCAGGCGACCACCGCCTGGGCGAGCCTGGCGACCCTGGGCATCGTGCACACCGGCATCATGTACGTGCTGCTCTATGGCGCCATCCAGAAGCTGCCGACGACGCTGACCGGCGCGCTGTCGTTCATCTATCCCATTGCGGCGATCTTCGTCGACTGGTTCGCCTTCGATCACCGTTTGACGCCGCTGCAATGGCTCGGCGTAATCGCCATCCTGCTCGCTGCCGCCGGCATGCAGCGTGGCTGGAGCTTCAATCTGCGGCGGCTGGCCTGGCGCTGAAATCCCGGCTTGGCTGACAATGCCGGGGAACCTGTGCCGTCCCGCACAGGTCCTGAAGGCGGTCTCCAAGCAAGGAACGGACTATGAATGCGGCTGCCCCGACGGCAGATTTCCCCGGCCTGGACAGGCCTCTCCCTCGAATCGGTAATCTCCGCCTGCTGGGCCTCGCGGCGCTGCTCGTGCTGGCCGGTTGCGGCACGCGGCCGAGCGCGCCGGAAGCGACCCCGGAGGACGTGCGCGCCAAGGTGGTGAAGCTGATGCCGGCCAGCGTCGCCGACCGCCCCGGCTGGGCGCGGGACATCCAGGTGGCCTTCAGCGCCCAGCGCATTGCGCCGAGCACCGAGAACCTCTGCTCGGTGCTCGCGGTGACCGAGCAGGAGTCCAACTACACCGCCGACCCCGCCGTGCCCGGCCTGGGCAAGATCGCCCGTGGCGAGATCGACCGGCGCGCCGGCAAGCTGCACGTACCGGGCATCCTGATCGACGCCGCGTTGAGCCTGAAGTCGCCGAACGGGCGCAGCTACAGCCAGCGCCTGGCGGCAGTGCGGACGGAGAGGGAGCTGAGCGCGATCTTCGATGATTTCATCGGCAGCGTGCCGCTGGGGCAGCAACTGTTCGGCCGCTTCAACCCGGTACACACCGGCGGGCCGATGCAGGTCAGCATCGCCTTCGCCCAGGCTCACGCCGAGAATTACCCTTACCCGGTGGACGGCACCATTCGCCGAGAAGTGTTCAGCCGGCGCGGCGGCATGTACTTCGGCATCGCCCACCTGCTGGGCTACCCGGCGGACTACAAGCAGCCGTTGTACCGTTTCGCCGACTTCAACGCCGGTTGGTACGCCAGCCGCAACGCGGCATTCCAGCGCGCGGTGAGCGAGGCCAGCGGCATTACCCTGGCGCTGGACGGTGACCTGATCCTGCCGGGCAGCTATGACGCCGGCAGCACGGAAAAGGCCGTGCGCACCCTGGCGCCGCGCCTGGGGATGAGCGAGCGGGAGATCCGCCGCGATCTGGAGAAGGGCGATACACCGGAGTTCGCCAAGTCAGCGCTCTATGCCAAGGTCTTCGCCCTCGGCGAACGCGCCGCCGGCAAGCCGTTGCCGCGGGCGATCCTGCCGGGCATCACGCTGCACAGCCCGAAGATCACCCGCCAACTGACCACCGCCTGGTTCGCCCAGCGCGTGGACGAGCGCTACCAGCGCTGCCTGGCGAGGGCGCCGAAGCGTTGAATCAATCGCCTTCGGCGGCTTCGCAGACGCCGTTGGCGCCTTTGGGGTCGGTATAGGAGACCGTGGCGGTGCCGTCGTCATTGAGGCTGATGGAGACGGTCACGCCTTCGCCCTTGGCCTCGATGTACTTGTCGTTGCTCTGCTTGATCTTGGCTTCCTTGCCGTTGATGTAGACCGGCCCGCCCTCGTCGGTGTGGACCTGGATGTCGTTCGGGCAGTCGTAGTTGAGCATGGGGATGGCGGCGTTGGAGGCAGCGGCAGCGGGCTGCATCAGGCCGAGCGAGGCGGGGATCAGCAGCGCAGCGGCGATCTGTAGCGATTTCATGGCGTCTCCCAGGCGAATGTGGTCACGGCGCCGGGCCGTGCGGACATTCTCAGCTTAGTGCAGCCTCGGCCCGACGCTACAACGGTAAGGGCGCAGCCGTGGCGCCGGGAGATTCAAAATATATAAAGCTATATAGCGGTTAAGGCATTTATTTCATAGGATGCCCCCTTCATCAGGAAGCGGTCGTTGTAGAGCGGCCTCAGCTTCAAAGGAGCGAGTGCGATGCTGTTGGTGGTCATGCTGGGCGGGCGTCATCCGCGCGCGAAGATCGAGGTGCACGACGTGGTGTTCGCCGTGGCGGACAGCCTGGAAGCCAGCTACCCGCAGTTGCGCGACGCCTGGTTCGGCAGTCCGCGGGGCCTGCACATCGACTCCTGGCTGGAGGTCGACGGCATCGACGGCTATCGCGTCGTCTTCAGTGACCAGCAGCCGGCACCGGGCGAGCCGCGGCTGTTCTTCATCAACCTGGGCGGCTACGAGCCCGGCCAGTTCGGCGAGGCCCACCATTACCTGCTGGTGGTCGCCCGCGATGCGGCGCAGGCCAAGGCGCTGGGCAAGCACCGCCTGCCGCGCGGCTGGGACAAACCGCATACCGATGCGCTGCTGGACGTGGACGATTGCCTGCCCATCGACCGGGCTGGCGGCCGTTACGTCCACCTGCTGGCCGGCGAGCACCGCGGAATCGTGCAGCGCAGCGACTACATCGTACTGTGTTGATTCGTGCCGTCGCGGCTGCGCCTTCATCGTTTTGACACGGCTCTGTCATAAAGCCTGGCGTATAAGGGGGCCGAACCCGAATACCGAGTCCGAGGTAGTGATGACCGAGAAACGCCGAGTCCTGTTCGTCTGCATCGGCAACGATGCCCGCTCGCCGATGGCCGAAGCGCTTCTGCGACATTCCGCTGCCGAGCACTTCGAAGCCTTCAGCGCCGGCATCCATCCCCGTGCCATCGATCCGCGTGCCCGCGAGGTGCTGGAGCATGCCGGGATTTCCACCGAGGGACTGCGCAGCAAGTCCATCGACGAATTCAGCGGCCAGCACTTCGATTACCTGATCGACCTGTGCGACAAGTCCAGCCGTGAGGGCGAAGAGCTGCCCAGCTCCAGCGAAGTGATCGTGTGGAACTTCGCCGACCCGACCACCAGCGAGCAGCACGATCCGTTCCGCCACACGCTGCAGGAGCTGAGTGATCGCCTGAAGCTGTTCGAGATGGTGAAGAGTCGCCCCTGAGGTCGCCGCCACACAGCAAAAAGCCCGCTGATCGCGGGCTTTCTGTTTGATGGGCGCTGGTCCTTCAGCTGCAGGCATTCTCACGTCGGCACATGACAGCCCGGTGACGCTTGCATGAAGGGATGATGGCGCGACGCCATTTCTGTATCACTGGCCTTCATGAGCACTATCGATCCCGACGAGTGGTCAGCGGGAGAGGTGGCCGATAGAGTCACGCTCAAAGCCATGTCCGTGACGCCACGCTTGCGCGGCGTCTGCGCGACCCGAATTGGAGTGCCTATGAAGTCCCTGTCCGATATCGCTTTCTCCATGCTCGACCTGGTGCCCGTGCGTGACCAGGGCACCGCCGCCGAGGCGTTGCACAACGCCGTCGAGGTTGCCCGGCATGTCGAGCGCCTGGGCTTTGCCCGCTACTGGCTGGCGGAGCACCACAACATGGACGGCATCGCCAGCTCGGCCACTGCCGTGCTGATCGGCCATATTGCGGGCAAGACCGAGCGCATCCGCGTCGGCTCCGGCGGGGTGATGCTGCCCAACCATCCGCCGCTGGTGGTGGCGGAGAACTTCGGCACCCTGGAAACCCTCTATCCGGGCCGCATCGACCTCGGCCTGGGCCGTGCGCCGGGCGCCGACCAGGCGACCATGCGCGCGCTGCGTCGCGACCGCCTGGGCGATGGCGCCGATTTCCCCGAGCAGGTCGCCGAACTGGAAATGCTCCTCGGCCCGCGCCGTTCCCAGCAGTCGTTGCTGGCGATTCCGGGTGAGGGCACCAACGTACCGATCTGGTTGCTCGGCTCCAGCCTGTTCAGCGCCCACCTGGCGGCGCAAAAGGGGCTGCCCTATGCCTTCGCCTCGCACTTCGCGCCGCGCTACCTGCACGATGCGTTGCGCATCTACCGTGAGAACTTCCAGCCCTCGGCGGTGCTCGACAAGCCCTATGCCATGATCGGCGTGCCGCTGATTGCAGCGCCGACGGATGAGGAAGCCGAATACCTGGCGACCACTGCCTTCCAGCGCGTGCTGGCGCTGATTCGTGGCGACAGCCTGAAGCAGAAGCCGCCGGTGAAGAGCATGGCCGGCCTGTGGCTGCCCCATGAGCAGGATGCGGTGGGCAACTTCTTCGGCCTGGCGGTGATCGGCGGCCCGGAGAAAGTGCGCAGCCGCCTGGAAATCCTGCTGGAGCAGACCGGGGTGGACGAGATCATCTTCACCAGCGACATCTATGACCACGAGCTGCGGCTGCGCTCGCTGGAGATCGTCGCCGGGCTGCGCTGATCGGGGCTCTTTGTCTCTTTGTAGGAGCGAGCTTGCTCGCGAACCCGCTTCACATAGGTACAACCTGGTGCTGTGCGTTCGCGAGCAAGCTCGCTCCTACAGACAAACCGACCTCCAGGATGAGGGGGTACCTGTAGGAGCGGACCTTGTCCGCGAAGTCCCGACCAGGCACGCCGGATATCCCGGCAGAAAGCGAGCCTCATCGCGGATAAATCCGCTCCTACGGGGATGGCGCTGGCATCACGCCTGCCCGTCTTCCTTCTTCTTCAGCAGATCGGCCAGCCCGGCCAACCCCTTGTGGGTGACCTTCGGGCCCTTGGCGCCGGCGTCGTTGCTGTTCTGGTAGTGCAGGTCCACCTGCCGCTGGTGCTCGTTGTCGTGGCAGTAGAGGCACAGCAGCTCCCAGTTGGAGCCATCCTCGGGATTGTTGTCGTGGTTGTGGTCGCGGTGGTGGACGGTCAGTTCGCGCAGGCGCACGCCGCTGAATTCGCGGCCGCAGCGGCCGCAGATCCAGGGGTACATCTTCAGGGCCTTTTCGCGGTAGCTGCTCTCGCGGCGGCGTTGTGCTTCGGCGAGGACGGCGTCGACTTTGCTGGTGGGTTGGCTCATGGTTCTGGCTGGTAGTGTGGATCGGACTTCCAGCATAGGCCCGCGCCACCGCGCTGACTACGGCCCGGGCATGTCCGGCCGCGACCAGATCCACAGATTGCCAACCGCCATGCCGAGAATCACCGCATACAGCCACAGACCGTGGGGCAGGGTGACCAGCATCATCGCCAGGGCCGCGAGCATCGCCACGCTGGCGCCGATCTTGGCGCGGCGGGCCACCGCGCGGCCGTTGCGCCAGTTGTGCAGGATCGGGCCGAACAGCCGGTGGTTCTCCAACCAGGCAGCCAGGCGCGGCGAGCTTTTCGCCGCGGCCCAGGCGGCGAGCAGGACGAACTCGGTAGTCGGCAACCCCGGCACCACAAGCCCGACCACGCCCACGCCCAGGCTGGTGTAAGCGAGCAGCGCAAAAGCGATGCGCGCCAGACGCGAGCGGGCGGGGCCGCGCGGGGCGGCGTCAGACGGTTGCGGGAGCACGGTCGTAGCTGTGCTGCAGCAGGTGGGCGAAGCGCTCGAAGGCGGCGATGGCGCCGGCTTCGGCGTCACGTTCTTCGGCCTCGCTGAGTTGCAGGGCATCCAGGGCGCGGGTGAAGCGCTTCCAGCCTTCGGCGCGGCCGCCTTCCGGCTCGCCCAGGTGGCGGGCGCCGCTGTTCTCGTCCAGGCCCAGTGCGGCCACGCGTTTGATCAGGAAGGCCGCGCCGAGCTTGGAGCCTTCGGATACGAACAGCCAGCCCAGGGCGTGGGCGCGGCTCGGGTTCGCCAGGGCGCCGGCCACTGGGGCGGGCACCTCGGTGTCCAGGTCGGCCAGGTCCAGGCGCGCCTGTTCGGCGCGGCAGCGTTGCGGCAGGTCGGGGAAGAGCTTGCCGAGTTCCGCATCCTGGTAGAGCGCCTGCAGCTCGGACTGGAACAGGTACTGGGCAACCACGAAGCGGGCGAAGTTCTCGCGGCTGTAGAAGGGGTCGCGGGCCTTCACAGCGTGGTCGAGACGCCCGTGCGGGGCGTGGGTCAGCGCGTTCAGGCGCTGCGAGCGCAGGGTGGGGAGTTCCACGGTGGTCATATCGGGTTCCTTGAACGTGTGAATCGTTGCTGACGAGACGAGAGAGGCCTCGGAACAGCGTAAAGAGTGTCGGGGTGGGCTCGGTGCTCCTTGTAGGAGCGCGCCATGCGCGCGATCGCGGGCATGGCCCGCTCCTACAGGATTGGGTGGGATCAGATATCCCACACCAGGTTGACGGCGAAGTTGCGCCCCGGCTGGGTCAGGCGGTCGAGGTTGGCCGGGGCCAGCACCGAAGCCTCGCCGACACCGTCGTAGCCGCGCACGTCATCCCACAGCCAGTACTTCTTGTCGGTGAGGTTGTAGAGGCCGGCGTTGACGGTCAGGTCGTCGGTCAGCTTGTAGTAGCCGGTCAGGTCGAGGATGCCGAAGCCCGGGGTCTTGAACTGGCTGCTGGTGCCATCGGGGGCGTTGAAGTTGCTGTCGTCGACGCGGTCCTTGCGCTTGACCAGGGTCCAGTCGAGCAGGGCGCCGTAGCGGCCGGCCTGCTCGTCGTAGCCCAGGCCGAACACGCCGGTGAGCGGGTTGACGCTGTTGATCGGCTCGCCGGTGTCCTTGTTCTCGCCGTAGGCATAGGCCACCGCGCCCTTGGTGTAGAGACCCTGCGGCGCGCCGAAGGCGCCCAGTTCCAGTCGACCCTTGAGCTCGACGCCCTTGATGACGGCCTTGTCGATGTTGTTGCTCTGGAAGGTCGGCTCGCTGTAGCCGGGGGTGATGGCGTCCTCGTTGATGAAGTCGCGGTACTGGTTGTAGAACACCGCGACGTCGAAGGAGCCTTCCTCGAAGTTGCCGCGCAGGCCGGTCTCGTAGCTCTGGCTGCGTTCCGGATCAAGGTCCGGGTTCGGCTCGACGCGGTAGCCGGCGCCGGGGTTTTCGAAGCGGCCGTAGAGTGCCTTCGCGGTCGGCGTACGGAAGCCCTGGGCGTACTGGCCGAACCACAGGTAGTTGTCGTTGAAGGCGTAGGTCACGCCGAGCTTGGGCGAGAGCTGGTGCCAGTTCTTGTCTTCGCTGCTGACGTCGCCTTCGCCGCTCTGGTCGACGGAATTGAGGAATTCGTCGGTGATGTGCGGCTTCAGGCGGGTGTAGTCGTAGCGCAGGCCGGGCAGGAAGGTCCAGGCGTTCCAGCGGATCTGGTCCTGGGCGAACAGGGCGTAGGTGTCGATGGTCGGATCGGGGAAGTCGCTGGTGCGCTCCAGGCTGTCATCGGGCACCGAACTGGGCGCGCCCGGGGCCGTGCAGCCTCGGCCGGCGGCGAGGCAGGTAGCGTCGCCCTCGCGGTAGCCGGTGACCTTCTGCCGCTTCAGGGTGGTGCCGTAGGTCAGCAGGTGGTCGGTTTCGCCGACGAGGAAGGCCTTGTCCAGCTGCAGGTCGAACACCCACTGGCGATCCTTGTACAGGGTGTCGCGGGTACGCAGCACCTGGCGGGTGATGGGGTAGTAGAACTCGTCGGTGCTCTGGTCGGTCTTGGCGGTCTGGTAGTTGAAAGTCCAGCGGGCGTGGTCGGCCATCGCACTGTCGAGCAGCAGATCGTGCTCCAGGCCGAAGCGCTCGCGGGTGATGGTGTCGTTGCCGGTGCGCCACTGGTACATGCCGCCGGGCAGTACCCGATCCGGGAGGATCGGCTTGCCGCCGGAGTACGGGCCGCCGTAGGCGCTCTTCTGGTCGGTGTCGCGGTCGTCCTTGTACTTCTCGTAGACCAGGCCGAAGCGCTCGCCCTCGGCATACTTCCAGCCCAGCTTGGCCAGCACGTTGGTGGTGCGTGCGTCTTCGGGGTTGGCTTCGGTGCGGGACAGGCCGGTGCCACCGGTGCTGCCGTAGGATTCGGTCTCGTGGCCGTTGCGCTGGCTCAGGTGCAGCAGGCCGTCGAAGGCGTCGGTGCGGCCGGCGACGGTGCCGGAGGTCAGCCAGCTGTCATCGGCGGAGCTGTAGCCGGTCTTCAGGCGTGCGCCGGTGTCCTGGCCGTCCTTGATGATGTCGTCGGCATCCAGGGTGAAATAGCTCACCGCGCCGCCAATGGCATTGCTGCCATAGAGGGCCGAGGCGGGGCCGCGCAGCACCTCCACACTTTTCACGATTTCCGGGTCGACGTAGTTGCGCTCGGTCTGGGCGTAGGGGCCGTTGAAGAAGCTGTTGGGCACCTCGACGCCGTCGACCTGCGTCAGGATGCGGTCGCCGTCGATGCCGCGGATGTTGTAGCCGGTGGTGCCGGCGCGGCTGCCGGTGCCGCCGACGGAGACGCCGGGCATGTCGCGCACCAGTTCCTTGATGGTGTTGACGTTGTTGCGGTCCAGCGCGTTGCGGTCCACCACGTCCACTGTGCTCGGCACCAGGGTCACGCTCTGCGCCTGGCGGGTGGCGGTGATGGTGAGCGGCTGCATTTCCGCGATCTTCGACAGGTTGCGCTCCAGCACCACGTTGCGCGGGCCGAGGGTGCGGGCGCCGAGGCCGGTGCCGGCGAGCAGGCCCTTCAGCGCCTGGTCGGCCGGCAGTCGGCCATTGATGCCGGGCGACTCGATGCCCTCGGCCAGTTCGCCGGCAACGCCGACCTGCCAGCCGGTTATCGCGCTGAAGGCGTTCAGCGCCTGGACCAGCGGCTGGCGGGGGATGTCGAAGCGGTAGCCGGCCTGGGCCTGGCTGGCCGACGCATCTGCCGCGCGGGCGGCAGTGGCCGACAGGCTGGCCAGTCCGATGGACAGGGCCAGCAGCGAGATGCCGGCCGGGGCGGACAGGCGGCGCAAGGGGGCACGCGAAGAAGCAAGGGTCATCGAAGGGCTCTCTTAATCAGTCGTTGCTCGCACATGTAAATGCGAATCTATTGCATTAACTTCTGACTAAACGAATGAGCCGGTGCGATCGCGTAAAAATACTTTCCGTTCAGGAGGGCGGTCAGTTGAGAACCAGCAGCTTCGGGTATTCGTGCAGCTGCGCGGAGGCGATCCGCGCCAGCGAGCGCGCCACGCCCAGCGGGTCGTCCAGGCGCCAGTTGCCGGTGACGCTGACGTTGTCCAGGCGCTCGTTGGTGTTCACGATCCAGCCGGGGTAGTAACGCCGCAGCTCGGCCAGCACCTGGCTGAGCGGGCAGTTCTCGAACACCAGGCGGCCCTTGACCCAGGCCAGTTGCGCCTGATCCTCGACGCTGTGCTGGCGCTCGCCAAAGCCCTGCGGGCCGACGCGGATGCTGTCGCCGGCGGTGAGGCTGATGCGGGCATTGTCCAGCGGCGTGCGCAGGTCCACTTCGCCGCGCTGCACGCTGACTTCCGCCTCGTTCCCCAGGTATTTCACGGCGAAGGCGGTGCCGCGCACCGTCACCTGCACTGGCCCGGCTTCCACCTCGAAGGGGCGGCTGCGGTCATGGGCGACGTCGAAGTACGCCTCTCCGCGGTACAGGCGGGCGATGCGTTGTTGTTCGTCGATATGGCTGGAGAGGGCGGTGTCGGTATTGAGCAGGATCCGCGAGCCATCCGCCAGGTCGAGGTTCTGCCGTTCGCCCACGGCGGTCAGGTGGTCGGCGCGCAGGCGCAGCAGCAGGTCGTCCTGCCATGCGGCTCCAACCGCCAGGACCAGCATCGCGGCGGTCGCCAGCGGTTTCCAGCGTGACCGTCGACGGGCAGGCGCTGCGACTCGCTGCTCCAGGCGTGCCGCCGCAGTGGTCAGCAGCGGCGACTGCCAGGCATCGCGCGCCCGGCGGTAGGCCCGCGCGTTGCCTTCGCTGGCGGCGAGCCAGGCGTCGAAGCGCCGGCGCGTCGCGGCGTCCATGTCGTCTTCGAGCATCAGCCAGTCCAGGGCTTCGGCCATCTGCGGGTCGACAGGCGTGGGGGAGTCCGTCATACCGTCGCCTCCAGGCGGCTGACCAGGCCGATGCAGATCGCCATGATCAGCTTCAGCTCCTTCTGCACCGTGCTGGGCGAGACGCCGAGCTGCTCGGCGATCTCCGCGTAGCCGCAGCCATGCAGGCGGCTGAGGATGAAGATGCGCTGCTGGCGCTCGCTGAGCTGGCCGAGGGTTGCGCCCAGGCGTTCCAGCAGCTGCTCCGCGTGCAACTGGTCCTCGGCGCTGGAGCCGGGCGCCGGCACGGCTTGCAGCACATCGGCGGGAATGTCTTCGAGCAGGGTGCGCGACTGCATGCGCAGGTGGCGCAGGTGGTCCAGTGCCAGGTTGCGGCCGGTCTGGAAGAGGAAGGGTTCGAGGTGGTCGATGCGGCGCTCCAGCAGGGTGTGGGCGACGCGCAGGTAGGTTTCCTGTACCAGGTCTTCGGCGATGCTCGGGTTGTTCACCATCCGCACCAGCGTGCGCAGCAGGGGCAGGCGCTGGGCCAGGAAGACCGCGTCGAGGTTGGAAGTGCTCACAGGGGCGTCCAGCAGGAATAATATGTAAATGATAATAATTATTATTTGCTGGTGGCGAGTGCCGCAAGACCCATCCGGTTCCGGTGCCATGCGGCGGGTTCGGGAAAAAGAGGACGAGGCACGCGTTACGCGGCCTCGCCCGTCCCCTCAGCCGGCTTGTGAGGGGGAAGCAGAGGAATTTCTCAGGAACGCACGGGGCGCGGGGTCAGTTGCGGCTCCGGGTGCGTTTCGTTCTGGCGGACATTTTCCGGGCGGCTGTTCCAGTGCGGGATCAGCACGCCGGCGGCGACCAGCGCGGCGACGGTGAAGCCGATGAACACGGTGTAGGTATCGAAGTAGCCCGGCAGCAGGCCACCGAGGATCGCACCCACCGAGCCGCAGCCGTTGACGAAGCCCGCCGCGGTGCCGGCCGCTTCGCCGGTGCCGAAGTCCACGGCGGCGGCGCCGCTGATCATCGAGTCCGGTCCGTACAGGGTCAGGCCCATCATGAACAGCAGGCCGAGCACCATCAGGCTGCTGCCGGTCTGCATCGACGGGACGAACAGCGCCAGGCAGACGGTGAGGCCGATCAGGCTGAGCACGCAGGCCGGCATGCGGCGGGCGCCGAACAGGCGGTCCGAGGCGTAGCCGATCAGGATCGGGCCGAGCAGCCCGGCGACCTCGAAGGCCGACGGCAGGATCGCCGCGCCGACCTTGCCCAGCGCCGGCATGCGTTCGTAGACGATCACCGGGCCCCACAGCAGGATGGCGTAACGCGCCGGCTTGAGCAGGAAGTAGGCCAGGCCCAGGGTCAGCACCGTGCGGTTGCGCAGCACCTTGCCGAGGATGCGCAGCGAGCTGCTGTTCTGCCCCTCCGGCTTGAAACCGGCGTAGCGAACCGCCTCGGGTTGCTGCACATCCGGCTCCACCGGCGGCAGGCCGACGTCCTGGGGACGGTTGCGCTGCAGCAGCAGGAACAGCAGCGCCACGCCACCGACCACCACGGCGCTGGAATAGAAGGCGGCGTGCCAGGTGCCGAATACCTCATAGGCCCACCAGCCGGCGAACGGCGAGGCGACCAGCCCGCCGAAGGCGTAGCAGGTGCTCCACAGGCCGAGTACGCGGCCGCGTTCATGGGTGGCGAAGAAGCTGCCGACGTTCTTGCACAGCCCGGACCAGCCGGTGGACTGCGCCAGACCCTGTACCACCATGCAGGTGGCGAAGATCGGGAAAGTCGCGTAGCTGCCCATCACCAGGGCGGCTGCCGCGGAGATCAGCAGGCCGCCGAGCACCACCACCCGTGGGCCGAAGCGGTCGGCGAAGACGCCCCAGGTGAACTGGCCCACCGCATAGGCGGCGAGGTAGATGGCGTCGAGGTTGGCCATCGCGATCTTGTCGAGATGGAAAGAGGGGTCTTCGGCGATGCCGAGCTTGGCCACCGAAAAAGCCTTGCGGGTGAAGTAGAAGGCCGCGTAGGCCAGCCAGGTGATGGCGAAGATCTGCCAGCGCCAGCGTTTCATCGATGCGAGCGGCGAACGCGGCGAAGCGGTGCCTTGGGGGTTGAGCATGGTCTGACCTCGTTGTTGTTGTGCTGTGCCGGCAGTCAGTGGGGTAACGCCTGTCTTGTTCTTGTTTTGTAAGCACGTCGCACCGTCTTCGCGGTGCGGGTCAGAAGCGCTGAGGCTATCCGGGTACCGTCGCGGGTAGCGGCGGTGGAGGGATGGAAACAATTTCGAATAAATAACTGAAATCGATTTATCAGATTTCAAAAATAAGCTGGGCTTGTATGACCAGGGGCCATGACGGTAGTGTTCCGCGCCAGTGACCCCTCGGTCGCATTGCGTTCGATGCTCTTGATGGTGGTCAGATCCCCGCGCCAGAGGCTTGCCTATGTCCGTTTCCCACGCCCAGCTCAAGGCGTTCCACGCCGTCGCCGTACACGGCAGTTTCACCCGCGCGGCCGAGCGCCTGTTCCTGACCCAGCCGGCGGTTTCCGACCAGGTGCGCAAACTGGAAGAGCGCTACGGCGTGCTGCTGTTCCACCGCAACAAGCGCTCGGTGCGCCTGACCGAGCTGGGCGAGCGCCTGCTGGCGGTGACCCAGCGGCTGTTCGTCATCGAGGCCGAGGCGCAGGAGCTGCTGCAGGAGTCCAGCGCCTTGCAGACCGGCAGCCTTACCCTGGCGGTGGACGCGCCGGTGCACGTGCTGCCGCAGATCGCGCGCTTCTGCCAGCGCCATCCGGGCATCCGGGTGAAACTGGAAACCGGCAACACCGATGAGTCGCTGCAGCGGCTGTTCGACTACCACGCCGATCTCGCCCTGCTGGGGCGGGAGGTGCAGGATGATCGCCTGCTGACCTTCACCCTGCGCAGCGACCCCATCGTCGCCTTCGTCGGGCTCGGTCACCCCTGGGCCGGGCGCGAGTCCATCGAGCTGGCCGACCTCGACGACATGCCGCTGGTGCTACGCGAACAGGGCTCGGTCACCCGACAGATGCTGGAGGAGGAGATGGCCCGCGCCGGCCTGCGCATTCGCCCGGCCATTGAGGTTGAGGGTCGCGAGGCGTCGCTGGAGGCGGTGGCGGTGGGGATCGGCGTGGGCGTGGTGTCCGCCGCCGAGCTGGGCGCGGATGCTCGCGTGCATGCGCTGCCGATCCTCGATTGCCAGTGGCGGATGAGCGAGACCCTGGTGTGCCTGCGCGAGCAGAGCACGCGACGGATCGTGGCGACCTTTCTCGATCTGGTGAAGGAAGAGTTGCCGGCGGACTAGGGGGCGTTGTAGGAGCGGGCCATGCCCGCGATCGCGCGCATGGCGCGCTCCTACAGTCGGCCCGGGCTTTGGTCATCAACCCTCCGCCAACTCCAGAAACGCACTCACCACCCGCAACCCCCGGCGCCGTTCCAGGCAGCCGATGGCATGCCGGTTCAGCAGCCCGTCGCCGCCGAGCGGGATCGCCTTCACCCGTGGGTCCGGGCTGATTTCCAGCGACGACACGATGCCGATTCCCAGTTCCGCCGCCACCGCCTCGGTCACCGCCTCGCGGCTGTCCAGCTCCAGCAGCACGCGGGGTTCGACCATCTGGGCCGAGCAGGCCGCGTCGAAGGTACGGCGGGTGATGGAGTCGGGTTCGCGCAGCACCATGATCTGCTGGTCCAGCTCGGCCAGCGGCAGCTCGCCGTCGTGCTCGCTCCAGGCATGGCTGGCCGGGACCAGGGCGCAGATGCGCGACTGCACCAGCTCGCGCAGGAATAATCCCTGGCGCGGCTCGATTTCGGTCAGCACGGCGATATCGACGTGTTCGTCGAGCAGCGCGGCGAGGGTTTCCTGTGCATTGCCCAGGCGCAGGTTGACGGTGATGCCGGGGTAGCGCGCGCGCAACCGGGCGAGCATCGGCATCACCAGGTGCGGCCCATCGGCGGCCACTTCGATACGCCCGGTCACCAGCTCGCGGCTGGCGTCGAGCATGGCCTCGGCTTCCTCTTCCAGGGCGAACAGGGTGCGGCTGATGGCCGACAGGCGCATACCGTCTTCGGTCAGCTCCACGCCCCGTGCGGTGCGGCGGAACAGGTTGACCTGGTAGTGCTCCTCCAGGGCTTTGACGTGCCCGGTGACGGCGGGCTGGCTGATGAACAGGCGCTCGGCGGCGCGGGTGAAGCTGCGTTCGCGGGCGACGGCGTCGAAGGCTCTGAGCTGGAAGAGGTTCATGAGGTATATGTCCGGCTTATGCGGTGCATCGTGATAAACAATTTGAACGATATCAGGCCGCCCGGCAAGTTATGCCCAGGCCACGGCAATGACGCCGGGCCCAACCGAATTCCGCCCTGACGACGTTCCCACGAAAGAGGAATCGAGCATGAGCACTGCCGAGCGAGCCCCCATCCTGCTGACTCCCGGTCCGCTGACCACGTCCCCCCGCACCCGTCGCGCCATGATGGTCGACTGGGGCTCCTGGGACAGCGACTTCAACGCCCTGACCGCCGATGTCTGCAAGCGCCTGCTGGCGATCATCCACGGCGAGGCGACCCACACCTGCGTGCCCCTGCAGGGCAGCGGCACCTTCTCCGTGGAAGCCGCCGTCGGCACCCTGGTACCGCGCGACGGCAAGGTGCTGGTGCTGATCAACGGCGCCTATGGCAAGCGCCTGGCGAAGATCTGCCAGGTGATCGGCCGCGAGTTCAGCACCTTCGAAACCGAGGAAGACGTGCCGACCACCGCCGCCGACGTCGACCGCCTGCTCAGCGCGGACCCGGCCGTCACCCACGTCGCGCTGATCCATTGCGAGACCAGCACCGGCATCCTCAACCCGCTGCAGGACATCGCCAAGGTCATCGAGTCCCACGGCAAGCGCCTGATCATCGACGCCATGAGCTCCTTCGGCGCGCTGGATATCGACGCCCGCAACGTCCCCTTCGACGCGCTGATCGCCGCCTCCGGCAAGTGCCTGGAAGGTGTGCCGGGCATGGGCTTCGTCTTCGCCCGTACCTCCGCACTCAACGCCAGCGCCGGCAACTGCCATTCGCTGTCCATGGACCTGCAGGACCAGCAGGCCTACATGGCCAAGACCGGCCAGTGGCGCTTCACCCCGCCGACCCACGTGGTCGCCGCGCTGCACGAAGCGCTGAGCCAGTACGAGGAAGAGGGCGGTCTCGCGGCGCGTCATCAGCGTTACGCAAACAACTGCCAGACTCTGCTGGCGGAGATGGGCAAGCTCGGCTTCCGCAGCTTCCTCCCGGCGGAAATCCAGGCGCCGATCATCGTCACCTTCCACGCCCCGCGTGACCCGCGCTACAGCTTCACCGAGTTCTACGGCCGGGTGCGCGAGAAGGGCTACATCCTCTATCCGGGCAAGCTGACCCAGGTGGAAACCTTCCGCGTGGGCTGCATCGGCCAGGTCGATGGCAGTGGCATGCGTGCAGCGGTCGCGGCCATCGCCGAGACCCTGAAAGAGATGGAAGTCTTCGAAATCTGACCCCGGCCGATTGCCACAGGATTGAATCTGATGAACTACGAACAACCCAAGCAACTGCAAGCCGTCATCCTCGATTGGGCCGGCACCGTGGTCGATTTCGGCTCCTTCGCGCCGACCCAGATATTCGTCGAGGCCTTCGCCGAATTCGGCGTCCAGGTCAGCCTGGAAGAAGCCCGCGGGCCGATGGGCATGGGCAAGTGGGACCACATCCGCACCCTCTGCGACATCCCGGCTATCGCCGAGCGCTACAAGGCCAAGTTCGGCCGCGTCCCGACCGACGATGATGTCACCGCCATCTATGAGCGCTTCATGCCGCTGCAGATCGAGAAGATCGCCGAGCATTCGGCACTGATTCCCGGTGCTCTCGATGCCATCGCTGCGGTACGCAAGCAGGGGCTGAAGGTCGGTTCCTGCTCGGGCTACCCGGCTGTCGTCATGGAGAAGGTCGTCGCCCTGGCGAAGACCAACGGCTACGTCGCCGACCATGTGGTCGCCACCGACGAAGTGCCCAACGGCCGTCCGCACCCGGCCCAGGCGCTGGCCAACGTGATCGCCCTCGGCATCAACGACGTGGCGGCCTGCGTGAAGGTCGACGATACCTGGCCGGGCATCCTCGAGGGTCGCAGCGCCGGCATGTGGACCGTGGCGCTGACCTGCTCGGGCAATGCCCTGGGGCTGACTTATGAGCAGTACAAAGCGCTGCCGGAGGAGAAGCTTGCGCAGGAGCGTCGCCGTATCGGCCAGATATTCGAGGGTTCGCGGCCGCACTACCTGATCGACACCATTGCCGATCTGCCGGGGGTGATCGTCGATATCAATGCCCGACTGGCGCGGGGGGAGATGCCGCAGGGCAGCTGATGCCTGGTGTGAATGACGAAGGCCCGCATTGAACGCGGGCCTTTTTCATGGGTGTATATGCGCCGCTGCGGAGTGCGCGGGGACTTCCTGTTTCGCCCCCTCGGGCGAGTCCCTTTTGGCAAACGACCCAAAAGGAACCAAAAGGTCTTGCCCCATCATCCGGCCCCGGCTTCGCCGGGGGTGATTCGCTTCGCTCACCCTTCGGGCCAGCCTGCGGCTGTTACTGCGCTGCGCTCCGTTTCCCTCGCTCCATCGAAGTTTCAGGGGCCCGCGTCGACGGGCCATCCCTGGCCCGACGACGCTCTCGCGGCATCCATGCCGCTCAACCCCTGAAACTTCGATTCCACTCGGCCTCCTGAAGGGGCGTTCGGAGTGCGCGGAGGTTTTTCTGGAAGCCATCAAGAGCCAAAGCCAGAGCAAAGGGCGTGGTGGGATTTCGTAGGAGCGGACCTTGTCCGCGAAATCCACCGCGAATGACTCGGTGCCCTGTGTGAACACTGACGTCATGCGCCTGCGTAGGAGCGGACTCCGTCCGCGATGTCCCGGCATAGATGCGGTCGCGGGCATCGGGCGCTCTTAAAGCGGCGGCGAAACGCTCAGTTCACCACGTTCCGCACAAACCGCAACAGCACATCCCCATGGTTCTGGTAGGAAAACGGCTGGTTGCTCTTGAACACATGGAACCCGCCGGCTTCGACCTCCACCGTTTCTTCGGCGAGCACGATAGTCAGCCGCCCCTCGATCACATAGGCCATGTCGTACCAGCCCTCTGCATCCGGTTCGGCGTTGTAGGTGTCGCCGGGAGCGAGCGTCCAGTGCCAGAGCTCGGCCTGGCGCGAAGCGGGGGTGCTGGCGAGGAGGGTGCCGCGGCTGTCGGGCTGCTGGCCGCCCCAGGCCACTGCATCGACGCGGGACAGGCCGCCGGTGGATGGCGGTCGCACCAGGTCGGCGAAGGTGACCTTCAGGGCGGCGGCGATGCGGTCCAGGGTGGCGAGGCTGACGTTGGTGTCGCCGCTCTCGATGCCGACCAGCATCCGCCGGCTGACGCCGGAAGCCTTGGCCAGCGCGTCCTGGCTCAAGCCGGCGCCACGGCGATGCGCCTTCACGTTGTCGGCGACGTGCACCAGCACGCTGGGTCGTTCGGAATTATTGGGCAATATATTGCTCATTCTGGCCTTTTTGCGCATTATGTTGCGCATAACAGTCAATCAAGAATTCCCAACCGTTGCAACGCCTGTTCAGGTCCGCATCATGCCTCGTTCCCGCTTTATCTCCACTGTCCTGCCCGTTCTGCTGCTGATCGTTTCCATGGCGTCGATCCAGTCCGGCGCCTCCCTGGCCAAGAGCCTGTTCCCGGTGGTCGGCGCCGCAGGCGTGACGGCCATGCGCCTGGTGTTCGCCGCGATCATGCTGCTGGCCATCCTGCGGCCGTGGCGTACCTCGCTCAAGGGCAAGGCGCTGACGCCGCTGATTGCCTACGGCGTGACCCTGGGCGGCATGAACCTGATGTTCTATATGGCCCTGCAGACCGTGCCGCTGGGGATCGCAGTGGCGCTGGAGTTCACCGGCCCGCTGGCGGTGGCGCTGTACTTCTCGCGCAAGCCGATCGACTTCCTGTGGATCGCCATGGCGGTATTCGGCCTCTGGCTGCTGCTGCCGGTGGGTGACCTGGGCCAGGGCGTGGACCCCAAGGGTGCTGCGCTGGCGCTGGCGGCGGGTGTCTGCTGGGGCATGTACATCATCTTCGGCCAGCGCGCGGGCAACGACCTCGGCGCCCAGGGCGCGGCGCTGGGCGTGACCATCGCGGCGATCTGCGTGGCCCCCATCGGCTTCGCCCAGGCCGGCACCGCGCTCCTGAATACCAGCATCCTGCCGGCGCTGCTGGGTGTTGCGGTGCTGTCCAGCGCGCTGCCCTACACCCTGGAAATGATCGCCCTGACGCGCCTGCCGGCACGCACCTTCGGCACCCTGATGAGCATCGAACCGGCGTTCGGCGCGATCTCCGGGCTGGTGTTCCTCGGCGAGCAGCTCACCTCGCTGCAGTGGCTGGCCATCGCCGCGATCATCTTCGCCTCGGTGGGCACCACGCTGAGCAGCCGACCGGAGCAGCCGGCGCTGGTCACGGACTGAATCCTGCAATACCCAACGAAAAAACCGCCCGAGGGCGGTTTTTTGTTGTTGCAGGAATCGCCGGGACCTGGGCGGGCTGGGTCAGGCAGCCGTGCGCATCTCGTTCAGCACGATCTGCCGCCTGGCACTGCGCGCCAGGCGGATGCACAGCATCACCGCCGCGCAGGTCAGGCCGACGATCAGGCCTTCCCACAGGCCGCGCGGCCCGGTGGGTTCCTGCAGCCAGTGGGCCAGGCCCAGGCTGTAGCCCACCGGCAGGCCGATGCCCCAGTAGGCGAACAGGGTCATGATCATGGTCGCGCGGGTGTCCTGGTAGCCGCGCAGGGCGCCAGCAGCGGTGACCTGCACGGCGTCGGAGAACTGGAACAGCGCGGAGAACACCAGCAGCGAGGCGGCCAGCGCCAGTACTTCCGGGTCCTGGGTGTAGAGCGCGGCAATGTGTTCGCGCATCAGCAGCATGCCGCTGGCGGAAATGAACGCGTAGGCGAGCGCCGCGCCTATGCCGACGCCGGCGACGAAGCGCGCATCGCGCGGTGTGCCGGCGCCCAGCGCCTGGCCCACGCGTACCGTGACGGCCATGGCCAGCGAGTAGGGGATCATGAACACCAGCGCGCTGAAGTTCAGCGCCACCTGGTGGCCCGCCACCACCTTCTCGCCCAGCTCGCCGATCAGCAGGGCGATCACCGAGAAGATGCTCGACTCGGCGAAGATCGCGATGCCAATCGGCAGGCCCACCCCCACCAGACCACCGATCACCTCGGGCTTGGGCAACTCCCAGTGGGCGAACAGCTGGCTCGGCTTGTAGACCTTCGCCCAGTTCACCCAGAACAGCATGCCCAGCAGCATGAACCACATCACCGAGGCGGTGGCCCAGCCGCAGCCGGGGCCGCCGAGCGCCGGGAAGCCGAGGTGACCGTAGATCAGCACGTAATTCACCGGGATGTTCAGCATCAGCCCGCAGATGCCCAGCACCATGCTCGGCCGGGTGCGCCCCAGGCCGTCGCTGTAGCAGCGCAGCACGTGGTACAGCGCCACCGCCGGCAGGCCGCAGGCGATGCCGCGCAGGTAGAAGCGGCTGGGTTCGATCAGCGCTTCCTCGACCTTCATCGCCCGCAGCACCGGCTCGGAGAGGAACCACAGGACCGCCGCCGCCAGCGGGCCGACCAGCAGCGCCAGCCATAGCGCCTGGCGCACCAGCGGGCCGGTGCCGGGCTGGTCGCCAGCGCCGTAGCGCTGGGCCACCTTGGCGGTGGTGGCGAGCAGGGTGCCGGTCATCAGCAGGAAGATCGGAATCCAGATCGAGTTGCCCAGCGCCACCGCCGCGAGGTCACGCGGCCCCACGCTGCCGGCCATCACCGCATCGACGAAGCCCATGGCGGTGGTCGCCACCTGGGCGATCATGATCGGCGTGGCGAGGCTGAGCAGTTCCTTGAACTCGACGAGGACGCGCCGTCCACGGGAGACGGGCTGGGCGATGCTGGTCACGGCGATCCTTTTCTGGCAGCAGGAAGCGGAGGGAAGCCGGCCAGTTTACGACTTGTCAGTCTGGTCAGGAAAGCATTGGTGCAAGTTGCGGGACCGCGCGCGGGCGCGCTGGTAAAGTAGCCGGTGCCGATTTCTGGAGTCAGTCCATGCGTATCCTTGCCGATGAAAACATTCCCCTGGTCGAAGCCTTCTTCGGCGGTCACGGTGAAATCCGTCGCCTGCCCGGACGCGGCATCGACCGCGCCGCCCTGGGCGATGCCGAGGTGCTGCTGGTGCGTTCGGTGACCGACGTCAGCCGCGAACTGCTCGAAGGCAGCCAGGTGAAGTTCGTCGGCACCTGCACCATCGGCACCGATCACCTGGACCTCGACTACTTCGCCGAGGCCGGCATCGCCTGGTCCAGCGCGCCGGGCTGCAACGCCCGTGGCGTGGTGGACTGGGTGCTGGGCAGCCTGCTGGCGCTGGCCGAAGTGCACGGCGCCAGGCTTTCCGAGCGTCGCTATGGCGTGATCGGTGCCGGCCAGGTCGGCGGTCGCCTGGTGGATGTGCTGCGTGGGCTGGGGTGGGACGTGCGCGTCTGCGACCCGCCGCGTGCCGCCGCCGAGGGCGGTGACTTCCGCAGCCTGGACGAAGTGCTGCGCGAGTGCGACGTGATCAGCCTGCACACGCCGCTGACCCGCGATGGCGAGTACCCGACGCGCCACCTGATCGACGCACAGCGCCTCAAGGCGCTGCGCCTTGGCACCTGGCTGCTCAACGCCAGCCGTGGCGGCGTGGTGGACAACACGGCGCTGCGCATCCACCTGGAATCCGGCGCGGATATCGACGTGGCGCTGGACGTCTGGGAAGGCGAGCCGGAAGTGAACGTGCAACTGGCCCAGCGCTGCCGCATCGCCACCCCGCACATCGCCGGCTACAGCCTGGACGGCAAGCTGCGCGGCACGGCGCAGATCTACGACGCCTTCTGCGCCTGGCTCGGACGCGCGCCGGAGGTGAGCCTGGACGATCTGCTGCCGGCGCAATGGCTGGCCGAACTGAGCCTGAAGGAAGAGTGCGACCCGGACTGGGCGCTGGCCATGCTGTGCCGCGCGGTGTACGACCCGCGCAGCGATGACGCGGCGTTCCGGCGCAGCCTGGTGGGAGATACGGCAACGCGGCGCAAGGCGTTTGATGCCCTGCGCAAGCACTACCCGCCGCGGCGGGAAATCACCGGGCTGTGGGTGGACATCCAGGGCGAGGCGCCGCGCCTGGAAAGCCTGCTGACGGCGCTGGGCGCCAATCGGGTCGGGGAATAATAGGGCAGGGGCGCCCGCGCACTCATCGGCGCGGCGGCTCGCTGCTCTTGTCCAGCTCGCGGCAGGCGCGCTGGATCATGTCTTCGGTGATCGGAATCTCGCGGCCCTGGGCGTCGATGATAGAGCCGCCCACCGGCTGCTGCGGATCACGGGGGGCCGGGCGGGGGGCGGGGGGCTGATGATGTTGCAAGCTCATGGCCAATCTCCTCTACAACGGTTGAATGCAGTCTAGGCAGATCACATGAAACCTCGGTGACAAAGGCCGTCGCGGACGGCGGCGGAGAATCGTCACCAACAGCGGCAGACGACTGTGCGCTCGCAGGATTGGCAGGTTGCGTGCCAACCACGAGGCCCCGGTCTACTGCATGTCGTTATAGTGAAGGTCGACCCGGCGTTGCACCGGCCGTTCGATCTGGAATCCCTTCGAGGTGAGTATGGACGGCTTTCGCGTAGGCCTGATCATCAATCCGCTGGCCGGTATCGGCGGACCGACCGCGCTCAAGGGCAGCGACGGCGTTGCCGAACTGGCCCTGGCGCGCGGCGCGCAGCCCCGCGCGGCGGAGCGCACGCGGGTGGCCCTGGAGCAACTGCTGCCGGTGCGCGAGCGCCTGGAGTTCCTCACCTTTCCCGGGCCGATGGGCGCCGATCTGCTGGCGGACATGGGCTTTTCCCATCGGCTGGTCGGTGCCTTGGAGCGGGGGCAGAGCAGCGCGGCGGATACCCGTCATGCAGTGCAGGCCCTGCAGGATGCCGGCGTTGCGCTGATCCTTTTCGCCGGCGGCGACGGCACCGCGCGCGATGTTGCCGAAGTGGCGCGCGAGGGCCAGCCGGTGCTGGGGATTCCCGCCGGGGTGAAGATCCACTCCGGGGTCTACGCCATCAGCCCGCGCGCCGCCGGTGCGCTGGCGTTGCGGCTGGTCGAGGGCGGGCTGGTGCGCCTGACCCACGGCGAGGTGCGCGACCTCGACGAAGCCGCCCTGCGTGACGGCCGTGTGGCCGCGCGCTGGTACGCCGAATTGACCGTGCCCGAGGAAGGGCACTTCATGCAGCACGTCAAACAGGCCGGCATGGAGACCGAGGAGCTGGTGCTGGCCGACCTCGCCGCCTGGCTGGAGGACAGCTGGGAGGAGGGCGTGCGCTACGTCTTCGGGCCGGGCTCGACCCTGCACGGGCTGGCCGCCGACCTGCACCTGGAGACCACGCTGCTGGGCGTGGACGTGATCGAGAACGGCGAGGTGATTGCCCGCGACGTCACCGAATCGCAACTGTTCGAACTGGTGGACGGGCATCCTGCCTTCCTGCTGGTCACCGCCATCGGCGGCCAGGGCCACATCCTCGGCCGGGGCAACCAGCAGATCAGCCCGCGCGTGCTGCGTGCCATCGGCATCGAGCGCCTGCGGGTGATCGCCACCAAGCGCAAGCTCGGCACCCTCGAAGGCCGGCCGCTGCTGGTGGACAGCGGCGACGCGGCGCTCGATTCCAGCTTCCCGGCGGCGGTGCGGGTGTGGGCCGGTTACAAGGAAGAGCTGCTCTATCCGCTGGGCTGGGGGCCCGAGGCCTGAGAGCACTTTCGCGCCAGCCACCGGTACGCTGGTGAAGCCTCACTTCCTTGATCTAGACTCCAGCGCCTCGCCGAGGCGGGCAGGGTGCAGGGCAATGATTGACCGAGGCGGCCTGGTGCAAGCTGGGATGAGGGAGGCCGGCATGACGCCGGCGGATGCAAGGGAGTATCGATGTCCGTGTCTGTTGTTGAATCGTCGTTTCGCGTCCTGGTACTGGGCGGCTACGGCAATTTCGGAAGCCTGATCGTTCGCCGCCTGAGCGGGATCGACGGGATTCGCGTGCTGGTCGGCGGGCGCGACCAGAAGCGCGCCAGTGCCCTGGCGCGCGAAGTCGGCGGGGAGGCGGTGTGCCTGGACATGAACCAGCCGACGCTCGCCGGTCGCCTCAATGAACTCAAGGTCAATCTGGTCATTTCCACCGCCGGCCCGTTCCAGGGCCAGGATTACCGTGTCGCCCGTGCCGCCATCGGTGCGCGGGCGCATTACATCGACCTGGCCGACGCGCGCGGCTTCGTCTGCGGTATCGGCGAACTCGACCGCGCCGCTCGCAGCGCCGGCGTGCTGGTGTGCAGTGGCGCCAGCTCGGTGCCGGCGCTGGCCGCCGCCGTCATCGACGAGTTGCGCCCGCGCTTCCAGCGCCTGGACAGCATTCACCATGGCATCAGCTCGTCGGCGAAGATTCCCGGCCAGGCCACGGTGTCGGCGGTGCTGGGCTACTGCGGCAAGCCGCTACGCCAGTGGCGCCAGGGCCGCTGGCAGAACGTGCATGGCTGGCAGGGCCTGAGTCGCCATCGCTTCCCCAGGCCGTTGGGGCGCCGCTGGCTGGCGCATTGCGATGTGCCGGACCTGGAGCTTTTCCCGCAGCGCTACCCCGGCGTGCAGGAGGTGCGCTTCTCCGCCGGGCTGGGCCTGAGCCTTACCCAGTTCGGTACCTGGGGCCTGTCCTGGCTGGTGCGCGCGCGAGTGCTGAGGAATGCCGCCGCGTTGAGCAACAGCCTGCACCGGCTGGCGGTGGCGATGCAGCCACTGGGCGACGGGCGCAGCGGCATGTTCGTCAAGCTGCAGGGCGTGGGTGGCGACGGCAGGCCCCTGGCGCTGTGCTGGGAAATGCTGGGGCAGCAGGACCACGGCCCGAACATCCCCTGCATGGCGGCGGTGGCGCTGGCGCGCAAGCTGGCTGCCGGGCAGTTGCGCCAGCGCGGCGCGATGCCCTGCGTCGGGTTGCTGAGCACCGACGAGTACGTGGCCGAACTGGAGGGCCTGAGCATCTCCCATGGCCTGCGTGAGCTGGGCGCTCATTGAGGCGCAAGTGTTGCTCAGGCAGCAGTCGATCAGCAGCACTGTTGCCTGGATGACATGAGGGCCCGGCGAAACCTCGCCGAACTGCCCTGAAATCGCACATTTTCCTGTTGATACGGCCCCTTGCAGGGGTTGGTACGGCCCTTGCTCAAGGCCTCTGTATCTAGCGCAACAGTCAACAGGGAAAACCCATGACCAGCCCCATCAAAGTGGTCGCCGTCTCCGGCGGCACCTATCGTCCCTCGCGCACCCTGGTGCTCACCAATGCCGTGCTCGACGCCCTCGGCGAGCAGCTTCCGGTGCAAGCCCAAGTGATCGAGCTGGCCGACATCGCCCGCCCGCTGGGCGCCGCGCTGTCGCGCCAGGAACTCTCCGCCGAGCTGGAACAGACCCTGCGCGAGATCGAAACCGCCGACCTGCTGGTGGTGGCCTCGCCGGTCTACCGCGGCTCCTATCCGGGCCTGCTCAAGCACCTGTTCGACCTGGTGGACATGAACGCCCTGATCGACACCCCGGTGCTGCTCGCCGCCACCGGCGGCAGCGAGCGCCACGCGCTGGTCCTCGACCACCAGCTGCGCCCGTTGTTCAGCTTCTTCCAGGCCATCACGCTGCCCATTGGCGTGTATGCCAGCGAAGGAGACTTCGCCAACTACCAGATCACCAGCGACACCCTGCGCGCCCGCATCCAGCTGGCCGCCGAGCGCGCCGCGCCGCTGTTCGCCCGCCCGCAACTGCGCAAGACCGCCTGAGGAGCCATCGATGAACGTATTCTGGTTCCTGCCCACCCACGGCGACGGCCACTTCCTCGGCACCAGCGAGGGCGCACGCCCGGTGTCGCTGCCGTATCTGAAACAGATCGCCCAGGCCGCCGATTCCCTCGGCTACTACGGCGTGCTGATCCCCACCGGCCGCTCCTGCGAGGATTCCTGGGTGGTCGCCTCGGCTCTGGCGCCGCTCACCGAACGCCTGCGCTACCTGGTGGCGATCCGTCCGGGGATCATCTCGCCGACCGTTTCCGCGCGCATGGCCGCGACCCTGGACCGCCTGTCCGGCGGCCGGCTGCTGATCAACGTGGTCACCGGCGGCGACCCGGATGAAAACCGTGGCGACGGCATCCACCTCAGCCACGCTGAGCGCTACGAAGTCACCGACGAATTCCTGCGCATCTGGCGCCGCGTGCTGCAGGGCGAATCCGTGGACTTCGCCGGCAAGCACCTGCAGGTGGAGAACGCCAAGGCGCTCTATCCGCCGATCCAGAAGCCGTACCCGCCGCTGTACTTCGGCGGCTCCTCCGCCGAGGCCCATGACCTGGCCGCCGAGCAGGTGGACGTCTACCTGACCTGGGGCGAGCCGCCGCAGGCCGTCGCGCAGAAGATTGCCGACGTGCGCGAGAGGGCGGCCAAACAAGGCCGCAGCGTGAAGTTCGGCATCCGTCTGCACGTGATCGTCCGCGAGACCGCCGAGGAAGCCTGGAAGGCCGCCGACAAGCTGATCGCCAACATCTCCGACGAGACCATCGCCAACGCGCAGAAATCCTTCGCCCGCTTCGACTCCGAAGGTCAGCGGCGCATGGCCGCGCTGCACGGCGGGCGCCGTGACCAGCTGGAGATCTACCCCAACCTCTGGGCCGGCGTCGGCCTGGTGCGCGGCGGCGCCGGCACCGCGCTGGTGGGCGACCCGCAGCAGGTCGCCGAGCGCATCAAGGAGTACGCCGACCTCGGCATCGACAGCTTCATCTTCTCCGGCTACCCGCATTTGGAAGAAGCCTATCGCTTCGCCGAACTGGTCTTCCCGCTGCTGCCCGAGCCCTATGCGAGCCTGGCCGGGCGCGGCGTGACCAACCTCACCGGGCCGTTCGGCGAAATGATCGCCAACGATGTACTGCCGGCGCGGGCTGCGAGCTGAGGCGCTGTTCATTGGGCCCCCGCGAACGCGGGGGACCCAGAAAGCGATTAACCCATTCAGAAGGAAGCGAGCGTGAACGCCAAGACGCGTCTCGACGCACAGACACCCGGGCAGATCGCCCAGCGCCTGGCCGCCGGTTTCGCCGAAACCGCCGCCGAGCGCGATATCCGTGGCGGCACGCCGAAGGCCGAGCGTGACGCGCTGCGCCAGAGCGGCCTGCTGTCGCTGATCATCCCCAGCGAATACGGCGGCCTGGGCGCCGACTGGAGCACCACGCTGGACATCGTCCGCCAGTTCGCAGTGGTCGACAGCTCCATCGCCCACGTGTTCGGCTTCCAGCACCTGATGCTGGCCACCGTGCGGCTGTTCTCCCGCCCCGAGCAGTGGCAGCCGTGGTTCGAGCTGACGGCGCGCAGCCAATGGTTCTGGGGCAATGCGCTGAACCCGCTGGACACCCGCACGGTGTCGCGCACCTTCTCCGGCTGGCGCGAGTTCTCCGGGCGCAAGAGCTTCTGTTCCGGCGCGCTGGATTCGGAAATGCTCATCGCCTCGGCACTGGACGGCGAGGGCGGCAAGCTGCTGATCGCCGCCATCCCCACGGCGCGCAGCGGCATCAGCCTGGCCCACGACTGGGACAACATGGGCCAGCGCCAGACCGACAGCGGCAGCGCCACCTTCGAGCGCGTGCGGGTGGAGGAGAGCGAGCTGCTGCTCGATCCGGGCCCGCTGAGCACGCCGTTCGCCTGCCTGCGTCCGCTGATCGCCCAGCTGATCTTCACCCACGTGTTCCTCGGCATCGCCGAAGGCGCCTTCGAAGAGGCCCGGCAGTACACGCTCAAGGAAGCCCGCCCGTGGTTCCGTTCCAGCGCCGCGACGGTGGGTGAAGACCCCTACGTGCTCGCGCACTACGGCGAGTTCTGGGTCGGCCTGGAAAGCACCCGCCTGCTGGTGCGTCGTGCCGCGCAATTGCTGGACGAAGCCTGGAGCAAGGGCACGGCGCTGGATGGCGAGGAGCGCGGCCGGCTGGCCGTGGCCATCGCCACTGCCAAGGTCGCGGCCACCCGCAACGGCCTGGAGATCTGCAACCGCCTGTTCGAGGTCACCGGCGCGCGCTCCACCCATGCAGCGCTGCGCATCGACCGCTACTGGCGCAACCTGCGCACCCAGACCCTGCATGACCCGGTGGACTACAAGGTCCGCGAGCTGGGTGACTGGGCGCTGAACCAGCAACTGCCGCAACCGACCTTCTACTCATGAACGCGACCACACCCGAGGGTCTGCTGACCCTGCCCAAGTCCCCCGCGCTGGCCACCTCCATCCGCGCCACCGCCCAGGTCTTCGAGGACCCCAAATCCCAGGCGCTGCTCGATCACCTGCAGCAGGTCGCGCCCAGCGAGGCCAGCGTGCTGATCATCGGCGAGACCGGCACCGGCAAGGAGCTGGTGGCGCGGCACATCCATAACCTCAGCGCGCGGCGCGGCGGGCCGTTCGTGGCGGAGAACTGCGGGGCCTTCTCCGAATCCCTGGTGGAGGCCGAGCTGTTCGGCCACGAGAAGGGCGCCTTCACCGGCGCGCTGGCGGCCAAGGCCGGCTGGTTCGAGGAGGCCGACGGCGGCACGCTGTTCCTCGACGAGATCGGCGACCTGCCGATGCCGATCCAGGTCAAATTGCTGCGCGTGCTGCAGGAGCGCGAAGTGGTGCGCCTGGGCTCGCGCAAGAGCATCCCGATCAACGTGCGGGTGCTGGCGGCGACCAACGTGCAGCTGGAGAAGGCGATCAACGCCGGGCATTTCCGCGAGGACCTGTATTACCGGCTCAACGTGGTCAGCCTGGAGCTGGCGCCGCTGCGCGAGCGGCCCGGCGACATCCTGCCGCTGATCCGCCACTTCATCGCCGAGTACAGCCGGCGCCTGGGCTACGGCCCGAGCCAGCTCAGCGCGGAGGCGGCGCAGAAACTGCGCAGTTACTCCTGGCCGGGGAATATCCGCGAGCTGGAAAACGTCATCCACCACACCCTGCTGATCTGCCGCGACGGCGTGGTGCGCGCGGAAGACCTGCACCTGTCCAACCTGCGCATCGAGCGCAGCGAAGAGCCGCGCCTGGAATCCCTCGGCGCCGAGCAACTGTTGCAGCAGGCCTTCCAGCGGCTGTTCGAGGAGCAGGGCGGCAACCTGCACGCTCGGGTCGAGGATGCGCTGCTGCGGGCGGCCTACCGCTTCTGCCACTGCAACCAGGTACACACGGCGAACCTGCTGGGGCTGACCCGCAACGTCACCCGCACCCGGTTGATCGATATCGGCGAGCTGGTGGTGAACAAGCGGCGCGGCGCTTCCGAAGTCGATCCGGACCGGGTGGTGCGCCTGTCGATCTGAACGCCAGCCCCTGCACTGGCCCCATCGAAGCTGTTCGCTGATCGAACGCATAGGCGGTTATCGAATTGAACCGCCCGGTGACTCTCCGTACTGTTGCCCCAACCCCGCCCAGCCAGGCGGGGTAATAACAACAATGAGCGTCAGCCAGGGCCTTCAGTGCCTGCCATGTTGCCGGTCCGTGCGTCCTCCGGCTTGCGCCTCATTCCTGTCCGTCCAAGGCAGTCTCGGTGACTCGGCACTGCTGCGACGAACCCTTCGCAGGAAGACTTCGCATGACCAGCTCCGCCCACGTGCCCGCTGCCGGCACCCTCGACGTCCAGACCTTCATCAACGCCCAGCCGCTGTCGCTGTACCAGTGCCGCATCGTGCTGCTGTGCTTCCTCATCGTCTTCCTCGACGGCCTCGACACCGCCGCCATGGGCTTCATCGCCCCGGCGCTGACCCAGGACTGGGGCATCGACCGCGCCAGCCTTGGCCCGGTGATGAGCGCCGCGCTGATCGGCATGGTGTTCGGCGCCCTGGGTTCCGGCCCGCTGGCCGACCGCTTCGGGCGCAAGGGCGTGCTGGTGGTCGCGGTGTTCCTGTTCGGCCTGTTCAGCCTGATCTCGGCGTTCAGCGCCAACCTCGACCAGTTGCTGGTCCTGCGCCTGCTGACTGGCATCGGCCTGGGCGCGGCCATGCCCAATGCCACCACGCTGCTCTCCGAGTACACCCCCGAACGCCTCAAGTCGCTGCTGGTGACCAGCATGTTCTGCGGCTTCAACCTCGGCATGGCCTCGGGCGGTTTCGTTTCCGCCAAGCTGATCCCGGCCTACGGCTGGCACAGCCTGCTGCTCCTCGGCGGCGTGCTGCCGCTGGTGCTGGCGGTGGTGCTGCTGGTGTGGCTGCCGGAGTCGGCGCGTTTCCTGGTGGTGCGCAACCGCGGGGCGGATAGGGTGAAGCGCGTGCTGGCGCCCATCGCGCCGGCCGAGGTGGTCGCCGCGCGTGATTTCAGCGTGCCCGAGCAGAAGACGGTGCAGAGCCGCAACGTGTTCAAGGTGATCTTCTCCGGTACCTACAGCGCGGGAACCCTGCTGCTGTGGCTGACCTACTTCATGGGCCTGGTGATCGTCTACCTGCTCACCAGCTGGCTGCCGACCCTGATGCGCGACGCCGGCGCGAGCATGGAACAGGCCGCCTTCATCGGTGCGCTGTTCCAGCTTGGCGGGGTGCTCAGTTCGGTGGCGGTGGGCTGGGCCATGGACCGCTTCAATCCGCACAAGGTGATCGGCATCTTCTACTGCCTGGCCGGTGTGTTCGCCTACTGCGTGGGGCAGAGCCTGGGCACCGTCACCCTGCTGGCGACCCTGGTACTGGCCGCCGGCATGTGCGTGAACGGCGCGCAGTCGGCGATGCCGTCGCTGGCGGCGCGCTTCTACCCGACCCAGGGGCGCGCCACCGGAGTGTCCTGGATGCTCGGCATCGGCCGCTTCGGCGCCATCCTCGGTGCCTGGATCGGCGCGACCCTGCTGGGCCTGGGCTGGAACTTCGAACAGGTGCTGACCGCCCTGATCGTCCCGGCGGCCATCGCGACCGCCGCCATAGTGATCAAGGGAATGGTCAGCCACGCCGACGCCACCTGAGAAGCTGTCTACGATCTGCTGCGCGTCGGCATAACTGCGTTAAAAACAGGCTCGGAAGCCGCTTGCGGCTAACGCACTTCAGTGCGGCCCCGCAGGGGCGAGCGAAGCGAGTACTGCTCATTTACAGCTCGTAAACTCCGCGTCCTCGCCTGTTTGATTCGCTGGCGCTCACCCTTCGGGCCAGCCTTCGGCTGTTACTCCCGTTGGTCGTTGCGCCTTGTTCTGCTCTAGCTCGCGAGATCGTAAACAGCTTCTGAGGGCGCGCAGGGCAGAGTGTTGCCATTCATCTCTGCCCCGTCCGCTCTTGGCGCCACTCGCATAGACTGGAGCGACCGCGGCGCAGATCGCGGCCGCCGACAACAACCCTGAGTGCCTGGTATGCCAAGCCTGCTGAGCGAACGTAGCCGAGTGTTCGAACGCGCCGACCCCTACGCGGTGTCCGGCTACGTCAACCAGCACGTGGGCACCCATGATCTGCGCCTGCCAGCCCACGGCCATCCGCAGGCCAGCCTCAATCACCGGCGCTTCGCCAGCCTCGACCTGTGCCGCATCAGCTACGGTGGCGCCGTGCGCGTCACCTCGCCCGCGCTGGAAAGCATCTTCCACCTGCAGATACTCCTGAGCGGCCACTGCCTGTGGCGCGGCCAGCGCCAGGAGCACTACCTGGCGCCGGGCGAGCTGCTGCTGATCAACCCGGACGACCCGGTCGACCTGACCTACTCGGACGACTGCGAGAAATTCATCCTGAAGGTTCCGGTGACCCTGCTCGAAGCCATCTGCGCCGAGCAGCGCTGGAGTCATCCGCGCGCCGGCGTGCGCTTCACCGAGAACCGCTACCAGCTCGGGGAGCTGGAAGGCTTCGTCAACCTGCTGTCGATGGTCTGCCAGGAGTCCGAGGCCAGCGAGCGCCTGGCGCGGGTGGACGAGCACTACCAGCAGATCGTCGCCAGCAAGCTGCTGACCCTGCTCAAGACCAACGTCAGCCGCGAGCCCATCGCCGGCGCCAGCGTTTCCTTCGAGCGCCTGGAGGCATACATCGAGGGGCACCTGCGCGAGGACATCGATGTCGAGGCCCTGGCCCACCAGGCGTCCATGAGCCTGCGTTCGCTGTACGCGCTGTTCGAGCGCCAGGCGGGCACCACGCCGCGCCAGTACATCCGTCGCCTCAAGCTGGAGCGCATTCGTGCCTGCCTGAGCGATCCGGCGTGCCCGGTGCGCAGTGTTACCGAGCTGGCGCTGGATTATGGCTTTCTGCATCTGGGGCGGTTCTCGGAGAGCTATCGGCAGCAGTTCGGGGAGTTGCCGTCGGAGACGCTCAGGCGCCGGGGTTTATAGCTGTAGGAGCGGGCCATGCCCGCGATCGTGCGCATGGCGCGCTCCTACAGGCTGACTCCGACGTTTTCTTTTACGTAGGAGACGGACTCGGTCTGCGATGCTCTTGCTTCGGGTTGGGTGTTTCAGCGCCGCTTCGGCGTGTGCTGAGAGATTTTGTTTCGCCCCCTCGGGCGAGTTCCTTTTGTCAAACGACACAAAAGGAACCAAAAGGTCTTGCCCCATCATCCGGGTCCCGCTTCGCGGGACTCCCCTCGCTCCATCGAAGTTTCAGGGGCCCGCGTCGACGGGCCATCCCTGGCCCGACAACGCTCTCGCGGCATCCATGCCGCTCAACCCCTGAAACTCCGATTCCACTCGGCCTCCTGAAGGGGCGCTCGGAGTGCGCGGATGTTTCACTGGAAATCTTCAGAGCAAAACCCAAAGCCGGAGATATGGGCTCTTCGTAGGAGCGAGCTTGCTCGCGAACCGCACGGCACGGTATTCCCCCGAAGGAGAGACGGGGGCGCCTAGCCCTTGTCCGCGAAATCCATCGCGGCGGAACAGGGTGCTCAAGGTGACCTCATTGTTGTGCGCGCGGACGTCCCTGGCGCCGGCCCTGCCGGCGCATCGCGGATAGATCCGCTCCTACGAAAGCCCCATGTTCCGGACGGCCCTGCCGTTCTTCCGATTCCCCGCCCGGCCCGCGCCGATGAACTCTACTGAAAAGAGGCGTGCGCACGTTGCGTCGCCCCAGGGGAGGCCACTTCCATGAGTTCCAACCCGTTCATCCTCTCGCCGGGCGAGCGCAGCCCGGCCCTCAACGTCGTCGGCATCCGCATCAACGTCCTGGTGTCCGATATCGATTCGGCGGCGCAACGGATCACCTATCAGGAGGGCGGGGAGGGCGCCGGTCCGCCGCTGCATACCCATGACTGGGACGAGTCCTTCTACGTGCTCAAGGGCGAAGTCGTCTTTACCGTCGCCGGGCGTACCGCCGCCTGCCAGGCCGGCACGCTGATCCATATTCCTGCCGGCACTCTCCACGGCTTCAACTTCGGCCCCGGTGGCGGCGAGATGATCGAAGTCACCGGCGCCGGCAGCCAGGCCATCGAGATGTTCCGCGCCCTGGACCGCGAAGTGCCGCCCGGCCCCGTGGACGTCCCGAAAACCGTGCAGGTCGCCGGCGAATACGGCGTCGTCTTCCACCTCTGAGCCCCTTGCTGGCGGCTCGCAAAAGGGTCGCCAGCCCACCTGCCGTTCGCGCCTGCAGAATCTGGATAGCACTCTGCACAAAGCGGATATTGCCCCCGCCAACCCAGCCATAACCTGAGCCTGCCTGAACAAAAACAACGGAGGCCCCGGCCATGTCCCTGGGTATCGACTACTTGCGTTCGCTGCTCGAAGAAGACCCCGAGAAGGGTGTCTACCGCTGCCGGCGGGAGATGTTCACCGACCCGCGCCTGTTCGACCTGGAGATGAAGCACATCTTCGAAGGCAACTGGGTCTACCTCGCCCATGAAAGCCAGATTCCGGAGAAGAACGACTTCCTGACCACGATGATCGGTCGCCAGTCGGTCTTCATCGCGCGCAACAAGGACGGCGTGCTCAACGCTTTCCTCAATGCCTGCAGCCACAAGGGCGCCATGCTCTGCCGGCACAAGTCCGGCAACCGTTCCAGCTACACCTGCCCGTTCCACGGCTGGACCTTCAACAACTCCGGCAAGCTGCTCAAGGTCAAGGACCCGGCCGAGGCCGGGTACCCGGAAGGCTTCAACTGCGAAGGCTCCCACGACCTGACGAAGGTCGCGCGCTTCGAGTCCTACCGAGGCTTCCTCTTCGGCAGCCTGAAGGCTGAGGTCAAGCCGCTGCTGGAGCACCTGGGCGAGTCGGCGAAGATCATCGACATGATCGTCGACCAGTCCCCCGAAGGCCTGGAAGTGCTGCGCGGATCAAGCAGCTACATCTACGAAGGCAATTGGAAGCTCACCGCCGAGAACGGCGCCGACGGCTATCACGTCAGCTCCGTGCACTGGAACTACGCCGCCACCCAGAGCCAGCGCCAGCAGCGCGAGGCCGGCGAGGCAGTGAAGACCATGAGTGCGGGCGGCTGGGCCAAGCAGGGCGGCGGTTTCTACTCCTTCGACCACGGCCACCTGCTGCTCTGGACCCGCTGGGCCAACCCCGAGGCTCGCCCGGCCTTCGAGCGCCGCGACGAGCTGGCCCGCGACCATGGCCAGGCCCGCGCCGACTGGATGATCGAGAACTCGCGCAACCTCTGCCTGTACCCCAACGTCTACCTGATGGACCAGTTCAGCTCGCAGATCCGCATCGCCCGGCCCATCGACGTCAATCGCACCGAGATCACCATCTACTGCATCGCCCCCAAGGGCGAGAGCAGCGAGGCGCGCGCCCAGCGCATCCGCCAGTACGAGGATTTCTTCAACGTCAGCGGCATGGCTACCCCGGACGACCTGGAGGAGTTCCGCTCCTGCCAGCAGGCCTACCAGGGCAGCGCCGGCGGCTGGAACGACCTGTCGCGCGGGGCGCAGCACTGGATCGAAGGCGCCGACGACGCGGCGCGGGAGATCGGCCTGGCGCCGGCGCTCTCCGGCCTGCGCACCGAGGACGAGGGCCTGTTCGTGCTGCAGCACCAGTTCTGGCAGCAGACCATGATCGACGCGCTGGCCGCCGAGCAGGCCAACCGAATCGCCGTGACAGAGGAGGGTGTGTGATGAGCCGCTACGAGACCGTCCGCGACTTCCTCTACCGCGAAGCCCGCTACCTCGACGACAAGGACTGGGACGCCTGGCTGGAACTGTACGCCGCCGACGCCACCTTCTGGATGCCCGCCTGGGACGACCGCGACCAGCTCACCGAAGACCCGCAGCGGGAAATCTCGCTGATCTGGTACGGCAACCGTGGCGGCCTGGAAGACCGCGTGTTCCGTATCAAGACCGAACGCTCCAGCGCGACCCTGCCGGACACCCGCACCTCGCACAACCTGAGCAACATCGAGGTGCTCGGCGAGGCCGACGGGCAATGCCAGGTGCGCTTCAACTGGCACACCCTGAGCTTCCGCTACAAGACCGTCGACAGCTACTTCGGCACCAGCTTCTACACCCTCGATGTACGTGGCGAGCAGCCGCTGGTGAAGGCGAAGAAGGTCGTGTTGAAGAACGACTACGTCAGGCAAGTCATCGACATCTACCACATCTGAAAAACACGGCGTGAAGCTGCTGCGCTTGCCCGTGCTGCGTTGGAGAACGGTCCGTAATGCTCATTCACTGGAGTGAACTGCGCTTCCGAACCGTCCTCCGCCTTGCCCGGCCTGCGCTCGCGACGCTTCAAGCCGCGTTTTTGAGGCGAATGACATGAACAAGATCGCACTCAACTTCGAAGACGGCGTTACCCGCTTCATCGACGCCAGCCCCAGCGAGACCGTGGCCGACGCGGCCTACCGCCAGGGCATCAACATACCGCTGGATTGCCGCGACGGCGCCTGCGGCACCTGCAAGTGCTTCGCCGAAGCCGGCCGCTACGACCTGGGCCAGGACTACATCGACGACGCCTTGACCGAGGACGAAGCGCAGCAGGGCTACGTGCTCACCTGCCAGATGCGCGCGCAGAGCGATTGCGTGGTGCGCGTGCCGGCTTCCTCGCAAGTCTGCAAGACCGCCCAGGCCAGCTTCGAGGCCAGCATCAGCGCGGTGCGCCAGCTCTCCGAAAGCACTATCGCGCTGTCGATCAAGGGCGAGTCGCTGAGCAGGCTGGCCTTCCTGCCGGGGCAATACGTCAACCTGCAGGTGCCGGGCAGCGAACAGACCCGCGCCTACTCCTTCAGCTCGTTGCAGAAGGACGGCGAAGTCAGCTTCCTGATCCGCAACGTGCCGGGCGGGCTGATGAGCAGCTTCCTCACCGGCCTGGCCAAAGCCGGTGACGCCATGACCCTGGCCGGCCCGCTGGGCAGCTTCTACCTGCGCGAGATCAGGCGGCCGCTGTTGCTGCTGGCCGGCGGCACGGGCCTGGCGCCCTTCACCGCGATGCTGGAACAGATCGCCGAGCGCGGCAGCGAGCATCCGCTGCACCTGATCTACGGCGTCACCCACGACTTCGACCTGGTGGAGATGGACCGCTTGGAAGCCTTCGCCGCGCGCATCCCCCATTTCACCTGGAGCGCCTGCGTGGCCAGCCCGGAGAGCCGCTACCCGCGCAAGGGCTACGTCACCCAGCACATCACGCCTGCGCACCTGAACGACGGCGAAGTGGACATCTACCTCTGCGGCCCGCCACCGATGGTCGAGGCGGTCAGCCAGTACATCCGCGAACAGGGCATCACGCCGGCGAATTTCTATTACGAAAAGTTTGCCGCCAGCGCCGCCTGAGCCCGGAATGCGCCTGTATACCCAGCGGGTATGCAGGCATGCCGACAAAGTATTTTCCCTCGGTGCCACCGCGCCCTAGCCTCCGGGCTGGGCCCCTGGCAGGGCCTGCATAAAAACAATCAGCGAGGCAGTGCCCTCGCAGCGGAGACCCACATGAGCCAGACGTGCAACATACCTGACGTGATAGATCACGCCGCCTTGAGTTCCTTCCAGTGGCGCGTGTTCGCCCTGTGTTTCCTGGTCGCCATCTTCGATGGCTTCGATACTCAGGCTATTGCCTACACCGGCCCTGCGATCATCGAGACCCTCCAGCTTTCTACCGGCGGCCTGGCGCCGATCCTTAGCGCCGGCATCGTCGGCATGGCCCTAGGCGCCATGGCGCTGGGGCTGTTCGGCGATCGCTTTGGCCGCCGTCCCACGGTGATGGGCGCGGTCGCACTGTTTGCCCTTGCCACCTTGGCCACGGCCTTCGCCACCAGCGCCGAGCAGATCCTGGTACTGCGCTTTCTCGCCGGTCTCGGCATGGGCGGCGCCACGCCCGTGCTGCTGGCGCTGGCCTCCGAATACGGTCCGGCGCGCCTGCGTGGGGCCATCGTCACCGGCATCCTGCTGGGCCTGCCGGCGGGTGCAATGCTGGGCGGGTTGCTCGCCGCCCAGGTCATGCCGCTGATCGGCTGGCAGGGCATCTTCCTTGCCGGCGGGCTGCTGCCGTTGGTGCTGCTGGTGGGGCTGTACTTTGCGCTACCGGAGTCGCTGCAATTCCTCGCCACCCGCTCGGGCGAGACGGCGCAGGTACGCCGCATTCTCGCGCGGATCAGTTCGCGGGTGCTCGCTGATGACGTGCGCTTCAGCGTGCCCGAAGCCGCGACCCGCACCAGCGTACGGGCGCTGTTCGGGCCAGGTCTGGCGCGCAATACCCTCGCCGTGTGGCTGACCTACCTGTTCAACTGGGTGGCCTGGTTCATGTTCCTCTCCTGGCTGCCCACCGTGCTGAAAACCGCCGGTCTGCCGGTGGAGCAGGCGCCGCTGGGGACCGTCACGGTCAATGCGGTGTTCATCCTCTGCGCCATCCCGCTGTCGATCCTGCTGCCGCGCCTGAACACCCGCAACGTGCTGCTCGGCCTGTTCGCCCTCGGCGTGCTGGTCAGCCTCGGCCTGTCCCTGAGCGGCGACAACTGGGTGCTGGTGTTCCTGCTGGTCGGCGCCGCGGGCCTGGGTATCGGCGGGCAGCAGATCGCCCTCAACTACCTGGTGGTTTCCGCCTACCCGACCAGCCTGCGCGCCACCGCCACCGGCTGGGCCATTGGCCTGGGCCGGGTGGGCGCCATCATCGGTTCTGCTCTGGGCGGAACCTTCCTCGAATGGGGCGGCGTCGCCGGTTTCTACCTGGCGCTGGCCGTCCCCCTGCTGCTGGCGCTGGTCGCCGTGGCCCTCATCCGCGGCAGCGAGAAGCCTTCGGGCGGGCTCGTGGCCGCGCACTGACAGGAGAACGTCATGTCCCGTTTCGACAACAAGATCGCCCTCGTCACCGGCGCCGCCCAGGGTATCGGCCGGCGTGTCGCCGAACGCTTGGTGGACGAGGGTGCCAGGGTCATCGCCGTGGACCGCTCCGAGATCGTCCACGAACTGCAGGATGCCCTCGGCCAGCACGGCGAGGTGCTTACCCTGACCGCCGACCTGGAGCGTTTCGCCGACTGCCAGGGCGTGGTCGACCAGGCGCTCGCGCGTTTCGGCCGCCTCGACATCCTCATCAACAACGTCGGCGGCACCATCTGGGCCAAGCCCTTCGAGCACTACGCCGAAGAGGAGATCGAGGCCGAGGTGCGCCGCTCATTGTTCCCCACCCTCTGGTGCTGCCGCGCCGCACTGGTGCCGATGCTGGAGCAGGGCGCGGGCGCCATCGTCAACGTGTCTTCCATCGCCACCCGTGGCGTTAACCGCGTGCCCTACGGCGCGGCGAAGGGCGGGGTGAATGCGCTGACCGCCTGCCTGGCCTTCGAGACCGCCGAGCGCGGCGTGCGGGTCAACGCTACCGCGCCCGGCGGAACCGAGGCGCCGCCCCGGCGCATTCCGCGCAACGCCGCGCAGCAGAGCGAACAGGAAAAGCGCTGGTACCAGCAGATCGTCGACCAGACCGTCGACAGCAGCCTGATGAAGCGCTACGGGACCATCGACGAGCAGGTCGGCGCGATCCTCTTCCTCGCCTCCGACGAGGCTAGCTACATCACCGGCGTGACCCTGCCGGTGGGTGGCGGCGACCTGGGTTGAGGCGCCGCGATGATGTGCTCACGGCAACTGCGCGCCGATCAGTCGCAGGCAGTGTTGCAGCGGCGCGCTGACGTCGCCGCGGCGCTGGCTGAGGATGATCGGCGAGACTGCCTCGGCGTCGGTCAGCGTGGCATAGCCGATGTCGGCGCGGTGCTGTTGCTGCACCGACGCCGGCACCAGCGCCACGCCCAGGCCGGCGGCGACCAGGCCGATGGCGGTCTGCAGCTCGTTGGTCCATTGCGTCACGCGCACGCTCAGGCCGTGATTGGCGAACAGCGCCAGCACATGGTCGGCGTAGCTGGGGCGCGGGTTGGCGGGGTAGAGCACGAAGTCCTCGCCGGCCAGTTGCGCCAGGCTCAGCGGCGCGCCAAGCAGGCGATGCCCGGCCGGCAGCACGGCAACCATTGGCTCCTCGCGCAATACCTGCTGGGTAATGGCCGGATCGTCGATGCGGATGCGCCCGAAACCGATGTCGATGCGCCCGCTCTTCAGCGCCTCGACCTGCTGCACCGTAGTCATTTCCTGCAGCCCCAGCTCCAGCCCGGCGTCGCCGCGCAGCTCGCGGATCAGCTCGGGCAAGCCGTCGTACAGCGTCGAGGGTGCGAAGCCGATGCCGAACCACTGGCGCTCGCCGCGGCCGATGCGCCGGGTGCTTTCGCAGATGCTTTCCAGCTGCGCCAGCAGGGTGCCCGTCTGCTCGTGAAAATAGCGCCCGGCGTCGGTCAGGCGCAGCGGGCGACCACGCTCCAGCAGGGGCACGCCGAGCAACTCCTCAAGCTGCTGGATCTGCCGGCTCAGTGGTGGCTGGGCGATGTGCAGACGCTCGGCGGCGCGGGTGAAGTTGAGGGTGCCGGCCACTTCGCGGAAATAGCGCAGGTGTCGCAGCTCCATGATACCTCCAGGGTATGCAACAAGACGGCATCGATATTGGACTGCTCTGTAGGCCAGACGCAATCCTTCGTCATCCGTGAAAAGACCTGTCGGGTATCGAAAGAAACCCGCTCCATGAACCACAGACCGGAACGCCGTCCATGAGTAGCCCCGTCATCGAACGCATCGAGTCGATCATCGTCGACCTGCCGACCATCCGCCCGCACAAGCTGGCCATGCACACCATGCAGCAGCAGACGCTGGTGATCATCCGCCTGCGCTGCTCCGACGGCGTCGAGGGCATCGGCGAAGCCACCACCATCGGCGGCCTGGCCTACGGCAATGAAAGTCCGGAAAGCATCAAGGCCAATATCGACGCGCACTTCGCGCCGCTGCTCAAGGGCCAGGACGCCAGCAACATCAACGCCTGCATGCAGCGCCTGGACAAGTCGATCAAGGGCAACACCTTCGCCCGCTCCGGCATCGAGAGCGCGCTGCTGGACGCCCAGGGCAAGCGCCTCGGCCTGCCGGTCAGCGAACTGCTCGGTGGCCGCGTGCGCGACAGCCTGGAAGTGGCCTGGACCCTCGCCTCCGGCGACACCGCCCGCGACATCGCCGAAGCCGAGCAGATGCTGGACATCCGCCGCCACCGCATCTTCAAGCTGAAGATCGGCGCCAACCCGCTGGAGCAGGACCTCAAGCATGTGGTGGCGATCAAGCAGGCCCTGGGCGAACGCGCCAGCGTGCGCGTGGACGTCAACCAGGGCTGGGATGAGTCCCAGGCCATCCGCGGCTGCCAGGTGCTCGGCGAGAACGGCATCGACCTCATCGAACAACCTATCTCGCGCATCAACCGCAGCGGCCAGGTGCGCCTGAATCAGCGCAGCCCGGCGCCGATCATGGCCGACGAATCCATCGAGAGCGTGGCTGATGCCTTCAGTCTCGCCGCCGATGGGGCCGCCAGCATCTTCGCCCTGAAGATTGCCAAGAACGGTGGCCCGCGCGCCGTGCTGCGCACCGCGCAGATCGCCGAAGCCGCCGGCATCGCGCTGTACGGCGGGACCATGCTCGAAGGCGCGGTCGGCACCCTGGCCTCGGCCCACGCCTTTGCCACTTTGGAGAAGCTGACCTGGGCCACCGAGCTGTTCGGCCCGCTGCTGCTCACCGAGGAAATCGTCACCGAGGCGCCGGTTTACCGCGACTTCCAGCTGCACGTTCCGCGCACCCCCGGCCTGGGCCTGACGCTTGATGAAGAGCGCCTGGCGCGCTTCCGCCGCCACTGATTGGCAACCCTTTCCGACTGCCCGATAGAGGAGAAGACCCGATGCTGTTCCACGTGAAGATGACCGTGAAATTGCCCGTCGACATGGACCCGGCCAAGGCCGCCCAGCTCAAGGCCGACGAGAAGGAACTGGCCCAGCGCCTGCAGCGCGAGGGCAAGTGGCGCCACCTGTGGCGCATCGCCGGGCACTACGCCAACTACAGCGTGTTCGACCTCGCCAGCGTCGAGGAGCTGCACGACACCCTGATGCAGTTGCCGCTGTTTCCCTACATGGACATCGAGGTCGACGGGCTCTGCCGCCATCCGTCCTCGATCCATTCCGACGACCGCTGAATTTCGTTCTGTACGACTCAACAAGAACAAGACTTGAGGATCGCACCATGACCGTGAAGATTTCCCAGACTGCCGACATCCAGAAGTTCTTCGAAGAAGCCAGCGGCGCCCTGAACGATGCGGGTAATCCGCGCGTGAAGCAGTTGATCCTGCGCATTCTGCAGGACACCGCCAGACTGATCGAAGACATGAACGTCACCCCCGACGAGTTCTGGAAGGCGGTGGATTACCTCAACCGCCTCGGCGCCCGCCAGGAAGCCGGCCTGGTCGTCGCCGGCCTGGGCATCGAGCACTACCTCGACCTGCTGCTGGATGCCCAGGACGCGGCGGTCGGTATCGGCGGCGGCACCCCGCGCACCATCGAAGGTCCCCTGTACGTAGCCGGCGCACCGCTGTCCCAAGGCGAAGCGCGGATGGATGACGGTCAGGATGCGGGCACCGTGATGTTCCTCTCCGGTCGCGTGTTCGACCCGCAGGGCAGGCCGCTGGTCGGCGCCGTGGTCGACCTCTGGCACGCCAACACCCAGGGCACCTACTCGTATTTCGACAGCACCCAGTCCGAGTTCAACCTGCGTCGGCGCATCGTCACCGACGCGGAAGGCCGCTACAAGGCGCGCAGCATCGTCCCCAGCGGCTACGGCTGCCCGCCGGATGGCCCGACCCAGGAACTGTTGAACCAGCTCGGCCGCCACGGCCAGCGCCCGGCGCACATCCACTTCTTCATCTCCGCGCCGGGGCATCGCCACCTGACCACGCAGATCAACCTCGCCGGTGACCAATACCTGTGGGACGACTTCGCCTACGCCACCCGCGACGGGCTGATCGGCGAGGTGCGTTTCGTCGAGGATGCGGCCGCCGCCAAGGCGCGCGGAGTGGAAGGGCGCTTTGCCGAGATCGAGTTCGACTTCCAGCTGCAGCAGGCGGTTTCCGCCGACGCCGAAGACCGCAGCAGCCGTCCGCGTGCGTTGCAGGAAGCCTGATTCCCGCGCGGTGCTGACCCTGTAGGAGCGAGCTTGCTCGCGAACAGCGTTACCCGGCCGCTCCGGCGCTGGGCGGGTTCGCGAGCAAGCTCGCTCCTACAAGAGATCCGCCCGCCGATAGCGCCGCACCCATCAGATACACCCGTAGGAGCGGACTCCGTCCGCGATGCTCTTGTGCTCGGGGCTATCGCGGAATGAGTCCGCTCCTACGTTTCCGGGCTACCGCCGAGGGCTGGAATGTCCGTTAGCCCCCTAAGAGAAGTGTTCGATATTCGCACCAATAGTCGATTATCGCATTGTTCGCCCATCCCCCCGACGGTACTGTTTTCCCATCGGCACCCCCTACACAACGAGACCGACCATGGCTGAACTCCTGACTCTCCGCGAAGCGGTCGAGCGCTTCGTCAACGACGGTGACACCGTCGCGCTCGAAGGCTTCACCCACCTGATCCCGACCGCTGCCTCCCATGAGCTGATCCGCCAGGGCAAGAAAGACCTGCACCTGGTGCGCATGACCCCCGATCTGGTCTACGACCTGCTGATCGGCGCCGGCTGCGTGCGCAAGCTGACCTTCTCCTGGGGCGGCAACCCCGGCGTCGGTTCGCTGCATCGCCTGCGTGACGCGGTGGAGAAGGGCTGGCCGCGCGAGCTGGAGATCGACGAGCACAGCCATGCCGACCTCGCCAACTCCTACGTCGCCGGCGCCTCCGGCCTGCCGTTCGCCGTGCTGCGCGCCTATGCCGGTTCCGACCTGCCGAAGGTCAACCCGAACATCAAGTTCATCAACTGCCCGTTCACCGGCGAGCAACTGGCCGCCGTGCCGTCGGTGCGCCCGGACGTCACCGTGATCCACGCGCAGAAGGCCGACCGCAAGGGCAACGTGCTGCTGTGGGGCATCCTCGGCGTGCAGAAGGAAGCCGCCCTGGCCGCCAAGCGCTGCATCGTCACCGTGGAAGAAATCGTCGACGACCTCAACGCGCCGATGAACGCCTGCGTGCTGCCGACCTGGGCGCTGTCCGCCGTCTGCCTGGTGCCCGGCGGTTCGCACCCGTCCTATGCCCACGGCTACTCCGAGCGCGACAACCGCTTCTACCAGGCCTGGGACCCGATCGCCCGCGACCGCGACACCTTCAACGCCTGGATCGATACCTATATCCGCGGCACCAAGGATTTTGCAGAGTTCCGTTCCAAACTCGCGGAGGCCAAGTAATGAGCGCCTACAGCACCAATGAAATGATGACCGTGGCCGCCGCCCGCCGCCTGAAGAACGGCGCCGTCTGCTTCGTCGGCATCGGCCTGCCGTCCAAGGCTGCCAACCTCGCGCGCCTGACCGCCTCCCCGGACGTGGTCCTGATCTACGAATCCGGCCCCATCGGCGCCAAGCCCAGCGTGCTGCCGCTGTCCATCGGCGACGGCGAGCTGGCCGAAACCGCCGACACCGTGGTGCCCACCGGCGAGATCTTCCGCTACTGGCTGCAGGGCGGGCGCATCGACGTCGGCTTCCTCGGCGCGGCCCAGGTCGACCGCTTCGGCAACATCAACACCACCGTTATCGGCGATTACAGCAAGCCGAAAGTGCGCCTGCCCGGCGCCGGCGGCGCGCCGGAGATCGCCGGTTCCGCCAAGGAAGTGCTGATCATCCTCAAGCAGTCCCACCGCACCTTCGTCGACAAGCTGGCCTTCATCACCTCGGTCGGCTTCGGCGAAGGCGGCGACCACCGCCAGCAGCTCGGCCTGCCCGGCAAGGGCCCGGTGGCGATCATCACCGACCTCTGCATCATGGAGCCGGAAGCCGGCAGCAACGAATTCATCGTCACTTCGCTGCACCCGGGCGTGACCCGCGAGCAGGTGGTCGAGAACACCGGCTGGGCGATCCGCTTCGCCGAGCAGGTGGGCGAAACCGTCGCGCCGACCGACGTGGAGCTGGAAGCCCTGCGTGCCCTCGAAGCCCGCACCGCTGCCGCCCACGGCCAGCTGGGAGGTGAGGAATGAGCCGCGAGGTCTTCATCTGCGATGCCGTGCGCACCCCCATCGGCCGCTTCGGCGGTTCGCTCTCCGGCGTGCGCGCCGACGACCTCGCCGCCGTGCCGGTGAAGGCGCTGGTGGATCGCAACCCGCAGGTCGACTGGGCCGCGCTGGACGAGGTGTACCTCGGCTGCGCCAACCAGGCCGGCGAGGACAACCGCAACGTCGCACGCATGGCGCTGCTGCTGGCCGGCCTGCCGGACAGCGTGCCGGGCGTGACCCTCAACCGCCTCTGCGCCTCGGGCCTGGACGCGGTGGGCACCGCCTTCCGCGCCATCGCCAGCGGCGAGGCCGAACTGGTCATCGCCGGCGGCGTGGAATCCATGTCCCGCGCGCCCTACGTGATGGGCAAGGCCGACAGCGCCTTCGGCCGCGGCCAGAAGATCGAGGACACCACCATCGGCTGGCGCTTCATCAACCCGCTGATGAAGGCGCATTACGGCGTGGATGCCATGCCGCAGACCGCCGACAACGTGGCTGACGATTACAAGGTCAATCGCGCCGACCAGGACGCCTTCTCCCTGCGCAGCCAGCAGCGTGCCGGCGTCGCCCAGGCCAGCGGCTACTTCGCCGAGGAAATCGTCCCGGTGGTGATCAAGGGCCGCAAGGGCGACACGGTCGTCGATACCGACGAACACCCGCGCCCGGACACCACCCTGGAAGCGCTGGCCAAACTCAAGCCGGTCAACGGCGAAGGCAAGACCGTCACTGCCGGCAATGCCTCCGGTGTGAACGACGGCGCCGTGGCACTGATCCTCGCCAGCGCCGAAGCGGTGAAGAAACACGGCCTGACGCCGCGTGCGAAGGTGCTCGGCATGGCCAGCGCCGGCGTCGCCCCGCGGGTAATGGGCATCGGCCCGGTGCCGGCGGTGCGCAAGCTGCTGGAGCGGCTGAACCTGTCGGTGGACCAGTTCGACGTCATCGAGCTGAACGAAGCCTTCGCCGCCCAGGGCCTGGCGGTGACCCGTGAACTCGGCATCGCCGATGACGACGCGCGGGTGAACCCCAACGGCGGCGCCATCGCCCTCGGCCACCCGCTGGGCGCCAGCGGCGCTCGTCTGGTGCTGACCGCTGTGCACCAGTTGCAGAAGTCCGGCGGCAAGCTCGGCCTGTGCACCATGTGCGTGGGTGTGGGGCAGGGCGTGGCGCTGGTGGTCGAGCGCGTATAGCTCTTGTAGGAGCGAGCTTGCTCGCGAACCTGAGCCCCGCAGCGGGGTTTGTTCGCGAGCAAGCTCGCTCCTACAGAAAGCAACTCTCCGGTCATACTGTCCGACTACGCCTGCCCGATCTCCGGAGCCACCCGTGAGCACCAACCTTCTGTTCGACGCCTACTTCACCCAGCCCGCCATGCGCGCGATCTTCAGCGACCACGGCCGGGTGCAGGGCATGCTCGACTTCGAGGCCGCATTGGCCCGCGCCGAAGCCCGTGTCGGCGTCATCCCGACGAGCGCAGTGGCGCCCATCGCCGCCGCCTGCCGTGCCGAACTCTATGACTTCGAGGCGCTGGCCCAGGCCATCTGCAGCGCCGGCAATTCCGCGATCCCGCTGGTGAAGGCGCTGGGCAAGCGCATCGCCGCCGAGGACGCCGAAGCCGAGCGCTACGTGCATCTGGGCGCCACCAGCCAGGACGCCATGGACTCCGGTCTGGTCCTGCAACTGCGTGCCGCCATCGAGCTGCTGGAAAACGATCTCGCCCAACTGGCCGACGCGCTGGCTGTTCAGGCACAAGCCCACGCCGGCACGCCCATGGTCGGCCGTACCTGGCTGCAACACGCCACGCCGGTCACCCTCGGCATGAAGATCGCCGGCTGGCTGGGCGCGATCACCCGCCATCGCCAGCGCCTCAACGAACTCAAGCCGCGCCTGCTGTGCCTGCAATTCGGCGGCGCGTCCGGCAGCCTCGCCGCCCTGGGCGAGCAGGGCTTTGCCGTGGCCGAAGCGCTGGCCGAGGAACTCGATCTGCAATTGCCCGAGCAACCCTGGCACACCCAGCGCGACCGCCTGGTGGAATTTGCCAGCCTGCTCGGCCTGATTGCCGGCAGCCTCGGCAAGCTGGGCCGCGACCTCAGCCTGCTGATGCAGACCGAGGCCGGCGAAGTCTTCGAGCCTTCCGCGCCGGGCAAGGGTGGGTCCTCCACCATGCCGCACAAGCGCAACCCGGTGGGCGCCGCCGTGCTGATCGGCGCGGCCACCCGCGCGCCCGGCCTGGTCTCGACCTTGCTCGCCGCCATGCCCCAGGAGCACGAGCGCAGCCTCGGCCTGTGGCACGCCGAATGGGAAAGCCTGCCGGAGCTGTGCTGCCTCGTTTCCGGCGCGCTGCAACAGGCGCTGAGCCTGGTGCCGGGCCTGGAGGTGGATGCCGAGCGGATGCGGGCGAACCTCGACCTGACCCGTGGCCTGGTGCTCGCCGAAGCCGTGAGCATTGCGCTGGCCCAGCGTATCGGCCGCGACGCTGCGCACCACCTGGTGGAGCAATGCTGCAAGCAGGCGGTGAAGGAGGGCGCGCACCTGCGCGCGGTGCTCGGCGCCAATGCCGAGGTCGCCGCTCAACTGAATGCCGAAGAACTGGATCGCCTGCTCGATCCCGCCCATTACCTGGGCCAGGCGCGCCGCTGGGTCGAGCGCGCGCTGGCCGAACATATTCACGTTTCGCGATAGGAGCCTTGCATGCCTGCCGTACGTCTCGCCGATGGCGACCTGAACTATCAACTGGAAGGGCCGGCCGGCGCGCCGGTGCTGGTGCTGTCCAACTCCCTGGGCACCGACCTGCACATGTGGGACGCGCAGATCCCGGCCGTCACCGAGCACTTCCGCGTGCTGCGTTATGACACTCGCGGCCACGGCGCTTCGCTGGTCACTCCCGGCCCCTACAGCATCGAGCAGAACGGCCGCGACGTGCTGGCCCTGCTGGACGCGCTGGACATTCCGCGCGCGCATTTCTGCGGCCTGTCCATGGGCGGCCTGATCGGCCAGTGGCTGGGCATCCATGCGCCGGAGCGCATCGAGCGCCTGGTGCTGTGCAACACCGCCGCCAAGATCGGCACCCCGGAAGTCTGGAACCCGCGCATCGAGACCGTGCTCAGCGGCGGCGCCGAGGCCATGCGCAACCTGCGCGATGCGTCGATCTCGCGCTGGTTCACCGCCGACTTCGCCGAGGCGGAGCCGGGCAAGGTCGAGCCCATCGTCGGCATGCTGGCGCAGACCTCACCCGAAGGTTACGCGGCCAACTGCGCGGCTGTACGCGATGCGGATTTCCGTGGCGAGATCGGTGCGATCAGCGCACCGACTCTGGTGGTCTGTGGCGCCGCCGATCCGGTGACTACGACTGAAGATGGCCGCTTCCTGCAGGCGCGCATTCCCGGCGCCGAGCTGGTGGAGTTCCGCGCCGCGCACCTGTCCAACGTGCAGGCCGCCGATGCCTTCAGCCAGCGCGTGCTGGACTTCCTGCGCGCCTGATTGCTTTTCCGTGTAGGAGCGGGCCATGCCCGCGATTCGCGCGCATGGCGCGCTCCTACAGGCTCACTTCGGAGTTAGAGATGGACGAAAAAGAACGCTACGAAGCCGGCATGCAGGTGCGTCGTGCGGTGCTGGGCGATGCCCACGTCGACCGCAGCCTGCAGAACCGCACGGCCTTCAACGAGGAATTCCAGGAAATGATCACCCGCCACGCCTGGGGTGACATCTGGACCCGCCCGGGCCTGCCGCGCCACACCCGCAGCCTGATCACCATCGCCATGCTGATCGGTATGAACCGCGAGGGTGAGCTCAAGCTGCACCTGCGCGCCGCGCGCAACAACGGCGTGAGCCGCGAGGAGATCAAGGAAGTGCTGCTGCAGAGCGCGATCTACTGCGGCATTCCCGCCGCCAATGCGACGTTCCACCTCGCCGAGGAGGTGTGGAACGAGCTGGGCACCGAGTCGCTGGGCGACGCCTGATCAGCGCCGCCCGGACCACGCATCCGGGCGGTGTCTGATGGGCTGAGGCACGGTCCGCTCTGGTAGGGCAGGGTTCGCGAGCAATAACGATGGCGTCCCCCTCGCTCCTACAGACATACGCCGCGGCGCTCTTCGTAGGAGCGAGCTTGCTCGCGAACCAGAGCCTGCATGGCGTTGCGGCCTGAAAACGATCGCGGACGGAGTCCGCTCCTACGAGAGCAAGAGCCCCTAACCCTCTCCCGCACGCGGGAGAGGGGACCGTTCGGTGCAGTGAGCGGCCATGGTGTCAGTCGGCACAATCTGCCCCCTCTCCCTCTGGGAGAGGGTTGGGGTGAGGGGACCGCGTCGGCACCGCGTCACCTGAGAACCTCAGCTCTCCAGCTCCTTCCGATCCCTGAACAGCTCCAGCGCCTGGGGGTTGGCCAGCGCATCGGTGTTCTTCACCGGTCGCCCGTGCACCACGTTGCGTACCGCCAGTTCGACGATCTTGCCGCTCAGGGTGCGCGGGATGTCCGCTACTTCGAGGATTTTTGCCGGCACATGGCGCGGGGTGGTGTTGGCGCGGATGGTCTGGCGGATGCGTTCCTGCAATGCCTTATCCAACGCCACGCCCTCGCGCAGGCGCACGAACAGCACCACGCGCACGTCGCCTTGCCATTCCTGGCCGATGGCGATGGACTCCAGCACTTGCTCGATCTTCTCCACCTGGCGGTAGATTTCTGCGGTGCCGATGCGCACGCCGCCGGGGTTGAGCACGGCATCGGAGCGGCCGTGGATCACCAGGCCGCCGTGCTCGGTCTCCTCGGCGTAGTCGCCGTGGGCCCAGACACCGGGGAAGGTGGCGAAGTAGGCGTCGAGGAATTTCTCGTTGTTCTCGTCGTTCCAGAAGCCCACTGGTATCGACGGGAAGTGCCGCACGCAGACCAGCTCGCCTTTCTCGCCGTGCACCGGTTTGCCGGCCTCGTCCCAGACTTCCACCGCCATGCCCAGGCCCTTGCACTGCAACTCGCCACGCCACACCGGCGCAGTCGGGTTGCCCAGGGCGAAGCAGGAGACGATGTCGGTGCCGCCGGAGATCGACGACAGGCAGAGGTCGGGTTTCACGTCGCGGTAGACGTAGTCGAAGCTCTCGTGGAGCAGCGGCGAGCCGGTGGTGAGCAGGGTCTTCAGGCGTTCCAGCGAATGGGTCTGGCGTGGCCGTACGTTGGCCTTTTCCAGCGCGGAGACGTACTTGGCGCTGGTACCGAAGACGCTGATGCCCTCGGCGTCGATCAGGTCGATCAGCCGCTCCGGGCCGGGGTGGAAGGGCGAGCCGTCGTAGAGCACCAGGCTGGCGCCCTGGGCAAGGCCCGAGACCAGCCAGTTCCACATCATCCAGCCGCAGGTGGTGTAGTAGAACAGCGTGTCGTTCGCTCCCAGGTCCGCGTGCAGGCCATGTTCCTTCAGGTGTTGCAGCAGCACGCCGCCGGTGCCGTGGACGATGCACTTGGGCACGCCGGTGGTGCCGGAGGAATAGAGGATGTACAGCGGGTGGTCGAAGGGCACCGGGGTGAACACCGGTTCGCCGCCGGGTTGGTAGAAGTCCTGCCAGAGATCCACCCGGGCCAGGGTCAGGTAATCGGCCGGCCGCGCCTCCGGGTGGGCGTAGGGCACGATCAGCAACTGTTCCAGGCTGTGCAGCTGGGAAAGGATTTCGTTGAGCTTGGCCGTCAGGTCCAGGGTCTTGCCGGCGTAGCGGTAGCCGGCGCAGGCGATCAGCACCTTGGGTTCGATCTGGCCGAAACGGTCGATCACGCCGTGGGTGCCGAAGTCCGGCGAGCAGCTCGACCAGGTGGCGCCCAGGCTGGTGGTGGCGAGCATGCCGACCACGGTCTGCCAGGTGTTGGGCATGAAGGCCGCGACGCGGTCGCCGACACCCACCCCGGCCTCGCGCAGGGCGCGCTGCAGGCCGGCGACATGGGCGGCCAGGTCGGCGTGGCTGAGCACCTCGCGCTGTTCGTCCTCGCTGATGGCGATCAGCGCCGGCTTGTGGTCGCGGCGGCGCAGCAGGTGTTCGGCGAAGTTCAGGGTGGCGCCGGGGAACCAGTGCGCATCGGGCATCTCCGGGCCCTCTTCGAGCACCGCCGTGGGCGCTTCGTGGAACTGCACGCCGAAGGTGTCGACGATGGCCAGCCAGAAGGCCTCGCGCTCGGCGACGCTCCAGGCGTGCAGGGCGGCGTAGTCGGGCAGGTCGAGCCCGTGCTCCTGCGCCACCTTGCGGCGGAAGGCGTCCATCCGGGTGGCGGCGACGCGTTCGGGGGAGGGTGTCCAGAGCAGTGGGTTCATTGACGACGACTCCAGCAAGGATCGGTGGGCGCCGTCCGTCGGACGACGCCAGGCAACTTGACCGGAGGCCTTCGCGGTCATTGGGCGACCCAGCCGCCATCCATGTTCCAGGCGGCGCCACGGACCTGAGCGGCAGCCTCACTGCACAAGAATAGCGCCAGCTCGCCGAGCTGGTCGGCGGTGACGAATTCCAGCGACGGCTGTTTTTCCGCCAGCAGGTCGTGGCGCGCCTGCTCGGGGCTGGCTCCGGCCGCGATGCGCGCATCGATCTGCTGCTGGACGAGCGGCGTCAGCACCCAGCCGGGGCAGATGGCGTTGCAGGTGATGGCGCTGGTGGCGGTTTCCAGGGCGGTGGTCTTGGTCAGGCCGATCACCCCGTGCTTGGCCGCCACGTAGGCGCTCTTGCCGGCGGAGGCGACCAGGCCGTGGGTGGAAGCGATGTTGAGGATGCGTCCCCAACCGCGCTGGCGCATGCCCGGCAGCGCCAGGCGGGTGGTGTGGAACACCGAGGAGAGGTTGATGGCGATGATCGCGTTCCAGCGCTCCACGGGGAACTCTTCCAGAGCCGCGACGTGCTGGATGCCGGCGTTGTTGACCAGGATGTCGAGGCCGCCGAACTCGCGCTCGACGTAGGCGATCATCTCGGCGATCTGCTCGGGTTGTGCCATATCGGCCCCATGGTGGCCGATGCGCGTGCCGTGCACCGACAGCTCGCGCACCGCCGCATCGATATCGCCGAAGCCGTTGACCACCACGTTGGCGCCCGCCTGAGCGAGGCGCGCGGCGATGCCCAGGCCGATGCCGCTGGTGGAGCCGGTGACCAGTGCGGTCCTGCCTTTGAGAGTCATGCAAATCTCCTCTGGAACGGGGCGGTCGCCGCGCGGCGACCGCTTGAAGACAACCGGCTTATACAATCCCGGTGGCATAGAAAGTGCCGATCACCACGAACACCGCGAGGGTCTTGATCAGGGTGATGGCGAAGATGTCCTTGTAGGCCTCGCGGTGGGTCAGGCCGGTGACCGCGAGCAGGGTGATCACCGCGCCGTTGTGGGGCAGGGTGTCCATGCCGCCGGAGGCCATGGCCGCGACCCGGTGCAGCACTTCCAGCGGGATGTTGGCGGCGTGGGCGGCGGCGATGAACTGCTCGGACATGGCCGCCAGGGCGATGCTCATGCCGCCAGACGCCGAACCGGTGATGCCGGCCAGGCTGGTGACGGTGATGGCCTCGTTGACCAGCGGATCGGGGATCTTCTTCAGCGCGTCGGCCAGCACCAGGAAGCCCGGCAGGGAGGCGATCACCGCGCCGAAGCCGTATTCCGAGGCGGTATTCATGGCCGCCAGCAGCGCGCCGGACACGGCGGTCTTGCTGCCTTCGGCGATCCTGCTGCGGATCACCGCAAAGCTCGTCACCAGCACCAGCAGGATGCCCAGCAGCAGCGCCGCCTGTACCGCCCAGATGCCGGTCAGCTTGGCCACGTCGCTGGCCACCGGCGCGGCCATGCCGGCCAGTTGCAGGCTGTGGGTCTTGCCGTAGACCTGGGGAATCCAGTGGGTGAACAGCAGGTTGGCGACGCCCACCAGCACCAGCGGCGAGAGCGCCAGCAGCGGGTGGGGCAGCTTGATGTCGTCGGCGGTTTCCGGCTCGTTGCGCAGCTCGGTGCCATAGCCCTCGCCTGCAGCGCGCGCCTTGCCGGCCTGGCGGCGGAGGAACAGCATGCCCACGGTGAACACGAACAGGCTGCCGATCAGCCCCAGCCAGGGCGCGGCCCAGCCGGTGGTGTTGAAGAAGGCGGTGGGGATGATGTTCTGGATCTGCGGGGTGCCGGGCAGGGCGTCCATGGTGAAGCTGAACGCGCCCAGGGCGATGGTCGCCGGGATCAGCCGCTTGGGAATGTTGCTCTGGCGGAACATCTCGGCGGCGAAGGGGTAGACCGCGAACACCACCACGAACAGCGACACGCCACCGTAGGTGAGCAGGGCGCAGACCAGCACGATCACCAGCATCGCCTGGCTCGTGCCGAGCAGGCGGATGGCGGCGGCGACGATGGAGCGCGAGAAGCCCGACAGCTCGATCAGCTTGCCGAACACCGCGCCGAGCAGGAACACCGGGAAGTAGAGTTTGACGAAGCCGACCATCTTCTCCATGAACACCCCAGTGAAGGCCGGGGCGACGGCGGACGGATCGGTCAGCAGCACCGCCAGCAGCGCGGCGATGGGGGCGAAGAGGATCACGCTGTAGCCGCGGTAGGCGGCGAGCATCAGCAGGGCGAGGGCCGCGAGGGCAATGACCACGCTCATCGAAGTATCTCCAGTTTCAGCGCGGCCAGGGCCGCGCGTCGTTCTTGTTGTAGTGGGGCCGCGTGACGATCAGGCGGTTACCAGAGCGGCAGCACGTAGCTGACGATCAGGCGGTTCTCGTCCAGGTCGTTGCCGAAGTGGCTGGTACGTACGGTCGCATTGCGCCATTTCACCCCGACGTTCTTCAGTGGGCCGCTCTGCACCACATAGCCGATGTCGGTATCGCGCTCCCACTCCTCGCCTTCGGGGCGGTTCGCGCCCAGGTCGATGCTGTCGCCGGACAGGTAGCGCGTCATGAAGGTCAGGCCGGGCACGCCGAGGGCGGCGAAGTCGTAGTCGTAGCGGGCTTGCCAGGACTTCTCGTCGCGGTTGGCGAAGTCGCCGATCTGCACGAAGTTGACCAGGAAGGCGTCGGTGCCGCCGATATAGGCGAAACCGGTGTCGCCGCTCATGGACTGGTAGCCGGCGCCGAAGCCGTGGCCGCCCAGGGTGTAGGTGAGCATGGCGCCGAAGGCGCGGTTGTCGACGTTGCTGTGGCCGTCGTCGTCGGAGCGGGCGTAGCGCAGGTCGGTCTTCAGCGATTGGCCGGCGGCGACGGGCAGCACGTGCACCAGGTTGACGATGTGCTGGTCGTAGAGCCCGTCGAGCTTGGCGTAGCTGTAGCCGGTAGTGAGTTGCGGCGTCCACTTGTAGCTCAGGCCGGCGAAGTCGAACTGGTCGCTGGTATCGGTGGCGACGATGCCGCGCGCGTTGCCGGTGGTGACGGTCATGTCTTCGCGGTTGGACGAGTCGCGCTGGCTCACCTGGCGCAGGCGGCCGCCGTCGAAGGTCAGGCCGGCGAACTCGGCGGAATTCAGGTGCGCGCCTTCGAAGGTCTGCGGCAGCAGGCGTGAATCGTTGGCCAGCACGGTGGGCAGCTTGGGCAGCAGGGTGCCGACCTTCAGTACGCTCTTGGAGGCGCGCAGCTTGGCGGTCAGGCCCAGTTCGCTGTAGTCGTCGGGCGCGCCGTTGACCTTCTGCCTGTCGCGCGGGAGCAGGCCGGAGCCGGCGCGGTCGGGGCTCGAATCGAGCTTCACGCCGAGCAGGCCGAGGGCATCGACACCCACGCCGATGGTGCCTTCGGTGTAGCCGGACTCGTAGCGCAGCAGGAAGCCCTGGGCCCATTCGTCCTGCTTGGACTGCGGGGCGTTGTCCTGGCGGAAATCGCGATTGAAGTAGAAGTTGCGCAGTTCGACGCTGGCCTTGCTGTCGGCGAGAAATTCGGCGAAGGCCTGGGGCGAAAGGGCAAGGGTGGAACCGAGGGCGGTCAGAACGGCGGCATGATTGAGCGTGGAACGGCTCATCGGTGATCTCCTGACGCGGCGCCGTGTGCGAAGCGGGACTGGCCGTGATGTCCGCTGGGGTGTGTTCGCGTTCGGGCAGCGTTGATTGTTGTTATGTCGGCTGTGCGGCGGGTGGCCGCGAAAGGCGACATAGCGAGTACCGTGCCAGGATTGTAACTATTTGATTTTTAAGTCTTATTTTGAGAATGGTGATTGCCGGGGAATGGCGTTTGTCTCCAAATGGAGACGGATCTTGGGAAGACGCTGCCAGAAGGTTGCAAATCCAGTGGGTAATAGCTTTGTCTCTATTTGGAGATTTATCTCTTTTTTGAGACAGGCGGGTCAGGTTTGCAGACCCAGGGCCGCCATCTTCTTGTACAGCGTCGAGCGCCCCAGGCCGAGGCGCCGAGCAGCCACGTCGACGTTGCCGCCGTGCTCGGCCAGGGTATTGGCGATCAGCTCGCGCTCGAAGGCATCGCGCGCGGCATAGAAATCCTGTCCTTCGGCCAGCCTGGCTGACGGCACTGCCGTGCCCGCCGGCAGCGGTTGCAGCTCGCCCAGCGCCGAACGCAGGGCGGCGGCGTCGATCTGCGGGCGGTCGCCCAGCAGCACGGTGCGCTCCAGCAGGTTGCGCAGCTCGCGCACGTTGCCCGGCCAGGCGTGCCGGGCGAGCAGCGCGAGGCCACCGGCATCCAGCTCATAGAGGGTCTGACGGTCGTCGCGCAGGCCGTCGAGGATGGCTTCGCACAGCGCCGGCAGGTCTTCCAGGCGCTCGCGCAGCGGCGGGATCTCGATGGGCAGGACGTTGATGCGGTAGAACAGGTCGGCGCGGAAACGCCCTTCGCGCACGGCGGCGTCGAGGTCGATGGAGGTGGCGGCGATCAGGCGGATGTCGCTACGCAGCACCTCGTTGGAGCCCACCGGTTCGAATTCCTTCTCCTGCAGCACGCGCAACAGCTTGCTCTGCAGGGTCAGCGGCATGTCGCCGATCTCGTCGAGGAACAGCGTGCCGCCCTGGGCGATCTGCAGCTTGCCGGCGCGGCCCTTGCGGTCCGCGCCGGTGAAGGCGCCCGGCGCGGTGCCGAAGAATTCGGCTTCCAGCAGGGTTTCGGGGATGGCGGCGGCGTTGATGCTGACGAAGGGCTTGTCCGCGCGGGGGGATGACGCGTGGATGGCATGGGCGAGCAGCTCCTTGCCGGTGCCGGTCTCGCCCAGCAGCAGGATCGGCGCCTCGCTGGCGGCGCCGCGGCGGGCACGGCGCTTCACTTCCAGGCTGGCCGGGCTGGTGCCGATGAAGTGCCCGAAGCTGTACTTGGCCTGGCGCGCCTGCAGCAGCGAGCGGGTCGATGCCAGTTCGGCCTGCATGCGCTGGTAGCGGGTGAGCAGCGGCGAGAGCGCGCGCAGCTCGTCGAACAGGGCGAAGCCGATGCCGCCGATGACAACGCCTGCGTCGTCGCGGATCGGCACGCGCATGACCACCAGCGGGTCCTTGGCCATGTCGAGGATGTCCAGCAGCATCGGCCGGCCGCTGCTGACCACCTCGCGCATCAGGCTGCCGGGGATCACCTGTTCCACCGGGCGGCCGATGGCCTGCTCGGCGTTGTCCAGGCCGAAGCGCTGGGCGTAGCGCTGGTTGATCCAGACGATACGCGCCTCGCGGTCGACGATCACCGTGCCTTCGCTGAACTGCTCGAAGATCTCGAACAGCGAGCGGATCGCCAGTTGGCGAACGCTGGGGTAGTCCTTGAGGCTGTCGGTAGCGGTCATAAGCGGGCCGTGCGCGAGGAGGGCAGAGGGCGCACTGTACCGGGATGTGAGAACGGGGTCAGTAGCGGTGAGTGGGTGGGGATCACGTAGGAGCGGACTCCGTCCGCGATAGGTCCGCATCGCGCTGGAGGCCATCGCGGACGGAGTCCGCTCCTACGCAAGGGTGGGCTCCGCCGATGTCCTGGCGGCGGATAAAGCGTTCCGCTTTATGCGCCCTGCGGTCTGCGTCGAGTGTCGTGGCTCCCTGTAGGAGCGGGCCATGCCCGCGATCGCGCGCATGGCGCGCTCCTACAGGTCGAATCCGCTGTCAGCGCTTGGACAGCTGCGCCTTGGCCACGCGCGAGCCATTGGGCTTGTCGAGTACGGCACAGATGCGCTGGCCGGCGTCGATCAATTTGTCCAGGTCGATACCGGTGTGGATGCCCAGGCCGTTGAGCAGGTAGAGCACGTCCTCGGTGGCGACGTTGCCGGTGGCGCCCTTGGCGTAGGGGCAGCCGCCCAGGCCGGCGACCGAGCTGTCGAACACGGCGATGCCTTCCAGAAGGCTGGCGTAGATGTTCGCCGTGGCCTGCCCGTAGGTGTCGTGGAAGTGCCCGGCCAGTTGCGCGCGTGGCACGCGTTGGCCGACCACTTCGAACATGCGGCGGGTGGCGCCGGCGGTGCCGACGCCGATGGTGTCGCCCAGGGACACTTCATAGCAGCCCATGGCATGCAGCTCTTCGGCGACGGCGGCGACCTGCGCCACGTCCACCTCGCCCTGGTAGGGGCAGCCGAGTACGCAGGAGACGTAGCCGCGCACGCGCACGCCGTGCTGGCGGGCCGCTTCCATCACCGGGACGAAGCGCTCCAGGCTCTCCTTGATCGAGCAGTTGATGTTCTTCTGCGAGAAGGCCTCGGAGGCGGCGGCGAACACCGCGACTTCCTTGACCTGCGATTCCAGCGCGGCTTCGAAGCCCTTCAGGTTCGGCGCCAAGGCGGCGTAGGTGACGCCGGCCTTCTGCTGGATGCCGGCGAAGACTTCCGCCGAGCCGGCCATCTGCGGCACCCACTTGGGCGAGACGAAGCTGCCGACTTCGATGTAGCTCAGGCCGGCGGCGGTCAGGTCGTCCACCAGGCGCACCTTGTCGGCGACGGCGATGGGCTGTTTCTCGTTCTGCAGGCCGTCGCGCGGGCCGACTTCGACCAGGCGGACGGATTGGGGCAGGGTCATGGAATGTCCTCGTTGGATTCGTGCGAAGGGCAGCTTTGGCTCTTCGTAGGACCGAGGGGGACGCCTAGTCCTTGCTCGCGAACGCATGGCACCCTGAGTGACCGGAGTGATGCGGGTTCGCGAGCAAGCTCGCTCCTACAAAAAGCGGCATCGGTATCAGGCGGCAGTCATGTAGGGCGCATAAAGCGGAACGCTTTATCCGCCGTTACTGCGCGGCGGATAACGCTGGCGTGTTATGCGCCCTATAAAGTGCCGCCGTCAGGCCGGCGCCTCTTCCAGCTCCACCAGCGCCGTACCTTCCGACACCAGCTCGCCTTCGCTGCAATACAGCGATTTCACCACGCCAGCGTGCGGCGCGCGAATGCTGTGTTCCATCTTCATGGCTTCGAGCACCACCAGGGCGGCGCCGGCTTCGACGCTCTGGCCGGGTTCGACCAGGATGCGCACGATGCTGCCGTTCATCGGTGCGCCCAGCCCGCCATGGTGGGCGTGGGCCGCTTCGGCTTCGGCAATCGGGTCGAAACGCTGCACGCCGACCAGCTCGCCGTTCCATTCCAGGTAGAGGCTGTCGCCCCGGCGGATGACCTGGTGACGACGACGGATATCGCCGTCCTTCACATCCAGCCACTGACCGTCGAGCTTGGCGATACGCTGGCCGTCGGCATGACGCAGGCGTACCACCTGCGATTCGCCCTTGGCCAGCAGGTGCAGGTCGGTTTCCCCCGGCAGGCCGCTGCGCCAGCCGCTCTGGGCGGACCAGGGCGAGTGGGCGTCGTCGCCACGCACGCGGGCGGCTTCGCTCTGCACCCAGGCCTCGGCGGCGAGCTGCCAGAAACGCTCGGGCAGGGCCGTGGGAGCGGGCAGCAGGGCATCCTGATAGCGGCCGATGAAGCCGGTATCCAGTTCGCCCGCGGCGAAGGCCGGGTGGGTCAGCACGCGGCGCAGGAACGCGAGGTTGGTCTTGAAGCCGCCGACGGCGGTTTCGCCGAGCATCGACAGCAGGCGCTGGCGGGCTTCCTCGCGGTTCTCGCCCCAGGCGATCAGCTTGGCCAGCATCGGGTCGTAGAACGGCGAGATGTCGTCGCCCTCGCGGATGCCGCTGTCCACCCGGCGGCCGGGGCCGGCGGCGGGTTCGCGGTACAGCGCGAGGTGGCCGCTGGCGGGCAGGAAGCCGCCTTCGGGGTCTTCGGCATAGAGGCGCACTTCGATGGCGTGGCCGATCAGCGGCACCTGTTCCTGGGTGATCGGCAGCGGCTCGCCACGGGCGACGCGAATCTGCCAGGCCACCAGGTCGAGGCCGGTGATGGCTTCGGTGACCGGGTGCTCCACCTGCAGGCGGGTGTTCATTTCCATGAAGAAGAACTGGCCGCTGCCTTCGTCGTAGAGGAATTCCACGGTGCCGGCGCCGACGTAGCCGATGGCCTGGGCGGCGCGCACGGCGGCTTCGCCCATGCCCTGGCGCAGTTCGAGGGAGAGCCCCGGAGCCGGCGCTTCCTCCACCACTTTCTGGTGGCGGCGCTGGATCGAGCAGTCGCGCTCGTTGAGGTACAGGCAGTTGCCGTGCTTATCGGCGAATACCTGGATTTCCACGTGGCGCGGCTTGGTCAGGTATTTCTCCACCAGCATGCGCGAATCGCCGAAACCGGACTGCGCTTCACGCTGGGCGGATTCCAGCGCCTCGGCCAGTTCGGCCTCGCGCTCCACCACCTTCATGCCCTTGCCGCCACCGCCGGCGGCGGCTTTCAGCAGCACCGGGTAGCCGATGCGCTGCGCCTCGCGCTGGAAGGTCGCGTAGTCCTGGGCCTCGCCGTGGTAGCCGGGCACCAGCGGCACGCCGGCGGTTTCCATCAGCGCCTTGGCGGCGGACTTGCTGCCCATGGCGTCGATGGCGCTGGCCGGCGGGCCGAGGAACACCAGCCCGGCCTCTTCGCAGGCGCGGGCGAAGCCGGCGTTCTCCGAGAGGAAGCCATAGCCGGGGTGGATGGCCTGCGCGCCGGCGGCTTTCGCGGCGGCCAGTACGGCATCCGCGCGCAGGTAGCTTTCAGCCGGCTTTGCGCCGCCCAGGTCGATGGCGATGTCCGCCTCCTCGACGTGGCGGGCGTTGCGGTCGGTGGCGCTGTGCACGGCCACGGTGGTCAGGCCCAGGGCCTTGGCGGTGCGCATCACGCGGCAGGCGATCTCGCCGCGGTTGGCTACCAGCAGGATATCGATCTTGCTCATCAGACTTGCTCCTGCCAGGCCGGTTTGCGTTTTTCCAGGAAGGCGCGCAGGCCTTCCTGCCCCTCGGGGCTGATGCGGATGCGGGCGATGGCGGCTTCGGTATAGCGGCGGCGCTCAGGCGTGAGTTCGCCGGCGCCGATTTCGTGGAACAGCGCCTTGCAGGCGGCCAGGGCCGCCGGGCTGTTGTTCATCAGGTTGGCGATCCAGGCGTCGGCTTTCTCGTCCAGCTCGGCGGCCGGGTAGTGCTCGTCCACCAGGCCCAGCTCGCGGGCGCGGAGGCCGCTGAAGCGCTCGGCGGTCATGGCGTAGCGGGTGGCGGCGCGCTGGCCGATGGCCTTGGTGACGAACGGGCCGATGGTGGCCGGGATCAGGCCGATGCGCACTTCGGACAGGCAGAACTGCGCGTCCTCGGCGGCCAGGGCCATGTCGCAGCAGGCCACCAGCCCGACGCCGCCGCCGAAGGCCGCGCCCTGCACGATGGCAAGGGTCGGCTTCTTCAGCTGGTGCAGGTTGTAGAGCAGTTCGGCGAGCTGCTGGGCGTCGTTCAGGTTGCCCTGGTAGTCGAGCTGCACGGATTCCTGCATCCAGGAAAGGTCCGCGCCGCCGCAGAAGTGCTTGCCGCGCCCACGCAGCACCAGCAGGCGCACACGCTCGTCGCCGGCGACGATGTCGAGTGCCTGGATCAGTTCGGCAATGGTCCGGGCGTTGAAGGCGTTGTTCTTGTCCGGGCGGTTCAGCCAGAGGCTGGCGACGCCGCGCGGGTCGATGTCGAGTTCTATGTTCTGGAAGTCGGTCATGGCGGCGGCCTTACATGCGGAAGACGCCGAAGCGCGTGGCTTCGATGGGCGCGTTGAGCGAGGCGGAGAGGGCGAGGCCGAGCACGTCGCGGGTCTGCGCCGGGTCGATCACGCCGTCGTCCCACAGGCGCGCGCTGGAATAGTAGGGGTGACCCTGACGCTCGTACTGTTCGAGGATCGGCGCCTTGATCTTCGCCTCGTCCTCGGCGGACAGCGCGTGGCCGGCGCGTTCGGCCTGCTCGCGCTTGACCTGGGCCAGCACGCCGGCGGCCTGTTCGCCACCCATCACGCCGATCCGCGCGTTGGGCCACATCCACAGGAAACGCGGGTCGTAGGCGCGGCCGCACATGCCGTAGTTACCGGCGCCGAAGCTGCCGCCGATGATCACGGTGAACTTCGGCACCTGGGCGCAGGCCACGGCGGTGACCAGCTTGGCGCCGTGCTTGGCGATGCCGCCGGCCTCGTACTTCTGGCCGACCATGAAGCCGGTGATGTTCTGCAGGAACACCAGCGGGATGCCGCGCTGGCAGGCCAGTTCGATGAAGTGCGCGCCTTTCTGCGCGGCCTCGGCGAAGAGGATGCCGTTGTTGGCGAGGATCGCCACCGGGTAACCGTGCAGGTGGGCGAAGCCGCACACCAGGGTGGTGCCGAACAGCGCCTTGAACTCGTCGAATTCGCTGCCGTCGACCAGGCGGGCGATGATCTCGCGCACGTCGAAGGGCTGCTTGCTGTCCACCGGGATCACCCCGTACAGCTCCTCGGCGGCGTACAGCGGCGCGCGCGGAGCGAGGGTGTTGAGCTTGCCCTGCTTGGTCCAGTTGAGGTTGGCGATGCAGCGGCGGGCGATGGCCAGCGCGTGCTCGTCATCCTCGGCGTAGTGGTCGGCCACGCCGGAGGTCTTGCAGTGCACGTCGGCGCCGCCCAGGTCCTCGGCGCTCACCACCTCGCCGGTGGCGGCCTTCACCAGCGGCGGGCCGGCGAGGAAGATGGTGGCCTGGTTGCGCACCATGATGGTCTCGTCGCTCATCGCCGGCACGTAGGCGCCGCCGGCGGTGCAGGAGCCCATCACCACGGCGATCTGCGGGATGCCCTGGGCGCTCATGTTGGCCTGGTTGAAGAAGATGCGGCCGAAGTGCTCGCGGTCGGGGAAGACCTCGTCCTGGCGCGGCAGGTTGGCGCCGCCCGAGTCCACCAGGTAGATGCAGGGCAGGCGGTTCTGCTGGGCGATGGTCTGGGCGCGCAGGTGTTTCTTCACGGTCAGCGGGTAGTAGCTGCCGCCTTTCACCGTGGCGTCGTTGCCGACGATCATGCATTCCACGCCTTCCACGCGGCCGATACCGGCGACCACGCCGGCGGCGGCGACGTCTTCGCCGTACACCTCATGGGCGGCGAGGGCGGAGACTTCGAGGAAGGGCGAGCCGGCGTCGAGCAGGCGGTTGATGCGCTCGCGCACCAGCAGCTTGCCGCGCGCGGTGTGCTTGGCCTGGGCGGCGGCGCCGCCGCCTTCATGGACGCGGCCGAGCAGGGCGCGCAGGTCCTGGACGTTCTCCAGCATGGTCGCGGCGTTGGCGGCGTATTCCGGGGAACGGGTGTTGAGTTGGGTGCCGAGGATGGTCATAGGGTCTCCACGAGCGAGTATCTTTTGTAGGAGCGAGCTTGCTCGCGAACAACCTCCGCTGCGGGGGCTGGTTCGCGAGCAAGCTCGCTCCTACAGAGGCGGAAGCGGGTGGGTTCAGCGGGTCTCGTTGAACAGCTCGCGGCCGATCAGCATGCGGCGGATTTCGCTGGTGCCGGCGCCGATCTCGTAGAGCTTGGCGTCGCGCAGCAGGCGGCCGGTGGGGAACTCGTTGATGTAGCCGTTGCCGCCGAGGATCTGGATGGCGTCCAGGGCCATCTGGGTGGCGCGCTCGGCGGTGTAGAGGATCACCCCGGCGGCGTCCTTGCGGGTGGTCTCGCCACGGTCGCAGGCCTGGGCCACGGCATACAGGTAGGCGCGGCTGGCGTTGAGCTGGGTGTACATGTCGGCGACCTTGCCCTGGATCAGCTGGAACTCGCCGATGCTCTGGCCGAACTGCTTGCGGTCGTGGATGTAGGGGACGATCACGTCCATGCAGGCCTGCATGATGCCGATGGGGCCGCCGGCGAGCACCACGCGCTCGTAGTCCAGGCCGCTCATCAGCACCTTCACGCCGCCGTTGACCGCGCCCAGCACGTTCTCTTCCGGCACTTCCACGTCATCGAAGAACAGCTCGCAGGTGTTGGAGCCGCGCATGCCCAGCTTGTCGAACTTGTTGCCGCGGCTGAAGCCCTTCCAGTCGCGCTCGACGATGAACGCGGTGATGCCGTGGGCGCCTTTCTCCGGCTCGGTCTTGGCGTAGATCACGTAGGTGTTGGCGTCCGGGCCGTTGGTGATCCAGGTCTTGCTGCCGTTGAGCACGAAGCGGTCGCCGCGCTTCTCGGCGCGCAGCTTCATCGACACCACGTCGGAGCCGGCGTTGGGCTCGCTCATGGCCAGGGCGCCGATGTGCTCGCCGCTGATCAGCTTGGGCAGGTACTTGGCCTTCTGCTCGGCGTTGCCGTTGCGCTTGATCTGGTTGACGCACAGGTTGGAGTGCGCGCCATAGGACAGGCCGACCGAGGCCGAGCCACGGCTGATTTCCTCGATGGCGATGACATGGGCCAGGTAGCCCATGTTGGCGCCGCCGTACTCCTCGCTGACGGTGATGCCGAGCAGGCCCATGTCACCGAACTTCTTCCACATGTCCATGGGGAACAGGTTGTCGGCGTCGATCTGTGCGGCGCGCGGGGCGAGTTCGCTGGCGACGAAGCCCTGCACCTGCTCGCGCAGCATGTCGATGGTTTCGCCGAGACCGAAGTTGAGGGAGGGGTAGCTCATGGGGTCACCTGTACTTGTATTTGTAATCGGATGAGGGATCGGACCTGCTGCGCGTCGGTCAGGCTGCGTTGAAAGCCGCCTCGAACTGCTCATTAACAAGCGTTAACTCCGCGTTCTCGGCGTCTTGATTCGCTGGCGCTCTCCCTTCGGGCCAGCCTGCGGCTGTTACTCCCGTTGGTCGTTCGCCTTGCCTGCCTCTAGCTCGCAAGGTCCGGGCTTGTCTTAGTTCGTGGCCGGCTGCTTCCGGGGTTTGTCGGTCTCGGCCATGGCCGCCAGGCAGCGCTCCTCGGCCGTGTCCAGTTCCAGTTTCATCTGCTCGATGTCCAGCAGCTGCTGTTCCAGCTGCGCACGGCGGGCGGTGATCTTGCCGAGGAAGGTCTGCAGCTGCTTCTGGTTGCCGCTGCTGGGGTCGTAGAGGTCGATCAGCTCCTTGCACTCGGCCAGCGAGAAGCCGATGCGCTTGCCGCGCAGGATCAGCTTCAGGGCGACCAGATCCTTCGGGCTGTAGACGCGCTCCTGGCCACGGCGCTCGGGGCTGAGCATGCCTTGCTCCTCATAGAAGCGGATGGCGCGGGTGGTGACGTCCAGTTCGCGGGCCAGCTCGGAGATGGTGTAGGTCGTGGACATGGGAATGCTCTTGCTCGGATGTTTACCTTTACGTTAACGTAAACCTGCCTTGAGTCACTGTCAACACACTCGAAGGCGGCGTAGGAAGAAGGGTAGGCGCAGGAATTGTCCCCGGTAGTGAAGACTATTCTTCCTGGCAGGGTCTTCCCCTTTACTGACGCTGCCGGGGGGTGTACACAGCCCTGACCAGCCTGCTAGTTCCGTACTTGAGCTTGGCGACGGAACCTACCGGAGCGATGCATGACCACAAGAACAATAAGCAGCGACCTGCTGCGCGAAGCCCACCTGGCCCGGGAACGCCTGCAACAGGAGGGCGAAGTCCCCAGTGGCGTGCTGCGCGAGGAAATCGACGCTTCCTGGCGGCGCAGCCTCGACCACGGCCTGGACTGCGCCAGCGGCACCGAGCAGGGCCTCGATACCCGCATCAAGCCGGACGTCCTGCTGGCCGGCAACCGCCTGCTGCTCGACGCGGCGACTCCCGAACTCGACTACCTGCAGCAGCGCCAGGGCCACGACGGCGTGATCATCCTGGCCAACGCCGACGCCACCATCCTGTCCGTCGAAGGCGCCCGCGATCACATGCAGAGCAGGGGCCTGGCCGATATCGTCCAGGGTGCCTGCTGGAGCGAAGCCGCCCGTGGCACCAACGCCCTGGGTACCGCGCTGGTGGAAAAGCGCGCCACGCAGATCGACTGCGGCGAACACTTCCTCGACCGCCTGAGCCGTTTCTCCTGCACCTCGGTGCCCATCGAGGGGCCGCAGGGCAATTTCCTCGGTGTGCTCGACATGACCCGCGAAGGCCCGCTCTCCGGCCCGCGGGAAAGTCTTTCGCTGCTCAGCCTCGCGGTGTTCCAGATCGAGGCGCGGCTGTTCGCCGTCAGCCATCCGGGGCAGGTGGTGATCGCCTTCCATTACCGCCGCCAGTACCTGGACTCCGCCTGGCAGGGCCTGCTGGCGCTGGGGCTGGACGGCAAGGTGCTGGCCGTCAGCGGTCAGGCCTGCCAGTTGCTCGGCGCTACCCGCGAAAGCCTGGTGGGCCGGCGCAGCGAAGACTTCCTCGGCCTGCGCGGCGACCAGCTGCTCGGCCGGCTCTACCAGGGCGGCGTGGGCAGCCTGCAGACGCCCAAGGGCGAGCTGTTCTACAAGACGCTGCAGGCGCCGCTGCGCAGCCACGCGGTGCCGGTCAGCAACCGCGCGCCGCGCCAGGCCGCCGGCCCCGACCTTGAAGCCCTGGCCGGTAGCCACCCGCGCTACGCCCGTGCCCTGCGCATGGCGCGCCAGGGGCTGGTCAACGAACTCCCGGTGCTGCTGCTGGGTGAAACCGGCAGCGGCAAGGAAGTGGTCGCCCGTGCCCTGCACCAGGCCAGCGCGCGCAGCGACAAACCCTTCGTCGCGGTGAACTGCGCGGCGATTCCCGAGGGCCTGATCGAATCGGAACTGTTCGGCTACCGCGACGGCGCCTTCACCGGCTCGCGGCGCGGCGGCATGGTCGGCCGACTGCAACAGGCCCATGGCGGCACGCTGTTCCTCGACGAAATCGGCGACATGCCGCTGGCCCTGCAGGCGCGCCTGCTGCGCGTGCTGCAGGAGCGCAAGGTGGCGCCGCTGGGAGCGGGCGAGGAGCAGGACATCGACGTCGCGCTGATCTGCGCCACCCACCGCGACCTCAAGCGCCTGGTGGAAGAGAAGCAGTTCCGCGAAGACCTCTACTACCGCGTCAACGGCATCAGCGTGAAGCTGCCGGCGCTGCGCGAGCGTGACGACCTCGCCGAGCTGGCCGCCAGCCTGCTGGCGCGCATGGGCGCGCCCAAGGTGAAGCTCTCCGCCGAGCTGCTCGGCCTGCTGCGCGAGTACCACTGGCCGGGCAACATCCGCCAGCTGGAGATGGTCCTGCGCACTGCGCTGGCCATGCGCGAGGAGGGCGAGGATGTGCTCGGGCTGGACCATCTGCCGGACAGCACCCTGGATGAACTCAGCGCCGGCGAGCGCCCGCAGAGCGGCAGCATTCGCGAGAACGAACTGGAGCTGATCCGCCAGGCGCTGGAACGCCACCAGGGCAACGTCTCCGCCGCCGCCGACGCGCTGGGTATCAGCCGCGCCACGCTGTACCGCAAGCTCAAGCAACTCAAGGTGGGATGATGTTCTTCACCCGCCTGATCGAGAGCGACGATCCGCAGGCGCTCAAGGCCTCGCTGCACTGGCTGTACGGCTTCGTGCGCCCGCACCGGCTGGCGATTGCCGGCCTGCTCGGGCTGTCGTTCTGCGCGTCCTTGCTGGTGCTGGCGCAACCCTGGCTGACCAAGACGCTGATCGACGACGGCCTGCTGGCGAAGGACTTCCCGGTACTGGTGATGGTGGCCGGGGCGATGATCGTCGTCGGGCTGGTCGGCACGGCGTTGTCCGGCCTGAACCGCTACCTGCACACACGCCTGTCCGGGCGCATCCTGTTCGCCCTGCGTGACGCCCTGTATCGCCATCTGCAGACTCTCTCGCCGAGCTTCTTCGGTCGCCGTCGCATCGGCGACCTGATGTCCCGGCTCGACGGCGACGTCGCCGAGATCCAGCGCTTCGCCGTGGACTCGCTGTTCTCCGCGGTCTCCAGCGTGATCGGTCTGGTCGGCGCGCTGGTGCTGCTGCTCACCCTGTCCTGGAAGCTCTCGCTGCTGGTGGCGCTGCTGATCCCGCTGGACGTGCTCTGGCTGCGCTGGATGCGGCGCAAGGTGGAGCGCGAGGCGCGCGGCCTGCGCGAGCGCTCGGCGGACCTTTCGTCGTTCTTCGTCGAGACGTTGCCGGCGATGAAGTTCATCCAGTCCGCCGGCCAGCAATCCCGCGAATCCGGGCGCCTGGAAGGGCTGGGGCAGGGCTACCTCGGCCAATTGCTGCGCTTGCAACTTACCGAGTTCTTCACCCAGGCCGTGCCCGGCACGCTGATGTCGCTGTCCCGCGCCTGCGCCTTCCTGGTTGGCGGCTACTGGGTGGTGCAGGGCACTTGGCAGTTGGGTTCGCTGATCGCCTTTTCCACCTACCTCGGCATGGCCATCGGGCCGGTGCAGAGCCTGCTCGGCCTCTATGTCGCGCTGCAGCGCATGACCGTCAGCCTCGGCCGGGTCATGGAGCTGCGTGGCGAGGAAGCCACCATCGTTTCCCCGGCTTCGCCACGACCGATGCCGCACAACGGCGAGCTGCGCCTGGAGAATCTGCACTACGCCTGGCCGGGCCGCGCGCAGCCGGTCCTGCAGAATGTGCAGGCGGTGATTCCCGCCGGCCTCAAGGTCGCGCTGAGCGGCCCGTCCGGCGTCGGCAAGACTACCCTGATCGACCTGCTGCAACGCTTCTACGACCCCGACCAGGGCCGCATCCTGCTCGATGGCGTGGACCTGCGCGAACTGGACCTGCACGCCCTGCGTCGGCGTGTGGCGGTGGTCAGCCAGGACATCGTGCTGTTCCGTGGCAGCCTCGCCGACAACCTCGCTTACAGCGCGCCCGAGTCGACGCGCGAAGCCATCGAGAAAGCCGCCCGCGCCGCGCAGCTCGACGGCCTGGTCGCCAGCTTGCCGGAGGGGTTCGACAGCCCATTGGGCGAGCGTGGCCAGCAGCTGTCCGGCGGGCAGAAACAACGCATCGCCATCGCCCGCGCGCTACTGCAGGATCCGCTGGTCCTGGTGCTCGACGAAGCCACCTCGCAGGTCGACGAAAGCACCGAGCGCGAGGTGATCGCCGCCATCGACCAACTTTTCGCCGGCCGCACGCGGCTGCTGATCAGCCACCGCGCCTCCACCCTGGCCGCTGCCGATCTGCATCTGGAATTGCAGGATGGGCAGATGCGGGTGCGCGAGGCTCAACCGGTACAGCGACATGAAGCCTGAACTGCGCATCGGCGTGATCGACAGTGGCCATTCCGAAAAGCAGGCGCGTTTCGTGCGCGGCGGGCAACGCTTCTGCCTTACCCATGACGGATTGGACCGACTGCCACTGACGACTGATCTGCTGGGGCATGGCAGCGCGGTGTGCGAGGCGATCCTTTCCCGCGCTCCGGAGGCGCGCTTGTGCGTGGCCCAGGTGTTCGACGAGCGCGGCGTGACCAGCCCGTTGCAGATCGCAGCGGCGCTGAACTGGCTGGCCGGGCAGGGCGTGCGCTTGATCAATCTGAGCCTGGGGGTGCGCCAGGACCGGCCGATCCTGCACGACGCCGTGGCTGATCTGGTGGCGGCGGGCGTGCTGATCTGCGCGTCGAGCCCGGCCCAGGGCGATCCGGTGTTTCCCGCCAGCTATCCGGGGGTGATCCGGGTGACGGGGGATGCCCGTTGCCGTGACGGGGAATGGTCCTGGCTCGACAGCTCGCAGGCGGATTTCGGCGCGGCGTTGTCGCTGGCCGGGCGCTCGGGTGCGAGCCTGGGCTGTGCGGCGTTCTGTGGGCACCTGGCATCGATGCTGGCCGAGAGCCCGGAATTGTCGAACCTGGAGCTGATCGAGCTGATGCGTGAGCGGGCGCCTTATCACGGCGTCGAGCGGAAGTTTGAAGAATGAGTGGCCGTCCGCGGCGTGGCAGCCTCCCGTGACTACCCCTGTGCGCAGGGCTTTCCCTGAATTCCGAAGAGTCCCCTCTCCCTCTGGGAGAGGGTTAGGGTGAGGGCCGACCAGCCATGACCGAAACTCCCATCCTGATCCTCGGCGCCGGCCCCGCCGGAGCGGCGGTCGCCCTTGGCCTGAGGCGCCTGGGCCACGCGGTCATCGTCATCAGCGAATGGCGCCGCTTCGCCGCCGTGGAAGGAGTCTCCCAGCGTGTGCTGGAGGGCCTGCGCGGTGCCGGCCTGAACCATGCCCTGAGCTGCGCCGCACCGCCGTCGCAACGTCGCGTGCACTGGAACGGCGTGGAAAGCGCCCGGAACATCGAATGCATCCTCGACCGTCCGCGCTTCGATGCGGGGCTGCGTGAGGACCTGAAATCGGCCGGTGTGGAACTGATCGAAGCCCAGGTGCTGGCCGTCGACGCGGACGGCACCGGTTGGCGCGTGAGGCTCGAAGGCGGCCGGGAGGTGCAGGGTGCTTTCCTCGTGGAAGCCCGTGGCCGTCAGGCGCCGTTGAACCAGAAGGGGATGAAGGCGCGACGCGGCCCGGAAACCCTGAGCCTGCTCAACCGCTGGCAGGGCGAGCCCGGTCCGCTGGCCAGCGCGGTGGAAAGCCTGCCCGATGGCTGGGCCTGGATGGCGCGGCTGGCCGATGGGCGCTGCTATTGGCAGCTGACCCTGGATGTCGCCAGCAGCCAGTTGCCGCCGCGCGATCAACTGCTCGATTACTGCCGTGGGCGCCGCGCTGCTTCGGCCCTGGTGCGCGAGTTCTTCGCTGGCGCCGAGGAGCGCGAGCTGGACCTGCACGCCCGCAGCAGCACGGCGATCCTCTGCCTGGAAGCCTGCGGCGACAACTGGATTCGCGTGGGCGATGCGGCGATGGCGGTGGACCCGCTGTCCGGCAATGGCATCTTCCAGTCGCTGTCCTCAGCGTTGCAGGCGCCGGTGGTGATCAACACCCTGCTGCGTGCGCCGGAGCGCGCGGCCTTGGCCCGGCGTTTCCATCAGCAGCGGGTCGAGCAGCTGTTCCTGCGCTTCGCCCGTGTCGGACGCGACTTCTACGCCAGTGAAGAACAGTGGATCGACCAGCCCTTCTGGCGAGCCCGCCGGGCCTGGCCGGATGAGCAGCCGAGCCATCTGCCGAGCGATTTCGCCAGCCTGCGCATCGAGCGTGCGCCGGTGCTGCGCGGGGAGTTCGTCGACGAGGCCGAAGTGGTGGTCAGCGCCGACCAGCCGCTGGGCATCTGGCACCTCGATGGGCTGGAGCTGGCGCCCTGGTTGCGCCGCCTGCGTGCGGAGCCCGAAGCGAAGGTGCTGGCGGACCTGCCGCCGGAACGCCGCCGGGCGTTCCAGGGCTGGCTGCTGGCGCAGGGATATCGTCCGGGGTCGTAGGAGCGGGCCACGCCCGCGATCGCGCGCATGGCGCGCTCCTACAATGGAATGTCCTCGGTTCACCCGCATCACGAATTGCCGATCCACGGAGAACCCCATGGCCCTGCTGCGACATACGTTTGCGCTCTTGCTGATCCTGCTGACGATGACCGATGCATCGATGGCCGCTACCGCGCCTTCCGCGGCCGACAGCGCCAGTGCCGAGCAGTTTCTGCGCCGGGTCTATGCCAGCTACGCCAACGATGGGCCTGGTGTGCCGAGCGACAAGCTGCAGGAGTCGGATGTCTATGACGCCTCCCTGATCGCCCTCATGGAAGCGGATCAGGACGCCGCCGACGGCGAGGTCGGCTTCCTCGATGGCGACCCCCTGTGTGATTGCCAGGACTGGGGCGACATCCGGATACAGTCGCTGGCCCTCACCGCTCTGGAGGGGGATCGGCTGAAGGCCAGCCTGGCGCTCAAGGACGCATCGACCGGCGAGGGCCGCAAGCTCGACCTGCTTCTGCATCGCACCGCTCAGGGCTGGCGGGTCGAGGATTGCATCAGCGGGCAGGGCAGCCTGGCCGAGAACCTGCGGCGCAGTACGCGCAAACTGCTGCAGGAGAAGAAGGACGCGGCGCCGACCTGATCGGCGTACCACCGTGTAGGAGCGGGCCATGCCCGGGATTCGCGCGCATGGCGCGCTCCTACAAGGTGGAATTTCGCACGAGTCTTTTGTGTAGGAGCGGATCTTATCCGCGAAATCCCGGCGAAGCCGGGACAAACATTGCCGCCAGTGAGTTCGAGGTTGGGCGGTTCGCGAGCAAGCTCGCTCCTACAGGTATGCCAGGGAGCGTAGGAGCGGACTCCGTCCGCGATGGGCTAAGTGCCGGGACTGATCGCGGACGGAGTCCGCTCCTACAAAAGCTGCGCGTCCACGTCAGTGCCATCACGGCGCAGGCTCAGTCGTCCTTGCCCAGGCTCGCCGCCGTCTGCCCGAACAGGATCTTCTTGCCTTCCTCGGTCACCGAGGGGCGCGACTGGAAGGGTTTGCCCTGCTCGTAGGCGCGCACGGTGGCCGGGCGCGCGGCGATGCTTTCGAACCAGCGCTTGAGGTGCGGGAAGTCGTCGAGGTTCTGCTGCTGGCGCTGCCACGGCACGACCCACGGATAGCTGGCCATGTCGGCGATGCTGTACTGCTCGCCGCCGAGGAAGGGCACCTTCTTCAGGCGCCGGTCCAGCACGCCGTAGAGGCGGTTGGTCTCGTTGACGTAGCGCTGCATGGCGTAGGGCAGCTTCTCCGGCGCGTACTGCACGAAATGGTGGTTCTGCCCGGCCATCGGGCCGAGGCCGCCGACCTGCCAGAACAGCCATTCCAGCACCGTCTTGCGCCCGCGCACGTCGCTGGGCAGGAATTGCCCGGTCTTCTCCGCGAGATAGACGAGGATGGCGCCGGATTCGAACACCGTGATCGGTTCGCCGCCGTCGGCAGGTGCGGTGTCGATGATCGCCGGCATGCGGTTGTTCGGCGAAAAGGCGAGGAATTCGGGCTTGAACTGGTCGCCGGCGCTGATATCGACCGGGTGGATTCGATAGTCGAGGCCGGTTTCTTCCAGGAACAGGGTGATCTTGTGGCCGTTGGGAGTGGGCCAGTAGTACAGCTCGATCATGGAACCTCCTAGAGTGGAACGCCCCGACAGGGTGTCGGGGCGTACAACGCCCGCGCCGAGGAGAACGGCGTAGGGCGAGGGGCTGAGGATAAGCCTTTACTTGCGGTCGATCCAAACGGTCTGCGGGTTGAGGAACTCGCGCAGGCCGAAGTGCGACAGCTCGCGACCGAAGCCGCTCTTCTTCACGCCGCCGATCGGTACACGGGGATCGGAGGCGGAGAAGCCATTGATGAACACGCCACCGCTGACCAGGCGACGGGCCATCTGCTGGGCCTTGGTCTTGTCGGCGGTCCAGATGGCGCCGGAGAGGCCGAACTCGCTGTCGTTGGCCAGTTCCAGGGCGTGCTCGGCGTCGCGGGCGACGATCAGCGAGGCCACCGGGCCGAAGATTTCCTTCTTGAACGCGGTATTGCCCGGCTTCACGTCGGCCAGCACGGTCGGCGCGTAGTAGTTGCCTTCGCCGTCGAGCTTGTGGCCGCCCAGCAGCAGGGTGGCGCCGTCGGCGATGGCCTGCTGTACCTGGCCGTCCAGCTCGTCACGCAGGTCGAAGCGGGCCATGGGGCCGACGAAGGTGTCGTCCGCCAGCGGGTCGCCGATCTTCAGCGCCTTCACGGCGGCCAGCAGCTTCTCGGTGAAGGCCGGGGCGATGGATTCTTCGAGGATCATGCGCTTGGCGGCGATGCACACCTGGCCGCAGTTGCCGAAGCGGCTGGCGACGGCGGCCTTGACGGCGGCGTCGAGGTCGGCGTCGGCCAGCACGATGAAGGCGTCGGAACCACCCAGCTCCAGCACGCATTTCTTCAGCGCGGCACCGGCCTGGGAGGCGATGGCGGCGCCCGCGCCCACGCTGCCGGTCACGGCGATGGAGGCGATGCGGTCATCGGCGATGGCCTTGGAAACCAGCGGCGGCTCGACGTTCAGCACTTCGAACACGCCTTCGGGCAGGCCGGCCTGCAGCCAGGCGTCGCGCAGCTGATAGGCGCAGCCCATGACGTTCGGCGCGTGCTTGAGCACGTAGGTGTTGCCGCCCAGGATGATGCTCACCGCGCCACGCATGACCTGCCAGGTGGGGAAGTTCCACGGCATCACGGCCAGCACCGGGCCCAGCGGCAGGTAGGAGATGTACGCGCCGTCGATCGGGGTCTTCTCGTCTTCCAGCATGGCCGGGCCGTTTTCGGCGTACCAGTCGCACAGGTTGGCGCACTTGTTGATCTCGCCACGGGCCTGGGTGACCGGCATGCCCATTTCCTGGGCTTCCATGCGGGCCATCGGCTCGACGTTGGCGCGCAGGACTTCGGCCATCTTGCGCAGCACGGCGACGCGCTCGGCGATGCTGGTTTCGCGCCACTGGCGGAAGGCGGCGTCGGTGCGGGCCAGCGAGGCTTCCAGCTGGGCGGCGTCTTCGAAGGTGTAGCGGGCCAGTTCCTGGCCGGTGGCGGGGCTGCGGGAGATGGCAGCGGGGATGGCGGCGATCTGGTTCATGGTGAGTCCTGCTTGTTCTGTGAGGCCGCAAGGCCGGTCGTTCGTCCGGGCACGCTGGCGCCGGGATGGAGCAGAAATTAAGATGCGGACTCATTCATGTAAAATGAATAATCAAGAAAGACTCTTTCTCTCGGAGAGAATCATGGACCTCACCCAGCTGGAAATCGTCCGCGCCGTCGCCCAGGAAGGCAGCATCACCGCCGCCGCGGCCCGTCTGCACCGCGTGCCGTCGAACCTGACCACGCGGATCAAGCAGCTGGAAGCGGAGCTGGGCGCCGAGCTGTTCATCCGCGAGAAGCTGCGCCTCCGTCTGTCGCCTACCGGGCGCAGCTTCCTGGATTACGTCGAACGTATCCTCGACCTGGTGGAGGAGGCCCGGCAGGTAGTGGTCGGCGCCGAACCCCACGGCAGCTTTTCCCTGGGCTCCATGGAAAGCACGGCGGCGGTGCGCATCCCCGAGATGCTGGCGCGTTACCACCAGCAGTGCCCGAAGGTGCAACTGGACCTGTCCACCGGCCCCTCCGGCGAGATGATCGACGGCGTGCTCTCCGGGCGCTTCATCGCCGCCTTCGCCGACGGCCCGGCCAACCACCCGCAGCTCGACGGCCAGCCGGTGTACCGCGAGGAACTGGTGCTGATGAGCGCCAGGCACCACGCGCCGGTGTCTGACGCGCGGGATGTGGCGGGGGAGACGGTGTTCGCCTTCCGCGACACCTGCTCCTACCGCAAGCGCCTGGAGGCCTGGTTCGCCGAGCACCGGGTAGTGCCGGGCAAGATCGTCGAGATGGAGTCCTACCACGGCATGCTCGCCTGCATCGCGGCGGGAGGCGGCGTCGCCATCATCCCGCGGGCGATGTTCGACAGCCTCGCCGGCGGCCGCAACGTGGCGATCCACCGGCTGGCGCCGCACCATGCCGACGCCACCACCTGGCTGTTCTGGCGGCGCGGTACCGATACGCCGGCGCTGCGCGCGTTTATCGGACTACTGGACGACGTGCGGCCCGAAGCTGAAGTGGCCTGACGACGGGGCCTTCCGGGCGCTGTTTCAGCGGCGCTACGTTTCGCGGCGGATACAGTCGCGAAATACTCGCAATTGCCTCTTGCACAGCCACCGTGCTGCGCTAACGTGTGTTTCTCTGTCCGTCGTGCGAAGGCGGCAAACGCTCTTCGCGGCAGGGCGCTTTCCTCCCGTTGAGCCACTGCCCGGAGCGCATGATGGACACACGCAGCAAGAGCCGCCGTGCCAACTCGTTTCAGATCAGTGTCATGGGCGCGGGGCTGGTCTGCCTTGCGCTTCTGCTCGCCGGCCTGCTGGTCGCGCTATGGCCGCATTACTATCCGAAATTCCCGCCGCCCGGTGTGCTCGGCGACCCCGACGTGCAGTGCCTGGCCGGCTGGTGTCCGGGGCCGGATGCGCGACTGCTGGTGATGGTCATGGCCGCAGGCGGGCTGGGCAGCATCGTGCATGTCGCCAAGTCCTTCAGTGACTTCGTCGGCAACGAACGCTTCATGACCAGCTGGATCTGGTGGTACGTGCTCAAGCCGTTCATCGGCATGATCGTCGCCATGCTGCTGTACCTGTTCATCCGCGGCGGCTTTCTCACCGTCAGCGCCACCGGCGACGAGACCAACGTCAACCTGCACGGGCTGATGGGCATGGCCGTTCTGGCCGGCATGTTCGCCAAGCAGGCCACCGACAAGCTCGGCGAGGTCTTCGATACCCTGTTCCGCACCCGCCGCGCGGCGAGCGACGCCAAACGCAAGGACGTGCTGGAAAATCCGGTCGCCTACATCATCGAGGCGCAGCCGCCGATTGCCGGCCCGCACGCGACCTACATCTGTCTGCGCGGGGTGGGGTTCGCCCGTGGGGTGCGCGTGCAGGTGAATGGCACCGGCCGCGAGACGACGCTGGCCGACAGCACCCGGCTGGCCTTCCAGCTGCTGCCCGGGGACGTCGCGCAAGCGGGCGTCCTGAATGTGCAGGTAGTCAATCCGCCTCCCGGCGGCGGGCCTTCGGCGCCGCTCATGCTGGCGGTAGACGGATCGGCAGCGGCGGTTGACGACGCCACCGTGGTGCCCCTGAGGGCGCCGGCACCCATCGAGGAGGAAATGGCGATCTACGATCACCGGTAGGGTCTGCCTGGGACGGGTGGCTGTACGGTAGGAGCGAGCTCGCTCGCGAATTGGAATTTCCGGCAGCACCAGCATCAGGCGGTTCGCGAGCAAGCTCGCTCCTACAAGAGCCAAAGAAAAAGCCCCGCTGATGCGGGGCTTTTTCGTTCATGTCGCCAGGTCAGACGTGGCTGTTCTCCGCCTCGCGCACCTGCCGCTTATGACCGGGAGCGTGGTGGTCATCGTGGTCATCGTTGACCAGCGGGACTTCCTTGCCATCGCAGTCGTACAGCTTGCCGTTCTGGAAGTAGTCACCTTCGTTCAGCGCGGCGATGTCGCGGTAGCGCAGGGTGCGCTCCTCGGCGGCGACGAACACCGACTGCTGGTCCGAGTTACCGGTCTTGAAGTGGTTGAACAGCAGGTTCAGGCCGATGGCCATGATGGCCGCGGAGCTGATGCCGGAGTGGAAGATCGTGGCGAACCAGCTCGGGAAGTGCTCGTAGAAGCTCGGAGCCGCGATCGGGATCATGCCGAAGCCGATGGAGGTGGCGACGATGATCAGGTTCATGTTGTTGCGGTAGTCCACGGTCGCCAGGGTGCGGATACCACTGGCCGCCACGGTGCCGAACAGCACGATGCCGGCGCCGCCGAGGACGGAGGTGGGCACGGCGGCGATCACGCGGCCCATCACCGGCAGCAGGCCGAGGGTGACCAGGATCAGGCCGCCGGTGGCCACCACGTAGCGGCTCTTCACGCCGGTCACGGCGACCAGGCCGACGTTCTGGGCGAAGGCGCTCTGGGTGAAGGAACCGAAGATCGGCGCGATGATGCTCGACGCCATGTCGGCGCGCAGGCCGTTGCCCAGGCGCTTGGAGTCGACCTTGGTGCCGATGATCTCACCGACCGCGAGGATGTCCGCCGAGGTTTCCACCAGGGTCACCATGATCACGATCAGCATCGAGATGATGGCGGAGATGTGGAAGGTCGGCATGCCGAAGTGGAACAGCGACGGCATCGCCACCATCGAGCCTTCGGCCACGCGGGAGAAGTCGGTCATGCCCAGTGCGGCGGCGATCAGAGTGCCGATGATCATCGCCAGCAGGATCGACAGGCGCGAGATGGTGGAACTGCCCAGCTTGCTCAGCAGCAGGACGATCACCAGGGTCATGGCCGCCAGGCCGATGTTGGCCATGCTGCCGAATTCCGGCGCCTTGGGATTGCCGCCCATGGCCCAGCGCGCCGCGACCGGCATCAGCGTCAGGCCGATGGTGGTGATCACGATACCGGTGACCAGGGGTGGGAAGAACTTGGTGATGCGCGAGAACACCGGTGTGATCAGGAAGCCGATGAACGACGCCGCCATCACCGCACCGAGCACAGCGGGCATGCCACCGCCCTCGTAGCCACCGCCGAGGATGGCGATCATGGTGGCCACACCGGCGAAGGACACGCCTTGCACCAGCGGCAACTGACAGCCGAAGAAGGGGATACCGAGGGTTTGCAGCAGGGTGGCCAGGCCACCGGCGAAGAGCGAGGCGGCGATCAGCATGCCGATCTCGCTGGGTGAGAGCCCGGCCGCCTGGCCGAGGATCAGGGGCACGGCGACGATGCCGCCGTACATGGTCAGAACGTGTTGCAGGCCGTACGCCAGATTGGCGCCGATACCGAGGTTCTCGTCTTCCGGGCGTGCTCCGACGGACGCTACAGCTGAACGATCATTCATGACTGAGGACTCGCTTGTTTTTGTTGTGGAGCCACTGTAGACAAAATCCATGGGAAATATCTACTGGTTTGTATACATGTTTTTGTCCGGTGGTCCGAAAACTGACCGATCGGTTACACGATGGGGAATTGCGAGAGGCTCTGGAACGGGAATTCTGGACGGTCGATGGTATCGTTGATGCTGTACACGATATGGATATTATTTTGTATCCAATGGTCGGGACGGATAGCGTGATCTGGCGTACAGGCTGCTGTTTCCGGGCGCTGGCGAGGGCCTGCGCAGTACGTGCGTCGTTCGCTTTCCATCACGGGGAAGCGAAGAAGTGGGTGTCTGCAGGAGTGGCCATGCCCGCGATCCGCAGACAAGGTCCGCGCTGATGGCCGTGCCGGTTCTGTCCCAGGCCTACGGGTTGCTCTTGTAGGAGTGGGCCATGCCCGCGATCGCGCGCATGGCGCGCTCCTACGGTGGGAATCGGCGTGGCCGGGACCGTAGGAGCAACTGTCGTCTTCTGGACAGTCTGTGCCAACACGCCCCCTCACCCCAGCCCTCTCCCAAAGGGAGAGGGGGCAGATTGTGCCGGCTGACGTCATGGTTTCATCCTGCATCGGACGGTCCCCTCTCCCGCTTGCGGGAGAGGGTTAGGGTGAGGGGCTCTTGATCTCGTAGGAGCGGACTCTGCCCGCGATAATCCGGGCGCCAGCAACCTCGCGTGAATCAGAGGGAGTTATTCGCCCGCGCACCGGCCGGCCGTGTTGCACAGGCCTCATGCAATAGCTGGAACATGCGCATCAGGAAGCCGCATTCGAAACTTTCCCGCTCGTGTCCATCCTTGAGCTGCTTGCGCCCATGCAACAGCGAGTTCCAGGGCGAAACTTCCCCGTCCACGGCGAAACTTCGCTCGGCCATCAGCATGCCCCGCCGCAGCGCGTCTACGTGTGCTTGCTGCTGCGGACCGATGGGCAGGGCGCGGCAATAGGGCGTTGCGGCCACCGAGGCAGGGGTCACCTGCTGCCGCAGGCGCGCCTGCCAGAAGGCCTGCTCAATATGCCCGCGCACTTCCTCCAGCAGGGCCGTGCGGGTGCTTGCCGGCTGGCTCTGAGCGATGCGAGCGAGGCCCACCAGCGCCGCTTCGTAGTGGCGGTACGCGAGTTCGTCGGCGTAGGTCATGGGGCGGTCCTCCGGATCGTTCCTGCATGCCGGTCCAGCGCCAGCTCGTAGAGCTGCCGCGCCTCGCTCACCAGCGGTGCCAGTGCCGAGGCCAGCCGGGCGGTGGCGTGGATCAGGCCACGGTCGGTGTCGTCCTCCATCAGTCGCAGTACGTCCTCGACGGCAGTCAGCCGCCGCAGCGCGGTTTCGCGCAGGTGGTCGGACGATGCCGATGCGTTGACGAACAGCACGTCGTCATAGGGCTGGGTGGTCAGCGGAACGGGGTGGAAGTCAGGCATGGCGCACCTCCGGGAGGGAGGCGGCGGAAAAGCGAAGGGAAGGGTGGTGCGCGGGGGTGAAAGGGGGATAGTGCATTTCCATTGCTCCTTGGACAATTCAGGAGCCGCAACCCTTTCGTTGCTACGCGAAATGGGAGGCGGGCCGCACGGAGGTAGCAAACCGGTGTCCAAGGAACCCGGCCCAGACCGAAGTCCGGCTCCGGCGGCCCGCCATAGATACGCGAAGCCCTTGGAATGGAACTCCAATGCTTCACGGCTACGACGCTACCGCGCCTTGAACAAGTTGCTCGGGTTGCTACGCCCGACCGCAGCGGAACTGCGGCGAGGGGAGACTATCGACGGCGCTCGTAGGCCCACAAGGGTAAAGGAACGTCGGAGATTTCGTATACATCACCTGGAAGTCTTTCTGCATCGGTGCACGAAAATGACGTCAGGAAAACGCTTCAGTCTCATTAGCGGTTTTGATTTTTCCTGCGTCTCATAAGCAGAACTAATCCTTCATTCGGAGCTTTCATGGCGGCTGTGGGAGGGCGAGTGTTAGAAATGCTCGGGCAGGGCGCGCCACCCGGCGCTGGCCTGCAAGCCACTCCTCACACAGGACCCCGCCATGCAACCGGTCACTCCCATCATCGACTCCGCCATCACCGATATCGCACCGGGCTTTCGCGCCCTGAGCATCACGGTGGAGGCCGCTCCGATCACCCATCCGGAAGTGGCCGACGTAGCGCTGCAGCGCGCCTGCCAGGAACTGGCGGCGGACGCGCCGGCCTGGGCGGAGGCGCACCTGGAGGCCTGGGGCGAGGTGTTTCGCCGTTTCGGTGCCAAGCCCCAGCGCACACCTTGCTCGGCACTGGCCCTGCGCAAGCGCGTGCTGCGCGACGGCAGCCTGCCGAGCATCGACCCGGTGGTGGACCTGTACAACGCCGTGAGCCTGCGCTTCGCCATCCCGGTCGGTGGCGAGAACCTGGCGGCCTACGCCGGCACGCCGAGGCTGGTCGTCGCCGACGGCAGCGAAATGTTCGACACGATGAAGGAGGGAGTACCGGCCCACGAATCGCCCGAGGCCGGCGAGGTGATCTGGCGCGACGAGCTGGGCGTCACCTGCCGCCGCTGGAACTGGCGCCAGGGTGTGCGCACCCGCCTGGACGCCGAGGCGCAGTGGATGTGGTTCATCCTCGAAAGCCTGCCGGAAATGCCGCTGGAGGCGCTGCGGGAGGCGGGGGATCAACTGATCGACGGGTTGCAGCGGATGATGCCCGGCATGAAAGCGGAGTTGAGATGGGTGGGCGCAGCGTGATCGACTGACTGATTGCGTTCGCTTATATCCGCTCAATGCAAGGCATATTATTGGCGAATAAGTTCGAAATATTGCCTGCGCTATTTCAATCTTCAGTCGGCAACAATGCTGCGACTCAATTCCGCGGCGGTTGAAGTTTGCCCGCATTCATTGAGCGAAAGTTTCGCTCAATGAATGCGCAATGACTGTTCCGCTTTGTTCGTCGTTGGCGTCGGAGCCTTGAAGGCCGGCGCTTCTCCGGGTTCGAAAGGCCATTTCCCGACTATCGAGAACCTACGATAGCCAGCCTGATACCTCGTTGGATTTAATTGCCCCCGCCTTGTGTTCCGGATAGAGAGGGTGATTCAAACGGGTTCGATGTTCTTCCGCTTATTCATTCGTTCCGCCATCTGGCGCTAAGTGCGCGGTTTCCATTCGGGGAACGGCGCCTGTCCGAATCCAATTCATTTCAAGTTTGTACGGTGGCAGTGGTTGTCATCGGAAAGGAGTTTTCATGCGTGTCGCAAAAGTGATTTCCACCCTGTTCCTGCTGTCGGCCCCGGTGCTGGCGTTTGCCGATGACAGAGGCCTGTACGTGGGTGGCGGTGTCACGCAGGGCGAGATCGACGAGTCGCGCTTCGACGACAAGGACAACAGCTACAAATTCTATGCGGGCTATCGCCTGAACAATTACCTGGCTTTCGAAGGCGCGGTGGTCGATTTCGGCGAGATGAGCGACGGCGACAAGAAGTTCGAGGGCCAGTCGGTACAGGCCAACGTGCGCTTTGGCGTCCCGGTTGGCGAGCGCATTCGCCTGTTCGGTACCGCCGGTGTGCACGGCTGGCGCTCCGATGACGATGACGTGACCGGCAACTCCGAGGACCTGGACGCCCTCTACGGCTACGGGGCGGAGATGGATGTGCTGGGCGGTCTGGGCGTGCGCCTGGAGCAGGAGTTCCTGAAGGTCGGCGACGTCGACCTCGACCAGACCACCCTGTCGGCCTACTTCCGCTTCTGATCCTCCCCCCAACAGCGCTCGGCTTGGCGATGCGCTGATCTCTATTCCATCGGGCGACCCCCAGGCGCCCATTCGCCCGCCGATTCCCCAGTCGGCGGGCGTTTTTTTTAATTTACGCGTGTTGTGTATTCTGATCGGACGTGCCAGTGTGTGCGCCCTGGCGGCCTTATTCGCCTTACTTGCCATACTTCAGCTCCCGGTCTGCCCTCCGGGTGACTGATGGACGCCGCCGGCCGACGGTACACTCACTCCCGTCGCGTAACAGAAGTACAAGAGAATAGAGATGAACACGCATTTTCTGACTTGCGACGTCTGGGTCCTTCGCGACGCAGACCTGCCCCTTCCCACCACCCTTCAGCCGACGGTGAAAGCATGATCGAGGTAACCGAAGTTTCCATTGCGCAGCTGCGTGAAGCCCTGGAGTCGGGCCGCACCACCGCGGTCGAACTGGTCAAGGCCTACCTCGCGCGCATCGACGCCTACGACGGCCCGACCAAGCTCAACGCCGTGGTCGTGCGCAACCCCGACGCCCTGAAGGAAGCCGAAGCCTCCGATGCCCGTCGCGCCCGTGGCGAGACCCTCGGCCCGCTGGACGGCATCCCCTACACCGCCAAGGACAGCTACCTGGTCAAGGGCCTGACCGCCGCCTCCGGCAGCCCGGCCTTCAAGGACCTGATCGCCTACCGCGATGCCTTCACCATCGAGCGCCTGCGCGCCGCTGGCGCCATCTGCCTGGGCAAGACCAACATGCCGCCCATGGCCAACGGCGGTATGCAGCGCGGCGTTTATGGCCGTGCGGAAAGCCCGTACAACCGCAAGTTCCTCACCGCGCCCTTCGCCTCCGGCTCCTCCAACGGCGCCGGCACCGCGACCGCCGCGAGCTTCTCGGCCTTCGGCCTGGCGGAAGAAACCTGGTCCAGCGGTCGTGGCCCGGCCTCGAACAACGGCCTGTGCGCCTACACCCCGTCCCGTGGCGTGATCTCGGTACGCGGCAACTGGCCGCTGACCCCGACCATGGATGTGGTCGTGCCCTACGCGCGCACCATGGCCGACCTGCTGGAAGTACTCGACGTGGTGGTTGCCGAAGACGCCGACAAGCGCGGCGACCTGTGGCGCCTGCAGCCCTGGGTGCCGATCCCCGCCGTCTCCGAAGTGCGCCCGGCCTCCTACCTGGACCTCGCCGCGGGCCCTGAAGCCCTGAAAGGCAAGCGCCTGGGCGTGCCGCGCATGTACATCAACAAGGACGAACTGGCCGGCACCAGCGAGAAGCCCGGCATCGGCGGTCCGACCGGCCAGCGTATCAACACCCGCGCCTCGGTCATCGACCTCTGGGAACAGGCCCGCAAGGCCCTGGAAGCCGCCGGCGCCGAAGTCATCGAAGTGGACTTCCCGCTGGTCTCCAACTGCGAGGGCGACCGTCCCGGCGCGCCGACCGTGTTCAACCGCGGCATCGTCTCGCCGGAATTCCTTCACGATGAGCTGTGGGAACTCTCCGGCTGGGCCTTCGACGATTTCCTCCGTGCCAATGGCGATCCCAAGCTGAACAAGCTGGCCGACGCCGACGGTCCGAAGATCTTCCCGCACGACCCCGGCACCCTGCCGAACCGTGAAGACGACCTGGTTGCGGGCATGGACGAGTACGTCAACATGGCCAAGCGCGGCCTGAAGACCTGGGACCAGATCGAGACCCTGCCCGACGGCCTGCGCGGCCTGGAAAAGACCCGCAAGCTGGATCTGGAAGACTGGATGGACGGCCTGAAGCTGGACGCCGTGCTGTTCCCGACCGTGGCCGACGTGGGCCCGGCGGACGCCGACGTGAATCCGGAATCGGCCGACATCGCCTGGAGCAACGGCATCTGGGTGGCCAACGGCAACCTGGCGATCCGTCACCTGGGCGTGCCGACCGTCACCGTGCCCATGGGCGTGATGGCCGACATCGGCATGCCGGTGGGCCTGACCTTCGCCGGTCGCGCCTATGACGACTCCGCGCTGCTGCGTTTCGCCGCGGCCTTCGAGGCTACCGGCTCCCGGCGCATGGTGCCGCCGAGCACGCCGCCGCTGGCCTGATCGGTTCGTTGCTTCACGCAAGAGAGAAAACCGCGCTCCCAGGGGCGCGGTTTTTTTATGGGGTCGGAAAGCGTTGGCAGCGCGTTTTCGATGGCCCGGTGCATTGATGGGCAATGGTTCGCGAGCAAGGACTGGGCGTCCCCTCGGTCCTGCAGGGTGTGCCGCGCCAGCTCTTCGTAGGAGCGAGCTTGCTCGCGAACCGACCCTGCGCCGGCCTTGCCGGCGGATCGCGGCCGGAGTCCGCTCATGGGGCGCCGGCGTGATCCCGTAGGAGCGGGCCATGCCCGCGATCGCGCGCATGGCGCGCTCCTACAGGGTGTTCCTTCTGGTGGACCGGAGCACCGATTCGCTTTCGTAGGAGCGGACCTTGTCCGCGAAGAGGCGGCCTTGCAGAAGAGCATCGCGGAGAAGCTCCGCTCCTACGAGATCAAGAGCCCCTCACCCTAACCCTCTCCCGCAAGCGGGAGAGGGGACTGTTCGGTGCAGGAGGAAATCTTGGTCTCAGCCGGCACGATCTGCCCCCTCTCCCTGAGGGAGAGGGTTGGGGTGAGGGGGAAGCACAGGCACGGATTTAGTCCGGGACAAGACAGTTGCTCCTACGAGAGCCCATCCTCCCGTGTCTCTCTCGCTCACTTGGCCGATTTCACATTCCCGTAGCGCACTTCCTTGGACGGCGAGTAGCCGTAGAACGAGGTGTAGCACTTGCTGAAATGGCTGGGCGAGACGAAGCCGCAGGCCAGGGCCACCTCGTACATCGGCAGGTTGGAATGCTGCAGCAGGCGCCGGCTCTCGGTGATGCGCAGCTCCAGGTAATAGCGCACCGGCGTGGTCCCCAGTTGCTCCTGGAACAGCCGCTCGATCTGCCGCTTGGATCGCCCCACGTACTGCGAGAGCTGGTCCTGGCTGAGCGGTTCCTCGATGTTCGCGCTCATCAGGTTGATCGCCTCGCGCAGCGGCTCGCTGAGCTTTTCGTGCAGGGCAGGGCGGGTGCGGCGGAAGCGCGATTCCTCGAAGGCGAGGATGTCGACGATGGCATCCACCAGCTCGCGGCCGTGGCGCGCGTTGATCCACTCCAGCACCAGGTTGAAGGCGCCGGTGGGGCTGGCGGCGGTGAGGCGGTCGCGGTCGAGCTGGTAGCTTTCGCTGGTGACTTCGCTGTGCCGGGCGATCTCCGCCAGGGCCGCGCGGTGTTCGGGGTGGATGGCGCTGCGGTAGCCGTCCAGCAGCCCGGCCTGGCCGAGGAACCAGGCGCCATTCCACAGCCCGGCCAGGGTGACGCCCTTGTCGGCGGCGATCTGCAGCAGGCGGGTCAGTTCCGGCGTTGCCCGCAGCGGTGTGCGCAGACCGCCGCAGACCACCAGCAGGTCCAGCTCGGCGAGTTGCGCGGAGGTCAGCATCGCGCCGGGACAGATCACCAGGCCGAGGTCGCTGGTGACCGATTCGCCGTCGAGGCTGAAGGTCTGGGTGGCGAAGGTTTCGGCGCGGATCAGGTTGGCGGTGACCAGGGTATCCAGCGCCTGGGTGAAGGCCGGCAGGGAAAAGTGTTCGAGCAATAGAAAGCCCACCCGCGCCTGGCGGGTGGGCTCCTTCTGTTGCTCGCCGATGAAGCGCAGGTTACGTCCCTGCATGGCACCACTGAATTGTCGCCGTTCGACCAATCGCCACCTCGTTCGTCAGATGCCGTCGCTGCGACGCGTCATGCCCGTATCAGTTGCCCGCGCCGGTCGCGGCGCGCTGGCCGAGTGCCGGTTGCGGCTCGCCGTGGCCCGCCGTGCGCCGGCTGGTCTGGCTGAGCAGAATGATCACCACGGTCAACGCCAGAGTAGAACCGACTTCCACGCGGTGCGAGGGCATGATGAACATCACCGTGAGGATCAGGCTGATCAGGCCGATCACCAGCCAGGTCAGCCAGGGGAACAGCCACATGCGGAATACTGGCAGTTGGCCGCGGCGACGAAGGATGCCGCGCATGCGCAGCTGCGACACGGCGATGGCCAGGTAGACGAGCAGGGCGATGGAGCCGGAGCTGGCGAGCAGGAAGTCGAACAGGCGGCCCGGGGCGAAGAAGTTCAGCAGGGTGGTGCCCATGCCGATCAGGGTGCTGGCGATCACCGCCGCGCGCGGCACGCCGGCCGCCGAGGTGCGCTGGATGAAGGCCGGCGCGTCGTTGCGGCGGCTCAGCGAGTAGATCATCCGCGAGGCGATGTAGACCGAGGAGTTCAGGCAGCTGGCGACCGCGACCAGCACCACCAGGTCCATCATCAGCTTGGCGTGGGGGATGTTCATCAGTTCCAGGGCGCGCTGGTAGGAGCCCAGTTCGACCAGGCGCGGGTCGTCCCACGGCACCACGGAGATGATCACCAGGATCGACAGCAGGTAGAACACGCTGATGCGCCAGATCACCGAGCGGGTGGCCTTGGCGATGTTGCGGCTGGGGTCGCTGGATTCGGCGGCGGCGATGGTCACCGCCTCGGTGCCGATGAAGCTGAACAGGGTGGTGATCAGTGCACTGAAGATGGCCGTCCAGCCGTTGGGCATGAAGCCGCCGTGTTCGCCCATGATCCTCTGCAGGCCGCTGACCTCGTGGCCGGGCAGCAGGCCGAGCAGGGCCGCCGCGCCCAGGCCGATGAACAGGATGATGGCGGCGACCTTGAGCATGGCGAACCAGAATTCGAACTCGCCGTACTTGGCGACGCTGAACAGGTTGGTGAGGGTCAGCAGCATCGTCATCGACAGGGCGAATACCCAGGTCTCGACCTGCGGGAACCAGGTGTTGAGGATCACCCCGGCGGCGATGGCTTCGATGGGGATGACCAGCACCCAGAACCACCAGTACAGCCAGCCGATGGTGAAGCCGGCCCAACGGCCGATGGCCTGGTCGGCGTAAGCGGAGAAGGAACCGGTGTCGGGGCTGGCCACGGCCATTTCGCCCAGCATGCGCATCACCAGTACCACAAGCAGCCCGGAGAGGGCGTAGGCCACTATGGCGGCGGGTCCGGCGGCGGCAATCGCGTGACCGGAGCCCACGAACAACCCTGCGCCGATGATTCCCGCGATGGAGAGCATGGTTACGTGGCGGGGCTTGAAGCCCTGCACCAGATCGCCATTGGCGCCTTTCACACTGGGTGCACTCATCTGTCGGCCTTCTTTTTGAAATTGTTCTTATGGAGGGCGCGTGGCCACGGGCCCCAACGGTTTCCACCAAGCCACGATCCCGTTCCTCGCGGGTCGATGGGGGGCTTGGGAGTGTCGTGCAGGAACGCCAGCATCACGCGGGGCTCAAGCTATGCCAGATGGGCGTCCTGTCAGTTGTTCAGGATCGCCACGGGCATGGCCAAAAACGACATTGTGCGTCGACGGATACTGGCGATGGGCCGCTCTGCGCCGCGGATTCTGCACCGGACGACGGCTTTGGGGAATGTCGCTAATGCAGGGCACCCGGCCCTGCGGGCGGCCAAAAAAATCCCCCGGCCACTGTGGCAACCGGGGGATGCGAGGGACCGGCGCAAGGGATCGCCGGTCGAGGTAGGCAGCAGGGTGTTACAGGCGGATCAGCACCGATTTCAGTTCGGTGTAGTGCTCGATGGCGGCGGCGCCCATTTCGCGGCCCAGGCCGGACATCTTGTAGCCGCCGAAGGGCAGCGCCGGGTCCAGCGCGCTGTGGCAGTTGACCCACACCGAGCCGGACTTGATGCGCGGCACCATGCGGTGCACCGCCGACAGGTCGTTGGACCAGATGCTCGCGCCCAGGCCGTAGGGGCTGTCGTTGGCCAGGCGCAGGGCGTCGTCGATGTCGTCGAAGGGCATGGCGACCAGCACCGGGCCGAAGATTTCCTCCTGCACCAGTGGGTTCTTCTGATCGACGTCGACGATCACCGTGGGTTTAACGAAGTAGCCGGGGCCGAACTGCTCGCCGCCGCAGGCGATGGTGGCGCCCTTGTCGCGACCCAGTTCGATGTAGTCGAACACGCGCTTCTGCTGCTTGGCGGAGATCAGCGGACCCATGTCGATGCTCGGGTCCAGGCCGTTGCCCAGCTTCATGCCGTTGGCGATGCCGGCGATGTCGGCCACCACGTTGTCGAAGTGCTTGCGCTGCACGTAGAGGCGCGAACCGGCGCAGCAGACCTGGCCCTGGTTGAAGAAGATCGCCTGGGCGGCGCCGGCTGCGGCGGTGGTCAGGTCGGCGTCGGCCATGACGATGGTCGGCGACTTGCCGCCCAGCTCCAGGGTCACGCGGGTCATGTTGTCCATGGCCGCCTTGCCGATCTCCTTGCCGACCGGGGTCGAGCCGGTGAAGGTCAGCTTGTCCACCAGCGGGTGGTGGGAGAGGGCGGCGCCGGCGGTGATGCCGGTGCCGGTGACGACATTGAACACGCCGGCCGGGTAGCCGGCTTCGAGCACCAGTTCGGCGAGTTTCAAGGCGGACAGCGGGGTTTCGTCGGCGGGCTTGAGCACCACGGTGCAGCCGGTGGCCAGCGCCGGGCCGAGCTTCCAGCAGGCCAGCAGCAGCGGGAAGTTCCAGGCGACGATGGCGCCCACCACGCCGACGGCCTCGCGGCGGATGTAGCCGTGGAAGTCGCCCTCGGGCATCAGCGGCATGGATACGTCCACGGTGGTGCCTTCGATCTTGGTGGCGTAGCCGGCCATGTAGCGCAGGAAGTCGATGGCCAGTTGTACATCCATCACGCGGGCGACGGCGGCGCTCTTGCCGTTGTTCAGGCATTCCAGTTCGGCCAGCAGATCGGCGTCGCGCTCCATCAGGTCGGCGAGCTTCCACAGCAGGTTCTGCCGTTCGCGCGGACGGGTGCGGCTCCAGGCCGAGTCATCGAAGGCCTGGCGCGCGGCGCGCACGGCGCGGTCGACATCGGCGGCGGTGCCGGCCGGGACCTGGCAGAGCACTTCGCCGGTGGCAGGGTTGCGCAGGTCCATCAGGGCGCCGTCGCTGGCGGAGGTCCAGTCGGCACCGATCAGCATTTTCGGCGCGCGCTGCAGGAAGGCACGGGATTCGGGCTTGATGGGCAGGGAAGCGAGCATTGCAGTTGCCTCTTGTTGGTCTGTTCGTTCTGCTCGGATCGGGAGCAGGTTGGGAGCGGACATCGCAACGGCTGTGCCAATGCTTGAGCTTCTGTTCAACTGTTTGAAATTAAAGGAGTTTATGGATTTAGATGGTCATCGTGGAGCGAGCGGTTGTCGCACATTGCGACATTGGCTGAGACGGCAGGCAGGCCGGACGCTGGGCCTCCAGCGACCGAATCCCGCACCTGAGGGAACTGTAGGAGCGCGCCGTGCGCGCGATCGCGGGCATGGCCCGCTCCTACAGGGGAAGACCCCGGCACCGTACCCGCTTTCGTAGGAGCGGACCTTGTCCGCGAATGGTCAACCTCGCAGAAGAGCATCGCGGAGAAGCTCCGCTCCTACGAGAGCCGATCCTCCCTGCGGGCGTACAACCGCGAACGGTTGCACGCCCGCAGGGACTCAGCCGTGGTGAATCTCCCGGTCCTTGGTTTCCGGGAGGAAGAAGGTGCCGAGGATCGCCGTCATCACCGCGATGACGATCGGGTACCAGAGGCCGTAGTAGATGTCCCCGGTGGCCGCCACCATGGCGAAGGCCACGGTCGGCAGGAAGCCGCCGAACCAGCCATTGCCGATGTGGTAGGGCAGCGACATCGAGGTGTAGCGGATGCGCGCCGGGAAGAGTTCCACCAGCCAGGCGGCGATCGGCCCGTAGACCATGGTCACGTAGATCACCAGCACGGTCAGGAGCAGCAGCATGGCCAGGTGGTTGATCTTTGCCGGGTCGGCCTTCTCGGGGTAGCCGGCGTCCTTCAGGGCGCTGCCCATCTGCGCGGTGAGGGCGTCGGACTGTGCCTTGAAGTCCGCTGCCGCCATGCCGCTGCCTTCGAAGCTGGCGATGACCTTGTCGCCGATGTGCACCTGGGCCACGGCGCCGGCCTCGGCCTTGACGTTCTCGTAGGGGATGGCCTTCTTCGCCAGCAGGCTCTTGGCCAGGTCGCAGGAGCTGACGAATTTCGCCTTGCCCACCGGGTCGAACTGGAACGAGCACTGCGCCGGGTCGGCGACCACGGTGACCGGGTTCCGCTCCTGGGCGGCGAACACCTCGGGGTTACCGAACTGGGTCAGCCCGTGGAAGATCGGGAAGTAGGTCACTGCGGCGAGGATGCAGCCGGCCATGATGATCGGCTTGCGGCCGATCTTGTCCGAGAGGCTGCCGAAGAACACGAAGAACGGCGTGCCCAGCAGCAGGGAGCCGGCGATCAGGAAGTTGGCGGTCTGCGCGTCGATCTTGAGGATCTGCAGGAGGAAGAACAGCGCGTAGAACTGCCCGGTGTACCAGACCACGGCCTGCCCGGCGGTACCGCCGAGCAGCGACATGATCACCACCTTGAGGTTGTCCCAGCGGCCGAAGGATTCGGTCAGCGGCGCCTTGGACGCCTTGCCTTCTTCCTTGATGCGCTTGAACACCGGAGACTCGGAGAGTTGCAGGCGGATGTACACCGAGACGATCAGCAGCAGGATCGACAGCAGGAACGGCACGCGCCAGCCCCAGGACTCGAACGCCTCGGTACCCAGCGCGGTGCGGCAGGCCATGATCACCAGCAGCGAGAGGAACAGGCCGAGGGTGGCGGTGGTCTGGATCCACGAGGTGAAGAAGCCGCGCTTGCCTTGTGGCGCGTGCTCCGCCACGTAGGTCGCCGCACCGCCGTACTCGCCGCCCAGGGCGAGGCCCTGGAGCATGCGCAGGGTGATCAGGATGATCGGCGCCGCCACGCCGATGGTGGCGTAGGCCGGCAGCAGGCCGACCACGGCGGTGGAGAGACCCATGATCACGATGGTGATGAGGAAGGTGTGCTTGCGGCCGATCATGTCGCCCAGGCGGCCGAACACGATGGCGCCGAAGGGACGCACCGCGAAGCCGGCGGCGAAGGCCAGCAGGGCGAAGATGAAGGCGGTGGTCTCGTTAACCCCGGCGAAGAAGTGTTTGGCGATGATCGCCGCCAGTGAACCGTACAGGTAGAAGTCGTACCACTCGAATACGGTGCCGAGGGAGGAAGCGAAGATGACCTTGCGCTCCTCCTTGGTGATGCCGCTGTGGGGGGCGTTGCCCGCGGCCGGGCTGTATGTCTGCGCCATGTTCTTCTCCGTCTTGTTCTTGTGAAAGGCCGGAGTCCCTTCATACCGCTGCCGTACTCTGGCCCTGGGGCTGATGCCATCGTCATACGGATTGCGCGAAGCGTGAAAACAGGCGGCCTTGCCGGGGCAAGGTCATGAATAAGGATAACCGGCATGACTCGGGTATCCAGTCATATGACCGGCAAACCCACGGCTGGCGCGGATGAGGACGTTATTTCCGACGCACGGACTCGGATAAGGCCGCTGCCGCGGTATTTCCGGGCCCCCCGTTGCGGCGTGCGCGCCCGGGGCATTCGACCATCGTCTAAAACTGTCCGGGATGTCTCAGGCTGATACAGCCGTCGCGAATTGCCACGGCCTCGCGTCCTTCTGCGTGGGGCAATGGATTGTTTCCCAAGGGTTTTCGCCTCTGGCACGCAATGTGAGAGGGCAGGAGTCCGTACGCCTGCCAGGTCAGGCGCCGTCAGAAGGGAGGCTTGCTTGAAGAGGATGTCGTCATTGCTTGCAGGGCTGTGCGCCGCGCTGGCGGCTTGCGCATTGCTCTGGCTGTCGCCGTCGCTGGGGAACGCAATGCTCTGGGCGGTCGCCGCGCTGATCGCCCTGGGGGCGCTGCGACCGGGCTTGCGCCTGCCCGGCTGGCCGCTGGCGCTGGGGGTGTTGTGCGGAGCCTGCCTGGCTTTGGCGCTGCATCTGATGGCCGACCACTTCCAGCTGCGCTACGCGTGGCTGTACAGCAGCGCGGCGCTGCCGGCGTACCTGAAGTTCTCCAACCTCTGGGGCGGCGACGAAGGCACGGTGCTGCTGCTGGCGACCTTCTGCATGGTCGCCGCCCTCAGTGGCCGCACGCTGGACGGCTGGGCCGGACGCGGGATGGCGCTGATCGCCGCCTGGTACACGGCCACCGCCGCCTGGCTCGGACCCTTCAGCGCAACGCCCGGCGAATGGCTGGCGCATCAGCCCAGCCAGGGCATGAACGCACACTTGCAGACCTTCTGGATGTCCTTCCACGCGCCGCTGATCCTGTGTGCCTACGCCTGGGCGCTGGCGCCGGCAGGCGCCGCGCTCGGCGCGCTGGGGCAGGGCAGTGGCGCCTATGTCTGGATCATGCCGCGCTACAGCCGGCGCGCCTGGCTGGTGCTCACCGCCGGCATCGGCGCGGGCATGGCCTGGGCGATGGAGGATTTCACCTTCGGCCAGCTCTGGCACTGGGACCCGGTACAGACCTCGGCTTTCGTCATCTGGGCACTGCTCGGCGCGGTGCTGCATGGCGCCCGCCGCTGGCGCGCGGACGGCGCCAACCGCCGCCTGCTGCCCGTGCTTAGCCTGCTGGCGGCGGCCATGGCCTGCGTGGCGATGGCGGTGACCCGCAGCACGGTGCTGGCCAGCTCGCACCGCTATATCGGCACCACGTCGTGGCTCAGCCACCTGGCGCTGGCGCTGATCCTGTTGCTGCTGGCGGCGTTCTACCTGCTTGCCGGCCGGCGCGCGCAAACGGAGGCAGGGCGCCAGCGCGGCGCGTCGGACTGGACGCTGGACGTGGCCATCTACCTGTTCGCCGGCAGCGGACTGCTGGCCCTTGGTGCACTGGTACAGGCGCATCTGTACGAGTGGCTGGGGCTGGAGCGGCCGAGCGAGCTCAAGCCCTTCTTCGAAACCCTGACCGCCTGGGCCACCACCGAGGAAATGGCCAGCCTGCGTCGTGCCTTCGACCAGTGGGACGTCAACGGCTACGGCCTGGCCCATTGGCTGCTGCCGTTGCTGGGCGTGCTCGGGCTGATCGGCGGCTACAGCTTCCTGCGTCGCGGCGTGCGGCCCCGGTTGGCGCTGCTGGCGACCGGGGCGATGGCCGGGGTGATGCTCTGGATCGGTTGGCGCGGCGGCTGGCTGAGTCGCGGTTACAACGGCGAGGGCATGCTCTCGCAAAGCGTGGTGGCGGTGCTGCCCTGGCTGGATGCTGCGTTGCTGGGCGGCGCCTTCCTGATGGGCTGCTGCCTGCTCTGGGGTGCGCTGAGCCTGTGGCGCAGCCGGCGCCTGGGCAACCTGCGCTACAGCGGTGGGGTGGCCCTGGTGCATGGCGGCGCGGTGATCGCCCTGGTCGGCGGATTGGCGGCAACGGCGCTCAATTCCTACCAGCAGGTCAGCATTGCGCCGGGCACCTCGTTCGAGCAATGGCATCCGGTGATCGGCGGCATGCAGTTGCGCGTCTCGCCCGACTCCAATCGCCCGGATTTCTCCGGCTACCACGCGTTGGCGAAGGTGGAGCTGCGCGATGGCGAACGCACGCTCGCCGGCCATGCGCTGTTCCAGGACAGCCGTGGCAATCCGCCGGCCTACCAGGGCCCGGTCCGCCAGCTCTGCGAGATTCTCGACTACCACTACGCGCGCTTCGCCTCGGACCGGGGCTACGTGCTGCACCCCTTCATCGTGCGCGGCTGGAGCGGCGACCTGCAGGTCTGGGTGCCGGCCTCGGCGCGCTTGCTGAAGCAGCCGGACGACGATATCGAAAGCGTGGTGGTGATCCGTCGCTACCCGTTTCTCTCGCTGGTCTGGGTCGGCCTGCTGACGATGCTGTTCGGCGCCCTGTTGCTGCCGGCGGGCGGCGCTTTGAAAAAGCGCGGCCATACTGCTTCAGACGGCGTCGCAGGGGCCGTGTCTCAGAGTTAGACAGCAATCGCGAAATTAGACGCATCGAACCTCGGCCGGAATGCCGACGGCTCCGCCAAAACCCGACGCAAGCCTGATGCGGCGGGCCCCGCAAAGGAATGGCACACAAACTGCTAAATCGCTACCAAGCGTTCGACGCAATCGCGCTTAGCCCATCGGTGGGCACGAATAACCAACAAGAATACCGAGGAGGCCTGACCTTGAAGATGACACGACTTCGGCACTGTCTGGGTGCCGGAACCCTGGCCGCTCTGGCCCTAGCGCTGCACCAGCCGGCGAATGCCGCCGATGGCCAGGCGATCATCAACGCCAAGTGCCAGGCGTGCCACACGCCCGAAGGCAACAACTCCCTGAGCCGCATCAGCCACCAGCGCAAGACCCCCGAGGGTTGGCTGATGAGCATCGGGCGCATGCAGGTGATGTACGGCCTGAAGATCACTGACGACGAGCGCCGTTCGGTGGTCAAGTTCCTCGCCGACAAGCAGGGCCTGGCGCCGAGCGAGACCGACGGCGTGCGCTACGCCCTGGAACGCCGGCTGAACACCGTCGAGAAATTCGATACCAACTTCGAGCAGATGTGTGCCCGTTGCCACTCGGGTGCGCGCTTCGCCCTGCAACGCCGCCCGGCGGCGGAGTGGGAGAAGCTGGTGAACTTCCACCTGGGCCGCTGGCCGTCGCTGGAGTACCAGGCGCTGTCCCGCGATCGCGACTGGTTCGACCTGGCGAAGAAGGACATGGTCCCGGAGCTGGCCAAGCGCTACCCGCTGGACAGCAAGGCCTGGAGCGACTGGAAGCAGCATCGTCCGAAGGCCGAGTCGCTGGCGGGTGAGTGGAGCTTCGCCGGGCACATGCCGGGCCGGGGCGATGTCGCCGGCACCATGAGCGTGGCCAAGAGCGGCGACGATGCCTTCAAGGTCAGCGTGAAGGGCCAGTACGCCGACGGCGAGGCCTTCAATGGCGAAGGCAGCGCGGTGCTGTACAACGGCTACGAGTGGCGCGGCAACGTCACCGTGGGCGACCTGAGCATGCGCCAGGTGTTCGCCGCCCTCGACGGCCAGATGCAGGGCCGCATGTTCGACAAGGCCCACGACGAGCGCGGCCTGGACTTCGTCGCGGCGAAGAGCGGCACCAGCCATGTGCTGGGCGTGCAGCCGGCGTACATCAAGGCGGGCGCGGAGACCGAGGTCACCGTGGTTGGTACTGGCCTGAAGGGCAAGCCGTCGTTCGGCAAGGGCGTGGACGTGGTCTCGGTGGTATCGCAGAGCCCTGAGCGCGTGACCGTCAAGGTCAAGGCCGACGATGCGGCGACGGTCGGCGAGCACGATGTCGCGGTCGGCACCGCCAAGGGCGGCAGCCTGGCCGTGTACAAGGACATCGCCGAAGTGAAGGTGGTGCCGGAGTTCTCCGTCGCCCGTATCGGTGGCAACGGCGGCTCCACACCCAAGGTCCAGGGCAGCTTCGATGCCGAGGCCTGGGGCAAGGGCGCCGACGGCAAGCCGTTCCGCATCGGCGTGTTCCCCGCGCAGTGGTCGGTGGAGCCGTTCGATGACCGCGCCAAGGAAGACCAGGACGTGAAGTTCGCCGGAGAGATGGATGCCGACACCGGCATCTTCACCCCGGGCGACGCCGGCCCGAACCCGGCGCGCAAGATGATGACCAACAACGCCGGCAACCTGAAGGTGATTGCCGCGGTGGACGACGCGGGCCAGTCGCACAAGGGCGAAGGGCACATGATCGTGACCGTGCAGCGTTGGAACAACCCGCCGATCCCGTAACCGTCGGAATCGGATGAACTGAACGCGTGAGTCCCGCCTGCGGGCGGGCACATTCTGAGAGTTCCGGGAGGTCGCCATGGGCGCCATCTTGAATCTGGTCGAACGCAACCTGCACGAAGTGCGGGTGGACGCCGACCGCCTGTTGTTCCACATCCCCAGCTCCTCGCTGTTCGCCAGCGACGAGCTGACCGGTGGGATCATCGACGCGCTGCGCGGGCATGCCTGCTCGCCGGACGAGCTGACCCAACGCCTGGGCGGGCGTTTCGCCGCCGAGGAAATCGACGAAACCCTGCGCGAGCTGATCGCGCTGGAGCTGGTCAGCGATGGCTCGCCGCTGACCCCTGAAATCGGCATCAAGAAGGTTGATCGCACCGCGCTCAACACCGTGGTGCTGAACGTCAACACCGGCTGCAACCTGAGCTGCACCTACTGCTACAAGGAAGACCTGGACAAGCCCTCCGCCGGCAAGAAGATGGGCGCGGAGACCGCCGAGGCGTCGGTGGAAATGCTGATCAAGGAGTCGCCGGACGAGCAGCGCTACACCGTGGTGTTCTTCGGTGGCGAGCCGCTGTCCAACCGCCCGCTGATCGAGCACATGGTCGCCTACTGCGAGCGCCGCTTCGGCGAGCTGGGCAAGACGGTGGACTTCGTCATGACCACCAACGCCACGCTGCTGACCGAGGAGATCATCGACTGGCTCAACGCCCATCGCTTCGGTCTTTCCATCAGCATCGACGGGCCGAAGACGGTGCACGACCGCAACCGCATCACCGTGGGCGGGCAGGGCACCTATGACGTGGTGCGGCGCAAGGCCGACATGCTGCTTTCGCGCTACACCTCGCGGCCGGTCGGCGCGCGGGTGACCCTGACCACCGGCGTCACCGACGTCGAGACCATCTGGGACCACCTGTTCAACGAGATGGGCTTTGCCGAGGTCGGTTTCGCGCCGGTCACCTCCGGCGACATCAGCAGCTTCAACCTCACCGGGGAGGAGCTGAAGGATGTCTTCGCCAACATGAAGGCCCTCGGCCGGCGTTACCTGGAGGAGGCACTGGAAGGGCGCAACATCGGCTTCTCCAACCTGCACCAGCTGATCACCGACATCCACGAAGGGCAGAAAAAGGCCCTGCCGTGCGGCGCCGGTCTGAAGATGCTGGCGGTGGACCACAAGGGCGAGCTGAACCTCTGCCACCGCTTCACCGGTTCATCCTTGCCGACCTTCGGCAACGTGCACGAAGGGGTGAAGCAGGCCGAGCTGAACGACTTCCTGTCGCAGCGCCTGGACCGCACCGACACCGGTTGCGCCAGTTGCCGTATCCGCAACCTCTGCTCCGGCGGCTGCTACCACGAGAGCTATGCCCGCTACGGCGATCCGGCGCATCCCACCTACCACTACTGCGAACTGATGAGGGACTGGGTCGACTTCGGCATCGAGGTCTACAGCCGGATCATGGCTGCCAACCCCGGCTTCATCGACCGCCACATCACTCCGCGGAAGGCGCACTGACATGAAACATCTGAAAGCCATCAACAACAAAGCCCAGAAGCTTGAACAGGCCGCCGCCGAAGATCGTATCGAAGACGTGGTGGCGATGAACTCCGTGGCCGGTTGCGCCTCGACCACCGACCCGGGCTGGGAGATCGATGTGTTCGGCGGTGTGTCCTCGCTCTGCCAGCCGATGGAAGCGGACCTCTACGGCTGCTCCGACCCCTGCTGGTGGCCGGCCCAGGTGCCGGACATGATGAGTACCTACCCCGACTGGAACAAGGATGCGCAGGCCTCGGCCGAGAACTGGCGCAACCTCGGCACCGTATTCCCGGACGACAAATGAGCGGACAGAAGAACAAGAGGAAAACCTGCATGTCCAGAAAAGCATTCGCCGCCGCGCTCGGCGGCCTCTCGTTGGCCTGCGCGCTGCAAGCGGTCGCCGCTGACGAGGGCAAGGCGCTGGAAAGTGGCCACGAGTACCTGATCAGCACCAACTATCCGAACAACCTGCACGTCATCGACATGCAGACCGACAAGCTGTTCAAGACCTGCACCATCCCCGGCGCCTATGGCCCGGGCATGACCCAGCTGTCGCCGGACCGCAAGGTGGTCTACATCCTGAGCAACCACTACGCGGACATCTACGGCATCCAGCTCAGCGACTGCCAGCCGGTGTTCCACGCCACCATCGCGCAGAAGCCGGGCGAGAACGCGCGGGCGATGTTCTCCATGACCGTCAGCCATGACGGCAAGGAGATCTACGCCATCGCCAACCCGACCAAGATCCTCGCCGAGCACTACGAGGTGCAGCAGCCGCGCCTGCAGATATATTCGGTGGCCGATGGCATGAACGCCAAGCCGGTGCGCACCTTCCCGGCGCCGCGCCAGCTGACCATCATGCAGACGGGCGACGACGGCACCCTCTACGTGGCGGGCCCGGACATCTACAAGGTGGACGTGAAGACCGGCAAGTTCGACGTGGCCATCCCCAGCCGCAACTGGAAGCGCCCCAACTACGCGCCGCCAGATGTGCTCTACGTGTGGAACCAGCAGACCTACCCGCGTGACTTCTCGCTGTTCTACACCACCGCGAAGTTCAAGGACGCCAAGCAGGACCCGGCCACCGCCGACTTCCTCTACGGCTTCTTCAACATCGACCTGGCCACCGGCAAGACCGAGACCGTCGACTTCGGCCCGGTCACCGAGGTGTACTTCAGCGGCATGCGCTCGCCGACCGACCGCAACATCATCTACGGCGTGCTCAACCGCCTGGCGAAGTACGACATCAAGGAGCAGAAGCTGGTCAAGGCCGCCAACCTGGATCACTCCTACTACTGCCTGACCGTCAACAAGGCCGGCAACAAGCTGTACCTGACCGGTACCTTCAACGACGTGGCGATCTTCGACGCCAACAGCCTGGAGCGCCTCGGCGATCTGAAGCTGCCCGGCGGCGACATGGCGATCACCACCAGCCAGGCTTTCGTGGCCAACTGATAGCTCCCCAGCGACACCCCGATGCCCGGAGCACCTGCGTGCTCCGGGCATTTCTTTCGGGTGGGTTTCAGATTTCCGGCTCCGGGCTCGGGCTTCTGGGGGCCAGGTAACGCTGCGCGCCGCAGCGCGCACAGCGCTGGCACAGCATCGACAGGTGACCGACATCGGTCAGACTTCCTTCATCCCACAGGCATCCCAGGAAAAAGCAGCGCAATCGCATGTGTCCTCCTCCGGATCGCTCCGGTTCATAGACAGGCAGAAGGTGCAGGTGACGCTCCTGGCTTGTTCTTGTGCGGAGACGGGTAGCAGCCTCGCGCTGGCCGTCTAGAATGGACAATCTAAAGTGCTGGATGGTCTCTGGCAGCCGCCGCTCGTGAACTCTCGCCTGTGCTGGATACAGCGCAAGAGGCTGCGGAAGGCGCGTCGTATCAGGTGACAGCGCGCTAGAGTCAGTGTTGTATGACGGTAAATTACCGCCAATAATCTGGCGAAAAATACCGTTTTACAATTGCTGCGACAAATTAACGCCGCGCCCCTGATGTGTTTTTGCTATGATTGACTGCCAGGTTAAGGACAACTCGCAGAGATTTTTCATGAATACCGCGTCACCCCTGGCCGCAGTTGTTGGCACCCCTTCTTCCCGCTACAGCGGCGCTGAGCTGGATCATTTCGCCGATCTGGCCAGCCTGCAGTCGGCATCGACCTACGATGTTCTGCTCCTCGACATGCCTGGCGCCCAGGCCGGACAGATGCTCCGCAGCCTGCGCCAGGATCCGCGCTATCGCTTCGCGCTGATCTATTGCTGCCAGGATCTTGACCCCTGGTGCGTTGCGCTGAGCGATGGTGCGCCGCCCGCCGACACTGGCGCCATCACGCCGCTCTGGCGCCTGTGGCGCGAGCGTTTCAGCCTGTTCAACCAGGGACAGGCGCCCGCGCGCTTCGAGGAGCGCGTGCTGGCCTGGCTCTGGCTGCGCTCGCGCGGCGACGTGCACGCGGTGCGCGATACCTCCGTACCCCAGCATTACCGCTACCCGATCCTCGAAGCCCTGAGCGACAGCGAGGAGGTCAATCCCTTCTCCTGGCTGCAGCTGATGGGCCAGCAGGGCTGGCTGGAGGAAGGCGAACTGCTGGACCGCCTGCGCCTGTGCACCAGTTGTGGTTCGGGCCGCCTGAACTACGTGGACGTGTGCCCGGAATGCCACGCCCTGGATATCGGCCGCCAGCCGTCGCTGCATTGCTTCACCTGCGGTCACGTCGGCCCTCAGGAGCACTTCCTCAAGGACGGCTTGCTGATGTGCCCGAACTGCCTGACCCGTCTGCGCCACATCGGCAGCGACTACGACCGCCCGCTGGAGAACTACCGCTGCCGCAGCTGCCAGGCGTTCTTCGTCGACGCCGCCGTGGACGCGCGCTGCCTGGATTGCGGGCAGCACCATGAGCCGGACAAGTTGCGGGTGCGCGAGGTGCGTCATTTCCGCATTGCCGAAGCCGGGCGCCTGCGCTGCCGCGAGGGCTTCGCCGCCACCTCGGCGAACATGGAGCGATTCGGCAGCCTCAGCCTGTTGCCGCGCCAGGCCTTCCTGGAGCTGCTCACCTGGCAGTTGCAACTGACCGCGCGCCACCGCAACCCGCCGTTCTCGCTGCTCGGACTGCGCTTCGTCAACCTGCTGGAAACCCTCGCGGAACTGGGCGAGATGCGTGGCCACGCCCTGGTGGACGGATTGGTGGAGCGCCTGCAGGAAGCCGTGCGCGAGACCGACCGCTGCTCGCGCATGAGCGAAGAAGTGCTCTGGGTGCTCATGCCTCAAACCGACGCCGCCGGCCTGGAAGTGGTGCGCCAGCGCCTGGCCAAGGGGGCCGAGCGCCTGACCCTGGAGAGAGCGACGCGCATCGAGGTGCGCCTGGCGGGCTTCACCGCGCCGGACGACCAGCTGGAGCAGGAAGACGCTGCCTTGCTGCTGGCCCGACTGGGGGGACAACTGGGCTGAAGCATGGAAGCGTTCATCGAACAATGGTTGTTGCTGCTCGGGGAGTTCGCCCGTAGCGACGGGTTCTTCCAGGCCGCCTTCATGTTGCTGCCGGCCTTCCTGTTGCTGGAAGTGCCGCTCAACCTGATGGTATTGATCGGCGTGCTGCGCTGGTTCATGCGCAAGCCGTTCGAGCTGCCCAAGGACAACGGCTTCCGCCCGCGGGTGTCGTGCATCATCACCTGCTACAGCGAAGGACTCGACGTCCAGAAGACCCTGCTGAGCCTGTGCGAGCAGACCTATCCGGGCTACATCGAGATGATCCCGGTGGTCGACGGCGCGGCGGTCAACAAGCCGACCATGCAGGCGGTGCGGGACTTCCGCGTCGACCCGACGCTGCACCCGCGGCGCCTGCTGCGGCCGATCGCCAAGTGGCAGCGCGGCGGCCGGGTGTCGTCGCTCAACGCGGGCCTGGCGCACTGCACGGGCGAGGTGATCATGGCGCTAGACGGCGACACTTCGTTCGACAACGACATGGTCAGCCGCATGGTCCGCCATTTCGCCGACCCGGATGTGCCGGCGGTGGCGGGCAGCCTGCGGGTGCGCAATGCCTGGGCGTCGCTGACCACGGCCATGCAGGCGCTGGAGTACCAGCTGTCGATCCACATGGCCAAGATCGGCCTGAGCGAATGGAACCTGGTGAACAACGTGTCCGGTGCCTTCGGCGCGTTCCGCCGCAGCTTCCTCGACAAGATCGGCGGCTGGGACACCCACACGGCCGAAGACCTGGACATCACCCTGCGGATCAAGAACTACTTCGGCCGCCGGCCCCTGCGCATCCCGTTCGAGCCCGGCGCCATCGGCCATACCGACGCGCCGGTGAAGTTCCTGCAGTTCCTCCAGCAGCGGCTGCGCTGGGATGGCGACCTGTACTTCCTGTACATCCGCAAGCATCGCCACAGCTTCAACCCGCGCCTGCTGGGCTGGCCGAACTTCCTGATGACGCTGGTCACCGGCTTCTTCTTCCAGCTGGTGCTGCCGTTCATCATCTTCGGCTACTGCGTGATAGGCCCCCTGGTCGTGCCCTTGCCGCGCTTCCTGGCGCTGGCGTCGCTGATCTACCTGGTCTACCTGGGCATGACCCTGCTCCTGTACCTGGCCATGCTGGTGCTGGTTTCCGAGCGTCCGCGCCAGGACCTGAAACTGTTCCCGGTGGTCTTCGTCTTCCCCCTGTTCATGCTGGTCATGCGCCTGTGGAGCGCCGTGGCCATGCTCAACGAGGCACTGCGCCGCGGCCATGAAGAAACCAGCATGGCGCCCTGGTGGGTGCTGCGTAAGGCAAAGAGGTTCTGATTTGATGATGCGATCCCTGCTACTGGGTTCCCTGCTGCTGGCTGCCGGCCTGTCCCGGGCCGACGTGCTGCCGTTGTCGCGGGTGCTCGACAGCGCCGACGACAGTGCCGTGCTGCAAGCCAATGCCGCCGACCTGCGGGCCCTGGACGCGCTCAAGGAGCAGCGTGAGGCCGAGGCGGGCTGGCAGTGGTACGGCGCGGGCAGCGCCGGGCACTACCGCGAGCTGGTGACCGAAGACGTGATCGACACCTACTACGGCCGCAGCCTCGCGCTGGGCCTGCGCCACCCCTTGCTGGGCAGCCTGCGGCGGCAGATGCAGGCGGTATCCGCGGTCGAGCTCGACCAGCAGCGGCAGCGCTCCCGCCGCCTGCTGCAGAAGGCCGAGCAGCGGCTGGCGCTGCGCAGCGCCTATGCCGACTGGTGGCGCGCGGAAGAGGAAAACCGCTGGTGCCAGGCCCTGCTGCCCGACGCGGCGAGCGCCCGCGAGCGCCTGGCCCTGCGTCAGCGCCAGGGCTGGCTGTTGCCGTCCCAGGCGCAACTGCTCGACGGCCGCTGGCAGTCCCTGCAGCGCCGTTGTGCCTCCAGCTCGCGGATGATGGATGATACCCGCGCCAGCCTGGCCGAACTCTCCGGTCTGGATATCACCCCCAGTCAGCAGGCCCAGGCGGAAGCGCTGGCGGAACAGGTGCAGCCCCTGACCAGCTGGCGCCAGGCACTGGAAGGCCATCCACGCCTGCAGGAGCGCAAGGATGAACTGCGCCAGGCCGAGCAGAACCGCAAGTCGCCCTGGTACGACAGCATCGATTCCAGCTTCAGCGTCGGGCAGAGCTTCGAGGACCGCAGCGGAGCCACCAGTACCGGTAATGGGCTGGTCGCCAGCCTCAACTTCTCCACGCCCTTCGACCTGATGTCCTACGGCCAGGCCCGTGGGCGGGAAGGGGAGGCACGCCATCAGGCCGCCCTGGCCCGGTTGGGCGCCGAGCGCCAGCAGTTGCTGCAAGCCCTGGGCAAGGCCCTGCAGGACCAGCGGCGGGCGGTGGAGGACCTGGAGCGCGAGCGCGAGCAACTGGCCGTCTCGTCGGTGGCCCTGCGCGAGCAGCGCCTGCGTGCGGATCGTTCGGCCGAAGGCTCGCTGGCCGAGGTGCAGGCGGTGGAGCTGGAGCGCTACGACAACGGCATGCGCCTGATTGCCGCGTGGCATGCCGCCTGGTTGCGCGAAGCCGCCCTGCGCATGTTCGTCGACGATGACCAGGCCCTGAGCCCGCTGCTCGGCGTGCAGACGCTCGGCTGGCAGCCGCCGGCAGGCGCCCAGGCGAAGACCGGAGGCAACGCCCCGAGCAAGGCTAACCCGTCGCGGGACGCGGCCTGGAACCAGGGCGTGTACCTGTGGAAGAGCCAGGCCCTGTTGCAGCCCGATACCCGCCGTGCCGAGCTGAAGGCGCTGCGCGGCGCCGGTATGCAGCGCCTGTATGTCGGGCTCGACGCGCGTCAGGTGGCGGATATCCCGGCCCTGCGCAAGCAGCTCGACGGCACCCTTGCCGATGCCCGTGCCCAGGGCATGCAGGTCGTCCTGCTGCTGGGCGACCCGGCGTGGCTGTCGGCCGATGGGCGCAAGGACCTGCTGGCGCTGCTCGGCCAGCTTCGCGATGTGCGATTCGACGCCGTGCACCTGGACCTGGAGGTCGAGCAGCTCGGCTGGCCGGTACCCGACAGCCGTCTGCAGGACTGGCTGGATACCACGGGCGCCGTCGCTCAGCTCAATTACTGGCCGCTGGAACTGTCCAGCCACCCGCGCTGGTTCGCCGAGTCCCATGGTGGCCCGTGCGTGCCCTGTGCCTTGCCCGGACGCGGCGTGAAACAGGTCAGCCTGATGATCTACACCCGTAACCCCGAACGCAGCGCGGACCTTGCGGCGTCCATCGCCCGGCGTTGGCCGGCGCTGCGATTCCGGCTGGCGCAGAGCGTCGAGCCGCAACTGTCGGCCGAGGAGTCCTGGGCCGGGGCGTCGGGCGTCCAGCTGCAGCAGCAGGTGGAGCGCTGGCGCACGCGCCTGCAGGCGGCCGGAGTCTCCGGCATCGATTGGCAAGATTGGTCCCATTACCCGCATTGAGCATCCCATGAAGATTCGATTCTCCAGCCCCAAGGAACAACAGCCCACCCAGGACCAGGGCCTCAAGGTGCTTTACGCGCCGGGCAAACGCATGGCGTTCAAGCTGCGCTGGTATCTGATCCTGTTCGTGGTGACCAGCCCGCTGCTGTTCCTGGTGGGGCGCGAAATGCTCGGCCTCTGGCTGATCGAGGCCCCCGCGCAGCTGCACCTGCCGTCCAGCGAATTGCGCGCACGGGAGGCGGGGCAGGTGGCGAAGATACTGGTTCGCCCCGGCGACAAGGTGCAGGCCGGCCAGTTGCTGATGCAGATGGACAACCCCGAATGGCGCTCGCGCCTGGCCCTGCTGGCCGACCCTGCCAAGGCGACACCTGCGGCACCGGGGCGTCGGACCCTCAGCGAACGCGAGCGCGAGCCGCTGGTACGCCTGCTCAATAGCGCTGACAGCCGCCTGCAGCAACTGCGCGGCCTGCTCGCCGCCGGCGCGGCGACCCGGGGCGAAGTGCAACAGGCCCAGGACGAGCGTGACCGCCGCCAGCGCGACCTGGTGGAGTTCGACCGGCGCGAGTCGCAGCCGGGGGACGACACCCTGGATCGCCAGCGCCGGCTGGAAAGTGACTGGCTGCAGGCGCGCCTGCAAGGGCTGGAGCTCAAGGCCAGCGACTCCGGGGTCATCAGCGAAGTCATGGTGGGCGAGGGCGAGAACGTCGGTCCCGGCACTTTGCTGATGCGCCTGCAGCGCCTGGGCGACGCCGAAATCTGGATCTACCTCGATCCGCGCTTCGCCGAATACGCGTCGCCCGGCCAGCCGTTCCGCGTGCGCCTGCCTGACGGCAAATGGCTGCAGGCGGAGGTGGTGCGCATGGTGGAGGATGCGGCCCCGGTGCCGGTGGAACTGCGCGAGGCCTTCAGCGCCCCCAACCGCAACCTGCGCCTGCTGGCACGGGTCAAGGGCGATGAGTGGCCGGCCTTCTGGCGCGTCGACCGCCTGGGCCTGAAGGCACGCTTCCCGCACCGCTGGAGCTGGCTCAACCGCTGGGCGGTCCAGGAGTAAACCGGCCGGGGCTACCCCCTCCGGCGTTGCATGCCGGCCCGCAACGGGTCGGCAGTGCGAGCCTGTGGCGACGTCGCGAAAGCGAACCTCAGCCGCGATTTGTCAGCCACGCTCGCCAGCCGCCGAAGCGGCTGATGTCTTCGGCGCCGTCCAGGCCCCAGGCGTCGCAGATGAAGCCGGTCTCCCAACTGCCATCCTCCAGTTGCACCTTGCCCAGTCCCAGCGGCGCCGGGATGCCGGTGAGGAAGGAACCCAGCTCGGCGCTGGGCAGCTCCCAGACTTCCACCTCGATCGCCACGCCGCCTTCGGCCACGCGCAGCATGCCGGGGCGCAGCGGCGGGCCGCCGGCCAGGGCGTAGAGCTTGTAGGCCGGCGCGCTGCGGGTGGCGCGCAGCAGGCGGGCGCCGCGCTGGCGCAGTTGCCCGTTCAGCGCCAGGCCGTCGAGGTGCGCGCCGCACACCACCAGGCGCGCGCGGTCGTTGCGCGCAGGGGTGGCGGAGGAGGAGGGCGCGACGGCGTTGCCGCCGGCGAGCGGCAGGTTGTGCAGGCGCTGCAGGGCGTCGGCCATGCCGAGCAGGTACTGGTCGGTGAAGGCGCGGCCGAACAGGGTCACGCCCCAGGGCAGGCCGTTGTCCATGATCGCGCTGGGCACGGCCACGGCGGCGTAGTCCAGCAGGTTCATGAAGTTGGTGTAGTAGCCCAGCTCGGAATTGCGCTTCACCGGCTCGGCGTGCAGCTCGTCCAGCGTCACCGGGCGGCCGATGGTGGGGGTCAGCACGCAGTCGAGGTCGGCGAGGATCGCGTCGCACTGCGCCTTGAGTTCCTGCAGCCGGTACTGCGCGCGGAATGTCTCCACGGCGGTGGAGGCGGGCGCTTTCGCCAGCACATCGCGGATCACCGGCAGCACGGCTTTAGGATCGTGCTCGATCAGCTCTCCGGCCACGCTGTAGCGCTCGGCCACCCAGGGGCCTTCGTAGAGCAGACGCGCGGCTTCGAGGAAGGGCGCGAAGTCGATTTCCCGCGCCTCGCCGCCCAGCGCTCTGAGCTGGTCGATTGCGTCGGTGAACAGCACCGGGCCTTCATGGCAGCCGAAGAACTCCAGCTGCCCGGCGCGGGGCACGCCGAAACGGAAGGGCCTGGGCGCACCGAAGGCGCTGGCGTCGTTCCAGGCGGGGTTGGCGCGGCTGTAGCCGTCCTGCGGGTCGAGGCGGGCGGTGAGGGCGAGCAGCTCGCTGGCCTCGGCGGCGCTGGCGGTGAAGTAGGTGATGCAGTCCAGGGTGCGGCAGGCCGGCACCAGGCCGGTATTGGACAGCAGGCCCTTGCTCGGCTTGAGCCCCAGCAGGCCGTTGAGCGCCGCCGGCACGCGGCCGGAGCCGGCGGTGTCGGTGCCCAGGGCGAAGCTCGCCACGCCCAGCGCCACGGCCAGCGAGGAACCGGCGCTGGAGCCGCCCGACGGGTACTCCGGCAGCACGCTGTTGCGGCATTCGCCGTAGGGCGAGCGGGTGCCGTTGAGGCCGGTGGCGAACTGGTCGAGGTTGGTCTTGCCCAGCGGGATGGCGCCCAGGTCGATCAGCTGTTGCACCAGCGTCGCGGATGTCTCCGGCGTGTAGGCGTAGGCCGGGCAGGCGGCGGTGGTGGGGATGCCGGCGAGGTCGATGTTGTCCTTGATGGCGAAGGGGATGCCGAAGAGCGGGAGTTTATCCGGCGACTGGTCGTCCAGCGCGGCGAAGTAAGGCTCCAGTTCTTCCGGGCTCAGCAGGTGGATGAACAGGCGGTAGTCGGGGTTCAGCGCGGCGGCCTTGTTGCGCAGAGCGGCGATCAGCTGGCGCGGCGTGGTGCGGCCTTCGCGGTAGGCGGCGCGCAGGGTGGCGGGGCGGAGGTCGAAGGTGGTGGGCATGGTTGGGGTTCCTTGGGGCCTGTCAGTTATTCGCTCGGCTTGCCCTCACCCCGGCCCTCTCCCGGAGGGAGAGGGGGAAGAGCAGTCCGGCGTGATGTCGAGTTCAATCCACAGGCTGGGCCGTGGATTCAGGGTGAATCGAATGCTCCCGCCCGCTCCGAACGTCCCCCTCTCCCGCACGCGGGAGAGGGCTGGGGTGAGGGGCTCTGTGCTCTGGGCAGACCTGTTCAGGCTTCTTCCATCACCACCACCCGTTGCCCTGCACGCACCGGCGAGCCGGGCTGCACGCGGACCTCGCGCACCACGCCGTCGCGCGGGGCGGTGAGGGGGATTTCCATCTTCATGGACTCGAGGATCACCAGAATGTCGCCGGCCTTCACGCTGGCGCCGGCCTCCACCTGCACCTGCCAGAGGTTGCCGGCGATGTGGCTCTCGACGGCGTGCTGGCCGGCACCGAGCGGGGCGTCCTCGCCGCTGTCGACGGCGGCTTCGTCGCTCTCGAAGTGCGCCTGGCCGGAGGCGATCCAGCGTTCGCGCTCGGCATCGAAGGCCGCGCGCTGGTGGCTGCGGAAAGCGGCGATGCTCTCGGCTTCCTCTGCGAGGAACTGCTGGTAGTCGGCCAGGCGCAGCTCGCTGTGCTCGATGCGCAGGGGGTAGCGGCCCAGCGGGAAGTCGCGGCGGATGCGCAGCAGTTCCTCGGCGGACACCGGATAGAACCGCACCTGGTCGAAGAAGCGCAGCAGCCAGGGCTTGCCGTCGAACGCCGCGACCTCGCGGTAGCGGTTCCACATCTGCAGGGTGCGGCCGACGAACTGGTAGCCGCCGGGGCCTTCCATGCCGTAGACGCACATGTAGGCGCCGCCGATGCCCACGGAGTTTTCCGCGGTCCAGGTGCGTGCCGGGTTGTACTTGGTGGTCACCAGGCGGTGGCGCGGGTCCAGCGGCGTGGCCACCGGCGCGCCGAGGTAGACGTCACCCAGGCCCATCACCAGGTAGCTGGCCTCGAACACGGTGCGGTACACCGCCTCCAGGTCCGGCAGCTCGTTGATGCGGCGGATGAACTCCAGGTTGCTCGGGCACCAGGGCGCGTCCTTGCGCACGGTGGTCATGTACTTCTCGATGGCCAACTGGCAGGCCGGGTCGTCCCAGGACAGCGGCAGGTGCACGACGCGCGACGGCACCTTGAGATCCTGCGCGGCGCAGACGGCGTCCCACAGCCCGGCGACGGTTTCCAGCAGGCTTTGCAGCGGCAGGGTTTCCGGCTGGTAGTGCACCTGCAGCGAGCGGATGCCGGGGGTGAGGTCGACCACGCCGGCCAGCGCCTTCGCTTCCAGCGCCTGCATCAGCGCGTGGGCGCGGAAGCGCAGGACCAGGTCCAGCTCGGGCTGGCCGATTTCCAGCAGCAGATGGGTGTCGCCGGAGAGGCGGGCGACCAGGCGGGTGTCGTCCTGGCCGAGGTCGAGGACGATGGGGGAGGTGAGACTGGCGCTCGGGCTGCCCTCACCCCCCGCCCTCTCCCGCAAGCGGGAGAGGGAGCTGTCCGCGTGGCCGGGTAGCACGGTATTTGCCGGCAACTCCGCACTGCCCCCTCTCCCTTTGGGAGAGGGTTGGGGTGAGGGGAAACCGGCAGCGTCGCGGTTCGCCTGACCTGTAGGAGCGAGCTTGCTCGCGAACGGAGTTCCACTTGGCAATCCGGTGACATGCGGTTCGCGAGCAAGGGCTAAGGCGCCCCCCTCGGTCCTACGAAAAGCCGCAAGGGTGCGGGCGGTGGAGATGTCGACGGGCAGGAACCGCACCTTGTCCCCGGCCTTGAGCTGGCCGAGCTGCCAGAGATCGGCCTCGATCACCGTCACCGGGCAGACGAAGCCGCCCAGGCTCGGGCCGTCCGGGCCGAGGATCACCGGCATGTCGCCGGTGAAGTCCACCGCGCCGATGGCGTAGGGGTTGTCGTGGATGTTCGACGGGTGCAGGCCGGCCTCGCCGCCGCTCTCGCGCACCCACTCCGGCTTCGGGCCGATCAGGCGCACGCCGGTGCGGCTGGAGTTGAAATGCACTTCCCAGTCGGTGGCGAAGAAGGTCTCGATGTAGGCCGGGGTGAAGTATTCCGGCGCGCCGTGGGGGCCGTAGATCACGCGGATTTTCCGCACGGCCGGCAGCTCGGTGCGCAGCTCCGGCGGCAGGCTGGCGCCGTGACGCTCGTCTGCCAGTTCCGCCAGGTGCAGCACATCGCCGGCACGCAGGGCACGGCCGCCGTGGCCGCCGAACTGGCCGAGGGTGAAGGTGCTCTTGCTGCCCAGGTAGTCCGGCACCTGCAGGCCACCGCGCAGGCACAGGTAGCTGCGCGCGCCGGCGCCGCCGACGGTGCCGAGGCTGAGGGTGGAACCGGCAGGGATGAACAGCGAGGTGTCCATCGGCTGCTCGACGCCGTCCAGGCTGATCGGCAGCGCCGCGCCGGTGACGGCCACCACCGCGTCGGTGTTGAAGCGCAGGGTCGGGCCGCTCATGGTGATTTCCAGCGCGGCGGCGCCTTCGGGGTTGCCCAGCAGGACGTTGCCCAGGCGCAGCGCGCGGTCGTCCATCGGCCCGGATGGCGGCACGCCCACCGCCCAGTAGCCGAGGCGGCCAGGGTGATCCTGCACGCTGGTCTGGGTGCCGGCGCTGAGCACTTCGAAGGTTTGCGCGCGATAGCGCAGGCCTTCCAGGCAGCGGGTCCAGGGCGAGCCGCTGGCGAAGGGCGCGTCGGCGAGGATCTGCCGCAGGTAGTCGCGGTTGCATTCCACGCCGTAGAGCTGGCTGTCAGCGAGCGCGCGGTCGAGGCCGGCGCTGGCCTGTTCTCGGGTTGGCGCCCAGGCGATGAGCTTGGCGATCATCGGGTCGAAGTAAGGCGGAATCTCACAGCCGGCCTCGACCCAGGTGTCGATGCGCAGCGCCTTGCCGTCCGCCTTCGGGAACTGCACGGCGGTGAGCAGGCCGGGGCAGGGCTGGAAGTCGCGGCCCGGGTCCTCCGCGTAGAGGCGCGCCTGGATAGCGTGGCCGCTGGGTTTCAGCGTTGCTGCCAGTTCGGCCAGGGGCGGCAGGTCGCCGGCGGCCAGTTCGATCATCCAGCGCACCAGGTCGACGCCCCAGACCTGTTCGGTGACGCCATGCTCCACCTGCAGGCGGGTGTTCACTTCGAGGAAGTAGAAGCGCTGCGCCTCGCTGTCGTAGACGAATTCCACGGTCCCGGCGCTGCGGTAGCTGACCGCTTTCGCCAGTTGGATCGCCGCCGCGCACAGGGCTTCGGCCATGCCGGCGGGCAGGTTGGGCGCCGGGGTTTCTTCCAGAACTTTCTGGTTGCGCCGCTGCACCGAGCAGTCGCGCACGCCGAGGGCGATGACCTCGCCCCGGCCGTCGCCGAACACCTGCACCTCCAGGTGGCGGGCGCGCTGGATGTACTTCTCGATGAACACGCCGGAGTCGCTGAAGTTGTTCTGCCCCAGGCGCTTCACCGCATCGAAGGCGTCGCGCAGCTCGTCCGCCGAGCGGCACACGCGCATGCCGATGCCGCCGCCGCCGGCCGTGCTTTTGAGCATCACCGGGTAGCCGACCTGTTCGCCGGCGCGCAGGGCGGCGTCGATGTCTTCCAGCAGGTCGGTGCCTTCGAGCATCGGCACGCCCTGTTCGCGGGCCAGCGCGCGGGCGGTGTGCTTGAGGCCGAACAGGCGCAGCTGCTCCGGCGTCGGGCCGACGAAGGCGATGCTGGCGGCTTCGCAGGCTTCGGCGAAGGCGGCGTTCTCGGAGAGGAAGCCGTAGCCGGGGTGGATCGCTTTCGCGCCGCTGTCGCGGGCGGCCTGGAGAATCTTCTCGACCACCAGGTAAGTGCTGGAAGCAGGACCCTCACCGAGGCTGATGGCCTGGTCGGCTTGCTGGAGGTGCAGGCTGGCGGCGTCGGCTTCGGAGTAGACGGCCACGCCCTCTACGTGCAGCTCACGCAGGGTGCGCAGGATGCGGCAGGCGATGGCGCCGCGGTTGGCGATCAGGAGCTTGTCGAACATGAGGAAGTCCCCATGGGGTGGCGGGCCGTCCCGCCGTCATTCGGTGTGCGCCACGGTCGTCCGTGGCGTGACGTGCTCTTCGTAGGAGCGAGCTTGCTCGCGAACCCGGCCTAGCTCCGGTGCTAGGACGAGATCTGTTCGCGAGCAAGCTCGCTCCTACAAGGGGAGCCGCTGAGCGTCGGACTGCACTGGGCACTTCGGCTCTGGCTGAGGAGGAAGAGCCAGCGCCGCAACGCTTGCAGCTTTCCGCTTGCCGCTTGTGGCTGCTTCACTCCCATACCAGCAACTCCGCCGGCGTCGGGTTCCAGCCGTTGCAGGGGTTGTTGAGCTGCGGGCAGTTGGAGATCAGGACGATGACGTCCATGTGCGCCAGCAGCTCGACGTACTTGCCGGCGCCGGAGATGCCGTCCTCGAAGGTCAGCCCGCCTTCGGCGGTGACCGGCACGTTCATGAAGAAGTTGATGTTGTGGCTGATGTCGGCCTTGGTCAGGCGGCCGTCGTGCAGGCTGGCGCGCAGGAAGTTGTCGCGGCAGCTATGCATGTAGCGCTTGTCCAGGGCGTAGCGCACGGTGTTGCTCTCCTGGGCGCAGGCGCCGCCAAGGGTGTCGTGGCGGCCGCAGGTGTCGGCGGTGATGGTCAGCATCGGTTTGCCGAGGTTGGACCAGAGCACGCTGCCGGCGCTGAGGTAGACCTGCCCCTGCTTGCGCAGGGTGCGCTGCACGTCGTAGCGCTCGCGCGGGTTGGCGGCGCTGAAGAACAGCGTGTCCACCGCCTGGTTGCCTTCCAGGTCGAGGATGCGCAGGGTCTGCCCGGCCTTCAGCTCTGTGAGGCTGGGTTCGCCGGCCGGGATCAGGGTGCGCGAGACGGCGGCTTCGGGGTGTTTGTCGCTGGGGACGATGGGCATGCTCGCGCTCCTTACAGGTACTGGCGTTCGGTGTTATGGAAGCCGCGGCCGTTCTCCGCGCGCGAGGTGCGGCAGAGCACGCTGATGCCGTCCGACGCGACCTGCTGCCAGGTCAGGCCGATGGGCTTGGGCGCGTACTTCGGGTTCGGGTCCAGCGGGTGTTGCAGGGCGGTGAGCACGACGAGGGTGTCCATCGGCGCGTAGAGCTCGACATGGTCGCCGGCTTTCGAGTTGCCCTGGGCGAAGCGGAAGCAGCCGTCGGCGTCGACGTCCACGCGGCTGAACAGGTTCAGGCACATCAGCAGGTCCTGCAGGCGCATGTCCCACTTGCCCATTTCCACCAGCAGGTTGTCCGCGCCGTTGCGGTGGAAGCCGTTGCGCAGTTCCTGGTAGCGGCCCGCGCCGTACTTCTCCTGCACTTCGGCGGCGTTCAGCACGCCGCCGAAGCTGTCGTGCCAGCCGCAGCTGTCGGCGGTGATGGCGGCCAGTACGCGGCCCATGTCCGAGTAGAGGCAGTGGCCGGCGGTGAGCTTGGCGGTGTGCTGGCACTTGAGGCTGTCGGGCAGGTTCAGCCGCTCGCTTTTCTCGGCGGCGTTGAACAGCAGCAGGCTGACGTTGCCGCCGCCTTCGATGTCGGTCAGGCGCAGCAGCTGGCCGCGCTTGAGGACGAAGGAGGTGTGGCCGCCGCCGGGGACGGTTTCTTCGTAAAGGGTGGTGCGCAGTTCGTTCATGTCGGGTTCCTCAGTAGGCCGGCGTGAGCAGCGGCGCGGCCGTTTCCAGGCGCTTGGCGAGCGGTTCGGGCAGGGCCGCGCGGGCGGCCTTGCGGTCGGCGTTGAGCGGGATGTCGTAGGTGATGCGGGCGCCATAGGCGCTGGGCGCCTGCGGGTCGTGGCGGACCTTGTCGAAGACCAGCAGGCGGGTGCCCAGGCTGAAGCCCTCGGCGAGGTCGTGGGTGACCATGAACACGGTGAGCCGGGTTTCCTGCCACAGCTCCAGCAGCAGGGCGTGCATGTCCTTGCGGATGCCCGGGTCCAGCGCGCCGAAGGGTTCGTCGAGCAGCAGCACGCGCGGCTTCATCACCAGCGCCTGGGCAATCGCAAGGCGTTGCTGCATGCCGCCGGAGAGGGCGCTCGGGTACTGCTGCAGTGCATGGTCGAGGCCGACGCGCTGCAGCAGTTCGGCAGCCTGTTCGCGAGCCTCGCGCTTGGCGCTGCCGAACAGCCGGCCGAGCAGCGGCGAGCGCGGCAGTTCCAGGCCGAGGGCGACGTTGTCGAGCACGGACAGGTGCGGGAACACCGAGTAGCGCTGGAACACCACGCCACGGCTCGGATCGGGCTCGCCCACCAGCGGCCGGCCTTCGAGCAGCAGTTCGCCACGGCTGGGTCGTTCCTGGCCGAGCAGCAGGCGCAGGAAGGTGGACTTGCCGCAGCCGGAGGCGCCGACCAGGGTGCAGAATTCGCCTTCGTTCACCTCGAGATTCAGGCGCTCCAGCACGATATTGCCGTCGTATTCCTGCCAGACGTTACGGACGGAGATAAAGCTCATGCCTTGCCTCCTTCGTACCAGGGGAAGGCACGCCGGGTGAGGGCGCGCAGGGCCCAGTCCATCAGCCAGGCCAGCGCGGTGATCCACACCACGTAGGGCAGGATCACGTCCATGGCGAGATAGCGGCGCACCAGGAAGATGCGGTAGCCCAGGCCGTCGGTGGAGGCGATGGCCTCGGCGGCGATGAGGAACAGCCAGGCCGAGCCGAGCATCAGGCGCAGGGAGATCAGCAGGCGCGGCATCAGTTGCGGCAGCACCACGCGCAGGATCAGCGTCCAGGTGCTGGCGCCCAGGGTCTGCGCCTTGATCAGCAGCTCGCGGGGGATTTCCCGGGCGCGCTGTTCGATGTCGCGGGCAATGCAGGGGGCGACGCCGATGACGATGAGCACCACCTTGGACAGCTCGCCGAGACCGAAGACGATGAACAGCACCGGCAGGATCGCCAGCGGCGGGATCATCGACAGTACGGTGAGCAAGGGCGAGAGCGGCGCGCCGAACAGCGGCACGCTGCCGGCGGCGATGCCCAGCACCAGGCCGAGCAGGGCGGCGATGGACAGGCCCACGCCCAGGCGCTGGAGGCTGGCGCCGGTGTCCTGCCAGAACAGCACTTCGCCGGTGCGCTTGTCTTCGCTGAAGGCCAGGCGGTTCACCGCGTCGGCCATCTGCGCGGCGCTGGGCAGCAGCTTGTCGTTGGGGTTCTCCGCCAGCCGCGCCGTGGAGCCTGCGAAGTAGGCGAACAGCAGCAGGGCGAAGGGCAGCAGCACCAGGAACAGGCGGCCGCCACGGTCGGGAGTTCGGTTGATCAGGCGCATGTTTCGTACCTGTCTGTCGGTGGAGGGGCTTTCTGTAGGAGCGAGCTTGCTCGCGAACGGAGTTCCGCTTGGAACCCCAGGTGTCATGCGGTTCGCGAGCAAGCTCGCTCCTACAAGATTCGTAGGGCGCATAACGCGGAACGCGTTATCCGCCGTGGCGTTCGGACGGCGGATAACCGCAAGCGGTTATTCGCCCTACGAGTGGGAACGGTGCGGAGTTCAGAGCTTCCCGTCCGCCGCCATCTGCACGTAGGTCGGGTTGAAGCGCAGCTTGAGGTTCTGCGTATCGCCAGTGGCGATGCCCTTGGCGAAGCTCATGCCGACGGCTTCGGCGCTTTTCGCACCCTCGCCGAGCAGGCCATGGGCGAAGGAGAAGGCCGCGACCTTGTCCATGGTCGCCGGCAGTTTCGGGCTGGTTGCGAAGGCCAGCGCCTCTTGCGGGGTGGCAAAGAGCTTGGTGGTGGCGAGCTGGCTCTGGTAGCCGGCGAGGTCGGTGCCCGAGGCCTTGGCCATGTGCTCCAGCGCAGCGCGGCTTTCGGCGCTGTCGCCCTGCATCAGCGCCACGGTTTCGAACCAGGCGCCGGTGAGGGCTTTGCCCAGGGCAGGGTTGTCTTTGAGTACCGCGCTGTTGACCACCATCATGTCCATGATCTCGCCGGGGATCTGGCTGGAGTTGAACACCTCGGTGGTGCCCGGCTTGGCGCGGGCCTCGGAGAGCATCGGGTTCCAGGTGGTCACCGCCTGCACCTCGTCGGTGTTGAAGGCGGCGGCGATGTCGGCGTCGGAGGTGTTCACCGTCTTCACGTCCTTCTCGGTCAGGCGGGCGTTTTCCAGCGCGCGGGCGAGCAGGTAATGGGAGACCGAGAGCTCCACCAGGTTGACGTTCATGCCCTTGAGGTCGGCCAGGGTCTTGCCTTCGCCCTTGAGGACGATGCCGTCGTTGCCGTTGGAGAAGTCGCTGACGATCAGCGCGGTGGAGTCCACGCCGCCGGCGGCGGGGATGGTCAGGGCGTCCATGTTGGTCATGGTGCAGCCGTCGAACTGCCCGGCGGTGTACTGGTTGATCGACTCGATGTAGTCGTTGAGCTGGGTGACCTTGATCTCGATGCCGTACTTCTTCGCCCACTTGTCGACGATGCCGTGGCTGGCCGCGTACTCCCAGGGCATCCAGCCGGCGTAGATGGTCCAGCAGAGGTTGAAACTGTTCTTCGCGGCGGCGGAAGCGCCGAGGCTGAAGGCGACGAGACCGGTGGCGAGCAGGGCGGTCAGAAGGGGCTTGCGCATGGACAATCTCCAGGTCGGTTGTCGGGCGGGCAGGAGTCGGGCGGCACTGATGGCGCTCGCATCTCCCGGGCTTTTGTCCCGCCGTGTAACCTCGCTGGAGGTCGATGACTCTCGGACCAGTCACTCGCCGCGCGAGCCGGAACCCTAGTCATCCATTGTCAGATTGTGGTGCCGCTGTCCGGTGGTCCGGATGACTCCTGCACGCATCGCTAAAAGCGAATGCCGTGCCAACTCCGGAGAGCCGCCATTTTTCGCGCCGTTGCAATGAACTCAGGTGGTTCATGGGCCTTTTTTGCACGATCTGCGCTCAAAAATGAGGCGGGACGCTGCTTTCTGGTGCGTGTCTGTTGTGGAGCCCGGTTGTTGCCTCCGGGCGCGGCCTTCGATCTTCTGTGATGCGCAGGCTTCGGATGAGCGGTGTTGACAGATAATATTATGAGCATAATATCTAGCTTCAGATGACGGCTGTAATTCAATTGGGCCGGACATTCCCCATGGCCCACGGGCCCTGACCAGCCTTGCATGCGGGCGCTTCGCCCCACTGGAGAAGAACCATGAATGCCAAATCCGAACTGGGCCGCGCACTGATCACCGGTGCTTCTTCCGGCATCGGTGCCACCTACGCCCAGCGCCTCGCCGCCCAGGGCTACGACCTGCTGCTGGTGGCCCGTGACCAGCAACGCCTGGACGCCCTGGCCGCACGCCTGGGCGAGCAGTACGGCGTCTCGGTGCAGGTACTGAAGGCCGACCTGACCCGCAGGGAAGACCGCGCCCGCGTCGAGGCCCGCCTGGGTGAGGACGAGAGCATCAGCCTGCTGCTGAACAACGCCGGCGTGGCGCTCAACGGCACCCTGCTGGAGACCGACCTGGACCGCCTGGAAAGCATGATCGAACTGAACGTCACCGCCACCGCGCGCCTGGCCGGCGCTGCCGCCAAGGCATTCGCCGGGCGCGGACGCGGCACCATCATCAACGTCGCGTCGGTGCTGGCTCTGGCGCCGGAACTGTTCAACGGCAGCTACAGCGCCACCAAGGCGTTCGTGCTGAACCTGACCCTGTCCATGCAGCAGGAACTGGCGCCGCTGGGCCTGCGCATCCAGGCCGTGCTGCCGGGCGCCACCCGCACCGAAATCTGGGACCGCGCCGGCACCGACATCTCCGCGCTGCCGGCGGAAATGCTGATGGACGTGAACCACATGGTGGATGCCGCACTGGCGGGCCTGGCCCAGGGCGAAGTGGTGACCCTGCCGGCGCTGCCGGATGCCGGCGAGTTCGAAGCCTTCACCGCCGCGCGGCTGAAGATGGCGCCGAACCTGTCGCGCAACGCCCCGGCGGAGCGCTACGGCATTGCGGTCGACTGAATGATTCGTTGAGTGGCGAAAAGCGCTTGCCCCGGCCTGGTGCCGGGGCTTTTTTATGGGCGCTGCGTATTGGCCGGTAATCAACCGTAGGAGCGGACCTTGTCCGCGAAGTCCCGCCGCCACACCGGCGCTGAAGGATGGTGCTCTGGACAGGGGGCGCCATGCCAAGGTGCTTCCCGGACAATGACGGTTCCGCCGCGATGGATTTCGCGGACAAGGTCCGCTCCTACGAGATGTCTCTGCGCTCGGGGCGGCCCTCACCCTAACCCTCTCCCAGGGGGAGAGGGGACCGTTCGGTGCAGGAGGAAATCTCGGTCTCAGCCGGCACGGTCTGCCCCCTCTCCCTGAGGGAGAGGGCTGGGGTGAGGGGGAACGCGCCGGCACAGACTGTCCAGAAGTAGACAGTTGCTCCTACAGATGTCTGCCGCTGCTGCTCCAGCGGCAATCAACGGCTCACTCCGCCGCCCCGATCTCCCGCTTCAGATGCCGGCGTGTGCTCTCCAGGATGCGGTCGGAAAGCTCCGGGTCAGCCACGCTGCGCGACAGCACCAGCGCACCGATCAGGGTGGCGAGCAGGGCAACGCTTTCGTCGTCGGCATGCTCGCTTGGCAGCGCCTTCTCGATGGCATCGATGCGCGCCTGGACGATGGCGTCGGTGGTGGCGCTTGCATGGCCGCGTGCACCCAGTTCGGCCGAGATGGTCGGCAGCGGGCAGCCCTTACCGGGCGTGTTGCGGTGGCCGGGGGAGAGGTACTGGTCGATGAAGCCGGGCAGCGGGTCGGTCTTCGCGAATTGCTGGTCGACGACCGGGCGCAGTTGCTCGGCGGCCTGTTGCAGGGCGATCTCCACCAGTTCGTCCTTTGACTTGAAATGCGCGTAGAAACCGCCGTGGGTCAGGCCCAGTGCCTTCATAAGCGTCTGCAGGCCGGTGGCGTCGACGCCTTCGCTGCGGAATCGCTGCGCCGCCTCGTTGATGATGCGCTCGCGGGTCTGGGCCTTGTGATCTTCGGAATAACGCATGACCGGTCTCCTGCGGATCATGGAATGCTGGCTGTCATTCTAACGCAGGGTGGGCGCGGGTAGGTGATCTGGAGCAGGCATGGCATGCACGGAAAGATGATCGCGGACGGAGTCCGCTCCTACGATCCTCCCGACCGCGTAGGAGCGGACTCCGTCCGCGATGTCGTCGCCCAATACCAGGTCCCCTCGTAGGAGCGGGCCATGCCCGCGATTCGCGCGCATGGCGCGCTCCTACAGGTTAATGGACGGCTTCCAGTAGCGTCGCCACACCCTGCCCACCGCCGATGCACTGGGTCGCCACCGCATAGCGCCCACCGCTTTCCTTCAGCAGCGCCGCTGCCTTGCCGGTGATCCGCGCGCCGGTAGCGCCCAGCGGATGCCCGATGGCCATGGCGCCGCCGTGCAGGTTGACCCGGTCGATATCCAGTTCCAGCCCGCGCAGGCAGGCCAGGGCCTGGCTGGCGAAGGCTTCGTTGATTTCCACGAGGTCGATGTCGGCCATGCGCAGGCCGGCGCGCTCGAGCAGTTTGCGGGTGGCGTAGAGCGGGCCCATGCCCATGATTTCCGGCGGGCAACCGACCACGGAAACCGCCTTGATCCGCGCCAGGATATTCAAGCCGTGTTCACGGGCGAACGCCTCGCTGCACACCAGCACTGCCGCTGCACCGTCGGTGAGTGGCGAGGCGGTGCCGGCGGTGACGCTGCCGCCGAAGGCCGGCTTGAGTTGTGCCAGGGCTTCGAGGCTGGTACCGGGACGGATGCAACCGTCTTCGCCGACCACGCCGTTGGGCGTGTCGATCCGCACGATCTCCGCGGCCAGCCTCCCCTGTTCGCGGGCACGCGCGGCCTTGGCGTGGGAGTCCACCGCCATGGCCTCCTGATCATCGCGGGAGATGCCGAAGCGTTCGGCGACGATCTCGGCGGTCTGCCCCATGGGCATGTAGGCCTGCGGGAACTCCGCCAGCAGGCGCGGGTTGGGCGAGACGTTGAAACCGCCCATGGGCACGCGGGTCATGGATTCCACGCCCGCGCAGATGAACGCATCGCCCGCGCCGAGCTGGATCTGCCCGGCAGCGAAGTGGATGGCAGTCATGGACGAGCCGCAGAAGCGGTTCACCGTGGCGCCGGCCACCGTCTCCGGCAGCCCGGCGAGGAAGCCGGTAATGCGCGCCAGGTTCATGCCCTGCTCGGCCTCGGGATAGGCGCAGCCCATGATCAGGTCCTCGATCAGCCGGGCATCCAGGCCGCTGCGCGCGACCAGGCCCTTCACCGTTTGCGCGGCGAGGTCATCCGGGCGCACGTCGATCAACGCGCCCTTCTTGGCGAAGTGGAAGGGGGAGCGGGCATAACCCGCAATGACGACGGAAGTCATGGTCGATCTCCTGCAACGAATGGCCTGTCAGCGCCCGAGGATCAGGCAGGTGGTGGAACCGGTGGCGTAGAGGCGGCCGTCCACGTCGTAGAGGCGGCCCTCGGCCAGGGCGGTGGAGCGGCCGAGATGGATCAGTGTGCCTTCGGCGCGGATCGGCCCGGTGTCACGGGTCAGCGCGCGGATGTAGCTGATGCGCAGGTCGGTGGTAGTGTAGCCCAGGCCCGGTTCGAGCATGGTGTGCACCGCGCACCCCATGGCCGAATCCAGCAAAGTCGCCGCGTAGCCGCCGTGCACGGTGCCCAGCGGGTTGTAGTGGCGCAGGTCCGGGGTGCCCTGGAAGATGAAGCGGCCCTGGCCCCATTCCAGCGGGACGAAGCCGATCAGCGCATTGATCGGCGGGGCGGGTAGTTCGCCAGCGCCAATACCGTCGAAGAATTCCTGGGGCGTCTTGCCACGCAACTCCTGCAGCGAAACCACGCCGGGCTCGGCCAGGCACTGGCGCCTCTGCGTGGCCGCCGCTTCCCAGGCGGCAATCTTCTGTTCACGGGTGAGTGTCAGTTCGGTCATCGCAAGGCTCCGGCAATCAAATATTACGACCGTCATACTAGCATTGAATGACGATCAGCATATAAGTGACGGAAGCGCCATCCAGCAGGGCTGAAGCGACAGAGCGAGAAGCGGAAGGAGAGGGGAGGCAGGAGAGGGCGACTGGCGGAGCGGACTCCGCCAGTCGAAGGGCTTACTCGGCGGTAGCGGTGACGCTGGCCGCGCGAGCCTGGCTGCGCTGGGCCTTGTACTGCAGGGCGACGGCGGGCACCGGCGAAGCCTTGCCGGTTTCCACCCAGCGGCGGATGCGGCCGGCGTCGGCCACATGGGTGTGCTTGCCGAAGGCGTCCAGCAGCGCCAGCGCGACCGGGCGGCCGTTCATCACGGTGACCATCACCAGGCAGTGGCCGGCGTCATTGGTGAAGCCGGTCTTGGTCAGGCGGATGTCCCACTTGCCGCCGCGCACCAGCGGGTTCGTGTTGAAGAAGCTCAGCGAGTAGCCGGGCTTGCTGAAGCGCGCGTCGCTGGTCGCGGTGGTGCTCATCTGGCGAATCTGCGGGTAGGTGTAGGCGGCCTTGGCCAGGCGGATCAGGTCCTCGGCGTTGGAGGTGTTGTGGATCGACAGGCCGGTGGGTTCCACATAGTGGGTATGGTTCATGCCCAGGGACCTGGCCTTGGCGTTCATCGCCGCGACGAAGGCCTTGGAGCCGCCCGGATAGCTGTGCGCAAGGCTGGCGGCGGCGCGGTTCTCGGAGGACATCAGGGCCAGCAGCAGCATCTTCTCGCGGCTGATCTGGCTGCCCAGGTGCACGCGGGAGAACACGCCCTTCATTTCTGCGGTCTCGGAGATGTCGACGGTGACCATCTCGTTCATCGGCAGCTTGGCGTCCAGCGTCACCATGGCGGTCATCAGCTTGGTCACCGAGGCGATGGGCACGACCAGGTTGGGGTTGCTGGAATAGATGACCTTGTCGGTCTGCAGGTCGACCACCAGCGCGCTGCCGGAGGCCAGGACCAGTTGATTGGGCTGTGTCGCCTTGGCGGGCGAGGCGGCGAGAGAGTTCGATGTACAGACAACAGCGGCGCAGGCAAGAAGCAGGCTCAGTATCGAACGGCGACTAGTCATGAATGTGATTCGCAGGCGTGAGTGGGAAATTCTCTACATCCCTGTAGGTAATTTCGCGGGATTTTAATTCATGCCCCGGTCCAGCGCACCTGGCGGCGTGAGGAAGCTGCTGTATCACTTTGCGACGGCTTGAGACAGCGGATTCGACAATCGGTCAGGTACGCGGGTGGTGCAGTGCCAGCGCAGGGGCGGGCAAGGTTCCAGCTGTTGCGAAATGCAACCGGCCAAGGATAGGCCCCGGTAGTTGAAAAACGTGTCAAACCCTCGCCAGCTATGGGCTTTCCATCTGATGGCACGTTTTGTGACTGGCTATCCTCCCATGTACGGATTGGCTGTACGGCATCGATGACGATGTTCCGGGGTTGCGTTTACCTTTACGTTAACGTAAACATGATCCGCAGCCCGCGACCGGTCAGTCGGACCGGCCGGCGGCCTGCACGCAAGCCCGGCCACAGACGCCGACGTCGCTGCCGCAGTCGAACGTTCGGCGTTGATCCCAGAACAAGCACAACAAGGGAAAGCCATGAACCACCTGAGTTACACCCGCGGCCGCCAGGACAAGCCCCTGCTGGCCATGACCGTCGGCGCTGCCTTCGACGCCACGGTCGAGCGATTCCCGCAGCGCGAGGCCCTGGTCGTCCGCCACCAGAGCCTGCGCTACACCTGGGCCGAACTGGCCGAGGTGGTCGATGGCATTGCCCGCGCCTTCCTCGCCCTGGGCCTGCGCCCCGGCGACCGCCTGGGCATCTGGGCGCCCAACTGCGCGCAGTGGTGCGTGACCCAGTTCGCCAGCGCCAAGGTCGGCGCCGTACTGGTCAACATCAACCCGGCCTACCGCAGCAACGAACTGGAGTACGCGCTCAAGCAGTCCGGCTGCCGCTGGCTGGTGTGCGCCGATGCGTTCAAGACCTCCGACTACCACGGCATGCTCGCCGGCCTGTTGCCGGAGCTGGGGCAGGGCCGTCCGGGCGAGCTCTCCAGCGAGCGCCTGCCGGAGCTGCGCGGGGTGATCAGCCTGTCCGACCAGGCCCCTGCCGGCTTCCTGCGCTGGAGCCAGCTGGCGCCGCTGGGCGCCGCGATTTCCGCCGCCGAGCTCGCCGAGCGCCAGGCGCTGCTGCAGTTCGACGAGCCGATCAACATCCAGTACACCTCCGGCACCACCGGCTTCCCCAAGGGCGCCACGCTCAGCCACTACAACATCCTCAACAACGGCCTGATGGTCGGCGACAGCCTCGGCCTCACCGAGCACGACCGCCTGGTGATCCCGGTGCCGCTGTACCACTGCTTCGGCATGGTGATGGGCAACCTCGGCTGCCTGACCCATGGCTCCACCATGATCTACCCCGCGCCCAGCTTCGAGCCCGAGGCGACCCTGGCGGCGGTGGCGGAAGAGAAGGCCACGGCGCTGTACGGCGTGCCCACCATGTTCATCGCCGAACTGGATCACCCGACCCGCCGCGACTTCGACCTCTCCAGCCTGCGCACCGGGATCATGGCCGGCGCCACCTGCCCGATCGAAGTGATGCGCCGGGTCATCGACGAGATGCACATGGCCGAGGTGCAGATTGCCTACGGCATGACCGAGACCAGCCCGGTATCCCTGCAGACCGGCCCGGAAGACGACCTGGAAACCCGCGTCACCACTGTTGGCCGCACCCAGCCGCACCTGGAAAGCAAGATTATCGACGCCGACGGCCGCATCGTCCCGCGCGGCACCATCGGCGAACTGTGCACCCGCGGCTACAGCGTGATGCTCGGCTACTGGAACAACCCGCAGGCGACTGCCGAAGCCATCAGCCCGGCGCGCTGGATGCTCACCGGCGACCTGGCGGAAATGGACGAGGCGGGCAACGTGCGCATCGTCGGCCGCAGCAAGGACATGATCATTCGCGGCGGCGAGAACATTTACCCGCGCGAGATCGAGGAATTCCTCTACACCCACCACGCCGTGGCCGACGCCCAGGTGATCGGCATCCCCGACGAGAAATACGGCGAGGAGCTGGTCGCCTGGGTCAAGTTCCACCCCGGTCACAGTGTCGAGGAAGACGAGCTGCGCGCCTTCTGCAAGGCCGCCATCGCCCACTTCAAGGTGCCGCGCCACTTCCGCTTCTGCGACGAGTTCCCGATGACGGTGACCGGCAAGATCCAGAAGTTCCGCATGCGCGAGATCAGCATCGAAGAGGTGCGCAGCAAGCGTGGCTGATCGATTGACTCGCCCTCACGCCCATGACCGCGAGGCGGCATGGGCGTAGAGAAGGGCACCATCTCCATCCGCCTGGTGGCCGAGGCGCTGGCCGAGTTTCGTCGTTCCGGAGGGGGCGAGGGTCCGCTGCTGGTCGCCGCCGGCATTCCCGCCGAGCTGTTCGGCAAGCCCTATGCGCGGGTCTCCAGCCAGGCCTACGCGCGGCTCTGGCGGCGCCTGGCGCGTGCGATGGATGACGAGTTCTTCGGTATGAATGCCCGGCGGATGAAATCGGGCAGCTTCAACTTCATGGCCGCCGCGGCGATCCGCGAGCCGACCCTGGAAGCGGCGCTGAATGCCGCGCTGCGTTTCATGGGCCTGATCTTCGATGACTTCACGCCACGGCTGACTCGCCAGGACGGCCTCGCCGCCATCGTCCTCGACGAGCCCGAGGGCCCGGCGCCGCGCGCCTTCTGCTACTTCACCCTGTGGCTGATGCTGCACGGCCTGGCCTGCTGGCTGGTGGGCCGGCGCATCCCGATCCTCGCCGCCGAACTGCGCTGCCCGCAGCCGGACTTCATCGCGGATTACCGGGTGATGTTCAGCGAGAACCTGCTCTTCGCCCGCCGCCAGTCGCGCCTGCTGTTCAACGCCGAGGCACTGGACCTGCCGGTGCGCCGTGACGAGCGCGAGCTGCGGCGTTTCCTCAATGGCGCGCCGGCCAACATCCTGGTGCGCTACCGCGACCCGCAGAGCCTGGCGGCGCGCACCAAGGCCTATCTGCGCAGCCTGAAGTTCGAGCGCTGGCCGGACCTGGATGCGCTGGCCGGGCACTTCTACATGGCGCCCTCGACCCTGCGCCGCAAACTGGCGGCGGAGGGGCAGTCCTACCAGGCGCTCAAGGACCAGTTGCGCCGCGATCTGGCCATCGCCCGGCTGGACAGCGGCGACGGCAACTTCGCCGACCTGGCCGAGGAACTGGGCTTCGCCGACACCAGTGCCTTCTACAAGGCCTTTCGCAAGTGGACCGGCTCCACGCCGGGGCAATACCGCGCGCTGATGCGCCAGGAGCCCTGAAATTCCGGGGCTTTCGGCTCAAGAAAGCACGCTTCGCGCCGCTAACTCTTCACAGAACCGAACCTTGCTCAAGGACGCCACGCCATGCCCCTGTCCCGCCTTTCGATCCAGTGGAAAATCACGCTGCTGACCGGCCTGTGCCTGCTCTGCATCGTCAGCCTGCTGGTCGGCCTTTCGCTGCTGCGGATGAACCACGATGCGCAATTGATCAAGGCGGCCAATGCCGACATGCTCAAGGACGCGGCCAAGGCGCGGATGCAGGCGCGCAGCGAGCAGCAGGCGGAGATCATCCAGCGCTTCTTCACCGACGTGTACCACTTCGGCAACCAGTTCTCCCGTCAGGTCAGCCAGCTGCGCGAACAGTCGACCAAGCACGGCGTGGACGCCGCCAGCGTGCGCAAGGATCTCAACCAACTGGTACGCGACGGTCTGAAGAGCAACCCCAACCTGCTCAGCCTCTATGTGGTCTTCGAACCCGACGCGCTGGACGGCCAGGACGCGCAGTTCCACGACCAGCCCGATGCCGGCAGCAACGAGAAGGGCCGCTTCGGCGCCTACTGGGCGCAGAAGGCCTCCGGCGAGATGACGGGGCTGGCGGTGACCGAGGACATGATCGCTGACACCACGCCGATGCTCGACGGCAGCCCGTTCAACACCTGGCAGCAGTGCCCGCTGCAGACCCGCAAGGCCTGCGTGCTGAACCCCTATTTCGACAGCGCGTCGGGCGCCAAGGTGCTGATGACCACCGTGACCTTCCCGTTGATCGACCAGGGCAAGGTCATTGCCGTGGTCGGCATCGACATCAGCCTCAGCCGCCTGCAGCAGCTCAGCACCGATGGCAACCGCCAGCTCTATGACGGTGCCGGCAGCGTCAGCATCGTCAGCCCGGCGGGCCTGCTGGCGGGCTATAGCCGCGACGAAGCGCTGCTTGGCAATCCGCTGGAAAAGGCCTTCCCCGGCCAGGCGAGCGAACTGCTCGCGGTGCAGACCGCCGGCCACCCGCAAGTGCTGGAGAAGGACGGCCAACTGCGCGTGGTCGAGCCGCTGCTGCCGATCCCGGAAGCGAGTAAACCCTGGGCCGTCGTGCTGGACGTGCCCCAGGACGTCCTTCTCGCACCCGCGCTGCAATTGCAGAAGCAGCTGGATGAACGCAGCTCCAGCGGCGCGCTGTGGCAGAGCCTCATCGGCCTGATCGCCGCCGTGGTCGGCCTGCTGCTGGTGTGGCTCACCGCCCGCGGCGTGACCCGGCCGATCCTGGGTGTCGCCGCCATGCTGCGCAACATCGCCAGCGGCGAGGGTGACCTGACCCGGCGCCTGGATTACTCGGGCAAGGACGAACTGGGCGAGCTGGCCGGCTGGTTCAACCGCTTCCTCGACAAGCTGCAGCCGATCATCCGCGACGTGAAATCCTCGGTGCAGGACGCCCGTGCCACCGCCGACCAGTCCTCGGAAATCGCCAGCCAGACCAGCGCCGGCATGCAGCAGCAGTTCCGCGAAGTCGACCAGGTCGCCACCGCCTCGCAAGAGATGAGCGCCACCGCCCACGACGTTGCCAACAGCGCGGCCATGGCCGCCGAAGCCGCCCGGGGTGCCGACGGCGCGACCCGTGACGGTCTCAACGTGATCGATAACACCACCCGCCTGATCGACGAACTGGCCAGCGACATGAGCAGCGCCATGAGCCAGGTCGAGGGGCTGGCGGCGAGCAGCGAGCAGATCGGCTCGGTGCTGGAAGTGATCCGCGGCATCGCCGAGCAGACCAACCTGCTGGCGCTCAACGCGGCCATCGAAGCGGCGCGTGCCGGCGAGGCCGGGCGCGGCTTTGCGGTGGTTGCCGACGAGGTGCGCAACCTGGCCCGGCGTACCCAGGATTCGGTGGAGGAGATCCGCCAGGTGATCGAGGACCTGCAGAACGACACCCGCGATGTGGTCGGCGCGATGAACAACAGCCATCGCCAGGCGCAGGATAGCGTCAGCCAGGTCGAGCAGGCCGTGGCCGCGCTCAAGCGCATCGGTGACGCGGTCAGCGTGATCACCGACATGAACCTGCAGATCGCCAGCGCCGCCGAGGAGCAGAGCGCGGTGGCCGAGGAGATCAACCGCAACGTCGCCGGCATCCGCGACGTGACCGAGTCGCTGTCCAGTCAGGCGCAGGAGTCGGCTCAGGTGAGCCAGTCGCTGAACAAGCTGGCGAATCACCAGCAGGGGTTAATGGATCAGTTCCGCGTCTGACGCCGGCGCACAACGCTCTCGTAGGAGCGGAGCTTCTCCGCGAAATCCCGGCGCAGCCGGGACCATGGTTAGCCGGCCTGGCGGCCTGGCGGCCTGGCGGCCGGATCGCGGACGGAGTCCGCTCCTACAGGTGAACGCCACACGAGACCGGACCTTGTAGGAGCGGGCCATGCCCGCGATCCGCCGGCAAGGCCGGCGTCAGATCAAGTTCGCGAGCAAGCTCGCTCCTACAGGTTTACATCGCGCGTTCTTCGTAAGACCGAGGGGGACGCCCAGTCCTTGCTCGCGAACCGCACGGCACCATCCCTATCGCGGACGAAGTCCGCTCCTACGCAATCCCCACCATCACGCCGTACCCGAGCTGTCCAATCCGCTCATCCAGATTGGCGGCTTTCGACATTGCCCGCTCCGCTCTGCGGCGGGAACATCAGGGGACTCCACACAAGAACAACCCAGGAGTCCTGCGATGCGTTCCCATACCGCCGCCACGGCCGAGTTCGACTACCGCGCCACCGCCGACGCCACCCTGGCCGGCACCCTCGACGCGCTCAACGCCTGCGTCGAATGCTGCGACCGCCATGCCATCCCCGGCCGTGTCGCGCTGTTCTGGGAGGGCAAGGATGGCGACAGCGCCTCCTACACCTTCACCCAGCTCAAGGAACTTTCCGGCCGTTTCGCCAGCTTCCTGCACGGCCTCGGCGTGCGCCCCGGCGACGTCGTTTCCGGCATGCTGCCGCGCACCCCGGAACTGCTGATCACCGTGCTCGGCACCTGGCGCCTGGGCGCGGTCTACCAGCCGCTGTTCACCGCCTTCGGCCCCAAAGCCATCGAGCACCGGGTCAAGCTGGCCGGCAGCAAGGTGGTGGTCACCGACGGCGCCAACCGCGCCAAGCTCGACGAAGTGCCCGACGCACCCACGCTAGTGACCGTCAGTGGCCAGAAGGGGCAGGGCATCCGCCATGGCGACTACAGCTTCTGGGCCGAACTGGAGCGCCACTCGCCGGACTTCGAACCGGTCCTGCGCAGCGGCGAAGACACCTTCCTGCTGATGTTCACCTCCGGCACCACCGGGCTGGCCAAGCCGCTGGCCGTGCCGCTGAAGGCCATCGTCGCCTTCGTCGGCTACATGCGCGACGCGGTGGGGCTGCGCGAGGAGGATTCGTTCTGGAACCTCGCCGATCCGGGCTGGGCCTATGGGCTCTATTACGGCGTAACCGGTCCGCTGGCCATGGGGCATCCGATCACTTTCTACGAAGGCGCATTCACGGTGGAGAGCACCTGCCGCATCGTGCGCAAGTACGGCATCACCAACCTGGCCGGCTCGCCCACCGCGTACCGCCTGCTGATCGCTGCCGGCGAGGCTGTGTCCAAACCGCTCAAGGGCCGTCTGCGCGCCGTGAGCAGTGCCGGCGAGGCGCTCACCCCGGAAGTGATCCGCTGGTTCGCCAGCGAGCTGGGCGTGACCATCCACGACCACTACGGGCAGACCGAGCTGGGCATGGTCCTGGCCAACCATCACGCGCTGGAACACCCGGTGCACATGGGCGCCGCCGGCTACTCCATCCCCGGCCACCGCGTGGTGGTGCTGGATGAGCTGGGCAATGAGCTGCCCGTCGGCCAGCCCGGCATCCTCGCCATGGACCGCCGCCAGTCGCCGCTGATGTGGTTCGCCGGCTACCAGGGCATGGAGACCAAGGCCTTCGTCGGCGACTACTACCTGAGCGGCGACACCGTGGAGCTGAACGCGGACGGCAGCATCAGCTTCGTCGGCCGCTCCGACGACCTGATCACCACCTCCGGCTATCGCGTCGGCCCGTTCGACGTGGAAAGCGCGCTGATCGAGCACCCGGCGGTGATCGAGGCGGCGGTGATCGGCAAGCCCGACCCGGAGCGCACCGAGCTGGTCAAAGCCTTCGTGGTGCTCTGTTCGTCCTACCGGCCGAGCACGGAGCTGGCCGAGGAACTACAACAGTACGTGCGCAAGCGTCTGTCGGCGCACAGCTACCCGCGGGAAGTGGAGTTCGTCGAGGAACTGCCCAAGACCCCCAGCGGCAAGATCCAGCGTTTCCTCCTGCGCAACCAGGAGATCGCCAAGCAACGCGAAGCAGCCGAGAAAGCGGCGGCTCACTAAGTACAGCGGAGAGACTTCATGCAGATCCAGAACAAGGTATTCCTGATCACCGGCGGCGGCTCCGGCCTCGGCGCGGCCACGGCCAAGGCCCTGGTGGACGCCGGCGCCAAGGTGGTGCTGGCGGACATCAATGCCGAAGCCGGCGCCGCGCAGGTCGCCGAGCTGGGCGAGGCCAATGCGCGCTTCGTGCGTACCGACGTGTGCAGCGAGGCGGACGCCAAAGCCGCCGTACAGACCGCGCTGGACGCCTTCGGCGCGCTGCACGGCCTGGCCAACTGCGCGGGCGTCGCGCCCGCCGAGAAAGTCATCGGCCGCAACGGCGTGCACGCCCTGGAAAGCTTCACCCGCACCATCAACATCAACCTGATCGGCACCTTCAACATGCTGCGCCTGGCCGCCGAAGCTATGGCGCGAAACGAGCCGGACGCCGGCGGCGAGCGCGGCATCATCATCAACACCGCCTCGGTGGCGGCCTTCGACGGGCAGATCGGCCAGGCCGCGTACTCTGCCTCCAAGAGCGCCGTGGTCGGCATGACCCTGCCGATTGCCCGCGAACTGGCGCGCTCGGGCATCCGCGTGATGACCATCGCCCCCGGCATCTTCGAAACCCCGATGATGGCCGGCATGCCCCAGGAAGTCCGCGACTCCCTCGGCGCCAGCGTGCCGTTCCCGCCGCGTCTCGGGCGCCCGGACGAATACGCCGCACTGGCCCGCCACATCATCGAGAACAGCATGCTCAACGGCGAGGTTATCCGCCTCGACGGCGCCATCCGCATGGCCGCGAAGTAAGCAGGAGGAGAGAGTCATGAACGATCCCATCGTTATCGTCAGCGCCGTCCGCACCCCCATGGGCGGCTTCCTCGGCGACTTCAAGGACACCAACGCCGCCACCCTCGGCGCGGCCGCCGTTCGCGCCGCCGTCGAACGTGCCCGACTTGGCGCGGAAGAGGTGGACGAAGCCGTGCTCGGCTGCGTGCTTGCCGCAGGGCAAGGCCAGGCCCCGGCCCGCCAGGCGGTGCTGGGTGCGGGCCTTGCGCGCGGCACGCCGTGCTCCACGGTGAACAAGATGTGCGGCTCGGGCATGAAGGCCGCGATGATGGTCCACGACGCACTGCTCGCCGGCAGCGCCCGCGTGGCCCTGGCCGGCGGCATGGAGAGCATGTCCAACGCCCCGTACCTGCTGGAGCGCGCCCGCAGCGGCTACCGCATGGGCCACGGCAAGGTACTCGACCACATGTTCCTCGACGGCCTTGAAGACGCCTACGACAAGGGCCGCCTGATGGGCACCTTCGCCGAGGACTGCGCCGAGAAGCACGGCTTCACCCGCGAGCAGCAGGACGACTACGCCATCGCCTCGCTGACCCGCGCGCAGAAGGCCATGAGCGAAGGCCGCTTCGCCGACGAGATCGTCCCGGTGACGGTCAAGGCCGGCAAGGAACTGCGCGTCATCAGCGAGGACGAGCAGCCGCCGAAGGCCCGGCTGGACAAGATCCCGACCCTGAAGCCGGCGTTCCGCGACGGCGGCACCGTGACCGCGGCCAACTCCAGTTCCATCTCCGATGGTGCCGCCGCGCTGGTGCTGATGCGCCTGTCCGAGGCCGAGAAGCGCGGCCTGACCCCGCTGGCGGCCATCCGTGGCCATGCATCCTTCGCCGATGCGCCGAACCTGTTCCCGACCGCCCCGGTGGGCGCGGTGAACCGCTTGCTGCGCCGCACCGGCTGGGCGATGCACGATGTCGACCTGTTCGAAGTCAACGAAGCCTTCGCCGTGGTCGCCATGGCCGCCATGCGCGAGCTGGACATCCCCCACGACAAGATCAACGTCCACGGCGGCGCCTGCGCCCTGGGCCACCCGATCGGCGCCTCCGGCGCGCGGATCATCGTGACCCTGCTGTCGGCGCTGAAGCAGTACGACCTCAAGCGCGGCGTGGCGGCGGTGTGCATCGGCGGCGGCGAAGCCACGGCCATCGCGGTCGAGCGTCTGGCCTAAGGAGCAAGCGATGATTCCCAGTGAAGAAGACATCCAGATTCGCGACGTTGCCCGCCAGTTCGCCCAGGAGCGGCTGAAACCCTTCGCCGCCGAGTGGGACCGCGAGCACCGCTTCCCGGCCGAAGCGCTGAAGGAAATGGCCGACCTCGGCTTCCTCGGCATGCTGGTGGCGGAGGAGTGGGGCGGCGCGCAGACCGGCCACCTGGCCTACGCCATGGCGCTGGAGGAAATCGCCGCCGGCGACGGCGCCTGCTCCACCATCATGAGCGTGCACAACTCGGTGGGCTGCATGCCCATTGCCAAGTTCGGCAACGACGAGCAGAAGCGCCAGTTCCTGATGCCCCTGGCCCGTGGCGAGATGATCGGCGCCTTCGCCCTGACCGAACCGCAAGCCGGTTCCGACGCCAGCTTCCTCAAGACCCGCGCCCGCCGCGACGGCGACCATTACGTGCTGAACGGCAGCAAGCAGTTCATCACCTCCGGCAAACACGCCGGCCTGGTCATCGTCTTCGCGGTGACCGATGCGGCAGCGGGCAAGAAGGGCATCAGCGCCTTCATCGTGCCCACCGATACCCCCGGCTACCGCGTGGTGCGCGTCGAGGACAAGCTCGGCCAGCATGCTTCCGATACCTGCCAGATCGCCTTCGACGACGTGCGCATCCCGGCCAGCTACCGGCTGGGCGAGGAAGGGCAGGGTTACGCCATCGCCCTGGCGAACCTGGAAGGCGGGCGCATCGGCATCGCCTCCCAGGCGGTGGGCATGGCTCGCGCGGCGTTCGAATATGCCCGCGACTACGCCCACGAGCGCGAGACTTTCGGCAAGCCGATCATCCAGCACCAGGCCGTGGCTTTCCGTCTGAGCGACATGGCTACCGAGATCGCCGTGGCCCGGCAGATGGTCCACCACGCCGCCAGCCTGCGCGAAGCCGGCCTGCCGTGCCTGACCGAAGCTTCCATGGCCAAGCTGTTCGCCTCGGAAATGGCCGAGCGCGTGTGCTCCGCGGCGATCCAGACCCTCGGTGGCTATGGCTATCTGCAGGATTACCCGGTGGAGCGTTTCTACCGCGACGTGCGCGTGTGCCAGATCTACGAAGGCACCAGCGACGTGCAGCGGCTGGTGATTGCGCGGAGTCTTTGAAGGGTTCGCCGGCAGACCCCGGCCTGTCCGTTGGACAGGCACTTCGGCGGGGCGGGGGCTGCCGGTGGCTTATCAGGCAGCGCGGATCGCTTTTCGTAGGAGCGAGCTTGCTCGCGAACAATGCTCGCCGGAAAGCTCACCGCTGGGCGGTTCGCGAGCAAGCTCGCTCCTACAAGGTTGGCCCGGCACGCGCATCCGGTGATGGCAACCGTAGGATGGCGTGGAGCGAAGCGATACCCATCAACGGGCATCGCCTGAAACATCACGCCCGCTCCGCCGCCTCACGCTCCCGTGCCGTCACCTGCTGGCACAGCTCGATGATCTGCTCGCGCATCCAGCGGTTGGCCGGGTCCTGGTCGGTGCTTTCGTGCCAGTACAGGTGGGTTTCCAGCCTGGGCACGTCGTTCACCGGCAGGTTGACGAAATGCAATCCGTGGTGACGGGCGAAACGCTCGGGCACGGTCACCACCATGTCGGTCTGTTGCACCACGGTGGAGGCCATCAGGTAGTGCTGCGAGCGCAGGGCAATCTTGCGCTGCAGGCCCATCTTGCCCAGCGACAGATCCACATAGCCCAGGCCGCTGCGACGGCTGGAAATCTGGATGTGCGCCACCGACAGGTATTCCTCCAGCGTCAGCTTGTCCTTGGCCAGCGGGTGGCCCTGGCGCATGGCGCAGACGTAGCGGTCCTCCATCAGCTTGACGTGGCGCACCTGCGGGTCGGTGTTCAGCGGCGCGTCCACGGCGAAGTCCAGGCGGCCGGCGGCCAGTTCCTTGGTGGTCTCGCGGCGCTTGGAGAGGAAGCTCTCGATGTGCACGTTCGGCGCCTGGCGGCGCAGGCGCTGGAACAGCGGCGGCAGGATCACGGCCTCGGTGAGGTCGGTCATGCTGATGCGGTAGGTCTTGTTCGCCTGTGTAGGCGTGAAGGTGCGGCTTTCCTGCACCGAGATGCGCAACAGCTGCAGCGCATTGCGCACCGGCCCGATGATGTTCTGCGCCATGGGCGTAGGCACCATGCCCTGTGCGGTACGCACGAACAGCGGGTCGTTGAAGGTCTCGCGCAGGCGGGCGAGGGCGTTGGAGACGGCGGGCTGGGTAATGCCGACGATCTGTCCGGCGCGCGTCAGGTTGGCTTCGGTGTAGATCGCATCGAAGACAATGAACAGGTTCAGATCGACCTTGCTGAGGTTCATTCCAGGGCTCCGCTTTTTAGTTGTTCTGCGCTCGATCATACCCGAACCGGCGCCCAGGTCCATACGGGTTATGAATGTTCATTGATTCGGATAATAGGCTGGGTAAATCCTCGTTGCTGTTCTAGCATCATCACCACGACAAACAACCCGCCGCCAGAAGGTAGCCCCCATGGATTTCGCTTATTCCGCCAAGGTTCAGGATCTGCGTGAGCGCGTCACCGCGTTCATGGAAGCCTACGTCTATCCCGCCGAGAAGGTGTTCGACGAGCAAGTGGCCCAGGGCGACCGCTGGCAGCCCACCGCGATCATGGAAGAGCTCAAGGCCCGCGCCAAGGCCGAGGGCCTGTGGAACCTGTTCCTGCCCGAGTCCGAACTGGGCGCCGGCCTGACCAACATGGAATACGCGCCGCTGGCCGAAATCATGGGCCGCTCGCTGATCGGCTCCGAGCCGTTCAACTGTTCCGCGCCGGACACCGGCAACATGGAAGTGCTGGTGCGCTACGGCACCGAGGAGCACAAGCGCACCTGGCTGGAACCGCTGCTGCGCGGCGAGATCCGCTCCGCCTTCGCCATGACCGAGCCAGGCGTGGCCTCGTCCGACGCCACCAACATGCAGGCCAACGCGGTGCGCGACGGTGACGAGTGGGTGATCAACGGCCGCAAGTGGTGGACCTCCGGCGCCTGCGACCCGCGCTGCAAGATCATGATCTTCATGGGCCTGACCAACCCCGACGCGCCGCGCCACCAGCAGCACTCGATGATCCTGGTGCCCACCGACGCCCCCGGCGTGAAGATCCTCCGCCCGCTGCCGGTGTTCGGCTACGACGACGCCCCGCACGGCCATGCCGAAGTGCTGTTCGAAAACGTGCGCGTGCCCTATGAGAACGTGCTGCTCGGCGAAGGCCGTGGCTTCGAGATCGCCCAGGGTCGCCTCGGCCCGGGCCGTATCCACCACTGCATGCGCTCCATCGGCATGGCCGAGCGCGCACTGGAACTGATGTGCAAGCGCGCCGTCAGCCGCACCGCCTTCGGCAAGCCGCTGGCGCGCCTGGGCGGCAACGTCGACCACATCGCCAACTCGCGCATCGAGATCAACCAGGCCCGCCTGCTGACCCTCAATGCCGCGTACATGATGGACACCGTCGGCAACAAGATCGCCCAGAGCGAGATCGCTCAGATCAAGGTGGTGGCGCCCAACGTCGCCCTGCAGGTGATCGACCGCGCCATCCAGATGCACGGCGGCGCCGGTGTCTCCAACGACACGCCGCTGGCGTACTTCTATGCCATGCAGCGCACCCTGCGCCTGGCCGACGGCCCGGACGAGGTGCACCGCGCGGCCATCGGCAAGTTCGAGATCGGCAAGTACGTGCCCAAGGAAATGCTGCGCAGCGGTCGCTGATCGCAAGCTCAATAAAAAAGGCCCGCTGATGCGGGCCTTTTTCATTGGCGGGGAGCCATGCTGTGCGTAGGAGCGGACTCCGTCCGCGATGTGCAACAGGCCAGAGGGTAGGGCGCATAACGCCTACGGCGTTATCCGCCATCGATGCCATCGGCGGATAACCCGTTCCGGGTTATGCGCCCTACGGAGCTGATGCGGGCCTTTTTCTTATTCAGCGGCGCCCTCTGGGCGCAATCGCGGGCATGGCCCGCTCCTACAGGGGAACGCTGGGTTCACAGGCTGTTGTAGGAGCTGGCCATGCCTGCGACAGCCCTTGCGCTGAAGCAGAGGGTAGGGCGCATCACGCCTACGGCGTTATCCGCCATCGATGCCATCGGCGGATAACCCGTTCCGGGTTATGCGGCCTACGGAGCTGATGCGGGCCTTTTTCTTATTCAGCGGCGCCCTCTGGGCGCAATCGCGGGCATGGCCCGCTCCTACAGGGGAGCGCTGGGTTCACAGGCTGTTGTAGGAGCTGGCCATGCCTGCGACAGCCCTTGCACTGAAGCATCAAGGACAAATCTCTCCTACAAGCGAGGTTACGGCTCTGAGGGCTCCGACGTGTCGGCCCTGGCCTGCTCCAGCCACCACTCCCGTCGCGTATGCAACTGGGCGGCAAAGGCCCGCGCAGCGGCCTCGTGAGGGAAGCGCAGTGCACGACGACCGAGGCGGACCTGCCAGTAGGCCCGGCCGCAGAACTCAACGGCTTCGATCCTCACCTCCAGTGCTTGCATGCACACTCTCCTGGCTCACGATTTCCAGCGGCTCCTGGCTGGCGTTACGGGTCTTGATCAACGATAGCAGGATGCCACCGGCGAGCAGGCCGAAGGTTACGCCAAGCGACAGGGCGGCGGGAACCTTGCCGATGAAACCGTGGAGGAAAATCTTCGTGCCGATGAACACCAGAACCAGGGCCAGGGCGTACTTCAGGTACACGAAGCGGTGGATCATCGCCGCCAGCGAGAAGTACAGGGCGCGCAGGCCGAGGATGGCGAAGATGTTCGAGGTGTAGACGATGAACGGGTCCTGGGTGATGGCGAAGATCGCCGGCACGCTGTCCACGGCGAACACCAGGTCCGCCAGCTCGATCAGCACCAGCGCCAGGAACAGCGGGGTGGCGAAACGCACCAGCTTGCCCGAGGCATCCGGCATCTTCACGAAGAAGTGGTGCTCGTGGATGGTATCGGTCATGCGGATGTGCTTGCGCAGAAATCTCAGCACCGGGTTGTTCGCCAGGTCCGGCTCGTCGTCATGCTTGCTGAACAGCATCTTCACGCCGCTGAACAGCAGGAAGGCGCCAAACACGTACATGATCCACTCGAACTCCTTCACCAGCGCGGCGCCCAGGCCGATCATCAGCGCGCGCATGACGATGGCGCCGAGGATGCCCCAGAACAGCACCTGGTGCTGGTAGCGGCGGGGGATGCCGAAGAAGCCGAAGATCATCGCCATGACGAACACGTTGTCCATGGACAGCGACTGTTCGACGAGGAAACCGGTGTAGTACTCCACCGCGCGGGTGGCGCCGAACTCGAACCAGACCCAGCCGCCGAAGGCCAGACCGCAGGCGAAGTAGCCGGCGGAGAGCATCAGGCTTTCGCGCACGCCGATCTCATGGTGATCGCGTTGCAGAACGCCCAGGTCAAGTACGAGCAGGAGAATCACGATGGCCAGGAAGGCCAGCCAGAACCAGGTGGCGGTTCCGAGGAATGGTTCGGTCAAAAAGGCGTGCAGAGCTGTCATGTGGCCCCTCCCTTGGTGTCGTTGTCGAAAAGTGACTCCGACATGGCGGTTGGCAACCGTCAGAGGGGCCCGGCGTCACTCGCGGAAAAATAGCAGAGCGCCCGATGCAGGCAAGCGTAGGAACGTAACAAGTTCCTACGCCGATGAGGCGTCACTGCCGGGTGGAAGTCTGGTTCAGGCCGGTCTGGGGGCTGGCTGCAGGATGGAACGTGGTTGGGATTATTCCTACACGCCTCTCAGGGTTCGATGAGCGTGTCCCGAGCATCGGAAACATAGCATGGCGCCACCGAATGTCCCGGGCTCCCGCCCGGCGTTCCCACGAAGCCATTCCTGAGGTGCAATCATGAAACTGAAACCACTCCTGGCCGCACTGCTCATCGGCGCCAGCCTGGCGGGCTGCGAATTTCCCGCCCAGCAATCGCAGGCCAAGGCGCCCATCCCGTTGAACTGGGTCAGCGTGCCCGCGCTGCCCATTATCGAAGACGCGGCGATGTCGCTGGCTCCCACCTTCCAGGGCAAGCGTACCGAACAGTTCATGCCGCAGATCTGCGGCATGGCCCGTGGCGAACTGACCCAGGAACAGGTCAACGACCAACTCGCCAAGATGGGCATCGACAGCACCCGCCTTCCCCGGCAAAGCCAGGATGCGACCGCGCTGCTGGTCAACGGTGACCGCACCGCCCAGGCCACCGCCTGCGCGGCCTACCAGGCGACCGATGTGCTGATGGCGGTCAATGCCAAGGCCTTCCTCAAGGCCGTTCCTGCTGCCGGCGACAAGTCCGCCGAGAAGGCGCCTTCGCAGTTGCAGCTGGACGACAAGGCACTGGCCGGTCTGCTGCCCATCAAGGTCGCCCAGGCCCGGGCGAATGCCGACATCTTCGCCCTCATCGCCGAAAACCTGCAGCGTACGCCGGGGCTGAGCGTGGCCGAGTACCGCGAACGCGCCCGCGAGCTGTTCGGCCGCCTGGCGCCCGCCTATATCGCCCGCGTCCCCGCGAAGATGCCTCCGGCCAATACCGGCTATCAGCTGATCCGCCTCGACGATGGCCGCCTGGACTTCAGCAGCAACATCGGCGTCCGCTTCGACTACTCCACCGGTGACGGCCTGGTGCTGACCCAGAATGGGGTGGTCTGGTATGGCAAGGGACAATTGCTCGGCCAGGACTACCGCCTGCAGGCCGCGTACTTCCCGCCGGAAGTTGCAACGCTCCTGAGCGCAGCGAAGAAGTAAACGGACAAGGAGGAGTTCCATCATGACCCAAGCACTCAACAACCCGGCGCTGCTCAGCCTTGCCGCCGCCGTACAGCGTGCCTATGAGCTGCATGCGCATTCAGTGAATTGTCAGGAACCGTGGCGCCTGTTTGCCCAGGCGCTGGAAGCTTTCGATGCATTACCCGTCGGTGACGCCTTGGGAGTGCTGGAACAACTGGACGGCGACGTCTTTCTCCAGCCCCTTGCGCTGACCCTGGCGCGCCGCGCAACCGAGCGTTTCCCCGAGCAATGGCGTAGCTGGTATCACCTGGGCCGCAACCTGCTGGTGGGCAACCCGGATTCCGCCGCCGCCCACCCGGCGCTGGAGCGAGCCTGGGAACTGTCGCCGGAATCCAGGGTGGAGTTCGCCGTCTGCCTGTCGGCCGCGTACCTCGGCGCCAAACGTTGGAAGGACGCCGAGCGCATCTGCCGGCAGATGCTCGAATGGCAGCCGGCCTGCGCCGACGCCTACTCCAACCTGAGCATCGCTTTGCGCCGGCAGTACCAGCCCGAAGCGGCCGTGGAAGCTGCGCGCCAGGCCCTGCAATACGAGCCCGATCATTATCACGCACCGAGCAATCTGGTCCTGGCGTTGGTTGACGGTTGCCAGTTCGACGAAGCCCTGGCGACCGCCCGCGAATACCTTTCCCGCAGGCCCGCCGACGGGCGCCTGGGGCTGCCCATGGCTGAACTGGAGCTGCGCCTGGGGCAATGGGAAACCGGCTGGGCCAACATGGATGCACGCTTCGCCGCCATCCCCCAGCTGGGGGCGCAACTGGAAACCCGCGAGCACCACGTCGGAGTGCCGTACTGGCGCGCAGAGCCGTTGGCCGGCAAGACCCTGGGCATCTGGCTGGAGCAGGGCTATGGCGATGCCATTCTGCTCATCCGCTTCCTGCCCCGTTTCGCGCAGATCGTACGAGAGCAGGGCGGCAAGCTCGTGTTCGGCTGTTTCGGCCCCCTGGCGGAGCTGTTCCGACCGCTCATCCCCGACGACGTCGAAATGGACATCGACCAGCTGCGGCCGACCGACTACCACCTGCCGTTGATGAGCGCCTGTGGTGCCTTCGGCATCACCGAAGCGGATGTCTCCGGCGCGTCCTACCTGAAGGCTCCCGCCCAGGGCGCCAGCAAGTGGCGGCGCCGCCTCAAGCGCGACCCACGGCTGCACATCGCGCTCGCCTGGACCGGCAACCCCGAGCAGGTACGTAACGACGTCCGCTCGCTGGGCCTGCCCGAACTGCTGGAATTGCTGGGCCAGGAGGGCGTGCTGTTCCATTCGGTAAATCCGGATGTGGCACATGTCGTGAGCGAACTCGCCGCCCAGGGCCTGCCCATCGTCGACCAGAGCGCGGAGCTGTCCAGCTTCGCCGACACCGCCGAGCTACTCAAAGCGGTCGATGCCGTGGTCAGCACCTGCACCTCCACCGCCCATCTGGCGGGCGCGGTGGGCGCACCGACCTTGCTGCTGCTGGACAAGGTCGGCTCCTTCCTCTGGCGTAGCGACACGCAACGCACGCCCTGGTACGACTCGATCCGCATCCTCCGCCAAGGCCAGCTTGGCGATTGGAGTCCGGTCATGGCGCGGCTCCGCCAACACCTCGCCAACCAGGCCAGGGCCAAGGCCAAACGGCCTGTGTGAAAGGCAGCGGGCGGTCGGTGTCGACCGCCCGGCTCGATAACCGGGCCCACGGCCCTGGCAACGGCCGACAATGGCCGCGCCCGCGTTTCAGTGCACCCAACGAGCCACGCATCTGAGGAGTTCTACTACACCGGCATCAGGCTCCTCTGACTCTCTCCGTGTCAGCCAATTCATACGATCTGCTCATCAGATTCAGGCGAACGAACTAGCCGATTCGCCTGTTCCAGGAAAGCAGATTCCGGGTTGGCCCGGAGGGAGATGACAGATGAACAAGGCATATCGAGTGATCTGGAGCGCCGTCCAGAACGCCTGGGTCGTAGTGTCGGAACTGGTTGTCAGCCACGGCAAGGGTTCGAAGAGTCGTCGTGCCGCCCGCGGCATCAGCCGTTTGGGTGTGGCCAGCTCGCTGCTGCTTGGCCTGCTGTCGATCGATGTGCTGGAAGACAAGGCATGGGCCGCCGACACCGGCACTACCATCACCAACGTGGCCCCTGCCGAAAACTCCATTGCCATTGGCACCGACACCTCGACAAAAGGTGCATACACCTATAGCGCCGGTTCGATTGGGGCGGGTAATACTGCCATCAATGGCCAGACCACTTCGGGTATCGCCATCGGCAACGGTGCGACCAGTTATTCCGTTTCCGGGGATGTGGCTTCAGACGGTATAGCAGTCGGTGACCATGCCTCGGCGGTCGAGTCGTCCACTGCCGTGGGAACCTTTGCCGCAGCGAATCAGATGGGTTCGAGTGCCATTGGTACGGCTGCTCTGGCGAATGGACGCGACTCGACAGCATTGGGTTATGCCACGACGACCAATCGCTATGCGGATATCGCCATCGGCGTTGCCGCTGTGGCCGGTGCGCCCGGCAGCGGAGACATCCTGGGCGACCCTGAAGGTTACAACATCGCTGTCGGTGGCTACGCATTGGCTACCGGCGGTTCTTCTACCGCGCTGGGCGTTGGGGCCGTCTCCAACAATGCAGGCGCCGTGGCGCTGGGTGCAGGCTCGGTGACCGATGCCGCCGTAGGCACTGCTGGTATCAACATCGCCGGTACCAACTACAGCTTCGCCGGTACCACCCCAACCAGCACCGTTTCCGTGGGTAGCGTGGGTAGCGAACGCACCCTCACCAACGTCGCCGCCGGCCGCCTGAGCGCAACCAGCACCGATGCGGTGAACGGTTCGCAGCTGGCCGCGACCAATCAGGCCGTCGAGGTCCTGAACGAGGGGGCGGTGAAGTACGACGTCAACCCGGATGGCACCGTCAATCACGATCACGTCACCCTGGCGGGTGACAACGGCACCACCATCGGCAACGTCGCCGCTGGCGTGAACGACACCGACGCGGTGAACGTCAGTCAGTTGAACGCAAAGCTGGACGCTGCCAAGACCCATTACTTCAGTGTCAACGACAATGGCATGCAGGGTGGCAACTTCAACAACGATGGCGCCACGGGTACCAACGCGCTGGCCGCCGGCGTCGGTGCTTCGGCCACCAATTGGAACGCCCTGGCCATGGGTAGCAATGCCACGGCTACACAGATCAACGGCACTGCGCTGGGGTTCGGCGCGCTGGCGGATGAGCAAGCGGCGCTGGCCATTGGCGGCCATGCCTCGGCCATGTCGGTCAACTCGGTAGCCATCGGCTCTGGCGCCACATCCAAGGGGCAGTACAGTGTCGCCATCGGCCTGGGCGCCAACACATCGGCTAATGGCGCCGTTGCCCTGGGCATGGGCTCTCGGACAGTAAGCGAAGATGCAATCGCAATGGGTAGCGGCGCCGTCGCCAGTCATACCGGCAGCGTTGCGCTGGGGGCCGGCTCCATTGCCGATGGCAGCACCCTGGGCAATCAGGCGTACGCCGTCGGTGGTACCGCCCAGGGCGAAGTCAACATCGGCAATCGCCGCCTGACCGGCCTGGCCGCCGGCGCCGAAGACAGCGACGCAGTCAACGTCGCCCAGCTCAAGGCCATGACCGCCGATGCCGCTTCCGGCGCGGTCGCCGACGCCGTGATGTACGACAGCGCCAACCATGACCGCATCACCCTGGGCGGCACCACCTACGACAGCACCAGCAGAACGGGCGGCACCACCATCACCAACCTGGCGCGCGGCGAAGCGGACAGCGATGCCGTCAACATGGCCCAACTCAACGAAACCAATGCCCAGGTCAACCTCATCGACGGCCGCGTGACCACCCTGGAAGGCAACGTCAACAACATCGTCAACGGTGGCGGCATGAAGTACTTCCACAGCAACTCCACCAAGGCCGACTCGGTAGCCGCCGGCACCGATTCCGTCGCCGTGGGCCCCAACGCACAGGCCAGCGGTGCCGGCGCCGTCGCCCTGGGCGATGACGCCGTGGCCAGCGCCAACGGCAGCATCGCCCTGGGCCAGGGTGCCAGCGACAACGGCCGTGGCGCAGAGACCTACACCGGCCAGTACTCCGGCGCCGCCAACGCCACCGCGGGCACCGTCTCCGTGGGCAATGCCGCCACCGGAGAAACCCGCACCCTCAGCAATGTCGCCGATGCCAGGCAGGCCACCGATGCCGTCAACCTGCGCCAGCTCGACGGCGCCGTGGCACAGTCCAAGGCCTACACCGACAACACCGTGAAGACCATCAACGCAGCCACCGCCAACATCGACAACCGTGTCACCCAGGTCGCAGGCGATGTCACCAACCTGAAGAACGGCACCGAGGGCGCCTTCCAGATCAACAACACCAGCAACCTGCCCAAACCCAAGGCAACCGGCAGCGACAGCGTCGCCGGCGGCGCGGGCGCCGAAGCCAGCGCAGCCAACAGCACCGCCGTGGGCAGCAACGCCAAGGCCAAGGGCAAGAACTCCGTGGCCATCGGCGCCAACTCCGTGGCCGAGCGCGACAACAGCGTCGCCGTGGGCAGCGCCGGTGCCGAACGCCAGATCACCCACGTGGCGGCCGGCACCCGGACGACCGACGCCGCCAACGTCGGCCAGCTGAACCAGGCCATGGCCGATGCCAACAGCTATACCGACCAGCGCTACGCCGGCCTCAAGCACGACATGAACCAGATGAACGACGAGCTCAGCGCCGGCATCGCCGGAGCCATCGCCATGGCCCACCTGCCGCAACCGATCACCAACGGCGGCAACACCACCGCCCTCGGTGTCGGCAACTTCAACGGCCAGTCCGCCGTCGCCGTAGGGGTATCCCGCACCTCCGACGACGGCAAATGGACCACCAAGCTCGGTGCCGGCACCAACACCCAGGGCACCTTCTCGGTAGGCGCAGGGGTTGGCTACAACTGGTAAACATATCGGGCTGAGTGACAGGCAGGGGCGACAGGAGTCGCCCCTGTTTTTTTGTGTCAGTCGGAAGGGTTCGCAAGTGTCGCTACCACTGCACTGGGCGAAGATTCCCGCCGCCGGGGAGGGTGGTTGCACACCGCGCGGTCGCCCATCCAGCCCCACAGGCGGGGTGCATCTTCTGCCATGGGCTCCGCGTCTGCGCGGTGCCGCGCTGGCATACAAACGCAGGTCCCAGGCATTCAGATAATTCCTGCAAACCACCAAGAGAACACTGACTACCTGCTCGCGGCGCTCCACCTAGCATGGCGGCCATTCCGTCCCTATCGAGAACCACCACCATGAAGCAGCCACTCTTCCACGAGCCCAACCCCATCCGCCTGTATCCCGCCAACAAGCCGAGAAAGTGGCTCCGCTGGTTGGGCTACGCCCTGGGCGCCGCAGTCTTTCTCCTTTACCTGTCGTCAGTGGCGCAGGCCAACGACACGCCGCACCTCAAGCCTGACCAGTTGCGCAACATCTTCACCCAGGCCCTGGCGGATGACGGTGCCGGCGAGCACCAGCGCGCCCGCGCCTGGTACGACGCCCTGCAAGGCACCAGTCTGGCGGGGGAGAGCGCCGTCCCCTCGGCGGTCAACCTCGTCGTCCTCGGTCGTTATGACGAGGCACGCAAGGCCTTCGGTCTTATCGCCAGTAACGGCAATGCCCGCGACGCCGCCTACGCCCAGTTGTCGCTGCTGGGCCTCACCGCTCGCAACTGGCAGGGCAAGCCGGCCGATCTGCGCAAGCAACTGGCGACCCAGGCCGCGGGGTTGCGCGGCAACGACCTGCTGCACCAGCGCCTGTTCGACCTCTATGCCGGCAAGGCCAGCGTCGAACAGGCCCAGGATGTCGCCCAGGCCATGGGCGGCAACGACGCGGCCCTCAGCGACCGCCTCGCCGAAACGGGCTATTTCACCGGTCTCTGGCAGCAATACGTCCAGAAGGACCCCGCAGCAGCGGCGAAGCTCTACCAGCAGGCGCTCCCCCATGCCTCGGCGTCCATCGAGCGCCCCTTGATCGAGCAGGCTCTTGGCGGGTTGCAGGGCAGGGGCCACTGACTCTGGCAAACCGCTGATCGATGCAGCGCTTCATCGTCGCCGGGGCGGCAGCCGCCCCGGCCGCGCCATCCCCGAGCCCGGCCCCCAGCCGGGCTTTTTTGGGGCCGTGATACCGCCCTGTGCCGGCTGGGATTCTTCGCCCGCAACCCACCCCCATCAAGACTCCCTCGCCGTAGCGGTTGGCCCGCTGAGCCGGCGGTGACTCGGCGTCAGATTTCGTGGCTGAAAACGAGGGAAACGTCTGTCGGCTCGCCTTATCGGGCAGCGGAAGTTTCAGCGCAAATCGACCCGTCAATCAGGCGTTTCAGGGCCTTTGCGAAAGTGAGACGCCGGCTCCCCACGGGCATCCATACCAGTGTTACCAGAAATCTCCTACAGGCTCTTGTGGGAGTCCTGATTATTTGGAAATCGGCGGATTTTTAACCTTGGCACATCGAAAAAACCTGTGCCGAAACCGCCATGAACGCCGCGCAAACCTGCCGCAAAACCTCCCACCGCCAGCCTGCTCCGCAGGCCCTGAATCGCCGCGATCAGCCGTCCCTGATCTCTGGCGAAGCCTTGGCCGCAATGGTCCAGGCAGCGGCTGCGTTCCGTTTTGACGATCTCGCCCACCGGCCCTTCGTTTCCGCCACGCGCCCCGCACAACGCACCCGCGCGCCGCATACCGCATCCCGTTAACCACTCGGGCAATTCAACCGGCCCGAGAGGGTCGTAGGAGTTTTATCGTGAACAAGATCTATCGTCTCGTCTGGAGCGCGACACTCAACGCCTGGGTGGTCGCGTGTGAATTCGCCACGGCCAAAGGGAAGGGGAAGACCGGTACACGGCGCACGCTGGCCCGCGTTGGCGGCATTGCGGCAACTGCCATGGTGGCCATTCTGGCCTCGAGTGAAGCCAGCGCATGGACGGTCAACCCGGGGTCTGTAGTGAATGGCCCGGGCTCTACAGACGGAGGTGAGGCCACTAACACCGCGCTGGGGGGATGGGCCAACACGGGGCCGGGAACAACGGGCAGTACTGCCGTTGGTTGGGGGTCGAATGCCACGCAGAACAATGCGACAGCTCTGGGCGTGTATGCCAGTGCTACCTATGACGGTGCCACGGCAGTCGGTGCAAACTCGTACGCCAAAGGAACAGCCTCTGTTGTAGCAGGGCAGTTTGCTGGACGTGCAAACGAAGCGGCGGCAGTCGGGAAAAATGAGGCCGCCACAGCGCTGGGAAGAAACGCCACCACTGATTTTGCCAACATCGCAATTGGTGACCATGCATCCGCCGTCACAAACTCTTATCAGATAGCTATTGGCAACTACTCCATTGCAACGGCAATGGGAGGCTTTGCCGTGGGTACCGCCGCATCCGCTGGTGGCCAGGACAGTATCGCCTTTGGCGTGGCGGCAGGTACCCAGCAGCGTGGGGCGATCGCCTTCGGCTCCGGCGCCACCAGCAATGGCATCGGGGCACAGTCCATCGGTCTTAACGCGTCGGCCACTGGTCTTTCCGCCATGGCCATCGGCGGCTCAATCGATGGCATCAGCAACGGCGCCACCTCCGTTGGCAACTACGCCACCGCCATCGGCGGGCAGGCGCTCGCCAACAAGAACAACGCCATGGCTATCGGCTCGCTGTCCTCGGCAACCGGCGCCAACTCCATGGCGCTGGGTACGAGTGCTACAGCAACCGCCGCTGGTGGTATCGCACTGGGTGATAGCTCCGTGGCCAATGCCGGCCCGGTTGCCGGTTTTGATCCGATCACTGGCAAGGCTTCCACCAGCACGTCCCCGACCTGGAAGGCCACTCAAGGCGCGGTCAGCGTGGGCGGCAACGGCGCCACCCGCCAGATTACCAACGTCGCCGCCGGTTCGGCGGACACTGACGTGGCCAACATCGCCCAGCTGAAGTCCTTCATGGCGACTCCACTGACCTTCGCCGGTAATAGCGGCAGCACCGCCAAGGTCCTGGGCAGTACCATGACCATCCAGGGCGCGGGCACCACCGCCGGCACCTACACCGGCGCCAACCTGAAGACCAACGTCGATGCGTCCGGCAACCTGAACATCACCATGACCGATGCGCCGGTATTCACCAGCGCCACCATCGGCGGCAACACCAAGCTCGACAGCACCGGCCTGACCATCACCGGCGGCCCGAGCGTGACCACCGCTGGCATCGATGGTGCCAGCAAGAAGATCACCAACGTCGCCGCCGGCTCCGCCGGTACCGATGCGGTGAACGTCAACCAGCTGACCTCAGCCACCACCAACCCGCTGACCTTCGCAGGCAACATCGGCAGCACTACCAAGCAACTGGGTCAGACCCTGACCGTCCAGGGCGCTGGCACCACCGCCGGCACCTACACCGGCGCCAACCTGAAGACCAACGTCGATGCGTCGGGCAACCTGAACATCACCATGACCGATGCGCCGGTGTTCACCAGCACCACCATCGGCGGCAACACCCTCATCAACGGCACCGGCCTGACCATCACCGGCGGCCCGAGCGTGACCACCGCTGGCATCAATGCCGCCAGCAAGAAGATCACCAACGTCGCCAACGGCACCGCCGACAGCGATGCGGTGAACCTTTCCCAGCTCAAGAGTGCCACCGTCAACGCCGCGCATTACTACAGCGTGAACGATGGCGGCACTACGGGTGCCAACTACAACAACGATGGCGCCCTGGCTGTGAATGGCCTGGCGGCTGGCGTGGGTGCCTCCGTAGTTGCGGGTGCCGACAACGGGGTGGCGGTCGGCAATGCTGCAGCCTCCCGTAACATAGGCGCCATCGCGATCGGCAATGGCGCGATCAGCGGTACGGCGGGCACGACATCGGGTGCTGGCCTCCCCGACGGCTCCAGCGTGGCGATCGGAAGCGGGGCCCAGGCCCTCAAGCTCAATTCCGTGGCCATCGGCACCCAGTCCGATACCGGCAACGGCGCAGCCAACCTGGCCATTGGTCCGTATGCCAAGACCATTGGCCAGTATTCGTATTCGGCGGCGATTGGCTATGGCGCCACGGCATCAGCCGACAGCAGCGTGGCATTGGGTACCAACTCGGTGGCCAACACAGCCGCTGGGGTGGCCGGCTACGACCCCACGACGGGCAAGGCTTCGACCAACACCGGTTCGACCTGGGTGAGCACGGCCGGCGCGGTCAGCGTGGGCGGCAATGGCATTACGCGCCAGATCACCAATGTGGCGGCCGGCGCAGCCGACACGGACGCGGTCAACGTGGCGCAGCTCAAGAGCGGCATCGACAGCACCAAGACGCACTACTACAGCGTCAACGACAATGGCGTACAGGGCGGCAACTACAACAACGATGGCGCTACGGGGCTCAATGCCCTGGCTGGCGGCATTGGCGCATCTGCCTCGGGTACCGACAGTATGGCCATGGGGTATCTGAGCAATGCCTCGGCGGACTACTCGGTTGCGCTGGGTACCGACAGCCTCGCCAAAGGCGACAGCAGCATGGCGCTGGGCAACAGTGCCGTGGCCAGCACGGAAGACAGCATCGCCGTGGGCCAGTCCGCAGCAGCGGAAGGCTTCTCCTCTGTAGCGCTGGGCAGCAATTCTTCGGCCACTGGCCGTGTCAGCGTAGCTGTTGGGTCGGATTCGGTTGCGTCCGGCGACTCCGCTCTGGCCTTTGGTCAGAATGCACAGTCGACGGGGAACTATACGCTCGCCATGGGCGCCAGCTCCCTGGCAGGTGCCGATTCGTCCCTAGCGCTTGGCCAGAATGCCCAAACCACGGGAGAGTATTCCATCGTGGTGGGCAATGGCTCGCGCTCGACAGGTTATGCCTCTACCGTGGTGGGCAATGCGGCGCAAGCCGGTAACGACTTTACCGTTGCCGTGGGTAGCGGTGCTAACGCCGGCGCCCTGGGGGCAACGGTGGCAGGTGCCAATGCACAGGCCATGGGCGAACGCTCCACGGCATTGGGCGCCGATTCGCTGGCCAATGGAGTGGAAAGCCTCGCCCTGGGTCAGGGAGCCCAGGCGAAGAACAACAGCGATGTAGCCCTGGGCGCAGGCTCGGTGACTGACGCGGCCGTAGGCACCGCTGGCGCCACCATTGCCGGTACCGACTACAGCTTCGCCGGCGCCAACCCGACCAGCACCGTTTCGGTGGGTAGCGTAGGCAACGAGCGCACCGTCACCAACGTCGCCGCCGGCCGCCTGAGCGCGACCAGCACCGACGCGGTGAACGGTTCGCAGCTGTTTGCGACCAATAGCGCCATCGAGAACATCAATAACACCGTCAACGCGGGCTGGAACGTTGAGGACGCCAATGGCAACACTGCCAACGTCGGCCCCAACGGCAAGGTCACTTTCAGCGGCGACAGCAATGTCACCGTGACGGCCGGTGGCGCGCAGGATGCCGGCACCGTGGGCGTTCAGCTGAACAAGAACCTGGACCTGTCTTCCGCTGGCAGCCTGACCATCGGCAATTCCAGGCTGGATAACAGCGGCCTGGTGATCACCAATGGCCCGAGCGTGACCGTGGCCGGCATCGATGCCGGCAGCAAGAAGATCACCAACGTGCAAGCCGGTGTCGCCGACACCGACGGCGTGAACGTCAGCCAGCTCAAGAGCGGCATCGACAGCGCCAAGACGCACTACTACAGCGTCAACGACAATGGCGTACAGGGCGGCAACTACAACAACGATGGCGCTACCGGGGCGAACGCCCTGGCGGCAGGTATCGGTGCTGTTGCAGCGGGTAACAGTGCGGTTGCCATGGGTAAAAACTCGTATGCGACGACCTCCGCCAGTGCTATTGGCGAGTCGAGTAGTGCGACAGGGAGTACGTCGGTAGCGATTGGCCAAGTCGCCAAAAGTTCCGGCGAACAGAGCATCGCGCTGGGTCGCATGGCCAAAGCCAGCGGGTTGGCGTCTACCGCAATTGGTACAGGCTCTGATGCATCAGGTACTTGGGCCACGGCAATCGGGATAAACAACAAGGCTTCTGGCGTCAGCTCGACGGCATTGGGGAGTAGCTCGAATGCCCAAGGTGAGTCCTCAGTTGCCGTCGGGGACTCGGCTCAGGCTACCGGTGATTACGCCCTCGCTCTGGGCTCTGGCAGCGGTGCCAATGGCTCCAGAAGCATGGCGCTCGGTTCCGGCTCCATGACTGCCGCCGATGATTCGGTAGCCTTGGGGAGCGGTGCGAATACATTACTGAATGGTGGTGTGGCCATCGGCAAGGGCGCTGTTTCCAACAACGCCAACGATGTAGCCCTGGGCTCCGATTCGGTGACTGACGTAGCCGTAGGCACCGCTGGCACCACCATCGCCGGCACCGACTACAGCTTCGCCGGCGCCAATCCGACCAGCACTGTCTCCGTGGGTAGCGTGGGCAACGAGCGCACCATAACCAACGTCGCCGCTGGCCGCCTGAGCGCGGAGAGCACCGACGCGGTGAACGGCTCGCAGCTGTTCGCTTCCAACCAGGCCATCGACAACCTGAACATCAATGTCGATAACCTGGACAAGGGCGCGGTGAAGTACGACACCAACCCGGATGGCACTGTGAACTACAACAGCGTCACCCTGGCCGGCGGCACTGAAGGCACCACCATCAGCAACCTGGCCGCTGGCGTGAACGACACCGATGCGGTGAACGTTTCCCAGCTCAACGACCTGGCCAACACCCCGATCACCTTCGCCGGCAACAGCGGCTCGGTGGACAAGAAGCTGGGCGACACCTTCACCATCGAAGGCGTGGGCAGCACGGCTGGTACCTACTCGGGCAGCAACCTGAAGACCGAAGTGGATGCCAACGGCAACCTGCAACTGCTGATGGCCGATGCGCCGAAGTTCGGCAACGTGACCATCAACGCCGATGGCTCGGGCAAGATCACCGGCCTGACCGCTGGCACTGACGCCACCGACGCGGTGAACGTGTCGCAACTGACCTCGGCCACCGAAAATGCCGTGCAGTACGACGACAGCACCCACACCACCGTAACCCTGAACCAGGGCGGTGATTCGACCACCATCACCAACCTGGCTGCCGGCGAGCTTTCCGCTGACAGCACCGACGCGGTGAACGGTTCGCAGCTGTACGAAACCAACCAGAACGTCACCAACCTGGGCGATCAGGTCGAGAACATCTACAACACCGGTACCAAGTACTTCCACGCCAATTCCACCGGCGCGGACTCGGTTGCCTCGGGCGTGGATTCGGTGGCCATCGGCATGGGCGCCGTGGCCAGCCACGACGGCAGCATTGCCCTGGGCGCAGGCTCCCTGGCCGATGGTTCGACCCTGGGCAGCCAGGCTTATCTGGTAGGCGGTACTGCTACCGGTGAAGTGAACATTGGCGATCGCCGCATCACCGGCCTGTCGGCTGGCGCGGAAGATACCGATGCGGTCAACGTGGCTCAGTTGAAGGCCGCTGCCGCTGGCTCCGTGGCCGACGCGGTGATGTACGACGATCCGTCGCACACCAGCGTAACCCTGAACAAGGGCGGCGACTCGACCACCATCACCAACGTCGCAGCCGGTGTAAACGACACCGATGCGGTGAACGTCAGCCAGTTGAACGACAGCGTGGATGCTGCGAAGACCCATTACTTCAGCGTCAACGACAACGGTGTACAGGGTGGCAACTTCAACAATGACGGTGCGACTGGGCTGAACGCATTGGCGGCCGGCGTTGGCGCGCAGGCTAGCGGCGCCCGTAGCACCGCGATTGGTGAAAACGCAGTCGCCAGTGACGAATCCTCGGTGGCAATCGCTGCAAACGCTAATGCCGCAGGCATGAGCGCCATCGCAATTGGCCGCGGCAGTGCTGCCAGCGCCGATCATGGTTTGGCACTGGGCACCCTGGCACAGGCAAACGCCGTAGACTCCGTTGCGCTGGGTGCTCACTCGGTGGCTTCCGAAGCTGTCGGTACGAGCGATGTCACTATCAACGGCACCACCTACCAGTTCGCTGGCACCAAACCGCTTGCGACTGTGAGCGTGGGCACCGCTGGCTTTGAACGCACCCTCACCAACGTCGCTGCCGGCCGCCTGAGCGCGGAAAGCACTGACGCGGTAAACGGTTCGCAGCTGTTCGCTTCTAACCAGGCCATCGAGGTTCTGGATAAGGGCGCGGTGAAGTACGACACCAACCCGGATGGCACTGTGAACTACAACAGCGTCACCCTGGCGGGCGACAACGGCACTACCATCAGCAACGTGGCTGCTGGCGTGAACGACACCGACGCGGTGAACGTTTCCCAGCTCAATGACCTGGCCGACACTCCGATCACCTTCGCGGGTAACAGCGGTTCGGTTGGCAAGAAACTGGGCGACACCTTCACCATCGAAGGCGTGGGCAGCACCGCCGGCTCCTACTCGGGCAACAACCTGAAGACCGAAGTGGACGCCAACGGCAACCTGCAACTGCTGATGGCCGACGCGCCGAAGTTCGGTGACGTGACCATCAATGCCGATGGCTCGGGCAAGATCACCGGCCTGACCGCTGGCACTGACGCCACCGATGCTGTGAACGTCTCGCAGCTGACCTCGGCCACCGAAAATGCCGTGCAGTACGACGACAGCACGCACACCACCGTGACCCTGAACAACGGCGGCGATGCCACCACCATCACCAACCTGGCCGCTGGCGAGCTTTCCGCCGACAGCACCGACGCGGTGAACGGTTCGCAGCTGTATGAAACCAACCAGAACGTCACCAACCTGGGCGACACCGTCAACAACATCTACAACACCGGCACCAAGTACTTCCACGCCAACTCCACCGGCGACGACTCCCAGGCCATTGGCCAGGACGCCGTGGCTATCGGCATGGGCGCTGTGGCCAACAACGCCAATGACGTAGCCCTGGGCGCAGGTTCGGTGACCGACGCAGCCGTAGGCACCGCTGGCACCACCATTGCCGGCACCGACTACAGCTTCGCGGGTAGCAACCCGGCCAGCACCGTCTCCGTGGGCAGTGTGGACAACGAGCGCACCATCACCAACGTCGCCGCTGGCCGCCTGAGCGCAGACAGCACCGACGCGGTGAACGGCTCGCAGCTGTTCGCTTCCAACCAGGCCATCGACAACCTGAACATCAATGTCGACAACCTGGACAAGGGCGCGGTGAAGTACGACGTCAACCCGGATGGCACCGTCAATTACGACAGCGTCACCCTGGCCGGCGGCGAGAATGGCACCAAGATCACCAACGTGGCCGCTGGCGAGCTTTCTGCCGACAGCACCGACGCGGTGAATGGTTCGCAGCTGAACGAAACCAACCAGAACGTCACCAATCTGGGCGACACCATCAACAACTTCGCTGGCGACCAGACCACCGAGTACACCGAGATCAACGGCCGTGGCATCCGCTACGTCCGCACCAACGATACCGGTCTGGAACTGTCCGATTCTTCGGCACAGGGCCAGGGCAGCACGGCGGTCGGCTACAACGCCACTTCCATCGGCGAAAGCAGCCTGGCGCTGGGCCGTGAAGCCAAGGCCAACAATGCAGGTGACGTGGCTCTGGGCGCAGGCTCGGTGACCGACGCAGCCGTAGGCACCGCTGGCACCACCATTGCCGGCACCGACTACAGCTTCGCCGGTACTGATCCGCTGAGTACCGTGTCGGTAGGCAGCGTGGGCAAAGAGCGCACCATCACCAACGTCGCCGCCGGCCGCCTGAGCGCGGACAGCACCGACGCGGTGAACGGCTCGCAGCTGTTCGCTTCCAACCAGGCCATCGACAACCTGAACATCAATGTCGACAACCTGGACAAGGGCGCGGTGAAGTACGACGTCAACCCGGACGGCACTGTCAATTACGACAGCGTCACCCTGGCCGGCGGCGAGAACGGCACCAAGATCACCAATGTGGCCGCTGGCGAGCTTTCTGCCGACAGCACCGACGCGGTGAATGGTTCGCAGCTGTTCGAAACCAACCAGAACGTCACCAACCTGGGCGACACCATCAACAACTTCGCCGGTGACCAGAGCACCGAATACACCGAGATCAACGGCCGTGGCATCCGCTATGTCCGTACCAACGATACCGGTCTGGCACTGTCCGATTCTTCGGCACAGGGCCAGGGCAGCACGGCGGTCGGCTATAACGCCACTTCCATCGGGGAAAGCAGCCTGGCGCTGGGCCGTGAAGCCAAGGCCAACAACGTGGGAGACGTGGCTCTGGGCGCAGGCTCTACCACTGACGTAGCGGTGGGCACTGCAGGTGTAACCCTTGATCACACTTACTTCGCTTTTGCCGGTGCCAACCCGACCAGCACCGTTTCGGTCGGCAGCGTGGGCCATGAGCGCACCATCACCAACGTGGCGGCAGGCCGCATCAGTGCAGATAGCACCGATGCGATCAACGGTTCGCAGCTGAACGCCACTAACGTGACGCTCAATAACTTCGCGGGCGATCAGGGCGATGCGTTCACCATGGCCAACGGCCGTGGCATTCGCTATGCCGCCACCAACGATGCTGGCAATGAACTGGGCGATGCCTTCGCACAGGGCTATGCCAGCACCGCGATGGGCTACAACGCTCTTTCCAGCGGCGAGAGCAGCCTTGCTCTGGGCCACGACAGCGTTGCCAACAACGCCAACGATGTGGCACTGGGCGCAGGCTCGGTGACTGATGCAGCCGTAGGCACTGCCGGTGCAACCATCGCCGGCACCGACTACAGCTTTGCTGGCGCCAACCCGACCAGCACTGTTTCGGTCGGCAGCGTAGGTAACGAGCGCACCATCACCAACGTTGCCGCTGGCCGCCTGAGCGAAACCAGCACTGACGCGGTGAACGGTTCGCAGCTGTTCGCTACCAACTCGGCTATCGATAGCTTGAACATCAACATCGACAACCTGGACAAGGGCGCGGTCAAGTACGACGTCAACCCGGACGGCACTGTTAACTACAACAGCGTCACCCTGGGTGGCGATACCTACAACAGCACCACCAAGACTGGCGGCACCAAGATCACCAACGTCGCTCGCGGCGTGGATGACAGTGACGCGGTGAACATGTCTCAGCTCAACGAGACCAACACCAACGTCACCAACCTGGGCGACACCATCAACAACTTCGCTGGTGATCAGAGCACCGAGTACACCGAGATCAACGGCCGTGGCATCCGCTACGTCCGCACCAACGATACCGGTCTGGCTGAGTCCGATTCTTCGGCACAAGGTCAAGGCAGCACCGCGGTGGGCTACAACGCCACTTCTATCGGCGAAAGCAGCCTGGCTCTGGGCCGTGAGGCGAAGGCCAACAATGCAGGCGATGTGGCACTGGGCGCAGGCTCGGTGACTGATGCAGCCGTAGGCACTGCCGGTGCAACCATCGCCGGCACCGACTACAGCTTTGCTGGCGCCAACCCGACCAGCACTGTTTCGGTCGGCAGCGTAGGTAACGAGCGCACCATCACCAATGTCGCCGCCGGCCGCCTGAGCGCGGACAGCACCGACGCGGTGAACGGCTCGCAGCTGTTCGCTTCCAACCAGGCTATCGACAACATCAACAACAGCGTCAATGTCCTGGACAAGGGTGCGGTGAAGTACGACGTCAACCCGGATGGCACTGTGAACTACGACAGCGTCACCCTGGCGGGCGGCGACAACGGCACCAGGATCACCAACGTGGCCGCTGGCGAGCTTTCCGCCGACAGCACCGACGCGGTGAATGGTTCGCAGCTGTTCGAAACCAACCAGAACGTCACCAACCTGGGCGACACCATCAACAACTTCGCCGGTGACCAGACCACCGAGTACACCGAGATCAACGGCCGTGGCATCCGCTACGTACGTACCAACGATACCGGTCTGGCTGAGTCCGATTCTTCGGCACAAGGTCAGGGCAGCTCGGCGGTGGGCTACAACGCCACTTCCGTCGGTGACAGCAGTCTGGCGCTGGGCCGTGAGGCACTGGCGTGGGGCGATGGCAGCGTAGCCACGGGTGAGTCTGCGGTTGCTGCTGGTCACTACAGCACAGCGCTGGGTGCCTACTCGGCTGCCTTGAACAATGGCGACGTGGCCCTGGGCGCAGGCTCAGTGACTGACGCAGCCGTCGGCACTGCTGGTGTCACCATCGCTGGCAACACCTACAGCTTCGCCGGCGCGGTTCCCACCAGTACCGTCTCCGTGGGCAGCAAGGGTTATGAGCGCACCATCACCAACGTCGCCCCTGGCCGTCTGAGCGCGGACAGCACCGACGCGGTGAACGGTTCGCAGCTGTTCGCCACCAACTCCGCCATCGATACGATCAACAACAATATCAATGTGCTGGACAAGGGCTCGGTGAAGTACGACGTCAACCAGGATGGCACGGTGAACTACAACCACATCACCCTGGCTGGCGGCGACGCGGGCACCACCATCAGCAACGTGGCGGCGGGCGAGAAGGGCACCGATGCGGTGAACGTTGACCAGCTCAACAACGCCGTCGCGGAGTCCAAGACCCACTACTACAGCGTCAACGACAACGGTGTGCAGGGCGGCAACTACAAGAACGATGGCGCCACCGGGAACAACTCCCTGGCGGCCGGCGTGAACGCCAAGGCCTCGGCCGAGAGTGGCGTGGCCCTGGGCAGCGATTCGGTCGCCAAGGTCGAAGCGGGCGTGAAGGGGTATACCCCGGCCAGCGCCAGCGCCGATCAGGTCGATGCGATTGCCGCAACCACCAGTACCCGTGGCAGCGTGAGCGTGGGCGATGCCGACAACGGTATCTACCGCCAGATCAACGGCGTAGCCGCCGGCAGCGCCGACAGCGACGCGGTCAACGTGGCTCAGCTCAAGGGCGCCATTGGCTCGGCCACTGCCAACGCGGTGTCCTACGACAACAGCACCCACAACAGCGTGACGCTCAATGGCGACACCTACAACTCGGAGACCAAGCAGGGTGGCACCAAGATTACCAACGTCGCGGCCGGTGTGAACGACAGCGATGCGGTGAACATGGCGCAGCTGAACCAGACCAACACCACGGTCAATAACGTCACCGAAGGCAAGGACGGCATGTTCCAGGTGAACAACACCAAGAACCTGCCCAAGCCTAAGCCCACCGGCAAGGATTCCACCGCTGGCGGTGCCGGCGCCGTGGCTTCGGCTGACAACAGCACGGCCATCGGCAGCAATGCCCGGGCTACCCACAGCAACTCGGTGGCGATTGGCGCCAACGCCAGCACTGACCGCGCCAACAGCGTGTCGGTCGGCAGTGCCGGTGCCGAGCGTCAGATCACCCACGTGGCGGCCGGTACGGCGGACACCGATGCGGTGAACCTGGCTCAGCTGAACAAGGCCACCGGTGACATCAACAACACCATCAACAACGTCTATAGCGACCTGAAGCATGACCTGAACAAGCAGGACGACACCTTGAGCGCCGGTATCGCCGGTGCCCTGGCGGCCGCAACCCTGCCGCAACCCTACGCACCGGGTGCCAGCATGGCCTCCTTCGGTGCCGGCAACTACCGCGGCCAACAGGCCCTGGCGTTGGGTGTATCACGCATCTCCGACAACGGTAAGTGGGTGACCAAGTTCAGCGGCAACGTGGACTCGCAAGGTAATGCTGGTGTTTCGCTGGGTGTTGGCTACCAGTGGTAAGCCTGCGCTAGCCAATGACCAGGGGCCCGGCTCAGGCCGGGCCCCTGCCAGACCCGAATTCGAGGTAATTCAACATGTACAAGCAATTCACTCACACAGGCCTGCGCCTGGCGCTGGCGGCCGCCACTCTGGCACTGCTCAGTGCCTGCGGCACGGTCAGCAAGGTCGACGATGCGGGCAAGACCGCTGAGCCGGTTTTCCCGGCCGTGAATAGTGCGTCGATGCCCGAGGGCTATTACGTCAACCTGGAGAACCTGGGCAAGATCGGCCCGGGCATGGACAAGAAGCAGATCATGGCGCTGATTGGCCATCCGCAGTTCAGCGAAGGCATGTTCTTCGTCCGCGAGTGGGACTACATCTTCAAGTTCCGTCAGCCCAACGGCCAACCGGACAAGGTCTGCCAGTACAAGGTGCTGTTCGACAAGGACATGATCGCCCAGTCCTTCTACTTCCTGCCCACCGATTGCATGGCCCCGGCCGTAGTCGAGCAGCATGAGGACAAGAAGGTTGAGCACATCACCTTGTCGGCCGACGCGACCTTCGGCTTCGGCAGCTCGACATTGCGCCCGCTGGGCATCGCTGCCCTGGATGATGTGGTAGGGAAGATGAACAAGGTGCAGGTGCAGTCCATCGAGATCGTGGGCTATACCGACCGCATCGGTAAAGCCGACGTCAACCACCAGCTGTCGTTCCGCCGTGCCAATGCGGTACGCGACTATCTGGTCTCGCGCGGCGTGCCCGGCTCGATTATCTCGGTCGATGGCCGTGGCAGCGCCGAGCCGCTGGTGGAATGCCCGGGGCCGAGGTCGGCAGCCGTTATCGAATGCCTGGCCCCGAACCGTCGCACCACCATCACCATTCAAACCCAGCAGTAACCCCACGGCGACGGCAGCGCAATGCTGCCGTCGCCGCTCCCACCGTTGAGTCCATGGATTGAAGCGTCGAAGGACCGCGTATTTAAAACGGTGGGCCACTCACGTTCCGAGGAACTTTCCATGCAACTCAAACCCCTGATCGTCGCGCTGCTGGTTGGCGCGGCCGCCTTGTCCGGCTGCAAGCAAGAGCACACCGCGGATGCGGTGCAACAACCCGCCGCCTCGTCGTCATCGAACACCCCGGCCGTCGCCGGCAATGACGCCGTGCGCCTGAACCTGCCGGCCCTGCCGATCATCCGCAACGCGGTGTTCAGCCTGACGCCCACCTTCAACGGCCAGCGCGACCCGCAGATCATGAGCCAGGTCTGTGGCCTGGCTCGCGGCGAACTGACCCAGGGCCAGGTCAACACCTTCCTTGGCCAGCGCAGCATTGACCCGGCCAAGCTGCCCAGGACCGGCAACCCGCTGTCCCTGCTGGTCAACGGCGACAAGGCCGGGCAAACCAGCGCCTGTGCCGCCTACCTGGCCACCAGCGTGATGCTCGCACCGGATACCAGCGAGTACATGAAGAGCGTCGCGGTCACGGAAAAGGCCCCGGCCGGCAAAGCCAAGCCCGGCGCCAAGCCGGAGGCCAGACCCACCACCGTGAAACAGCAGCTCGATACCCAGGCCCTGTCCCAGGCACTGCCGGTGAAGTTGGCCGTGGCCCGCGCCAACGCCGATATCTTCGCGCTGATCGCCAGCCAACTGCAGCGCGAGCCCGGCCTGACGCTGGGCGAGTACCGCAACCAGGCCATGCAGCTGTTCACCCGCCTGGCGCCGGTATACCTGCAACGGGTCAAGGTACAGATGCCCAACGGAGTGCGCTTCGATGTCGTGCGCCTGGACGGTGGCGCGCTGGTGTTCCGTGGCAGCGATGGCAGCTTCTTCGACTTCGACGGGACCAACCTGCGCCTGATGCAGAGCGATGTGCTGTGGTTCGGCGAAGGCAAGCTGATGGGCCAGGAATACGCTCTGCCGGTGGCCTATTTCGATGCTTCGGTGCAGTCGCTGCTGGTTCCGGCCAAGCGCTGAGCCCGATCTCTTGAAGCGATGAAAAGAACCGGCAAGGATGCCGGGCTGTCGCTTCGTCTCTGCGAGCCGCTTTGCTGGATGAGCTGATCCGGGGCAGTGCCGAAATCGCCGTGATCTCGACACGCCCATGCCCCAGGGCAGGAACCCGATCCCCGGAAGGCTCAATAGACCCAGACTTCGACACGGCGATTCTTGACCCGCCCGTCATCGTCGTTGTTGGCCGCAACCGGCAAGGCATCGCCCATGCCGCTGATCTCACGGAAAATCACGCCGTCCTTCGCCAGCTCGCGGCGTACCGCCATGGCACGGAGCTTGGAGAGCAGCTCGGCGCGTGCGGGGTCCTGTTTCGGATCGCCGAAGCCGACCAGCACCGCCTGCTTGTTCATCTTGCCGTTCTGCTGCAGGTACGCCAGCAGGCGATCGACGTCGCGCTGGGCCTTGTTGTCGAGGGTGGCGCTGCCCTCGCGGAAGCGGAAGTTCACCGACAGGCGCCGGGCATCACGCGCCAGGGTCTGGTACGCCTCCGGCATGCCGGCCCGTGGCGCCATTTTCACCGCCTGGACACGCTGCCCGACGAAGCCGCTCGTACTGACCAGCGCCTGGCCCTGGTCACCCTGGGCGAACTGCAACAGCGCATGGGCCCAGCGGTTGCTCTCCTCGGGCTTCATATAGAGGTACAGGCGGCGCGACAGCGGATAGTCCTCGGTGGCGATCAGTGTGGTGGAGGGCGGCATCGCGAGGGAGTTGCCGTCGGCGATACGCAGCGCCTTGGCTTTCTGGATCGACGACAGGCCGACGAAACCGATTCCTTGCGGGTCGGCGCTGACCTGCGCGGACAACTGGTCGCTCGACTCGAATCGTTGCGCGCCGTTGGCCAGGGTCTTGCCGTGGCTGGCCAGCACCAGTTCCTTGAAGGTGTCGAAGGTCCCGGAGTTGTCATCGCGGGCGTAAAGTCGGATCGCGCCGCCGCGCCCGCCGAGTTCCTCCCAGGTCTTCACTTCGCCGGAGAAGACGCGCGCGAGATTGTCGGTGGTCAGCTCTTCCAGGGCGTTTGCCGGGTTGACGATGATCGCCAGGCCGTCGATGCCGATCACCTGCTCGGCCTTGGCGCTGCGCAGGTTGCCCGATGCCGACAGGCCCGCTGCTTCGGCGTCCTTGATCGGGCGCGAGGCGGTGGCCAGCTCGGCGCTGTTGTCCTTGAGCGCGACGAAGCCGGTGCTGGAGCCGTGGGCGGCCAGGTCGACGATGGCCTCCCTGCCGTCCTGGCTGCGGCCAATGATGCGTTGTTCGTTTTCCGCCGTGCCCGGTTGGGCGGTGACGTTGCTGTAGCCCTCGCTTACCAGCAGGCCCTTCACCAGCTCCGGCAACAGGTGTGCACCGATGGTGTTGGAGCCCTGGATGCGCAGCACCGGTTCACTGCCCTGGGACGAGGGCAGGGCGGCGAAGGCCTGCCAGGGGAACGCGTAGCAGATGAATCCGATGATCAACCAGGCGATGGTGACGGGCCAGGCCTGGGCATCGGCGGCGCTCGGCTTGTACGACATTGAGCAACTTCCATTTGAGGCATCGATGGCGCGGCAGATTAAGTCGGAATCATTGCATCGATATGACGCTTTGCTGCAGTGCAGAGCTGTTGTCGCAGCCTTCGGACGTGACTGGCGGCTTGCAGGAAATTTCCGATTTCCGCTCCTTTTCAGTGTCGGTATACAGGCGCTCGTATTGGGGATTCTGGAGATCGAGATGGACGAGATCGTCGACTTTGCATCGGTGCTGATGAAGCTGGTGATCATCCTGGCGATCATGCTGATGGCCGGTTCGCTGGTTGTGATGCCGGACAGGGCCGGCGGGTTCGTGCCGTCGATGCTCATGCTCATCGTGCCGTTGTTCGTACTGACGACGCTGTTGGATCTGGCAGGCATCTTCCGCAGACGCTCAGTGGACAGCTTCCCGTCAAAGCGGCCGAGTCGCGGGTGAGCCGGCGGCGATGTGGCGATTCGATGCGCCTAGGGTGATCGGAAAATTTCCTTGGTGGATCAGGAAAGCCTGATAACGCTGGCTAATCGCCCAAGCGAAACTTACGCCGTTTCAACCTCCCCGCTGGAAGGAAATCATGACTCAACCCCGTTCGGCTCACAGCCCACCTACGGCCCGGCCCGGCCATAGCGTCGGGCTGATTTCGCTGACTGTGCACGACGCTCCCGTTGTTGGCTGGGGGCGTCCCTGGCGCCGGCATGCTCTGAGTTATTCGGCCCCGCATGAATTGACGCTCCAGGGCACCAGGCTATCTATGCAGCCTCTACGGTCCTGGCTGCATATGCTGGCAAAGGCAGGTTTTCTGGACCGGCCCGACAGTGCCCCGACGAGGCTCATGGCAACAGACGACGCATCGCGGGCGAACGCGGACATGCGCCTGAATCCAGATTTCGCCCAGGCACCGGATTCGCCCAGGCAGAAAACCGAGAAAGCGCAGGCAGCCCCTGCCAGTGACGAGCTGGACCTTTCCGGACAGGACCGGGCCCCTCCGTCCAGCAACGCTGTGGCGGAAATTGCGGACACTCCCGAGCATCCCTCTCCGGGCTCGGTCTCTGCCGCAGATGAACGACGCCTGTATGAGTTTCTCGATGCGATGGTGGCGAGTCTGGAAGAGGAGGGCTGCGCAGCTGCAATCAGTGCGGTAGCGGAGACACCACCGGAGAAGCCCGTAACACCCGCAGTGGACGCCAGCATGGCGGCAAACAGCAACCTCGAAGCAGCAATGCTTCAAGGAAACTTGATCCAGAAGGAATCTGTAATGACTGAAATGCACGATGTGATACCCGAAGCAGAGATTTCGGGCGTCTCCGCCCCGATCAGCTCTGCGGAACTGCAGGAAGTAGTGGCTGCACTGAGCGTTCCTCAACTCGATGCCGATCCGGACGATGTGCTCTCCGATGTCCAGAGCACGCTGAACTCGCTCGCCGGCATGGCCCAGGGATTGAGCCAGCAAAAACAGGCTGCTGGGCGCCTGCAGGAGGAGCTGGACGAATGGAGCAGTCAGTTGCAGGAGCGCGAACGCCAGGCCACCGACAAGGAGGAGCGTTTGCTGCAGCTGGAGAACCATCTCAAGGAGGCCAAGGCCAACCTGGATCGCATGGCGGCCGAGAACAATCGCTTGCTGGCGGAGCGCAGCGAAGCGCTCAAGGATCTGGCCCAGACGGTCGACCTCCGCGACAAGGCCACGCTCAAGCGAGCTGAATCGATCCAGGCCGAGCAACAGCGTATCGACGAGCAATCGGCCGCCATGCGCGCGCGCGCCAGCGAGCTGGATGAGCGCGAAAGCGCCCTCAAGCGCAAGAGTGAGGAACTGGCGACGCGGCTCAAGCAATTGCAGAGCGCCAAGGACAAGTTCAGCGCCATCGTCAAGAGCTTTAACGAGACGGTGCAGTTCAACAGTACCCTGTCCGCCATTTCCAAAACCGTAATCGAGTGAGTTTGCGGACCAATGCGTACGGGGAGACGCATTGACCGTTCTTATCGGCAGATGTGCTCGTGCTGATGCGATGGGTGTTGCTCAGGACAAGGGATTGTCCGATGCCATCACCTCGTCCGGCTGCGGTCATCGACGCTTGCAGAATGTTCAGCGCAACCCTGCGGGTTTGGCCTGTGCAGTGATAGCTGTCGCTACGCCAGGTCGGACTCGCTCCGCAGTCGGCGAAACGAGGCCTTCGCAACAAGGAGCAACATGGCCCGAATCGTAATCATCGAACCGTCACGGCGCGATTTCATCACCATTCGCCGGTTTTTGCAGGCCAGCGGCCATCAGTGCGAGCAGCATTTCAAGCTGGCACGGCAGGCGCTGAATCATCTGAAGACAGGGGATTGCGACCTGCTCGTGGTGACGCTGGAGCTACCGGATATCCATGGAATGGAACTGGTTGCGATGCTCCGGCGTGCGGGGCAGCTCGAAGAAACTACGCCGGTGCTGGTGTGTTCCAGCCTCGGTACCTCCCTGAATATCCAGCGCGCCATACGCACTGGCGTGTCTGGCTTCCTTCTGATGAATGATCGCCAGGCCCTGATCGGGCGCGCCATCGAGACCGTTCTCGCGGGAGGGACGATTTTCCCCGAACATGCGCGGCTGCCATTGGGAGAAGACCCCAGATTGAAATCCGCGCTGGTGTTTCCTACCCATCTGGTTGCCGTGCTGCATGGACTGCATCGAGGCAATTCGGTGTCTTCCCTGGCTGAGCTTCTTGATTTGTCCGGGGCGAGTGTCGGACAGCACAAGAGGCAACTGATGCGCAAACTTTCCGCCAGCTCCCTGGACGAGCTGTTCAGCATCTGCGAAGAGATTGGATTGCTGTAGCGGTGTAGCTCCCTCCCTTCAGGACCTGTTCATACGTGTCCTCTTTCTTCGCAGTGGCCTGGTGATTCTGGGCCCGCCTGCCATCGAGAGCAGGCCCTTTGCTGTCATCCGATGAAGCGGCTCGGCCGTCTTGCATAATTATCCTTCGACGATGCAGGAATCTACTGACATTCCTCTCGCGGCGCAGTTGTAAGAATTTGTCCTGAAACCTGTCCTGCACTGTCGAACCGACGGATAAGCGGGGCAGCCCATCGGCTCATAGCATCGGCCTGATTGCCCTTCGACTGGGGACCAGCATCGAAGGCATCTCCACCCAGTCGCCGGCACTGATCGGAACATCGATCCGTGCGCAACCTGGAGTGTGGTCGATCATCCTGAGGGTAGGACGTTCCATGACTTCACATGTGAAGCGGCTTGAAGGACAGGAGGAGCATAGCTTCCCCGCCATGACCATCTCCCAGCAGTCCGTGCAGACCGTCATGTCTCAATCATCCGGTACAGGCGGGGAGCTGGGCAGTACTCAACCCCTTTCCGCGCCTTCCCTGTCCCTGCGTGCCAAGGATGTGCCGCGCGCCTCGTTGTCGGCGGGTCATATCGCCATTCGTGCTAAGGAATCGGTTGCCTCGGGTGACGCACTAGGCGCCGACGAGCATGGAGCTCCCGCTGCGCAGGTCATCGATGCATTCGAAATGCTCGAAAAGGACCTGGCTAAGCTCGAGTCCGCCTGCTCTGGCCTCGGGACTTCAGATCAGCAGCTCCACGAGGCTTCTGGTGCAGCGTTCGATGCCGGCCGCCAGGCACAGCCCGATCCGCAGATATCCGAATCCGTGGTGCCCGAGGCGGACCTTGCCATTTCGCAGGTATCCGAAAGCCATTCGGCGAGCCCAGTAACGACCGCCCGTTCCAGCCAGGGTCTTTCCCTCTTCTCCCAAAAGGAATTTTCCACCATGAACGCCCACGCTCAACTTCAGCAGGAACACGTCAGCACGGATGCCGCCATTGGCCAGGCGTCGATGGAACCCGTGCCCACTGCATTCCAGTCCCCGGATGTGGAAACTGACGGTGTCCTGCACGATGTACAGTCCACCCTCGATTCTCTGGCCGGCATGGCGCATGGCTTGTCACAGCAGAAGCTGGAGCTGGTGAATATGCGCGAGTCGCTCGAGGAGCGGCGTATGCAAGTCCTGGAGCGCGAACGTCAGCTGGCCGAGCGGGAGGAGCGGCTGTCTCAACAGGAACAACGCCTGCACGAGGAAAAGCAGAGCATCGAGCGCGTGGCGGAACAGAATGCCGCGATCCTCGCCGAGCGCAGCAGTGCGCTGCAGGCCCTGGCGGAGTCCGTGGAGAGTCGCGACCGTGCAACGATCAAGCGCGCCGAGGCCTTGCAACAGGAGCAGCAGCATATCGAGCGTCAGCTGAACCAGGTGCGTGCCCGGGCCCAGGAACTGGATGAGCGTGAAGTCAGCCTGCAGCGTCAGGGCGCCGACCTGGCTGCACGCTTCAAGCAACTGCTCGATGCGAAGGAGCGTTTCGCTGCCATCGTCAAGGGTTTCAACGAGACCGTGCGTTTCAATACCACCTACAGCGCTATCAGCAAGAGCGTCGGCACCGTTGCAAACGAATCCTGAGCAGGGTTGGACCGAAGAACGACAAAGCCCGGCGATGCCGGGCTTTGTCGTTTGCACGGGTTATTTCAGCTGCAGCCAGATCGGCGCGTGGTCCGAGGGCTTTTCCATGCCGCGGATGTCATAGTCGACGCCGGTGTCGGCGATGCGATTGCGCAGCGCCTCGGAGGCGAGGATGACGTCGATGCGCAGCCCGCGCTTGGGCTCGTCCTCGAAGCCACGGCTGCGGTAGTCGAACCAGCTGAAGCGGTCGCTCACTGCCGGGTTCTGCAGACGGAAACTGTCCACCAGGCCCCAGCCTTTCAGGCGTGCCAGCCATTCGCGTTCTTCAGGCAGGAAGCTGCACTTGCCGGTCTTCAGCCAGCGCTTGCGGTTCTCCTCGCCGATGCCGATGTCGCAGTCTTCCGGCGAGATGTTGATGTCGCCCATCACCACCAGTTGCTGGGTGGGCTGGAAGCGGGTTTCCAGCAGGTCCTGCAGGTCGGCGTAGAAGCGTTGCTTGGCCGGAAACTTCACCGGGTGCTCACGGTTCTCGCCTTGCGGGAAGTAGCCGTTCATCACGGTGATCAGCTCGCCCTGGGCATCCTTGAAGGTGCCCCAGATGAAACGGCGCTGCGAATCTTCGCCATCGTTGGGGAAGCCGCGCTGTAGTTCCAGCGGTTCCTGGCGGGAGAGCAGGGCGACGCCGTAATGGCCTTTCTGCCCGTGGTAGTGGACGTGATAGCCGAGGGCCTCGACTTCCGCACGGGGGAACTGGTCGTCCGCGACCTTGGTTTCCTGCAGGCCGATCACGTCCGGCTGATGGCGCTCGACGATGGCCTGCAATTGATGGGGACGTGCGCGCAAGCCGTTGATATTGAAGGAGACGATTTTCATCCTGGACGTCCTGGCAAAAGAACGATGCTAGCCCATGGTGGCCGATTCTGGCGACCCTGGCGCGCCGCTGCTAGTGTTTCGTGGCTGGAGCGCTCCCCATCAGAAGACACCACGACAAGAGGCGTCCGCATGCCTGATTCGACCGCCGAAGTGCGCCTGCTCGACAGCGGCTACAGCCGCGAAGTCCGCTCGCTGCTGTATCACGCCTATCGCCACGAACCCACCTTCGCCTATCTGTTCGAGGCCGACCGCCCCGGTTTCGACCAGCGCGTGCGCGCCACGGTGCGCGAGCTGACCAATCAGCACTTCCTCGAAGAACTGCCGGCCATCGGCCTGCTGCGCGAGGACCGCCTGGTGGGCGTGGCCTTGATCGCGCCGCCCCAGCAGCGCCTGGATATCACCGAGAGCTGGGCGTGGCGCATGCGCATGCTGCTCACCACCGGTTTTCGCTGCACCCGCCGGTACCTGGACTACCACGCCGCCGTGCTCGGTTGCCTGCCGCCGGGGCCGTACCACATCCTGCCGCTGATCGGCATCCATCCCGAGTTCCAGGGCAAGCACCTGGGCGAGCAACTGCTCGATGCGCTGCATGCCTGGTGCGCGGAGGAGGGCAGTTCCCAGGGACTGGTGCTCGACACGGGAAATGCGCGCTACCTGGAGTTCTATCGCCGCCACTGCTACGAGGAACTGGGCGAGGTAGCCCTCGGGCCGATCCGGGAACATGTGCTGTTCCATCCGAACCCGAGGCCGGAAAGCCAGCTGGCCAGCCAGGGATAGCGTTTTTGAGGATTCCAGCGTTCCGGGAAAGGGCTTGATCGCCATTTCCCGTGCTAGCATTCCGCGCCATGAGAGTTGTCCAAGGATTGCTTGGGCTTCTGCTGTTGATGGCGTTCTGCTTGCAGGGAGCGCTGGCAGCCGAAGCCCATCTCGACGTTCGCATCACACCCGCCACCCCTGCGCTCAAGGCCAACATCGAGGCCTATGTAGGCAGCCTTGGCGAGCGTGATCAGGCGGCATTGCGGCGCATGCGGCGCACCACCGAAGAGCAGGCGCAGAAAGCCGCGCAGGCACTGGGCTACTACCAGGCGCGCGTCCGCAGCCGGGTGCGCGACGGGCAACCGCCGACCCTGCTCCTGAACGTGACGCCCGGTGAGCCGGTGCACCTGCGCAACGTCACCATCCGCATCGAAGGCCCGGCGGCCGAGCTCAAGAGCTTCCGCGTGCCCGGCGGCGATGCCCTGAAGCCCGGCGCGCAGCTCAATCACGGGGCCTACGAGGACGCCAAGCGGCTGATCCAGAACCAGGCGTCGCGCTTCGGTTTCTTCCGTGGCCAGTTCAGCCAGCAGCAGTTGCGGATCGATCCGGTGGCCGGTGTCGCGGACATCGAGCTGGTGTATGTCAGTGGTCCGCGCTCGACCCTCGGCAAGGTCGATTTCAGCGGCGACTACCCGTTCGACGACGAGCTGCTGCAACGCATGGTGCCGTTCAAGGAGGGCACCCCCTACGACTCCGAGCTGATCGCCGACCTCAATCAGGCGCTGCAGTCTTCCGGCTACTTCGACGGCGTGCGCGTGGACGCGGCGCCGCAGGCCAAGGCTGCCTCCGACGTGATTCCAGTCAATGTCCACCTGCAGGTGCGCAAGCCCAGGACCATGGGCCTGGGCCTGGGCTTTTCCACCGATGTCGGGCCACGCGCCAAGGCCAACTGGACGCGCCATTGGGTCAATCCCCAGGGACACAGCCTGGGCTGGGAGGCGGAAGTCTCCGCGCCCCGGCAGAACGTCGGTGCCTGGTACGAGATTCCGCTGGATCCGCCGCTGACCGACAAGTTGCGCTTCCTCAGCGGCTACCAGAACGAAGACCTGGTGGACACCCAGAGCAAGCTCCTCACCCTCGGCAGCGAATGGCACCACAAGCTCGACAGCGGCTGGCAGCGCGTGGTGTCGCTGAACTGGCAGCGCGAAGAGTACAAGCTGGGCGACGATTCGGGCTTGAGCAGCTTCCTCATGCCGGGGATCGGCTATTCGATTCTCGAAGCCGACAACAAGGTCGATCCCAGCCGCGGCTATCGCCTGCAGTTCGATGTGAAGGGCGCCAAGCAGGGATTCCTCGCCGACGCCGATGTGGCCCATGTCAATGCGCTGGCCAAGGGGCTGACCAGCTTCTGGGGCGGCCAGCGCTTGCTCGGGCGCATCCAGCTCGGCGGCATCGCCACCAACGACTACTCCTCGATCCCTCCGTCGCTGCGTTTCTTCGCCGGCGGTGACCAGAGCGTGCGCGGTTACGACTACCAGACACTGTCGCCGAAAAACTCCGAGGGCGACCGCATCGGTGGGCGCTACATGGTCGCCGGCAGCGTCGAATACCAGTACCCGATTGCCGAGCGCTGGCGGCTGGCGGCCTTCGTCGACCAGGGCAATGCGTTCAATTCACTGGACTTCCCGTCGATCAAGACCGGCGTGGGTATCGGTATCCGCTGGGTCTCCCCGGTCGGCCCGCTGCGCCTGGACCTGGCCGATGGTCTCGACGAGGACGGCGGCATCCGTATCCACTTCTCCATGGGGCCTGAGCTGTGAGCCGGGCGGGTTGGATGCGCGCGATGCGCTGGCTGCTGGGCGGGCTGCTCGGCCTGATCCTGCTCGTGGTGGCGGGTCTGGCGGCCTTGCTTGGGACCGAAGCGGGCAGCCGGATGGCGCTGCAGCGGGTGCCAGGATTGACCGTGGATGGCTTCAGCGGCCGCCTGGCCGGCGCCTTCACCGCAAAGCATCTGGAGTGGAGCGACGGCGCCACCCGCCTGGTACTGGACGAGCCGGACATTGCCTGGGGGCCGGGGTGCCTGCTGCGCATGACACTGTGCCTGAACCGCGTGGCGGCCACGGAGATCCGGCTGACCCTGCCGCCGAGCGAGGCGAGCGAGTCATCCGGCCCCGTGCAGTTGCCTAGCCTCGACCTGCCGCTGACCCTGGAGCTGGGCGATGTGCGTATCGGTCGCTTCCTGCTCGACGACCTGGAACAACTGCGTGACGCCAACCTGGTGGCGAACTGGGATCGGCAAGGCCTGCACATCGAGTCGGCGACACTGGCCCGGGGTGACCTGCGGCTGTCGCTCTCCGGTCTGCTCAAACCCACCCAGGGCTGGCCGTTGCAGGCGCAGGGCAGCCTCGACCTGCCGGCCGTGGGCGGCAAGCCCTGGTCGCTGCAGCTCAAGGCCGACGGCGAACTGCAAGGCCACCTGAAACTGCAGGCGCAAAGCAGTGGTTACCTCAATGGCACGCTGGAAGGCGACCTGCAACCGCTCGCGGAAAACCTGCCGGCCCAGGCGCTGGTGCTGGCCGATGGCTTCAAGGCCGACGCCTCGTTGCCCGATACGCTGACGCTGAATCAGGTCCGCCTGAATGCCAGTGGTGACCTGAAGAACGGCTACCAGATCGCCGGCGCGGCCCTGCTGCCGGCCGACGACAGTCCAGTGGTGCTGACCCTGCGCGGCCGCGTCGACGCCAAGGGCGCGGATATCGCCGCGCTCGACCTGACCGCCGCCCAAGCGCAACGGTTGGGCGTGCAGGGCCGGCTCGACTGGCAGGACGGCTTTGCCGCCGACGCCACGCTCGACTGGCTGGACTTCCCCTGGCGGCGCCTGTACCCGGCTATCGAAGAGCCACCAGTGAGCGTGCACAGCCTCAAGGCCGAGGTGCAGTACCGCGACGGCGCCTACCTGGGCAACTTCGATGCGGCACTGAATGGTCCGGCGGGGGCGTTCACCCTGGCCAGCCCGGTTTCCGGCAACCTGTCGGAAGTCTTCCTGCCGTCGCTGCAACTGGTGGCGGGGCAGGGCAAGGCCGAAGGGCATGTGAAGGTAGGTTTTGCCGACACTGTCAGTTGGGACGCCGCCCTCGACCTGCGCGACCTCGATCCCGCCTATTGGTTGAAGGAGATGCCGGGCCGCCTGGGCGGACCGCTGCGCAGCCAGGGCTCGCTCAAGGGCGGCAACCTCAACCTGTCCGCGAACCTCGACCTGCAAGGCCGCCTGCGCGGCCAGCCGGCAGTGATCAAGGCCCGCGCCGAAGGTGCCGGGCAGGCCTGGAAGGCGGATGACCTGATCCTGCAACTGGGCGACAACCGCATCACCGGCCAGGCGGCGCTGGACCAGCGTCTTTCCGGCAAGCTGGATCTCGCCCTGAATCAACTGGGCCAGCTGTGGCCACAGCTCGCCGGCCAATTGGGTGGGCGGCTCGACCTGGCCGGCACCCTGCAAGCACCGCAGGGCCAATTGGCACTCAATGGCCAGCGTGTCGCCTACGCCGGCCAGAGCCTGCGCACCCTGGCGCTGGATGCGAAACTGGATGCCGCCCAGCGCGGCCGCCTGGACCTGCAGGTGCAGGGCCTGCGCAGTGGCGACACGCGGCTGGGCACACTCAAGCTGGAGGGCAGCGGTGACAAGCAGCGCCAGCAGCTCACGCTGAACCTGCAAGGCAAGCCGGTGGTCCTCGCGCTGGGCCTGGATGGCACCTGGAACGGCCGCGACTGGCGTGGCCGCCTGGCGCAGGGCGATATACAGAGTGGCGGGCAGGATTGGCGCCTGCAGCAGCCGGCGAAGCTGGAACGCCTGGCCGATGGCCGGCTGACCCTCGGCGCGCACTGCTGGGCCTCGGGCCCGGCCAGCCTGTGCGCGGAGGACCAGCGCCTGATGCCCGATCCGCGCCTGCGCCTGCACTTGCGCCAGTTCCCGCTGGACAGCCTGGCCCGCTGGCTGCCGGAAGACTTCGCCTGGCGCGGCCAACTGGACGGCGACGTGCAACTGGACCTGCCGGCCAGCGGTCCGAATGGCTCGATCCTGCTCAACGCCGGCAGCGGCACGCTGCGCCTGAAGGAGCAGGACGACTGGGTCGACTTCCCCTACCAGAGCCTGCAACTGGAAAGCCGCCTGACGCCCCGTCGCATCGACACCCGCCTGCAGTTCAACGGCGAAAAGCTGGGCACGCTGGATGCCCAGGTGCAGCTCGATCCCCGGCCGAAATCCAAGCCGGTGAACGGCAGCTTCAGCCTCAACGGGCTGGACCTGTCCATCGCCCGGCCCTTCGTACCGGCGGTGGAAACGCTCAAGGGGCGGCTCCACGGCAACGGGCAGATATCCGGCGGGCTCCTGGCGCCGCGGGTGGACGGCAACCTGCGGCTGGTCGATGGCGAGGTGTCCGGTGGCGACCTGCCGACTCGCCTGGAGCACCTGCAGGTGGACGCGCGCATCGCTGGCGAACAGGTGGACCTGAGCGGCAACTGGACGGCCGGGGAACATGGCAACGGTAACCTCTCCGGGCGGATCGCCTGGAACGAGGCGCTGAATGTCGACCTGAACGTGCGCGGCAACCGCCTGCCCGTGACGGTAGATCCCTACGCGGAACTGGAAGTCGAACCGGACCTGGCGATCCGCATGGCGGGCGAGGGCCTGGCGGTTTCCGGCAAGGTGCAGGTGCCCCGTGGTGCCATCACCATTCGCCAGTTGCCGCCTTCGACGGTCAAGGTGTCCGACGACACCGTGATCGTCGGCCAGAAGCAGGAACAGAAGGCCGCCAGTGCCTTGCACATGGACGTCGATGTGACCGTCGGCGAGGACAAGCTGACCTTCTCGGGCTTTGGCCTGAACGCCGAGCTGGCCGGGCAGGTGCACGTCGGCGACAACCTCGATACCCGTGGCGAACTGCGCCTGAACAATGGCCGCTACCGTGCCTACGGGCAGAAGCTGACCATCCGCCGTGCGCGCCTGCTGTTCGCCGGCCCGATCGACCAGCCGTACCTGGACATCGAAGCGATCCGCAAGGTCGATGATGTGATCGCCGGCCTGCGCCTGACCGGCAACGCCGAACAGCCGCGCAGCGAGGTGTTCTCGGAGCCGGCGATGAGCCAGCAGCAGGCGCTGTCCTACCTGGTGCTGGGCCGGCCGATGAGCACCGGCGAGGACAGCAACATGATGGGCGAGGCGGCGCTGGCCCTGGGCCTGGCCGGCAGTGCGCCGCTCACCGGCGAGGTCGCCCAGAAGCTGGGCATCAAGGACTTCCAGCTGGACACCGAAGGCGCCGGCAACAGCACCAGCGTGGTCGCCAGCGGCCAGCTCTCCGACAAGCTCAGCCTGCGCTATGGCGTGGGGGTATTCGAGCCGGCCAACACCATCGCCTTGCGCTACCTGCTGAGCAAGAAGGTCTACCTGGAGGCGGCCAGCGGCCTGGCCAGTTCACTGGACATCTTCTACAAGCGCGATTTCTGACGCCAGGACGCGGCCCCGTGGCGGGCCGCTCCCAGCCTTCATGGCGTCTTAAGAAAGGCCCTACAGACTTCCCGATGCCGCCAATTATCCGGTGGTAACAGGGAGTCGACATGCGCCTGGATCACCTCAGGACCCACCTGCTGGAATTCATCAACAAGGGCTTTCCCGCCCGTCAGTTGCGCCGCCTTGCTGCGCGCGACCTGCTGCGGGGCGCCGCGGCGGGGCGACATGCGCCCGCCCCCCTGGCAGGTGCCTTGCTGGAGTGGTCGGTGCTGGAGCCCCAGGCAGCGCTCGATCGGCTGGGCAGTCGCCGCGAGGGACTCAGCGAATCGGAAGCCGAAGAACGGCGCCTGCGCTCGGGCCCGAACGAAGTGGAGCAGGACCGCCCGATCGGTGCCTGGCTGCACCTCTGGTACTGCTACTGCAACCCCTTCAACCTGCTGTTGAGCCTGTTGGCGGCGATCTCCTGGGTGACCGAGGATGCCGAAGCCGCCGTGGTGATCGGCAGCATGGTGCTGATCTCCACGCTGATGCGCTTCGTCCAGGAGAAGCGCTCGAACCGCGCCGCCGAACAGCTCAAGGCGATGGTCAGCAATACCGCCACGGTGTTCCGCAGCCCCGATGGCGAAGGTCCGCTGCGCAGGCAGGAAGTGCCGATCCGCCAGCTGGTGCCCGGCGATGTGCTGTGGTTGTCGGCCGGCGACATGGTGCCGGCGGATGTGCGGCTGCTCAGTGCCAAGGACCTGTTCGTCGGCCAGGCGGCGCTGACCGGCGAATCGCTGCCGGTGGAGAAATTCGCCCAGCTGCGCGATGCCCGCCAGGGCAACCCGCTGGAGCGCGACAACCTCTGCTTCATGGGCACCAACGTCATCAGCGGTTCGGCGCAGGCCGTGGTGGTCGGCACCGGGGCGCGCACCTACTTCGGCTCGCTGGCCGAACGGGTGATCGCGGCGGACCCTGCGCCCACCGCCTTCCAGGCCGGGGTGAACAAGGTCAGCTGGCTGCTGATCCGCTTCATGCTGGTGATGGCGCCGCTGGTGCTGCTGCTCAACGGCTTCACCAAGGGCGACTGGCTGCAGGCGGCGCTGTTCGCGTTGTCCATCGCCGTCGGCCTGACCCCGGAAATGCTCCCGATGATCGTCACCTCGACCCTGGCCAAGGGCGCGGTGGCGCTAAGCCGGCGCAAGGTCATCGTCAAGCGCCTGGACGCCATCCAGAACTTCGGCGCGATGGACATCCTCTGCACCGACAAGACCGGCACCCTCACCCAGGACCGCATCGTGCTGGAGCGTCACACCGACGCCTTCGGCCAGGTCCAGGACCGCGTCCTGCAGCTGGCTTTCCTCAACAGCCACTACCAGACCGGGTTGAAGAACCTGCTGGACGTGGCCGTGCTGGAACACGTCGAGCTGCGCCACGCGCTGCGGGTGGACAGCCGCTACCGCAAGGTCGACGAGATTCCCTTCGACTTCGCCCGCCGGCGCATGTCGGTGGTGGTTCGCGAGCCGGATGGTCATCACCTGCTGATCTGCAAGGGCGCGCTGGAGGAGGTGCTGGACGTCTGCATCGCGGTGGAGGCCGGCGATGCCGTGGTGCCGCTGGACGGCGAGCGCCTGGCGAGCATCCGCGCGGTCGCCGAGGACCTCAACCGGGAAGGCCTGCGGGTGGTCGCGGTGGCGACCCGCGAATTGCCGGCGGAACGCGAGGGCTATGGCGTGGCCGACGAGACCGGGCTGTGCCTGGCCGGCTACATCGCCTTCCTCGATCCGCCGAAGGAAACCACCGCCCCGGCGCTGCGCGCACTGGCGGAAAACGGCGTGGCGGTGAAGGTGCTGACCGGTGACAACGAGCGGGTCACCCTGAAGGTCTGCCGTGACGTCGGCCTGCCGGTGCAGGGCGTGCTTCTCGGCCCGCAGCTGGACAGCCTCGACGATGCGGCATTGGGCGAGCTGGCCGAGCACACCACGCTGTTCGCCAAACTCACCCCCGGTCACAAGGAACGACTGGTGCGCGTGCTGCGCGAGCGCGGGCACGTGGTGGGTTTCCTCGGCGACGGCATCAACGACGCCCCGGCGCTGCGCACGGCGGATATCGGCATCTCGGTGGACTCGGCGGTAGACATCGCCAAGGAAGCCGCCGACCTGATCCTGCTGGAAAAGAGCCTGCTGGTGCTGGAGGAGGGCGTGATCGAAGGTCGCCGCACCTTCGCCAACATGCTCAAGTACATCCGCATGACCGCCAGTTCCAACTTCGGCAACGTGTTCAGCGTACTGGTGGCCAGCGCCTTCATTCCCTTCCTGCCGATGCTGCCGTTGCAGTTGCTGGTGCAGAACCTGCTGTACGACCTGTCGCAGATCGCCATTCCCTTCGACCATGTCGACGACGAGCAACTGCGCCGCCCGCAGCAGTGGAACCCGGGCGGGCTGGGGCGCTTCATGGTGTTCTTCGGGCCGGTCAGCTCGCTGTTCGACATCGCCACCTTCCTGGTCCTGTGGTTCGCCCTGGGCGCCAATGCACCGGAGCACCAGGCGCTGTTCCAGTCCGGCTGGTTCGTTGAAGGGTTGATCTCGCAACTGCTGGTGGTGCACATGATCCGCACGCGGCGCATCCCCTTCCTGCAGAGCCGCGCGGCCTGGCCGCTGCTGGGGATGACCCTGGCGATCATCGCGGTGGCGGTGTTCCTGCCCATGGGACCGCTGGCCCACTCGTTCCGCATGCAGGCCTTGCCGCTGGCCTACTGGCCGTGGCTGGCGGGCATCCTGGCAGGCTACATGGTGCTGACCCAGGCGGTGAAAGGCTGGTTCGCGCGACGCTATGGCTGGGATCGCAGCGCGCCGGTACGCCCACGGGCAGCGCTGGCGCTGGGCGAGCGCGCGGACGCCTGAGCCCAGCGCCGGCAGTTTCAGGCAAGTCTGCGCAGGACCAGGCAAACCGCTCGGCGCTTTCTTCGCGTATCGTCGCGGCGCGTGCCGGGCATAGCGCCTAGGCTGAACCGATGCGTGCCGAAGCCAGGGGGCTGCGGCCATCCCATCACCCGAGGAAGAGGTGAACTCGCCGATGATTACCCTGAACCTGAACGGCAAGGACCATGAATTCGACGCGCCCGGCGAGATGCCGCTGCTCTGGGCCCTGCGCGACGTCGCCGGGCTGACCGGCACCAAGTACGGCTGTGGCATGGCGCTGTGCGGCGCCTGCACGGTGCACATCGACGGCCAGCCGACGCGCTCCTGCGTCACGCCGCTTTCGGCAGTGGCGGGCAAGAAGGTCACCACCATCGAGGCCGTGAGCGAACAGCCCGCCGGCAAGGCCGTGCAGGATGCCTGGCGGCGGCTGGACGTGGTGCAGTGCGGTTACTGCCAGTCCGGGCAGATCATGTCTGCCACCGCGCTGCTGGCCTCCAACAAGGCGCCCAGCGATGCCGATATCGACACGGCCATGAGCGGCAACATCTGCCGCTGCGCCACCTACGCGCGGATTCGCGCCGCCATCCACGACGCCGCCAAGACCCTGGCCTGAGGAGCTCCGACATGCGTGATACCCGCATCGATCAGGAAGAGGCGCAGCAGCGCGGCATCTTCAACCTCAGCCGCCGGCATTTCCTCCGGGGCGCCGGTGGCCTGGCCCTGGGCATCTACTTCGCGCCGCTGCTCGCGCGCATGGGCGATGCCGAGGCGGCCGGCGATTTCGAGCCCAACGCCTTCGTGCGCATCGCCCCCGACGGCACGGTGACGGTGATCGCCAAGCACGTGGAAATGGGGCAGGGCAGCTACACCGGCCTCGCCACCCTGGTGGCCGAGGAGCTGGATGCCGACTGGGCTCACGTGCGTGTGGAAGGAGCGCCGGCCGACGCCAGGCGCTACGCCAACCTGGCCTTCGGCAACCTGCAGGGCACCGGCGGCAGCACGGCCACTTCCAACTCCTTCGAACAGATGCGCAAGGCCGGCGCCAGCGCCCGCGCCATGCTGGTGGGCGCCGCCGCCGAACAGTGGAAGGTGCCCGCCGCGCAGATCCAGGTACATGACGGCGTGGTGACCCACGCCGCCTCCGGGCGCAAGGCCGGCTTCGGCGAACTGGCCGAAGCGGCGGCCAGACAGCCGGTGCCTGCCGAGGTGAAGCTCAAGGACCCAAAGGACTTCAAGCTGATCGGCCAGGAAAGGCTCGCGCGCATCGACAGCAGCGGCAAGACCGATGGGACGGCGGTGTTCACCCAGGACATCCAACTGCCGGACATGCTGGTGGCCGTCGTCGCCCACCCGCCGCGTTTCGGAGGGGTGCCGGCCAAGGTCGACGCGACCAAGGCCAAGGCGGTACCGGGCGTGGTCGCGGTGGTCGAGTTCCCCGGCAGTCCGACGCGCTTCGCCGGTGTGGCCGTACTGGCGAAGAACACCTGGGCCGCACGCCAGGGCCGTGACGCCTTGCAGGTCGAGTGGGACGAGAGCAAGGCATTCAGGATGGGCAGCAAGGAAATCTTCGCCCAGTACCGCGAGATGGCCGGCAAGCCCGGATTGGTGGCGCGCAATGTGGGCGACGTCGACAAGGCCCTGAAGCAGCCGGCCAAGATCATCGAGGCGGAGTATGAGTTCCCGTTCCTGGCCCACGCGGCGATGGAGCCGCTGAACTGCGTGGTCCAGCTCAAGGACGGCGGCGGTTGCCAGATCTGGAACGGCGAGCAGTGGCAGACCGCCGACCAGGCGGCGGTGGCGCAATTGCTGGGCGTCGCGCCGGAACAGGTAACGATCACCCAGCTGTATGCCGGTGGCAGTTTCGGCCGGCGCGCCAATCCGCAGTCGGACTATGTGCTGGAGGCGGCGGCCATCGCCAAGGCGGCCCATGAGCAGGGCATCAAGGCACCGGTGAAGATGGTCTGGACCCGCGAGGACGACACCCGTGGCGGCTACTACCGCCCGGCGTTCCTGCATCGTGCGCGGCTGGCCGTGGACGGATCGGGCAATCTGGTGGGCTGGGAGCAGCGGCTGGTGGGCCAGTCATTCCTCATCGGCACGCCGTTCGAGAAGATACTGGTGAAGGACGGCATCGACAAGGTCGTCGTGGAGGGCGCGGAGGACCTGCCGTACGCCGTGCCCAACCTGCGCATCGAGCAAGCCCTGGCCGAGAACGTCACGGTGCCGACCCAGTGGTGGCGCTCGGTGGGGCACACCCACACGGCGTTCTCCACCGAGACGCTGGTCGACGAGGCCGCCATCGCCGCCGGCAAGGACCCGTACGAATTCCGCCGCGCACTATTGAAGGACCATCCCCGCCATCGCGGCGTGCTGGAGCTGGCCGCACAACGGGCCAACTGGCAGGCGCCGCTGGCCAAGGGCGCCGAGGGCGAGCAGCGCGGCCGCGGCATCGCCGTGCACGAATCCTTCGGCAGCTTCGTGGCCCAGGTGGTGGAAGTGACGGTCAAGGCGGACCACAGCTTCAAGGTGGACCGCGTGGTCTGCGCGGTGGACTGTGGCCTGGCGATCAACCCGGACGTGATCAAGGCGCAGATGGAGGGGGGCATCGGCTTCGCCCTGTCGGCCGCGATGCACAGCGCCATCACCCTGACCGACGGGAAGGTGGACCAGTCCAACTTCCACGACTTCCAGGTGTTGCGCATCAACGAGATGCCCGTGGTGGAGGTGCACATCGTGCCCTCGGCGGTGCCGCCAAGCGGTGTCGGCGAACCCGGCGTGCCGCCCTTGGCGCCGGCGCTGGCCAACGCTCTGTTCGCCGCCAGCGGCAAACGTATCCGCATCCTGCCGATCGGCAATCAGTTGCAGGCCTGAGCAGGGCCGCCCCTCTCCCCGCGAGAGGGGCGGCCTCGCCCTTATTGCGTTTCGCGCTTCCCGCCATCGGCGCGGAAGCGCTCCGGCGTCGTCCCCGTATAACGCTGGAACGCTCGGTGGAAGCTGGTCACATGCTCGTAGCCGAGCAGGAAGGCGATCTCCTGCAAGGCCATGCGGCTGGCCAGCAGGTAGCGCTGGGCCAGCGCCATGCGTACCTCCAGCACGATGCCCTTGAAGGTCAGGCCGTATTCGCGCAAGCGCCGTTGCAGGGTGTAGGGCGGCATGCGCAGCCAGGCGGCCGTCTGCTCCAGATCGGGCAGGGGGATGCGGGCGTTCTGCAGCAGATAGAAGCGCACGTCGTCGGGCAGCGTCTGGCCGCGCTCGAAGCTGGCCAGGGTCGCCGCGCCCTGGGCCTGGCACAGGCGCGTCACGGTCGGGTTAGCGGTGGAGAAGGGGCGGTCGTGGAATTCCCGGGGAATCCACAGTTGCGCCAGCGCGGCGTTGAACCGGCACTGTCCGGGGAACAGCTCCTGATAGACCTTCGCATGGGCCGGCGGCGGATAGGGCAGGTGAATCTGCATGCCGGTGCAGCCTTCCAGCTCAGGCAACCGCTGGCATAGCCAGCGCCAGGTGCTGCTCAGCCATTCCTCGCACAGCGCATTGCGCTCCACCTCGCTGAACGGCGGCAGCTGCAGGGTCAGGCGGATGTGGCTGGCGTCCTCGTCGAGCTGGGTGTGGATGGGGTGCGGCATCAGGCTCGACGGCTGGCCGAGGGAGATATCCCAGGAGCGCCGCAGGTTGGCCGCGCTGATCAGCGCATAGCCGATCACGCCCAGGTCGTAGAGGTTGTAGCGCTGGCCCAGGCGCAGGAAGAAGTCGCTGCTGCCCAGCAGCCCGGCGGCCTGCTGCAGCAGTCGGTAATAACGCGCGAAGTTCATCTCGGCGGCGGCCGCTTCACCGGTTGGCGCCAGCCCCAGGCCGCCAAGCAGGGGCGCCAGTGGGGGCAGGGCGGGACGCGCCTGCCATTCTTCGAGAAAGTGACGGAACAGCTGGCGGGCGGCGTAATCGATGTCGAAGGACGCGGTGGGCATGGGGCGCTCGGGAGATTGTCGTCTTGTGCTAGCGAGTTGTTATCTTATGCTAGTCAGGCGGTGAAAGCCGAGCCCTATACTGCGCCCACGGACAAGAACTACAAGGGCCTCCCATGACCGCTCCGGACCGCTTCCGCTCCTCCAATTCCCCCACCGACCGCTTTGCCGAACTGTTGCTGCACAACGGCCGCTTCTACACCCTCGACCCCGCCCAGCCCTGGGCCGAGGCGGTGGCCATCCGCGACGGCCGCCTGCTGGCGGTGGGGCGTCGCGAGGAGATGGAGCACCTGGTCGGCCCGGATACCCTGGTGCGCGACCTGGGCGGCGCCTTCTGCATGCCCGGCCTGCACGACATGCACACCCACCCGGACCTGGCGCTGAACCCGCGCTACGCCGACGACCTCGACGTCGGCATCGAGGACCCGACCCCGGAGCAGCTTGCAAAGGCGATTCAAGACTACGCCGCCAGCCACCCCGGCGACGGCTGGATCTACGGCCAGTACTGGGTCCGCTACACCTTCCGCGAAGCGGGGCTTACGCCGGGCCGCGAGTGGCTCGACAGCATCATGCCGGACCGCCCGGTGGCGCTGCTCGACCGCATGTGGGGCACCATGATGGTCAACTCCCGCGCGCTGGAGCTGGCCGGCATCGACGCCGACACGCCCGACCCGCGCAACGGCTACCTGGAGCGCGACGAGCTCACCGGCGAGCCCAAGGGCCTGATGATCGACGGCGCCTACGCGCTGATCCACGCCGCCATGCCGCCGACCCCGGCCAAGGTGCTGCGCCAGTCCTACCGCGAGGGCGTGCACTTCCAGAGCTCGCGCGGCGTCACCGCGGCCAAGTACCTGCACGTCTGCGAGAACCGCCTGGATGCCCTCAAGCACCTGGACGACAACGGGCAACTGACCCTGCGCGTGGAGGCTGCGATCAGCTGGCAGGACGACATCTTCCCGGTGCGCCGCCGTTGGGAGTTGCTCAGCGGCGAGCGTCACTACTACCGCAGTGCGCGGCTGTCGGCGAACGCAGTGAAGTTCCACTTCGACGGCACCGTCGAGCCGCGCTCCTCCTTCCTCATCACCCCGTGGCCGGGCGAAGACGCCTGGCGCGGCAAGCTCAACCTGACCCCCGAGCACATCACCGACATGGTGGTGGACATGGACCGCCGCGGCATCCGCGTTATCGCCCACTGCACCGGCGACGCGGCGTCCGACGTGTTCCTCGATGCGGTGGCCGAGGCGCGCCGGCGCAACGGCTTCAGCGGTGTGCGCCACCAGTGCGCGCACAGCACCATCCTGCACCCGGGCAACCTCAAGCGCTTCCGCGAGCTGGACGTGATTGCCGAGTTCTCCCCGGCGGCCTGGTACCCGACGCCCTTCGCCAGCGGTGCGCGTTCCGGCTACGGCCAGGACCGCCTCAAGCGCATCTACGACTTCAAGGGCGTGCTGGCCGCCGGCGGTATCGCGGTCTTCGGCACCGACTGGCCGGTGGCGTCCATCGACCCCTGGCTGGCGCTGGAAACCCTGGTCACCCGGCAGAACCCCTGGAACGACGACCCGGCCTGCTTCGGCGAGCCGATCAGCCTGGAGCAGGCGATCCGTGTGGCCACGCTAAACGGCGCCTACGCCATGGGCCTGGAGAAGCTCACCGGCAGCCTGGAGGCGGGCAAGTCGGCGGACTTCATCGTCCTCGACCGCGACCTGTTCGCCCAGCCTGCGCGCAACTACATCCACCGCACCGAGGTGCAGCTGACCTTCGTCGAGGGCCGCCCGGTATACGACCGCCTCGGCCAGTTCAGCGATACCGCGCTGGCGGCGGTGTGGCAGGGCGAGCCGCCGCGCATCGAAGGCGTCAACGCATGAACGCCGCGAGCATCCCGGTGACCGTGGTCGCCGGTTTCCTCGGCGCCGGCAAGACCACGCTGCTGCGCAACCTGCTGGAGCGCTGCGAGGGCCGGCGCCTGGCGGTGATCGTCAATGACTTCGGCGAGCTGAACATCGACGCCGGGATGATCGCCGAACAGACCGAAGCGGTGTACAGCCTGGAGAACGGCTGCATCTGCTGCAGCGTGCAGGACGACCTGCTGGCGCAGCTGGAACGCCTGGCGAACATGAATCCGCCGCTGGAACAGGTGGTGATCGAATGCAGCGGCGTGTCCGATCCGCAGCGCATCGTGCAGACCCTGGGCTACCCCAAACTGCGCAAGCGCCTGCACCTGGACGCGGTGCTCACGGTGGTCGACGCCGCGCGCCGCGAACCGCTGGAAGGCGAATACGCCCGGCTGGAACGCATGCAGGCGGCCGCCGCCGATCTGCTGCTGCTGAACAAGTGCGACCTGCTGGACGCGGAGACCCTGGCGGCGCAACGCGAGCGCTTCGGCCGTGGCGCGCGGGTGCTGGAAACCATCCAGGCTCAGATTCCCGATGAGCTGCTGCTGGGCGAGCCCTCGCGCAAGCTGCGTCCGCACGGCCAGGAAGGCGTCGATCACGGCGACCTGTTCGAGAGCTGGAACTGGCAGGGCGAGGCGACCTTCGATGGTGCGCGGCTGAAACACTGGCTGGAGACGCTGCCGCGCGGCCTGCTGCGGCTCAAGGGCCTGGTGCGGGTGGCGGGGCAGGACGGCGCGCTGTGGCTGCAATACGTGGGCGGGCGCTACCAGTTCCGCCCGGCGACCGCCGCCGAGGCCGCGCAGGGCTCGCGCCTGGTGTTCATCGCGGAGAAGGGCGGGCAGCTGCGTACTAATCTTGAGACCGGACTACGAAGTTGCTTCAGCTCTTCGTAGGAGCGAGCTTGCTCGCGAACCGTCCAGCTCCATAGCTGCCGGGAGAGCATTCGCGAGCAAGCTCGCTCCTACAGGTTTTGTGCGGAAATGAAAAAGCCCGGCTCATGGCCGGGCTTTTTCGTGCTGCGCCTGGAGTCAGGCAGGCATGTGCCACTCTTGCAGGCGGTAGCCTTCGCGGTTCAGCTCGTCGCGGGCCTGCACCAGCAGGTCTTCGAGCTGTTCCGGGTCGGAATAGGCGGAGCTGGGGATGCGGGTGAGCCCCAGCAGGCGGGTGCCGGTCCGGTCGATGACGGACAGGTCGAGGCTGCCGTCGCCCCCCTGAGAAACCCAGGTCACGCACTGGAAGGGTTGGAAGGCTCGTCCGGTGATCAGCAGAGCCTCGTTGAAACGAAGGGTCGCATTCATGGTGTGATCTCTCTGCGCGGTAATCCGTTGCGAAGATGGCGACGGCGGTCCATCCGCCATCGTGTTCGTTCACGCAATTGATGTTTTCAGAACCGAAGAAAGTCACAGCCCATGTCGCGTCTGTACACAAACTGGTCGCAAATCAAACCGAATGGATCGCTGCAGGCCCCGTCAACCGTGGCCTGCAGCGATAACCGGGGTGCGCCACCGCGCCGCACGTACCGTTCGTCGTTGCTGACGAACGGTCAGGCCTGCATCGCCCAGCCGTCCACGTTCATCGCCGCCTGGCGCAGCGCCTCGGAGCGGGTCGGGTGCGGGTGGCAGGTGCGCGCGATGTCCTCGGCGGCGCCGCGGAACTCCATGGCCACGCAGTACTCCGCGATCATGTCGCCGACGTTCGGGCCGATCATGTGTACGCCGAGGATCTCGTCGCTGCGCTCGTCCGCCAGCACCTTCACGAAGCCTTCGGTCTCGTGGTTGATCTTCGCCCGACTGTTGGCGGTGAAGGGGAACTTGCCCACCTTGTAGGCGCGGCCTTCGGCCTTGAGTTGCTCCTCGGTCCTGCCCACGGTGGCCACTTCCGGGTGGGTGTAGATCACGCTGGGGATCACGTCGTAGTTCACTTCCCCGGCTTTGCCGGCGATCAGCTCGACGCAGGCGATGGCCTCGTCCTCGGCCTTGTGCGCCAGCATCGGGCCGGAAGTCACGTCGCCGATCACCCAGATGCCCGGCACGCTGCTGCGGTGCTCGTGGTTCTCCAGCATGCCGCGCTTGTCGGTGGTGAGGCCCACGCTCTCCAGCCCCAGGCCCTGCGTATAGGGGCGGCGGCCGATGGCGAGCAATACGTAGTCGGCCTGGATCGACTCCGACGCGCCGCCGGCGGCCGGTTCCACGCTCAGGGTCACCTGCTTGCCGCTGACCTTGGCCTGGGTAACCTTGCTGCCGAGCTTGAAGCTCATGCCCTGCTTGGTCAGCGCGCGTTGGAAGGTCTTGGCGGTTTCCAGGTCCATGCCGGGGCAGATGCGGTCGAGGTATTCGATCACCGTGACTTCCGCGCCCAGGCGGCGCCACACCGAGCCCAGCTCCAGGCCGATCACCCCGGCGCCGATCACCACCAGGTGCTTGGGTACTTCGGGGATGGACAGCGCGCCGGTGGAGTCGAGGATGCGCTTGTTATCGACTTCCACACCCGGCAGCGGGGAGGGCTCCGAGCCGGTGGCGATGATGATGTCCTTGGCCGTCAAAGTGCTCTTGCTGCCGTCGGCGGCGGTCACTTCCACCTTGCCCGGTCCGTCGATGCGGCCCCAGCCCTTCACCCAGTCCACCTTGTTCTTGCGGAACAGGAACTCCACGCCCTTGGTCAGTGCGGCCACGCTCTCGGCCTTCTGCTTCATCATCTGCGCCAGGTCCAGCTTCGGCTTGACCTGGATGCCAAGGTTGGCGAACTCGCCGCCGGCCGCCGCTTCATATAGCTCGGAGGCGTGCAGCAATGCCTTGGACGGCATGCAGCCGACGTTCAGGCAGGTGCCGCCGAGGGTTTCGCGGCCTTCCACGCAGGCGACCTTCATGCCCAGCTGGCCGGCGCGGATGGCGGCGTTGTAGCCGCCGGGGCCGCCGCCGATGACGATCACATCGTAAGTGCTCATGCAGTGTTCTCCGTACGTGGAAAAGAGGTGAATCGAGGTTAGTCCGTGCCCGCCGGATCACCAGCGCAGGGCCTTGAACGGGCGTCATTCAGTTTGTATTACATGCATAATATATTCATCCGGGCAAGTTGCCGGCACATGACAGCCGCGGCGGGGAGGGCGAGAATGCGGGGCTTTGGCGCCACAGATTCGCGCGCCTACGGAGAATTCATGAAGATCGACTGCGATTTCGACAGCGGCAACATCCAGGTCATCGACACCAGCGACCCGCGCCACGCGCGCCTGGCGCTGCGCCCGGATACCAGAAGCCCGCACTTCCAGTGGTTCCACTTCAAGGCCGAGGGCCTGGAACCTGGCCAGCAGTACCAGTTCAGCCTGACCAACGCCCCCGGCTCCAGCTACACCGGCGGCTGGCCGGGCTACAACGCCGTGGCCTCCTATGACCAGCGCGACTGGTTCCGCGTGCCCAGCACCTTCGACGCCAACGGCCTGCACTTCACCCTCGACGCCGAGCAGCCCCAGGCCTGGTTCGCCTACTTCGAGCCCTACAGCCGCGAGCGCCATGCCGAACTGGTGAAGCGCGCCATCGACAACGGCGCCGAGTTGCTGACCACCGGCCACAGCATCGAAGGCCGCGAACTGCCGCTGCTGCGGATCGGCAAGGGCGCGCCCGGCGCCCGCAGGATCTGGCTGATCGCCCAGCAGCACCCCGGCGAACACATGGCCGAGTGGTTCATGGAAGGCCTGATCGAGCGCCTGCAGTCCGGCGACGCCGGCATCCAGCGCCTGCTGGAGCGCGCGGACTTCTACCTGGTGCCGAACATGAACCCCGACGGCGCCTTCCACGGCCACCTGCGCACCAACGCCGCCGGCAAGGACCTCAACCGCGCCTGGGCCGCGCCCAGCGCCGAGGAGAGCCCGGAAGTGCTGTTCGTTCAGGAGCAGATGGCGAAATACGGCGTCGACCAGTTCCTCGACGTGCACGGCGACGAGGAAATCCCCTTCGTGTTCGCCGCCGGTTGCGAAGGCAACCCGGAGTTCACCCCGCGCCTGGATCGCCTGGAAAGCCTGTTCCGCGAGCGCCTGGAAGCCAACGGCGAATTCCAGAGCGTGCACGGCTACCCGAAGGATGCCCCCGGGCAAGCCAACCTGACCCTGGCCTGCAACCACGTCGGCCGCACCTACGACTGCCTGTCGCTGACCCTGGAAATGCCGTTCAAGGACCACAACCTGTCGCCCAACGCCCGCACCGGCTGGAACGGCGCACGCTCCAAGGCGCTTGCCGGCGCGGTGCTGACCACCGTTGCCAGCCTGCTCGACGACCTGCGCTAATCAAGGGTACCCATTGGGCACCCGTCGCAGGCATGGCCCGCTTCTACTCGACTGCGTGTGGCCGCCAGTAGGATGGTGTGGAGCGAAGCGATACCCATCCTACGAGCTGATCCTCAACTGCGGCTTGTGCTGGCTCTTTGTAGGAGCGAGCTTGCTCGCGAACCGATCCACACACGGTGTTTCCGGGGAGTTCGTTCGCGAGCAAGCTCGCTCCTACAGGCCCCCGAACTGACCGTTCGATCAATCCGCCCTCGAAATTCGTTGAATCTTCCGACGCAGCTGCTAGTCCAAAAGATGAGGCATTCGCACGCAGGAGGTGCGTATGAATCGACATCGGAAGCTGTTAACCCCGCAGGAGATAGAAGACCTGCAGGAGCGCATGGACGCCATGGAAGAACTGGACTTCAGAGAGCGCCGTGAAGTGCGCAAGAACCGCTCGGGCGAACACAGGCACCGCACCTACGCTGGCGCGATAGCCTGATCAGCAGGGCCCCAGGGCCCATCCCCACTGGCGCAAGTCAACTCGGGTAACACGGCAGGGCCGATCCGGCGCCACTCGCCGGACCGGCCTCCGTGAACAGCGCAGCTACGTTCATTTCGTCGGACAATTCCGACGTCCCACGGTCGCCGCTGACCTCCCGTCAGCCGGCTCTGCCCGCCAAGGTTCGTTCCAGAGCGGTTCGTCTCCGTAACGTCGCGCATGTCCAGTAGCCGTGATCTTACAAAAGACCACCTGAAAACTTGAATGGCATCACATAGAATCGGGTTTTCCGCTGTACCTAATCCGCTTTGCCCCGGTAGTCAGACGTCGCTTTATGGATACCCACAACACCCCCCTCGGACCGGTTCCGGCACACCTCGTCCGCGAAGCAGTCGCCAAGAAAACCGGCCTGGGCTGGGTCGTCGAATTCAATGTCGCCACCTGGCTCAACCTCGCTGTGCGCGACGAAACGCCGATCACCCTCAAGGTGAGCTATCAGGATGGCGAGCGCACCCGCGAAGTGCGGCTGGACAAGAGCAAGGTCATCGGCGGCCAGCGCATCCTGCTGTGCGGCATCGCCCGCCTGGGTGTGAACCAGAAGCTCGAATCCATGAGCCTGTCGCTGGAAACCCATTCGCCCATCCAGTCCCTGCTGGTCGAGGAACTCTTCGTCCAGGCCGTCGATCGCCAGACCGCGAAGCACGGCACCCGCAAGTCCCGCTGAACACCTGCCCGCCGCGAGGGGCGGGCGCCGCCCACCGGCGCGTTGCAATCGTCCGGCATTCCCGCAGCCTATGGAGCGCCGCCGGGCTTGCGATCCGCCGGCCGGAGCGGAGAACATCGCCTGGCCCCGCCCATAGCGCCAGGAACCGCCCATGCCCTTCGACGTCGAACAGCTCAAGCTCTATACCGCCCATCGCGGCCTCTCGATTCCCCTGCTTGATCTCCTGCAGTTCCGCCATGCACCGGCAGCGGACGGCAAGGGGGCGGGTTGCATCGTCCTGCGAGTCGAACCGCACCACCTCAACGGCTGGGCCAACGCCCACGGCGGGCTGATCATGACCCTGCTCGACGTGGCCATGGCGGTAAACGCCAGCGAGGCGGACGAAGCCCGGCGCGGCGTGGTGACCATCGAAATGAAGACCAACTTCCTGCGTCCCGGCGGCGAGGTGGGCGAGGTGCTCGAAGCCCACGGCAGCGTGCGGCACCACACGCGCTCCATTGCCTTCTGCGAGGCCGAACTGCGCAACGGCGCGGGCGTCGTGGTGGCTTCCGCGTCCGGCACCTTCAAGTACGTCAACGCGCCGCGCCCGTTGGCCGACGCCTGATCGACAGCGGCCAGGGCGGCTGCCAGCGCAGTCATCTGCCATCCCGCGGCGTAAGGACTCAGCTGTCAGACCTGAGAGGGCTCTAATTCGGGCTCTGAAGGATATTTCCTTGCCTTGTTGTCACGAATTCGTCATACAACGTAACTACATTTTTCTGTCATGAAAATGTCACCCACGGACGAATATGCCAGTGACGGCACAAGGCAACGCTCATGCTGCTCGATGACAAGACCCTTCCCCGGCGCGTCCAGCGCGACCTCCTCGACGACCGCGACGAAGAGCTGGAACTCGAACTCTTCGACGAGCTCTACGACCTCGAAGGCCTGCGCCAGGGCGACCTGCAATCCCACGAAGAACGCCTGGCGCGTCAGCGCTACTTCCACACCCTGTTCCGCCTTCAAGCCGAGCTGGTCAAGCTGCAAAGCTGGGTGGTGAAGACCGGCCACAAGGTGGTGATCCTCTTCGAAGGCCGCGACGCGGCGGGCAAGGGCGGCGTCATCAAGCGCATCACCCAGCGCCTCAACCCCCGCGTCTGCCGTGTCGCCGCATTGCCCGCGCCGAACGACCGCGAGCGCACCCAGTGGTACTTCCAGCGCTACGTCTCGCACCTGCCGGCGGCGGGGGAGATCGTCCTGTTCGACCGCAGCTGGTATAACCGCGCCGGCGTCGAGCGGGTGATGGGCTTCTGCTCCGATGACCAGTACGAGGAGTTCTTCCGCAGCGTGCCCGAGTTCGAGCGCATGCTGGTGCGCTCCGGCATCCAGGTCATCAAATACTGGTTCTCCATCTCCGACGAAGAGCAGCACTACCGCTTCCTCGGCCGCATCCACGACCCGCTCAAACAGTGGAAGCTCAGCCCCATGGACCTGGAGTCGAGAAGGCGCTGGGAGGCCTACACCAAGGCCAAGGAAACCATGATCGAGCGCACCCACATCGCCGAAGCGCCCTGGTGGGTGGTGCAGGCCGACGACAAGAAGAAGGCCCGGCTCAACTGCATCCACCACCTGCTGAGCCAGATCCCCTACGAAGAAGTCAGCCAACCCAGCGTCCAACTCCCTGAACGCCAGCGCCACACCGGCTACCGCCGCAATCCCACGCCGGACGAACTGCTGGTGCCGGAGTTCTACTGACCACCCGCGTCGCCCCGTAGGAGCGGGCCATGCCCGCGATTCGCGCGCATGGCGCGCTCCTACAGTGAGCTTCGGCGCACCGTAGGGCGTACAACCGTTCGCGGTTGGACGCCGATACACCGTGGGCATGGCTCGCTCAATGGTCGAACTCGGAGTGCCCGGTGGCCCCGGCCAAACGGCGTATAACGTCGAACGTTATACGCCCTACGTCCGCAGCCGCTTCGCCCAACCGCGCCAACCCGTGCGCCCGGCAATGGGCGAATGCCCGCCGACCACACGCGGCAGGTCGCCCACGCTCATCCAGAGCTGATCCTGCCAATCCAGCACGCCCAGGCACTGCTTCTCGAACTGCAACTGCACATGGCGCGGGCCATTGGCGGCGAACTGGCTGCGCACCTGCGGCACCACCGTGCCGCTGATCCAGCGCCGCAGCGCATCGCTGGCGGTCCGGTCGGTGTTGTACAGGATCAGCGCCTGGTACACGCCGGATTCGCTCACCAGCACATAGTCGAGCACCAGGCCGTCTTCGGTCGGCAGCTGTTCGGTTCGCACCTGGTCATCAGCCAGCCGATTGGCCATGCGCTCCACATGCGGGTAGCCCGCCAGGCGGCAGAAGTCCGAGAGGATGAACCAGACCTGATCGTCGATCAGGAGGGCGCGGAGTTGGCGGTGGTTGCGGATGAAGGGGAGTGGGGTTGGGAGGGAAGAATCGTCCATTTCAGTCACATCTCTAAAACGAGCAGACCACCTACGGACGATGTTGGATCAGCAGCCGCACGAACCCAACATGCCGCGTTCCGGTGGACGGCCCAAATGGTTGGGCCGCCGATACAGATCGGCGATTGTCTCTAGGGTTTCGGGCTGCTAATCCCGGCCCCGTCGGTTTCACGGGGCGGGTGGAGGGTAGATAGTCTGAAGTAGGGACGTCAAGTGCATTGTGATTTTCTAATTAGATATCTACGTGCAGTTCTAATTGCCTCTGCCGCGAATTCTATTGAAGCGGCCTTCTTCACTTGATTTCGGATTGGTCCTACATCCTCTCTGCAATAGTTTGGTTAATTTCACTACTCGTTTACTTAAATCGAGGAAAAGAAATGTCGATCGGACATTACATTCGTCAGGGTGATAGGACGACCTGCGGCGGGGTGGTTCTAGAGGGAAATCCGAGCTTTACAATGCATGGAGTTCCTGTGGCGCGTTCGGGGGATGCCGTAACGTGCGGTAAGGATGGTAAACACTATCTGATAGCCGGAGGCTTTGAGAGCTTCATGATTGGTGAAGCTGTGGCTGGAACTCTGGATAGTGTTAGTACTTGCCCTTGTCGGGCTAGGCTAATCCACTCGTTGTCAAGTGCGACCTATCAATCTCGCCAAGACGCCGCCACGTTAGGAGAATTCGCTGCAGGTGTAGCGCCCTCATCTCATGTGGCTGCGGCCTCAGTAGGCACAGCTCGTATTTTTGCAAAATCCTTTGTGATCACCGATAGCAACACTGGAAAACCATTGGCAAACCGAAAGTACATTGCACTGGTCGATGGATGTCGAAAGGTAGGAGTAACAGATTCTAACGGTATGGCTATCGTCGAAGCGCCTGTGGAGGGAGCAGTGATTAGAGTTCACGTAATTTTCCATGCTCCTGCGCGCGAATTGGCAGAGTTCTCGGAGATGTTCGTATGAGGGAAGAAATTTTCATTACAAAAGAAAAGGCGCAGGAGATCAAATCGGGTCAGTCCGTAGCCTCTGTCTCAATTACAGTGAATGATCGCGCTGCCACTCGCGAAGCTATCATCAGGAAAGCCCGACAGCTTGGTGCTCAGTTTGTCGAGCGATCTGAGTGGGGTGCTGTAAAAGGCAACGCTACAGCAACTGACTGGGATTACTCAATGATTGCTCTTCACCACGCAGGGCGAAGCTATTCGTGTGGTGCTGGGGCGGAACAGATGCGAGAGACCCAAGAAGAACAGATTGATAAATTCGAGGATTTTTCCTATCACTTTGGTATCAGTTGCGATGGGGTGATTTATGAAGGGCGGGATATTCGCCTGAAAGGCTCACATGTGAGGCAGTACAACACTGGAGTCATTGGGATTGTATTGCTGAACAACCTCAGCACAGCTGATGAGGGAGGGGATATCGTTGCGTTGGGACGCCAGGGTCTGGAGTTTCTTGGTATGAACACGACAAATTCCATTCCAGCAGCGCAATTCGATTCGGTGATAACCTTGATCTCTGCGTTGAAGAGCGTATTCGTCATCAAACATTTTGGCGGCCATCGCGAGTACCCTAACCAATTGTCTGAAGGAAAGATTTGCCCAGGAAATGTTGGAATAGAACTTGTGAAAAATATTCGCAAGAGAATGGGCCTGCTTCCCCCGCCAACATCATGAAAAAGCTCATCGTTCTCCTTCTGGTACTATGCGCAGCCCATCTGTATGTGGGCTTCTACAAGACTCGCTGGGCCGAGGACAACAAGAGGGTCTTCTTCATAAAGAAATATCCCTCGTTGCAAGTTGAGTTCGTAAATCTCTTTGCTAGCGACGCGGACGACAAGCCCCTTGATCAATTGAGCCCACTGGAGCGGGCTACGGTGCGTGATTACTGTAAGTATCGCCTAGGTATCGAGACTGAGCTGAAAACGCAGACCGAATTGGATGCCTGTAAAGAGCGCTGAGTTAAGTGGTTTCAGACCCAACAAGCCCGCTAATGTGCGGGCCTGTTGTCTTATCTCTCATACTGCTCTATGGCTTTCAGTGGCGTTGCTGTATCTGGAGTATCTCCTTGCAGCGTTATTCCCCGCCGATTCCATTCCTCTGATGCCGATAAACACTCACCGCCTCATAAACCGCTTTCCTCAATCGGTTGATACCCCCAATCGGCCGGTGCTCAGGCAGTGCATGCCAGGGGTTGTAGGAGAGGTTGTCGCACGCGAGGTTCTGCTCGCGGCTGTCGAAGTCCTGGGCGGGGATGCTGACGGTGGCGACGGTCTGGAAGGGGGCGTCCTTTTCGCTCCATTCGACGCTGGTGTCTTCGATGGGCATGTACTTGCTCGGGTCCTGTTTCTGCACTTGCAGGGCGAAGCAGGCGGGTACGCGGTCGACCGAGAGTTGCTGGTACATCGCGGTGCGCAGGAAGTTGGGCTGCGTTTCGTTGAGCTTGGGTAGCTGGTAGGCCGGGCAGCCTTCGGTCATGGGGATGACGCGGTACTTGATGTTGTTCGCCTCGCCCAGCTTGTAGGGGGCGATGCCGTTGTAGCTGGCCTGGAGCGGGCTGTCGGGGGCGGGGGCGAGGGTTTGCAGGGCGATGATCAGGTGGCGGAGTTCCCAGGTGCTGGGCTTCCAGCTGGGGAAGAAGGCGCCGATCTTCTGGCCGCTGGCCTGGGCTGCGAAGTTCTGCCGGTATTCGGCGACGTCGCGGACGAAGAACACCGGGTGGTTGAACATGACGAAGTCCTGCTCGGTGTCGTGGCCCTTGCCGGGCATCAGCTTGGCGCCGGGGACGTCGAGCAGTTTGATGGCCATGCCGCGGGCGTCGCGGGTGCTGTCGAACTGTGGGTAGGGGTTGCCGTTGGAGAAGCGCACCATGGCCTGCCACTTGTGGCCCGGTTCGGCGAATACGCCCTGGCGCAGGCCGGGGGCGAGGTCGCTGGCGACTGTGACTTCGGCCTTCACGCAGCCATGGGCCTTGGCGTGGGCGTCACGCAATACGCGGGTGTTGTCGCGGTGCTGTTCGACGATGCGCAGGGCGTCTTCGATGATGGCCTGGGTGAGCTGGGCCTCGCCCGGCGGGATTTCTTCCTGGGCGGAGACGGGGCCGGAGAATTTCCAGGCGTAGTAGAGGCTGCCGATGCCCCAGCCGAGCAGGCCGATGGCGGCGAGGCCGATCAGCAGGCGGCCGAGCAGTTTGCCGAGGAAGAGCCAGAGGCGGGTGAGCAGGGATTGCATGGCACGGGGTCCTTTCGTGTTCTTTTTTATGGAGGGGACTCCAGGAGCTTCCCTCTCCTTGACCCTCTCTCTTGGGGGAGAGGGGACTGCCTGATGGATCGGAGCGGGGGATTACCTTCACCCCAGCCCTGGCTACGCGCCCCGCTCAGAGGGAGAGGGGCGGATCGGTGTTTCGGTGGTGGTGCGGAGCGGTGGCTCTTCTGTAGGAGCGAGCTTGCTCGCGAACAAATTTCCCGGCAGCTCCGGAGTGAAGCGGGTTCGCGAGCAAGAACTGGGCGTCCCCCTCGGTCCTACGAAAAGCAGCGCGTTACTCGCACTTCGGTCCGGGCGTCCAGGGTTGGGTGGGGACGTTCGGGTCGAGTCTGCTTTCGTATTCGGGGTTGCCCAGCACCTTCAGGTATTCCACCAGCGCCCAGCGCTCCTCCGGGCTGAGGGCGCGGCCGATGGCGCCGTCCTTGCGGCAGCCGTCGCGGAATTCGTGGCCGCCGTTGCTGTTGCCGGTGATGCTGGTCTTGTAGAGGAAGCCGCCGGGGAAGCGCTCGGTGCGGTAGCCGGCGTATTTGGGGTCGTACTCGAAGCTGCCGACCCAGAACTGTTTGTCGCGCTCGGCCGCCGGGGAGAGCAGTTGGAACAGGTTGGGCACCGAGCCGTTGTGCAGGAAGGGCGGGGTAGCCCAGATGCCGTCCAGCGGACGGGCCTTGTAGGCGCGCAGTTCCTGTACGCCGATGGGCAGGCCGTAGCCGTTCATTTCCTTCTGCTGTTCTTCGCCGATGTGGGCGTCGCGGTAGGCGCGCTGTTCGACGAAAGCGGTGACGTAGGCCAGGCCCTTGGCGGCGGAGATCTTCGACAGGTCCAGCGGTTGCTCGCTCTGCGGGTAGAGGTGGACGTTCATGCCCTGCAGCTCTTCGGCCTTGAGCTTCAGCGGGCGGATGTCGAAGCTGTGGTCGGCGATGTTGTCGGCGGTGGTCGGGTCGGTGCCGACTTCTTTGGTGGGGACCAGCTTCATGCGCCACTCGGGCACGCGGGCCGGGGCGATGTAGTCCTTGGCGCCGGGCTCCTTCACGTGCGGGCCATGGCAGTAGACGCAGTTGGCCTGGAACAGGGCGCGGCCCTGGGAGGCCTTGGCCAGGTCGATCTCGCCGAAGACCTCCTTCGGCCAGGTCGGCGGCTTGAGCTGCTTGAGGGTTTCCTCGAGGGTGTAGAGGTCGCGCAGGCGCACGCTGGAGGCGTAGCGCTCGTCGCCCATCACCGGTGTGCCGTCGCTCTCGAACAGGCGCAGGGTGGCGCCGACGCCGAGGGCTTCGCCGATGTTGCGGGCCATGGGCTGCATGGCCGAGCCGTTCCACTGCACCCAGTCGAATTTCCAGATGTCCCACACCTGCGGGTAGTTCACCGGGGCGTTGGCGACGCGGTAGTTGGAGGCGTCGATGCCATCGCCGAACACGCTGTTGGCGATGCGCCCGAAGGCGTCGGCGCGGCCGGGGCCTTCCTGGGTCGGGTAGAGGCCACGGTGGGTGTCGTTCCAGGCAGTGGAGACGAGGGTGCCGAGCACGTTGCGCACGTCGCGCTTGAGCGCGGCCTTGCCCTTGGGATAGCGGTCGCCCAGCACGCCCTTGGCGAAGCGGTCGAACTTCCACGGCACGTAGTAGGTGGCCGCAAGGCTGGCGCCCAGCGCCTGGCCGAAGGCGCCGCCGCGCAGGGTGGGCACGGTGGAGGCGATGGAGTGCATGGCCGCGCCGCCGTCGATGCGGATGGCGGTGCCTTTGTAGCGCAGCTCGCCGGTGTGGCAGGCGGAGCAGGTGATGTCCAAGTACCAGGCGCCGGTCTCGCCGTCCTGGTGGCGGGCGAAGCCGACCGGCAGGTTGCCAGGGTTTTTCGGATTGGCGGCCTTGGTGTCGTCGGCATCGCGGCCGATCTGCTCGGGCTCGATGAGGAAGCCGAAGCGCGCGAGGTTTTCCGGGCTGGCGAACTTGTCCCTGGAGAAGGGCTGCTCCAGGTGGGTGAACCAGTCGTACCGCAGGCCTTTAACCTGGGTGCCCTGGGGCGTGTAGTAGTAGGTTTCGCGGTCCGCCTGGGTCCACTGGTCGAGGTGGATCATCTTTTCCGGCGGACTGTACTGCGGCAGGTTGGGATGGGCGGTGTACCAGGCGATGAGGCCGCCGATCAGAAGAAGCAGGAACAGGACTGCAAGTAGGACGCGGCCAACAATGCGCATCGAAACTTCCTTGTTTTAAGTGCGAAATGGACTTGGACGTTTATGCCAAGTGTGGGACGGATTGGCAAGGTGATGGCGCGCGGGGTTCAGGGTTTTTCGAGGTCGTCGGCCTGGTCCGGGGGCTAGTGGCCGGGGCGCAGGTCAAGCAGCAGGCTGAGACTCAGCAGTACGCCAATCAGCACGCCGACCAGGCAGGCGATGATCAGCGGACGACGCAGGCTGCGGCTGTCGTCTTCATCGTCGGGCAGGCGGGCGCGGATGGCGGGCCAGAGTTCGTCCGGCGGCGGCAGTTCGGGCCAGGGTTCGTCGCCGGGCTCGGGCGGCGGACGTTCGGCAAGCTGGTAGAGCAGGGCGGCCATCCAGTCCAGCGCGGCGCTGCGGGTGGGGTGGTAACGGTCGCCGTCGGTCCAGATGTGCAGGAAGGTGTCGACGAACAGGGCGTCCGCCTCGTCCTGCCGTGGCCGCAGGCGTAGCGCCAGTGGGTACAGGCGCGGGGCGGTGCAGCGGTAGAGCGTGGCGAAGGCGCGCAGGTCGCCGTCGCCGCTCTCGGCAAGCAGGTGGCTGAGGAAGTTTTCTTCGTCCTGGTCGATGCGGCCCTCCGGCGGTGACGCGGCGAGCGAGGCGGCTGGAGAGTAAGGATAGTTGGTGGGGATTTTCGTGGCGGCGCGCACATTGCTCCCCTGTAGGAGCGGGCCATGCCCGCGATCGCGCGCATGGCGCGCTCCTACAGGTTGAGCTTCGGTGTATGGGCTTTTGTAGGAGCGGAGCTTCTCCGCGAAATCCCGGCGCAGCCGGGACCGTCGTCATGGCGATTGCACCGGCCTGGCGGCCGGATCGCGGAGAAGCTCCGCTCCTACGGGAGCAAGAGCTCCTGACCCATCGGCTTAGATCACATCCTCGAACGGCAGCCCCACATAGTTCTCCGCAATGGTCGTGCGCCCGGCCTCGGAGCCGACGAAGTAGTCCAGCTCGGTCTCCAGCATGCGCCGGGTGAAGGCGTCGTTCTCGGGGAAGTGGTGCAGCATCGAGGTCATCCACCAGGAGAAGCGCTCGGCCTTCCAGATGCGTCGCAGGGCGATAGGCGAGTATTGCTCCAGCAGCTCGGTCCGGCCTTCGCCGTAGACCTTCACCAGGATGCGGTACAGGGTGTTCACGTCGCTGGCGGCGAGGTTCAGGCCCTTGGCGCCGGTGGGCGGGACGATGTGGCCGGCGTCGCCGACCAGGAACAGGCGGCCGTAGTGCAGCGGCTCCACCACGAAGCTGCGCAGCGGGGCGATGCTCTTCTCCAGCGAGGGACCGGTGATCAGCTGGCGCGCGGCGTCCTCGGGGATGCGGCGCTTGAGCTCGTCCCAGAAGCGCTCGTCGGACCAGTCTTCCACCTTCTCGTCCAACCCTACCTGCAGGTAGTAGCGGCTGCGGGTGGCGGAGCGCTGGCTGCACAGGCTGAAACCGCGCTCGCTGCTGGCGTAGATCAGTTCGTGGTTGACCGGCGGGGTGTCGCTGAGCAGGCCGAGCCAGCCGAACGGGTAGACGCGCTCGAAGATGCTCAGGCGCTCGGCCGGGATGGTGCGCCGCGCCACACCGTGGAAGCCGTCGCAGCCGGCGATGTAGTCACAGTCCAGGCGCACCTGCTCGCCCTGGTGGGTGAAGGTGACGTAGGGCTTTTCGCTGGTGACGTCGTGCAGTTCCACGTCGGCCGCTTCGTACACGCTCAGGGCGCCGCTGGCGGCGCGGACCTGCATCAGGTCGCGGGTCACTTCGGTCTGGCCATAGACCATCACCTGCTTGCCGCCGGTCAGGCCCTTGAGGTCGATGCGCTCGCGGCGGCCGTTGAGCACCAGTTCGAAACCGTCATGAACCAGCCCTTCGGCGTCCATGCGTTCGCCCGCGCCGGCTTCGCGCAGCAGGTCGGCGGTGGTCTGTTCGAGCACCCCGGCGCGGATGCGGCCGAGTACGTAGTCGGGAGTCTGGCGTTCGAGGATGACGGTGTCGATGCCAGCCTTGTGCAGCAGCTGGCCGAGCAGGAGGCCGGACGGGCCGGCGCCGATGATGGCGACCTGGGTTTTCATGAGGAAGGTCCTTTTGAATGGCCTATTGTTTTTGTTACCTGCATTTTTTGTGGATCGGATTGGGCTTTGAAGGTAATTTCCAACAGTCTTCTTGGACTTTTCATGGATGTGTTCGGTGATCGAACAAGCGCGCGGCAATCCGGTTCCGGTATTTCGCCTGTATGGCGAGACCACCGCGTGGCCGACGCCGGACCTGATCCACTGCGAATCCATCGCCTCGCGCAGCCGCTTGCACGACTGGGAAATCCGCCCGCACCGCCACGGTGATCTGGTGCAACTGCTCTATGTGCAGTCAGGCGAGGCGGAGCTGGAGGTGGAGGGGCAGGTGATGCCGGTCCGCGAGGCGTCGCTGCAGGTCACGCCGGCGCTGGCGGTGCACGGTTTCCGCTTCGCCGAGGATGTGCAGGGCTGGGTGCTGAGCATGGGCCTGCCGCTGGCCGAACAGCTCGGCCGCCTGCTGGAGAGCACGGTGCTGGAGCAGCCGGCGTGCTTCGCCGTGGGCGAGGGCAAGCGCCATCTGGACGCACTGTTCGAGTCCATCGACCGTGAGTACGCCGGGCACGCGCCGGGCCGCGACCTGATGCTGCAATCGCTGCTCAACATGCTGCTGGTCTGGCTCAGTCGCCGCTCGCTGGAGCAGACCCATGCCGAGGCCAGCCAGCAGGATCGGGGCATCGAGCATGTGCAGGCCTTTGCCCGCCTGCTGGAGCAGGACTTCCGCGAACATCGGCCCATCGAGCACTACGCGGCGAAGCTGGGTATCAGCGCCGCGCATCTGAATGCGCTGTGCCGGCGCCTGGCCGGGCAGTCGGCGTTGCAGATGATCCACCAGCGCCTGCTGCTGGAGGCCAAGCGCCATCTGGTGTACACCACCCTGACCGTGCAGCAGGTGTCGGACAGCCTGGGCTTCTCCGAGCCCGCTTACTTCTCCCGATTCTTCAAGCGCTACGCCGGGGTTTCGCCCCGTGCCTTCCGCGATAAGCGTTGAGCCACCATGAATATCGATTCGCGTATCAAGTTCCGCCACCTGGTGTGTTTCCTCGAAGTGGCCCGGCAGGGCAGCCTGGCCCGCGCGGCGGATGTGCTCGCGGTGAGCCAGCCGGCCATCTCGAAGACGCTCAAGGAGCTGGAGGACCTGCTCGAAGCCAGCCTGTTCGAGCGCGGCAAGAGCGGCGCCAGCCTGACCGAGGCGGGCGTGGCCTTCCTGCGTTACGCCGGGCCCTGCGTGCAGGCGCTGCGCGACGGGGTCAACAGCCTGCGCGGCGGCGAATACGCCTCCAGCACGGTACGCCTGGGCGTGCTCTCCACCGTGGAAAGCCTGCTGATGCCGGAAGTGGTGCGGCGCCTGCATGAGCGCCATCCGGCGCTGGTGGTCAGCGTGGTCACCGGGCCGAGCGCGCATCTGCTGTCGCAACTGCGGGTCGGCGAGCTGGACCTGGTGGTCGGCCGGATGACCGAGAGTCCGCAGATTCAGGGCCTGGCCTTCGAGCACCTCTATAGCGAGTCCATGACCCTGGTGGCCCGCGCCGGCCATCCGCTGGTGGGCCGCCCGCTGCCGCCTTCTGCGCTGGACGACTGGCCCCTGGTGCTGCCGCTGGCCGGTACCACCATCCGCAAGTCCGCCGACAGCCTGCTGGTGCAGAGCGGCCTCGGCCAGCCGCGCCAGAGGCTGGAGACGCTCTCCACCGTGCTCAGCCGCCGTTATGTATTGACCAGCGACGCGCTGTGGATCGCCCCGCTGGATTCGGTGCGCCTGGACCTGCGCAACGGCGAGATGGTCGAGCTGCCGCTGGACGTGCAGGAGCCCGGCGGTTCTGTGGGCCTGTGCAGCAACTCGACGCTGCCGCTGTCCCTCGGCGCGCACTGGTGCCTGGAGGTGTTGCGCGAGGTGGGCGAGGCGTACCGCGAGGGGGCTTATCCATAACCATTTGGTTATGGATTGCGGGCATCTTTTCAGTTTTCGGCACCGGACTTGCGGGCGACACTCGCCGCACTGCCTGATGCAACAGGCTCCTATAAATCCAACAACAGGAGACCGACATGTCCGATGCGGAAAATAGCCGCTTCGTCATTCGTGACCGAAACTGGCACCCCAAAGCCCTCACGCGCGACTACAAGACCTCCATCGCCCGTTCCCCGCGCCAGGCGCTGGTGAGCATTCCGCAGTCGGTCTCCGAAACCAGCGGCCCTGACTTCTCGCACCTGAAGATGGGCGAGCACGACAACGACCTGCTGCTGAACTTCAACAACGGTGGCCTGCCGATCGGCGAGCGCATCCTGATTTCCGGCCGGGTCATGGACCAGTACGGCAAGCCCGTCCCGCACACCCTGGTGGAGATGTGGCAGGCCAACGCCGGTGGCCGCTACCGCCACAAGAATGACCGTTACCTGGCGCCGCTGGACCCGAACTTCGGCGGTGTCGGCCGCGCGCTGACCGACAGCGAAGGGCGTTACATCTTCCGCACCATCAAGCCTGGTCCGTATCCCTGGGGCAACGGCCCGAACGACTGGCGCCCGGCGCACGTGCACTTTTCCATCAGCGGTCCGTCGATCTCCACGCGCCTGATCACCCAGCTGTACTTCGAGGGTGACCCGCTGATCCCGATGTGCCCCATCGTCAAGTCCATTGCCAACCCGGACGCGGTACAGACGCTGATCGCCAAGCTCGACATGAGCAACGCTAACCCCATGGACTGCCTGGCCTACCGCTTCGACATCGTGCTGCGCGGCCAGCGCAAGACCCATTTCGAGAACAAGTGAGGAGGACCGACCATGCCTATCGAACTGCTGCCGGAAACCCCTTCGCAGACTGCCGGCCCCTACGTGCACATCGGCCTTGCCCTGGCCGCCGCCGGCAACCCGGCCCGTGACCAGGAAATCTGGAGCGAAATGGCCAAGCCCGGCGCGCCCGGCGAGCACATCCTGCTGGTCGGCCACGTCTACGACGGCAACGGCCACCTGATCCGCGATTCCTTCCTGGAGCTGTGGCAGGCCAACCATGAAGGCGTGTACGACAGCGCCTACGACCTGGAAAAGCCCTTCAATGGCTTCGGGCGCACGGCGACGACCTTCGACGCCGGCGAATGGCAGGTGCGCACCGTCAAGCCCGGCGTGGTGAAGAACGCCGCCGGCGTGCCCATGGCGCCGCACATCAATGTTTCGCTGTTCGCCCGCGGCATCAATATCCATCTGCAGACGCGCATCTACTTCGAGGATGAGGCAGAGGCCAACGCGGCGGACCCGGTGCTCAACCGCATCGAGCAGCCCGAACGTCGGCAGACACTGATCGCCAAGCGCTGCGAGCTGGACGGGAGGCTCGCTTACCGCTTTGATATCCGCGTCCAGGGTGATGCGGAAACGGTGTTCTTTGACTTTTGATACTGAAATATCCGCCGAAGCGGTCGCCGACCGTGTTCGGCGGCACTTCACCGCCGCGCTCGACGAGCGCGGCTATCGTGCGGACGAAGCCCAGCTGACGGCGGTGGATCACCTCGCCAGCTGGCTCGACGATTTTCTCGCCGGCCGTCACGGCTTCCTGCGCAAGCCGGTGGCGGGCGTCTACCTGTGGGGCGGTGTAGGGCGGGGCAAGAGCTTCGTCATGGACCACTTCTTCGCCGCCGCGCCGATCCAGGCCAAGCGCCGCGTGCACTTCCATGCCTTCCTGCAGGAATTGCAAGGGCGCATGCTGGCGATCACCGGCCAGTCCGACCCGCTGGTGCGGGTGGCCCGCGCCATCGCCGAGGAAACCCGGCTGCTGTGCTTCGACGAGTTCCACGTCCACGACATCGGCGACGCCATGCTCCTGGGGCGCATGCTCAAGGTGCTGGTGGACGAGGGCGTGGGACTGGTCTGCACCTCCAACTACGAGCCGGAAAATCTCTGCCCGAACCCGCTGTACCGCGAGCGCTTCCGCCCGGCCATCGAGCTGATCGAAAAGCGCTTCGAGGTGATTTCGGTGGATGCTGGCCAGGACTACCGCGAGCACAGCACCTCGTTGGAGGAGTGGGGCAGCTTCCTCTGGCCGGCGCGTCCTGATGATCTGGAGCTGATCGGCTCCCGTCTGGGCCTGGCGGCGGACGCGAAGTTCGATGAGGTGCTCAGCGTCAACCACCACCCGCTGAAGGTGCATGCCCACGACGATCACTGTGCGTGGATGGATTTCAGCGAAATGTTCGAACGCCCGCGCTCGGCCAGCGATTACCTGTGGCTGATCGAGCACTTCCCACGCATGGCCGTCAGCGGCCTCGGCCCGCTGGCAGACTACCCGCCGGATGTGAGCATGCGTTTCCTCAATTTCATCGACATTGCCTACGACCGCCAGTTGCGGTTGCAGCTGTTCGCCTCGGTTTCGCTGGAGGAACTGGCGGCGGGTGGGGCGGCGGTGGACTTCGCGCGGACGTTGAGCCGGTTGCGGCAGTTGAAGCTGGAGCCGCTCGGCTGAGTGGCGGCCTGGCCTCCCTGTAGGAGCGGAATCCGTCCGCGATTAGCCCCGGCGCGAGATCGATCGCGGACAGAGTCCGCTCCTACGCTATCCGAAACATCGGATTCAACCTGTAGGAGCGGGCCATGCCCGCGACCGCGCGCATGGCGCGCTCCTATAGGGAGCGGCAAGCTCCGTTCGATAATCGGTCAGTTCAGTTGCGATAATCGCTCAGCCGTATCGATAATCGCCCGGAGCCTGTCTGCCTGGAACCACAAGAAATGACCGACGCCCCCCGTGCCAGCCTGCCGCCCCTCGCGCCGCCGATCATCGCTTCGCCCGCCAAGCGCATCGAGGCCTTCACCGGTGACCCGAACTTCATGACCTCGCTGGCGCGCGGCCTGGCAGTGATCCATGCCTTTCAGGAGCGCAAGCGCCACCTGACCATCGCGCAGATCAGCCACCGTACCGAGATTCCCCGCGCCGCCGTGCGCCGCTGCCTGCATACGCTGATGAAGCTGGGCTACGTCACCTCCGACGGGCGCACCTATTCGCTGTTGCCCAAGGTGCTGACCCTCGGCCACGCCTACCTGTCGTCCACGCCGCTGGCGGTCACCGCCCAGCCGATCCTCGACCGTCTCAGCGAGCAGCTGCACGAGGCCTGCTCGATGGCGACCCTGGAAGGCGACGAAATCCTCTATATCGCTCGTTCCGCGACGCCGCAGCGCCTGATCTCCGTGGACCTCAGCGTCGGCAGCCGGCTGCCGGCCTACTGCACCTCCATGGGCCGCATCCTGCTTGCCGGCCTGGATGACCAGGCGCTGGAGGACTACCTGTCTCACGCCGACCTGCAGGTGAAGACCAGCCGCACCGTGCACACCCCGGAGATGCTCCGCGCGAGCATTGCCGAGATCCGCCAGCAGGGCTGGGTGATCATCGACCAGGAGCTGGAGGTCGGCCTGCGCTCCATCGCCGTGCCGCTGAAGGATTCCGCCGGCCAGGTGCTGGCCGCGCTGAACGTTGGCACCCACGCCGGGCGGGTGTCGCGCCAGGAGCTGGAGACGCGCTTCCTGCCGGTGCTGCTGGAGGCCAGCCGCGAGCTGGGCACCCGGCTGTTCCATTGAGCGGCGGCATGCCTCCTCGGAGGTATGCGCGGTGGCGCCGCAGGGGTGGCGCGGCGCCGTACTGATCCACGGCAACGAAAGCGCCGGGCGGCCAACCTAGACTCCGGGACCGCCCCCATCCCCGCGAAAGGAGTCACCCATGCACGTGGACATCGCCATCGTCGGCGCCGGCCCCGCCGGGCTGTGCCTGGCCCGCTCGCTGTCCGGCAACGGCCTGTCGATCCAGCTGATCGAACGCCAGCCGCTGGCGAGCCTCGCCGAGCCGGCCGAGGACGGCCGCGAGATCGCCCTGACCCATGCCTCCCGCGCCGAACTGCAGCGCTTGGGCATGTGGTCACGCATCGATCCGCAGGAGATTTCGCCACTGCGCGATGCCCAGGTACTCAACGGTCCGTCACTGTTCGCCCTGCGTATCGAGGCGGGGCAGGCTGGCGCCGAGCAACTGGGCTACTTCGTTTCCAACCAGGTGATTCGCCGCGTGGCCTTCGATGCGGTGCACGAGTGCCCGGACGTGTCGCTCGTCTGTGGCAGGGCGCTGCGCTCGCTGCAAATGGAGCGCGACGGCGTGCGACTGACGCTGGATGACGACAGTGTTGTGCATGCGCGCCTGCTGGTCGCCGCCGACAGCCGCTTCTCCGAAACGCGGCGGATGCTCGGCATCGGCGCGGGCATGGAGGATTTCGGCAAGACCATGATGGTCTGCCGCATGGCCCACGAGCGGCCGCACCACAACGTGGCCTGGGAGTGGTTCGGTTATGGCCAGACCCTGGCGTTGTTGCCGATCAATGGCGATCGTTCCTCGGTGGTGCTGACCCTGCCGCAGCGCGAGATGGCGCCGTTGCTGGAGCTGGACGAAGCGGCCTTCGCCCATGAGATGGAGCGGCGTTTCGACCGTCGCCTGGGGGCGATGCAACTGCTTGGTCCGCGCCACAGCTACCCGTTGGTGGGTGTCTTCGCCGACCGCTTCGCCGGCCCGCGCAGCGCGTTGATCGGCGATGCCGCCGTCGGCATGCACCCGGTCACCGCCCATGGTTTCAACTTCGGTTTGCAGAGCCAGCGCCGCCTCGCTGCGGAAGTGCTGGCCACCCACAGGCGCGGCGGCGACATCGGCGGTGCCTGGTCGCTGCGCCGTTACGCCACGGCCCACCGCCTGGCGACCTGGCCGCTGTACCAGGCCACGCGCCTGATCGTCGGCATGTACACCGATCCGCGTCCGCCGGTGCGCCTGCTGCGCAACGCCGGCCTGCGCCTGGCACAGGGCCTGCCGCCGCTGCGGCAGGTGATTGCGCGGCATCTGGCGCAGGGGGTGTGACGGAGAGTAGGGCGTATAACGTTCGACGTTATACGTCGTTTGACCTCGATTTCCGGGCGCTCCGAATTTGGTTGCGGCGCGCATGGGGAGGCGAGGTATATCGGCGTACAACCGCGAACGGTTGTACGCCCTACGTCTTCCGGAGTTTCCCTGTTGGGATGGGTGTGGCTGCGATGGATTTCGCGGACAAGGTCCGCTCCTACGGGGCGTCCGGCTGTCGTAGGAGCGGACTCCGTCCGCGATCAGCCTCGCTGTGGCGCCTATCGCGGACAGAGTCCGCTCCTACAAGAGCTATCCGCGATGACAGTCGGCCCGGCAGAAAGAACGATCCAGCCGCCATCAGAGCGGCCCCTCCTGCGTGCGCAATCCATAACAATCCGATCCAGGGGGAACCATGGCTATCACTTCCAGCGACATCTGCGCCGCGGCCGATGGCCTGTGCGGTTTTGTCGGCTACAACCGCAAGACGGGCAAGTACATCGTGCGCTTCAGCGAGGACTCCTTCGGCATGGATGTGGTCGAGGACAGCATCCGGCCGGCCTGCGAGTTCGTCTGGACGCGGCGCGCCGGCGATGTCATGACCCTGAGTCGCGAGTGCCTGGAAATCCTCGCGGCGCAGAACATCAATGACCGCCTCAACTTCAGCGAAGCGCTGCTCACTTACCTGCGTCGTACCGATCTGCCGGAAATCGCAGCAGAACGGCGCCCGAAGTAAGCCGGTTCGCCGAGGCGGTCGGTTGCACCGGCCGGCCTCGCATCCCTCTGGGTAGTCCCTTGCGAAGCGACCAGGCTCAGGGGCGGGCGCTGGGTCCGTCTGCTTCCCGATCCCGCAAGCGCCTCCGCGAGCGCAACCCACGCACCCTGGCCTATGCTGTTCAGGTTCGCCTTTCGTTGAGGTGCAACCTTTCCGCCTTGTGGGTTATACCTTTGTCTCATCCGCCTGTCGGAGCGCCCCATCGGGTGATCGGCGCCAGAGCCCGGCGCGCCTTGTTGGTGCATTGAATTTCCGGGTGTCGAGAAGGATGGGAAAGAGTGGTTGCACCTGGTTGCACCTTTGTGGGCGGCGGTTTAACCTTGCGCGGCTTTGCACGCTCCAAACTTTAACAATAGGACGACCCATGGCCACCACTACCCTCGGCGTGAAGCTCGACGACGCCACCCGTGAACGTCTCAAGCTCGCCGCCCAGCAGCTCGACCGCACCCCGCACTGGCTGATCAAGCAGGCGATCTTCACGTACCTGGAACAGGTCGAGGGTGGGCTGACTCCCGCCGAGCACTCCGGGCTGGCCGCCGCCGCAGGCGAAGAATCCGTGGACTCGCTGAGCGAGCAGGGCCTGCAGGTCTTCCTTGATTTCGCCGAAAGCATCCTGCCGCAGTCGGTGCTGCGCGCCGCTATCACCTCGGCCTACCGCCGCCCGGAAACCGAGGCGCTGCCGATGCTGCTGGACCTGGCCCGCCTGCCGAAAGAGCAGGCCGATGCCGCCAACAAGATGGCCCTGGGCATCGCCGAGAAGCTGCGCAACCAGAAGAACGCCGGTGGCCGCCAGGGCCTGGTGCAGGGGCTGCTGCAGGAGTTCTCCCTGTCGTCCCAGGAAGGCGTGGCGCTGATGTGCCTGGCCGAAGCCCTGCTGCGTATCCCGGACAAGGCCACCCGTGACGCGCTGATCCGCGACAAGATCAGCAACGGCAACTGGAGCCAGCACCTGGGCCAGAGCCCGTCGATGTTCGTCAATGCCGCCTCCTGGGGCCTGCTGATCACCGGCAAGCTGGTGTCGACCCATACCGAGGCCGGCATGTCCTCGGCGCTCAACCGCATCATCGGCAAGTCCGGCGAGCCGCTGATCCGCAAGGGCGTGGACATGGCCATGCGCCTGATGGGCGAGCAGTTCGTCACCGGCGAGACCATCGCCGAGGCGCTGGCCAATGCCGCCACCATGGAATCCAAGGGCTTCCGCTATTCCTACGACATGCTCGGCGAAGCTGCGCTGACCGACGAAGACGCCAAGCGTTACCTGGCGTCCTACGAGCAGGCCATCCATGCCATCGGCAAGGCCTCCCACGGCCGCGGCATCTACGAAGGCCCGGGCATCTCGATCAAGCTCTCCGCGCTGCACCCGCGCTACAGCCGTGCCCAGTACGACCGCGTGATGGACGAGCTGTACCCGACCGTGCTCGGCCTGGTGAAGATGGCCCGCGACTACGACATCGGCATCAACATCGACGCCGAGGAAGCCGACCGCCTGGAAATCTCCCTGGACCTGCTGGAGCGCCTGTGCTTCGAGCCGTCGCTGGCCGGCTGGAACGGCATCGGCTTCGTCATCCAGGCCTACCAGAAGCGCTGCCCGTACGTGATCGACTACGTGATCGACCTGGCCAAGCGCAGCCGCCACCGCCTGATGATCCGTCTGGTGAAGGGCGCCTACTGGGACAGCGAGATCAAGATGGCCCAGGTCAACGGCCTGGAAGGCTATCCGGTCTATACCCGCAAGCCGTACACCGACGTTTCCTACCTGGCCTGCGCGCGCAAGCTGCTGGCCGTGCCGGAAGCTATCTACCCGCAGTTCGCCACCCACAACGCCCACTCGCTGTCGGCCATCTACAACCTCGCCGGGCAGAACTATTACCCGGGCCAGTACGAGTTCCAGTGCCTGCACGGCATGGGCGAGCCGTTGTACGAGCAGGTGGTGGGCAAGGTCGCCGACGGCAAGTTCAACCGTCCGTGCCGCATCTACGCGCCGGTGGGCAGCCATGAAACCCTGCTGGCCTACCTGGTGCGCCGCCTGCTGGAAAACGGCGCCAACACCTCCTTCGTCAACCGCATCGCCGACCACAGCATCTCCCTCAAGGACCTGGTGCTGGACCCGGTGCTGCAGGTCGAGCAGATGGCCGCGCAGGAAGGCACCCTGGGTCTGCCGCACCCGCGCATTCCGCTGCCGCGCGAGCTGTACGGCGAGTCGCGCCTGAACTCCGCCGGCATCGACCTGGCCAACGAACACCGCCTGGGTTCGCTGTCCTCGGCGCTGCTGTCGAGCACCAACCAGGCCTACCTGGCCGCGCCGATCCTCGGTCTGGTCGATGCCGCGCCGGGCGAGCCGCAGCCGGTACGCAACCCGGCCGACCTGCGCGACGTGGTGGGCCATGTGCGCGAGGCCAGCGAAGCCGACGTCAACAACGCCATTCTCGGCGCGCTGTCCAGCGCGCAGATCTGGCAGTCCACCCAGCCGGCCGAGCGCGGCGCCATCCTGCAACGCGCCGCCGACCTGATGGAAGCCGAAATCCAGTCGCTGATGGGCGTGCTGGTGCGCGAATCGGGCAAGACCTTCGCCAACGCCATCGCCGAAGTGCGCGAGGCGGTGGACTTCCTGCGCTACTACGGCGCCCAGGCCAGCACCCATTTCGCCAACGACAGCCACCGCCCGCTGGGCCCGGTGGTGTGCATCAGCCCGTGGAACTTCCCGCTGGCGATCTTCAGCGGCCAGGTGGCCGCCGCCCTGGCCGCCGGCAACACCGTGCTGGCCAAGCCGGCCGAGCAGACTCCGCTGATCGCCGCGCAAGCCGTGCGCATCCTGCTGGAAGCCGGCGTGCCGGCCGGCGCCGTGCAGCTGCTGCCGGGCCGTGGCGAAACCGTCGGTGCCCGTCTCGTCGGTGACGAGCGCGTGCGTGGCGTGATGTTCACCGGTTCCACCGAAGTGGCCGGCATCCTCCAGCGCAACATCGCCGGCCGCCTGGACGCCCAGGGCCGCACCATCCCGCTGATCGCCGAAACCGGCGGCCTCAACGCCATGATCGTCGACTCCTCGGCGCTGGCCGAGCAGGTGGTGGTGGACGTGGTCAACTCCGCCTTCGACAGCGCCGGCCAGCGCTGCTCGGCCCTGCGCGTGCTGTGTGTGCAGGACGACGTGGCGGACCGCGTGATTGCCATGCTCAAGGGCGCCATGGCCGAGTACCGCGTCGGTGCGCCTGAGCGCCTGCACACCGACATCGGTCCGGTGATCGACGAGGAAGCCAAGGGCAATATCGACAAGCATATCCAGACCATGCGCGACAAAGGCCGCAAGGTGTTCCAGAGCGCCCGCGTGGATGCCGAGGAGATCAAGCGCGGCACCTTCGTCGTGCCGACCCTGATCGAGCTGGACAGCTTCAGCGAGCTCAAGCGTGAAATCTTCGGCCCGGTGCTGCACGTGGTGCGCTACCAGCGCGCCGAACTGGACCAGCTGCTGCAGCAGATCAATGATTCCGGCTACGGCCTGACCCTCGGCGTGCACACCCGCATCGACGAGACCATCGCCCAGGTGGTGGAGAGCGCCCACGTCGGCAACCTCTACGTGAACCGCAACGTGGTCGGCGCCGTGGTCGGCGTGCAGCCGTTCGGCGGTGAGGGTCTGTCCGGCACCGGCCCGAAGGCGGGCGGCCCGCTGTACCTGTACCGCCTGTTGTCGACCCGTCCGCAGGATGCGGTGGCCAAACAGCTGCAGGGCGATGGCGCGCAGGCGATCGCTCGTCCGGCCGAGGCGAGCAAGGCGGTGGAGGCGCTGACCCAGTGGGCCGGCCAGAACGAACCGGCGCTGGCCGCGCTGATCGCCGGCTATGCTGAGCTGTCGCAGAGCTACACCGTGCAGGTGCTGATCGGCCCGACCGGCGAGCGCAACACCTACAGCCTGCTGCCGCGCGAACATGTGCTGTGCCTGGCCGAGGATCGCGCCGACCTGCTGGCGCAACTGGCCGCCGTGCTGTCCGTGGGCAGCCGCGCGCTGGTCCTGCAGGCGCAGAGCGAGCTGGTCACCAGCCTGCCGAAGGAGGTGCAGAAGCGCATCGACCTGATCGCCGACTGGGCGGCCACCGACAGTGCCTTCGACGCCATCCTGCACCACGGCGATTCCGATCAGCTGCGTGCCGTCTGCGAGCAGGCGTCCAAGCGCAAGGGCGCCATCGTCGGTGTTACCGGGCTGAATCGTGGGGAGACCGACATTCCGCTGGAACGCCTGCTGATCGAGCGCGCCCTGAGCGTCAACACCGCCGCCGCCGGCGGCAACGCCAGCCTGATGACCATCGGCTGACGAATATGCCGGGAGCGCGCCTGACCGGTGCGCTTCCGGCGGCTTTCCGGCCGTCGATCGATGGCCAGCGGGCTGCCGGCCCTTCGGTGGAGCTATCCGCTCCGGGCAGTCCGTTTCCCTCGCGCAATCGCGCACTCCGTATCGGGCCTGGCGTCCGGCACAACGGCGAAGCTACCCGCTTCGCCGTTTTCTTTTGCAGTCGGGCAAGCCCTCGCACAAGACTTCATGTAGGAGCGGACTCTGTCCGCGATGGGTTTCCAGCTCATGCTGCGGGTGGCGAGGAGGGTTCGCGAGCAAGCTCGCTCCTACAGGTTTGTACTGATGCGCTCTTCGTAGGAGCGAGCTTGCTCGCGAACCAAGGGTGGTGGGGAAATGCAGGAACGGCGGCCGGGCTCGACTCAGGCCGCGGAACCCAGCGGCTCCCGACGGATCAGTTCACGCAGCGCCCGGCGCTCGGCTGGCGGCGTTGCCGCGCGGCGCAGGGCGAGGCTGCCATCGGCTTCGGTCACCGCGATTTCCGTTTCGAACTGCAGTTGCAGCTCGTCCAGGGTGATGTAGGTGATGCGGTAGGCCTCGTCGACGCGGTTCATGATCGGCAACTCGATGTGGGAGGGCGCAGGCCCGATGGCGGAATAATCTCGCCGGGTGGGCTAGGGTTGAAGTGAATGGCAGTGATGGTGAACATCACGACGGACGATGGTGCCGGCGAGATTTTCCGGCACTTGTCATGCAGGACGGGTATCCTTCTCGGGCGTGTCCAGACGGCCACGCTGACTTACAACTGGAGCAGTGACATGAGCCGCGACAAGCAGCTTTTCCCGGACGACGAAATCGGCGACGCCCTGTGGGCCCTGCAGGAGGACGGCGAGGACCTCTCCCTCGAACACGAGGTGGAGTTCGCGGTGATCTTCCCGGACGAACAATCGGCCCTGGACTTCGCCATCATGCTGCTGCAGAACGGGCAGAAAGTGGCTTACTCGGAATACGACGGCAATGACCAGCTGCCCTGGCAGGTCCTGGCCTACCCGGTGATGGAGCTCAGCCACGAGCACATCAGCGGCTACGCTGCGCTGCTGTCCGAGCACTCCGCCGACCTGGGCGGCCAGCTGGACGGCTGGTCGGCGCTCTGAGCGGCCGATGCTCGATGAAAAGCGGCCTCTTGCAGGCAGTGTGAAAGCGCACTGACTGCAGGCCACACCAACGCCCCGACAGGTTCGGGGCGTTGGCGTTTCTGGGGGCGCGACTAGCCGGCGCGCAGCAGCAGGAACCCCCACAGCACCAGCATCAGCCCTGACATGCGGCTGAGCCAGGCGCCGCCTGGCAGATACTTCTCCAGCAGCACATAGGCGCCGATCAAGGCGACCCAGAGCAGGTTCATCAGTCCCACGACGAACAGCACCCCCATCAGTGCCCAGCAGCAGCCCAGGCAATACAGCCCATGGGCCAGCCCCATGCGCCATGCGCCGGATGGGCCGGGCCGCCAGTAAGCCAGCAGGAACTGCAGGGGCGACTGGCAATGACGCAGGCAAGCGCGCTTGGCGGGCAGTAGCTGATAGATGCCGGCGCCCAGCAGGAATGCCGCTCCCAGCCACGGTTTCTGGCTGCGCATCTCCAGGCTGAGCAGGGCCTGTTGGTCCAGTAGCCATTGCAGCAGCGTGGCGGCCAGGCTGAAGCCGCCCCAGACCAGCAGGTAGGCGCCGCAGAAGAGCAGCAGCGCCAGGTTGCGCTGGTCGGCGGGAAGCCGCTGGCGAAGAGTGTGCTGATACAGCAGGAACATTGGCGTGGCGCTGGGGAGCATCATGCCGACCATCATGATGCTCCACATGGCGAACATCAGCAGGGCGTCGCGGAATGTCCACGGCATCGGCATGCCTGCCATGGCCATCTCCAGCATGCTTCCGGAGGTGGCCATGCGCCGCGCAAGGTCCAGCAGGAATAACCATGCGACCAAGGTAAGGACGGACAGCAGCAACACCAGCAATGCCGATTGCCGGCTCAACCAACGGTATGCCGCGCGGGGGGCGGAGCTGGACTCCGACACCGTCAGCGCACCACGCCCTCTCCGGTGAATCGCAGGTGGGCGAAGTGCCCGTGACCGCCTTGCGAGCTGATCCTGATGCCGCCCTGCGTGTCGAAGCTGCCGCTGCCCATTTCCGCCTCGGTGAACTCGAAGCCATCGGGCAGCGTCAGGCGGGCCCGTTGTGGCTCGCCAGTAACCGGGTTGCGAATGGGTTCGCCGGTGACCTCGAGCACATCCGGGATGCGGACTTGCGCGCTGCGTTCATCGACGTCGATCGTCATTTCGATAGGGACGAAGCGAGGCTCGAGGACTTCGGACAGGGTGGTGCTGAATACCTGGAACACCGTGGCGCCCGGCAAGCTTTCCGCGCCCGACAGGATGGTCAGCAGGGCGGCGCGTTGCTCCGGGGTGGCGCGCTCTTCGATGAAGACCTGGCAGCGGCCATTGCCTTCATGGATGGCGCCGGGCCAGGCGAAGGTGCCAACCCAGCAGAGCCCATCAAGTACCTGGTCCTCGAAGTGCCCCTTGTCGATTCGCATGCTCACCACCGCTTCGCACTTGCCGTGGGTGGGTGGCGAACTGAATTGGCACGGGCAACCCCAGTTGCAGTTACAGGATGCAAACTCGACGCCTTCGAGGCGCCAGTCGGCCATGGCCATGGCGCACCTCCTCATCTAGTGAGCTGGAATGGGAACTGCCCTCATTAATAACGCTAGCAGACGCCCTGTGCGCCGAAGCGGCTGCCGACCAGGGGTGCAGGGGGAGGCCGCCCTCGGTCGCCTGTCAAGCAGGCACTCGTTGGCGATGGCCGGACTGGCGGTCGGGGGAGGCTATCGTGGCGTTGCCGGAGGGCTCCGCGAGGCGGCTGTCACTCCGGCAGCGGCTGCTTGCGCGCCACCTGGCGCAGCGCCTGTTCGTAGTAGTCCACGCTCTGCGCGCCGGAGATCAGCTGGCGGCCATTGAGGATCACCGCCGGTACGGCGCGGATGCCGTGGTTGGTATAGAAGTCCTCTTCGGCTATCACTGCGTCGGCAAAGGCGTCGCTGTCGAGAACTTCCCGCGCCCGTACGGCGTCCAGGCCGACGCTGACGGCCACGTCCAGCAGTACTTCCGCATCGCTCGGGTCGCGCCCCTCGCCGAAGTAGGCGTGCAGCAGGGCCTGCTTGAGGGCGACGTCGCGATGCGATTCCGCTGCCCAGTGCAGCAGGCGGTGGGCGTCGAAGGTGTTGTAGATGCGGTTGCGCTTCTTCAGGTCGAAGTGCACGCCGACTTCCTCGCCCATGGCGCGCAGGTGCTCCTGGTTGCGGGCGATTTCCTCGGCGCTGCTGCCGTACTTGCGCTGCAGGTGCTCCACCAGGTCCTCGCCCTCGGCGGGCATGTCGGCGTTGAGCTCGAAGGGGTTGATGTGCAGTTCCACGGTCAGCTCATCGTCCACGCGGCGGATGGCCTCCAGCAAACCGTTCAGGCCAATGGCGCACCAGGGGCAGACCACGTCGGAGACGAAATCTATGGTGATGCTGTCGCTCATGGTGGCGATCTCCGGCAAATGGGCATGGTTCAAGGATGGACCCGGAAGGGGGTTCGAATCCAGTGGCGAGCCTTCAGGGCGGAGCTGTTGTTTAAGTCATTTCTCTAATGATTTTATAACTATATGATTTTTATAGAGTTAATTTTCTTGAGAAATAACTTTATCCAGAGTGGCGCTCCCAGGTGACTCTCGACGGCGGCAAAGGCCCATGGCCAGGGGCTCTTGAGGCTGCCGGGGTAATTGCGGCGGGCCGCACGATGGTTATGTAAAGCATTAAATTGGCTTAATAACTATATGATATTTAGGGATTATTTTTGTTTTATTCAATGCGCCTCGCCCCGGGGCCTGCGCGGCGATCCCGGCATGTCCCGACGGGGCGATGTCCGCATGCATGGAGGATGCGAATGGCCATCCTGATCACCGCATACACGCAGCCGGTCGGACGGTCGGGCTCGCCATGTCCTGTCACTGGAATTGCCACGAAGACGCGCTACCTTGAGCCTGTTGTGCGCAGAAATTTCTGACGCCGCACTTCCTTCCGCCGTCCCCGCGCAGGCAACGGACCCGCAGCTGCAGGCCCGGCAGTCAACCAGCAGATACGGAGCACGCCATGGCTCGCACCACGCCCATCGAGCTTTACCGCAATATCGGCATCGTCGCCCACGTCGACGCCGGCAAGACCACGACCACCGAGCGCATCCTGTTTTACACCGGGGTGAACCACAAGATGGGCGAGGTGCACGACGGCGCGGCAACCATGGACTGGATGGTGCAGGAGCAAGAGCGCGGAATCACCATCACCTCGGCGGCCACCACGGCGTTCTGGCAGGGCTCGACCAAGCAGTACGACCACAAGTACCGCTTCAACATCATCGATACCCCCGGCCACGTGGACTTCACCATCGAGGTGGAGCGCTCCCTGCGGGTGCTCGACGGCGCGGTGGTGGTGTTCAGCGGCGCCGACGGCGTCGAGCCGCAGTCCGAGACCGTGTGGCGCCAGGCCAACAAGTACCACGTGCCGCGCCTGGCCTACGTGAACAAGATGGACCGCCAGGGCGCCGACTTCCTGCGCGTGGTCAATCAGATCAAGCAGCGCCTGGGGCACACCCCGGTGCCGATCCAGCTTGCCATCGGCGCGGAGGAAAATTTCGCCGGACAGATCGATCTGGTGAAGATGAAGGCCATCGTCTGGAACGACGCCGACCAGGGCACCAGTTACACCGAGGAGCCGATCCCTGCCGAGCTGCAGGCGCTGGCGGAGGAGTGGCGCTCGCACATGGTTGAAGCCGCCGCCGAGGCCAACGAGGAACTGATGAACAAGTACCTCGAAGGCGAGGAGCTGACCATCGAGGAGATCAAGGCCGGCCTGCGCCAGCGCACCCTGGCCAACGAGATCGTCCCGGCGGTGCTGGGCTCATCCTTCAAGAACAAGGGCGTGCCGCTGGTGCTCGACGCGGTCATCGACTACCTGCCGGCGCCGTCGGAAATCCCGGCGATCAACGGCACCGATCCGGACGACGAAGAGAAGCACCTGGAGCGCCACGCCGACGACAGCGAGCCGTTCTCCGCGCTGGCCTTCAAGATCGCCACCGACCCCTTCGTCGGCACACTGACCTTCGCCCGCGTGTATTCCGGCGTGCTCAGCAGCGGTGATGCCGTGCTCAACTCGGTGAAGACCAGGAAGGAGCGCGTCGGGCGGATGGTGCAGATGCACGCCAACCAGCGCGAGGAGATCAAGGAATGCCGCGCCGGCGACATCGCCGCGCTGATCGGCATGAAGGACGTCACCACCGGCGACACGCTGTGCGCCATCGACAAGCCGATCATCCTCGAACGCATGGACTTCCCCGATCCGGTGATCTCGGTGGCCGTGGAGCCCAAGACCAAGGCCGACCAGGAGAAGATGGGCATCGCCCTGTCCAAGCTGGCCCAGGAAGACCCCTCGTTCCGCGTGAAGACCGACGAGGAGACCGGGCAGACCATCATTTCCGGCATGGGCGAGCTGCACCTGGACATCATCGTCGACCGCATGCGCCGCGAGTTCAACGTCGAGGCCAACATCGGCAAGCCGCAGGTGGCCTACCGCGAGGCGATCCGCAAGAAGTGCGAGATCGAGGGCAAGTTCGTCCGCCAGTCCGGTGGGCGCGGCCAGTTCGGCCACTGCTGGATTCGCTTCGAGCCGGGCGAGGAAGGCAAGGACGGCCTGGAGTTCGTCAACGAGGTGGTGGGCGGCGTGATCCCTCGCGAGTTCATCCCGGCGATCCAGAAAGGCATCGAGGAACAGATGCAGAATGGCGTGCTCGCCGGTTACCCGCTGATCGGCCTGAAGGCCTCGGTGTTCGACGGCTCCTACCACGACGTGGACTCCAGCGAGATGGCGTTCAAGATCGCCGCCTCCATGGCCACCAAGCAGCTCTCGCAGAAGGGCGGTGCGGTGCTGCTGGAGCCGGTGATGAAGGTCGAGGTGGTGACGCCGGAGGATTACATGGGCGACGTGATGGGCGACTTGAACCGCCGGCGCGGGCTGATCCAGGGCATGGAAGACACCCCAGCGGGCAAGGTGATCCGCGCGGAAGTGCCGCTGGGCGAGATGTTCGGCTATGCCACCGATGTGCGCTCGATGTCTCAGGGGCGGGCGAGCTATTCGATGGAGTTCACCAAGTATGCCGAGGCGCCGGCGAATATCGCCGAGGCGATCATCAAGAAGGCCAATGGGTGATGTTTCCCTGAACTGACAACGGCGCCTGCGGGCGCCGTTGTTCATTGTGGGGAGCGGCTGTCGTAGGAGCGGACTTTGTCCGCGATGCTTTTGCTCTTGTTTGGTTTGGGCGTGTCTGCGCCGCTTCGGCGTGTGCTGAGAGATTTTGTTTCGCCCCCTCGGGCGACCCACTTTGGCAAACGACCCAAAGTGGGCAAAGGTCTTGCCCCATCATCCGGCCCCGGCTTCGCCGGGGTTCCCTCCTTCCATCGAAGTTTCAGGGGCCCGCCGCGAAGGGCCATCCCTGGCCCATCGCGGCTCTCGCGGCATCCATGCCGCTCACCCCCTGAAACTCCGATTCCACTCGGCCTCCTGAAGGGGCGCTCCGGTGCGTGCGGAGATTTCTCTGGAAGTCTTCAGAGCAAAAAGCCAAAGCCGGAGATATGGGCTCTTCGTAGGAGCGAGCTTGCTCGCGAACCGCACGGCACGGCATTCCCCAGTAGGAGAGACGTGGGCGCCTAGCCCTTGTCCGCGAATCTTCCAGAGCGCAGGGCGCTCCCGGCGTGCGCAGTCATACGGTGATCGGGTACAAAATCCTGCGGTTTCGGTGCCGGGGCGGGATTTCGCGGACAAAGTCCGCTCCTACGCGAGCACGCATAGTCCGCGCGGAATACGCACAAAAAAGCCCGGCATTGCGCCGGGCTTTTCTTCAGCTGCGATACAGCACCGGCCGCCGCAGGTGCACATAGCTGTACCCCTCGCGTGCCAGGGCGATGCGTTGCGGGTCCAGTTCGGCCACCAGCAGTTCTTCGCCGTGCTTGGCCTGGGTCATCACCTGGCCATCCGGTGCAACGATGCAGCTCAGGCCGCAGTATTCCAGTTCGCCTTCAGGGCCTGCGTAGTTGGCGTAGGCGAGGAATACCTGGTTCTCGTAGGCGCGGGTGGGCACCAGTACCTGGGCGACGAATTCGTAGGGGCGCATGTTGGCGGTGGGCACCAGCACCAGGTCGGCTCCAGCCATCGCCAGGCTGCGTACGTTTTCCGGGAATTCCACGTCGAAGCAGATCAGCAGGCCGATCTTCCAGCCGTCCAGTTCGAAGATCGCCGGCGGGATGTCGGAGGCGCTGAACTGGGTGCGGTCGAGGTCGCCGTAGAGGTGGGTCTTGCGGTAGTTGGCACGGCGCTCGCCGTGGCGGTCGATCAGCTGCACGCTGTTGAAGATGGCACCGCCGGCGTCACGTTCGGGGTAGCCGTAGAGAATGCCGATATTGTGCTGACGGGCGACCTCGGCGATGCGTGCGGCCGAGGGGCCGTCGCTGGCTTCGGCCAGTTCGGCGACGCGCTGGGCGCCGATGTTGTAGCCGCTGAGGAACATTTCCGGCAGGACCAGCAGGTCCGCGCCGCTCTGCACCGCCTGCCGGGCGGCCTGTTCGAGGCGGCGCAGGTTGCCGGCGACGTCGTCGGGGCCGGGTTGGCACTGGTAGAGGGCCAGGTACATGGTGCTCTCCTTCGAAACACGCAAGGCCGGGATCAGGCAGTGTGCACCCGATCCCGGCCTCGCGCGAGCCGCTGTTCAGTCAATGCAGGGGAGTGGCGGGGATCAGTCCGGCAGTTCCATCGGGCCGAGTTCGGCGAAGCGGTCGCCCGGGCCGGGGTTCTCCGGATGGGTGGCGCCGCCGAAGTGCTTCATGATGCCCCACACGGCGTTGAGCGAGGTCTGCACCGCGCCTTCCACCCAGGCCGGGGTCCAGGACACGTCGTCACCGGCGATGAAGATGCCGCGCTGCTCGGCGGGCATTTCGTCCTGCATGAAGTGCGCGTACATGCGCTGGTTGTAGCGGTAGTGGCCCGGCAGCGCGCCCTTGAAGGCGCCGAGGAAGTGCGGGTCGGCCTCCCAGGAAACGGTGATCGGGTTGCCGATGACGTGGCTGGCGATGTCGACCTTCGGGTAGACCTTCTTCAGCGCATCCAGAGCCAGCTGCACGCGCTTCTCCACCGGGTGCGGCAGCATCTTCATGGCGTCGCTCATCCAGGAATAGGACAGGCAGATCACCCCCGGCTTGTCGTCGCCGTTGTCGAACAGGTAGGTGCCGCGGGTGAGGCGGTCGGTGAGGGTCATGCTCATCACGTCGCGGCCGGTTTCCGGGTCCTTGTCCTTCCAGAACGGGCGGTCGACCATCACGAAGGTCTTCGACGACTGCATGTAGCGGGTGCGGTCCAGGGCCATCCACATCTTCTGCGAGAACAGCGCTTCCTCGCACTCGATCTGGGTGGTCAGCAGCCAGGTCTGGCAGGTCGCCAGCACGGCCGCGTAGTGGCGGGTGTCGCCCCAGTAGTCGGTGACGGCGAAGGTGCCGTCGGCGGCGCGGGCGATCTTCTTCACGCCCGGACGCGGCGCGCCATTGTGCAGCGAGGCCAGGGAGGTGCCGGCCGGCCAGTGCGCGCACTTCTCCGGCACGTGGCTCCAGATGCCGCGCGGCACCTGCTCGACGCCGCCGACCACCAGGTGCTGGTGGTCGTCGCAGTTGGTCATCACCACGCGGAAGATTTCCAGCATGGAGTTGGGGAAGTCGGAGTCCCAGCCGCCGGTGCCGAAGCCGACCTGGCCGAAGATTTCGCGATGACGGTAGGAGAGGCGCGAGAAGGCTTTCGAGGTGGCGACGAAGTCGTAGAAGGTGCGGTCGTCCCACTTGGGCACCAATTCGTCCCACAGGGCCTTCAGCTTGACGGTGTCGCGCTCGCGGATGGCGTCCTGGATCTCGGAGAAGCGTGCGCCGTCTTCCAGGGCGTCGGCCCAGGCCTGGGCGACTTCGCGGAAGATTTCCGGCAGGTCGTCGATCTTCTCGGCGTAGTGACTGGTGCCTTCCAGGTCGACCACGGTGCTGCCTGAGGCGGGCGTCAGCGGGTTGGGGAAGGGCTTGGTTTCCAGGCCGAGTTTGTCGACGTAGTGGTAGAAGGCGGTGCTGGACACCGGGAAGCGCATGCCGCCCAGCTCGGCGATGATGCCGTCGGCGCCTTCGAAGGTCTCCGAACGCAGGCGGCCGCCCATCTTCGAGGCTTCGTAGACCACGGGCTTCAAGCCCATCTTCATCAGCTCATAGGCCGCCACCAAGCCGGAAATGCCGGCGCCGACGATGGCCACTTCCTGGCCGTGCTTGTCAGCGGGGATGCTGCCCAGGCCGGCGGGATGCTCGATCCAGTCGTCGAAGGCGAAGGGGAAGTCCGGACCGAAGATGGTCACCGGTTTCTTGCCGGGGGTGTGGGGGTGGCGGTTCTTGTGCATTGGAAGTTCCCTTTTGTTCGGCATGCCGGTTTTGATCAACCAGCTTGGCAAGGCTTTTCGCGGCCCGCAGGGGCCAGTCGATGGATGGCGCGCGGGCAAAGAAATGGCGAGCCGTGTGGGCTCGCCTTGGCGCCCACTATTACAAAGGGAGTCGTTGAAATGAATCCGTAAATCTGCAAAATGAACAAAAGCTTTAACGCAGATTGATAGGTCTAATGAACAAAATAACGAAAAATGCGGATGCCATGCTGCTGAACCTGCTGCGCGCCAATGCCCGCGAGTCGATTTCCGAGCTGGCGCGCAAGCTGGGCGTGTCGCGTTCCACGGTGCAGAGCCGGATCGAACGGCTGGAGCAGCAGGGCATCATCAGCGGCTATTCGATCAAGGTGTCGGACAGCTACGCGCAGTCCCTGGTGCGCGCCCATGTGCTGGTGACGGCGCTGCCGAAGTTGTCGCACCAGGTGGCGCAGGCGCTGGAGAAGATCGCCGAGGTGAAGACCCTGCATTCGGTGAGCGGCAACTTCGACATGATCGTGATCGTCGAGGCGCTGTCCATCCGTGACCTCGACGCGGTGCTGGACCGCATCGGCGCGCTGGACGGGGTGGAGCGGACCATGTCGTCGATCATCCTGTCGACGCGGATCGATCGCTGAATCTGTGCCCTGCGGTAGGAGCGGGCCATGCCCGCGAATCGCGCGCATGGCGCGCTCCTACAAGGCCTGCGGGGCGATTGGACCCATTGGTCTGCCGGTATTGCCGGGAATTGGCTATTCGAAGTGCCGGCCGGTGGCGCTAACGTAGCGCCATTCCCGCAGCCCGCGGACCTACTGGAGAAGATCATGAGCGCACGCATCGATTGGCCGAAGAAATCCCCCGACGCCTACAAGGCCATGCTCGGCCTGGAACAGGCCCTGGAGAAGTCCGGCCTGGAGCTCCCGCTGCTGGAACTGGTGCGCCTGCGCGCGTCGCAACTCAACGGCTGTGCCTATTGCATGAACATGCATGCCAATGATGCGCGCAAGGCCGGCGAGACCGAGGCACGCCTGCAGACCCTGAGCGCCTGGCGCGAGACCCGCTTCTTCACCGACCGCGAGCGCGCCGCGCTGGCCTGGACGGAAAGCCTGACCCTGCTGGCCGAGAAGCATGCGCCGCAGGATCAGTTCGAAGCCCTGCGCGAGCATTTCAGCGAGGCGGAGATCGTCAACCTGACCCTGGCGATCGCCACCATCAATGCCTGGAACCGCTTTGGCGTGGGGATGGCGCTGGTGCCCTGAGCCAGGGCTGATGGAAGAGGGCGCCTGTTACGTTTTAGGGGCGCCCTTTGGACGCTTGTCGCGGGCATGGCCCGCTCCTACAGGGAAGCCCCCTGACTCTGGACAACCGGTAGGAGCGGGCCATGCCCGCGATTTTCCCGTTCAGCGCTTGTAGAGCACCACCGCCGCGCGCAACTTGCTGCGGCCAAACCGGCTCATCTGTTCGAATTCCCCGTGGCTCACCGGGATGTGCTGGCAGTCCAGCGGCTCGCGGTGCTGGCTGTGGTCGACGTCCGGGTCGTGCAGGTAGACGAAGTCCTCGTCGCAGTCGGTGACCACCACCCAATGCGGCGCCTTGGAGCGGGTCAGGCGGTAGCTGCTGATCAGCACCAGCGGCTGGCCGCCGGCTTCCAGCGCGCTGTCGATGTCCAGTTGCGTGACCAGCAATTGCTCCACGTCGCTTTGCGCAAGCTCATTGGCGAAGTCGGCGTGCACCAGGCGCATCACCTCGCGTTTTTCCTCGCTGCGCACGCCATCGAGGAACAGCGGGCCGTCCTCCGTCAGTTGCAGCTGCACGCGGAAGCCCCGGCGCCATGCGGCCAGGGCCAGTCCCTGCGGGCTGCAGCCGCCGTGGCCGGTGGTCATATAGATGGTGGTGGCCTCACGCCACAGGCGCAGTTCTTCGCGGCGCTCCAGTGCCCGTTCGGGCTCCAGCGCCCCCATGGCCATCAGCAGGCAGGACGGGCCGCAGGTGAAGTCGGTGGTCTGGTGGTAGAAGGGGACGTGCCGGGGCGCCTGGCCGCTGATCTGGCGGATGCGTTTCTCGAAGCGCAGCGCTTCGCTGTGGTCCTCGTAGTAGTCGCGCACCGTGGCGAAAGGGCGGTAGCCGTTGCGCTGGTAGAGGATGATCGCGCCGCGATTGTCCGGGCGGACTTCCAGGCGCATGTAGGCACAGTCGTGTTCGATCGCCTCGGCTTCGGCGCGGTCCAGCAGCTTCTGCCCCAGGCCGATGCCCCGGGCGCGCTCGTCGAGGGCGATGGAGTAGAGGCGGGCCAGCGAGGTGCCCTGGTGGAACAGCACCAGCACGTAGCCCAGCAGATTACGGTCGGCCTCGGCCACGATCAGGGAGGCATTGGCGCGGGTGATCATCCACTGGAAATTGCGACGCGACAGGCGGTCGTACTCGAAGCAGCGGTTTTCCAGCTCGACCAGGGCGTTCAGATCGTCGGCGGTGGCGGCGCGAAGTTGCAGGTTCATACCGGTAAGGATTCGTTAACCTGAAGGGAGCACGTTGGTCCGGCGAAGGGTGCGAACGTACCGCCAGACCCCGCGGTCGAAGCAGCGTTCAGCGGAGTATTGTCCCGGACGCCAGGCGCGGCAAGCGCTATCCCGGAATGCCCTGGAGGTGTCGTGAGCAAGTTGTTCATCATCGTCGAGCGCAAGGAGGACTGGGCGTCCTATTACCCCAGTGAAGATGTGGTCAGCGCCCAGGAATACCTGGAAATGCCCATCGATGACGACAATGGCAAGCGCGTACAGGTGATCAACCTGTGCCGCAACTACAAGTACCTGGGTCATGGTTATTACTGCTCTCTGTTGGCCGAGGCGCGCGGGCACAAGGTGATTCCATCGGTGCGCAGCATCAGCGAGCTGGCGAAGAAATCCCTCTACAGCCTGGCCCTGGAAGACCTGGAAAAGACCCTCGACAAGGCGCTGGCCGACCATCCTTACGGCAACACCGACGGCTTCACCCTGACCCTGTACTTCGGCCGCACCGACATGGAGCCGCTGCAGGACCTGGCGCGCCAGCTGTTCGAGGCCTTTCCCTGTCCGCTGTTGCTGGTGGAGTTCCGCAAGAGCCGCGGCTGGCACATCGAGGGGGTGAAGCCGGGCAACATCCATAAGTTGCGCGAGGACCAGGAAGACCTGTTTGCCAATGCGCTGGACAGCTTCAGCCGGCAGATCTGGCGCAAGCCGCGCTCGCGCAAGCAGTACCGCTACGACCTGGCGATCCTCCACGACCCGGAGGAAGCCTTCCCGCCGTCGGACGCCAAGGCGCTGAAGAACTTCATTCGCGTCGGCCGCAGCCTCGGCATCGACGTGGAGCTGATCGAGAAGAAGGACTACTCGCGGCTGGCCGAGTACGACGCGCTGCTGATCCGCGAGACCACCAGCGTCAGCGACCACACCTACCGCTTTGCCAAGAAGGCCGAGAGCGAGGGCATGGTGGTGATGGACGACCCGGTGTCGATCCTGCGCTGCACCAACAAGGTCTACCTGGCGGACCTGCTGCGCAGTCACAAGCTGGGCATGCCGGCCACCGAGATTCTCTACAAGGACAACCCGCAGGAGCTGGAGAAGGTCGGTGAGCGCCTGGGATTCCCGCTGGTGCTGAAGATCCCCGATGGCAGCTTCTCCCGCGGGGTGATCAAGGTGACCAACCAGGACGAGCTGCTCAAGGCCAGCGCCGAGCTGTTCGAGCGCTCCGTGTTGCTGCTGGCCCAGGAGTTCTTCTACACCGAGTACGACTGGCGCATCGGCGTGCTCAACCAGAAGCCGATCTTCGCCTGCCAGTACTTCATGTCCAAGGGCCACTGGCAGATCTACGACCACAGCCCCGATGCCGAGGAGCTCAGCGGCGATTTCCGCACCATGGCGGTCCACGAGGCGCCGCGCAAGGTGGTGGAGCTGTCGGTGAATACCGCCAACCTGATCGGCGATGGCCTGTACGGGGTGGACCTGAAACAGTCCGGCGATCGCGTGGTGGTGATCGAGGTGAACGACAACCCGAATATCGACTGTGGCGTGGAGGATGTTTACTTGGGCGACGACCTCTACAAGCTGGTGCTGGAAGAATTCATCCGCCGCCTGGAGGTCAAGCGGCGTGGTCGCGGCTGGTGAGATCGTTTCGGCATTGACCTTATAGAAAAATGGTCGATTGACACCGTCAAGATATTGCTAGCTTTACAATTTAGAGCGCCAAACGGCTGTTTTTTAAAGTTTTTCAAAAAAATGGCGCCAAGGAAGGGAGCATGCTTGAGGCGGCATCGAGTCTTCGACGCCTGCTGGTAGTCGATCCGTGCGATGACTGTCGGCGGCTGCTGCCCGGACTCCGGGCAGCTGGATGGGAGGTGGACAGTTGCGAGCTGGACATGGCCGGCGAGCGCAACTGCGACGTCGGCTTGCTGCGTCTGCAGCCCGAGCATCTGGATCGTCCCGAATCGATCAAGGAACTCATCAGCCGCAGTGGCACCGAGTGGATCGCGGTGCTCAGTCCCGACATCCTGCCGATCCATGAGGTCGGCGATTTCGTCAGCGAGTGGTTCTTCGACTTCCATACCTTGCCGTTCGACGTGGCGCGGGTGCAGGTTACCCTCGGCCGCGCCTTCGGCATGGCGCGCCTGCGTGGGCGTGGCGGCGTGCACAGCGACGAAGGCCAGCACGAGTTGCTGGGCGAGAGCCGCGAGATACGCGACTTGCGCAAGCTGCTGGCGAAGTTCGCGCCCACCGAGTCCCCGGTGCTGATCCGGGGCGAGAGCGGCACTGGCAAGGAGCTGGTGGCGCGCACCCTGCACCGCCTGTCGCGGCGCGCGGTGCGGCCGTTCGTGGCGATCAATTGCGGCTCGATTCCGGAGAACCTGATCCAGTCGGAGCTGTTCGGTCATGAGAAGGGCGCGTTCACTGGCGCGCACCAGCGCAAGATCGGCCGCTTCGAGCAGGCCAATGGCGGCACGCTGTTCCTCGATGAGGTGGGCGACCTGCCGCTGGAGCTGCAGGCCAATCTGCTGCGGGTGTTGCAGGAGAAACAGTTCGAGCGGGTCGGCGGCAGCCAGCCGATCGATGTCGACGTGCGGGTGCTGGCGGCGACCCATATCGACCTGGAGGCGGCGATCCGTGCCGGAACCTTTCGCGAGGACCTGTATTACCGCCTGAACGTCCTGCAGGTCTCGACTTCGCCGCTGCGCGAGCGCAATGGCGACATGGCGCTGCTGGCCAATCACTTTGCCCACCTGTACAGCGTCGAGACCGGCCGCCGGCCCCGACGTTTTTCCGACGATGCCCTGGCGGCGATGGCGGAGCATGGCTGGCCCGGTAACGTGCGCGAACTGGCCAATCGGGTACGCCGGGGCCTGGTGCTCGCCGAGGGGCGGCAGATCGAGGCGCGCGACCTGGGCCTGGAGCGGCAGAAGGGCAAGGCCACTCACCAACCGCTGGTGACGCTGGAAGAGTACAAGCTCGGCGCCGAACGCCAGGCGATGTGCGATGCGCTGGCGCGGCATGGCGACAACCTCAGCGTGGCGGCGCGGATGCTGGGGATTTCCCGGCCAACCTTCTATCGGCTGTTGCACAAGCATCAGTTGCGTTAGGGACAGCCTGGGCTGTGGGGCGCGAATCGACTCGCTTCTACAAGAGCCCCCGTAGGAGCGGACTCTGTCCGCGATGCTCTCAATCGCGGACGATTCTACGCACCGGCCTCCACTGGCGCGCGCCATGCGCGCGATCGCGGGCATGGCCCGCTCCTACAATGGGTTTGGCTATGGGGGCGGTCGCGATTCGAGAGAACAAGCGAAGGCCCCGGAATCGGGGCCTTCGTATTCAGCCGAAGGATCTATTGCCGGCGCAAACGCAGGCTGGGCAGCCAACGTCGATGGGCAGCGAGTGGCTGTGCGGGGAGCCGCCACGGGTTGCCATGCAGACGCTTGCGTTATCGGTGGCGGCGCCATTCAGGCGGCCCTGAGCGTACAGGGCCTGGCTGTCCGCATTGCCGGATGTGTTGCCCCCGGAGCACAGCGGGTTGCTCCAGGTGTTGGGATAGGTATCGCCATTGTGCTCGGAGATACCCGAATTGCAGCCGTCGGTAGCGAAGGTCATGCCGGCTGATACAGGTCCGGTCTTGATGGTGGCGTTGTCGACGGCGATGTTGCCAGTGCCTGGCCGCATTGCGCTGCCAGCGGAGTCGGCGTGCTGACCGTAGAGAACGGGGGCCGCCTTGTTGTTGTTCTGTGGGTGATCAATGTCCGCGCTCATGATGACGCGGAGGTGCCTGGTGGTGCGTTGCAGTGAGCTCCCGACGTCGGGAGCCGCAGGGACGTTGGGGGTGGTTCCGGTCTGCGGGTTATCGTCGAAAGCCACCTGCCGGGCGCCGCTGGAGAGGCTGTCCTGATCCACGACCAGCAGCAGAGCAAGTGTGGCGCAGAAGCCCGCCGCCAACAGCGAGCAGGCGGCGACTGTCCTTGCAATACTCCCCGGCATGTCAGCCACTCCCAGGTGATGCGTTGAGCCGTAATCAGCGATACCGAGGTGAAGCAGTTGCTGTGCCGGAATTCGGTTGCCTTGAAGAATCAGTGACTTGGAGAATTCAGCCGGCGCTGCGGTGAAGAGACTGTTGCGCCCTCATTACACTGCCACCGGAGCGAAATTCCGACGAGGGCTCTGGAATCGGGCCTGGATCAAGGATGAATCACTGCCTGTATCGTGGCTGAAACACAATGCCGTGCCGAGGCTCGCCATTCCCGGTTCGTGGGTATTGCGTGGGGGCGACCTGTTTCACGCGTGTAACGGTCGACCCTGGCCATCGGCTTTCCAGAGCGGCTGTGCCGTTGCATCACCCTGAGCCAGACATTTTTCGCAGCTTGGCGAACGCAATCCGCCTCGGATGGTCTGCTTCACGCGGGCGAGAGCCGCGTCGGTGCCGGTTGGTCAGTGACCGGATGAGAATTTTTCGTTAAATCCGTAGCAAGCCACGGGCAATGCATTAGCATGCCGACGCCTTGTCGTGAGGTTCCGGGCTTTGTGTCCCGACCTCATGGACCGGCGCAGTCGGAATACATCATTAAAAAGGCGAGCCATCGAGCCGCGCGGGGGAAGCAATATGGATTTTTGGAGTGCCTTCCAGGCATTCATTCTCGGGGTGGTCGAGGGGCTGACTGAGTTCCTGCCCATCTCCAGTACCGGCCACCAGATCATCGTGGCGGACATCATCGGTTTCGGCGGCGAGCGCGCCGAGGCCTTCAACATCATCATCCAGTTGGCCGCGATCCTGGCGGTGGTCTGGGAGTTCCGCCGCAAGATCCTCGACGTCGTCATCGGCCTGCCGACCCAGGCGCGGGCCCAGCGTTTCACCGTCAACCTGCTGATCGCTTTCGCCCCCGCCGTGGTATTGGGCGTGGCCTTCGCCGACAAGATTCACCACTACCTGTTCAACCCCATCACCGTCGCCGTGGCGCTGGTCATCGGTGGCGTGGTGATCCTCTGGGCCGAGGGCCGCGAGCACCGCATCCGCGCCGAAACAGTGGACGACATGACCTGGAAGGATGCCCTCAAGGTCGGCTGCGCCCAGTGCCTGGCGCTGGTACCGGGTACCTCGCGCTCGGGCGCCACCATCATCGGCGGCCTGCTGTTCGGGCTGTCGCGCAAGGCCGCCACCGAGTTCTCCTTCTTCCTGGCGATGCCGACCATGGTCGGCGCAGCGGTTTACTCGGGGTACAAGTACCGCCACCTGTTCCAGCACGATGACCTGCCCGTGTTCGCCATAGGTTTCGTGACGTCCTTCATCTTCGCCATGATCGCCGTGCGCAGCCTGCTGAAGTTCATCGCCAATCACAGCTACGCGGCGTTCGCCTGGTACCGTATCGCCTTCGGCCTGCTGATCCTGGCGACCTGGCAGTTCGGGCTGATCGATTGGAGCAGCGTCAAACCTTGAGTCTGGGGGCCATGGAAAAAAACGGCATCATCAGTCGCTGGGACGACGACAAGGGCTTCGGCTTCATCCGTCCGCAAGCAGGCGGCGAAGAGCTCTTCCTGCACATCTCCGCCTTCCGCGGCGATCGCCGTCCGCAGAGTGGCGATCAGGTGTGCTACGTCCCGGGCAGTGACAAGCAGGGCCGGCCGCGCGCGGAGCACGCACGTCTGGCCGGCCTGGCCATCGATACGCCCGATATCCGCCGCAAGCCGCGTGCGCCGGCGACCCGCGAGCGGGCACGCAGCGGACGGGAAGTGGCCTTCCCGACACCGCCCCGGCGTTCCATCGGCCGTGCCCTGGTGCTTCTGGCGGTATTGCTGGCGTTGCCGGCCACTGGCGCCGTGGTGTGGCTGAAGGACGGTTATTTCCCCTGGTTCCTGCTGCTCTATCCGCTGTTCAGCGTGCTGGCGTTCTTCGCCTACTGGCGGGACAAGCGTAGCGCCGAGCGGGACGCGTGGCGCACGCCCGAGCAGAGCCTGCACCTGCTGGAGCTGCTGGGCGGCTGGCCGGGTGCGTTGCTTGCCCAGCAAGTGTTCCGCCACAAGACCCGCAAGCTGTCGTTCCAGCTGGTGTTCTGGGCGATTGTCATGGTCCACCAGCTGTTCTGGATCGACTGGCTCAGCGGTGGGCGCCTGCTGGGTTGGCTCGGTGCGCTGACGGGGCTGGGGCAGGGCGCCTCATAACGGCGAGTCGTCCTTCGAGAACTCCTCAGCCAGATAGTCGAGCAATGCCCGCACCGCCGGCAGAACGCCGCGCCGGTGCGGATACACCGCCTGCAGGTTGGCCTCGGGCTCGTGCCACTCCGGCAGCACGCGCACCAGGCGGCCGTCCGCCAGTTCTTCGATGCAGTAGTAGTTCGGCAGCACGGTCACGCCCAGTCCGGCCAGGGCGACGTTCTTGCGCAGGTTGAAGTCTTCCGCCGCCAGGCGGGCCTCCAGCGCCAGCTCGCAGACTTCCCCCTGCGGTCCGATCAGTTTCATGTGCACTTTGCGGTCGCTCTCGATCGCGCCGAGGATGGGCAGGCTGGCCAGGTCCTGCGGATGAGCCGGCTGCCGCCCCTGCAGCAGCGCGGGCGCCGCCACCAGTGCCGCCTTCGCCGGGCGCAGGCGGCGCGATACCAGGGACAGGTCTTCATCGCCCGGCGCGCGGACGCGCAGGGCCACGTCCACGCCCTCATTGAGCAGGTCGACGCGGCGGTTGGTCAGCAGCAGTTCCAGGTTCACCTGCGGGTAGGCGGCGAGGAATCCCGGCAGCATCTCGTTGAGCGAGGTTTCCGCCAGGGCGACCGGGCAGGACAGCTTCACCCGCCCGCGCGGCTCGGCGCTGAGCTGGGCGGCCACTTCGTCTGCCATTTCCGCTTCCACCAGCATCGCCTGGCAGTGCCGGTAATAGCGCTCGCCCAGGTCGGTGAGTGCCAGCTTGCGCGTGGTGCGCTGCAGCAGGCGCACGTTCAGGCGTGCCTCCAGTTCCGCCACGCGCCGCGACAGCCGCGACTTCGGCAGCCCCAGCAGGCGGCCGGCGGCGGCGAATCCTCCGCACTCCACCACCTTGGCGAAATAGAAGAGGTCATTGAGGTCCTGCATGGGATTGTCCTGCTGATGAGACGAATCATCACATTTTTGCCGACTTATCGATGATTGGCTACGTGCGTAGTCTTGCCTCCAACGACGAATTACTCCCGCCAGCCACCTGGCTAACCCGTTTGGAGAACTCACACATGAAACTTCTGCACATCGATTCCAGCATCCTCGGCGACAACTCCGCTTCCCGTCAGCTCAGCGCCGAACTGGTTGCCGCCTGGGTCGCCGCCGAGCCGGGCGTTGAAGTGACCTACCGTGATCTGGCCGCCGACGCCATCAGCCACCTGTCGTCCGCCAGCCTGGTCGCCGCCGGCACCCCGGCTGAAATGCGCGATGCCGCGCAGAAGCACGAAGCTGCCCTGGGCGAAACCAGCATCGAAGAATTCCTGGCCGCCGACGCCATCGTCATCGGCGCCCCGATGTACAACTTCTCCGTTCCGAGCCAGCTGAAGGCCTGGATCGACCGCATCGCGGTTGCCGGCAAGACCTTCCGCTACACCGAAAGCGGCCCGGTCGGCCTGGCCGGTGGCAAGAAGGTGATCATCGTTTCCACCGCCGGTGGCATCCATGCCGGCCAGCCGACCGGTGTCGCCCACGAGAACTACCTGCAGCTGGTGCTGAATTTCCTCGGCATCACCGATATCGAAGTGGTGCGCGCCGAAGGCCTGGCCTACGGTGACGAGCCCCGCCGCAACGCCATCGCTGGCGCCCAGGCGAGCATCGCCAGCCAGTTCGCTGCCGCCTGATCGGCGACGGACTGACGAAAAGCCCCGCATAGCGGGGCTTTTTCATTTCCGGGGCTGGCCGTTCATCTGCTGTCGCCGGCGAGTCCCGGCTGGCGCGTAGTATGCAAGGATTGTCCTTGGCGGCGCCCGAACCCCCGTGCCTTGCGTGGTGGAGGTCCAATGGCGCCTGAACTGGCTGCGCATCGGGACGGATTGCACCATGGCGAGGCGTCTGTTGTGGATTCTGTTGCTCGTTACCTTCAGTAGCGGCGCCTGGGCGGCGTCGGGCTGGAATGTGGGCTTTCATCGCCTGCAGGTGAGCGATCCACTGGATCTTGCGCCGATGAAGGCCATCGCCTTCTACCCCACGCGCGCGCCGGAGCGGCCGCTGCACCTGGGCAACTTCATCCTCGATGTCGCCTACGAAGGCAAGACCGCCAATGGCCACTTCCCGATGCTGGTGATGTCCCACGGCAACTACGGCACACCGCTGGCGCACCGCGACCTGATCGAGGCGCTGGTGCGCAAGGGTTTCGTCGTGGTGGCGCTGCTGCACCCCGGCGACAACCTGCATGACCACAGTCGCCTGGGTGCCCTGAGCAATCTCTACGGCCGACCGCTGCAGGTCTCGGAAACCATCAGCGCGGCGCTGCTCGACTCCGAGGTGGCGGGCGTCGTCGATCCGCGCAAGATCGGCGTGATCGGCTATTCCGCCGGCGGCGAGACGGCGCTGATCCTTGCCGGCGCGCAGCCGCGTCTGGATCGCCTGATCAAGTACTGCCAGCGATACCCGGACGACGCCGACGCCTGCAGCGACAAGGGCAAGCTGCGCGCCGACCGCAGCGACCTGGTGCCGATGGCCGACCCGCGCGTCGGCGCCTTGCTGCTGCTCGCGCCCTTGAGCCTGATGTACGGCGCCCATGAGCTGGAGGACGTGCAGGTGCCGGTGCTGCTCTACACCGGCAACCAGGACCAGATCCTCAAGTGGCAGAAGAATGCCGGTGCCCTGGCGCGCAAGCTGCCGCAGCAGCCGGACCTGCGGGTGCTCGATGGAGCGGGGCACTTCGTGTTCATGTCGCCCTGTTCCGATGAGGAGCTGGAGGCCACGCCGGACCTGTGCACCGACAACCAGGGGCTCGACCGCAAGGCCATCCACCGCGACCTCGCGGCATCGGCGGCGGAGTTCTTCGACGTCAGCCTGGGCAGCTCGACGATGCAGACGTCGGGGCGTTGAAGGGTACTACGGTTCAAGGGACGATACGTGGAATTTCTCCTGTAGGAGCGGGCCAGGCCCGCGATCGCGGACAAAGTCCGCTCCTACAAAACACAATCCAGCGAACTGGGAGTCGCGCAGGACATCGCCCGTAGGAGCGGACTCCGTCCGCGATGCTTGTGCTTAGGCTTTCGCAGGCATGGCCAGCTCCTACAAGAACTGCCTCAACCCGTAGGAGCGGGCCATGCCCGCGAATCGCGGACAAAGTCCGCGCCCACGAAAAGCGCGCAGAAAAAAGCCCCGCACTGGCGGGGCTTTTTCATGGACGGCGATGCGTCAGACGATCACGCCCTGGCTGCGCAGGTAGTCGTCGTAGGTGCCGCTGAAGTCGGTCACGCCGTTTTCCGACAGCTCGATGATGCGGGTAGCCAGGGAGGAGACGAACTCGCGGTCATGGCTGACGAAGATCAGCGTGCCCGGGTAGTTCTCCAGCGCCAGGTTCAACGCCTCGATGGATTCCATGTCCAGGTGGTTGGTCGGCTCGTCCATCACCAGCACGTTGGGCTTCTTCAGGATCAGCTTGCCGAACAGCATGCGGCCCTGTTCACCACCGGAGATGACCTTCACCGACTTCTTGATGTCGTCGTTGGAGAACAGCATGCGGCCGAGGGTGCCGCGCACCAGCTGCTCGCCGCCCTGGGTCCACTGGGCCATCCAGTCGAACAGGTTGTAGTCCTCTTCGAAGTCCTCGGCGTGGTCCTGGGCGAAGTAGCCGATGTCGGCGCTGTCGGTCCACTTCACCTCACCGTGGGTGGGCGCCATTTCGCCGACCAGGGTGCGCAGCAGGGTGGTCTTGCCGATGCCGTTGGGGCCGATGATGGCGATGCGCTCGCCGGCTTCCACCTGCAGGCTCAGGTTCTTGAACAGCGCCACGCCGTCGAAGCCCTGGCTGACCTTCTCCAGGGTCACCGCCTGGCGGTGCAGCTTCTTGTACTGCTCGAAGCGGATGAACGGGCTGACGCGGCTGGACGGCTTGACCTCTTCCAGCTGGATCTTGTCGATCTGGCGGGCGCGGCTGGTCGCCTGCTTGGCCTTGGAGGCGTTGGCCGAGAAGCGGCTGACGAAGGTCTGCAGTTCGGCGATCTGCGCCTTCTTCTTGGCGTTGTCCGACAGCAGGCGCTCGCGGGCCTGCTCGGCCGCGGTCATGTACTCGTCGTAGTTGCCCGGGAACAGGCGCAGCTCGCCGTAGTCCAGGTCCGCCATGTGGGTGCAGACGCTGTTCAGGAAGTGGCGGTCGTGGGAAATGATGATCATGGTGCTGTTGCGCGCCGTGATGACGTTTTCCAGCCAGCGGATGGTGTTGATGTCCAGGTGGTTGGTCGGTTCGTCGAGCAGCAGCAGGTCCGGATCGGAGAACAGCGCCTGGGCCAGCAGGACGCGCAGCTTCCAACCCGGAGCGACAGCGCTCATCGGGCCGAAGTGCTGTTCCAGCGGAATGCCCAGGCCCAGCAGCAGCTCGCCGGCGCGGGATTCGGCGGTGTAGCCGTCGAATTCGGCGAACTGCACTTCCAGTTCGGCCACGGCCATGCCGTCTTCCTCGCTCATCTCCGGCAGGGAGTAGATGCGATCGCGCTCGGCCTTGACCTTCCACAGCTCCTCGTGGCCCATGATCACGGTGTCGATCACGCTGAAGTCTTCATAGGCGAACTGATCCTGGCGCAGCTTGCCCAGGCGCACGCCGTTCTCCAGCATCACCTGGCCGCTGGAAGGCTCCAGCTCACCGCCGAGGATCTTCATGAAGGTCGACTTGCCGCAACCGTTGGCGCCGATCAGGCCGTAGCGGTTGCCGTTGCCGAACTTGACGGAAACGTTTTCGAACAACGGCTTGGCGCCGAACTGCATGGTGATATTGGCGGTGGAAATCAACTGGGTAACCCTTGGCTGAACATGGTGCGCGCCGGGCGCGGGCGTGCGGGGAGGGCGCGGCGGTCGAGTGGACCGAGGCGTGCCTGGCAAAGCCGCCTATTATGCCACAAAAGGCCGGTACCTTGCATGCCGTGCGGCTGAAGCGCCCATTCTGCGGGGGCAAGGGAGCAACGAGGCAGTTGAAACCCGCCATTGTCCTGCCTCAGAATTCGGGTGTTCAGAATTTCGGTGGGGGCTGTATGAAAATCCTTAACGCTCAAAACTCGCTCAAGCAGTACCTGGAGCAGGTCAGCGACAAACTGATCACCGTCGTCACGGCCTCCGCCAGTGAGACCGAGTCGCTGGTCGAGACCCTGGTGGAGAACGGCAACACCGTCGATCTGCTGGTCGGCACCATCAACGCCTTCACCTCGCCGGACTTCATCGATTTCTGCGTGCGCGACACCGATGCGAACGTGACCCTGCACGTCGACTTCCGCGCGCAGAACAGCGTGCACTGGAAGCTGATCCTGGTCGAACCGGACGTGGTGATCCTGGGCAGCGCCAACTTCACCGAGATCGGCCTGAGCCTGACCCGCGACACCTGCACCGTCATTCAGGATGCCGCGCTGTACGCCGACTACCTGGCGCGCGTGGCGGCGATCAAGGGAGCCGAGGGCGTGATGCTCGGCGAGGACAGCCCGGCGTTCGACGAGGCGCTGGAGGAGTACCGCCAGAGCCACCGCCGCATGCAGGCGAGCCTGGCGCGCGGCGCGCAGTACCTGGATGGCGAAAGCTGGCTGGGCGACGAGACCAACCAGAGCATTCCGCTGTTCATCTGGTACAGCGATCATTCCGATGACTCCGAGGAAAAGGCCGAGGCCTTCCTGCGGGCCAGCAGCGATGGCGTGGACTGGGACGACGTGCGCGAGTTCTTCACCTACGAATGCGCCGAAGGCGTGCTGCCCTACGAAGAGGGCGACATGGTGCTGACCGCGCGTTGCAACGGCACGAACATCGCGTTCTATACCTTCGACCGCATCCTCTATCGCAACGGCACCTACTACATCTACTCGTACCGCAAGAAGCGCTACACCCAGCCGTTCAAGCTGGAAGACGCCAAGGAGCGCCTGAAGGAAATGATTCCGGATTGGTACGAGGAAATGCGTACCTCGCTCAACCGCCACGACATCAACAGCGTGGTGCGCTGAGCCCCGCCGCTGGCGCCGCGTAGGCGCAGCACCGCAGCCTGAAATGAAAACGCCCCGTGGCATCGCTGCCACGGGGCGTTTTGCATCAAGCGTCGATCAGCACATCAGAAGACGTTGACCGGGTACTCGACGAAGACGCGGACTTCGTTGCCGTCGTCGTTGTAGGAGCGGGCGTCGTTGGACACGCGCAGCCAGGAACCGCGCAGCTTGACCGACAGGTCCTTGGCCGGGCCGCTCGGTACCACGTACTTCAGCTGGTTGAAGATTTCGCGCTCCTTGCCGTCGCTGGTCTCGTCGGTCTTGATGTTGTCGCCGTAGACGTAGGCCACGGTGTAGCTCAGGCCCGGTACGCCGTACTCGGAGAAGTCCAGGCTGTAGCTGCCCTGCCAGGAGCGCTCGTCCTCGCCGTTGAAGTCGGACCAGTAGGAGTTGGCCAGCCAGATGGTGGTGCCGCCGTCGCCGATGTAGTCGCCGCTCTGGTAGCCGCCGTACAGGTAGCCAGTGTCGCCGTTGTTGCGCTGGTGGGCGAGCATGAAGGTGTGCACGCCGATGTTGTACGAGGCCGACAGGCTCCAGATGGTGTTGTCGCGGTTGCCGCCGTTGAACTCCTCGGCCCAGTCCTTGTTCAGCTTGGTCTTGTAGCCGTTGAAGTCGAAGGTCAGCGACTCGCGGTCAGCCATCGGGATGACGTAGTTCAGGTTCATGTACTGCTTGCGGGCAACGTCTTCGTTGTCCTGGCCGTACAGGGCGCCGCTGAAGTTGTCGGTGAACTTGTAGCTGCCGCCGAACACGTCGATGCGCTTGAGGCCGCCGCTGTCGTGGCCTTCCGCGCTCTTCTGGACTTCCGAGGTGAAGCGGCCGACGTTCAGCTCCAGGCCTTCGATCTCCTTCGAGGTGACCAGGGTGCCGGAGAAGGTTTCCGGCAGCAGGCGGGAGTTGTCGTAGCTCAGCACCGGCAGGGCGGGCATCTGGTCGCCGTACTTGATCACGGTGTTGGAGACGCGGGCCTTCACCGCGCCACCGGCGCGGGCCAGGTCGCTGGCCGGGTTGCCGTCGCCGTCGACCTTGAAGAAGTCGATACCCGGAGCGCCGGCGCGCTTGCCGTTCTCGTCCAGGTTGATCGCGTACATGCCGAAGACATCGGCGCCGACGCCGACGGTGCCCTGGGTGAAGCCGGAGGTGAAGGTCGCGGTGGCGGCCTGGCCCCACTCGGACTTGTCGTCACGGCCGTGCTTGTAGTCGCGGTACATGTAGCCATTGCGGAAGAACAGGTCGAAGTGACCGTCCTCGACGAAGCCCTTGGCGGTGGACTGGTCGTCAGCCAGGGCGGCGGTGGACGCGAGAATGCCCAGCGCGAGCAGGCTGATGCGGTGGTGCAGCATGTTGTTTTCCTTGTGCTAATGGTGCAGCGCCGACAGGACGAAAAAGGCCTTCCGCCCCGATGTGTGTCATCAGGGAAGTGGCGTCCTGTGTTGGCTCGTTTTGCGGGTTGTAGCCGGCCTCTGGCGGGCCGTAGCGGGCGCGATGATAGCAGAGGATCGAATCTTTTCGGACTTGATGTGCCCAGGGTTGACACTGTGGCGGGTCGTCGGGCGATCACCTGCCTTCCCGGTGTGATCGGGTTCCCACCTTTTTTGCAGTTTTTTTTCACGAAAGATTGACGGCAGCGTTCCTAGCATCTGCTTCGCTCGCCGGCCGGGGCGTTGAAGACCACGGTTTCCGGGCAATTCCCGCAGTTCCGGAATCCTTTCCCCGATGTTCAAGCTTCGTCCGCTCCGCCCCGAATGGGTCACCCTGCTCACCAGCGTCCTGTTGCTCGCCTGCTACAACCTGCCGCTCTGGCAGCATCTGCTCGAGATCACACCGACGGGCTGGCCGGGGCGTCTGCTGGCCGGGGCGTTCGCGCTGCTGCTGGTCGTCTGTTTCAACCTGATCCTGACCCTGTTCGCCTTCCGTGGCCTGCTCAAGCCGGTGCTGACCGCCTTGCTGCTGCTCAGTGCCGGGGTGGCATATTTCATGAACCAGTACGGCGTGCTGATCGATGTCGAGATGCTGCGCAACGTGCTGGAAACCGATCCGGCGGAAGTCCGCGATCTGCTCTCCTTCAAGCTGGCCGCCTACCTGTTGCTGCTCGGCGCACTGCCGGTGGTGCTGCTCTGGCGCCTGCCGATCGCCTATCGCAGCTGGCCCCGCGAGCTGCTGAGCAAGGCCTGCGTGGGCGTCGTGTCGATGCTGATGGTCGGCGGCATCGCCCTGGGCAACTACCAGGGGCTGTCATCGATGCTGCGCAATCACCATGAGCTGCGCATGCAGGTCACCCCGAGCAATACCGTTGGCGCGCTGTTCAGCCTGGCCAAGGGCAAGGCGACGGCAAGCCACGCGGCGCTGCGACCGACGGCCGCCGATGCCGAACGTGCGGCCAGCTGGCAGGCGCACGGGCGCAAGTCGCTGACGGTGCTGGTGGTCGGCGAGAGCGCGCGGGCCGAGAACTTCGCCCTCAACGGGTACCACCGCGACACCAACCCGCGACTGAGCGCGGAGCAGGGCGTGATCAACTTCAGCGACGTGCACTCCTGCGGCACCGAGACCGCCGTGTCGGTGCCCTGCATGTTCTCCGACCTGACCCGCCGGCACTACAGCGATGCCGAGGCCAAGAGCCAGGAAGGCCTGCTCGACGTGCTCAAGCGCGCCGGTTTCCAGGTGCTGTGGCGGGACAACCAATCCGGCTGCAAGGGCACCTGCGACCGCGTGGCCTTCGAGGACCTGAGCCACTCCAAGGACCCGGCCCTGTGCGGCGATGGCGAATGCCACGACGACATCCTGCTCAAGGATCTGCAGGCCTATATCGACGGGCTCGACCGCGACACCGTGCTGGTCCTGCACCAGATGGGCAGCCACGGCCCGGCCTACTACAAGCGCTACCCGAAGGACTTCGAGAAGTTCACCCCGGTGTGCCAGAGCAACGACCTCAGCGCCTGCTCGCGGGAAAGCATCGTCAACGGCTACGACAACACCGTGCTGTACACCGACCACGTGCTGGCCAGCCTGATCGACCTGCTGCGCAGCAACCAGTCGAAGCTGGACACGGCGATGATCTACATGGCCGACCACGGCGAATCGCTGGGTGAGTACAACCTGTTCCTGCACGGCACGCCCTACGTGCTCGCGCCGGACCAGCAGAAGCACGTCGGCATGCTGGCGTGGTTCTCCGAGGGCTACCAGCAGTCCTTCGCACTGGACAGCGCCTGCCTGCGCCAGCACGCCGCCCAGCCGCTGTCCCAGGACAACCTGTTCCACTCCATGCTCGGCCTGCTGGAGGTGCGCACCCGCACCTACAACGCTGGCCTGGACATGTTCGCCGGCTGCCGCGAACCCTCGGTGCGCCAGGCCCTGGCCTTCGACTAACGGGCGAAAGAGCGCTGGTACAGCACCAGGCTCAGGGCCAGCCCGCTGAGCGCCGCCAGTGCGGCGAAGAGGAAGATCGAGCCGAAGCCGAAGGCCCCGGCGATGGCGCCCGCCAGGGGCCCGGTGATGCCCAGCGACACGTCGATGAACAGCGAGTAGGCGCCCAGCGCGGCGCCACGGTTGGAGGCGGGCACGAGGCCGACGGCCTCCACGCCCAGGGCCGGGAATACTAGGGAGAACCCGAAGCCGCTCAACGCCGCGCCCGCCAGTGCCAGCCAGGGCGAGGGCGCCAGCCACAACAGCAGCAGCCCGAGACTTTCCACCGACAGGCAGGCGATGGCGACGCGGAAGCCGCCGTGGCGGTTGATCGCCTGGGCGAACAGCAGGCGCGCGCCGATGAAGCAGCCGCCGAAGGCCGTCAGGCAGTACACCGCGTCGCTCCAGCCACGGCTGCCGTAATACAGGGTGATGAAGGTGGCGATGGTGCCGAAGCCGATCGCGCCCAGCGCCAATCCCATGCCATGGGGCGTCACCCGGCCGAGCACATGGTGGAAGGGCATCCGCTCGCCGTGCACCAGGGCCGCCGGCCGCTTCGGCCAGGCCAGCGCGAAGCCCAGCCCCGCCAGCAGGATGATGCTCACGCCCATGCTGGCCAGGCCCAGATGCTGCACCATCAGCACCCCGAGCGGCGCGCCGACGGCCAGCGCGCCATAGCTGGCGATGCCGTTCCAGGAGATCACCTTGGCGGTGTTCGGTGCGCCGACCCGGTCGATGCCCCAGCTGATGGACGCACTGCCCACCAGGCTTTCCGAGGTGCCCAGCACCAGCCGCGCCAGCATCAGGATTGCCAGGCTGAGCCACGGCGCGCCCTGCGTCGCCCAGGACGCCAGCATCAGCGCGCCGCTGCCGGCGCATCCGGCCATACCGTAGAGCACTGCGCGCTTGGGGCCGAGGGTGTCGATCACCCGGCCGGCATAGGGGCGGGTGAGGAGGGTGGCCAGGTACTGGATACTGATCACCAGCCCCGCCAGCACCGAGCCGAAGCCGAGGTCGGTGTGCACGTAGCCGGGTAGTACCGCCAGCGGGATGCCGATGGTCAGGTAGGCGAGGAAGGTGAAGAGAACGACGGACACCACCTGCAGGGTGGTTGCGGCGCTGGAGCGGGATTCGGTGGACATGTGCAGGCTTGGATCGGAACGGCGGGTGGGTAAGACATGATGGACCCGACCTGGCGTGTAGGAAAGCAAGCTAACGAACTACCTTGAGGGCTTTTGTGGGGAATGCGCCGGATGCGTCGTGCGAGCCGGCCGTAATGCTCTTGTAGGAGCGGACTTCGTCCGCGATCAACGCCGCTGCGGGGGCTATCGCGGACGGAGTCCGCTCCTACGCCCAGGACGTGTGCGGATTCTGTAGGAGCGGGCCATGCCCGCGATCACGGACATGGCCCGTCGCGACGGGTCACACCCGGCGGAACAAGGTGGGGTAATCGAGCACCAGCCCGTTTTCGTCCACCGTCAGCAGCGCCTGGAAATTCGTGCCTTCGAGGTTTTCGTAGAGGTAATGCCGCGCGTCCACCCGCGTATAGCCCTGGCGCATGCGCACCGGCTTGAGCTTCGGCGCTTCCAGATAGACCACCGCCAGCTCCACGCGCTGGCCGTCGGCAAGCTTCAGGCGGCGGATCGGGAAGGTATTGGTGAAGGGTGACGGCCAGAGATCGATATCCAGGCAGCCCTCCAGCTCGCCCAGCGTTTCGCTCCCTGCGGTGTGCCAGTGCCCCTCGCCATCGGTCAACAGGTGCAGCTGATGCAGGCCACGGCTACCTTCGACGGAAAAACGCGCCTCGCGCAGGCGCCAGTCGTCGTCCCACTGGAGTTCATAGTCCAGCTGGTAGGACGGCCCGCCACCCTCGTCGACGGCGCGCAACTGGCTCTGCGCGCAGCCGTCACCCAGTTGCAGCGACTCCCAGCTGGCGTTCGGCGCCTGCCAGATGCCTTCCCAGTTCAAGGTCTTCATGGTGCTTCGTCCAGCAACAGGCCCAGCCGCTGGCGCTTGGGCAGGCGGGCCACCACCAGCTGGTGCGAGCGCGTCAGCGCTTCGCGCAGTTCGGCCTCACCCATGGGGTAGGGGCGCTGCATGGCGACCCAGAAGGCCCGCGCCAGGTAGGGCGCCGGGCGAATGCCGGGGCGGTCCACATAGCCCAGGAACAGCTCCGGACCGACCTTGAAGGCCAGGCCGCCGGCGCCTTCGTCGAGAAAGTCGAGGATGGCGAACATCTTGTTGCCGGCCACCGAGAACACACGATTGCTGCCCCACTTGATGTCCTCGCGGGCACCCGGCAGTTGCAGGCAGAAACGGGCGATCTGTTGTGGCGTCATCGCTTCAATCCCGGAAGTAGACTTCGACCAGATGGTAGCCGAACTGGCTCTTTACCGGGCCGTGCACCACGCCGACGGGTTTCTTGAAGATCACCTGGTCGATGCTGCGCACCATCTGCCCCGGGCGGACTTCCCCCAGGTCGCCGCCACGCTTGGCGGAGGCACAGGTGGAATGCTTGCGCGCCAGCGCGGCGAAATCCTCGCCACGGGCCAGGCGCTGCTTGATCTGCTCGGCTTCGGCGGCGGTCTTGACCAGGATATGGCGGGCCATGGCGACGGGCATCGGTATTACCTCGGAAAGTCAGGCGGGATGGGCATTGTACGGGAGCGGTGACGTACGTCGCATTTTCCGGTGGGTGGCATTGTGCCTTACTTGGCTGCTGCCTAGAGTCGGCGGAAAATTCCGACACGTAGGCCGCTGAGGAATCCGCGGCGTCCGCCCCCCTCCTTGCGAACGGATGCAGTTCTTATGGATATCCAGTCGATGCTGAAAATCCTGGCCACCCAGGATGGTTCCGACCTCTACCTTTCCACCGGCGCGCCGCCTTGCGCCAAGTTCAACGGGGTTCTCAAGCCGCTGACCAACGAGCCGCTCAAGAGCGGCGACGTGGCGCGCATCGGCTACAGCCTGATGGACGAGGAACAGCGTGCCGATTTCGAGCGCGAGCTGGAAATGAACCTGGCCATTTCGGTGCAGGGCGTTGGCCGCTTCCGCGTCAACCTGTTCAAGCAGCGCAATGAAGTGTCGATCGTGGCGCGGAACATCAAGCTGGACATCCCACTGTTCGAGGACCTGAAGCTGCCGGAGGTGCTGCTCAAGGTGGTGATGGAGAAGCGCGGCCTGGTGCTCTTCGTCGGCGGCACCGGCTCGGGCAAGTCCACCTCCCTGGCGGCACTGATCGATCACCGCAACCGCAACAGCGGCGGGCATATCATCACCATCGAAGACCCCATCGAGTACGTGCACCGGCACCGCAAGTCGATCATCAACCAGCGCGAAGTGGGCGTGGACACCCGCAGCTTCCATGCCGCGCTGAAGAACACCCTGCGCCAGGCGCCGGACGTGATCCTGATCGGCGAGATCCGCGACCGCGAGACCATGGAACACGCCCTGGCCTTCGCCGACACCGGCCACCTGGCGATCTCCACCCTGCACGCCAACAACGCCAACCAGGCGCTGGACCGCATCATCAACTTCTTCCCCGAGGAGCGCCGGCCACAGCTGCTCAACGACCTGGGCAACAACCTCAAGGCCTTCGTTTCCCAGCGCCTGGTACGCACCCAGGACGGCAAGCGCCGCGCTGCGGTGGAGGTGCTGCTGGGCACGGCCACCATCAGCGACATCATCAAGCGCGGCGACTTCAGCATGATCAAGGAGATCATGGACAAGTCTCGTGCCCTGGGCATGCAGACCTTCGACCAGGCGCTGTTCGACCTGGCGGTGGAAGGGGCGATCAGCGAAGACGAGGCGGTGAAGAACGCCGACTCGGCGAACAACCTGCGCCTGAAGCTCAAGCTCTACAAGGACAACCCGGCCATGGTGACCAACTCTGCCGCGGCCTCCAGTCCGGCGCCGGCGCCCGCCGCAGCAGCCGCGCCGGCTGCCGACTCTTCCAGTTGGGGCCTTGAGCTGGCGCTGGAAGAAATCGAGGCGGAAGACGCGGAAGACAAGCCGGCCGGGCAGTAAGCCGTATTCCGTTAAAAAGCCCCGGCATGCCGGGGCTTTTTCATGGCGGATGGGGCGCGGAGCGCTTTCGGAGGAGCGGACTTTGTCCGCGAAATCCATCGCGGCGGAATGCGATGCGGCAGGTAGATGCCAATGCCTGGCACGAACCTGTGGGGCGCCGGCCTTGCCGGTGGATCGCGGAGAAGCTCCGCTCCTACGCGAGTCGCAGTCCCGGTGCGGGAGTGGCGCCCATTGTAGGAGGGCGCCATGCGCCCGAATCGCGGGCATGGCCCGCTCCTACAGTTGCCGGGGGCAGCGTGGTGCTGCTCGCTCCTACACAAAGCCTCAGAGCAGCGACAGCGGATAGCTGATGATCAGCCGGTTCTCGTCGAAGCTGTTGGTCCGGCCCCAGTCACGACGCATGGTCGAGTTGCGCCACTTGACGTTCAGCGTCTTGAAGGTGCCGCTCTGCACCGTGTACGCCAGTTCGCTCTCGCGGCCCCATTCGCTGCCGTCGTCGGTGCTGGCGTTGTGCACGTCGTTGCCCTTGAGGTAGCGGTTCATCAGCGTCAGGCCGGGGATGCCGAAGGCGGCGAAGTCGTAGTCATGGCGCAGTTGCCAGGAGCGCTCCTTCGCGTTGTCGTAGCTGGAGTTGAAACTGTCGTTGGCCAGGGTGCCGCCGCTGGTGCCGTTGACGCGGAACCACTCGTCCTCGCCCATGACCTTCTGCAGGCCGACATAGAAGGTGCTGGCACCGTATTTTGCCGAGAACAGCCCGGAGAAGGTGCGGTTGTCCAGGTCGCCGGCGCGGGCGCTACCGTCCTCCTTGCCCCAGAAGTAGCCGATATTCGCACCGAGCACCCAGTCGCCCACCGGCTGGCTGTGCTGCAGTTGCAGGTACTGCTGCTGGTAGATGTCCTTCAGCTCGGCATTCCACAGCCCGACCAGGGTGCGGTCGCCGTTGAAGCGGTATTCGCCGCCGGCGAAGTTGAAGCGGTCGGAGGTGAAGGCGGGGCGGCTGAACAGCGACATGTCCTCCATGCTGGCATCGTTGCGCGGGCTGTTCTGGCGGAACTGGCCGCCGTAGAGGCTCAGGCCGTCGATCTCCTTCGAGGTCACCTGCGCGCCCTGGAAGGTCTGCGGCAGCGAGCGGCCGTCGTCGGAGCGCAGGATCGGCAGCACCACCATCCATTCCCCGGCCTTGAGTTCGGTCTTCGACACCTTCGCCTTGCCGGCCAGCGCCAGGCGGCCGAAGTCGTCGGCGGGGCGGCCGTCGTCGTGCACCGGCAGCAGCTGGGTGCCGGCGGTGCCCTTGCCGCCGTCGAGCTTGACGCTGTACAGGCCCAGCACGTCCATCCCCAGGCCGACGGTGCCCTGGGTGTAGCCGGAGCGGGCGTCGAGGATGAAGTTCTGCGTCCATTCCTCGGCCTTGTTCTGGCGGGCGTCGCCGACGAAATTGCGGTTCATGTAGAAGTTGCGCAACAGCAGGCTGGCCTTGGCGTCTTCGAGGAAGCCGCCTTCGTCGGCATGGGCCAGGACGGGCAGGGCGGGCAGCAGGCACGCTGTGACGGTGAGATGGGGCAAGTGGCGGATCATGGGTGTTCCCTCGGCATTCTTGTCGTTGTTCGCGGGCAAACGGGGGCCTCCGCGCGGTTCGGCGGATAGGCGGTGAAAACGATCAGCGGGCGTGGAGCAGGCGATCAGCCGGGCGCGACAGATGCGGAGGGCGGGGCGGTGAGGGCGATGCACGCGCGACGGCGTGCCAGGGAGAGCATGAGCATGTGAACGGACCTTTCTTATAGTTGTGGACGCCACATCGAGGCGGCGGCTGGGGCCATAGTGGTTCCGCCCGGCGCGTCGCCGCAATTCGTCCGAGGCGTAACTGTTCGCTGTTCGAACAGGAATTAACCGTTTGGGACATTTCTTTCAGGGGATTACGCGTAGCATGCCGTTCAGCGCGCCGAGCTTCTGTCAGAAAGCATGCACCATCGTCTTGCGGCGGGCCCGCGAGTCGCCGGCGTGGATTGTTTCCCCTGTGCTTCTTGGTAGGCTGGCGTGCCAGCCGTTTCCGCCCTTCGATCTCCGTGACCCGATGAGTACCAGCCAATCGCCGTTGTCCGGCGCCAACCAGCCCTTCAAGGGCATCCTGCTCATCGTCCTGGCGACTTTCCTGTTCTCCAGCCACGACGCGCTGTCGAAGTACCTGGCGAGCATTTACCCCATCGTCATGGTGGTCTGGGCGCGCTATGTGGTGCACACCCTGCTGATGGCGGGCATCTTCCTGCCGCGTGCCGGTTTCGCCGTGCTGCGCACCCGCCATCCGTTCCTCCAGGCGGCACGTGCGCTCTGCCTGCTGGGCACCAGCTTCCTGTTCACCACGGGGCTGCAGTACATCCCGCTGGCCGAGGCGACGTCGGTGAACTTCCTCGCGCCGCTGCTGGTGACTGCCCTGTCGGTGCCGCTGCTCGGCGAGCGGGTCAGCGCCGGCCAGTGGGCGGCGGTGCTGGTGGGATTCGCCGGCGTGCTGGTCATCGTCCACCCCGGTGGCGCATTGTTCACCCCGGCGGTGCTGCTGCCATTCGGCTCGGCGTTGTGCTTCAGCTTCTACCAGTTGCTGACCCGCAAGCTCAGCCAGGTCGACAGCCCGACCACCAGCAACTTCTTCGCCGGCCTGTGCAACACCCTGATCGTCAGCGCGCTGGTGCCGTTCTTCTGGCAATGGCCGGGACTGGTGCATGGCCTGATGATGCTGGCCCTGGGCACCTGCGGGATGACCGCGCACCTGTTCCTGACCCAGGCGTTCAAGCACGCCGCCCCGGCGCTGCTGGCACCGTTCAGCTACTGCCAGATCGTCTTCGCCGGATTGCTGGGCTTGGTGATCTTCGGCCATACGCCGGAGCCGTCGGCGCTGCTGGGCATCGCGGTGATCTGCGGTAGTGGGCTGGCTGCCGCCTGGTTGCAGAGCCGCAAGGGGTAGGGCGGGGCTCTACCTGTAGGACCGAGGGGGACGCCCAGTCCTTGCTCGCGAACGGGCTTTCCGGCGGCTCCGGTGCTGGGCTGTTCGCGAGCAAGCTTGCTCCTACGAAAAGCCGTCTCTACTCGATCTCGAACAACCCATGGCGGATCGGCCCCACCGACAAGCGCTGACGCACGTCGTCGTCGATGCGCGGATCATCCGGCTGGTACAGCTTCACCTGACGGTAGGCGGCGATCCGGTTGATCTCCGGCCCCAGGTATTCCCACACCACGCGGGTGCACGCCGGGGTGCGGCGGTCGCCGCTGGAGACGCCGGTCTTCAGGCCGTTGAGGCGGGTGATGCGGCTCTTGAAGCTGGGGATGAGGATGGTCTGGCTCATCTCGTTGACGGTGAGCGACTCGTAGTCCAGCAGGAACACCCGGTCCTGCAGCTGGAACGCCGCGCCCAGATAGCGGCAGCGCACCCAGTCCTCGGCCTGCACGTCGGTGCTGCTGGAGCGTTCCTGGCGTTCCTGGCGCTCGAAGAGGAAGTTGCCGCCTTCCTCGTAGAGGTGCACCAGCGACAGCAGGATCGAACCGGGCACCGACATGCAGTTGGAATATTCGAAGTAGTAGCCGCAGTAGCGCGACAGGTTGCCCGCGTGCTCGCGCAGCGGGCGGAGCATTTCCATCAGCGGGTCGTCGCGCTGCACGTTCGCCGGTGAGGTACTCCGCGCACCGATCAGGCGGGCGAACTGCTCGGGCGGCAATTGCAGCTCGTAGTCCTCGACGCCGAAGAAATCCCCAATTCTCTTGAGGTTGTACGCGGTGGGCTGGCTCTGCCCGCCGAGGTATTTGTTGAACTGCGCGCGATTGATCGCGAGCTTGCGGCAAACCTCCGAGATAGAACGGTAGTGAGCGCAAAGCAGCTTGAGATTGGGGCCAAGGTTTTCGGACATTTGTGCCAGGTCATGGTGATGCGACTGGCGCAATTATAGCGTCAGGTCGCATCAACTCGGAACAAGCCGCGAAATTGTTTCAACAGGCTTCGAGCGCAACCATGCGCCCCCAGTGAGCGGGCCAGCCCCAGGCCCGTGCTCCCACAATAACAATCGAGGCCCCAGCACATGCTCGACGCGATCAACGATTTCCTCTCCGGGAAAGTTCTCATCGTCCTCATCGTCGGACTCGGCGCGTATTTCACCATTCGCTCCCGTTTCGTCCAGTTCCGCCATTTCGGCCACATGTTCGGTGTGTTCAAGGAATCGATCCGCGGCCAGGCTGGCCAACTGAGCTCCTTCCAGGCCCTGATGCTGTCGCTCGCCGGCCGCGTGGGCGCCGGTAACATCGCCGGTGTCGGCATCGCCGTGACCCTGGGTGGTCCGGGCGCCGTGTTCTGGATGTGGGTCACCGCGCTGGTGGGCATGTCCAGCAGCTTCTTCGAGTGCACCCTGGCCCAGGTCTACAAGCGCAGCGACGGCGACGGCCTGTACCGTGGCGGCCCGGCCTACTACATCCAGCACGGCCTGAAGCTGCGCTGGATGGCGCTGACCTTCGCGGTCCTGCTGCTGGTCACCTACGGCTTCGCCTTCAACGGCCTGCAAGCCTTCACCGTGACCCACTCGCTGCAGAACGCCTTCGACATTCCGGTGCTGTACTCCGGCATCGGCCTGGCCGTGCTGCTGGCCATCGTGTTCTTCGGCGGCATCCAGCGCATCGCGGCCGTGTCCGACCTGCTGGTACCGGTCAAGACCCTGGCCTACATCGCCGTGACCCTGTACGTGATCGTCACCCAGATCGAACTGGTGCCGGACATGCTGACCACCATCGTCAAGAGCGCCTTCGGCCTGGAACCGGCCTTCGCCGGTCTGCTGGGCAGCGCCATCGTGATGGGCGTGAAGCGTGGCGTGTTCGCCAACGAAGCGGGCCTGGGCAGTGCGCCGAACGTGGCCGCCGTCGCCGCCGTGCGTCACCCGGCGTCCCAGGGCGTAGTCCAGGCATTCAGCGTGTTCCTCGACACCTTCGTCATCTGCACCTGCACCGCGCTGCTGATCCTGCTCTCGGGCTTCTACACCCCCGGCTTCGAAGGCGACGGCATCACCCTGACCCAGAACTCGCTGGCCGCCGTGGTGGGTGACTGGGGCCGCATCTTCGTCAGCGTCGCGCTGTCGCTGTTCGTGTTCACCTGCATCACCTACAACTACTACCTCGGCGAGAACGCCCTGCAGTTCATCGTCGGCCGTAGCCGCACCGCGCTGATCGCCTTCCGCGTCCTGGTGCTGGGCCTGATCCTCTGGGGCTCGATGCAGAACCTGGGCACCGTGTTCGCCTTCGCCGACATCACCATGACCTGCCTGGCCTTCGTAAACCTGGTGGCCCTGGCGATGCTGATCAAGGTCGGCCTGCGCGTGATGCGCGACTACGACGAGCAGCGCGCTGCCGGCATCGAGCGCCCGGTGTTCGATACCAGCAAGTTCGCCGACCTGGACATCGACCACGATGCCTGGCGCGACGCCCACAAGGTCAACTCGACCGCTCCGGCCCACGGCAGCCTGCCCGCCCAGGGCTGATCCGCTGACCTTGGTCTGAAACGCGAGGCCGGGACTTTTCCCGGCCTCGCGGTTTATCCTGTGAACTTTCCTACAAGAGCACTGGCATGCGCCGCGTGAAGAACCTTTTCGTCCTCTATACCGGCGGCACCATCGGCATGCTGCAGACCGCCGAAGGTCTGGCGCCGGCTGGCGGTTTCGAAGCTCGCATGCGTGAACAGCTGCAAGGGCACGGCGAGATTCGCCTCGACTGGTCCTTTGCCGAACTGCAGCCGCTGCTCGACAGCGCCAACATGACCCAGGCCAACTGGCTGGCCATGCGCGACGCCATCGTCGAGGCGGTGGAGCAGGGCGGCCATGACGGCGTGCTGGTGCTGCACGGCACCGACACCCTGGCCTATAGCGCCGCCGCGCTGTCCTTCCTGCTGCTGGGCCTGGACGTGCCGGTGGTATTGACCGGTTCCATGCAGCCCATGGGCGTACCGGGCAGCGATGCGCCGGCCAACCTCCTGGGCAGCTTGAAGGCGCTGGAAGCCGGCGTTCAGCCGGGCGTCTGGCTCTACTTCAATGGCGAGCTAATGCACGGTGCCCGCGTCACCAAGCTGCGCAGCGAGGCCTTCGATGCCTTCGCCGTGCTGCCGCGCGAGCGCCATGGCGAGCGCGCCGAATCGATTCCTGCCGCGCTGGATTACCTCCGGCCGCGCCAGCCGGTGAATCTCGCCGTGCTGCCGCTGTTCCCCGGCCTGCGTGCCGAGCATCTGCGCGCGCTGCTGGGCAGTGGCGTACAGGCGCTGTTGCTGGAGTGCTATGGCAGCGGCACCGGCCCTTCGGACAACGAAGAGCTGCTGGCCGCGTTGCGCGAAGCCCATGCGCGCGGCGTGGTGCTGGCAGCGATCAGCCAGTGTCCGCAGGGGCACGTGGCGTTCGATATCTATGCCGCCGGCAGTCGCCTGCGCGATGCGGGACTGGTTTCCGGTGGCGGCATGACCCGCGAAGCGGCGCTGGGCAAGCTGTTCAGCCTGCTGGGCAGCGGCCTGGCGCCGTCCGAGGTGGAGCGCCTGTTCGTCCTCGACCTGTGCGGCGAGCGCGTCGACGGCTGAGCCTCGTCCACACCCTGCTCAGGGGTGGCTATGAACCTGTAGGAGCGAGCTTGCTCGCGAACGCATTGCACCGGGCAGCCGGGCGTGACGCGGGGTTCGCGAGCAAGCTCGCTCCAACAAAATCGGCTAGCCCCTCGCTGATCCGACCGGTCAGACACCCGTAGGAGCGGACTTCGTCCGCGATGTTTCCGTGTTCGGTTTATCGCAGGCGTGGCCAGCTCCTACAGCAGTGCGTTCCGGCGAACGTCATGTCCAGCGTTTGGACTCGCGTAGGAGCGGGCCATGCCCGCGAAGGGCGGACAACGTCCGCCCCTAACCAGCCCGTGCTAGAACCCCACCATCTCCCCCACAACCCGCGCCTGCGGATCGTCACTGCGGCTCACCACCGCATAGTTGTACCCGCCCTGGCTCCAGTAGCGCGTCAGCAGATCGCCGTCGGTGCGTTGTCCCTGCGGCAGCATCTCGTGGCGCGGGCCCGGCGGGCGGATGAAGAAGGTCAAACGCCGGCCCTGGCCATCCTCGTAGATCACCAGCGCCGCCGCGCCCTGTTCGGTGGCGAGCAGCCGCGCGCCGACGGTCTTCAGGCCGACCCGATCCAGCGCCGGCGGTGGCGGGGCATCCTTCAGGTAGTGGGCCAGCCAGTTGCGCAGGTCGCCGCCATCGCGCAGATCCAGGCCGCTCTGACTGACGTCGGCGAACAGCCGATACGCCTGCACCGCGTCCTGCATCGGCACCGAGTTGCGCGCCAGGCTATCGCCGCGCATCTGCCAGCCACCCATGCCGCCCACGCCCAGCGCCACCAGCAAGGCTGCCGCCGTGGCCAGTCGCGACCGCCGCCGCTGTTGAATGCCTTGGCGAATCCGCGCCGGGTCGAGTTGTTCAGGCAACGCCCCACGCCCCTGGCCGGCAAAGGCCGCGCGCAGTTGCTGGGCATCCTGCCGCCAGCCTTCCACGCGCCGCGCGTCCTCGGGGTGGGCCGCCAGCCAGGCCTCCACCCACTGGCGGCGTGCCGGGTCCAACTGGTCGTCGAGATAGGCGTGCAGGTCGTGCTCGTCGGGAATGCGTTCGTTCATTTCAGTACCCGCAAAGAAGGAGTCGCCGTCTGGCCTTCGCTCAGCGCGCGCAGCGCCGTGCGGGCGCGCGACAGGCGGGACATGACGGTGCCCAGGGGAATATCCAGTGCTTCGGCCGCCTCGCGGTAGCTCAGGCCCTCGACGCTGACCAGCGTCAGCAGCGCACGCTGCTCGGCGGGCAGGCGCTCGAAGGCTTCCAGGGTCGAGCGGGCGCTGACGATATCCTCGGGCGAGGCGCTCACCGCACTGTCCGCGCCGAACAGGCTGAGGATGCGCGCGTAGCGGCGGGCGCGGCGCTGGCCATCGATGAAGTGGCGGTAGAGGATCGAGAACAGCCAGGCGCGCAGGTCGCCGTCCGCGCGCCGTCCGGTCCAGGCCGACAGCGCCTTCTCCAGGGTCGCCTGAACCAGGTCGTCGGCGCTGCTCGCGCTGCGGGTCAGCGACAGGGCGAAGCGCCGCAGCCGGGGCAGCAGTTCGCGCAGTGAGTGATCGTCCAGTGAGTGCATCGCAACGTCGGCAGTGGTGGGTTCGAGCGGTAAGGACGAATGCCGTGGCGATCTATTCCCTAGGCGCGAAAAAATAAAACTTTCGCAGCCCTCGGGAATAACCCTGCAGGCGGTGCGTCGTACCCGCTCAACGCATTCAGCCTAAGCCCGAGGAGCTGGAAATGACAGACACCCCGCCCAACGTACTCTTGCGCCTGGCCGCCATCGGCGCCGTGGTCCTGGGCACCGCCGCCGTCTTCGCCTACACGGCCGGCTGGCTCGACCCGCAGCGGCTGACCCCGGCCAAGGTCATCAATACCCTGGAAGCCAACGGCGGCGTCCACCCCGGTTACCGACGCAACCACGCCAAGGGCCTGTGCGTGATCGGCCACTTCGAGAGCAACGGGGGCGCCGCCGCATTGTCGCGGGCCAGCGTCTTCGCGCCGGGCAGTGTACCGGTGGTGGGGCGCCTGGCCATTCCCGGCGGCAACCCGGCGGCCAGCGATGGCGCCGCGCCGATCCGCAGCCTGGCCCTGCGCTTTCTACCGGCCGATGGACAGGAATGGCGTACTGGCATGAACGCCATGCCGGTATTCGTCGTCCGCGATGTCGCCAGCTTCTACGACCTGCAGAAGGCGACCGCGCCGCAACCCGGCACCGGCAAGCCCGACCCGGAAAAGGCCGGCGCCTTCTTCAAGGCGCACCCGGAAACCCAGGCCTTCCGCGACTGGGCGAAATCCTCGACGCCGTCCTCCAGCTACGCCAACAGCGCCTACTACGGCCTCAACGCCTTCTACCTGGTGGACAGGGACGGGCGCGAGCAGCCGGTGCGCTGGTCCGTGCAGCCCGTCGCGCCCTACGAGCCGCTGGCGGCGGACAAGCGCGGCGACGCCAACTTCCTCGCCGCCGAGCTGACCCAGCGCCTCGCCGCCGGCCCCTTGCGCTGGCGCCTGCAATTCACCCTCGGCGAACCCGGCGACAGCACCGCCGACGCCACCCAGGCCTGGCCGAAGGAACGCCGCCAGGTGGATGCCGGCGAACTGGTGATCGAGCGCCTGCAGGCGGAAATCGGCGGCGACTGCCGCGACATCAACTACGACCCGCTGATCCTGCCCGACGGCATCCGAGCGTCCGACGACCCGTTGCTCAGCGCGCGCTCGGCCGCCTACTCGGAATCCTTCAACCGCCGTACCCGCGAGCAGGCCCAGGAGAACAACTGATGAAACCGACCTACTTCCCGCTCTCCCTGCGCGTTTTCCACTGGCTGATGGCGCCGCTGGTGCTGGCCATGCTGCTGATCGGCCTGGGCATGGTCGCCAGCGTCTCCCCGCGTCACGCCATGTTGGTCGCGATCCACAAGCCGCTGGGTGCCGCGCTGCTGGTCCTCGTCCTGCTGCGTATCGCCATACGCCTGACCCACCGGGTCCCGCCGCTGCCCAACGACATGCCCGGCTGGCAGCGCGGCGCCGCGCACCTCTCGCACCTGGCGCTCTACGGCCTGCTGCTCGCCCAGCCGCTGGTGGGCTGGACCATGCAATCCGCCGGCGGCTACCCGGTGGTGCTCTGGGGAGGTTTCGAGCTGCCCGCGCTGGTTTCGCCCTCGGTGGAACTGCACACCGTCCTTCGCGGCGCCCACAGCCTGATCGCCTATGCCTTGCTGCTCACCATCCTCCTGCACCTTGCCGCCGCGCTGTTCCATGGGCTCATCCGCCGCGATGCGGTATTGCCCAGCATGACCGGTGCGCCCATGCCCAACGACCCCGCCGGAGAACGGCCATGAAAGTGCTGATTGCACTGGCTTGCTTCGCACTCACCGGCGCGGCGCTTGCCGCGCAGGACGTAGCGACGGCAGAGGATTACCACTACGGCCAGCAACTCGACATCCAGCGCGTGGTGCAACCGGCGGACCTGAGCTTCTGCGGTATCCGTGAGGTGGAGATGGTCTACGAGGACAGCGCCGGGCAACTGCATCGCCTGCGCTACCCGGCGTGGGGGCAGTTCTGCGCTAACGAGAAGTGAACGCTTGCCGGCAAGGATGAACGAGATGTCGGGGGCATTCTCGTGATTCGCTGCCGCCAGCGGGCAGCGCGCGGTACGGATCAAGCCGGCCGTACTCCGGCGGGGTTGGTAGCCGGTTCATCCGAGCCCCGTAGGGCGCATAACGCTCCGCGTTATACGCCGGTTAGCCTTGGCCTCAAGGCACTCCAAACCAGATAACGGCGCCGACGGTGATCCAGAGTGAATCGGCGTACAACCGCGAACGGTTGTACGCCCTAAGGTGTTGACGTTACGCCAGCGCTTCCGCCACCGGAGCAGCCGCGCGCTTGTTCACCAGCCGCTGCAGCAGGCCGGAGACCAGCACGCCCACCACCGCCAGGATGCTCATCAGGCTGAACACGTAGGTGTAGCCCTGTTCGCCCGGATAATGGTCGAGCAGCGAGCCGTAGATGATGTAGGCGAACATGCCCGGCGCGTAGCCGATCAGGCAGCCGATGCCGAAGGCCGAGCCGGTGATGCGCGAGGGGATGCCCACTTCGCTCATCGGCGCCCAGAACACGCCGCGCATGGTGAATACCACCAGGGCGAAGGACAGGGTCGCGGCCATGCCGGCGTAGATGTAGCTCTCGCCGCGGGGAATGCTGAGGATCACCAGCATCAGCGGCAGCAGCGCGACGAACGCCCACTTCAGGTAGCGGCTCGGGCTCTTCAGGCGCTTGTCGGCGACGTAGCCACCCAGCGGGCCGCCCAGCACCTTGAGGAAGTACTGGTTGATGATGCCGTAGGCGCCGACCAGGGCCACCGGCAGCTGGTACATGTCCTTCAGGTAGGGGATGAAGTAGGTCAGGCCGCAGTAGACGATGTAGACCATGAATACGTTCAGGCTGACCAGCCAGATGCCCGGCGTACGCACGGCTTCCAGCAGGCCGGAGAGACCCTGCGGTTCAGCCTTGGCCGCGGCGGTACCATTGGCCTTGGGAGCTTCGCGCAGCAGGAAGAGGGTGATCACGCCGACCAGGATGTCGATCCCCGAGTAGAACAGGATCGCCGCCTTCAGGCCGGCCGCGCCGGAACCCAGGGCAACGAATACGCCCAGGGCGGAGAAGGCCACCAGCGTATCGACCACCCCGCGGCCGCCTTCGAGGAAGCCGAACAGGCGGCTCTGCTCGTCGTCATTGCCCAGGTTGCGGATCGCCTTGAGCAGCGACGGCCAGAAGATGCAGTCGGCGCAGATCGCCAGCAGGCTGAAGACGATCAGCAACTGGCTGTAGCCGGGGAAGGTCGCCAGGTACACACCCAGCGCGCCCATGCCGATCAGGCCGACCGGGATCAGCCGGCGCGTTTCGAAGCGGTCGGCGAGGAAGCCGCCGACCACGAACAGCGCAGTGGCGACTATGGCGTTGACGCTGAGCAGGGTGCCGATCTGCGTGTGCGTCAGCCCCATGTGTTCCTGCATCGGGATGTAGAAGGCGTCCTTGAGGTTGGCGAGCTTGTAGATGGTACCGCCGCCCAGAACCAGGACGATGAAACGGAGCCACTTGGCTTTAGCCTGTGCTGTCATTGTTGTTCTCCACCGTTTACGGATAAGGGTTGGCCGCCGGAGCGACCGTCGGAATCAGGCGGCGTCGGCCAGGGTCAGTTCGGCCAGCAGGCGGAACTCGTTCAGCAGCCCGCGCACATGGCGCACCTGGTTGTTCGCCCAGCGATGCTCGTCGGCCAGCATGCGTTCCAGGCTGTAGCCCGGCGGCAGCGGCGTTTCGCTCATCTCGCGATAGGGAATGAAGGGGTCGGCGGCCTCGTCGCTCTGGCGGAAGGACGGGGCGATGTAGTGGTTCTCCTGCTCGAGGATGAAGGCCACCACCTGGGGCGCGGTGTCGCCGAGCAGCAGCAGCTCCAGCAGCATCCGCGCGCCGGGCAGCTGGTCCTCGGCGCTGCCCTGGAGCACGCCGTAATGGCCGAAGCCGTTGGCTTCGGGCACCACGCGCACGCCCTTCAGGTGCACTTGGCGGATGAACGGAGCGAGGTGGGCCAGAGCCGGCAGCGGGCGCTCGCAGGCATTGATCATGTTGCCGAAGTCGAACAGCGCGTTCAGGCGCGGATGCCCGACCTTGCGCAGCAGGGCGGCGATCTCGTCGCTCTTTAGCTCCTCGTGCTGCTCGAAGTCGAAGTTCAGGTCGTGCTGGTCGGCCAGTTGCGCCAGGCGCCGCAGGTCCACTTCGATCAGGTCCATCACCCGCGACAGGCGTCCCTCGTAGCGTGAGTAGACGCGGATGTTGCGGCTGCCGATGGCCAGCGCCACGGCCACCGCCTGGTCGACGTCCTCGGGGCGGGTGCTGCTGATTTCCACGTGCAGGGCAAGACCCAGGCTGCGGGCCTTCTCGCCGAAGGCGGCCAGTTGCTCCGCAGTCATCTGCGACAGGCTGTTGTGCTCGCCGTCCAGCAGGTGCAGGGAGAGGCCGTCCAGTTCGTGGCGGTAGGCGAAGTCGAGCATGTCGCCGGGGGTGACCCGGCCCTGGGTCAGGTTGGTCAGCAGCGGGTAGCCGTGGGCGAACAGGCGCAGGCTGTCGAGACGGTCGAGCAGGCGGCGGGCGAGTTCGGGGGTCAGCAGGGGCGGGGGCGTATCTGCGGGCGCGGCGTTACGCGCCAGCAAGTCGGCGAATCGGGCTTGGATAGCATTCATTATTGTCATTCCTGATAGCGACGCCGGGGTGGCCGGCGGTGCTTTTATCGCTCCGGAATGGTGCTATCCCTATAGCCATTATTGTTTTGTTCGTATGACCACTTTGCCGGCCGCTCTAGGTCGGCCTCACAGCTTCCAGCCCAGGGCTTTCAGGGCCTGGGCAAACTCCTGCACGCGGCGCCCGGCCTGCTCCTCGGGTACCGCGGCAAAGCCCAGCAGCAGCCCCGGCGGCAGGTAATTGCGGATGCAGTAGTCGCGCAGGGCGTAGGTGTACACCTCGTGCTCGGCCAGGCCCCTCGCGACGGCGGTATCGTCGCTGCCCTCGGGCAGCCAGCCGAGCAGGTGCAGCCCGGCTTCGGCGGGCGTGGGCGTGATGAAACCGCCCAGCTCGCGCTGCAGCGCCTCCAGCACGGCGGCCTGCCGCCCCTGGTAGAGGCTGCGCATGCGGCGGATGTGACCGAGGAAGTGGCCGTCCTGCATGAAGTCCGCCGTGGTCGCCTGGTGCAGCGTCGACGGGCTGCGGTCCATCACCGCGCGGATGGCGCAGAACGGCTCCACCAGCGCCTCGGGCAGGATCACGTAGCCCAGGCGCAGCGACGGGTAGAGCACCTTGCTGAAGGTGCCGACATAGATCACCCGCTCCCAGGCATCCAGCGCGAACAGCGCCGGCAGCGTGCGGCCCACGTAGCGGAATTCGCTGTCGCAGTCGTCCTCGACGATCCAGCCCTGGCTGCGCCCGGCCCAGTCGATCAGCTCCTGCCGGCGCGCATAGCTCATGGTGGTGCCCAGCGGGTGCTGCCGCGACGGGGTGGTGAACGCCAACCGCGCGTCCGGCCGCTCGCGCAGGCCCTGCTGCACGTCCAGCCCCTCGGCGTCGATGCGCAGCGGCACCATCTCGCAGCCCTGCGCCTGGAAGGCGATGCGCGCGGCGATATGGCCGGGGTCCTCCATCCACACGCTGTCGCCGGGGTTGAGCAGCAACATGCCGAGCAGGTTGAACGCCTGTTGCGCGCCGGAAGTGATCACCACCTGATCGATGCTGCACTCGATGCCGCGCGCGTCGAACACATACTCGACGATGGCCTCGCGCAGGCGCTGCAGGCCCTTCAGCTCGCCGTAGCCGAGCGAGTCCTTGCTGCCCTTGCGCAGGTGGCGGTTCATCAGGCGCTTCCACACCAGCATAGGGAAGGCGTCGTAGGCCGGGTGGCTGGGCAGGAAGGAGGTCGGGCAATCCGGCGCCCAGGTGCTGTACGACACCCCGCTGAAATGCTCGCTGCGCAGCGAATGCACCGCCTGGCTCAGGTTCGACAGGCGCGGCGGCTTGCGCGGCGCATCGGCGGCGCTGCGGCCCTCCCATTCGCTGCCGACATAGGTGCCGGCGCCGGTGCGCGAGGCCAGGAAGCCCTCGGCGGTCAGCTGGTCGAAGGCATTGAGCAGCGTGATGCGCGACAACCCCAGCTCCTTGCACAGCGTCCGCGTCGACGGCAGCCGCGTACCGCCGGGCAGCCGGCCGGAGAGGATCTGCTTGCGCACCTGCAGGTACAGCTGACGATAGAGGGGGATCGGGCTGGAGCGATCCAGCTCGATGCCGGTGAGCAGCATGCCGCCGGGCGTTTTCATTCGGGGTGTGCCTTGCGCGATAGCGAGACGAGAGGGGCGGATTGTGCCTTGGCGGGGGAATTTGAGGGAGGGGGATTGCCGGTTGGCGGTGGCGCCGAGGGTTGCTCATCGACGCCGCGCAGGTGGCAGGGGATCGGGTTCGTGCGTCAGTACCCGCGTGATTCATCCAGCGCCGGCCCGCTCTCCCGCCCACTCGGAGCGTGTTGGGGCACTGGGTGTACCTGGCGCTTCCGCGCCCATTTGACCAGCCGGCTCATGGCGATGAAGCCAGCGAAGATCAGCATCGGGTAGGCGTAAAGCAATTCGCCCAGGCTGTACTTCCAGGCCAGGGGACGACCGACACCGAGCAAGGCCGCGTAGAACCAGGAAACCGCCGAGACCGTGCCAGCAAAGATGCTCAGGGCCCGCATGCCCGGTTCGAGCTGGAGCAAGGAGCCCGCCCGGATCAGGGCGGGCATGACCACCGAATGCAACAGGCTGCCGTTGACGGTGAGCAGGGCGACGATGAGGACCTTGGCCTGCAGCTTGGGGTTGAGGAGGTACTCCAGCCCCTTGGCGGACATATCCAGCAGGACGATGAGCGCGCCGGAAAACCAGAGCATTTGCAGTGCCAGGGTGATGGTGCGCTTCAGCGTCTCCATGGACGCCTGCTCGAGGTGAACCGAATCCGAACCTTTCAGGAGCTGCTTGACCATGGCGAAGTCACTGGTCAGGACCAGACCAATCGCGACGCAACAGGCGATCAGGTGGGTGTAGACCACACCCAGGCGAACGAACTCCATTACTGCTTCCCGCTGCAGCAGCGAAGTCACTACGTGAACGAATTCCATGAATTGTCTCTTGTTTTTGGAATGGGCCGCCGGTTGTACGGGGCCGTGACGAAGCGTCGGATGGGGTGGGGTCTTGCGAGCTGCCGTGCAGGTTAATCCATGTGAGGCGCAATATTATTTGTAAATAATTCTTACTGGCAAGAACAAAAGGCAGTACATGCGTGCCGATTCGACGGGGCGCCGAGGGTGGTATTCGAGGCGTACGGCGCGGGGAATCCGGGGCTTCGGCAAGGGAAGTGCACGGGACGATGCCCGTGCGAGCTGGCAAAGGGCTGGTACCTGCGAGCAGAGGTGCGGGCGGGTTCATCGAAGGAGAGCGGTGGCCCGGCACCAATGCCGGGACGAACTCAGCCCGCGCCGGCTATCCTGCGCGGGCCTGGAGCCTGAAATCAACCTGTGGTTGGGCGTCGCGCTACAACCACCAGCGCAGCAGATAGAACGCCCCCATGCTCAGCAGCACGCTGACCAGCACGTTACGCGTCCACAGCACCAGCGCCACGGCAACGACGGCGCCGAGCAGGTAGGGGTTGTCCGGGCGCAGGTTCAACTGGTGGTCCGGGAGGAACACGATCGGCCCACAGATCGCGGTGAGCATCCCCGGCACGGCGAAGCCGAGGAACTGCCGCACGTTGCTGCTCAGGCGGATCGGCAGTCGCGGCTCCAGGAACACGTAGCGGTTGAAGAACACGATCAGGCCCATGCCGAAGATCACTGCCCAGACCATCATGCGCGCACCCCCGAGAACTTCTGGCAGACGAAGCCGGCGAACATCCCAGCCAGGCCCGACAGCACCAGCGCCGAACCCAGCTGCCAATAGCTGAACAGCACCGAACAGAACAGCGAAACGGCGACGCAGACCACGGTCGGCACGTTCTTCACCACCGGCGCGATCAGCGCGACGAAGGTGGCGGCGATGGAGAAGTCCAGGCCCAGGTGCTCCAGCCCCGGAATGCTGCTGCCCAGCAGCACGCCGGCGAGGGTGAAGAGGTTCCAGGCGATGTAGAAGGTCAGGCCCACGCCCAGGGCGTACCAGCGGTTGAAGGTCTCGCGGTCGTGGCCGCTGGTGAGGGCGAAGAACTCATCGGTGAGCAGGAAGCCCAGGCCCGCGCGCCAGCGGCCGGGCAGGCCGGAGATCACCGGGCGCAGGGTCATCCCGTAGAGCAGGTGCTGGGAGGTCAGCAGCAGGGTGGTGATCATGATCGAGAAGAACCCGGCGCCGCCCTTGAGCATGCCGATGGCCACCAGCTGCGCGGCGCCGGCGAAGATGATGGCGGACAGCCCCTGGCCCTCCAGCGGCGAGAGCCCGGCGTCGATGGCAAGCGAGCCGGCCAGCAGGCCCCAGGGCAGCACCGCCAGGGACAGCGGCGTGATATCGATGGCGCCCCTGAGGAAGGCGCGGGAGTAAAGCGTGGTCTCGGACATGGTGATTCTTTGCAGTCTCTCGTACCGACAGCGTGGCAGAACGGCGCGCCGGCTGGCTTGAACAATCTTGCTGCGGCTGGGAATTTTCTTCGCCGCAAATGAAAAGGGCAGCCCTCCCGGCTGCCCTCGGCTGACCGTCGAATCGGCTACGAAGTCGGCGCCTGGGACGCACCGCGCGCCATCGCTTGCCGGCGTCTCGCCTTGCCAATCTTGCGCGCCGTCTCCACGAAGGGCGTGACGATTAGGCTGTAGAGCGTCAGGTAGCGGTCATCGTCCCGCTCCCCGGCGCCGAACTGGATGGGCTCCGGCGTTGGGCGGGTGACGTAGAGCGTGCCGAACATCCAGTCCCACAGCGACAGATTGATCGCGAAGTTCTTGTTGAAGTGCCGGGGCGCATCGCTGTGGTGGATCTGGTGCTGGGCCGGGCTGTTCAGCACATGCTCCACCACCGGCCCGAACGACAGCCACACATGGCTGTGCCGCAGGTTCACCGCCAGCGCATTGAAGATGAAGATCAGGTAGGTCACGCCGAACAGCGTGTAACGGCTGATCTCCCCGCCGCAGGCATACCAGAAGACCCCGGCATAGGCCCCCAGCGCGACGACCCCGGCCAGCTTGGCGACGAGCTTCTCCACGAAATGCACACGGCTGGCCGTCGCCGGCACCAGCACCGACGCCGAGTGATGCACCTTGTGGAACGCCCACAGCCAGCGCGAGTGGAAGGCCCGGTGCACCCAGTAATTCTTGAAGTCGCCCACCAGGAACACCCCCAACCCATAGAGCAGCGACAGGCCGAGGTTTTCCCCCACCTGCGGGCGCGCGCCCCAGAGTTGGGTGAAGAAGGCGATGTAGTCGCCGGAGCGCAGGATATAGGGATCGACCAGGCCGATGATCGGCACCATCACCGCCGCATGCAGGATGGCCCGCACGAAGTAGTACTGGTAATCCAGCAGCGCCGAACGATGGAAATGCACCCGGTTGCCGCCCAGGAACTGCCAGAACGACCGCGCCTCCGTCAGCCCGCGATGCTTCCTGAAGCGGAACAGGCCATAGGCGACGGCGTAGGAGAGAAAGATGAACAGCACACCGACGCGACCGTTCAGGTCGAAAAGACCAGCGAAGCGGTGGATGACGGGGTTGATCACCAGTTCGTTCAGGTGACCAAGGAGAAACGCGAGATCATCCACGGCGAGCGAGCCTCAGGCACCGGGCAGGGGCGCGTAGACCGGAGTGGGGCAGCGGCGCGGCGCAAGCCGCGTCTCGGTGCCTGACTAGCATCGTTGCTTCGCACAGCCACAGCGAAGCGACCCGGTGAAGGAATTCCATGGACTGTCTCTTGTTCTTGGCGTGGCCGACCGGCTGTGCCGTGGCCTTGGCGATGCAACTTATGGGCCGAGGCTTATTCGACGCTGTGCATCCTGTTCAGTGTGGGGGCGATGGTAGTTGTAAATAATTCTTAATGTCAAAATGGTTGAAGTGGTAGCGCACCCATTGACGTGACCTCAAAGGGAGCTGGATACCCGTATATGAGCACCTATGGAGTCAGCGGTTCCTTCAAGTGCTTCGGTTGGGTAGGGCGCCTTGCCTGTCTTTCGCGAGGTGGGCGTGCGATCGCGTCATGCGAGCAGTGAAGCGAGCATTGGAGCGGCTGACTGGTTTGAGTACTTTGATCCTGATCTGCTAGCCAGCTTTAGAGTAGAAAAATAAATCTGTCCTCTTTTGAGCCGCTTAGGTGTGCGCGAGATATCGCGACTTTCTCTTGGGGTTAAACATGGAGCTTGCAGGTCGTCCTGACAAATTCCCGTGTCTCGGGGTCGGCGTCGAATGCAGCTTCTTCCAATACCCAGGACGGGGTACTGTTCATGCTGACCAGGGCTTTAACGGCTTGCCTGCGGCAGGTCGAGCAAGGCGAAAACTCATAGACGTAGATAAGGCAATCGAGCGCCTCGAAGCCAGGATGCGCCTCGCACAAGTCCAGAAGGTGTCCGACGAGATTGTGTGTTTCGTCGGCATTCTCAAACCTGACAAGTTGCCCAGCACACATCGTTAAATCGCCCTCAATGAAGTTGTTCACGAGCAAGGCGATGCCGTTTGCCATGTCGCCATCCGCGATCAACCGCTTGGCCGCTTGTCGAAGTTCCTTGTGTGTTACTGGAGTCAGGGCCTTGATCGCGATCCGCTGGATATCTACATCAGGATGATAAATCCATTGGAGTAGCCGACTGTCGAATCGCGGAACGCCTGCTTTCGCAAAGCATCTGAATAACCGCTTGGCGTGCTCCGGGTCTTTCGCCGCCAGTAGTGCCGCGAAAACGATCTCCAGTTGATCATCGGCGGCCTGTGCCCCCCACTGCCTGAACCAATGGCATTGATCTCGTGAGCGCTCTTTGACGTGAGCCACGATGTCAGCGGCTGTATAAGCCGTGGGGTCAAAGCGGCTCGAAGGTCCGCTGAACCGCTCGCGGGCCTTGCGAACTTCAGCGAGATAGCTCGCGACATCGGAATCGACTGCGGCCGCTTCCTCTAATCCTGCAAGTCCTATCTCTCCGTCGAAAAGCGTGCAGAGGGAGTCATCGACCCAGAAATCAGGGTCGTCTTGCAGCCATCGGCCCAGTTGCCTGGCGACGTACACCAGTCCATCCACGCCGTCGAGGGCGACGATGTCATGGTCGCCAATTACACTGGCTGTTCCCGGTACGCGAGCCAGAGAAAAATACAATAGGCGTCTTGCGTCATCCGATCCTGAGGCCGCCAGCTCTTTCAGAATCGCACTACGCTGGTCAAAGTCGCGCTGGTTTTCGGACGATGGCTCTTGCTCTATCGCTCCGATCGCCTGAATCACCTCTGCACTCAGATTTGCCCGATCGACAATCGAAGACAGCCACGGTGCTCGCGCCGCTTCGCACTGGGGATCATAGGAAAGGCATGTAATGCAGGCTTCGACGATTGTGTCTTCCAGTCCGCGCGATCCATGGTTCTCGATCTGCTGGATAGCGCGCCCATGGCCCGTCCTCAGCGCCGCATTGAATGCTGCTTTGGTGAGGGGGAGGAGCGGGTGTTCTATTTGCATAGTGCGTCCGGTTAGATTCAATACTTCAGGGAAGACCTAAGCAAATATACGGTAACGGCGGTTGGGAGTCGGCTGGCCCGAGCTGATTAACCACGATGGCCCTAGATGGCGTTGTTGTCCGGGGCTGCCGTCGAATAGCCGTGGCTTGACCGCTGCAAACCTTCCCCATAACCTCCCGACGCCCCTGTGAAAGCGACAGGGGCCGGGTTTGGCGACTCGAAAAACTACCTAGGCGCGGTGACGCTTCGTCAGACCGTGACGTATCTACACGTCCACGGTTCTTTGCTATGGCGGGCCGCACAGGGAGACCTTCGGGTCTGCCGGGACCTAGGTAGCCGGTTCGCCAACCCTGTGTGGCTCTGCCTCCCTAATCGTTTGGCGACGATCAGGGCGGTGGTTTTTCGAAACTACCTAGGAATAAGCACATGGACGACATCTACATTCCCACCGTTTTCCACCGCTACAACCGTTCCCTGCGCGGCGTGTTGATCGACAACCAACCCTGGTTGGTCGCCCGCGAGCTGGGCTATCTGATCCGCGAGCGGGTCGAGTCTTATGTTCTTCGTCTGGATGATGATCTGTTTCGCGAGGCGCGCCTGGTGACCGGCAGCGGCGAGGAGGCTGTGTTGCTGGTGAATGACTATGGCGTTTTCCATGTGCTGCAGCGCTTTCGCGATCCGGAGCATCGGGAATTGCGCCGGTGGATTACCGGGCAGGTGTTGCCGGTGTTGCGGGATCAGGGCGTGAGGGCGGCCGGGAGTCCGAAGCGGATGCAGGCGAAGGGGGAAGGGCGGCCGATTGCGGTGCTGGATTGGCAGGGGGAGTTGTGGGTGCCGATGGGGGAGGTGCCGAGGTTGATGCGGGAAGAGCGGCGGGGGCGATGGTGGCGGCGGGAGTGAGTGGATCTCGCGCGGGGGGCCGGGGAATTGTAGGAGCGGGCCATGCCCGCGAATCGGGGGCATGGCCCCCTCCTACAGGTAGCTCGGAGTATTGAGTTGCCCTCACCCCAGCCCTCTCCCTGGGGGAGAGGGGGGCGTTCGGCGTGGGGGTTGGGGGTGGCGTCAGCCGGGGAGGCTGGCGTCTGGTCAGAAGATGTAATCCGTGGTCAGGAAGTTGGAGTCGCGGTCGCGGATGATCTGGCTGATCAGTTCCTTGTTCGACTCGGTGAAGCGCGTGGCGACCAGGGTGCGGATGGAGAAGGTGCGCAGGGCGTCGTGCACGGAGAGGGTGCCTTCGGCGGAGTTCTTGCGGCCGTTGAAGGGGTAGCTGTCCGGGCCGCGCTGGCACTGGGCGTTGATGTTGATGCGGCCGACCTGGTTGGCGAAGGCGTCCACCAGCGGGCCGACCTGCGCGGGGTCATCGCCGAACAGGCTGAGCTGCTGGCCGTAGTCGGACTGCAGCACGTAGTCGATCACTTCATCCAGCTCGCGGTAAGGCACCACGGGCACCAGCGGGCCGAACTGTTCTTCATGGTAGAGGCGCATGTCCGGGCTCACCGGGCTGAGCAGCGCGGGGTAGAAGAAGCTTTCGCGGCTCACGCCGCCACCGGGGTTGATGATCTTGGCGCCCTTGGCCAGCGCGTCCTGCAGCAGTGCATTGAGGAAATCGACCTTGCCCGGCTCGGGCAGCGGCGTCAGGGCTACGCCCGGCTCCCAGGGCATGCCGGGTTTGAGTTCGGCGAGCTTGGCGCTGAATTTGTCGAGGAAGGCGGGCAGCACGTCTTCGTGGACGAAGAGGATTTTCAGCGCGGTGCAGCGCTGGCCGTTGAAGGAGAGGGCGCCGGTGATGGCTTCGCTGACGGCGTTGTCGAGGTCGACGCTGGGCAGGACGATGCCGGGGTTCTTGGCGTCCAGGCCCAGGGCGGCGCGCAGGCGGTGCGGGCGCGGGTGGAGCTTCTTCAGGTCGGCGGCGCCGGAGTGGGTGCCGATGAAGGCGAAGACGTCGACCTTGCCGCTGGCCATGAGCGCGCTGACGGTTTCGCGGCCGCGCCCGTAGATGACGTTGATGACGCCCGGCGGGAAGCTGTCGCGGAAGGCTTCGAGCAGCGGGCGGATCAGCAGCACGCCGAACTTGGCGGGCTTGAAGACCACGGTGTTGCCCATGATCAGCGCCGGGATCAGGGTGGTGAAGGTTTCGTTCAGCGGGTAGTTGTACGGGCCCATGCACAGTGCCACGCCCAGCGGCACGCGGCGGATCTGCCCGAGGGTGCCCTGTTCCAGCTCGAAGCGGCTGGAGCGGCGGTCCAGCGCCTTGAGCGCTTCGATGGTGTCGACGATGTAGTCGCAGGTGCGGTCGAACTCTTTTTCCGAGTCCTTGAGGTTCTTGCCGATCTCCCACATTAGCAGCTTGACCACAGCGCTGCGCTGTTCGCGCATGCGGGCGAGGAAGCGTTCGACGTGGGCGATGCGCTCGGCCACGCGCAGGTTGGGCCACAGGCCCTGGCCGTTGTCGTAGGCGGCCACGGCGGCGTCCAGCGCGGCGAGGGCGGCGTCGGCATCGAGCAGCGGGGTGCTGCCGAGGATGACCTGCTGATCGCCTTCGTCGGTGGCGAGGAAGATCGGGCTGCGCACCGGGGCCAGCGGGCCATCCCAGCGGCGCAGTTCGCCGTTGACCAGGTATTCGCGCTGCTCGACGGGAGCGTCGGGGCGCCAGGTTTCGGGGATGTCGTTGAGGCAGGGGAACAGAGGCTCGAGTTTCTTGTTGTGGGGCATGACTCATCCTCGGGAACGATGGGGGACAGTTCTGTTTTAGATCGTATTTATGTTTAGGTAAATCGATTCAGCAAATGAAGCGATAGATGGTTACGGGCTTTTGTAGGAGCGCGCCATGCGCGCGAATCGCGGGCATGGTCCGCTCCTACGTTGTTTTCTGGGTCCCCGCGTTCGCGGGGATGACGCAGAGGAACGTGAATCACCCCCCGTCACTCCCGCGAATGCGGGAGCCCAAAAGACAGTTGCTCCTACAGGTGTTTCGGTGTTGGGGGAATGGCGGATAACGCGTGCCGCGTTATGCGCCCTACGGGTGCGAGGGCGTGGGGCGCGGGGCGGGGGCCGGTTGCAGCAATTCCTGCTGCTCGGCGTAGCGGGCGCGGATGTCGAAGTCGCGGGGCCAGGTGGGTTGGGCGGGGGCTTTCGGAGTTGCGGAGGAAGTCATGGGTGATACCTCGTTGCAGGAATCCGGTTGGCGAATGGCTGGCGTTCGCCGGATGTGGGGATGGATCGTAATCACCCTGTAGGAGCGCCCCATGGGCGCGATCGCGGGCATGGCCCGCTCCTACAGGGGTGTTAACTACGTCAGACGAACAGCGACAGCAGCAGGATGAAGCCCAGGCCGACCACGGAGAGGATGGTTTCCATGGCCGTCCAGGTCTTGAAGGTCTCCATCACGCTCATGTTGAAGTACTGCTTCACCAGCCAGAAGCCGGCGTCGTTGACGTGGGAGAGGATCAGCGAGCCGGCGCCGGTGGCGAGCACCAGCAGTTCGCGGTTGACGCCGGGGATCAGGTTGATGACCGGCACCACGATGCCTGCGCCGGTGATGGTGGCAACGGTGGCGGAGCCGGTGGCGACGCGGATCACCGCGGCTACCAGCCAGGCCAGGAGGATCGGCGAGATTTGCGCCTGCACCGCCATGTGGCCGATCACGTCGCCCACGCCGCTGGCCACCAGCATCTGTTTGAAGCCGCCGCCGGCGCCGATGATCATCACGATGGCGGCAGTGGGCGCGAGGCTGTGGTCGAGCAGCTTGAGGATCTTCTTCGAGTCGAAGCCGCGGGCGTAGCCGAAGGTGTAGAGCGACAGCAGCAGGGCCAGGAGCAGGGCGGTGATCGGGTGGCCGATCATGTCCAGCCAGGCGCGGACGACGTGGCCGTCGGCGAGCATGACGTCGGCGAAGGTCTTGAGCAGCATCAGGAACACCGGCAGCAGCACGGTGGTCAGGGTGATGCCGAAGCTGGGCAGGTCGCTGGTCTCCGGCTCATGGGCGATCTGCGCCACCAGCTCCTCGGAGGGTTGGCCGGGAATGTACTGAGCGATGAACTTGCCGTAGATCGGGCCGGCGATGGCGGCGGTGGGCAGTGCGACCAGCAGGCCATAGAAGATGGTCTTGCCGATATCCGCGCCGAACACGCCGATGGCCAGCAGCGGGCCCGGGTGCGGCGGCACCAGGCCGTGCACGGCGGAGAGGCCGGCGAGCAGCGGGATGCCGATCTTGATCAGCGATACGCCGCTGCGGCGGGCGACGATGAACACCAGCGGCACCAGCAGGATGAAGCCGATCTCGAAGAACAGCGGGATGCCGACGAGGAAGGCGGCGAGCATCATCGCCCAGTGCACGCGCTCCTTGCCAAAGGCCCGGATCAGGGTGCGGGCGATCTGATCGGCGCCGCCGGACTCGGCCATCATCTTGCCGAGCATGGTGCCCAGCGCAAGGATGATGCCGACGAAGCCGAGCACGCTGCCGAAGCCGTCCTGGAAGGATTTGACGATGGTCGCCACGGGCATGCCGGAGGTGAGGCCGAGGAAGCCGGCGGCGATGATCAGGGCAATGAACGGATGGATCTTCAGGCGCGTGATCAGCAGGATCAGGCCGATGATGGTGACCACCGCATCCAGCAGCAGATAGGTGTCGTGGGACATGCCGAGCATGGGGCTCTCCTGTTGTTGTCGTTGTGCCGGAGCGGCTCTTCTCTTGATACAGAGAGTTCAGTTGGATGAGATAGCGCTATCTTTGGCGGGCAGGCACTATCGGCTCAATCGTGGGAGTGCTGTCGCCACCAGAGGTGCGCGGCTTCCGCCAGCTCGTCCAGCGGGCGGGTGGCGTCCAGGCGCAGGGTCAGCGGCTCGTTGGTCGGCACTTCGAGGGCGGCGAACTGGCTGTCGATCAGGCTGGCCGGCATGAAGTGGCCGGGGCGCTTGGCAACGCGCCGGGCGGCGGTTTCCGGGGTGAGCTCCAGGAACACCACGCCCAGGCCGGGCACGGCGCGGCGCAGGCGTTCGCGGTAGATGAGCTTGAGCGCGGAGCAGGTGAGCACCGGGCGCTGGCCGGCGGCGATGGCTTTCTGCAGTTCGGCGGCGAGGGTGTCGAGCCAGCCGGCGCGGTCCTCGTCGGTCAGCGGAATGCCGGCGCTCATCTTCTGGATATTGGCTTCGGGGTGGAAGGAGTCGCCTTCGATGGCGAACGCGCCGCTGCGCAGGCACAGGGCCTCGCTGACGCTGGACTTGCCGCATCCGGCGACACCCATGATGAGTACGGCATCGATGGCGGGGAGCATGCAGGGCCTCGGCATTGAGACAGCGCTATCTTTGTTGGGCGTAACGAAAAGCATCGGGCTGCCTCCGTATTCTTGTCATTCTAGTCGGTCTGTTCTGGCGGCTTCGGCGCGGGTGAGCTGCCGGCGGGCGAGGGACCGGTGGGACCGGTCTCAGGCAATTGCCCTGGTCGCGAGACAGCGCTACCTTAGTGCCTCGATTTTTGTTTGGCAAGCTGCCCGATGACCGCTCAGAACAAAGACAAGAAAAACGACAGAAGCTCCCGCACCACCGGCAGACCCACCCTCGACGAGGTCGCGCGCCGCGCCGGCGTCAGCCCCATCACCGCTTCGCGTGCGCTGCGCGGGGTGAGCACGGTGGCCGAGGAGCTGGCGGAAAAGGTCCGTCAGGCCGCCGCCGAGCTGGGCTACGTGGCCAATCCCGCCGCCCGTGCGCTGGCCTCCAAACAGAGCCACAACATCGTGGTGCTGGTACCGTCGCTGGCCAACCAGTTGTTCATCGAGACGCTGGAAGCCATCCACGCGGTGATGCACCCGCGCGGCCTGGAAGTGCTGATCGGCAACTACCACTACTCCCGGGACGAAGAAGAGAACCTGCTGCGCAACTACCTCGCGTACCAGCCGCGCGGCCTGCTGCTGACCGGCTTCGACCGCACCGAGAGCGCGCGGCGGATGATCGAGGCCAGCGGCGTGCCGGCGGTGTACATGATGGACCTGGACCCCGGCGCCGGGCTGCATTGCGTGGGCTTCTCGCAGATTCGCGCGGGGGAGGCGGCGGCGAAGCACCTGCTGGCCAGTGGGCGCAAGCGGCTGGCGTATATCGGCGCGCAGCTGGACCAGCGCACGTTGCTGCGGGGCGAGGGTTTCCGCCGGGCGTTGCAGCAGGCCGGTTGTTATGACCCTGCGCTGGAAATCCTGACGCCGCGTCCGTCGTCGGTCGGGCTGGGGGGCGAGCTGTTCCGCCAGTTGCTGGCCAGCCAGCCGCAGGTGGAGGGCATCTTCTTCGGCAACGACGACCTGGCCCAGGGCGCCTTGCTCGACGCCGCGCGCCATGGCATTCGGATTCCCGAGCAGGTGGCGGTGCTGGGCTTCAACGACCTGCCCAGTTCGGAATTCATGGTGCCGCGCCTGTCGAGCATCCGCACGCCGCGCAAGGCCATCGGGACCCATGCGGCGGAACGGCTGCTGGACCTGATCAACGACAAGGCGGTGAGTGAGCCGGTGATGGATCTGGGGTTTGAGTTGATGGTGCGGGAGAGTAGCTGAGGGCGCCTGTGCAGGAGCGCCTGTCGGCGCTTTTCGCGGACAAGGTCCTACGAGATAGCCCTGTACTCGGGCCTGCCCTCACCCTAGCCCTCTCCCAGGGGGAGAGGGGACCGTTCGGTGCAGGATGAAACTTTGGTGTCAGGCGGCACGATCAGCTCCCTCTCCCTGAGGGAGAGGGCTGGGGTGAGGGGGACGACCCAGGCACGGATTATCCGGGACAAGACAGTTGCTCCTACGGGAGCGACATGGCGGTTTTCCTGTAGGAGCGAGCTTGCTCGCGAACAGTGCTAGCCGACGACTTTGTGGCTGGGTGGTTCGCGAGCAAGCTCGCTCCTACGAAAAGCAAAGCGATCAATGCGCCGGCAGAATTCGCCCGCGGCATTCGCCGAAGCCGATCGACGGGTAGCCGTCGCGGCGGCAGCGGGCGCGCAGGATGATTTCGTCGCCGTCTTCGAGGAAGCGGCGTTCCTCGCCGTTGCTCAGCACCACCGGCTGTTTGCCGCCGGTGGTCAGTTCCAGCAGGCTGCCGAAGCTGTCCGGGGTTTCGCCGGAGAGGGTGCCGGAGCCGAACAGGTCGCCCGGTTGCAGGCGGCAGCCGTTGACGCTGTGGTGGGCGACCATCTGCGCCACGGTCCAGTACATGTTCAGCGTGTTGCTCAGGGCGATGCGTTCCGGGGCCTGGTGCTCGTGGCGCATGCGCGAGGTGAGCAGCAGCACTTCCAGTTCGATATCCAGCGCGCCGTGCTGCTGGTCGGCCTCGTCAAAGAGGTACGGCAGCGGCTGCGGGTCGCCTTCCGGGCGGGTCGGCTGGGCGGCGCGGAAGGGCTCCAGCGCTTCGGCGGTGACCACCCAGGGCGAGACGGTGGTGGCGAAACTCTTCGACAGGAAGGGGCCGAGCGGCTGGTATTCCCAGGCCTGCACGTCGCGGGCGGACCAGTCGTTGAGCAGGCAGAAGCCGGCGATGTGCCCGGCGGCGCCGGAAATCGGGATGGCCTTGCCCTGTTCGTTGCCCTGGCCGATCCAGATGCCCAGTTCCAGCTCCAGGTCCATGCGCGCGCAGGGGCCGAATACCGGCACGTCCATGCCGGCGGGCAGGGTCTGGCCGTTGGGGCGGCGCACTTCGGTGCCGGAGGGCACGATGGTGGAGGCGCGGCCATGGTAGCCGATGGGCACGTACTTGTAGTTGGGCAGCAGGGGGTTGTCCGGGCGGAACAGCTTGCCGACGTTCTTCGCGTGGTGGATGCCGACGTAGAAGTCGGTGTAGTCGCCTACCTTGGCCGGCAGGTGCAGGCGGCACGCGGTCTGGGGTTTGAGCAGTGCGGCGCCCAGATGCTCCATGCGCTTCTGCTCGCTGCTGCCTTCGCTGAGCAGGTGGATCAGCGCGTCACGCAGGGTGCGGCGGGCGGTGGGGCCGGCGGCGAAGAAGGCGTTGAGGCTGTCGCCGCTGGCGACCAGCGCGGCCTGGTGGGCGGCGCCGTGGAAGAGGCCGGCTTCGCAGGCGGTCTTCAGATCGAAGATGTAGTCGCCGATGGCGACGCCGCCGCGCGGCGAATCACCCGGCGGGCTGAACACGCCCAGGGGCAGGTTCTGCAGGGGGAAATCCGGGTGGCCGTTGGCCGATTCGATCCAGCTTTGCGCGAGGTGGGATGCGCTCATCTTATTGCTCCGGGGAAGGGTCGAAGGTCTTCTGCATGCCGCTCCAGCAGGCGTCATAGTCGCGCTGCAGTTGCGGGCAGTCGAGAGCGAAGCGGCTGGGGCGCAGCACGCGGCCGGTCTCGAACATGAAGGCCATGGTCTTGTCGATCTTGTGGGGTTTCAGGTCGGCGGCAATCGCCTGCCGGGTGGTGGCGTTGTCCGGGCCGTGGGCGCTCATGCAGTTGTGCAGGGAGGCGCCGCCGGGGACGAAACCGTCGGCCTTGGCGTCGTAAACGCCCTGGATCAGGCCCATGAATTCGTTCATCAGGTTGCGGTGGAACCACGGCGGACGGAAGGTGCTCTCGGCCACCATCCAGCGCGGCGGGAAGATCACGAAGTCCATGTTGGCCATGCCGTGGGTGTCGCTGGGCGAGGTGAGCACGGTGAAGATGGACGGGTCCGGGTGGTCGAAGCTCACCGTGCCGATGGTGTTGAAGCGGCGCAGGTCGTACTTGTAGGGCACGTTGTTGCCGTGCCAGGCGACCACGTCCAGCGGCGAGTGGTCGAGTTGGGTGGCCCAGAGTTCGCCGAGGAATTTCTGCACCAGTTGCACCGGGCCTTCGACGTCTTCGTAGTGCGCCACCGGGGCGAGGAAGTCGCGCGGGTTGGCCAGGCCGTTGCTGCCGATGGGGCCGAGGTCGGGCAGGCGCAGGGCGGCGCCGTGGTTCTCGGCGACGTAGCCGGCGGCGGAGCCATCCAGCAGTTCGACACGGAAACGCATGCCGCGCGGGATCACGGCGATCTCCAGCGGTTCGACTTCCAATACGCCCAGTTCGGTGACCAGTCGCAGGCGGCCGGCTTGCGGCACGATCAGCAGCTCGCCGTCGGCGTTGAAGAAGGCCCGGCTCATGGAGACGTTCGCGCGGTAGGCGTAGACGCTGACGCCGCTGGTGGCTTCCGCCTCGGCGTTGGCGGCCATGCATAGCAGGCCGTCGACGAAGTCGGTAGGCTCCTCCGGCATCTCGAAGCTGTTCCAGCGCAGGCGGTTGGGCGTTACCGGGCCCAGCGCCGTGCCGGTGATCTGCCGTTCCAGGCGCTCATAGCGCGGGTGCGCGGCGGACGGGCGGATGCGGTACAGCCAGGTGCGCCGGGCCTCGCTACGCGGCACGGTGAAGGCGGTGCCGGAGAGCAGTTCGGCGTACAGGCCATAGGGTACGTGCTGCGGCGAGTTCTGCCCGACGGGCAGTGCGTTGGGCAGGGCCTCGCTGGCGAATTCGTTGCCGAATCCGGACAGGTAGGCCGGGGCGCGGGAGGCAGTCATGGTGGTTTCACTCTTTTTATCGTAATTGAATTACGATAAACGTAATTTCATGAGGGCGGGCCGTCAAGCCCACCCGGGAGTCCTTTTAAGTTGAAGACCAGGAAAGAAGCGGAAGAGTCCATCCCGACGAAGGGCAAGAAGGTGCAGTCCGCCGAGGTCGGCACCGAGATCCTCAAGGCCCTGGCGGACCTGGCGCCGAGCACGTCGCTCAAGCGCCTGGGCGAGTACCTGGAGATGCCGGCGGCCAAGGTTCATCGCTATTTGCAGGCGCTGATCGCCAGCGGCTTCGCCGAGCAGGACCCGCTCACCAACCATTACGGGCTGGGCCGCGAGGCGCTCTATGTCGGGCTGGCGGCGATCCGCCGGCTGGATGTGGTGAAGGTGGCGAGTCCCGCGCTGGCCGAGCTGCGCGACAACCTGGGGCAGACCTGCTTCCTGGCCATCTGGGGCAGCCACGGGCCGACCGTGGTGCAGGTGGAGCCGGCGCAGGGGATGGTGACGCTGGTGACCCAGGTGGGGTCGGTGCTGCCGGTGCACGGGTCGTCCACCGGGCTGGTATTTGCGGCATTCCGGCCGGGGCTGGAGGAGGGGGCGGATCCGTCGGTGCTGGAGAGCATCCGCGCCGAAGGGCTGCATTCGATCCACGGGCTGCTGATGCCGGGGGTGAATGCGCTGTCGGTGCCGCTGTTCGCCACCGGGCGGGAGTTGGCTGGGGTGATTACGGTGGTGGGGTCGGAGGCGAGCTTCTCGGCCGATCCGCACGGCGAGGCGGCGCGGGGATTGCTGGAGGCGGCGCGGGAGATCAGCTTGCGGATGGGCGGGGAGGTCTGAACCTGCTCTTCGCAGGAGCGAGCTTGCTCGCGAACCTCTCAGCTCCGATGCTGCCGGGAGGTCCGTTCGCGAGCAAGCTCGCTCCTACAGGTATTGGGTACCTTACCCTCGCCCAACCTGCTTCACCGCCGCCTCCTTCCCGCCCAGGTCGAGCACTTCCCGCACCAGCATGGCGATGCTCGACACGCCCATCTTTTCCTTGATCTTGGTGCGGTGCACGTCGACGGTCTTCACGCTGATGTTCAGCTCGCGGGCGATGACCTTGCTCGCCTTGCCGTCGATGACCATGCCCAGCACTTCGCGTTCGCGGCCGGTGAGCAGGTCGAGCTTGCTCTGCAAGTGCTGGCGCTGGGTCGCGCCGGCGTGCACCTGCACGGCGTCCTTCAGCGCGGCCTGGATGCGTTCGAGCATCTGCTGCGGGTTGTAGGGCTTCTCGACGAAATCGATGGCGCCGTTCTTCATCGCCTTCACCGACATGGGGATGTCGCCATGGGCCGAGACGAACAGGGTCGGCAGCGCGATGCCGCGCTCGTTGAGGATTTCCTGCAGCTGGAAGCCGCTGGTCTCCGGCATGCGCACGTCCACCACCAGGCAGGCCGGCAGGTCGGGATCGTAATGGGCGAGGAATTCGTCGGCGCCGGCGAAGCACAGGGCCTGCACGCTGACCGATTCGAGCAGCCAGGCCAGCGAGGTGCGCAGGTCCTTGTCGTCGTCGACGATGTACACAACGGGTTTACGGGTTTCCATTTCGGGCTACCACGGCATTTCTAATTATTTTTCGCCCCGAGGGGCGCAAGGCATGTCAGGGAGCATAACGACTGGAACCCTCGCTGACGATAAAGAAACCCCCTAGATGACTAGCGGCGATCTCTCCCCGGCATGGAGTTCGTCCGAATATTTCCGCCTGGCATCGGCGCTTACTCTCGTTCCATCAGTCACGGACCGCTTTGCGTGTGGTCCCCCGAGAGGAAGGGTGCCGAGATGGCCGACCTTAGCCAGACCCAGATCGACTTCCGCAACGCCATGGCCCAGCTGCCGGCGGCGGTGAACATCATTACCAGCAATGGCCCCGGCGGACGCTGCGGCATCACCGCCAGCGCGGTGTGCTCGGTCACCGATTCGCCGCCGACGGTGCTGGTCTGCATCAACCGCAACAGCGCCAGCCACGACGTGTTCCGCAACAACGGCTACCTCTGCGTGAACGTGCTGCGTGGCGAGCAGGAGGAGCTGGCACGGCACTTCGCCGGAATGACCCGCGTGCCCATGGAAGAGCGCTTCGCCTGGGACCTGTGGGACAGCGCCTGCCCCGAGGCGCCGGTGCTGCGCGATGCGCTGGTGACCCTGGGTGGACGGATCAGCGAGTGCAAGGAAGTAGGTTCGCACTCGGTGATGTTCGTCGAGCTGGACCAGGTGTCAGTGCGCGAGCAGGGCGACAGCCTCGTCTATTTCAACCGCCTGTTCCACCGCGTCGACCGCACCGCCCCATCGGCGATCCACGCCGCCGGGCGTTGATAACAACAAGACGAGGTAACCCCGCATGACCGTGAAGATTTCCCAGTCCGCCGACATCCAGAAGTTCTTCCAGGAAGCCGCCGGCTATGGCAACGACCAGGGCAGCCCGCGCTTCAAGGCGCTGATCAACCGCATCCTCATCGATGCCGTGCGCATCATCGAGGACATGCAGGTCACCGATGACGAGTTCTGGAAGGCGGTGGACTACCTCAATCGCATGGGCGCCGGCCAGGAAGCCGGCCTGTTGGTGGCGGGGCTGGGCCTCGAACACTTCCTCGACCTGCTGCAGGACGCCCGCGACGAACAGGCCGGCCTCACCGGCGGCACTCCGCGCACCATCGAGGGCCCGCTGTACGTGGCCGGCGCGCCGCTGTGCGAAGGCCAGGCGCACATGGACGATGGCAGCGAGGCGGGCGTCGCCACCCCGATGCTCCTCGAAGGCCAGGTGCTGGACCTGGACGGCAACCCCATCGCCGGCGCCATCGTCGACCTGTGGCACGCCAATACCAAGGGCATGTATTCCTACTTCGACCAGAGCCAGTCCGAGTTCAACCTGCGCCGCCGCATCGTCACCGACGCCCTGGGCCGCTACAGGGCGCGCAGCATCGTGCCGAGCGGCTACGGTTGCCCGCCGGCCGGCACCACCCAGGAAGCCCTGAACCTGCTCGGCCGTCATGGCCAGCGTCCGGCGCACATCCACTTCTTCATCTCGGCGCCCGGGTATCGCCACCTGACCACCCAGATCAACCTGTCGGGCGATGAGTACCTGTGGGACGACTTCGCCTACGCCACCCGCGACGGGCTGGTGGGTGAAGTGGAATTCCGCGAGGACGGCGCGCGGGGTGTGGCGGGCCGTTATGCCGAACTGCAGTTCAACTTCCAGTTGCAGAAGGCGGTGGGCGCGGACGACGAACAGCGCAGCCAGCGGCCGCGTGCATTGCAGGTGCAGGGCGCCTGATCCTGCTGTGATGTCCCCATAGGAGCGGACTCCGTCCGTGATGCTCTCGTGGCTGGGCTATCGCGGACGGAGTCCGCTCCTACAAAAGCTTGTCCCACCGATTGCCGCCCCGATCCTTCAAGCACCGTAGGGCGTACAACCGTTCGCGGTTGTACGCCGATTCACCACAGCCGTCGTGGTCGCCAAGGCTGCGCCCGGAGCACCTGGGGAGCGAGGTCAAACGGCGTATAACGTCGAACGTTATACGCCCTACGTTCCTGCGCCTTCGCGGGCAGGGTCTGTTCCTGCAAACATTCGCCCCGGCGAACACCGTGCCACTCGCCAGCACGATCAGCTCCCTCTCCTTGGGGAGAGGGCTGGGGTGAGGGGCAGGCCCTCGCGCCAATCCCTCCAGAACTGCACCCGTAGGAGCGGGCCATGCCCGCGAAGCTCTTGTGTTCGGGGGCTATCGCGGGCATGGCCCGCTCCTACGAGAGCTCGTCCCGCCAACCGCCGGCACGATCAGCACCTCAAACCCTGAACCGCTGAATCAACTGTCGCTGGTAATCCGCCATCTCGTTCAGCCGGTGGCTGACCTGCGCCGACTGTTCCGCCTGCCCCGACAGCGAATGGGTCACGTTGCGGATGGCTTCGATGTTGCGGTTGATCTCCTCGGCGACGCAGCTTTGTTCCTCCGCGGCGCTGGCGATCTGCAGGTTCATCTCGCTGATCAGGTTGACCGAGTGGGCGATGCGTTGCAGCGCCTCTACCGCCTGCTGCACCTGGCCGACGTTGTGTTGCGCCTGACCGTGGCTGCCGTGCATGGCCTGGGCGACCTCACGGGTGCCGCTTTGCAGGTTGGCGATGACCTCGCGGATTTCCTCCACCGAGCTCTGCGTACGCTGCGCCAGTCCACGCACCTCGTCGGCCACCACTGCGAACCCGCGACCCTGTTCGCCGGCACGGGCGGCTTCGATGGCGGCGTTGAGGGCGAGCAGGTTGGTCTGCTCGGCGATGGAGCGGATCACCTCCAGCACCTGGCCGATCTGTTCGCTGCGTTCGGCAAGGGCCTGCACCTGGGCCATGGCGGTGGTCATGCCTCGGGCGAGTTCACCGATGCCTTGGGTGGCGTGGGCGATCACGTCCAGGCCTTCACGTGCCGACTGGTCGGCCTGGCCGGCGGCTGCGGCGGCCTGGGCGGCGTTGCGCGCGGAGTCCTGGGCGGTGGCGGTCATCTCGTGCAGCGCTGTCGCCACCTGGTCGATCTCGCGGAACTGCTGCTGCATGCCGTCGCTGGCCTCGCGGGCGACCAGCGCCGAGCGGTCGGCGGTGGCGCGGGTGTCGCTCACTGCGCCCTGCAACTGGCCCATCACCGGCTGCAGTTTGTCGAGGAAGCGGTTGAAGCCCTGCGCCACCCGTCCCAGTTCGTCGCGGCGGCTGTAGTCGAGGCGGCGGGTAAGGTCGCCATCGCCGTCGGCAATGGCCTCGACCATGCCGGCCAGGCGCAACAGAGGGCGGGTGACGCCACGGGCGGTGAGCCAGACGAGCACGATGCCGAGCAGGCTGAGCAGCAGGCCGACGCCGAACTCGATCATCGAACCGTGGACGCGTTCATCATCCATGGCGCGTTGCAGGCTGACGGCCGGGGCCATCAGGGTGGCGTGCGGCACGCTGAGCAGCACGCCCCAGGGCGCGGCGCCGTCGATCGGCTGCAGCGGTTCGAGCACCTGTATCTGTTCGGCATCGCCAAGCGTGAACGGCTGGTTGCGTTGCTGGGCAGCTAGCAGATCGTTGGCCTTGGCGGGCTGCACGTCGTGCAGGCGCTTGCCGACCGTCGCTGCGTCCTGGCTGTTGCCGGCAATCACCCCGGCCGGGCTGAGGATGCTGATGCGCCCGCTGCCGTCGTACAGGCCGGCGGCGCTGGTCCTGGCGTTCTGCTGCAGGCTGTCGAGGCTGATGTCGAGGCCGACCACGGCGATCACCCGGCCATCCTCCAGCAGCGGAAAGGCGACGCTGGTGACCAGCCGGCGGGTGCCGGAGGCACCGTCGGAATAGGGATCGAGTACGCACGCCTGGCGGCTGTCGCGCGGGCAGGTGTAGAAGGCGTTGTAGGGCTTGCTGCTGGGGCCGGGGGAAGTGTCGGAGAGGGTCTTCTCGTCACCGATCACCGGCGTGGGCGTGCCGCCTTCGCCGCGTACCCAGTAGACGGAGAAACGCCCGGTCTCGTTGCTGCCGGCCTCGGCGTCGCCCTGGAACTGCGCGTCGGCCCTGTCCAGCGCCTGGGGTTCGAAGATCAGGTAAAGGCCGAGCAGGTCGGCCTTGCCGGCGATGGCGTCGCGCAGCTCATGGGTCAGGCGCTGGCGCAAGGTTCGCGCGTCGATCTCGCCGCGTGCCGCCTGGGCGCGCAGGCTCAGTAGCTGGCGGCTCAGGCCCTGGCCATAGTCGTAGGTACGCAGGAACAGGCGTTGCAGTTGCAGCGCCTGCACCTTGCCCTGGGCCTGCAGGTTGGTCTCGGCGGCGCTGGCCAGCATTTGCCGGCTGGCGTCCTTCACGCGGCTGGTGCTCTGTTGGTTCTGGTAGAGGGACAGGCCGACCAGCAGGGTGACTACCAGGATCAGGCAGAGGCTGGCGAGCAGGACGATCTTGCTCTGGATATTCAGGGTCGGAGTGGGCATGGGAAGGCACCTGATGCAGAAACAGGAACGGGGCGGCGCCTTACAGCGACCGCCCCGTGGCGTCATGTGCGACCGTGGTCAGTACATGAAGGAGAAGACCACCTGGCTGTACAGGTTGGTGTCGTTGTTGCCCAGCTGGGTGCCGCCTTGCTCGGCGCTCTTGTCCGGCTGGTAGAGGCCGATCAGCGGCATCACCATCAGGTTCTGGGTGACGCCCCATTCGGCGTACAGGTCCAGTTCCTGGCCGTCGGTGTTGCCCAGGTCCTTGTCGAGGGTCTTGAAGTCGAACAGCATCGCGCCGAGGTTCAGGTTCTCCAGCGGGGAGACCTTGAAGGTGAGCTGCTGGATCTTGCTGTTGCTGTTGAAGGGGCCGGCGTAGTTGCCCGCGACCTCACCCTGGAACCAGGTGCCGTAGCCACGGCTGAAGCCGTAGAACAGGGTGTCGTAGTTCTCCGAGAAGCGGCTGTAGCGGTAGCTGACGCCCGGCGTCCAGGCCACGTCCTTGAAGGTCCAGCCGGCTTCGAGGTACCAGGCGTCTTCATTGTCCACGTGGCGTTTGTCCTGCTCGGCGTATTCGCCGGAGAGGAACAGGTTCTCCACGCCGGCATTGCCGGTGGCGCGCAGGCTGTAGGTCTTCATGTCGCGGCGGTCGAGCTGGAGGGGCGAGGCGTATTGCTCGTCGATGTCGGTGACGTCGATGTAGGTCAGGCCGACGGTGGCTTCCTTGGCAACGTGCTCCAGGGTGCCGACGTAGAGCTCGGACTTGGCCTGGGCGCGGTTGTCGGATTTCAGCCACATCAGGTCGCTGCGCCAGCCTTCCTTGCCGCCCAGGCGCAGCACGGCGGTTTCGTCGAAGTTCTTGCGCGCCGCCAGGTAGTAGGCGCCGCCCCGGTTGAATTCGCCATCGGCCACGCCCTTGCCGAGGTTCAGCGCGTCGCCGTCGATCAGGAAGCCGTCGCCGACCACGATGTTCTGCCGGCCGAAGGAGAGGTCCACGCCGTCCTCGCCCAGGGCGGAGAACAGGCCCGCGGAACGCCAGCCGAGGGAGGCGTCCTCGATCTTGGTGGTGCGCTCGGAGCCATCGCTGAAGCCGGCGGCGTCGCCGTCACCCCAGGTGCCGGAGCTGAGCAGGCCGAAGGCGCCGTAGGTGGTGCCTGCGCCGGCCAGGCCCTGGTCGAAGCTCAGGCCGTACTTCACGTAGCCCTCGCGCCAGGACGACGAGCCCTCGCTCAGGCGACCGCTCGGCGCGTAGTTCTCCTGGCTGTGGAAGATGCCGAAGGTGGCTTCCAGGTTGGCGTTCAGGTGGGTGTCGTCGTCGGCATACAGTTCGTAGGCGCTGACATTGCCGGCCCCGGCAATGAGCAGGGCGAGCAGGGTGGGGCGCAGCATGGCGGCGTGGGTCATGGTGAAGGCATCCGTTTCGTTATTGTCGATTGAGGGGATGTGACTTCTGCCGATGCTAAGTAAGGGGTGGCCCCGAGCCGTTGTTCCTGTCTGCCAAGTGATTGTGTGTGATTGCCAGATCCGAAGGGGGCTCGCGTACCGGGTGGCTGTCGTAGGAGCGGGCTCCGTCCGCGATGTTCACGCGCCTGCTCCGGACCATGGTCCATAACGGCGGCCCCTGCAGGAGCGCTCCATGGGCGTGATCGCGGGCATGGCCCACTCCTACGGGGCGCCATGGAGAACGCGCGCAAAAAAAAGCCCGCCGGAGGCGGGCTGCAGGAGACCAAAGGAGTCAGGGTTTGCTGATGCCATCGTCGATGACGATGCCCTTGGCGCGCATCTGGCTGATCAGCCCGGCGCGGGTCGAGGGCAGGTTGAGCATGGCCTCGTGGCGGATCGCCGCGACTTCCTGCTCGGTGTACGGCTGGTAGTTGGCCGGCATGCTCTTACCGGCCATGCCATCCTCGCGCATGATCCAGTTGATCAGGTCCGCCAGTTGCGCATTGCTAAGCGCCGACTGCGACATCCCCGGCACCCGCACCAGGAACTGGCGCCCGCCGTCGACCTTGAGGAAGTTGCCGACGAAGCCCTTCATGCGCGGCGTGTCGTTGGCGGCCGAGCCTTCACCGTCGCCCAGGTGGCAACCGGCGCACTGCAGCTGGTAGTTCACCGCCGTGCTGTAGTGGGCCTGGGCAATCGGCGTCTGCGGCGACTCGTTGCCCGGCGCGTGTTTCTGGTTCGGGTTGGGGATGGCCCGGGCCATGGCGAGCGGAGCCGCCATGGCGCAGACCAGTCCGACGATCAGCAGCGAGCGCATGGGCGCCTCACACCGCGACGCCGCGGATGATCGAAACGGTGCAGTGGTAGATGTGCGACTTGGCGGCCAGGCACCAGTTCACATCGTTGTTGTTGAACGGACGGTAGGCCGGTTCCTCGCTGTCGTTGCGGGTGCAGGCGCACTGGTTGCAGCTGTGCTTACCGCAGCAGTCGTTGTAGGAAATGATGTAGTCCTTGCCATCCGACGGGTTGCGGCAGGTGCCGATCCAGGTCACCTGGGAGGCCTCGGTGCCCGGCGGGCAGGAGGTCACGCTACCGCCGCAGCAGGAGCAGAGGAAGCCGTCGATGGAGCAGTAGCGCCAGTAGTCGCAGCTGTTCGGGTCGCCCGGATCGCCGGCCTTGGGGGCTTCGGCGGCCAGCGCCTTGCTGGTGCGGTCGATCGGCAGCAGGACCGGCAGGGCGGCACCGGCGACCATCAGCGAGCCCAGGCGGCCGAGCAGTTTGCGGCGGGAAGTGGTGTCGGCCACGTGACGGGCGGAGCGCTCGAACAGGAGGTCGAGGAGTTTCATGGGGATCTCCTTTCGTTATCGTTATGCGTGGGAGTGCGGGGTGTCGTGGCCGTGGTCGTGCGTGTGGGCATGGCCGTGCAGGTACTGCTGCAGGGTGGCGCTGCCCAGGTGCTCGGCCTCGAACAGGCTGTCCAGGTGCTCGCGGGAGTTGACCAGGCCCTTGGAACGCAGGATGCCGTTCTGGTCGATCAGCGCCGCGTAGGGCAGCTTGCCGATCTGGTAGGTCATGCCGACTTCCGGGCCGACCACGTAGGTCGCGTCTTCCAGCTTGTGTTCGCGGATCAGCGCCTGCTGGGCGTCCATGTCGCCGTCGCTGACGTACACCACGTCGAGGCGGTCGGCCTGCTGCTTGGCGATGGACTTGATCGCCGGCAGCAGCGATTTGCAGATCGGGCAGGTCGGCGAGAGGAAGAACAGCAGCTGGGCTTTGCCACCGGCATAACCGAAGTTGACCGGACGGCCGTTGCGGTCAGCGGCGGTGACCTGGGGCGCGGGTTCGTTGACCGCTACGCCCTTGTCGACCATCAGGGCGCCGGCCGGGGCCAGGCGCGAGTGGAGGACGCCGATCTGGCGCACCAGACCCATGACAGCGAAGGCCAGGGCGATCAGCAAGGCCCAGAGCAGGATGTTGGAAACGATCAGGGCTTCCATGGTTCACCTTCCAATAAGTTTGAACAGACGGGGGCCGTTGGACAGAAGACCTTCGGCGGCGGCGTAGATGAGCAGGGCGGTGGCGCTGGCGGCGATGACCACGAAGCCGTCGAACAAGCCGAGTTCGCGGGTCTGCGGCGACAGGCCGGCGGCCAGTGCCAGGGCGACCAGGATGGCGTTGCGTGCCAGCAGCACCGGGCGCAGCGGTTGCGCCTGGTCCGGGCCGGAGCAGCCGCAATCGATGTCGCGGCGGCCGCGCCACAGGTTGAAGCCGATGGCGGCCGCGTACAGGGCCAGCAGCAGGGCGGCGAGCAGTGCCGCACCCGCCCGGCTGGCCGGAACCAGCAGGGCGAAGGCGACGCCGATCTCCAGCAGCGGCAGGCCACGGGCGACCGGCTTGAGCAGTGCTCTGGGCAGCAACTGGTAGTCTTCCAGCTGCCGGGTGAAGCGGCCCGGCGCGCGCAACTTGTGGGTCGCGGCGTTGGCCAGGATCACCGAGACGGAGACGGCGCTGGCGATGATGTAGATGGGGTCGATGTTCATGAGCTGTGCCTCGCTCAGTGACTCATGATCTGAGTCGCGGTTTTGTGCAGCTTCTCCATGGTCCCGGTGAGCTTGCCGGTCTTCAGGTCGAAGATGTCCACGCCGCCCTCGACGTTGATGCCCAGCAGCAGCGGGTTGGCGTCGCTGGTGGCCTGCAGGCTCCAGATCGGCGCCTTGCCTTCCAGGGTGCCGACCTTCTTGTGGGTCTTCAGGTCGAAGGCCCAGATGATCGGGCTCGGGTCTTCCCACTTCATCGGCTCATGGGCGTCATGCATCAGCACGTAGAGGCGGTCCAGCTTCGGCGCGATGGCCATCAGCTGCCAGCCGCCCGGCGCCCAGCCGGCCTTCTTCTCTTCGTCGGTGACCAGCGACCACTCGGGCAGGACTTTCGGCGCCTTGCCGGAGAAGTCGATGGCACGCACGGTGCCGGTGGTGGTGGTGAAATAGTAGGTGTCGCCGACATTCACCGCGCGCTCCACCAGCTTCTCCTTGTCCGGGGAGAAGAACGGCGTGCGGCTGCGGGCGGTTTCCTTGCCGTCGTCGCCGAGGGTCACCAGCTGGACGCTGCCGTCGCCGCACAGCGAGGCGATGCCGCGCTTGCCGACCGGGTAGCTGAGCACGCAGCCGGGGATGGCGATTTCGCTGGTCACCGACTTGGCCTGGGTGTCGACCACGGTGATCGAGGTGGACGGGGTGAAGTTGTAGACGTAGACGAAGCGGTCGTCGGAACTGGTGCCGATGCCGAAGCGCTGGGTCAGCGACTCGGCGCGCTTGGACGGGATCACCACTTCCCAGTCCGGCGACAGGGTCGAGGTGTTCCAGGCGGTCAGCACGTCGGTGCGGGTGCCACGGGTGCCGCGGGAGTAGAACAGGTCGGCGCTGTACAGCAGCTTGCCGTCGCGGCTCAGGGTCGAGGGCGCGGCGAAGCCGGTGCTGACCATGCCCAGCAGACGCTTGTTGTCGGCGTCGATCACCGTTACCCGGCCGGCGACGAAGCTGTCGAACTCGACGTCGACCACGTAGGCGCGGTGTGGGCTGGGCGGGAACGGGAGGGTGGTCTGGCCGATACCCTTGTCGGCCGGTAGGTCGGCGAAGGCGCCGTGCACGCAAGCAAGCGCCACGCCGAGGGCCAGTGTCGTCTTGGCGAGGATCCTGTTTATTCGCATCAGGTGGACTCCCTGGATTTATTGGAATTGTGGAGCGTCAGAGGTGGCAGGGTTCTACGGATCAAGTCTGCCCGCGACGGGGTGCGGGGGAATTGTTCTGCGTGCCAATCGGTTGTCTGGCCGTGCCACTACTGCCTGAGTGGTCGCGCCCGGCGGCGGGAGAATGGCGGGCTTGTCCGGAGCGCGCGGGGATTGGTCTGGATGACTGTAGAGCACGCTGGCGCGGGGGCTTGGGGAATCTTTGCGGCGCCTGGGTGGGAAGATGTGGCGGTGTTTGATTTTCTGCCAGGGGAGGCCGCCGCGTAGGGCGTATAACGTTCGACGTTATACGCCGATTGGCCTTGGCTTCAGGGCGCTCCGATCTTGGCCCTGGCGTTGGCGGTGGGGCACGGTGTACCGGCGTACAACCGCGAACGGTTGTACGCCCTACGCAGGTGCTTTCTGTAGGAGCGAGCTTGCTCGCGAACAGAGCTTCCCGGCGACATCGGTGTTGGGCGGTTCGCGAGCAAGGACTGGGCGTCCCCCAGGGGCCTAGCGGTTCTGGCGCCATGCCTGGTGGGAAGATGTGCGGTGTTTGATTTTCTGCCAGAGGAGGCCGCGTAGGGCGTATAACGTTCGACGTTATACGCCGTTTGGCCTTGGTTTCGGGGCGCTCCGATCTCGGCTCTGGCGTTGGCGGTGGGGCACGGTGTACCGGCGTACAACCGCGAACGGTTGTACGCCCTACAGGGAGCAACGGCATTACGGATGCGCGCAGCTCTCGTAGGAGCGGACTCTGTCCGCGATGCTCCTTCTTTTCGTAGGGCGGATAACGCCTAAGGCGTTATCCGCCGTATTGTTCGGCGTTTCTGCGCCGCTTCAGTGTGTGCTGAGGCATTTTGTTTCGCCCCCTCGGGCGAGTTACTTTGCCAAACGACGCAAAGTAACCAAAGGTCTTGCCCCTGCATCCGGGTCCCGCTTCGCGGGACTTCCCTCGCTTCATCGAAGTTTCAGGGGCACGCGTCGACGGGCCATCCCTGGCCCGACGACGCTCTCGCGACATCCATGTCGCTCAACCCCTGAAACTCCGATTCCACTCGGCCTCCTGAAGGGGCGTTCCGGTGTGTGCGGATGCTCTTCTGGAAATCCACAAAATCCAGAGCCCAAAGCGAGTCAGGCTCCCCTAGGAGCGGACTCCGTCCGCGATCAACCGGCCAACCGGCTGGAATACGCGCGGCCCCCTCAACCAGCAGGCAAAAAAAGACCGGCCCGAAGGCCGGTCGAGGGTGACACCGGAGTTGAAACCACCCGGCCTCAGGCGCGCTTGAGCACCAGGGTCAGGATGTCGTAGCTGGCCACCAGCTCGCCGAGCTGGTTGGTGACTTCCACGTCCCAGGCCACCACGCCCTGCGGCTCGCCCTTGGGGCTCTTCTTGCCCTGGTCGATCTTGCGCTTGCAGGTCAGGCGCGCCTGGATGGTGTCGCCGATACCCACCGGGTTGATGAAGCGCAGGGTGTCCAGGCCGTAGTTGGCCAGCACCGGGCCGACGCCGGGGGAGACGAACAGGCCGGCCGCCGCCGAGAGCACGAAGTAGCCGTGAGCGATGCGCTTGCCGAACTGCGAGTCCTTCGCCGCCAGTTCGTCGAAGTGCATGTAGAAGTGGTCGCCCGACAGGCAGCCGAAGTTGACCAGGTCGGCCTCGGTGACGGTGCGGCGGTGGGTCAGCAGCGACTCGCCGATCTTCAGGTCGTCGAAGTAGCGGCGGAACGGGTGCACTTCGGTCTCGTAGACCTTGGCGCCGCGCACGTACTCGCCGGTGACGGCCATCAGCATGGTCGGCGAGCCCTGTACCGCGGTGCGTTGCAGGTAGTGCTTCACCGCCCGCAGGCCACCCAGTTCTTCACCGCCGCCGGCGCGGCCCGGACCGCCGTGCTTGAGCACCGGTAGCGGCGAGCCGTGGCCGGTGGATTCGGCGGCGGATTCGCGGTCGAGGATGTGCAGGCGGCCGTGCAGCGCGCCCATGGCCGGCACGACCTTGGCGGCCACCTGCGGATCACGGGTGATCAGGCTGGCGACCAGGCTGCCCTTGCCACGGGCGGCGAGGGCGATGGCTTCGTCGATGTCGTCGTAGGCCATCAGGGTGCTGACCGGACCGAAGGCCTCGATGTCGTGGGCGCCGCCTTCGGCGTGCGGGTCGCGGCTGCGCAGCAGGGTCGGGGCGAAGAACGCGCCTTCGTTGACGCCGTCGCCGCGCGGGGCGAAGCCATCTTTTGCGCCGAAGACCAGCTCACTGGACTTCAGCAGCGCTTCGACGCGCTCGGCGACGTCGGACTGCTGGGCGTGGGAGGCCAGGGCGCCCATCTTCACGCCTTCCACCGACGGGTCGCCGACCACGACCTTGGCCAGGCGCTCGCGCAGGCGCTCGGCCACGGCGTCGATGTGCCTGGCCGGTACGATGGCGCGGCGGATGGCGGTGCACTTCTGCCCGGCCTTGACGGTCATCTCGCGGGCCACTTCCTTGACGAAGAGGTCGAACTCCTCGTCATCCGGGGTGACGTCCGGGGCGAGGATGGCGCAGTTCAGCGAGTCGGCCTCGGCATTGAACGGCACCGAATTGCGGATCAGGTTGGGGTTCACGCGCAGCTTGGCGGCGGTGTCGGCGGAACCGGTGAAGGTCACCACGTCCTGGCCCTGCAGGCGGTCCAGCAGGTCGCCGGTGCCGCCGATGATCAGCTGCAGGCTGCCCGCCGGCAGCAGGCCGGACTCGTGCATCAGGCGCACGGCGGCTTCGGTGATGTAGCTGGTGGCGGTGGCCGGTTTGACGATGCACGGCATGCCGGCGAGGAAGCTCGGCGCGAACTTTTCCAGCATCCCCCAGATGGGGAAGTTGAAGGCGTTGATGTGCACGGCGATGCCGCCACGGGGCACCAGGATGTGGCTGCCGGCGAACTTGCCGGTCTTGCCCAGCGGGATGGCCGGGCCTTCGTGAACGACGTTGCCCGACGGCAGCTCGCGACCGCCGACGCCGGCGTAGGCGAACAGGGTGCCGGCGCCGCCTTCGATGTCGATCCAGCTGTCGGCGCGGGTGGCGCCGCTGTGGCGGGAAATCTCGTAGAGCTGTTCCTTGCGCTCGGTCAGGTACAGCGCCAGGGCCTTCAGGCGCTGGGCGCGCTGCTGGAAGTCCATGGACATCAGTTCTTTCAGGCCCTGCTCGCGGGCGTGGGCGACGGCTTCGGCGAAGTCCAGCGCCTCTTCGTGGGTGCGTGCCACGGTCTGGCCGTTGAGCGCGCTACGCAGCGCCTGGGCGCCGTGCTGGCCGACCCAGCGGCCGCCGATGAAACTTTGCAGGATTGGCTCGTGGGCCATGGTTGTCTTCCTCCGGATCGCTACGCAAGGGGGCCGGCGGGTGCCGGTGACCGCCGCGCCGGGTGGGCGTCGGCGGCGCGTTGTCAGGTGGCGGACGACGCCGCCGGATAAGGTCCGCCAGGGCTTTGTGGGCCGTAGACGGTGGAACATGAATGATTCGCCGTGGGGCGGGGCCGATCGCGGACGGAGTCCGCTCCTACCCAATGTCGATCCCCGCGTAGGAGCGGACTCCGTCCGCGATCAGGGTTCCGCTTTATGCCGGGGGCACCGGCAGCGTGCGGTTCGCGAGCAAGCTCGCTCCTACAGGGAGCGCGGCTTTCGTAGGAGCGGACCTTGTCCGCGAATCCTTCTGCACACGCCGAAGCGTCGGCAGCGTGCGGTTCGCGGGCATGGCCCGCTCCTACAGCTGGTCGAAATCCAGTACCACGCTGTCGCTGATCGGGTATGCCTGGCAGCTCAGCACGTAGCCGGCCGCCACTTCGTAATCTTCCAGGGCGAAGTTGCTGTCCATTTCCACTTCGCCGGAGACCACCTTGCACTTGCAGGTCGAGCACACGCCGGCCTTGCAGGAGTAGGGCAGTTCGGCGCCGTGTTCGTTGCCGGCATCGAGCACGCTGACGCTGTTGCGGGCCAGCTCGAAGGACAGCTCGCGGCCGTCGCTGATCACGGTGATCCGGCTCTTCGCGCTGTCGGTCGCGGCGGCGGCCTGGCGGGCCTCGCGCTTCTCGTTGCTGCCAGCGGCGGCGAACAGTTCGAAGTGGATGCGCTCGGCCGGCATGCCGTTACCCTTGAGCTGGTCGCGCACGGTCTCGGTCATTGCCTGCGGGCCGCAGATGAAGGCCGCGTCGAGGCTCTTCACGTCGAGCCAGCGGCTGAACAGCTGGCCGCACTTGTCGGCGTCGATACGGCCGTTGTAGAGGTCTACGTCCTGCTGTTCGCGGCTGAACACGAAGATCAGGTTGAGGCGCTGCAGGTAGCGGTTCTTCAGGTCTTCCAGCTGCTCGCGGAACATCGCGGCGTTGCTGGAGCGGTTGCCGTAGAGCAGGGTGACGCGGCTGTGCGGCTCGGTTTCCAGGGTGGTCTTGACGATCGACAGGATCGGCGTGATGCCGCTGCCGGCGGCGACCGCCAGGTAGTTGCCGTGGCGCGCCGGGTCGAGCGGGACGTTGAAGTGGCCGGCCGGCGGCATGACTTCCAGGCTGGCGCCGACCTTCAGCGCTTCGTTGGCGTAGGCGGAGAAACGCCCGCCCGGCACGCGCTTGATCGCCACGCGCAGCTCGCCGTCGTTGACACCGCTGCAGATGGAGTAGGAGCGGCGCACTTCCTCGCCGTCGAGCTGGGTGCGCATGACCAGGTGCTGGCCGTGCTGGAAGCGGAAGCTGTCGGCCAGCTCCGCCGGGACGTCGAAGGCGATGGACACGGCGTCGCGGGTTTCCGCGCGCACTTCCTTGATTTTCAGGCTGTGGAACTTGCTCATTGTTCTTCTCCGGCGGCGATGCCGCTCAGATGCACTTGAAGTAGTCGAACGGCTCTCGGCAGTCGATGCAGCGGTACAGCGCCTTGCAGGCGGTGGAGCCGAACTGGCTGAGCTGCTCGGTGTGCAGGCTGCCGCATTGCGGGCAGCGCACCTCCGGGGTCTCGCCGAGCAGGCTGCGCTTGCTGGTGCTGCCGTCCGGCGGAGCGATGCCGTAGGCGCGCAGCGCTTCGCGGCCGCTGTCGCTGATCCAGTCGGTGGTCCACGCCGGGTTCAGCCGGCGCTCCAGTTGCGGCGCGGCGAAGCCGGCGCGCTCCAGGGCGTGCTGGATGTCCTGCTCGATGACCTCGGTGGCCGGGCAGCCGGAGTAGGTCGGGGTGACCACCACGTGCAGGTGTCCGTCGCGCCAGTCGAGCCCGCGTACTATCCCCAGGTCGACCACGCTGACCACCGGCACTTCCGGGTCCATCACCGCACCGAGCACGCTCCAGGCGTGGCTGAAGTCGTCAGCCGTGCCGGCGCGTGCGCCGCGGTCGCTGCCGATCAGCTCACCAGGTTGCATCGGGATAGGCCCGCTGGAGGAACTGCATCTCGGCCAGGAGAATGCCCAGGTGTTCGGTGTGCAGGCCGCGACGGCCGCTGAGGTAGAAGTTCACCGCGGGCTCGGGCAGCGGCAGGGTCGCGGCGGCGAAGATGTCGGCGATCTTGGCTTTCCACGCAGCAGCGAGTTCCTCCGGATTCGGCGCGATGCCTTCGGCGAACAGGCGCTGCTCGATGTCGTCGGCCTGCTCCTGAGAGGGACACAGCTCGACGGTGAAGCGCCACACCTGCGCGATCGCCGCGAGCATACGCGCATGGCTCTCTTCGGTGCCGTCGCCCAGGCGCTGCATCCACTCGCCGGAGCGACGCAGGTGGTAGGTGACTTCCTTCAGGCCCTTGGTGGCGATGGCGGCGATGCGCTCGTCGCTGGAAACGCTCAGGGCGTGCAGTACGTGGAAGTGCCAGGCGTCATAGAGGAACTGCTTGGTGATGGTCACGGCGAAGTCGCCGTTGGGCTGCTCCACCAGCAGCAGGTTGCGGAAGGCGCGCTCGTCGCGGCGGAAGGCCAGGGCGTCGGCGTCGCGGCCGTCGTCCAGCAGCTCCACGGCGTACTCGTACCAGTTGCGCGCCTGGCCCACCAGGTCGAGGCCCACGTTCATCAGCGCCAGTTCTTCTTCCAGCGCCGGGGCGTGACCGCACCATTCGCACAGGCGCTGGCCCTGGATCAGGGCGCTGTCGGCGAGGCGCAGCAGGTATTCGATCTTGTCGTTATGCGGATTCATGCACGCGATCTCACATGTGGCCGACTTCGGGCGGCAGCTCGTAGAAGCTGGCGTGGCGGTAGACCTTGTCCTGCGACGGGTCGAACAGCGGGTCCTTCTCGTCGGGGGAGGAGGCGGTGATCAGCGCGGAGGGCACGACCCACAGGCTTACGCCTTCGTTGCGGCGGGTGTACAGCTCGCGGGCGTTCTCGATGGCCATGGCGGCGTCGGCGGCGTGGACGCTGCCGACGTGCTTGTGGTTCAGGCCGTGCTTGCTACGCACGAAGACTTCGAAAAGAGTCCACTCGGACATGATGTTTATCTCCTCGCGATTCAGGCCGCGTCTTTCTTCTGTTGTTGTTTGCGGGCGTAGGCGACCGCGGCTTCGCGGACCCAGGCGCCGTCTTCGATGGCCTTACGGCGAGTGGCGACGCGCTCGGTGTTGCACGGGCCATTGCCCTTGAGCACTTCGTAGAATTCTTCCCACTGGATGTCGCCGAAGTCGTAGTGGCCGCGTTCCTCGTTCCACTTCAGGTCCGGGTCCGGCGCGGTGCAGCCGAGCAGTTCCAGCTGCGGCACGGTCTGGTCGACGAAACGCTGGCGCAGCTCGTCGTTGCTCTGCCGCTTGATCTTCCAGGCCATGGACTGGGCGCTGTTGGGGGAGTCGGCGTCGCTCGGGCCGAACATCATCAGGGCCGGCCACCAGAGGCGGTTGATGGCGTCCTGGACCATGTCCTTCTGCGCCTGGTTGCCGTGGCGCATCATGGTCAGGAGGATTTCGTAGCCCTGGCGCTGGTGGAAGCTCTCTTCCTTGCAGATGCGGATCATCGCGCGCGAGTAGGGGCCGTAGGAGGTGCGCTGGAGCACCACCTGGTTGACGATGGCGGCGCCGTCCACCAGCCAGCCCACCGCGCCCATGTCGGCCCAGTTCAGCGTCGGGTAGTTGAAGATGCTGGAGTACTTGGCCTTGCCCGAATGCAGCTTGGCGATCTCGGTGTCGCGGTCGGCGCCCAGGGTTTCCATGGCGCTATAGAGGTAGAGCCCGTGGCCGGCCTCGTCCTGGATCTTCGCCATCAGCTGCAGCTTGCGCTTCAAGGTCGGCGCCCGGGTCACCCAGTTGCCCTCGGGCAGCATGCCGACGATCTCGGAGTGGGCGTGCTGGGAAATCTGCCGGATCAGCGTCTGGCGGTAGGCGTCGGGCATCCAGTTCTTCGCTTCGATCTTGATCTCGGCATCGATCTTTTCCTGGAAGGCGCGTTCCTCGGGGGACATCTCCTCCAGCGCCTTGATGCGCTTCACGCCGGTCTCAACCAGTTGTGCGTACATGCTGTGTCTCCAGCCTTCTGTCGTGTTCGTGGGACGGCCTTGGCCATGGCTGTAGTTTTAAATGATACAGAAATTAATGTCTAACACTAAATGATGTGTCGTAATTTGATTTTGCATCGCTTTGGCAGATTCCGAGGGATTCATGTGAGCGTGAAAAGGCGAATTCATCGGGGTTTTTTCCGATAAATGCGTGGATAGTGCGGGTATTTATAAGGAGATTGCTGGGTTCGCTGCTGGCGCGCGGCTACGCAGGGAATGGAGCAGGACGGCGACGAAGTGATACGTAAATATTTTTGTTATGGATAGAATATGTTTAATTGGGGGCGTTGAAGGCCTGTGTTCCCCTTTGGCGCCGGCCTTGCCGGCGGATCGCGGGCATGGCCCGCTCCTACAGGTGGGCGTCTGCAGGAGCGGGTTGGGTCAGGCCTGGACGATCACCTCGAAGCCGCCGAAGATCATGCGCTGCCCGTCGAAGGGCATGTCGCTGAATTCGGTCTTCATCCGCGGGTCCTCCATGAACTTCTTCATGCCCGTGTCCCGTGCCTCCTTGCTGGGCCAGGTGATCCAGGAGAACACCACGGTCTCGTCCTCCTTGAGCTTCACGGCCATGGGGAAGGAGGTCACCTTGCCCTCGGGCACGTCATTGCCCCAGCACTCCACGACGCCGAGTGCGCCGTATTCCCTGAACATCGCCGCCGCCTTGCGCGCCACCTCCACGTAGCGCTCGCGGCTGGCGGTAGGGACCGGTACGAGGAAGCCATCGACATAGGTCATCGTTCATCTCCTGCGATTGGGCATGCGGCCGGATGCCGTTTGCCTTTGAGGAGTAGTCGAAGGGCGGGATGGGGTATCGACAGGGAAGGGTGGTGGGGCGACGGGCGGTCGTGAGGTAGGGGTGGGGTGAGGGGAGGCCCGCTGAAGTATCAGGTTATCTGTAGGAGCGAGCTTGCTCGCGAACGGGCGCCAACCAGGATGCTCCAGCGCTCATGCTGTCGCAGGCATGGCCAGCTCCTACAGGCCGGTACCGAGTTTTACTTGTAGGAGCGGGCCATGCCCGCGATCCGCCGGCAAGGCCGGCGTCAAGCGAGAACTCAATCCCCCGATTCTGCAGAGCGCGTGCAATGAAAAGCCCCGCCGAAGCGGGGCTGTTCGATCACGCCGACACTCAGCCCTTCGGCCGGTTGTCATACACGTGGCAGGCCTTGCCTTCCGAGCGCTTCAGGCTGTGCGAGGGCTGCACCAGCACGCGGGCGCTGACACCGATATGGGTCTTGATCTGCTTGCCCAGCTCGCTGCCGATGGCCTTCTGCTCGTCCGCCGACAGCCCTTGCAGGTCGTGCCGCAGTTCGACGTGCACGTCGATGCAGTCGAGGTTGCCGTTGCGGTGCAGGTGGATCTCGTAGCACTCGGCGAGCTGCTTGATCTTCAGCACCTGCTCCTCGATCTGCGTCGGGAACACGTTCACCCCGCGAATGATCAGCATGTCGTCGCTGCGCCCGGTGATCTTGTCGATGCGCCGCATCGGCCGTGCGGTGCCCGGCAGCAGGCGGGTCAGGTCGCGGGTGCGGTAGCGGATCATCGGCAGCGCTTCCTTGGACAGCGAGGTGAACACCAGCTCGCCGTAGTCGCCGTCGGGCAGCACGGCGCCGGTCGCCGGGTCGATGATCTCGGGGTAGAAGTGGTCTTCCCAGACGGTCGGGCCGTCCTTGGTTTCGGCGCATTCCATGGCCACGCCCGGGCCCATGATTTCCGAGAGGCCGTAGATGTCCAGGGCGGTGATGCCCATGCGCTCTTCCACGGCGCGGCGCAGCTCGGCGGTCCAGGGTTCGGCGCCGAAGATGCCCAGGCGCAGCTTGAGGCTGTGCGGGTCGACGCCCTGGCGCTCGATCTCGTCGGCGATGTTGAGCATGTAGGACGGGGTGACCATGATGATGTCCGGCTGGAAGTCGCGGATGAGCTGGACCTGCTTCTCGGTCTGGCCGCCGGACATGGGGATCACGGTGCAACCCAGGCGCTCGGCGCCATAGTGCGCGCCCAGGCCGCCGGTGAACAGGCCGTAGCCGTAGGACACGTGCACCTTGTCACCCTTGCGGCCGCCGGCGGCGCGGATGGAGCGGGCGACCACGTTGGCCCAGGTGTCGATGTCGTTCTGCGTGTAGCCGACCACCGTGGGTTTGCCGGTGGTGCCGCTGGAGGCGTGCAGGCGCACGATCTCGCTCTGCGGCACGGCGAACATGCCGTAGGGGTAGTTGTCGCGCAGGTCGTTCTTGCCGGTGAAGGGGAACTTCGCCAGGTCATCCAGGGACTTCAGGTCGTCCGGGTGGACACCTGCCGCGTCGAAACGCTGGCGGTACAGCGGGACGTTGTCGTAGGCGTGCTTGAGGCTCCAGCGCAGGCGCTCCAGCTGGTGCTGGCGCAGCTCGTCGACACTGGCGGTTTCCATCGGGTCAAGCAGGGCACGTTCGGCATCATGGTACATGTTCATGGGTTCACTCGATTTGTTCTTGTACGCCAGCCCGCCTGCGGGCTGCGAGTGTCATGGGAGCAGGATAACGCCCCCGTTCGCGGAAGGTTTCGAATCCCTGTCAGAGATGTTGCTCTGGCTGCCAGCCGGCGGGTTTTGCGACTGGCGGTGCGGGGTTCGGGCCTTCCGTGGGTTCAGATCCGTTCGATGATCAGCGCGATGCCCTGGCCGACGCCGATGCACATGGTGCACAGGGCGTAGCGGCCGCCGCGTTCTTCCAGTTCGTGCAGGGCGGTGGTGACCAGGCGCGCGCCGCTCATGCCCAGCGGATGGCCCAGGGCGATGGCGCCGCCGTTGGGGTTCACCCGTGCGTCGTCGTCCGCCAGGCCCAGTTCGCGCAGGACGGCGAGGCCCTGGGCGGCGAAGGCTTCATTCAGCTCGATCACGTCCATGTCGGCCAGCGACAGGCCGGCCAGTTCCAGCACCTTGCGGGTCGCCGGCACCGGGCCGATGCCCATGATCCGCGGCTCGACGCCGGCGGTTGCCATGGCCACCACGCGGGCGCGGGCCTTCAGGCCGTGGCGTGCGGCGGCGGCCGGGGTCGCCATCAGCAGGGCGCAGGCGCCGTCGTTGACGCCCGAGGCGTTGCCGGCGGTGACACTGCCGCCCTCGCGGAACGGCGTGCCGAGCTTGGCCAACTGCTCCAGGGTGGTATCGCCGCGCGGGTGTTCATCCTGCTCGACAATTTTGGCCGGGCCTTTGCGCTGGGGGATTTCCACCGGGACGATTTCCTTCGCCAGGCGGCCGTTGGCCTGGGCGGAGGCGGCCTTGTGCTGGCTGCGCAGGGCGAAGGCGTCCTGGTCTTCGCGGCTGATATTGAACTGTTCGGCGACGTTCTCCGCCGTCTCGGGCATGGAGTCGATGCCGAACTGCTGCTTCATCAGTTTGTTGACGAAGCGCCAGCCGATGGTGGTGTCGAAGATTTCCGCGCTGCGGCCGAAGGCTTGCTCGGACTTGCCCATGACGAAGGGCGCGCGGGACATGGATTCCACGCCGCCGGCCAGCATCAGCCCGGCTTCGTTGCAGCGCAGGGCACGGGCGGCGCTGCCCACGGCGTCCAGGCCCGAGCCGCACAGGCGGTTGAGCGTGGTGCCGGGCACGCTCACCGGCAGGCCGGCCAGCAGCGAGGCCATGTGGGCGACGTTGCGGTTGTCTTCGCCGGCCTGGTTGGCGCAGCCGAAGATCACGTCGTCGATGGCGCTCCAGTCCAGCTCCGGGTGGCGCTGCATCAGGGCTTTCATCGGGACGGCGGCGAGGTCGTCGGCGCGCACCCCGGACAGGACGCCGGCGTAGCGGCCGATGGGCGTGCGCACGGCGTCGATGATCAGGGCGTCGGTCATATCGCTCATTCGGAGGTCTCCTGCGCCAGCACGGTGCCGCGCACTTTGTAGGATTTGCCGTGGAACAGGGCGATCAGCTGGCCCTGTGAATTCTCGATGCGTACGTCGTAGTTGCCGGTGCGGCCGCTGCGGCTCTGCTCGAAGGCGCTGGCGATCAGCTCGTCGCCTTCGCGCGCCGGCGCCACGTAATCGATGCTGCAGCCGATGGCGACGGTGGCGTCGTTGTAGCTGTTGCAGGCGAAGGCGAACGCCGAGTCGGCGAGGGCGAACAGGTAGCCGCCGTGGCAGGTGCCGTGGCCCTGGATCATGTCGTCGCGCACGCGCATCGACAGCCTGGCGCTGCCCGGGCCGGCATCCAGCAACTGGATGCCCATGCGGCGGGTGGCCTGGTCGCGCTCGTACATGGCTTCGGCGCAGTCGCGGGCCAACCGGGTGGCGTCAGTCATGGAAGGCTCTCCCTTCAGCGTGCAGGCGGCGCAGCAGCAGGGACGGGCGATAGCGGTCCTCGCCGTAGGCGGCCTGCAGGTTGTCCAGTACGCGCAGCACGTTGCCGATGCCGATCTGCCCGGCCCAGGCCAGCGGGCCCTGCGGGTAGTTCACCCCGGCACGCATGGCGAGGTCGATGTCAGCGGCGCTGCCCACGCCTTGCAGCACCGCATCGGCGCCTTCGTTGGCGAGCATGGCGACGGTGCGCAGCACGGCGAGGCCGGGCGTGTCGCTCAGGTGGCTGGCGGTGATGCCGGCCTTGGCGAGCAGGGCGACGGCTTGGTCCAGGGCTGCGGGCGTGGCGTCCGCCGAGGCGGAAATGCCCAGGCGCGAAGCGGTGCTGTAATCCAGGGCGAGGTCGATCAGTACGAGGTTGCGCAGGCCGTCTTCCCTGGCGCGCTGGCTGGCGAGGCGGCCGTCGGAAAGGGCAATTACCGCATCGCCCACCCGCAGCAGGCCGCTGCCGGCGCGCTGGGTGATCTCGATGCCGGCTTCCTTCAGGCGCTGCACCAGCGGTTGGGCAACGCCCAGGTCGCCTTCCAGCACGCAGGAAGTGACGCTGGCGCTGCTGCTCAGGCTGGCTGGCTGCGGGCGCTCGGCGCCTTCGGCGTAGTCGTAGAAGCCCCGGCCGCTCTTGCGGCCCAGACGGCCGGCGTCCACCAGCTCCTTCTGGATCAGCGAGGGCTGGAAGCGGAAGTCGCCGTAGTAGGCGGCGAATACCGAGCAGGTGACGGCGTAGTTGACGTCATGGCCGATCAGGTCGGTCAGCTCGAAGGCGCCCATGCGGAAGCCGCCGGCGTCACGCAGCAGCGCATCCAGCGTGGCGCAGTCGGCGGCGCCTTCCTGCAGCAGGCGCAGGCTTTCGGCATAGAAGGGGCGCGCCACGCGGTTGACGATGAAGCCGGGCGTGGACTTGGTGTGAACAGGCTTCTTGCCCCAGGCCAGCGAGGTGGCATACAGGCTGTCGGCCAGCGCCGGGTCGGTGGCGAGGCCGGAGACGACTTCCACCAGCGCCATCAGCGGCGCCGGGTTGAAGAAGTGCATGCCGACCACCTGCTGCGGGCGCTTGAGGCCAGCGGCCAGGCTGGTGATGGACAGCGACGAGGTGTTGCTGGCGAGGATGCAGCCCTCGGCGCACAGCGCTTCCAGCTGCTGGAACAGGCCGCGCTTGACCTCCAGGTTCTCGACGATGGCCTCGATCACCAGCTTCGAATCGGCCAGTGCCTCGATGGTTTCCACCGGCTGCAGGCGCGCGACGATGGCGGCGCGTTCCTCGGCGGCCAATTTGCCTTTCTCGACCAGGCGGCCGAGCTGGCGGTCGATGCCGTCGATGGCCTGGGCGGCGGCGCCGGGGCGGTTGTCGTACAGCTTCACCGGGTGGCCGGCCTGCGCGGCGACCTGGGCGATGCCCGCGCCCATGGCGCCCGCGCCGATCACTGCGACGTTGCTGTCTTTCGAAAGTGCGCTCATCGATCAGCGGCCCTTGAAGCTGGGGGTGCGTTTTTCCATGAAGGCGGAGACGCCCTCGCGGTAGTCCTCGCTGCGGCCGGCCAGGCGCTGCAGGTCGCGTTCCAGCTCCAGTTGCTCGTCGAGGCTGTTGTTCAGGCTGGCGTTGAGGCTGCGCTTGATCAGGGCCAGGCCGTAGGTCGGCTGGGTCGCCAGATGACGGGCGAGCTTGAGGGCTTCCTCGCGCAGGTTGGCGTCGTCCACCACCTGGTAGATCAGGCCCCATTGCTCGGCCTGCTCGGCGGTCAGGCGATTGCCCAGCAGCGCGAGCGCCTTGGCGCGGGCCATGCCGACCAGGCGCGGCAGGGTCCAGGTGCCGCCGGAATCGGGGATCAGGCCGATCTTGCAGAAGGCCTGGATGAAGCTGGCCGAACGCGCGGCCAGCACCAGGTCGCAGGCCAGCGGGATGTTCGCGCCGGCACCGGCGGCCACGCCGTTGACCGCGCAGATGACCGGCAGCGGCAGGTCGCGCAGGGTGCGGATCAGCGGGTTGTAGAACTGTTCGATGGACTGGCCCAGGTCCGGCATGTCCGCGCCCGGTGCGACGTTGCGATCGGACAGGTCCTGGCCGGCGCAGAAGCCACGGCCTTCGCCAGTCAGCAGCAGGACGCGGGCCTGCGGGTTCTGCCGGACCTGCTTGAGCGCCTCGCGCACTTCGCCATGCATGGCGGCGTTGAAGCTGTTGAGCTGCTCCGGGCGGTTCAGGCTGAGGAGGGCGATGCCGTCCTCGATGGAAAACAGGATGTGCTCGAAGTTCATGGGCGGGCTCGCTCCATCAATGGGCAGTCTTTTGCCAGAAAAGAAAGGGGGATGGGCTCAGCAGCCCTGATAGACGGGTTTGCGCTTTTCCTGGAATGCGCTGATGCCTTCGTCGCGGTCGGCGGTGCCGGCCAACAGGGTGAAGGCGTGGCGTTCGAAGCGCAGGCCGCTGGCCAGGTCGGTGTCCTGAGCCTTGAGCAGCGCTTCCTTGGCCAGGCGCACGGCCAGCGGCGCCTTGGCGGCGATGCTGCGGGCGATCTGCAGGGCGCGCTCGACGGTGAATTCGGGTTGCGTGACTTCGCTGACCAGCCCGGCGCGCTGGGCATGGCGGGCGTCGATGGCTTCGCCGGTGAGCACCATCTGCATCGCCAGCGGCTTGCCCACGGCGCGCAGCAGGCGCTGGGTGCCGCCTGCGCCGGGCATGATGCCGAGGTTGATTTCCGGCTGGCCGAAGCGGGCGTCTTCGCCGGCCACGAGAATGTCCGCGTGCATCGCCAGCTCGCAGCCGCCGCCGAGGGCAAAGCCGTTGACGGCGGCGATCAGCGGCTTGGAGAAGGCGGCGATACGTTGCCAGTAGCCGGCGCGCGGGTCATTGAGGATGCCGACCAGGTCGCGCTCGGCCATCTCCTTGATGTCGGCGCCGGCGGCGAAGGCCTTGCGGCTGCCGGTCAGGACTACGGCGCGGGTTTCGCTGTCCTGCTCGGCAGAGTCGAGTTCGGCGGCCAGCTCGCCGAGCAGTTCGGTGTTCAGTGCGTTGAGCGCCTCGGGGCGCTGCAGGGTGATCAGGCGGACGCCCGCTTCAGGCATCTGAACGGCAAGGGTGCGAGGCATGACATCGTCCTCAGGCTGCACGCGCGGCTTCGTGGCCGGCTGATTGTTGGAATCTCGGATGGCCCTGCGCGGTAGGCGAGGCGCTCCCGGGTTTTTTCGCAGTATATGCCTAAAGTGATACAAAACAACAATAGTGAAATGTATTTGTGTGTCTTGTATTGAGCCGTTGTTAGCGCGACCAAAAGGGCGCGGTTCAAGGGGGAGGCCAGAAAATACATGGCTTTAAGGCAGGTCAGTCGCCTGTCAGCCATGCTGCGGCTAGTCATTGAAAGCGATACGGCACGTGGTGCTTTGCTGTTTCAATATGATGTGATACAAAATTCTCAGGAAATTTTATCGCTTTGCGAAGTATTTAGCCCTGGCGCTACTCGCATCGCCACAATGACTAGAAGAGGAATGCCCCATGTCGTCCGCCGCCCAGGCCTCCGCCCTCGAACTGTTCGAGCATCACCGCGCCACCCTCGAACGCGCCGTGGAAGCCATCGCCCGCCGCGACTACTGGTCGCCCCATGGGGAAAGCCTCAAGCAGTACCGGAGGAGTCGGTGAAGGGCGCCCAGGCGGCGTTCGAGGCCTTGCTCAACCGTCATTTCGACTTGAAGGGGGCGCGAGCCGTTGGCCGCGCCGGCGCCGAGCGCTCGCCCTATGGCTTCGACCTGGGCGTGACCTACGACCAGTACGACACCGATGAATTGCTGAACCGCCAGCAACAGGCCCTGCCGGCCTGGCGCGATGCCGGGGCGAAGGCGCGGGTCGGCGCCTGCCTGGAGATCGTCCGGCGTCTCGCCGCGTTGAGCCCGACCATGGCCCATGCGGTCATGCACACCAGCGGCCAGGGCTACATGATGGCCTTCCAGGCCGGCGGCGCCCACGCGCAGGACCGCGCCCTGGAAGCGCTGGCCTATGCCTGGCGGGCCATGGCCGAAGTACCGGAAACCGCTCGCTGGACCAAGCCCCAGGGCAAGGCCGAGCCGCTGGTGATGGACAAGCGCTGGCATATCGTCCCGCGCGGCCTGGCGCTGGTGATCGGCTGCGCCACCTTCCCGACCTGGAACACCTACCCGGGCCTGTTCGCCAGCCTGGTCACCGGCAATCCGGTACTGGTCAAGCCGCACCCGGCGGCCATCCTGCCGGTGGCGATGAGCGTCAGGGTGGCCCAGGAGGTGCTCGGCGAACTGGGCTTCGATCCGGCGCTGGTCAGCCTGGTGGTGGATAGCGTCGAGGCCCCGGTCAGTCAGGTGCTGGCCCTCGATCCGCGCGTGAAGCTGGTCGACTTCACCGGCTCCAGCGCCTTTGGCAACTGGCTGGAAGACAACGCCCGCCAGGCCCAGGTGTTCACCGAAAAGGCCGGCGTCAACAGCGTGATCATCGACAGCGTGCGCGACCTCAAGGCGGTGGCGCGCAACCTGGCGTTCAGCCTCAGCCTGTATTCCGGGCAGATGTGCACCACCACCCAGGCCATCTACGTGCCGCGCGGCGGCATCCGCAATGGCGACGGGCATGTGAGCTTCGACGAGGTCGCCCAGGCGCTGGCCGGCGCCGTGCGCGGCTTCCTCTCCGACAACGAGCGTGCCTGCGGCGTGCTCGGTGCGATCCAGTCCGAAGCCACCGCCGAACGCATCCTCGCCTGCCGCGCGCTGGGGGAAGTGCTGCTCGACAGCGAGTCCCGCGAGCACCCGCAGTTCCCCGGCGCCCGCGTGCGCACGCCGCTGCTGCTCAAGGTGGACGCCAGCGAGCGCGCCGCCTTCGGCGAAGAGCGCTTCGGCCCGATTGCCTTCGTCATCGCCACCGACGACAGCGCCCACAGCCTGCGGGTGGCCGGTGAAGTCCTGAAAGAGAAGGGCGCCATGACCCTCGGCGTCTACTCCACCGACGGCGAATTCCTCGACCGCGCGGAAACTTTCGCCCAGGATGTGGCGGTGTCGCTGTCGGTCAACCTCGACGGCGGCGTATTCGTCAATCAATCGGCCGCCTTCAGCGACTTCCACGCCACCGGCGGCAACCCGACAGCCAATGCATCGATCACCGACGGCGCTTTCGTGACGCGCCGCTTCGTGGTGGTGCAGAGCCGTCGCCACGCACCGGTGGAGGGCGCCTGAAATGCCGTGCTACAGCCTGGAAGGAATCACCCCCGTGGTGCATCCGACCGCTTATGTTCATCCCACTGCCGTACTGATCGGCGACGTGATCGTCGGTGCGGGCTGCTATATCGGTCCGCTGGCCTCGCTGCGCGGTGATTTCGGGCGGATCATCCTGGAAGAAGGGGCGAACCTGCAGGATACCTGCGTAATGCACGGTTTCCCGAACAGCGACACCCGGGTCGAGCGCAATGGCCATATCGGACACGGCGCGGTGCTGCACGGTTGCGTCATCGGCGCCGATTCGCTGGTGGGGATGAACGCTGTGGTGATGGACAACGCGCGGATTGGCGAGCGTTCCATCGTGTCCGCCGCGGCCTTCGTCAAGGCCGGTTTCGAATGCCCGCCGCAGAGCCTGCTGATGGGCGCACCGGCGGTGGTAAAGCGCTCGCTCAGCGAAGAGGAGGTGGCCTGGAAGCAGCGCGGCACCCGCGAATACCAGGAACTGGCGCGGCGTTGCCTGGCGAGCCTGGTGGAGTGCGCGCCGCTGGCGGAAGTGGAGGCGGACCGGCCGCGCATGGGCGATTCCGGCGTTCGTCCCAAAGGGACTGAATCCCAATGACCACTGGGGGTCACACCCATGGCAAGGCGACCCGGCGGGCAGGTATAGTCGGGCCTTTGTCCGTGCCCAGCCAGACCATGACTGCCCTTGCACCGCTGAACCAGCTGATTACCCGCTTCCAGGAACAGACGCCGATCCGCGCCAGTTCGCTGATCATTACACTTTACGGCGATGCCATCGAACCCCATGGCGGCACCGTCTGGCTGGGCAGCCTGATCAACCTGCTGGAGCCCATCGGCATCAACGAGCGGCTGATCCGCACCTCGATCTTTCGACTGACCAAGGAAGACTGGCTGACCGCCGAGAAGGTTGGCCGGCGCAGCTACTACAGCCTGACCGGCACCGGCCGGCGGCGTTTCGAGAAGGCGTTCAAGCGGGTGTACAGTTCCAGCCTGCCGGCCTGGGATGGCGCCTGGACCCTGGTGATGCTCTCCCAGCTGTCGGCGGACAAGCGCAAGCAGGTCCGCGAGGAACTGGAATGGCAGGGCTTCGGCGCCATCGCCCCGACCGTCCTGGCCTGCCCGCGCGGTGACCGCGCCGACCTGGTGACGACCCTGCAGGACCTGGAAGCGCTGGACGACAGCATCATCTTCGACACCCATGCCCAGGATGTCCTGGCCTCCCGCGCCATGCGCCTGCAAGTGCGCGAGAGCTGGAACATCGACGAGCTGGCGAGCCACTACAGCGAGTTCATCCGCCTGTTCCGCCCGCTCTGGCAGGTATTGCGCGAGCAGGACAACCTGCAGCCTTCGGACTGCTTCTTGGCGCGCATCCTGCTGATCCACGAATACCGCCGGCTGCTGCTGCGCGACCCGCAGTTGCCGGACGAGCTGCTGCCCGGCGACTGGGAAGGGCGCGCGGCGAGACAGCTGTGTCGCAATATCTACCGGCTGATCTACGCCAAGGCTGAAGAGTGGCTGAACAGCAACCTGGAAACCGCCGACGGTCCGCTGCCGGACGTGGGCGAGAGCTTCTACCGCCGTTTCGGCGGATTGAAGTGAAGTTGGCCTGAAATGTGCCTTACCCTGCCTCACCGATAGGGGGTGCAGGGCAAGTGATCGGTCCTGACATCGATCAACGTCGATCCGCCCATCGAGGCGGACGCTGATAACAACAAGAACGCGCGAGGCTTTGCTGGTCATGAATACCTCAACCCAAGCGCGCGGCGATGCCTTCGAGGCATGGCTGGCGCGGATCAACCAGGCGTGCGGGCGTTTCGCCGCGCATCCCCTGGGGCCGGAATTCAGTAGCGAGCTCAAGGAATTTCAGGGCGGCGCCATCAAGCTGAGCCAGGTCGAACTGGAGCAGATCAGCCTGTACCGGACCAGCAAGGAAATCGCGGCCGGTGGCGGCAACAACTATTACGCGGTGTTCCAGCTCGACGGCCGTTCGCGCCTGGAGCAGGGTGACAACCGCGTGGAGCTCTCGCGCGGCGACATCACCCTGATCGACGCCAGCCTGCCAAGCAACATGACCTACCTGGAGAAGGCCCGGCAGGTCTCGCTGATCCTGCCGCGCCAGGTCTTCGAGCGCGCGCGGATCAACTCGGTGAACTGCGCCACGCGCATTCCCGCCAGCGCGCCGATCGCCGCGCTGGCCAGCGGCATGGTCGGCGAGGTCAGCCGCCACGATGGCATCGGCATGCAGGAAAGCGAGGCGACCCTGGATGCCTTGGTCAGCCTGTTGCGCCCGGCGATCAGCGGCCAGGAAAGCGAGTGCGACAGCCATGAACGGCTGTTCCGCAAATCGGTGTCGTTCATCGACGAGCACATCAGCGCCGAGGAACTCTGCCCGGAACTGATCGCCCGCGAGGTCGGTGTTTCCGTGCGTGGCCTGTACCGCATGTTCTCGAAGAAGGGCATGGTCGTCGCCCAGTACATCAAGAACCGTCGCCTGGACTTCTGCGCCGAGTCGCTGCGCAACGCGCACTTCGAGCAGAAACTGTCGGCGCTGGGCTATGCCTGGGGCTTCTCGGATTCCAGCTACTTCTCCACGGCGTTCAAGTCGCGCTTCGGGGTTTCCCCGGGGGAATACCGCAAGCGCTACGCGCAGTAGGTGATATCGGGCAGGGTTCGCCCGTCCCGCGGCAGGTGAGTGGCTCTTGTAGGAGCGGAGTCCGTCCGCGATCGGCATCCTGCTGTTCGCGAGCAAGCTCGCTCCTACGAAGTGCGCGGCGGCGTTCCCCGCCGGAACCCCGGTGTGAACGCCTATCGGCGGATGAAGCGTTCCGCTTCATGCGCCCTACGGTTGAGCTCCCACGCGTAGGGCGTACAACCGTTCTCGGTTGTACGCCGATTCACCGACATCATCGTCGCGCCTGAATTTATGCCCGGCATTCCCGCGTCTTGGCACCCCCGCCAAACCAACTGGCACACAGAACAAGTCCCGCCGTCCCGGCGCCAGTAACAATCCCCCTCGAAAAGCGCGAATTCCTCGCGCGTGCCGGCGTGTTGCCCGCGTCGGCCTGACTGCTTCGAGGTGGAGCCAGATGTCCTTCCACAAATCCCTCAAGGTCGCCGCCGGCGCACTGCTGCTGGCGCTCGCCGCCGCCCACAGCGCTGTCGCCGCGGCCGACACCTGCCCGGCCGCCGAGGCCGAGCAGGGCCAGGCTGTATTCGCCCGCGACTGCTCCGTCTGCCACTCCGCGCAGAAGGACGGCCCCGGAATGATGGGCCCCAACCTGCATGGCGTGGTCGGCCGCATGTCCGGCTCGCTGGCCGGCTTCAGCTACTCCGAGGCGATGAAGAGCAAAGGCGCCGCGTGGAACCGCGACAACCTCGACGCCTTCATCACCCAGCCGCAGGCCGCGGTGCCCGGTACCTACATGCCGTTCGCCGGCCTCGCCGACGCCGCCGAGCGCCGCGCCGTGACCTGCTGGCTCAGCCAGCAGCACTGACCCCTTTTCCCGAACGGGCCGCCGCGCCCGCTTTTCGCCAGGAGTGAACATGAGCACGACTGAAATCCTGCCCCAGGTAAGCGCATTCCTAAGCCGCCGCCACGGCTGCTTCATCGACGGTACCTGGGTTGTCACCGACGGCCCGACCGTCGACGTACTCAACCCGGCCACCGGCGAAACCATCGCCAGGGTTGCCGACATCGACACCGCCATGCTCGACCGCGCGGTGCACTCGGCCCACGCGACATTCAAGTCGCGGGTCTGGTCCGGCCTGCGCCCGGCCGACCGCGAGCGCATCCTGCTGCGCTTCGCCGACCTGGTGGAGAAGCATGGCGAGGAGCTGGCCCAGCTGGAAACCCTCAGCCAGGGCAAGTCGATCAACCTGTCGCGGATGCTCGACGTGGGCGCCACCGTCGAGTTCATGCGCTACATGGCCGGCTGGGCGACCAAGATCGAAGGCACCACGATGGACGTGTCGATCCCGCTGCCGCCGGGCACCAAATTCACCGCGTACACCCGCCGCGAGCCGGTGGGCGTGGTGGCCGGGATCGTGCCGTGGAACTTCCCGATGATGATCGCCATCTGGAAGCTGATGCCCGCGCTGGCCACCGGTTGCGCCGTGGTGATCAAGCCCGCCAGCGAAACCCCGCTGACCGCGCTGCGCCTGGCCGAACTGGCCTTCGAGGCCGGCGTACCGGCCGGCGTGTTCAACCTGGTCACCGGCGACGGTCCGAACATCGGTGGCGGCCTGGCTTCGCACCCGCTGGTCAGCAAGGTGTCGTTCACCGGCTCCACTGCCGTGGGCCGCAGCGTCGGCATGGCGGCGATGAAGAACATGACCCGCTTCGCCCTGGAACTGGGCGGCAAGAACCCGATGATCATCCTGGCCGACGCGGACATCGACAAGGCCGTGCAAGGGGCGTTGCTGGGCGGTCTGCTCAACAGCGGCCAGGTCTGCGCCGCTGCCTCGCGCTTCTATGTGCACGAGTCGCGCTATGACGAGTTCGTCGAAAAGCTCGGCGCCGTGGTCGGCGGCATGAGCATGGGCGCCGGCATGGATGCGAGCGCACAGGTCACCCCGCTGGTGTCGCGCAAGCAGCAGCAGAGCGTGCTCAAGCACATCGAAACCGCCCGCCGCGAAGGCGCGCGCGTGGTCTGCGGCGGTGCGGCAGGCGAGGGCAGTGGCTTCTTCATCCAGCCGACCATCCTGGCCGGCGTGACCCAGAAGATGTCCATCGCCCGCGACGAAGTCTTCGGCCCGGTGCTCGGCGTGCTGCCGTTCAGCGATGAAGACCAGGCCATCGAAATGGCCAACGACAGCGAATACGGCCTGGGCGCCAGCCTGTGGACCAACGACCTGACCAAGGCCATGAACCTGGTGCCGCGCATCGAGTCCGGCACCGTCTGGGTCAACGCCCACGTGCTGCTCGACCCGAGCATGCCGTTCGGTGGCGTCAAGCAGTCGGGCATGGGCCGCGAGTTCGGCCGCGCCGTGGTCGAGGCCTATACCGAGATCAAGTCGGTGTGCATCGCGCACTGATTGATAGTGAGAGCAACACCCTCGTTTAGCAGCGGGCCTTCGGGCCCGTTTTTTTGCGCGGGGGATTGTGGTGGGAGAGACACCTGTGGGGCGCCCAATGGGCGCGATCGCGGGCATGGCCCGCTCCTACGAGAGCATATGCACCGCATGGCTCTGGCTTTAAAGACTTCCAGAGAAATCTCCGCGCACGCCGAAGTGTCCCTTCAGGAGGCCGAGCGGAATCGTAGTTTCAGGGGTTGAGCGGCATGGATGCCGCGAGAGCGTCGTCGGGCCAGGGATGGCCCGTCGACGCGGGCCCCTGAAACTGCGATGGAGCGAGGGAAGTCCCGCGAAGCGGGACCCGGATGATGGGGCAAAGACCTTTGGTTACTTTGCGTCGTTTGGCAAAGTAACTCGCCCGAGGGGGCGAAACAAAAAGTCCCAGCACACGCCGAAGCGGCGCAGAAGCACCTAAACCCAGAAACGGCGGATAACGCCTTAGGCGTTATGCGCCCTACGAAAGCAGGAGCATCGCGGACGGAGAGGGGGAGTTCGCAGTGCTCAGACCAACGGAAGGCTAAAGCAGAACATCGTCCCGCACGGCTCGACATTCTCCGCCCAGATATCCCCGCGATGGCGGCCGATGATGTTGTTGCACAACGCCAGCCCGATCCCGTTCCCGCTGACCTTGGAGCTGAAGAAGCCATCGAACAGCTTCTCCCTCGCGCCCGCATCGATGCCCCGGCCGCGGTCTTCCACGCAGAACCGGGCCTTGCCGTCGTCGATGCGGGTATGCAGGCGCAGCACGCGGCGCTCGGCCGGCAGGTCGGCCATCTCCTCAATGGCGTTGAACGCCAGGTTCAGGATCACCTGGCCGACCAGCACCTTCTCACAGCTCACCCGCAGCGGCTCGGCGCTGGGCTCCACCTCCAGGCGAACCCCGGCGTCCTGCGCCTTGAGGCTGATGAAGTAGCGGGTCTCGTGCAGCAGGTCGTTGAGGTCGACCACCTGTTCCGCCTGCTCCAGCTTCACCACGTACTCGCGCACGCTCTTGATGATCAGCGAGGCGTGCTCGATCTGCCGCACCGCGCTGTCCAGGCCCCAGGCCACCGAAGGGTCGATCTCGCCCTTCTGTGCGAGGCGGATGCTGGTGCCTTCGATGAAGTTGCGCGTCGCCGCCAGCGGCTGGCTCAGCTCGTGGGCGATGGCCACGGCCATCTCGCCCATGGCGTTGTAGCGCGCCAGGTATTCCAGCTTGCGCTCGCTCTGCCGGCGCGACTCCTCGGCGCGCACCTGCTCGGTCACGTCGCGGAACAGCAGCAGGTGGCCTTCCAGGTCGTCCTCGATCTCGATGTAGCGGCAGGTCGCATGGTGCCAGCGCCATTCGCCGTCGCGCCGCTGCAGGTGGTAGTAGACGCTGTACGGCGCGCGGTCGGGCGGGTCCAGTGCCAGGCGCGGGGCCAGGCGCTCGCGGGAGGGTTCGTCGCACCAGGCGAGGAAGTTCTCGCCCGGCAGGCTGTGTTCATCGCCCTCCAGCAGGCGCGCCGCCGATTCGCTGAGGAAGCGGATATCGCCGGTGGGACCGAGCACCACCACGCCCTCGGCGAGGTCCTGCATGAAGGCGTGCAGGCGGCTCTCGGTGCGCTTCAGGTCGCGCTTGACCTGCTCTTCGCGGGAGATGTCGCGGAACTGCACCATCAGCACGTCGCGCTCGGCCAGGTGCACCAGGGTGGCGACCGCCTCGGCGAGGATTTCCTCGCCCTGCTTGGAGCGATAGCACCACTCGATGGCGCGCTGGCCGGTGCGCGCCGCGCCTTCCAGCCAGCGCAGGCCGACCGAGCGGCGGTACTGCGGCGCGTGCTTGGTCATGTCCGGCGCCTTCAGCGGGATCAGCTCTTCCAGGGTGAAACCCAGCACCGTCAGGGCGGCGCGGTTGGCCCAGAGGATCTCCTTGGTCTGCGCATCGTGCAGGAGGATGCACAGCGGCAGGGCTTCGATCAGTTGCTGGAAGTCTTTCTCGGCGGGCTGCATGGAATGGCTCTCGCGGTGTACCTGCCCGTTATACCCGAGTGGGCCTCCGGCGACGCCTGGAATTTACCAGCGCGGGGCTAGGGGAAACCTTTAGTGGCCGGGCTGCACGCCCCAATAGAGGGGCTTTGGCCGGGCTCCCTACACTGGCTCCAATCGCCGCACCAGCGGTCTGGCCCGAACAAAAAATAACAACGGAGATGACGCCCATGCTGAGCCCAGCCGTCGCCGCACCAGAAGCGCCCCGCGAAGCCGTCGTGGACTTCGAGCAGGTACTCGACGAGGTGCGTCGGCGCCGCCAGGAATTCGACCTGCGCAGCCACGTTCCGCGCGACATGATCGAGCGCTTCAAGGATGTCGGCATCTATCGCGCGGCCACCCCGAAATGCTTCGGTGGCACCGCCATGGCGCCGGCCGATTTCCTCCGCCTGATCGAGCGCATCTCGGAAGCCGACGGCTCCGCCGGCTGGGTCGCCAGCTTCGGCAGCGCCAGCACCTACCTCGCCGCGCTGCCCAGGGAAAGCCAGGCCGAGCTGTACGCCAAGGGCCCGGACCTGGTGTTCGCCGGCGGCCTGTTCCCGCTGCAGCCGGCCGAGCAGGTGGAAGGCGGCTGGAAGGTTACCGGCACCTGGAAATTCGCCAGCGGCTGCAAGGGCGCCGACGTGCTCGGCGTCGGCATCGGCGCCGCCGGCCCCGGCGGGCGCCCGCGCACCGCGCTGCTGCCGGCCAGCCAGGTGGAAATCGTCGAGAACTGGGATGTGGTCGGCCTCAAGGGCACCGGCAGCCATGACCTGCGTCTGGACGGCGCCTTCGTCGAGGACCGCTGGACCTTCATCCGCGGCGGCGAAGCGACCATCGACGAACCTCTGTATCGCTACCCGACCATCGCCTACGCCGCCCAGGTGCTCGCCGTGGTCAACCTCGGCCTGGGCCGCGCCGCGCTCGACGAAGTGATCCGCATGGCCTCCGGCGGCGGCATCACCGGCGCGCCGAAACTGGCCGATCGCGCCTACGTGCGCCTCGAAGTGGGCAAGGCGGAAGCCGACCTGCGCGGCGCCCGCAGCTTCTTCTACGACGCCACCGAGGAAGTCTGGGCATCGATCCTCGCCGGCAACCCGGTCACCCCCGAGCAGGTCAGCCTGCTGCGCCTGGCCGCCGTGCACGTGTCCCGCGCCGGCGCCGCTGCCGTGCAGCGCGCCTACGGCCTGGCCGGCACCTCGGCGATCTACCTGGGCAACCCGCTGCAGCGCTACCTGCGCGACGCCATGGTGGTCACCCAGCACGCCTTCCTCAGCGACGGCATGTACGACGGCGCCGGCGCGGTGTTCCTCGGCGTGCCGCCGATCCCCGGTTACCTGTAATCGCCCACGACAAGATCAAGGATTTTCAGCATGACCCAAGCCACCCAGGAACCCTTGCGCGTACTGTTCTGCATCGGCATCACGCAGAACTTCTTCGACCTGCCCACCGGCGAAGGCCTCGCCGTGTGGAAGGGCTTCAGCCAGATGATGGGCTCGCTCGGCGCGCTGCCCGGCGTGACCGTGCTCGGCGCGCTGGATGACGACCGCCTGATGGTGGGCGCCTCCACCACCTCGCCGTGGACCGTCTACATCATGGCCGACGTCGACTGCCACCAGACCGTGATCGATGCCTGCAACCTGTTCCGCACCACCCCGGTGAACGAATACAGCCTGTGGAAGTACGCCAAGGTCGAGGCGCGCATCGGCCGTCCTCTGACCATTCCCGAAGCCGCGCGGACCTGAACCATGGGCGATCTGGCGAACCTGCAACGCCGCCTGGCCGTGCTCGAAGCCGAGAGCCAGGTGCGCCGCCTGATGGCGCGCTACATGGACCTCTGCGACGTGCCGCGCAGCCCCCGTGCCAGTGAGGCCGAGCTGGCCGCGCTGTTCAGCGAGGATGCCGTCTGGGAAGGCGTCGGCCGCGAGACCGCGCAGACCTTCGGCAGCCACCAGGGCCGCGCGGACGTGGCGGCCTTCGTCGCCGCCTACCTGCCGCCGTCGCCGCACTTCGCGCTGAACCTGCACTTCCTCACCAGCGAAGCGATTCGCGTGGACGGCGAGGGTGCGCGCGGGCAGTGGCTGATGCAGCAGATTTCGACCTACGAAGGCGGCCGCAGCGAGCTGTTCGGCACGCGCCTCGACATCGATTTCCGCTGCATCGACGGCACCTGGCTGATCAGCCATTTCCGCACCCAGCGCCTGTACCAGCAGCCGCTCGGCGCCACCCGCGAGGAGCAACCCGCATGAGTGTATTCGTCAGCGAATTCCAGCTTGGCGGCGACGGCCTGCGCGTCGCGGTCAAGGACACCCTCGACATCGCCGGCCACCCGACCCGTTGCGGCAGCCGCGCGCTGGCCGACGCCGCGCCGGCCGAACGCAATGCCGAGGTGGTCGACGCCGTGCTGGCTGCCGGCTGGCGCATCGTCGGCAAGACCAACCTGCACGAGCTGGCCTTCGGCGTCACCGGCATCAACGACTGGACCGGTACTCCGGGCAACCCGCAGGCGCCGGAACGTGTGCCGGGCGGTTCGTCCAGCGGTTCGGCGGTCGCCGTCGCCGCCGGGCTTGCCAATATCGCCCTGGGCACCGACACCGGTGGCTCGGTGCGCGTACCGGCGGCCTGCTGCGGGGTCGCCGGCCTGAAGCCGACCTACGGCCGCGTCAGCCGCGCCGGTGTGCATCCCGCCGCCAGCAGCCTGGACTGCGTCGGTCCGTTCGCGGCGAGCATGGAGCACCTGATCGCCGCGATGCAGGTGATCTGCCCGGGCTTCGGCGCTGTCGTCGCCCCCGAGGCCGGCGCCCGCGTGGCGCTGCTGGAGGTGGCCGCCGAGCCGAACCTGCTGTCGCGCATCGGCGTCGCCGCCGACCGCGCCGGCTGGCGCCGCGACAGCCTGCGCCTGGAGGGCTTCGACGAAGCCTTCGCCGCCGGCCTGACGGTGATCAATCACGAAAACTGGGCGGCCCTCGGCAGCCTGACCGGCAAGGGCCTGCTGGGCGCCGACATCGAACAGCGCCTGCTGGCCGCCAGCCTCACCGATGTGCTGGCACTGGCCGAGGCGGAGGCCGTGCGCCAGCGCTTCAGCCGGGCGGTGGACTCGGCCCTGGAGGACTACGACGTGCTGCTGCTGCCGACCCTGCCGGGCCTGCCGCCGCTGCTGCGCGAAGCGCGCGCCGGCGGCCGGATGATCGCCGGCCTGACCTCCCTGGTACGGCCTTTCAACCTCAGCGGCCACCCGGCGCTGACGGTGCCGGTGGAACTGGAAAGCGGCGGGCTGAAGATCGGCCTGCAGATCGTCGGGCGCAAGGGCGCCGACGAACGTGTCTGCGCCTTTGGCGCGCAACTGGAACAAGCACTGGCCGCCGAGCGGCCGGCCAACAAGAAAACGGCTTGAGGAGAAGCGCATGAACCTTATCGCCACCTCGCGCAGCACTGACGAACTGGTCCGGGGCGACCGCGTCGATGTTTCGCTGTACACCGACCCGGCGCTGTTCGAGGTCGAGATGGACAAGATCTTCTACCGCACCTGGGTGTGGGTCGCCCACGAGAGCGAAGTCCGCAATCCCGGCGACTTCAAGACCGCCACCATCGGCCGCCGTCCGGTGATCGTGGTGCGCGACAAGAAGGGCAGCATCAACGTGCTGGAAAACCGCTGCCGCCACCGCGGCGCCACCGTGTGCGAGAAGCACAAGGGCAACGCCACCGGCTTCACCTGCCCGTACCACAGCTGGTCCTACGGCCTGGACGGCAAGCTGCGCGCGCTGCCGTACCCGGACGGTTACGAGGACATCCTCGACAAGTCCGAGCTGCCGCTGACCAGCCTGCGGGTGGGCAGCTACGCCGGCATGATCTTCGCCACCTACAACGACGAAGCCGAGCCGCTGGAAGACTTCCTCGGCGGGGCGAAGCACTGGATGGACCTGTTCATGAAGCAGGGCGCCGGCTACCCGATCAAGACCCAGGGCGAACACAAGTTCACCTTCAAGGGCAACTGGAAGATCCAGCTGGAAAACACCACCGACGGCTACCACTTCCCCATCGTGCACAAGTCGTTTATGTCCTCGGTGGACGAGGAAACCGAGGAAATGCTCTCGTTCATGACCGACCCGCAGGCGGTGACCCACGCCCTGGGCAACGGCCACAGCGTGATGGTGATGGTGCCCGAACACGTCGACCTCGACCACGACGACGGCACCGAGCAGCTCCAGGAGCGCTTCGCCCACGTCACCGAGGAACTGTCCAAGACCATGGAACCGGCACAGGTGCGCCGCATCGTCCGCTCGCTGCACGGCGCCGGCTTCAACCTCAACCTGTTCCCCAACGTCGCCATGTCGATGTCGTTCTTCCGCGTGCTGCGGCCGATCTCGGTGACCGAGACGGAAATCCGCCACGTGGCGCTGGGCATGGACGGCGGGCCCGAAATCGCCAACCGCGAGCGGATGCGTATCCACGAGCACTTCCAGGGCCCATTCGGCTTCGGCAGCCCGGATGACGCCGAAGCCTGGGATCGCGTGCAGCGCGGCGCGCAGGCTGGCCCGAAGGCACCGATCCTGGTCAACCGCGGCCTGAACCGCGAAGTGATTGCCGAGAACGGCGACAAGGTTTCCCACGCCACCGACGAAGGCGGCATGCGCGAGGCCTATGACATGTGGAAAAGGATGATGAGCCAATGAGCACTCTCGACACCCTGAACGGTCTGTCCGGCCCGCTGGCCCAGGCCATCGAATTCATCTGGCGCGAGGCCGAGCTGCTGGACCGCAAGGCCTATGCCGAGTGGGCGTCGCTGTGGAGCGAGGAGGGCATCTACGTGGTGCCGATCGACCCGGACACCACCGACTTCGCCGCCAGCCTCAACTACGCCTACGACGACGCGCGCATGCGCGGCCTGCGCATCGAGCGCCTGACCTCCGGCCATTCGCCCTCGGCGGCGGACGCGGCGAAGACCGTGCGCAGCGTCTCGCGCTTCCGTCTGGTGGAAGCCGCCGGCGACGTGGTGGAAGTGAACTCCGCGCAGATCCTCTACGCCTACAAGCGCGGCGTGCACACCCCGTTCGTGGCCGACCTGACCCACCGCATCCGCTTCAGCAACGGCGTTGCCCGCCTGGAGCAGAAGGTGGTGCGCCTGATCAACTCCACCGATGCGCTCGCCGCGCTCGGCTTCCTGCTGTAAGGAGCGTCGCATGTCCCGAGTCGCACTGATTACCGGCGCGTCGCGCGGCCTGGGCGAGTGCATCGCCCGCCGCCTGCACGCCGCCGGCTACCGCGTGGCGCTGGCCGATGTGCGGCTCGACGCCGTGCAGCGCAACGCCGACCTGCTCGACCCGTCCGGTGCAACGGCCCTGGCCGTCGAACTGGACGTGCGCGAGAAGGCCGACTTCCAGCGCGCCCGCGACCTGCTCGCGGAGCGCTGGGGCGGCTGCGACATCCTGGTGAACAACGCCGGGGTGTCGAAGGTCGCGCCGCTGATGGAGATCACCCCGGAAGAGTTCGACGCCTCGATGGCGGTCAACCTGCGCGGCACCTTCGTGGCGTCCCAGGTGTTCGGCGCGCACTTCGCCGAGCGCGGCTTCGGCCGGATCGTCAACATCGCCTCACTGGCCGGGCAGAACGGCGGCACCGCCACCGGCGCGCATTACGCGGCAGCCAAGGGTGGCGTGGCGACCCTGACCAAGGTCTTCGCCCGCGAACTGGCAGGGCGTGGCGTGACGGTCAACAGCATCTCCCCGGGCCCGCTGGACCTGCCGGTGGTGCGCGAGACCGTGGCGCCGGAGCGGCTGGAGCAGATCCTGCAGATGATCCCGGTGGGCAGCCTCGGCTCGCCCGAGTACATCGCCGATACCGTGCTGCTGCTGGTGTCCGATAACGCGGCTTCGGTGACCGGGGCGTGCTGGGACATCAATGGTGGGTTGTTCATGCGTTGAGGATGTGGGGTGAGGGCAAAATCCTCGCTCCGTTACCAACAGACGAACCCGTTCACTCTCCACAGGGGCCGGGAAGGGACCACAGAGCCCGCACCAATGCCTTGCAAGGTAACGCCATGATGAAGGTAAGAATCGAAAGCATCGTCGACGAAGCCCTGGATATCCGGTCCTTCCGCCTCGTGCGCAGTGACGGCCAGCCGTTCGACATTTATGAGCCGGGCGCCCATGTCGACGTCACCGGTCCCACCGGGGTGACCCGCCAGTATTCGCTGTGCAGCCCGCCGGACGACCGCGTCGCCTACCTGGTGGCGGTGAAGAAGGAAGCCGCCTCGCGCGGCGGCTCCAGCGCGCTGCACGAGCAAGGCAGGGAAGGCATGGAGCTGGAGATGGGCGCGCCGCGCAACCTGTTCCGCATCGCCCCGGAGGCGAGCGAGCACGTGCTGTTCGCCGCCGGCATCGGCGTCACGCCGCTGCTGTCCATGGCCTACAAGCTCAACGCCAGCGGCCAGCCGTACCGCCTGCACTATTTCGCCCGCTCACCGGAGCACGCGGCCTTCGCCCGCCTGCTGGAGAGCGAGGCCTTCGCCGGCAAGGTGGAATTCCACTACGGCGTCGAACCGGCGGACCTGGATGGTGAGTTGTCCGCCTGCGTGGAGCGCGCCAGCACGGCCGCTCACGTCTACACCTGCGGCCCGGCGCCGTTCATGAACAAGGTGGTGGAAGTCGCTTCGCGCACGCGCCCGGCGGACAACATCCACCTGGAACACTTCCAGGCGGACCCGGCGGCGAACTCCGCGCCGGCCGGTTCCTTCGAGGTGGAGCTGGCGAGCTCCGGCGTGGTACTGCAGGTGCCGGCGGACGCCAGCCTGGTCGACGTGCTGCAGGCCCACGGCTGCGACATCGACACCGAATGCCGCGAGGGCATCTGCGGGACCTGCATCGTCGAGGTGCTCGACGGCGAGCCGGAGCATCGCGACAACTGCCTGTCGACCAAGGAAAAGGCCGCCAACAAGCAGATCTGCGCCTGCGTCTCGCGGGCTCGGAGTGCGCGGTTGGTGTTGGATCTCTAATGCCCGAGTGAGCCGTGTATCGACGGCACGGCTCTCGTAGGAGCTGACCTTGTCCGCGAAATCCAATGCGGCCGACTCGGAGTTCCATGTGAACGCTGGCGTCATGCGCTCGCGTAGGAGCGGACTTCGTCCGCGATGCTCTTGCTCTTCGTAGGGCGAATAACGCCTAAGGCGTTATCCGCCGTCTTGTTCGGAGTTTCTGCGCCGCTTCGGTGTGTACTGGGACTTCTTGTTTCGCCCCCTCGGGCGAGTCACTTTCTCAAACGCGAGAAAGTAACCAAAGCGCTTGCCCCTGCATCCGGTTTTTCGCTTAGGCGAAAAATGCCCTCGCTCCATCGAAGTTTCAGGGGCACGCGTCGACGGGCCATCCCTGGCCCGACGACGCTCTCGCGGCATCCATGCCGCTCAAACCCTGAAACTCCGATTCCACTCGGCCTCCTGAAGGGGCGCTCGGAGTGCGCGGATATTTTTCTGGAAGTCTTCAAGAGCCGGAGCCGAAGCTGCGCTCCTCCGTAGGAGCGGACCTTGTCCGCGAAATCCATCGCGACGAAATCCGTGCTGACAGGGACACGACTGGGCCTGTCGCTGACCTGTAGGACTGCGAGGGACGCCCAGTCCTTGCTCGCGAACTGGGGCTGATCGCGGACGGAGTCCGCTCCTACAAGAGCCACAGGTATCCGTAGGAGCGGACTCCGTCCGCGATGCTCCAGCGCTTCGCAGGACGTACGGAACGTCGGTGGGAACTCACTCCCGCTCCATCCCCGCCCAGTCCGTCCCCCGCACCAGCACGTCGCTCAGCGCCTGCGCCGCGCTGGAGAGCTTGTGCTCCGCCAGGCAGAACAACCCGATGCGCCGCTCGATGCGCGGTTCATGCAGCGCCACGCAGCGCGCGCCCAGCTCTTCCATCTGCTGCCGGCACAGCCGTGGCACGGCGCTGACGCCAAGCCCCTCGGCCACCATCCGCCCGACCGTCACCAACTGGTGGCTCTCGAACGCCACCGGCAAGCGGCCGTGCCGCGCCGCCAGGCGGTCCTCCAGCAGAAGACGCACGGCGGACGGGCGTTGCAGGGTGATGAAGTTGTCTTCCAGCAATTGATCCCAGGTGACCTGGCTGCACTGCGCGAGCGGTGAATCCGCCGGCACCACGGCGACGAAACGGTCGGTATAGAAGGGCGTGAACGCCAGGCCATCGAAGTTGTCCGGCTCCAGGGCGATGCCCAGCTCCACCCGGCGGTTGCGCACCATCTCCAGCACCTGCTCGTTGATCACGTCGTGCACTGCCACGTTCACCTTCGGATAGCGGTCGCGGAAGGTGCGCAGCACGGCGGGCAGCAGGTTACCGGCGAAGGAGGGCATGGCGGCGATGGAGACCTTGCCCAGTTGCAGGGTGAAGTGCTGGCGCATCAGCTCTTCGGCGTTGTCCCAGTCCGCCAGCAGGCTGCGGGCCACGGGCAGCAATGTCTCGCCCTCCGGCGTCAGCGCCACGCTGCGGGTGGTGCGCACCAGCAACTGGCCGCCGAGGGATTCCTCCAGGCTCTTGATCGCCAGGCTCAGCGCCGGTTGCGACAGGTGCAGGCGCTCGCAGGCCTGGGCGAAGCTGAGGGTCTGGGCGACGGCGAGAAAGGCGCGAAGCTGCTTGACGGTCATTGATAAGTAAACCGGATCAATCAATTGGAAAAACAAACTTAACAAATCAGTTGAGAGCGGTGAAGCTGCAACCGCTCTCTGACCAATGAGTCGGACATTCCAAATACAAGAGGCAGCAGCAACATGGCAGGACTCGACAAGCGTGTAGGCAGTTACGAGGAAGCCCTGGCCGGGCTCACCGACGACATGACGGTGGTGGCTGGCGGCTTCGGCATCTGCGGCATCCCGGAAAACCTCATCGCACAGATCCGCAAGATGGGCGTGAAGGGCCTGACCGTGGTCTCCAACAACTGCGGCATCGACGGCTTCGGCCTGGGCGTGCTGCTGGAAGACCGGCAGATCCGCAAGATGATTGCCTCTTACGTCGGCGAGAACGCCCTGTTCGAGCAGCAGCTGCTGTCCGGTGAACTGGAGGTCGAACTGACCCCGCAGGGCACCCTGGCGGAAAAACTCCGCGCGGGCGGCGCCGGCATCCCGGCCTTCTTCACCGCCACCGGCTACGGCACCCCGGTCGCCGACGGCAAGGAAGTGCGCGAGTTCGAAGGCCGCCACTATGTGATGGAACGCGCCATTACCGGCGACTTCGCCATCGTCAAGGGCTGGAAGGCCGACCACTACGGCAACGTCATCTACCGCCACACCGCGCAGAACTTCAATCCGGTGGTCGCCACCGCGGGCCGCATTACCGTGGTCGAGGTGGAAGAGATCGTCGAGCCGGGCGAGCTGGACCCCACCCAGATCCACACCCCCGGCATCTACGTCGACCGCATCATCCAAGGCACCTTCGAGAAGCGCATCGAGAAGCGCACCGTTCGTTCCTGAGCCCACCGGACAAGAGAGACAAGAACATGGCACTGACCCGCGAACAAATGGCTCAGCGCGTGGCGCGCGAGCTGCAGGACGGCTTCTACGTGAACCTGGGCATCGGCATCCCGACCCTGGTTGCCAACTACGTGCCCGAGGGCATGGAAGTGATGCTGCAATCGGAGAACGGCCTGCTCGGCATGGGCGCGTTCCCCACCGAGGACGAAGTCGACGCCGACATGATCAACGCCGGCAAGCAGACCGTCACCGCCGTGAAGGGCGCGTCGATCTTCTCCTCCGCCGAATCCTTCGCGATGATCCGTGGCGGCCACGTCGACCTCACCGTGCTCGGCGCCTTCGAAGTGGACGTGCAGGGCAACATCGCGTCCTGGATGATCCCCGGCAAGCTGGTGAAGGGCATGGGCGGCGCCATGGACCTGGTGGCCGGCGCGGACAACATCATCGTCACCATGACCCACGCTTCCAAGGATGGCGAGTCGAAGCTGCTGGAGCGTTGCTCGCTGCCGTTGACGGGCGCCGGCTGCATCCGCAAAGTGCTGACCGACCTGGCCTACCTCGAGATCGAGGACGGCGCCTTCATCCTGCGCGAAACCGCGCCGGGTGTGAGCGTCGCCGAGATCGCCGAGAAAACCGCCGGCCGCCTGATCGTTCCGGACGATGTCAAGGAAATGACTTTCTGATTCCCTGTACAGGAACGCACCATGCCCGCCAATCGCGCGCATGGCGCGCTCCTACAGGAAAAGCCTGCTTCGGAGTATCCAGATGCAAGACGTAGTGATTGTTGCCGCCACCCGTACCGCCATCGGCGCCTTCCAGGGCAGCCTGGCGAACATCCCCGCCCATGAACTGGGCAGCCTGGTCATCCGCTCGCTGCTCGAACGCAGCGGCGTGAAGCCCGAGCAGATCGACGAAGTCATCCTCGGCCAGGTGCTCACCGCCGGCGCCGGCCAGAACCCTGCGCGCCAGGCCGCCATCGGCGCCGGCCTGCCGGTGGAAGTGCCGTCGATGACCATCAACAAGCTCTGCGGCTCGGGCCTGAAATCGCTGTTCCTCGGCGTCCAGGCCATCCGTTGCGGCGACGCCAGTGCGGTGATCGCCGGCGGCCAGGAGAGCATGAGCCTGGCGCCCTACGTGCTGCCCAAGGCCCGTACCGGCCTGCGCATGGGCCACGCCGAGCTGCAGGACACCCTGCTGCGCGACGGCCTGATCGACGCCTTCAACGACTACCACATGGGCATCACCGCCGAGAACCTGGCGGAGAAGTTCGGCATCAGCCGCGAGGCGCAGGACGCCTTCTCCGCGCAGTCCCAGCTGAAAGCCGCCGCCGCCATCGAAGCCGGCCGCTTCAAGGACGAGATCACCCCCGTGCTGATCCCGCAGCGCAAGGGCGACCCGCTGTCCTTCGACACCGACGAGCAGCCGCGCGCCGGCACCACCGCCGAGTCCCTGGCCAAGCTCAAGCCGGCCTTCAAGAAGGACGGCACCGTCACCGCCGGCAACGCCTCCACCCTCAACGACGGCGCCGCCGCCGTGCTGCTGATGAGCGCCGACAAGGCCCGCGAACTGGGCCTGCCGGTCCTGGCGCGCATCCAGGCCTACGCCAGCAGTGGCGTCGACCCGTCGATCATGGGCATCGCCCCGGTCACCGCCACCCGTCGCTGCCTGGAGAAGGCCGGCTGGTCGCTGGACGAGGTCGAGCTGATCGAAGCCAACGAAGCCTTCGCCGCCCAGGCCCTGTCGGTCGGCAAGGAACTGGGTTGGAACGCCGAGAAGGTCAACGTCAACGGCGGCGCCGTCGCCCTCGGTCACCCCATCGGTGCCTCGGGCTGCCGCGTACTGGTGACCCTGCTCCACGAAATGCTCCGCCGCGATGCCAAGAAAGGTCTGGCGACCCTCTGCATCGGCGGTGGCCAGGGCGTCGCCCTGGCGCTGGTCCGCGACTGACCAGGACGCGTTATTGGCGAGTACCGGGCCGTCCCCTGCATCGGCCCGGTCAGCGTGATGGGCGGTGGGCACACCGACAGACGGCATCACGCTGATCCGGCCCAGGCGATGTTCCCCGGCATTCGCCAAGGCCCTTGCGTCACCGCCCGGCCCGATTGGGTCGGGCGGCTTCTCTTGGAAGACCGGTTACACCTGCAGCATCTGCCATCGGTCCTGCCGTAGCCACGCACTCGGCGCCGGTGACAGCACGCCCGGATGTCGCAAGACATCCGGGTTTTTTATTGGACGATTGTGCACTTCCGTCCCTGCGAGACCGTCCGGCGTGCAGGAGCGATGGTCCTTGACCGGTCCGCCCGCGCTATCCTCGACCGCTAAACGCTCGCCTGCCTTGAGATGCGGGGTTGATCTAGGTTGGCTGCGGCGAGCCTGTGGTGGAGGGCGACCTGCCGGCGGCGCGGGATTCAGGTCAGGGGTCCGCGCGGCGATTCCCGATAGGTTTGAACGGGCGCCGCTGCCTATGGGTCATCCGTTATGGTCTCATCCAAACGTCCGGGTCACCCCGTGCGTCGCCAGCATCCTGCTGGAAGGCGGCGCGGTGGTGGCGGAGAACATCCTTTGGACCTTGAGCGCCGGGAACTGCTCTACACCCTGGGCCGGTTACGACGGCTGGCGAGCTTCGCCCGGTGGAGTGCGCGGCAAGGCGTGCAAGGGCCTGATGAAGAGGAGGTGCAGCATGGAACGATTCACCGGTGGTTGCCTGTGCGGCAACGTCCGCCTCGTGGCGTCAGGGCGCCCCTATCGGGTTGGCCTGTGCCACTGTCTCGACTGCCGCAAGCATCACGGCGCGCTGTTCCATGCGTCGGCGATATTCCCCCGGGAGGCGGTGGACATCGAAGGCGAAACCCGCGACTACGCCGGGCGGCATTTCTGTCCGCGCTGCGGGTCGTCGGTGTTCGGGCGCAGCGGCGATGAAGTGGAAGTGAGCCTCGGGGCGCTGGATGCCCCTGACCAGTTCCGGCCGACCTATGAGCTCTGGACCATCCGCCGCGAGGCCTGGCTGCCGCCATTTCCGCTGTCGCGGCACTACGAACGGGACCGCGACACCTCGGAGCGTTCCGAAGAGTAGTCAGTCCGACTCGTCATCCGCCTGCCTCTTCAGGTGGAAGCGGCAGACCTCTCCGCCCCGGTGCATGCATTCGAGATGTTCGACGGGGTGCCCGCCCAGGGTGCCGATCAGTGCCAGGTCCAGCTCGCAGACTTCGGGGTGGAGAACGGCCAGGTGATGGAACACGCAGTTGTGCGCGACGATTTCCAGCTCGCCCGAGCTGCGGGCAATGATCTGCGCTTCGTAGCCCGTGTCGTTCAGGTGCTCGGCGATGCGCGGCTCCGCCACCGGCTCGGGCTCCAGTTCAGCCGCCAGGCGTGTGCCGAGGTTGCGCATCATCTTGAGCAGGGCGTCATGCCCGATGAGTTGCGCGACCTCGCCGATCAGCAGGTCGGCGAGCAGTTGGTACTGCCTGGGAAACAGCTCCCGCCCGTGTGCGCTGAGCAGATACAGCTGCTCCGGACGGCGTCCGGTCGGGCGGGTGGGGCCGCGGACCACCAGGTCGTCGCGCTCCAGCGCCGCCAGGTGCTGGCGCACGGCGGTGCGGGTGACCGCCAGTTGTTCGGCCAACTCGTCGATGCTCATGCCGCCCGCCCGGTAGAGCAGGGCGGCGAGCAGATCCTGCTGGGTACGGCCCATGCCTTGAAGCATTCGGCCTATGCCTTGGAGCATTCGCTTACCTCGCTCAGAACTTGTCCGGGAACTGCTTGACCAGCGCACCGTTCAGCGCGTCGGCGAGCATCAGGATGTGATGTCGCATGGCGTCCCAGGTCTTGGCTTCGCCGGCGTAGTCGTGAGCGCCGAACTGGTCGATCTGGGCGATGTGCTGGGCGCCATGGGTGCTGAGCATGGCCACCAGGTCCTTTTCGGGCAAGTTGGGGTTGGCCGAGGAAAGGAACTTGGCGATGGCGCCGGCATTGCTGGTGAGGTCGGCGATGGCGGCTTTGCGCCCGGCGGCGTCCTTGGCGACGCTGGCGTCACTGTAGTGCTTCACGGCCGTCCAGTGACCGGCCAGCAGCATGAGCAACTGGTCGGCGGCGGGCTGGCCGTAGAGCGGCGCGATGGCGTTGGCGATGGTCGTGGCGTTGGCCACCACCTGCTCGGCGGCGACCTTGGCCTGGGCCTTGTCGCCGTTCTGGTTGGCCTGCACGTAGTCGCGAATCCAGAAGATGTGCTCCCCCCACAGGTCGCGCAGGGCCAGGCGGTTGTCCTGCGCGGCAGTGGATGTCGCGGCCATCCCGGAGTGGGCGGCGGTTGCTGCGAAGGCCGGGGCGCAGAGCAGGGTGATGAGGGCGAAGAGTATCGATGAGCCGATTTTCATGACGGTAGCCTCTGAGGGTCGGTGATACTGCAAAATCAATTTAGGCATATAAAAATGCCGTAATTGATTTATCCGATGAGAGGTTATCTCCATGACGAAAGGAGGCTGCGTCGAGGTGGACGGGCTGCGATGGAAAATAGGTGCGGGAAAGGCTCGGTGTCCGCTTGGGTTGTGGATTCGACCGGCCGAGAGCCGCAATCGGCCGGAAGCAAAAAAGGAACAGCAACGGATGCAAAGTCATCGGGCTGGCGAGCCGCCGCCAGCCCGATGACGATGCACTGCCTCACCAGTTGTGCGTATAGCTGGCAGTCAGCACGGTACCCGGGGCGGGCAGGTGGCTGGTGTTGTTGTTATTGCGCAGCAGTTGGCTGTACAGCGGGTAGTAGTCGCGATTGAACAGGTTCTGTATTCCGACGCTCAGTTGGTCATCGGGAGTGACCCGGTACTGGCTGATCAGATCCACCGTCGTGTAGGTGTCCACCTCATGGCGACCAAAGCTCTCCACGCCATCAAGCCGATAGTCCTTGGAGTCGAAGAAGGTGGCCTGCAGACGGTTGTTCCAGTCCGAGGTCGGCTGGTACTGGACGTAGGCGGTCAGCTTCAGCGGCGGAACGCGGTAGCCCGTCATGTCCTGCCAGTCCTTGCCATCCGGCTTTTCACGTCCGCGCATCCAGGTGGCGCTGCCGCCTGCGCCCCACACCTCGTCGTCCGTCAGCCAGTCCGCGCTGGCTTCGGCACCGTAGATGCGCTCCTGGGTGCGGGTGAGAATCAGGCCATTGTTGAAGCTCTGCACGTCGCCCAGCTTGGAGGTGGTGTAGAACAGCGCCAGGGTGCCCAGCGTGTTGCTGCCCAACGCACCTCGCCAGCCGAGCTCGTAGTTGTTGGTCTTGACCGGTTCCAGGTTCGAGGAGTCGATGTCGAAACCACGGCGGGCATTGCGCAACTGAATGCCCACATCCGGCAGCTGGAAGCCCTGGCTGAAGGAGGCATAGATTTCCTGGCCGGCCACCGGCGAATAGACGATGCCGAGGTTCGACAGCACCGCGTCGTAGTTGATGTCGCCCCCATTGACGGCCACGGGCGCGACGGCCTTGGACTCGGAGAGTGGAACGAAGTCATCGAACTGGGCGGTGGAGTATTCGTAGCGTAGGCCGCCATCAACGGACCAGTGCTCGTCGAAGCGATGCTGCAACTGTGCGAATGCGCCGGCGCTGCGGGTCTTGAGCGGCGGCATGTAGGTGAGCTTGCCGGTCTTGTCGAAGACCAGGCCGCCACTGGCGTCATAGGCCGCCGGGTCGAACACGTCGAGCGGCATGTCGCTGCGCTCCTGGTTGTAGTCGCTGCCCCACACCAGTTCGGTATTGCCGCTTTCACCCAGCGGAGTGCGCAGGGTCAGACGGCTGCCGAAGACTTCGCTGTTCTGCATCACCTGGTCCACGTTGCCGCCGCGGGTTGCAACCGCGCGGGCATCGAATGGCGTGAAGCGGGTGAAGTAGTCCCGGTAGTACATCTGCGCCGAGAGCCGGCTGCCGAGGATGTCGAGGTTCTCGTACTCCAGGTTCACCAGCGTGTTGCGAATGCGGTTCTGCTCATCGAGTTCCAGGCCCTTGATGGCGTTGGCGGGGACTGAGCCTGCCGGCAGTTTGGCGACACTGGGGTCCGTGGCGTAGTCCGTGTCCTGGCGGGCGTCGTAATGGCTGACCGCGAGCTGCACACGCTGGTCTTCGTCGATGTGCAGTCCGAGCTTGCCGCCGATGTTGTAGATGTTCGAGTCGAACAGGTCACCCTGGCTCGGCTCCGGCGCAATGCGGTCGCCGTGGGCATCATAGGAGGCGCCGATGTGGCGGGTGCCGAAATCGAACGAGTAATCCACCGCGCCCTGGGAGCCCGCGAAGTACTGCTGGAACTGCCCGCCCAGCCCATCGCTGCCCAGACGGGTAAGCGGGGAAGTAGCGCTGAGGCTGGTTTCTGCACGATTCTCGCCACCGGCTGGGCGCGTGGTGATGGAGATGATGCCGCCGGTGGCGCCGCTGCCGTAAATGGCGCTGCTGCCGCGTATGACTTCGACCCGCTCGATCAGCGCCGGGTCGATGTTGGCCAGGTTGCGCGAGGAGTCGCGGTTGGTGTTGAGCGGGACGCCATCGACCATGACCAGCATGCTGCGCCCGCGCAGGGTCTGCCCGTATTCGGTGACGGTGCGGCTGGAATCGGACATGCCCGGAACCGCCTTGGCCAGCACGGTGGCCAGGCTTTCCGAGCCCTGGCGCAGTTCCTCAAGCTGGGCATGCTCAATGACGGTGGACTGCCGCGTCGCAGAGACCAGGTCGCTGCTGGTACGTGAGGCGGTGATTTCCATCTGCTCCATTTCCAGGGGTTCGCTCCGGGGCGACGGAGAGGCCGCCGATGTCTCCTGGGCCTGGCTGGATGGGACGATGATGAAGGTATGCGAGTCCTTGGCCTGCACGTGCAGGCCACTGTCCCTGAGCAGTTGCTGAAGTGCTTCCTCCGGTGTGAAACGACCCTTTACCGCAGGTGCCTGCCGGCCCGCGCCCAGATCGCCTGCGAAGATGATCTGTACCGAGGACTGATGCGCAAGAGCGTTGATGGCCTGGCCAAGCGGGGCGGCAGGCAGATCCACGTCCACCTTTTCCTGGCCTTGGGCCGACATCGCGGTAAGCAGGCCGCTGGCGAGCAATGACAGGCGCAGGTGGCGACTCCGGAGGGAAAAATGCACTTCTCGTTTTCCTTTGCAGGTTGGCTATTCCTGGATAGCCGCCGTGGGAGTCGAGAAACCCTACCTGCGTTTGAGAATTATTTTCTTATGGACTTGCCTTGGATCTGAACGGCGCCGTCCCCTTGCCGCAGGACGACAACGGGCAGGATGCTCGGCAGCAGGTCGAGCAGCAGGTCGGCGTTATGCGCCTCGAAGACACCGGTTACTTTCAGGGAGGCCAGGCTCGGGTCGCTCATGAGAATGGGCGCCCGGCGATACTGGCGCAGCAGGGACACCGCTTCGCCCAGGGGCGTCTGCTCGAACACGATTCGATCATCTTTCCAGGCCATTGCAGTGGACGGGTCCACCTTGGCGACCAGCTTCAGTTGCCCGCGAATCGAATCGACCTGCTGCCCCGGCGTGAGGAAGACGGGCGATTGTGCTGCGTTTTCTCCGTCGACTTCGACACGTCCCCTGGCCAGGGTCACACGGACGTTGTCGTCATCCAGGCGACGAACATTGAACAGGGTTCCGAGCACCTGGACGCGCGTCGAGCCCGCGGACACCACGAAGGGGCGGTACAGGGCCGGGGACACATCGAAGAGCACCTGTCCCGAGTGCAGATCGACCTGGCGACTGCGCAGGTGCCAGCTGACATCGACATGGCTGCCACTGTCGAGCAGGAGCGTGCTGCCATCGTCCAGTACGACCGCACGCCGCTCGCCGATGGCGGTGCTGAAGCTCTCGCTCTTGTAGGCCGGGTTCAGCCAGGCCAGTGCCCCGGCGGCCACTGCGAGCAACAGGGCAGTACCGGCGGCCTTGTTCGATTTGCGAGGTTTCGGCTTGGGCGAGGGAAGCGGAAACAGCTTCTTCAGCTCTTCACGATGGCGTCCCAGCGCCTCATCCAGCGGGGCCTGCGAGGAGTTCTCCGAGGGCGACCGAGTCATGCGCGTACCTCGTTGCGGCCAAGCAATTCCCTGCAAGCCGTCAGCCCCAGGCGCAGATGCTTTTCCACGGTCTTGATGGAGATACCGAGGCGCTCGGCGACTTCTGCCTGGGGAATGTCGTGGATCTTGTGCATCACAAAGACTGCCTGGCAGCGGGGGGGAAGGCCTGCGATGGCATCGACGAGCAGCTGGAACTCCCGCTCGGCCTCGTATCGGCTGACCGGAGTTGCCGCCGTACAGGCCACGTCGGGGAGCTCGGGGACAGCTTGCACCCAGGTGGCTCGGCGGCGGTCGCTACGATAGCGGCTCACGGCAGTGTCGTGGGAGATTTTCCGCAACAAGGCAAGGGGCGTGTGGACATCCTCTTTCTCTCCGCGCTCCAGCAACTGCACGCAGACATCATGCACAACCTCGCGCGCCATGCCCTTGTCGCCGAAGCGCCGGCGAATGTGATCCACGAGCTCGTCGTAGTGACGAACCAATGTGGACAGCAGCGTAGGCTTGGCGGAATCGAACGACACAATGCACCCGGAAAAGGAGGCTGGCTCCGAAGAAAGTGGGCGATTGTAAATGAGAAACAGTTGCGATTTAAGTGCTGCCTATCTCCAAGCGATAGTCGAACATTCGCCCGGCCAGGCGACCAACCTTCGCTTCGGGTCTGAAGTTGCCGTCTGCTGGTAGTTGCACGATTGCGTTGGGACCGACTCCATGCACCGTGAACCGGGAAATCAATCCCTCCGACTTTCCGCAGGGCTTGCAGAAAGTCCTTGGCAAAGCCCGCCACTGGACTATAGTTAGCCATATGGCTAACTATGAAGCGGCAATCAGCGATGTTTTCCATGCGCTGGCGGACCCCACCCGCTGCGCCATCATCGGCGCGCTCGGTCTCGGCGCGCAGCCGGTGTCGACCCTGGCGGCGCCGTTCGACATGGCGCTGCCGTCCTTCATGAAGCACCTGACGGTGCTTGAACGCAGCGGACTCATCCGCAGCCACAAGCAAGGCCGGACCCGCACCTGCGAGCTGGTGCCGCAACGGCTCGTACAGGCCGAGCAGTGGATCGCCGAGCAGCGCGCCCTGTGGGAAGCGCGCTCGGACCGCATGGCCGAATTCGTCGAACAACTTCACCAAAAGGAGCAGGACCATGACCCGGAATGCTGAACGCGCCGACTCGCGCGACCTGATCATCACCCGCGTACTCAACGCCCCACGCAGCGCCCTGTGGCGTGCGTGGTCGGACCCCGCGCTGCTCAAGGAGTGGTGGTGCCCCAAGCCCTGGACCACGGAGGTTCTGGCCTTCGAGCTGAAGCCCGGCGGCGCCTTCCATACCCTGATGAAGGGGCCGGACGGCGGTGTCAGCGACAACCCCGGCAGCTTCCTCGACGTCGTGCCCGGCGAGCGCCTGGTGTTCACCTCGATGCTCACCGAAGGTTGGCGGCCGAACACGCCCTGGATGGGTTTCACCGCGATCATCAGCATGACCGACGATGGCAGCGGCTGCCGCTATACCGCCCACGTCATGCACCCCGACGACGCCTCACGGGAAAAGCATGAAGAGATGGGCTTCTTCGAGGGCTGGGGCACCGTCATCACCCAGCTCGAAGCTTTCGCCGCCACACTGGGTTGATCAGTTATTGCGCTGCTTTCACGTGCTGGAAGGCTACTCATGATTTGAAGTCAAAAGACTTTGCCGTGCCGGCGTCTTAATCGCACAAGGCGAAGCCGGCAGACTGGGCTCCATTGGAACCGATCAACCTTCCTGGAGCCCCAAACATGAGCATTCCTTCCTTCGGCCTCGGCACCTTCCGCCTGACCGGCCAGGCCGTCATCGATTCGGTACGCACAGCGCTTGAGCTGGGCTATCGCACCATCGACACCGCGCAGATCTACGGCAACGAGGCCGACATCGGCCAAGCCATCGCCGAGAGCGGCGTGCCGCGCTCCGAGCTGTTCCTCACCACCAAGATCTGGGTGGAGAACTACGCTGCCGACAAACTGATCCCCAGCCTGCGCGACAGCCTCGCCAAGCTGCGCACCGACCATGTCGACCTGACCCTGATCCACTGGCCGGCGCCGGGCAATGGCGTCGAGCTGCCCGAATACATGGGCGCGCTGGCCGAGGCCAAGAAGCTGGGCCTGACCCGCCAGATCGGCATCTCCAACTTCAACATCGACCTGACCCGCCAGGCCATCGCCGCCGTCGGCAAGGGCGAGATCGCCACCAACCAGATCGAACTCAGCCCCTACCTGCAGAACCCGGCGCTGACCGCCTTCCTGAAAGAGCAGGGCATCAAGGTCACCTCCTACATGACCCTGGCCTACGGCAAGGTGCTGAAGGACCCGCTGCTGGCCGAGATCGCCGCCAAGCACAACGCCACCGTCGCGCAGGTTGCCCTGGCCTGGGCGCTGCAGCTGGGCTACGCAGTGATCCCGTCTTCGACCCGCCGCGAGAACCTCGCCAGCAACCTGCTTGCCCAGGAGCTGCGCCTGGATGGCGACGACATGGCGAAGATCGCCACGCTGGAGCGCAATGGCCGTGAAGTCAGCCCGGAAGGCCTGGCTCCGATCTGGGATTGATCGCCATGTCCGCACCCCTTGAGCGCCTGACCGCCGGCGGCTTCAGCGTCGGCCTCGAAGCCCCGCTGGACAACGACTGGACGCCTGCCGGCGAACGGGCACGGCAACAGGCCGGCCGCCGCCACGGCGAGCCGGACCTGGCGCAGCACGCGATGCTCGCCCAACTGGCCGACCGCCTCGGCTTCCGAGCCCTGTGGGTGCGCGACGTCCCGCTCTACGACCCGTCGTTCGGCGATGCCGCCCAGGTCTTCGAGGTGTTTTCCTACCTCGGCTACCTGGCCGGCGTGACCCGCGACATTCTGCTCGGCACTGCCGCCGTGGTGCTGCCGATCCGCGAGCCGCTGCTGACCCTGAAGTCGGCAGCGAGCGTGCAACGCCTGAGCGGCGACCGTCTGCTGCTCGGCGTGGCCAGCGGCGACCGGCCGGTGGAATACCCGCTGTTCGGGCGCGACTTCGAAGGCCGTGGCGGCAACTTCCGCGAGCAGATCGCGCTGCTGCGTGATGCCGCTCGGTCGAGTCTGCCCGAAGGCATGGCCGTGCTGCCGGCGCCGGCTTCACCGCTGCCGCTGCTGGTAGCCGGTCTGGCACAGCAGAGCCCGGCCTGGATCGGTGCGAACCTGGACGGTTGCCTGGCCTATCCCGGCACGCCGGAGGATCACCAGCGCCGCGTCGCCAACTGGCGCGCGGTGGCCGGGGCCAAACCTTATTCGAGCTTCATCCACCTGGACCTGGCCGAGCGCGCCGACGAGCCCCTGCGGCGCTGGCGTTTCGGTTTCCGTGGCGGCCGCGACGCGCTGACCGCCGAACTGCGCGCGCTGCGTGCTGCCGGCGTCGACCACGTCGGCCTGCAACTGCGGCGCAACCTGCGGCCCCTCGACGAGACCCTGCACGAGATCGCCGAGTACGTGCTGCCCGAATTCCATGCCCAATCGACCACGGCGGTCGCGCCGCTGGAGGAGATTTGCAATGTCTGAGAATGCATCCCCGCTGTTCCAACCCCATGCCCTGGGCGGCCTCGAACTGCCCAACCGCATCGTCATGCCGCCGATGACCCGTTCCCGCGCCAGCCAGCCGGGCGACGTGCCCAATGAGCTTATGGCCGAGTACTACGCCCAGCGCGCCAGCGCCGGCCTGATCGTCAGCGAGGGCACCTGGATTTCCCCGCTGGGCAAGGGCTACGCCTGGACGCCGGGCATCCATTCGCCGGCCCAGGTCGCCGGCTGGCGCAAGGTCACCCAGGCGGTACACGCCGCCGGCGGGCGCATCTTCGCCCAGCTCTGGCATGTCGGCCGGCTGAGCCACATCAGCCTGCTCGACGGGCAGTCCCCGGTGTCCTCTTCGGCCCTGCAGGCCGAGGGCGTCAACGTCTTCGTCGCCGAGACCGACGGCACTCCGGGCTTCGTCCAGGCCTCGAAACCCCGTGCGCTGAAGGTGGAGGAAATCCAGGGCATCGTCGACGAATACCGCCAGGCCGCCCGCAATGCCATGGCCGCCGGTTTCGATGGCGTCGAGCTGCACGCCGCCAACGGCTATCTGGTCAACCAGTTCATCGACTCCAACGCCAACGACCGCACCGACCAGTACGGCGGCTCGCTGGAGAACCGCCTGCGCTTCCTCGGTGAAGTGGCCCAGGCGCTGATTGAAGGCGCCGGCGACAAGAGCCGCGTCGGCATCCGCCTGGCGCCGCTGACCACCCTTAACGGTTGCGTCGATGCCGACCCGGAAACCACTTATCTGGCCGCCGCACGCCTGCTGGGCGAGATCGGCGTGGGCTACATCCATATCGCCGAAGCCGACTGGGACGACGCCCCGCACATGCCGCTGGCATTCAAGCAACGCCTGCGCGAGGTATTCCCCGGCACCCTGATCTACGCCGGCAAGTACACCGCCGAGCGCGCCAATGCCGCGCTGAGCGAAGGCTGGGCGGACCTGATCGCCTTCGGCCGGCCCTTCGTCGCCAACCCCGACCTGCCCGAACGCCTGCGCCAGGGCGCGCCGCTCAACCCGCACCAGCGCGAAACCCTGTTCGGCGGCGGCGCCGCTGGCCTCACCGATTACCCCCGCCTGGCCGTCTAATGAGCACATCCAACCCAACCTCCCGGCCGGTATTCGCCGGCCGCCGCTTCCGTGTCGATTACGACGGCCTGTCCGCCCACAACGTCTATTCGGTGGACGGCAGCAGCATTCGCTACTCCATCGTCTCGGGCCCCTACGCGGGTGCCCGTGGCGAGGCGGCCTGCCAGTGGCAGGAAATCGCCGAGGGGGTCTATGTGATCTCCTGGCAGGAGGCCGACGGCGCTACCGTGGTACATGTCGATGACTTCGCCAACGGGCGTTCGCAGGCTTTCTTCACCGCCACGGACCTGAGTTTCTATCGCATGCAGGGCCCGCTGACGGAAATTGAGGTGTAATCACCCGAAGCGTGCTTGGCAAAAGGCCGTCTATTGATGAGACGGCCTTTTGCATTCCCGCCGTTTTTCCATAGCGCAAGAACCAGAACGAATTCCTCGATCGGGAGGTGCAGCGGAGGTGGCGGCCATCCAGAACGTCACCCTCCTGGCCATGGCGCCCTTGGCGGCGGCCGTCGAGGACTTCGACTACGACCTGGCGCTGGAGCGGCTGGGGCGGATTCCGCAGGCCGTCCAATGACCCGGTGAGCGTGTCATCGCCTCACGGGTTCTCCTGCGGGAACGCCAGCGGCGGCTGGTCCAGGTCGATGGCGCTCTGGGTGGTGCTGGCGACACGGGCCTTGAGCCATTCGCTGAAGGCCTTCACCACGGCCCGCTCGGCCTTCACCGGGTCGGTCACCAGGAAGTAGCCGCGGTTGGACTGGATGGTGATGTCGAAGGGGCGCACCAGCAGGCCACGGCTCAGGGCGTCGCCGCTGAGCAGGTTGTCGCCGATGGCCACGCCCTGGCCGGCGATGCAGGCGGCGATGGTGCTGGTGGCGTCGGCGAACAGCACGCCGGAGGTGAACTCGATGTCCCGCGCGCCGACCGCGCCCAGCCACAGGCGCCAGTCGGCGAAGTCGTTCATGTGCAGCAGGGTCTGGCCGGCCAGGTCGCCCGGTGATTTCAGGCCGTTGCGGGCGTTGAGCAGGCGCGGGCTGCACACCGGGAAGAAGTGCAGGGCGACGATGGGCTCGACGATCTGGTTGGGCCAGTCGCCGGTGCCGTAGGCGATGAACAGGTCCGCTTCCGCCGCGCTGGTGTCCTGCGGTGTGCGGGGCGTGACCACGTGCAGTTGCACCTGCGGGTACTGCGCGAGGAAGTCGCCCAGGTGCTGGCACAGCCAGTAGGTGGCGAAGCCCGGATTGCAACTGATGCAGAGGCGGCCGATGACCTGCTTTTCGTCGAAGCTGCTGCCGGCCAGTTGCACCTCGGCAAGGATGCGCCGCACGTCGCGGGCGTAGCGCTCGCCCCGCCAGGTGAGGCGCACGCCGCGCCCGGTGCGCTCGGTCAGGGCGAAGCCCAGGCGCTCCTCCAGGGTCGCGATGCGGTGGCTGACCGCGCTGCGGGTGAGGTTCAGCTCCGTCGCGGCGGCGGACACGCTGCCCAGCCGGGCCACGGCATCCAGCGCGCGCAGGGCGGTCATCGAGGGAAAGTGCATGGGGTTTCCTGGTCGGCAATTGGTGAAACTATCTGGACAAACTAGCCAAATTGTTTCGCTTGTTGTGAATTCTGCTTCACCAATACTAGGCCACACGACAACCACAACAGGCAACGATGAGGAAGCCCGCCATGTCGAAGTTCAAGGCCTACGTCCAGCAATGGATCGACGAGCACCGCCAGCAGCTGTCCGACTGGCATCAGGTGATCTGGCATTTCGCCGAGCCGGCCTTCCGCGAGTACAAGTCCTGTGCCTGGTACGTGGAACTGCTGCGCAAGGAAGGCTTCACGGTGGAAGAGGGCAGCGGCGGCATGCCCACCGCCTTCGTCGCCACCTTCAGCAATGGCGAGGGCCCGGTGCTGGCCACCTATGCCGAATACGACGCGGTGCCCGGCAACTGCCAGGCGGCGGCCACCCGGCAGATGCCGCGCGAGGGGCTGTCGAAGTACGCGCCGGGCCACACCGACCCGCATTCCGCGCTGGGCATGAGCGCCCTGGGCGGCGTACTGGCGGCCAAGGCGGCGATGCTGGAATTCGGCGTCAAGGGCACCATCAAGTTCTTCGGCGAGCCGGCGGAAAAGCTCCGCGCCTCCAAGCCGGTGCACGCCGCCAAGGGCTACTACGACGACATCGACGCGGCCGTCAGCTTCCACCCCACCTACATGCTGCCGCTGAACAACACCACCACCTGGGACACTCACTGCGGCATTGCCTACTCGTACATCTACACCTTCACCTGCGAAGACCCGCAGAACTGGATCGCCGCCGACCGCTACAGCCCGATTCCGCAGAACCACCTGGCGGCTCGTGCTCCCGGCGCGAATGATGCGCTGGTGCACTTCTACACCCTGAACGAAAGCCTGCGCCGCTCGACGCTGCCGTTCACCGGCCTGTGGAGCTTCAACGAAGCCATCCTCACCGCAGGGCAGGCCACCGCCGACAACCTGCCGCCGCACATCTCGCAGATCCAGTACCTGCTGCGCTGCGACTCCATCGAGCAGGCCGAGACCATTTCCACGGTGATGGACAACAACGCCGCCGCAGCCGCCATGGCCACCGGTTGCAAGTGGAAAAAAACCTGGGTCTGCAAGTCCCGTGGCGGCCTGGCCAACCACGCGCTGGCCCAGGCCTGCTACGACAACCTGGCGCAGGTCGGTGCGCCGACCTGGGGCGAAGCGGCGATTGCAGTCGCCCGCGAGATCCAGAGCAACCTCGGCCTCGAACCGATGGAGGAACCCTTCCTGCCGGCCACCGAAGCCCTGATCGAGCCGCAGGAGTGCGAGCGTCAGCTGCGCCTACAGATGCCGGCCTGGCAGAAGTACCTGACCTCCGACGACTACCCCGAGTACACCTGGCATTGCCCGACCGTGCGCCTCTACGTGGCGCGGCCGATGCTCAGCGCGCCGGCCGGCTACACCTACCCGGACTGGGTCGCCAATGCGCTGGGCGGCATCCGCGAGACCATCGACCCGATGATCGAGGTGGCGTCGAAGACCATCGGCAGCACCCTGATCGAGCTGTTCACCGAGCCCGACCTGCTGGCCGAGGCCACCCGCGAATTCAACGAACGCACCGGCGGTGGCATCGGCGGCACGCAGTGGCAGGCACCGCTGCTGCCGAAGGACTTCCAGGTGCCGCACCGCTTCCGCTGGCCGGAATACATCCGCACGGTGCGGGGCGAGGAATGGTGGATTCCCGCGCGCGACGATGAGTGAGCGCAGCGTCTGATCGAACCGGCGCCAGGCCTCGGGCCTGGCGCTGGCGGGCGTTCGCCCCCACGAGCCGGCGCAATCCTTGGCCTCTGGCCCGACCAGCGGCCGCCTTCCCGGCCAGATGATTGATCCATGTCCATGAACCGCCTGGGAAGCGTTGTCCCGCAGCCTGACCTGCTACAGACTTTTGCCTCTTGTATACAGTTGGAGGTTCGAATCATGCGCAGATCATTCGCTGCATTGGCATTCACTGTTCTGGCATCGCAGGGCGTCATTGCCGGGGAAACCACCAACACGGCGGTCGGTGGTGGCGTCGGTGGCGCCTTGGGAAGCGTGGTTGGCCAGGCGGTGGGTGGAAGCACCGGCGCGGCGATCGGCGCGGGTGTCGGTGGCGCCGCGGGAGGCGCGATGTCGGCAAAGGACGGCAAGAAAACCGAAGCGGCCATCGGCGGTGGCCTTGGCGCTGCAGGCGGTCAAGTGATTGGCAACAAGGTGGGCGGCTCGACCGGAGGCGCCATCGGTGCCGGGCTGGGTGGCGCAGCGGGCAGCGCCATTGGCAACAACCTGGCGGATGACGACAACCACGACCACCACAAGTCCAGCCACAAGCACAAACATAAGCACAAGTAAGTTGGGTGCTTGGCCAAAGGGCCCGCTTTTCGCGGGCCTTGTTGTTTGGCTGCAGGGAAGAAAACGCTCCGCGACGGTCGCTGCCCCTGGCGCGGGTCCGGCACTTTCTGCCTGAACCGGCGCAGCGGCGGGCTCAGCCCTGGGGTGTGTTCGCAGATGGGCTGGCCTGGGCCTTCGCAATCACGATGAGCAGATTGTTCTCCCGATAGACCTCCGCGCCAGGCGGTATCCACGCCGGCACGGCGCCACCGGATTTGCCGGAAAGGTTCAGGACGATGCCGACGGGTCCCTGGGCGGTGTGCTGGGTCAGCCATTGCGGCATGTGCTCGGTGGTGACTTTCCGATCCGCGGCGTCGGGGTACGAGAGTCCGTACTGCAGCTCGCCCTGCACGTCGAGCAGGTCCACGTCGCTGCGGTCCAGCCGCCATGCCAGCGCCGATGCAGCGCCTAGTTCATTGCTGAGCAGGGTCTTCGACGCCTTCAGGGCGTCCAGATGGCGGGCGATGAAGGTGTCCGGCATCTTGTTGTCGACCACCGATAAGGGCATCGCCGCGGGCAGCAACGCGACCAGCACCCAGAGGCCGAACGCCGGGGCGAACCAGTAGTGCACCGGACGCTTCCACTGGATGAAGCCGCAGACCGCCCAGGCCAGGCATACCACCAGCGCCAGGGCGACTTGCAGGGGCTGGTGGGTGTAGACCGGGTGCACGACCTGGATGCCGATCAGGCCGAGCAGGGCGGTGCCACCCAGGCCCAGGTTGAGCAGCCCGTTGCGGGTCAGCGCGAGCAGGTCGTTCTGCCGCAGCTTGTCCACCAGGCTGTTGGCCATCAACAGCGCCAGCGGCACGAAGCACGGCAGGATGTAGGTCGGCAGCTTGCCCTTGCTCAGGCTGAAGAACAGGAAGGGCATGGCGAACCAGAGGGACAGGAAGGCGGTGCGTCGCTCCTTGCGCTCGCCCCAGGCCCGTTTCAATGCGGGCGCGACCAGCAGAGCCCAGGGCAGGGCGCCGGCGAACAGCAGCGGCACGAAGAACCAGATGGGCGCGGCGTGCTGCGCGTTGTTGCCGGCGAAGCGGCGGATATGCTCGTTCCAGAAGAAGAACTGCCAGAAGTCCGCTTCGCGCTGGTGGACCAGGATGGCCCAGGGCAGGCTCAGCGCCACGGCCACCAGGACCGCCAGCGGCCCGCCCTTGAGCAGCTCGCGCCAGCGCTCATGCAGCACGGCGTAGGGCGCGACCACGATCACCGGCAGCAGCCAGGCGAGGAAGCCCTTTGTCATGAAACCCATGGCGCAGGCCACGCCGAGCAGGCCCCAGCCGACCCAGCGTTCCCGAGGGTTGTCGCCTTCCAGGGCGAACCAGCAGGCCACGAGGCCGAGGGTGAGCCACAGCGTCAGCTGCGGGTCGATGTTGGCATAACCGGCCTGCCCGGCAGCCAGGCCGAAGCTCATGTAGAGCAGGCTGGCGGTCCAGCTCTTCCAGATGTCGTTCCACAGCCGGCGGCCCAGCAGCCAGATCAGCCCCACCGTGGCCGCGGAGGTCAGCGCCGAGGCGATGCGCGCCCCGAACAGGTTGTCGCCGAACAGTGCCTGGCCGATGGCGATCAGCCAATAGCCGCCGATGGGCTTCTCGAAATAGCGCAGCCCCATGAAGTGCGGGGCCACCCAGTTACCGCTGTTCAGCAGTTCCTGGGCCGCCTGGGCGTAGCGGGTTTCGTCGGGTATCCAGAGGCCGTGGGCGCCCAGCGGAGCCAGGAAAAACACCACGAAGGCGATCAGCAGCGCCGGGTAGGCCGCCGCCGGCAATGCGCCGTGGATGGAGGGTGTATGCGATTTCGGAGCCCGCTGCGATGTGAGCGTGATGTCCTTCATCGGGTCGGTTCCTCGATGGTCTCGTGCGCCTTTGTTGGCGTGATGAAGGAGATTACGAGGCGAAACTTAGCTGGGGCTGAGGGCGTCGCCCGAATGGACTACGCCGGCTGAAAAGAGCGAGACAGCCGTGATCAGCCGATGGAGAGTTCGAGGATGTCGTCGCCGTACTCATCCCGTTCCCCGGTCGGCACCCAGCCCAGGTAGCGATAGAAACCATGGGAGCGAACCTGCGGATCGCTGGAGCAGGCCAGGAACAGGCGCTTGAGTCCTTGGCGCGCGAGCGTCTCGATCATCAGCCCGAGCAGGGTTCTGCCGATGCCCTGTCCTTCGTAGGTCGGAAGCAGGGCGAGAACGACGATCTCGCCCGTATCCCGGTCGCCGAAGCAGTAACCGATCATTCGATCTTCCCGGCAGGCGACGAAGCCAGGGCAGCTGCCGTCCTGAATGCCACGGCTCCAGGATTCGGCGGTGATACCCAGTGTGCGCAGTTCCTCCTCGGAAAATGCGTTCTCTCGCGTCAATCCGCGGAGTGTGATGCACAGGGGCGCGTCATCCGGTACGGCGGGGCGAAACGTCAGGCCGGTCATGGAGAGTCTCACTGTAATGATGAAACGGGGACAGGGGACGTGGTCATCCGTTCGCCCTCGCATCTGCCAGCACGCACAGCAGCTCGAACATCAGGGTTGCGGCGTTGAGGGCGGTCATTCCGGAAGGGTCCAGGTCCGGAGCGACCTCCACCACATCGCCGCCGATGAGGTTGAGGCCGCGCAGTCCCTTCAGCAGGCGCATGGCTTCGCGCATGGAGATGCCGCCGGCTTCGGGGGTGCCGGTTCCGGGGGCGAAGGCGGGGTCGAGGCCATCGACATCGAATGACACATAGGTCTGGCCGTCCCCCACGATGCGGCGTACTTCCTGGAGCACGCCGTCGACGCCCAGTTCGTCGAACTCCTCGATGAAAATGACCCGCATCCCGCATTCGAGGCTGAAGTTCGGGGTGCCCGAATGCTCGGAGCCACGGATGCCGATCTGGATCGTGCGCCGTGGGTCGAGAAGGCCATCCTCGACCGCTCTTCTGAATGGCGCTCCGTGGAAGAATTTCGACCCGTAGAGGCTGTCCCAGGTATCGGTGTGGGCGTCGATGTGGACCATGCCGATGGGGCCGTCTTTCGCCAGCGCCTTGAAGATCGGATAGGTGATCGAATGGTCCCCGCCTACCGTGAGAGGCATGATTCCGCGTGCGCAAATCTCCCGGTAATAGTTCTCGATGCAGGCGTGGGCGTCCTCGATGTTGTACATGCGATCCAGGTAGACATCGCCCAGGTCGCGAATGGTGCACAGGTCGAAAGGTGCAATGCCCGACGCGTGATTCCGGGTGCGCATGAGGCAGGATTGCTGCCGGACCCCACGGGGGCCCAGGCGCGCGCCCGGCTTGAAGGAGGTGCCGCCATCGAATGGCACACCGATGAGGCCGATATCGACGCCATCCAGCGTGTCCGCGACGGGGGCGCGCATGAAGCTCGCAATCTCGTTAAATCTCGGGCGCTTTTGCGGGTCGTATGAAGTCCCGTCCGAGAAGTTTGTCTTGAGTTTGGATTCGGACATGGTTACCCCCGCAATTGCCGCAAGTCTGGAAAACATTTTCATGGGTTGTCGCCCGATGCCAGGCAACGGTCTCGAAGCCTGTGTACTGGGCGCAATGGGCCGTCGAAATGACCTCGGCTTTCATTTAAACGGCGGTTCAGGCGGGGATAAATAGTGAGTCGGCAAGTTGTTGGTTAATTGTATTATTAAGATAATTCAATGGTCTCTTGACAGATTTCAACTGCCATGAGAACAAGGCCGGCCATTGACGTGTGCGGTTGCATGATGAAAGAGAACATATACAACATTCGCCTGCTGCGGGTTTTCGTTGCGGTGGTCAGGAACAAGGGATTTTCTGCGGCGCAGCAGGACCTGAACATGTCGACGCCAGCCATCAGCGGCTATATGAGCCAGCTCGAGGCGCAACTGGGCATGCCGCTCTGCAGCCGGGGGAGGTCGGGGTTCAGCCTGACCAGCAAAGGACAATTGATTTACGATGAGGCGCAGAATCTTTTAAATCAGATCGACGGATTCGAGAATTACGTACTTGAGTTGAAGGGAGAATTGCGGGGGACGATTTCTGTCGGGATACTCGATTCCATGATAACCGACAAGCAGGTCAATATAGTGGACCTGCTTGGGAACTTTGCATCGAATCATCCCAAGGTGCATGTCAATCTCAAACTGCTGAGTCCTTTCGAACTTCAACGGGAAGTCCTGGAAGGAAAGATCGACCTGGCAATAGGTTCGCTCCCGACCAGGATGAGCGGATTGAAATATATCGACCTCTATATCGAGCAGCATTGGCTGTATTGCAGTGACAGGCATCCGTTGTCCCGCGAGTTGCAGAAGACCCCGGAGAAAGTCAGGCAGTATGCCCTGGTCAAGCGGGGCTATTGGTCGAGCGCGGAAGTGGCGAGGCATGGATTCAAGGAATGTTCCGCCACCATCGACAGCATGGAGGCCGAACTGATCCTGGTGTTGTGCGGAAGCTATATCGGCTATCTGCCGGACCATCTGGCGCAGCAATGGGAAGAGCAGGGGAGGCTCATCAGGCTTCTCCCGGAGCACTTCGGATACCAGGCCGAATTCTCGCTCATCATGAAGAACGGGCGGACGCGGGAGCCGCTGATCCAGGCGTTCAGGGATGAAATGGGCAGGTTGTACGACAAGGAGATCAGGTAGCGGTCTCCTGTATTCGCGTATGTCAGGTAAAGCGTGCTCGATCCCGTCGCATTGGTCATAATCCTGCTGCGTGCAGAACGCCGCCCCATGCTGATTGGAACCGCCCTTGTTGCGTGCGGAGGTCAGCCATTGGTAGGCTGATAGTTAATAATATTAATAAATTTCCGGGTGTGTGATGGCGATCAAGGTGATGGAGGCTCGCGAGGTTGACGAGCCGCGTGCGGTGCTGCCGGGTTGGGAAGAGCAGTACACGCAGATGTCAGCTGGTCGCTTTTGCGGACGACTCGTGCACGCGGAAACCGGAGCGGTCCAGCTCTACGAAGAACGCATGAACCTGCGGGTCGAGCAGGAATTCCATGCCCCCGCCGATACCCTGGTGTTCAGCTTCGACATGAACGAAAGCGCCCTCTACCTGCTGGATGGGCACACGCACAACGCCTGGGTCACCCCCGAGAATTACCGTGAAGTCGCCGTGGTCCTGAAGGACGCCTCCGCCTGGGGACGCTCCGCCGCGGACTTCGAAAGCCTGGTGCTGCAACCGTTGCGTTCGGAGAGCTGCAGCGCCTTCGCCAGCTCCCTGAGCCAGTTGCTGGCCGGCGCCGTGGAAGGTCACGTCAACGTCGATGCGCCCGGATTCGCCCAGCAGGTGGCCGATGGCTGCTTCTCGCTGCTGGAGGCGGCGGTCGATGTGGGTCAGCGCCGTCGCTCCGACCGCAACGCCAAACGCGTCGTCGAGCGGGTGAAAGAGGTGGTCAACGATTGTCCGCAGGACAGCTTCGGCGTTCCCGAGCTGGCTGAAATCGCCGGTGTCTCGGTGCGGCAGTTGCAGCAGTCATTCGTCCAGTATGCCGGCATGCCGCCCACCGTGTGGCTGCGCAACCGCCGGCTGAATGCTGCCCGACGTGACTTGCTGGCCGCTGGCGGTGCGGGTGTCAATGTGGCCGAGATTGCGATGCGCTGGTCGTTCTGGCATCTGGGGCGATTCTCCCAGGCTTACCAGGCGCTGTTTGGCGAGTATCCGAAGGCGACGCTCAAGCGCGGAACCGAGCGCTGCGTCGTGAGCATGCTGCCGAGCTGAAAAAAAGCGGAGCTCCCTCGGCGAGACGCTCCGCCTGGCTTATTCAGCCAATTGCCTCTCGAATCCTGTACCAGAGCATGCCCATCGCCAGCAGGGGCGAGCGCATCAGCTTGCCGCCCGGGAAGGTCAGGTGCGGTACCGCGCTGAACACGTCCAGCCCCTGGCTCTGGCCTGCTGAAATGGCTTCGGCCAGCAGTTTGGCGGTCCAGTGGGTCACGTTGAGACCATGCCCCGAGTAGCCCTGGGCGAAGTACACATTCGGGTGCTGGGCCAGACGACCCACCTGCGGGAAGCGGTTTGCCGTGATGCCGATCATGCCGCCCCACTGGTAGTCGATGCGCACATCGGCCAGTTGCGGGAACACCTTCAGCATCTTCGGCCGCATGTAGGCGCCGATGTCCGCAGGGTCCCGCCCGGAGTAGTGGCACGCGCCGCCGAACAGCAGGCGACGGTCGGCGGTCAGGCGGTAGTAATCCAGCCCCACCTTCTGGTCGCACAGCGCCATGTTCTGCGGGATCAGCTTCGCCGCCACGTGCTCCGGCAACGGTTCGGTGACGATGACGTAGCTGCCCGCTGGCAATACCTTGCCGGTCAGGCGCGGCTCCAGCTCCTCCAGGTGCGCGTTGCAGCCCAGCACCAGCTTGTCCGCGCGCACCCAGCCGTTGGCGCAGTGCAGCGTGACCGAACTGCCGTGGGTGATGCGCAGCACCGGGCTCTGCTCGAAGATCTTCACCCCCAGGTTGCTGGCGGCCCGTGCTTCACCGGTCACCAGGTCCAGCGGATGCAGATGGCCCGAGCCCATGTCGATCAGGCCGCCGGCATAGCAGTCGCTGGCCACCACTTCATGGATCTGCCCGGCACCCACCAGCTTGGTCGGATGCCCATAACCCATCGACTGCAGCTCGCGCTGTTCCTCCGCCATGGCGGTGAACTGCGCGGGGGTGTTGGCCAGCTCGCAGAAGCCCCAGCGCAGGTCGCAGTCGATGTTGAACTGCTGGATGCGCTCCGCCACCAGCTTCACCGAGTCGAAACCCGCCTGGTTCAGGTAGCGGACGCCATCCTCGCCGACGTACTTGGCGAAGCCACTGACGTCGTGGCCGATGCCGCGGATCAGCTGTCCACCGTTGCGACCGCTGGCTCCCCAGCCGATGCGGCGGCCTTCCAGAAGCACCACGGAGTGGCCCCGAAGGGCCAGCTCCAGTGCCGTGTTGACGCCGGTCAGACCGCCGCCGATGACGCAGACCTCTGCGTGAACCTCGCCCTCCAGGGCGGGGTAGGTCTGCTTGTCGCGCGCAGTGGCCGCGTAATAGGACGCGGCGTGTTCGCCGGCATGAATCATGGGACGTTCTCGAGTCATTGGTTGAACTTGATCTTGCTCCAGCTGCGGGTCATCAGGCGCATGATCTTGGGCGGCGGCGCCTTGGCGATGTACAGCTTGTCGAGCACGGCCTGGCTCGGGTAGACCTCGGGGTTGTTCTGCATCTCCTCGGGCAGCAGCGTCTTGGCGTCGCCGTTGGCGCTGGGGTAGCCGACGTACTCGCTGATGCCGGCGATCACCTTCGGATCGAGGATGTAGTTGATGAACGCCAGGGCCTGCTCCGGATGGGTCGCATCCGACGGGATCGCCATCAGGTCGAACCACAGGTTCGCGCCTTCCTTGGGAATGGTGTAGGCGATCTCGATGCCGTTCTTGGCTTCCTTGGCCCGCGCGGCCGCCTGGAAGACGTCGCCGGAATAGCCGAAGGCCACGCAGATGTTGCCGTTGGCCAGGTCCGAGATGTACTTCGAGGAGTGGAAGTAGGTGACGTACGGGCGCACAGCCACCAGCTTGGCCTCGGCCTTGGAATAGTCCGCCGGGTTGGTGCTGTTGGCGTCCAGGCCCAGATAGTTGAGCACCGAGGGGATCATCTCGTCGGGCGAGTCCATGAAGGCCACGCCGCAGGCGCTGAGCTTCTTGATGTTCTCCGGCTCGAACAGCACCGACCAGGAGTCGATCTTGTCGACGCCCAGCACTTCCTTGACCTTGGCGACGTTGTAGCCGATGCCGTTGGTGCCCCACAGGTAGGGCACCGAGTGCTTGTTGCCCGGGTCGTTCTGTTCCAGCAGCTTGAGCAGCGTCGGGTCCAGGTGCTTCCAGTTCGGCAGCTTTTCACGGTCCAGTTCCAGGAAGACCCCGGCCTGCACCTGGCGCGTCAGGAAGTGGTTGGACGGCACCACCACGTCGTAGCCGGAGCGGCCTGCCAGCAGCTTGCCTTCCAGGGTCTCGTTGGAATCGAAGACGTCGTAGACCGGTTTGATTCCGGTGGTCTTCTGGAAGCCGGCGAGGGTGTCCGGGGCAATGTAATCGGTCCAGTTGTAGATACTGACCGTGGGGGCGGCGATGGCGGTTTTCGCCATTGCCGCCAATGCGAAGGCCGCAAGGGGCTTCAGCAGTTTCATGTCGACTCCTATCCGTATTCTTGTGATTGGGCGGGATCGGTAGCGTCAGACGCTCAGCAGCAGGAATTCACGTTCCCAGGAGCTGATCACGCGCTTGAAGTTCTCGTGCTCGGCGCGCTTCACCGCGACGTAGCCCTGGACGAACTTGCGACCCAGGTACTCTTCCAGCACCTGGCACTCTTCCATGTGCGCCAGCGCGTCCTCGATGGTGATCGGCAGGCGCAGGTTGCGGCGCTCGTAGGCGCGGCCTTCGACCGGGGCGCTGGGATTGATCTGCTCGACCATGCCCAGGTAGCCGCAGAGCAGGCTGGCGGCCAGTGCCAGGTAAGGGTTGGCGTCGGCGCCCGGCAGGCGGTTTTCCACGCGCATGGCTTCCGGCGAGGCTGCGGGTACGCGCAGGCCGACGGTGCGGTTCTCCACGCCCCACTCGACGTTCACCGGCGCGGAGGTGTCCGGCAGGAAGCGGCGGAAGGAGTTCACGTTCGGCGCGAACATCGGCAGGACTTTCGGGATGTACTTCTGCAGACCGCCGATGTAGTGCAGGAACAGCTCGCTCATGGTGCCGTCGACGTTGGCGAAGATGTTCTTGCCCGTCTTGATGTCCAGCACGCTCTGGTGGATGTGCATGGCGCTGCCCGGCTCGTCGGTGATCGGCTTGGCCATGAAGGTCGCCGCCACGTCGTGCTTGAGCGCGGCTTCGCGCATGCTGCGCTTGAACACGGTGATCTGGTCCGCGAGGCTCAGGGCGTCGCCATGACGGAAGTTGATTTCCATCTGCGCCGGGCCGTCTTCGTGGATCAGGGTGTCCAGGTCCAGACCCTGGGCTTCGCACCAGTCGTAGACGTCTTCGAACAGCGGGTCGAATTCGTTGGCCGCGTCGATGGAGAAGCTCTGGCGACCGCTTTCCGGACGGCCGGAACGGCCTACCGGGGCTTCCAGCGGGAAGTCCGGGTCGCTGCTGCGCTTGGTCAGGTAGAACTCCATTTCCGGCGCGACGATGGGGTTCCAGCCCTTGTCCGCGTACAGCTTCAGTACGCGCTTGAGCACGTTGCGCGGCGACAGCTCCACGGGGTTGCCGTACTTGTCGTAAGTGTCATGGAACACCATCGCGGTCGGCTCGATGGCCCAGGGCACCACGAACACCGCGTCCGGATCGGGACGGCAGACCATATCGATGTCCGCTTCGTCCAGCAGGTCGTAGTAGATATCGTCGTCGACATAGTCCCCGGTGACGGTCTGCAACAGCACACTCTCGGGGAGACGCATGCCTCCCTCGCCGAGGAACTTGTTGGTCGGGGAAATCTTGCCGCGGGCGATACCGGTCATGTCACTGACGACGCACTCGACTTCGGTGATCTGGTGTTGCTTCAGCCAGGAACTCAGCTGATCGGCGGGGGTGCTCATGCAAGCCTCTAATGGTTGGATGGAACGCACAGGAAGGAAATCGACCGCATATGGGTCGACGCATGGCTAGTGTTGGGGAGAGCCGGGCCTTCGTTCTATCCACTTTCCGCAGATTCCGGGTACGCAGGGCGTTTTTCTCGGCATGGCGTATTTGGGCGCCTGCTGGCCGCGGGGCCTTGGGTAGTCTGATCGGGGGATGTGGGGTGCCTCGGCCAGCCCCTATGTTGGCTGCCGCACGCGTAGCGCCTTCCTGATCGAGCAGCCTGTCTCCCTGGCTTTCTGCACACCCGAGCCTGCCGTGCCGACACCACCACGGACTTCATCTGGAGAGCGGAATGACAGACTTCGCAGGCAAGGTCGTAATAGTGACGGGCGCTTCCACCGGCCTCGGCCGGCAGACCGCGCTGCGGTTCGCCGAGGCGGGCGCGCACCTGGTGCTGGCCGATATCGAAACCGTCAGCGGCGAGGAAACCGCCCATGCCGTGTCCGCGGCGGGAGGCGGCGAGGTGGTGTTCGTTCGCACGGACGTTTCCCGCAGCGCCGACGTCGAGCACATGGTGAGCGAGGCGGTGCGCAGGTTCGGTCGGATCGACTGCGCTTTCAACAACGCCGGTATCGCCCAGCGCGGCCGGCCGGTGGCCGAGTTGCCGGAAGAGGAGTGGGACCGCGCCATCGGGGTCAACCTTAAGGGCGTGTGGCTGTGCCTGAAGTACGAATGCGCGCAAATGCTCAAGCAGGGTGGCGGCAGCATCGTCAACACCTCGTCGATCATGGGCGTGGTCAGCGGCCCTGGCCTCTCCGCGTACTCCGCGTCGAAGTCGGGCGTGCTTGGGCTGACGCGCTCCGTTGCGCTGGATTACGCCACCGCCGGCATCCGGGTCAACGCGGTTTGCCCCGGTGGCATTGCCAACACTGCGATCACCAATCGCGCGGACGTCCAGGACGCCATGGAGAGCCTCAAGATGGCCACGCCCATGGGTCGCCTCGGCGAGCCGGACGACATTGCCAGCGCGGTCATGTGGCTGTGTTCGCCGGCGTCGCGCTTCGTCACCGGCCAGGCCCTGACCATTGATGGCGGCTTCACCGCCTGGTGATCGGCGTAAAGCACTGCGTACGAGTCATCCGTTTTCTTGACCTGCGTTTGACTCGTCTTTGACATCCCGGACTTGATCATGAGGCATACAGTCAACCGACGAGTCATTGCCGTGCCGATCAATTCCCTCTCTGCCGCCATGCTCCTGCTGGCGCTTGCCACTCCGATGAAGGCCCACTCGGAAGACCTGCCGGTGCGCGGCTGGATCGAAGAGGCGAAAATCTATCCCGAGGGCGTCCCGGTCAAGGCCAAGCTGGACACCGGCGCGCTCACCTCGTCGATGGACGCCAAGGACATCGAATACTTCGACAAGGACAGCAAGAAGTGGGTGCGTTTCAAGGTCGTGGCGAAGAACAGCGACACCGGGGATGAATCCGTACAGGAGTTCGCCCGTCCCGTCCTGCGCAAGGTGAAGGTTCGCGGCGCTGGCGGCGTGGACCACCGGCCGGTGGTGTCGATGCAGATCTGCCTCGGCAACCAGATGCTCGACGAAGAATTCTCGCTGCGCGACCGCAAGAACATGATCTACCCGGTGCTGATCGGTCGTAAGACCCTGGAACACGTGGGCCCGGTCGACGTGCGCCGGACCTTCACCCAGCAGCCGAAGTGTCAGGTCTGACCTAGCGCCACAGCCACCGGTAGCAGAGCACGGCCAGCAACAGCCAGATCGCCACGATCACCACGGCGGCCGCCTTGGTGCGGGGGCGCTGCGAGCTGGCGCGCTCGAATTCATCCGCCTGGAGCTTGCTTGCGGCATACACCTGCGCGGGTACGAGGCGAATGATCAGCCAGATGGACGCCGGCAGGATCAGCAGATCATCGAGCAGCCCCAGCACCGGAATGAAGTCCGGTATCAGGTCGATGGGGCTCAGCGCGTAGGAAACTACCAGCAGGCACAGCAGCTTGACCGGCAGGGGCGTTTCCGGGTGCTTCCAGCAGAACCACAGGATCATGGTTTGCCGTTTGATCGAGCGGGCCCACTGCTTGAGTCTTGCGAACATCGTGCGTTACCGGTGAAAGGGAGCGCCTAACCTACACCGCGTGCTGTGAAATTCCGGTTGGCTAGTGAAGAACCGCGCGGAACAGGGACACCAGCGCGGCGCCGATGATCGGCGAAAGCCACAGGCCCAGGGTCTGCCGGAAGAAGTCCTGCAGATAGGTGGCGAGCTGAAGGTCATAGGGCGGCATGTCGGAGGAGTACTGGGCGTAGCCGACCATCGCCAGGAGGAAGCCGCCGCCCACGAAGAAGCCCACCATTCTCGGCAGCACGCCTTTCACGTTGGTATAGGCGAACAGGGCGCCGCAGAGAATGCCGCAGAGGGTAGCCAGGGCTTCGAAACCGTCTTCGGGCTCGGCGAACCACTCATCGCCGTACAGGCCGATCAGCCGCCCCACGTACCAGCCCGCCAGGCCGCCGAACAGCAGCGCGGTGCAAAGAAGCGAGGGATTGCGCAAGCCCGGGCTGAACTGCATTTGGCGGATTACCTTGGAATTCGTATTCAACGAAGGGGCGGGATTATACGTCCATCTCGCTCCCGGCGGCGCATCGCGGTCGGAGTCCGCTCCTGCAAGAACCCCTCACCCTAGCCCTCTCCCAGGGTGCGTGGGGACCGTTCGGTGCGGGATCGTAGGGCGCATCTCCATGACAGGCATGGCTCCGACTTCCCCGTAGGAGCGGACTTTGTCCGCGATGCTTTTGGGCTTTTGGGCTTTTGGGCTTTTGGGCTTTTGGGCTTTTGGGTTGGGTGTTTCTGCGCCGCTCCGGCGTGTGCTGAGAGATTTTGTTTCGCCCCCTCGGGCGACCTCCTTTGGCAAACGACGGATGGCCGCCCCACCCAAAGGAGGCAAAGGTCTTGCCCCATCATCCGGGTCCGGCTTCGCCGGACTCCCCTCGCTCCATCGGAGTTTCAGGGGCACGAACTAGGCGTCCCCCTTGACGGGCCATCCATGGCCCAACGACGCTCTCGCGGCATCCATGCCGCTCAACCCCTGAAACTCCGATTCCACTCGGCCTCCTGAAGGGGCGCTCGGAGTGCGCGGAGATTTCTCTGGAAATCTTTAGAGCCAGAGCGATGAGCAGGCTTTCGTAGGAGCGGACTCCGTCCGCGATGATCTGGCAGGGGCTGTACGTCGCATCGCGGATAAGTCCGCTCCTGCAGACGCAGCCCCTTCGGGGCGCCTGCAACGCTGTAGGGGCAGGGTGTTATCATGTGCCCCCTCGCCGACAGCATGGGCCGTCTGTGCCGATTCAGTGCTGAACGAGTTTTGAATGGATACGAACCAAGCGTGGTGATTTGAGTGAAGCGCAGCGATGTGAAAGCCCGGAATGCCGCGGGCATAGCCTTTGACACCCACGTGATCGCCAACCCGGCCAATACCCGGGAGTGGATCGTGTTCTTCAAGAAGGACGCGGGGCGCAGCTTTTTCCTGGTGGACGAGGACGAGCAGGTCGAGTCGTTTGCGCACCTGGATGGCCTGGTCGACCAGCTGCGCGAGCTGGGCATCAAGAACGTGGAAATCCATCTCTGACCCGCAGAGCCATTCGGAGGCATCGCAATGTCTGATCAGTACCGGTCTCCGCGAACGACGGACAACGCAGTGGGTGGGGGCGGCCAGTGAGCTGTTCGACCCAGCGCAAGATCGACCATCTGCGCCGGCAGATCCCCGGTTTCGCCTGCGTGCCCGGCTGCCACGATTGCTGCGGGCCGGTGACCGCGTCGTCCGAGGAAATGTCGCGCCTCCCGGTAAAGAGCGACGCCGAGCATGACGCCGCCCTGGCGCATTGGAACTGCGTGCACCTGGGGCCCGACGGCTGCCAAGTGTACGAGGAGCGTCCATTGATCTGCCGCCTGTTCGGCACCACTCCGAGCCTGCCATGCCCGCGCGGCCGCGGGCCGGAAGTCCCGATCGACGAGCAGGTCGAGCGCCAGGTGCATGAGCTGATCGCCACCACCCGGCAGGTGCTCGTCTAGCGGGGCATGTAGCCCAGCTGCCAGGAACGCGGGACGAAGTAGACGATCACGGCCAGCGCGCAGGCCAATGCGCTGCTCACGGCCATGGCGCCCAACCCCAGGTGATGCTCCAGGAAGGCCCCGGCCGCGCCGCCCAGCAGCATGCCGCTCCAGGGCACGAGCTGGACCCGCCAGCCATTGTTGCGTTCACCCAGCAACCAGCGCCCGAGGCCGCGGCCGAAGCGGGACAGCGCACCGGTCACGTAGGTCAGGCCGATGGGCATGCCATTCACCTGTTCCACCACCGCGTTCAGCATCCCCATCGACAGGATTGCCGCAACGAAGGCCGGCAGGTTCCGCGCTTCGGGCCAGAGGGCGGCGAAGCCAAGCAGCGCCGCGACAATGATGAGCAAAGGCGTGGCGCGCCGCTTGAATCCTCGGGCCAGGACGACACCCAGGGCATTGCCGGCAACGAAGCACAGCACCGCGAGCGACAGCCGCCCGAGCGTGGTCAGGTCGTGGTCGTTCACGGCGACGGCGAGCCGGGTGGTGTTGCCGCTCATGAAGGACACGAAGTCGCCGGTGGCCAGGAATCCGATCGCATCGGTCATGCCCGCCAGCACGGACAACCCGGCGACGAGCCCCAGCCCGACGCGCCCGCGCAACAGGTGGATCCGCGATCTCTTGGCGCTGCGAGGCTTGGGAGCATGAGGGAGCATCTAGGGAGGCGCCTGGCTGGATAAGGGGAGGGCGTCAGCTTTGCGCCGTGGGCACTTCGTCTTCGCTGATGCAATGCTCGATTTCGGTCACCTTGCGCAACGCGAGATCGGCATTGGGATAGGCGCCAAACATGCGGCCCTGGTAGAAGACCACCCAGACGAAACCTGACGGCTCCAGGTCCGGAAGCTCTCGCAGCAGGGTCTGGAATCTGGCGGGCAGATCGTCGATGTGCATCTGTGCCATACCGCGCAGGATCATGGCGGGTCACCTCTCTTTCGGTCCGCGCTATTTTCGAACTCCGATGACTCTGGGGCAATACGACGGAAGTTTGTCCCGGGTCGAGCGAGGCCAGCCGTCAGCGGGGCGACGGTGACGGATAGAGTCCGGCCAGCCGTGCGATCAGGACGCCCACGTAGAAGACGCCGGTGAACTCTTCGATCATCACCAGCGAACGGGCGTGATTGGTCAGGGGCACGATATCGCCGTAGCCGGTGGTGGTGAGGGTGGTGAAGCTGAAGTAGATCAGCTTGAAGAAGGTGCCGGTCTGCGTGAAGTCCAGGCGGGTGGGGCCGAACGCGCCGGGAACGGTCATCTCGAGCTGGGCGTAGAGGAAGGACCAGGCGAAGGCCAGCATGATGTAGCCGGCCAGCGCGCCGTGAAGTTTGTCGGCGGTAATCTGCCCGCGCTTGAGCACGTAGCGAAGCACGCCGGAGATCGAGACCAGCAGTGATAGCGCATAGGTCATGCCGGCAAGGTCGAGCAATATCAGGTTCGAGGTCCACAGCGCCGTCCACTGCAGGCCGATCCCCAGCAGCGCCAGGCCCACCTTGAAGATGAGCGAGCGCCGGGACTGCGGGGCCGCGAAAGCTCCTACCAGCAGCACACTCGAAAACAGGATGCCGAGCAGCATGCGGGGGAACAGCCCTTCCTCCAGGAAGGGGAACACCAGGATCATGCCGATCAGAAGCAGCAACAGATAGGTGCAGGGGCCGAGGCCAATGATCATCTGGGACAGGTCGGCGTCGGATTCTGTCGTGTCTTTCGCTTGCGGCATACCGGTTTCCTGAGGGGGTGAACTGATACCCGCAACAGGGCGTTGCAGGGCGGGCGGATATTGAAGGGAGAGCGTTGGGCAAGTCTAGACGGCGCCATGCAGGACGAAGCGTGATTTGGGGTGGACGGACCTGATTGCGCTTTCGGTCGAGCCGTGCGCGTCGATCTCTCAACTTCCATGCAGCCGGCGTTCAGGCTTCAGCCACGCCGAATGAGCCATTGCCGGACGCTGTGCGTCCTGGATGGCGAGGGCTCGGGCGGAATGGCCCCAAGGTGCAGTCGCTGCGCCGTCGGCTGCCGTCCTCAGCCAACGCCCCGGTCCTGTTTTCCCTGTCAATGAGATGTGCGTCACATTTTATTGTTTCCGGGCAGAGTGGTATGGCAGTTCTCTATCGCCTAATGTGTGAACCATTCGCGTCCCTTGTGAGAACAATCAGACAAGGGGGATATCGGCGCGGCCCGAAAAACCAGATCGCCGCGGTGTACAGGGTTCAGGAACATGCCACTCAAAGGGACTTTATCGATGCAAGCCTGCCCGAAAGACAAAGCCATGCCCACCCAGGGCGTGCGCGTCGCTGGCGCGGTGGGTTTGTCCTGTGCGCTTCCCGCGTGCCGGCAGCCAGAGCTATCCGTCGCCCGCCGCCGAAGCCGGCGCCGATGGTTCCACCACGGTCTACTTCGCGCCGGAGCAGCCCAAGGGCGTGGCGCGTGGCAACTGGATCCAGACCATCCCGGGCAAGGGCTGGTTTGTCATCTTGCGTCTGTACAGTCCGCTCGAGCCGTTCTTCACCAAGCAGTGGCGTCCGAGCGAAATCGAGTTGCTCAAATAGCCTTTTCCCGAACCAGCCCCGTTTGTTCTGTATATCAACCAATAGGAAGTGGACGATGAAGTCGAAATTTTTGCTGGCCTCCCTGTGCGCCGGCTCGCTCGTGTTGTCTGGTTGCGCAAGCAAGTATGTCGAGCCGGAGCAGTATTCCGGTTTCCTCAAGGACTACAGCGTTCTGAAGGAGGAGAAGTCTCCCTCTGGCGCGGCCGTGATGCGCTGGGTTCAACCCGGCCTGAATGGCAATAGTTTCACCAGCGTCTACCTCGAACCCAGCCAGCTCTACCCGCAGCCCCAGGCCACGGAGCAGGTTCCCCAGAGTACGCTCCAGGGGGTTACCCAGTACTACGACCAGGCCCTCAAGCGCGAGCTTTCCAATGTACTGCCGCTGGCAACGACCCCCGGCCCGGGCACCCTGGTCGTGCGCCCGGCGATCACCGCTGTCACCGCCTCGACCGAAGGCCTGAAACCCTACGAAGTGATCCCGATCGCCCTGATCGTCGCGGGCATCACCACGGCTACTGGGCATCGTGACATGGACACCACCATCGCCACCGAAGCGGCCTTCATCGATGGCGGCAGCGGCAAGGTGGTGGCCGAGGTCGTGCGCAAGGGCGCCGGCACCGAGCTGGAAAACTCCTCCCAGGTGATGACGGCGAAGGATGCCAAGGCTGTCCTGGATGGCTGGGCATCGGACCTGGCCAAGTCGATCCGGGCGCTGCAGAGCCAGCAGTAAGTCCGCAGGGCACCTGGCCGTTCCGGCCAGGTGCTCGCTTTCACGTCTCTCTCCGCCACTGGCCCGGCTCGATCAGGATCGCTCCTGATGGACCGGGCTGCACCCCTCGGCTCAGGCAACGCCTTGTGACGCGTTTCTCCACTGCTGTGGAGACGATCCCGTCCAGGTCCTGAACGCGCGGGAGAAGGCATTCGGGTCCTGGTATTGCAGCGACTGGGCAATCAGCGAAACCGGCAGGTTGGTATTGCCGAGGAGTTGGAAGGCCAGGCTCTGCCGGGAGGCGGTGACCAGTTGTTGGAGATGGGTACCTTCGGCCTCCAGGCGGCGATGCAGTGTCCGGATGTGCAAGCCGACCCGGCTGGCGATCTGATCGGCTCGGGCCTCGCCCGCCAGTAACAGGGGGTGAAGCTGATGGCTGATCTGCTCGGCCAGTGTCAGGCCGGCGGCGGAGGCCAAAAAGGCTCCGTGCAGCGAGCGGTGCAACTGCGGATTCGCGGTTGTGAGCTTCTGGCTTAGTTGCGGGTTGGCGATGATGAATCCCGACACGTTTGCATTGAATTGCACCGGGCAGCGGAAGGCGCGCAGATAGGCCGCGGCGTCGGATGGCGTGCGATAGGCCAGTTGTATCCGCACGGGTGTCCAGGTTGGGCTGTGCAGCTCGCGCATGATCTGCAGGCCGATCATCACGGCTGTATCGATGAGTGGCTTGGGGTCTGCGATGTCGTGGCGGTGAATCACATAGCCGAACAGGCTGAACTGCTCAGTCAGGGGCAGGAGCATCAGCGCCGAGCCCCGGTCATGCAGTTGCGCGTGGGTGACCAGGTCGCGCAGGGCATCGCCCACCGTCTCGGCGGAGCGCATGAGCGCGCCGACCGGCCCCAGGTCGTCGAGGTAGACGCGCCGGCCTACCAGCATGCCCAGGTGCGGGCATTGCGTATGGCGCATGGCGGTGGAGAGGAGGTGGGACGTCTGGGCGTAGTCCAGGCACTGTTCCCGGTCGGTGACAAAGTTGTCCAGGTCGATGTCCGCGGCCCGGAATACGCGTTGCGGGTCGCCGCCGAGTGCGCTGATGACCTGCGGCAGAACCTTCACAGGGCCGGTGCGTACTTGGTTGGGATTGCAGGCGATCAAGGGGGAGCCCGGGATGTCTTGGCCCGGCTGCTTGAGGGCAGCAGCGGTCAGGAACGCGTCGCCAGGGGTGACGCCGATTGCATGCGGGGCAGCAGGAGGTTGGCAGTTGCGGACCACACGCGTTGCCTCTGTCGGTTCTTATTCGAATTGGCCGGGATGTTACACCACGGGGCCTGGCGGGGTGTCCGAAATTGCAAGATGCCTTTTCGCCGGCTGCAGTAGAGTCCGGCCAAAGTGTTTTCAACAGCGGTTATTCCGTAGCCAAGAAGCTCGGGACTGTTTTCCAGATGTCCGCCGTTTGCGCAGGTGGGGACCAGATGCTGTTCCCGGCAAGCAAATGCCGCAGGAGCAACTATCCTGCCTGCGATGGCCCTTTGCTCCATGGATGGCATCGCTATCCATCGGGCGGCGGGCCACGGCGCATACAGGTCTATCTCATAGCCAAGGAGAATGCATATGAGAGTAATGCCAACAGCCGTACTGGCTTCCGCAATCAGCCTTAGCCACGTCGGCTACTCGTCGGCAGCTGATCAGGATGAACTACTGCAGATTGCCAAGGACGCGTACGTCTACGGCTATTCGCTGATCACCACCGAGGTCACGCGCGTGCAGATGTCCAACGTGGACAAGGTGAGCAACACCCACGCGCCCATGGGGCAGTTCGCCAATGTGAGGCGCTATCCGCCGGCGGATTATCGCGGTGTGTCCGCGCCGAACGCCGATACCCTCTATTCACTCGCCTGGGTGGACCTGAGCGAGCCGCAGGTATTCAGCCACCCGGACATGGGCAAGCGCTATTACCTGCTGCCCATGTACAACCTGTGGATGGACATCTTCGATTCCCCCGGCGCGCGCACTACCGGTGGCGCCGCGGCGAAATACCTGCTGACCGGGCCGGGCTGGGAGGGCAAGGTACCCGAGGGCATGACCCAGGTGAAATCGGCCACTCGCAAGATGCTGATCCTGGGGCGCACCTACGCCGACGGCACCGACAAGGACTACAAGGCGGTCAATGCGCTGCAGGCGCAGCTCAAGATCACCCCGCTTTCGGCCTGGGGCAAGCCCTATACGCCCAAGGCGCCCGCCGTGGACCCGAACCCGGGCTTCAGCATGACGGACAAGCCGCAGGAAGTGATCCTGGCCATGGGTACCGAGGGCTACTTCAACAAGCTCGCCGACCTGATGTGCAAGGACGCGCCGCCGGCCGCCGGGGATGCACCCATACTGGCGCGCATGGCCAAGCTCGGCATCGAGCCTTGCAAGCCGTTCAAGCTCTCCAGCCTGGATCCGGCCCTGCAGGCCAAGCTGGCTGATCTGCCGCAGGTGGCGCTGAAGGAAATCGGGGCCAGCCAATCCACGCTGGGTCGTGAGGTCAAAGGCTGGACCTTCACCTCGGGTCTTGGCGTGTACGGTACCGACTACATGAAGCGCGCCGTGGTTGCAGCCTTCGGCTGGCCGGCGAACCTGGAGAAGGACGCGGTTTATCCTTACACCCTGATCGACAGCAGCGGCCAGAAACTCGAGGGCAAGAACAAGTACACCCTGACCTTCGCCAAGGACCAGACGCCTCCGGCGAACGGCTTCTGGTCGATCACCATGTACCAGATCGACAAGGGCTGGTGGTTCGTGCCGAACCCGCTGAACAAGTTCACCGTCAGCGCCCGCAACGACCTGCACTACAACGCCGACGGCTCGCTGACCCTGTACTTCCAGCACGAGTCTCCCGGCAAGGACAAGGAAGCCAACTGGCTGCCTGCGCCCAAGGGTGAGTTCATCCCGATGATGCGGATGTACTGGCCGAAGGAAAGCGGCCTCTCCATCCTGGATGGCACCTGGACTCCGCCGCAGGTCCAGAAGGTCGAGTAACCCACCGAAGCGGGCCCCGCTGCGCCATGCAGTGGGGCCTGCGCAACTTCATGTAATCAATTCCCGGATCGCAAGGATGCAGGTCTTTGCGATCCTGTCTTTTCTCCCATCCGCTGCTCGCCAATCCAAAGTTTGCCGCGCCATTGGCTATCCTCCTGGTGTCCCACGAGAGAACCGCCTGTAGTCAGCGATGACGGCTTGGCGGAGCGTCATTGCCTGGAACAACGCTGAAAGGCACAGGAGTATCTGCCTGTCCGAGACATAACAAGTGGAAAGAATGAAGCCTGAACTGGTACTCAAGACCACGCCGCCGAGGAGCCACAAGACTGCCTTTCGGCGCGAGCGCCTGAGCCTGGAGGTGGATGAGCTGGCCTCGCGCACGGCCGTCTCGGTGCACGCGCCGGCGGGGTTCGGCAAGACCTGGCTGCTGTCGCAGTGGCGGCGGGAACTCCTCTCGCGCGGCGCAGTGGTCGCCTGGCTGACCGTCGACGGCCGTGACGACAGTTCGAGCTTCGTCCAGGGCCTCGCGGCGGCGATGGTGGTGGCCAGCGGGCGGCAGACTTTCGTGAGCACCTCCAGTCACTCCGACGCGTTGGGCGAGCTGACGGAGTGGCTGGCGGAAGTGGCCGACCTGGGAGGCGAAGTGGCGCTCATGCTCGACGAGGTCGACACGCTGCCCGATGCCACCGTTCGCCTGGCCCTGACTTACCTCCTGCACAACGCCCCGGCGAACCTGCGCGTGCTGATGGCTTCGCGTCGCCGGCTCAACCTGCAGACCACCGAGTTGCAGGCGCGGGGCATCTTTCTCGGTCTGGGCCTCGAGCAGCTGCGTTTCCGCGTCGATGAAACCATCGCCGTGCTGGGCAACCGTTTTGGCGAAGGCCTCGACATCGATCTCAAGGTGGTCCTGCATGAGCTGACCGAAGGTTGGCCGCTGGGGCTGCAACTGGCGATTGCCGCCATCGAGCGGAGTGCCGCGCCGGAGCTGGCCATCGCGGAGCTCAGGGCCTGCACCGGCGACATCCAGCGCTATTTCGTCGACAGCCTGGTGGCGACGCTGCAGCCCCAACAGGTCGATTTTCTCACCTGCATCGCCGTGCCGGAAAACCTGCACCCCGACCTGTGCGTGGCGCTGCTCGACGATGCCCGCGCGGGGGCGTGGATGGCCGAGCTGTGCGCCAGCATGCCGATCTTCTCCGAGGGCCTGGGCAGCGACTGGGTTCGCATCCATCCGCTGGCCCGTGAGTTTCTTCAACAGCGCGTGGCCATGCTGCCCCAAGCACATCGCTGCGAGCTGCACGAACGGGCCGCCTCATGGCTGGAATCGCGCGGTTTCTTCGAGGAAGCCGCGCGCCACTACCTGAGTGCCGAGCGCCCTGCGCAGGCGTACGGCATGATCGAGCAATGCCTGTATGAGATCGTGCTGCGCGGGGAGTTCGGCCGGGTGATCGAGTGGGTGGGGGCGCTCCCCGCCGAGGAAGTGGAATCGCGGCCCCGCATGTGCCTGGCGGCAGCCTGGGCGCTGGCCATGAGTGATCGCTCCGGAGAGGCCAGGCATCTGCTGGCCAGGCTGCAGCTCGATCCGGCAACCGATGAGGAAGTCCTGTGCGAAGCCGCGGCCATCGCCTGTGCCGCGGCTTATTTCTCCGACCTGCCCGATGAGTCCCAGGCCATCATCAGCCGCTGGGACGAGTCGCTGCCCAACCAGACCGTCAAGGTGCAGGCCATCATGGCCAACAGCAAGGCGCGCCTGGCGCTGTGCCGCGGCCAGCCGGAAGTGGCGCGGCGTATCTGTCGCAAGGCGCCGCGCTATAGCTGGGCCGAGGGCCTGGATGCGATCCGGGGTGTGGCCGAATGGGTATTCGGCGTCACGTACCTCTGGGAGGGGCGGATGCTGCCCGCCCTGGAGTCCCTGCGCAGCACCCTGCAGCGCGCCGAGCAGGACATCGGCCGGCGCAGTTCGGTGGCGGCTTTGCTCGCCTGCCCTCTGGCAGCGGTATTGCTGGAGCGCAACGAGCCGGGCGAGGCGGCCACGGTGCTGGCGAACCGGCTGGATGTGATCGAGCGTCTGGCCAGCCCGGATGCCATCGTCATCGGCTTTGTCACGGCGGCCCGGCTGGCCGCGCTGCAGGGGCAGGCGCACCGGGGCAGCGATCTGCTCGAGGCGCTCCATGCCCTCGGCGAGGAACGGCGCATTCCGCGCTTCTGCATCGTGTCGCTCGGCGAGCAGATTCGCCTGCATGCGCTGCAGGGCAGGGTGGATACCTGCCTGGTTCTCTGGCGCCGGCTGGAGGGGGTGCTTCCTCCGTGCATCGATGATCCTGACAGTCTGCTGGGGCCGGAACTGCGACTGCATGTGGGGGTTGCCCGCGCCTATATCGCGCTGGCGAAAATGGACTGGGTCGAGTTGCAGGCGGGAGCGGAGGCGCTCCATGAGCTGGCGAGCAGGCTGCAGCGCGGCCGGGAGCGGATTCAGGCGCTGCTGTTCAAGGCCCTGGCCCTGCGCGAGAGCGGGGGCGATGGGCAGGCCAGCCTGCGGGAGGCGCACAGCCTGGCGGAGGAGTTCGGCATGCGGCGCATCCTGGCGGACACCCACCCGCAACTGCTGCGTTGGCAGCAGTCCATGGCAAGCCCGGAACCACTGGCACCCAGGGCTCCGGCAGCGGAGCCAGCCGCCCGCACGCCGGTGGCAAAGGTGGCGCCCAGCCGCTTGCTGACACCCAAGGAGCAGGAAGTCCTGCAGCTGCTGGCCCGTAACCTCTCCAACAAGCAGATCGCGCTTGCGCTGAATGTGGGTGAGGAAACGGTCAAGTGGCACCTGAAGAATCTCTTCGGCAAGTTCCAGGCCGGCACGCGCCGGCATGTAGTGGACCGCGCCTACATGCTGGGCATCCTGGAGACGGAACACTAGCCGACTCCCGTCCCCCCATCCGTAACGCCCCCCCAGGCGATGGGGGGGGCATCCGTGCCGTCCGCGCATACCTTCCCCTCAACAGATTTCGAACCTGACGGGAGCCTCCCGCCGGGTCGTTGACCTGGGGAAGCCAGCATGCCGGAACGAGTTCTGATCATAGGGGTAGGGGTGACGCCGTTCGCTGCGCCGAGCGCCCGCACCCCCTTGCTCGATCTCGTCGGGCAGGCGGCGCACATGGCCCTCGAGGATGCCGGCATCGACGGCGACCTGGTCGACCAGGTCTTCATGTCGAGCGCGAACAGCGGTGTCGGGGTTTGCGAACGGTTGCTGGTGCAGACAGGTCTGGCCGGCGTTCCGATGTTCTGCATCCGTGATGGCGGTGCATCCGCCAGCACCTCGGTGCACCTCGCGCGCAACAGCATTCTGGCGGGCGAGGCGGAGGCGATCCTGGTCCTGGGTTTCGAGGATCTGCAGACCGGTCTGTCGAAGCAGAATCTCTTCGGCCTGGACGGATACCCGAACCGGGAGCGGGGCGAGTGGACCCGGCTCGACAATCCGGCGGCCATCATCGCCCAGCGTGAGCACCCGGCGGCCCTGTACGCCGCGCAGATGAGCTGGCTGCAGGCACACCTGGGGCTCTCCGACCTCTGTTTCGAGCTTGTCCTGGATCGGGCCAGTGCCCAGGCTGCTCTCAACCCGACTGCCTGCGCGGACGCCCTTGAACGAGGGGTATGGTTCCCGCCCTACCTGAGTCCGCCAGCCCATGGCGCGGCGGCGGTGCTGCTCTGCTCGGAGGCCTTCGCCGCCCGGTATGGCTCGCGTGGCGGCATCGGCATCCTGAGCAGCACGCGAGTGGGCGAGTCGGTTTGCGAACTGGCCGATGGCAACCCGCTCGATGTCCTCGGGCGAGCCGCGACACGTCGCGCTGCCGAGCTGGCCTACGCGGAGGCCGGGATAGGCGTCGAGGATCTCGACGTCGTCGAACTGCATGACCAGAGCGTGGGGGACTTCCTGGTCTTCAGTGCCGCGCTCGGTCTGTGTGAGGAGCAGAGGCTGGCCGAGTTTGCGCTTCGCGCCCGGACCAGGCCGGCCGTCTGCCCCTCGGGTGGGCTGCTTGGCTGCGGCTTCGTGCCAGGGGCGAGCCCGCTGGCGCAATTGGCGGAGCTGGTTCGCCAGCTCCGCGGTGAAGCGGCAGACCGACAGGTGCCGGGGGCTCGAACCGGCCTCCAGCACAGCGCCGCGGTCGGGCGCTCGGTCACCGTGGCGATTCTCCAGCGCCTTTGAAGTCTTGCCTGCAACAACGTCACAACAACTCAACGAGGATGACGATGAAGAATAAGAACAATAAAGCCGGTCACCACCTGGCGCCGAGCCTGCTGGCCTCGGCCGTACTGGTCGGTCTAGGGATCATGCCTGCGCACGCTTTCGATTTCGACACGGGCGTGGAGGACCTCCAGGTACGCTTCGACAACACCGTCAAGCTGAACTACGCGCAACGTGTGGAGAGTGCCAACTCCAAGCTGGCGAACGCCTGGAACAACAACGACGGCAACCGCAACTTCTCGGCCGGCAGCCCGGTGTCCCAGCGCGTCGACGTGCTGCATGAGCTGGATGTGGTCTATCGCCGCCAGTACGGCTTCCGCGTGAGCGGCAACACTTGGTACGACCACGCCTACGACAAGGTCGGCAGCTACAACCCGACGACCAACCAGATGCAGGACGGCATGCCCGACTCGCATCACCTGAGCAGCTATGCGGATCGCTACTTCAACGGGCCGTCCTCGGAGTTCCTCGATGCCTTCGTGTTCGGCAGCATGGATGTCGGTGAGGAGTCGCTGCTCAGCGCCAAGGCAGGGAGCCACACCCAGTACTGGGGCGAGAGCATCCTGGCGTTCGCCCATGGCAACAGCTACGGCCAGTCCGGCCTGGACATCGCCAAGGCCCTGGCCGTGCCGGGGACCGAGGCCAAGGAGCTGTTCATTCCGCGTGACCAGATTTCCATGAACTTCACGCTGAACCCGGAGCTGTCCTTCGGCGCCCAGTACTTCCTCGGCTGGGACGCCTCGCGCCTGCCCGAGTCCGGCACCTACCTGGGCTTCAACGATGCCATCCAGCATGGCAGCGACGATCTCTCGCTGATCGCCCAGCCTAACCCCATCTACGGCCTGCTGCCCGGCGCGCCGCAGTACCTGCGGCTGACCGGCGGGCATACCTTCACGCCCGACAACAGCGGCGATTACGGGGTGATGCTCAAGTGGAGCCCGGAGTGGCTCGACGGCACCTTCGGCCTCTACTACCGCAAGACCTCCGACATCCTGCCGAACATTGCCTTGCAGCCGAAGGCCGTGGGGCTTCCGCAGCTGATGTCGGGCGTCGTCGGCAGCTACAACCAGTTCTATGTCGATGACATCGACATCTACGGCCTCAGCCTGTCGAAGAACATCGGCGGCGTCAGCGTCGGCATGGACCTGAACTACCGCGAGAACATGCCGTTGCTCAGCGTGCCGGCCACCGTCAATCCGAAGGCTCCCGCGGGTACTCCCGGCACCATCGCCAGCTTCGACGGCGAAAACGGCGTGGCCCGCGGCAAGACCGTCCACGCGGTGGTCAACGGCCTGACCACCTTCGCCAACACCCCGGCCTGGGACAGCGCCTCGCTGCTGGTGGAACTCGCCTACAGCCGCTGGCTGGACGTGACCGACAACAAGCAGCTGTTCAAGGGCGAGGACTGGTACCGCGGCGTGGACAAGGTCACCCGCGACAACTACGTGCTCGGCGTCAACTTCACGCCCACCTGGTACCAGGTCTTCCCCAGCGTCGACCTCTATCTGCCGGCCACCTACAACGTCGGCCTCAACGGCAACTCCGCCGTGCAGCTGGGCGGCAACGAGGACACCGGCAGCTATTCCGTCGGCATCGGCGCCGACGTGCGCAACCAGTACCGCTTCGACCTGAAGTACGTGGACAACTTCGGTCCGTTCGACACCTGCGGCTCTCCGGTCGACGGCGCCACCCCGGGCGCCAATGGCAAGTACAACTGCACCCCGGGCCAGACCACCGCCTTCGCGGGTGTGCCGGCCCAGCTCAAGGACCGTGGCATGGTCACCTTCACCTTCAAGACAACCTTCTGACCTGCATCCCCAGGAGAACAGAAATGGCCCTTATCAAATCCCTGATGGCCAGCGCGATGTCGCTTGCCATGGTCGCGGTCGCCCAGGCCGCCGTTTCGCCGGACCAGGCCGCCAAGCTCGGCCAGAGCCTGACCCCGGTGGGTGCCGAACAGGCCGGCAGTGCCGATGGCGAAATTCCCGCCTACAGCGGTGGCCTGACCACCTTGCCGGCGGGCTACCAGTCCGGCAGCTCCATGCGCGTGGACCCCTTCGCGGACGAGAAGCCGCGCCTGGTGATCGATGGCAAGAACGCCGACAAGTATGCGGACAAGCTCACCGCCTCGACCCGTGAGCTGCTCAAGCGCTACCCGACCTTCCGCATGGACGTCTACCCCACGCACCGCACCGTGGCGCTGCCGCAGCGCCTGCTGGACAACACCCGCAAGAATGCCGTCTCGGCCAGCACCGCGGGCGAGGGGCTGGCGCTGCAGAACGTCCTGCCGGGCGTGCCGTTCCCGATTCCCGGCAGTGGCTTCGAAGCCATGTGGAACCACCTGCTGCGCTACCAGGGCTACGCGCTCAATACCAAGTACGATTCCTGGAACGTCGACTCGTCGGGCAATGCCTCGCTGGCGACCTCTGGCGACGCCTACCTGGAGTACCCGCTGTTCGATCCCAAGCGCAACGACGTTGCCGCATCCCCCGAGGACGTCTACTTCAGGACCAAGCTCTACTACCAGGGCCCGGCACGCCGCGCGGGCGAAGCCATCCTGATCGTCGACGGGGTGAACCCGCTGGAGAAGGCGCGTCGCGGCTGGCAATACCTGCCCGGTCAACGTCGCGTGAAGCTGGCCCCGGACATCGCCTACGACACCCCGAACCCCGGCTCGGCGGGCAGCTCCACCTATGACGACGCCTGGGTCTTCAACGGCGCCATGGACCGCTTCGACTTCAAGCTGGTGGGCAAGAAGGAGATGTACGTTCCGTACAACACCTACAAGCTGAACTACCACGACAAGGCGGCGGACATCACCACGCCCAACCACGTCAACCCCGACCTGATGCGCTGGGAGCTGCACCGCGTGTGGGTGGTCGAGGCCACGCTCAAGCCCGGCAAGCGCCACATCTACAGCAAACGCACCTTCTACATCGACGAGGACAGCTGGATCGCCCTGGCTTCGGACGAGTACGACGCCCGTGGCCAGCTCTACCGTGGCGGCTTCGCCCACATGGCCTACAGCTACGATGCCAAGGCGCCGAACTCCGACAACCACATGATCTACGACTTCGCCTCCGGCAGTTACAACATCACGGGTGTCTACGGCCCCTACGGCGGCGTGAAGTACATCGAGCCGCTCTCCAAGGCTCAGTGGGCCCCCGAATCCCTGGCTGGAGCCGGTATCCGCTGATAGCAGCGCCGCGCCATCGGAGTGCCTCGCGGCGCTCCGATGGCCACGTACGAGATCAACGCATGAGCATTTCCAAATGGGTCCTGTTGGCCGCCCTCGCAGCGGCGCTGTGCGCGCCGTTCTGCCGCCCGGTGGCGGCGCAGGGCTTCGTCGATGTCCTGGATACCCCCGCGCAGATGAGTCCCCTCGCGCAGCATGGCCTGCTGGTGGGGGTGACCCGTGCCGGAGAGCGCCTGGTGGCGGTCGGACAGCGCGGGCACATTCTCTACTCCGACAACGGCGGTGAGCGTTGGCAGCAGGCCAGCGTGCCGGTCAGCTCGGACCTGGTGGCGGTGCACTTTCCCACGGCCAGCCAGGGCTGGGCGGTGGGCCACGACGGTGTGGTGCTGCACAGCGCCGATGGCGGCGTGACCTGGGAGCGGCAGTTCGACGGTCGCCAGGTCGGCCCGGCCATGCTCCGCCACTACCAGGCCCTGGCGCAGCGCGCGCCGGACGACGAGCGCCTGGCGACCCTGGTGGGTGAGGCCCAGCGCATGACGGAGGAGGGCGCCGACAAGCCGTTCCTCGATGTGTGGTTCCAGGACGAGCGGGTCGGCTACATCGTCGGCGCGTTCAACCTGATCTTCCGCACCGAGGATGGCGGGCGCAGCTGGACCCCGTGGATGGAACACACCGACAACCCCAGCGCGCTCAACCTCTATGCCATCCGCCCGGTTGGCGATGAGCTCTACGTCGTCGGCGAACAGGGCCTGCTGCTCAAACTCAATCACGCCACGGGACGTTTCGAGGCCCGGCCGACGCCCTACAGCGGCAGCTTCTTCGGCATCCTCGGCAAGCCCGGCGTGGCGCTGGTCTACGGCCTGCGCGGCAACGTCTATCGCAGCGTGGACGGCGGCGAGAACTGGAGCCAGGTCAAGACCGGCCTGCCGGTGAGCATCACCGCGGGCACTGAGCTGGCCGATGGCCGACTCGCGCTGTTCAGCCAGGCGGGCCACATGCTGGTCAGCAGCGATGGCGGCAGCAGCTTCCAGTTGCAGCCGCAGCCGGCCATGGCGCCGGTCGCCGGCGCCCAGTCCGCCGGAGCGAAAGGCCTGGTGCTGGTCGGCACCCGCGGCGCGCGTCAGTTGCCGGTCCAATGACCCCGATTTCAGAGAGATACCGCAATGGGTAACTTCGAGCACGACGGCATGCCGGTGGTACGGGAGCTGCAGGGCTTCGACTCGCGTTCCGGAAATCTGCTGGAACGCATCATCTTCAACAACCGCCTGGTGGTGGTGCTGGTCTGCGCGCTGATCACCCTGGTGCTCGGCTACGCGGCGGCCACCCGCCTGAGCCTGACCGCCAGCTTCGAGAAGATGCTGCCGCAGAGCCAGCCCTTCATCCGCAACTACCTGGACAACCGCGACTCCCTGCGCGGCCTGGGCAATGCCGTGCGGGTGGTGGTGGAGAACACCCGCGGCGACATCTTCGACCCGGCCTACCTGCAGGCGCTGCGGGAGATCAACGACGAACTGTTCGTGACCCCCGGCGTCGACCGCGCCTGGATGAAGTCGCTGTGGACTCCGGCGGTGCGCTGGACCGAAGTGACCGAGGAGGGCTTCCAGGGCGGTCCGGTGATGCCGGACTCCTACGATGGCTCGCCGGCCAGCGTCGAACAGCTGCGCACGAATATCGCCCGCTCCGGCATCGTCGGCAGCCTGGTCGGCAACAACTTCCGCTCCAGCATGATCTTCGTGCCCCTGCTGGAGAAGGACCCGGTCACCGGCAAGGCCATCGACTACCACGCCTTCTCCAAGGTCCTGGAGGAGAGGCTCAGGAGCAAGTACGAAGCCGCGCCCGACGGGGCGATCAAGGTCCGCGTGATCGGCTTCGCCAAGCTGATCGGCGACCTGCTCGACGGCCTGCTGCAGGTCATGGCGTACTTCGCCGCCGCCGCGGTGATCGCCGCGATCATCATCTATGCCTACACCCGCTGCGTGCGCAGCACCACGCTGGTGATCTGCTGTTCCCTGGTTGCGGTGGTCTGGCAGCTGGGGCTGGTCACGCTGCTGGGCTATTCGCTCGACCCGTTCTCGATCCTGGTGCCGTTCCTGGTGTTCGCCATCGGCGTGTCCCACGGCGCGCAGAAAATGAACGGCATCATGCAGGATGTGGGGCGCGGTACGCACCAGCTGGTCGCCGCGCGCTACACCTTCCGCCGCCTGTTCCTGGCCGGGCTCACCGCACTGATGGCCGATGCCGTGGGCTTCGCGGTGCTGATGCTGATCGACATCCCGGTCATCCAGGACCTGGCCATCACCGCCAGCGTCGGCGTGGCGGTGCTGATCTTCACCAACCTGGTGCTGCTGCCGGTATTGCTCTCCTACTGCGGCGTCAGCCCGCGTGCCGCTGCGCGCAGCCTGCAGCACGAGCGCGAGGAAGTGCGCGGTAAGGGCCTGGGCGCAGTCTGGAGCTTGCTGGACCGCTTCACCGAGCGGCGCTGGGCGACCGTGACCCTGCTGGTGGCCGGCGCGCTGGCCGTGGGCGGGTTCCTTGTCAGCCTGCACCTGAAGGTCGGCGACCTCGACCCCGGCGCTCCGGAGCTGCGGGCCGACTCGCGCTACAACCTGGACAATGCCTACATCACCGCCAACTACTCGCTGTCCAGCGACCTGTTCGCGGTGATGCTGAAGACCCCCAAGGAAGGCTGCCTGAAGTATGAAAGCCTGATCGAGGCCGACCGGCTGGGCTGGCTGCTGCAGCAGCAGACGGGGGTGCAGACCACCGTCTCGCTGGTCAACGCGGTGCGGCAGATCACGGCGGGCTCCTACGAGGGCAACCCGAAGTGGCTGACCATCGCGCGCAACCAGAACGTGCTGAACTACGGCGCCCAGCAGGCGTCGGTGAACAACCCGGAGCTGTTCAACACCGACTGCTCGATGATGCCCATCGTGGCCTACCTGGCCGATCACAAGGCCGAGACCCTGGACCACATGGTCAAGGTCGCCGAAGGCTTCGTGCGCGAGCACAGCACCGACCAGCGGCAGTTCATGCTGGTCGCCGGCAGCGCGGGGATCGAGGCCGCCACCAACATCGTGGTGCGCGAGGCCAACCGGATCATGCTGCTGTACGTCTACGCCGCGGTGATCCTGCTGTGCTTCGTGACCTTCCGCAGCTGGCGCGCCGTGCTGGTGGCGGTGTTGCCGCTGATGCTCACCTCGATCCTCTGCGAAGCCCTGATGGTCTGGCTGGGCATGGGGGTGAAGGTCGCCACGCTGCCGGTGATCGCCCTCGGCGTCGGTATCGGCGTCGACTACGCGCTCTACCTGCTCAGTGTGCAGCTGGCCCAGCAGCGCGCCGGCGTACCGCTGGCCGACGCCTACCGCAATGCGGTGGCCTTCACCGGCAAGGTGGTCGCGCTGGTGGGGGTGACCCTGGCTGCCGGCGTGGTGACCTGGGCCTGGTCGCCGATCAAGTTCCAGGCCGACATGGGCATCCTGCTGACCTTCATGTTCCTCTGGAACATGATCGGCGCTCTGGTGCTGATTCCGGCGCTGTCGCACTTCCTGCTGAGAAAGGCCCCCTGACCCCGGGGCCTGCCAATGACTCCGGGGAGCGCGAGATCTTCGTCGGCTCCCCGGTCATTTCGAGGAACCGGAGCATGCACCGGGAATCGAATCTGGTGGATACTCCCCCGGCATAACCTCGAGTGAGTACCTATGGCCGAAGAGATCGCATCCCTGTTGTCAGTTGCCGCCCCTACCGCGCTTGCGCAGGCGGAGGGCGTTGGTACAGCGGTTCTCACCGGCACGGCCCTGCCGCTGGAGAACATCCATAACCTGCGCGACCTCGGTGGCCTGCAAAGCCGGGATGGCCGGCGTGTACGTGCGGGCCGGCTGTTTCGCAGCGCCAATCCGGGCCTGGCCAGCCAGGCCGATATCGCACGACTGCAAACCCTTGGCCTCGACCGGGTGATCGATTTTCGCGCCCCTCAGGAAAAGTCCGCTGAAGAGGGCGGATTCGCCGACAGCTTCGATTGGCTGGCCCTGCCCGTGCTCGAAGGCAGCATCAGCTTCCAGGAGCTGCTGCCGAGGCTGCAAGGCGGTACGCGGCAGGACATGGACGACTTCATGTTGCAGGCCTATCGCGATTTCCCGGTCAGGTACCAGGCCGCGTTCGCCGCCTTCATGAAGGAGGCCGAAACAGGCCGGACCTTGCTCTACCACTGCAGCACCGGCAAGGATCGGACGGGTTTTGCGACCCTGCTGCTGTTGTCGGCGTTCGAGGTGCCTGCGGAGGTGATCCTGGCCAACTACCTGGAATCCAATCACTGGAATCAGCGGCTGATCCAGGGCCTGCTGGCGCGCCTGGCGCCGCTGGGGATCGCCGCCGAGGTGGCGATGCCTTTGCTGGAAGTGCGCGCCGGCTACCTGGAGGCGTCGCTGGAGACCATCGAGCGGGAGTGGGGCAGCACGGCTGATTTCCTGCGCAAGGCGCTGTCGGTGGATGTCGAGCGCCTGCAGGCCAATTATCTCGAGGAATTCGCCGGCTGACGGATTCGCCAGCCGGCGCGCCCGTGCAGCGACCTACAGCTTGATCAGCAGCGGGCCGTTGAACGCCTGCATGATCAGCTCGGCCGGCTGGCCGTGGGCGATCAGCTTGGCCATGGCGTTGAGGTAGGGCGTGATGTGGCGGAAGTAGCGCTTGTAGCCCACGCACAGGTAGTTCAGTCCGGGCGCGCCGTCCGGCGTTTCGATGAAGCGGTTCTTCGGGCATTCGCCATTGCAGGCGAACAGGTAGTCGCAGCGGCGGCAGTAGTCCGGCAGCGCCTCTTCCTTCGCCGCGCCGAATGCCTCCTGGGCGGGGGAGGCCAGCAGCGCCGCCGGGTCCTGCTCCACGATGTTGCCCAGGCGGTACTCCGGGTACATGTAGTGGTCGCACGAGTACAGGCTGCCGTCGTGCTCGACTATCGCCGCCTTGCCGCAGCGCGGCGCGAACAGGCAGACGCTGGCCGGTAGCTGGCACCACGAAGCCAGCGCCCACTCGAAGTTCATCACATGGATGCGGCCGACATCGTGGCGCACCCATTCATCGAAGATGGCCACCAGGAATTCCCCGTAGGCCTCGGCCTCGACGCTTTGCGGCGTCATCTGGGCGGCGTGCGCCTGCACATCGCGCAGGCGCAGCTCGGGCGGGGTGGCGAAGTATTGCCCGCGGGCCTGGTCGGGCGCTGTCGGAGCGCGCTCGACCACCGGGTTGAACTGGATATGCCGGGCGCCGGCCTCCTTGAGGAAGCGATAGACCTCCAGCGGCGCGCGGGTCGTCTCGCGGGTCACGGTGACCAGGACGTTGTAGGGGATCGCGTACTGCTGCAGCAGCGCCAGACCCTGCATGGTCTTGTCGAAGCTGGAACGGCCGCGTTTGTCCGGACGGTGCAGATCATTCAGTTCCCGTGGTCCATCCAGACTGATGCCGACCGTGAAGTTTTCCTTCGCCAGGAAGCTGCACCAGGCATCGTCCAGCAGCGTGCCGTTGGTCTGCAGGGTGTTGCGGATCACCTTGCCGTTGGCGAATTCCTGCTGGTAGACCATGGCGCGCTGGAAGAACTCCACACCCAGCAGCGTGGGCTCGCCACCCTGCCAGGTGAACTCCACTTCGGGGCTGCTCTGGCTGGCGATGTAGCGCTGCACGTAGGCGCGCAGCACCTCGTCCGACATGCGAAAGCGATTGTCTCTGGGGTGGAACTGCTCCTTCTCCAGGTAGAAGCAGTAATCGCAGTCGAGGTTGCACACCGGCCCGACGGGCTTGGCCATCAGGTGCATGCCTTGAGGCTGGAAATCGTTCATCGCGTGCACCACCGGCCGAAGGAGTCAGAGATAGCCGATCTTGCGCGCATCGTTGAGCACGATGCGCCGCAGCAGGCCGACCGAGATGCGCCGGAGCTGGAAGATCAGGCGGGCGAAGGGGCCGACCAGAATCAGGTCGCGTCCTTCCTGCACCGCACGGACCATGCTCTCTGCCACCTCGTCCGGGCTGCAGCCCTTGCGCTGGTAGTAGTCCTGCAGGCGGGCGATCTGCTCCTTGCCCACCGATGCCGCGATGTTGCCGTGATTGGCCACGATGGGCGTGTTGATCACGCCGGGGCAGACGGTGGTGACCTGGACCTCGGAATCGCTCAGCTCCATTTTCAACACCTCGCTCAGGCCGTACACGGCGTGCTTGGACGCGGCGTAGGCGGCCATGCTGGGGGAGGGGAAGAGGGCTGCGGCGGAGGCCACGTTGATCACCTGGCGCGGGCCGCCAGCCTCGATCATGTGCGGGATGAAGCTGTAGCAGCCATGCACCACGCCCATCAGGTTGATGTTCATGACGCGCTGCCAGTGCTTCAGGTCGCTGTCCAGGAAGCGTCCCAGGTAGCCGACGCCGGCGTTGTTGATCAGCACGTCGAGCGCGCCGTGGTTGAAACGCACCTGGGCTGCCAGTTCCGCCATGGCGGCGGCATCGGTGACGTCCGTGCAGTAGGTGACGCAGGTTCCGCCGGCGCTCACCAGCTGCTGACGCAGTGCTTCCAGGCCGCGTGAGTCGATGTCGCACAGCAGCAGCGTGGCGCCGTGGCGGGCGAACGCCAGCGCCGTGGCGCGGCCGATGCCGGAGGCGGCGCCGGTGATCAGGACTGTCTTGTTGCTCAGGTCGGCAATAGCCATGGTCGTCTCCGCGGGCCGCACGGCGTGCGGCCCTTGAGTCTGGTCAGGGGAGGTAGCTGATGTGCAGGTCCTGCACCTTGCCGTTGAGGGCGAAGGGCGCGCGGTCGAAGTAGTCCAGCGATACCGGCGAGCCCAGGTCCTCCGCGACATCGAAGGTTTCGCTGGCGGTGAAGGTCAGCGGCGGCGAGAAGGGCGTGACGCCGGTAGCCACTTCCTCACCGTTGACTTTCAGCGTCAGCTTCACCGGCGAACCGGGCTTGGCGGCAGTCGGCTCCGTGAGCACTTCGATCTGCGCGTCCCCGGCGGCCAGGGGGCGTTCGGAGCGCAACTTGATGCGGGCGATGGCCAGGTCGTTGTACTCGTAGTTCACATGCCCCTCGTCCAGGTAGAGCGTCACCCCACCGCCGATGCCGCCGAGCGCGTAGATCACGCCGCTGGCCTTGTCGGGCAGCTGGACGTCGGCGCGGACGCTGCTGTGGCGGCTGCGCAGGTTGGGCGCGGCAAATTCCGGCAGGCGGTTGACCCGCTCGTTGAAGTGCCATTCCTTGCGGTCGCCACGGGCGAGCACGGACGGGTTGAGGAAGGGATACAGGCCCGCGCCGATGGGGTAGACGTGGTTGGCCTTGGCCTGCGCATCGAACTCGGTCTTGAGTTCGGCAAGCTTCTCCGGGAATTTCTCCGAGAGATCGTTCGCCTGCGAGTAGTCGTTGCTGAGGTCGTACAGGGCCCAGTGGTCATTCTGCGGATTCCAGCCCACGAACTGGGAGAAGCCCTGCACCCAGGGCTTGCGCGGGCCGAACACCGAGGCGATCCAGCCGTCCTTGTAGATGCCACGGCTGCCGAGCACCTCGAAGTACTGCGCCGGCTTGTGCGACTTGGCCTCGGCATCGGTGAAGGTGTAGCGCATGCTGACCCCGTCCAGCGGGTCCTGGGCGACGCCGTTGACCGATTTCGGCGGGGTGATGCCGAGGATGTCGTAGACGGTCGGAGCGATATCGTTCACGTGGTGGAATTGCTTGCGCACCTCTTTGTCCGCGCCGATGCCCTTGGGCCAGGAAATGGCCAGCGGGGTGCGCGTACCGCCGAAGTAGCCGGCCACCAGCTTGGTGCCGGGGAAGGGACCGGAGCCCGCCCAGGCCCAGGCGGCGTTGTACATGCTTTCGAGCTTGGCGCCACCCAGTGCCGGCAGCCCGCCGTACATGCCGTTGAGCACCTTCAACTGCTGTTCCTTGGGAACCGGGATGCCGTTCTGCGCGAGCAGCTCGTTGATGGTGCCCTCCATGCCTTCGGCGGAGGCGCCGTTGTCGCCGAACACATAGAAGATCAGGGTGTTGTCGCGTTTCCCCTCGCGCTCGAGCTCATCCAGGATCTTGCCGGCCTGGGTGTCGGCATGCTCCATGAAGCCGGCATAGACCTCCATCAGGCGGGCCTGGTAGCGCTTCTGCTCGGGGCTCAGGCTATCCCACGCGGGGAGTTCCGCCGGGCGCGGCGTGAGCTGGGCGTTCTGCGGAATGAAGCCGAGCGCCTTCTGGCGCTTGAAGGTTTCTTCGCGGTAGCTGTCCCAGCCGGAATCGAACTTGCCCTTGTACTTGTCCGCCCACTGCGCGTTGACCTGATGCGGGCCGTGCACGGCGCCCGGCGCCCAGTAGACGAAGAAGGGCTTGGAGGGGGCGAAGTTCTGGTGATCCTGCAGCCAGTCGATGGCCTGCTCGGCGAGGTCTTCGCTCAGGTGGTAGCCGGGCTTGCGCGGCGGCTCGATCGGCGTGGTGTTGCGGTAGAGGCGCGGCTCGTACTGGGAGGTTTCGCCGGCGAGGAAGCCATAGAAGTATTCGAAGCCGTAGCCGGTGGGCCAGGTGTCGAAGGGCCCTGCCGCGGTGGTGTCGCGGGTGGGCGTGTTGTGCCACTTGCCGAAGGCCGCGGTGCTGTAGCCGTAGTCCTTGAGCACCTCGGCCATGGTCGCCGAGCTCTTGGGGATTTCCCCGGTGTAGCCGTCCCAGTCGGTGGCCAGCTCGGCGATGACGCCGTTGCCCACCCGGTGGTGGTTGCGCCCGGTGAGCAGCGCCGCGCGCGTGGCGGAGCTGATGGCGGTGGTGTGGAATGCGTTGTAACGGATGCCGCTGTCGGCGACCCGGCTCAGGGTCGGCGTATGGATGCCGCCGCCGACGGTGTCGGATTGGGCGAAGCCGGCGTCATCGAGCATGATCACCAGGATGTTCGGCGCGTCCTTGGGCAGGTGCGACGGCGCCTGCCGTTGCTGGTGCCTGGATTCCTGCAGGGTCGGCTTGGCATCGCTGGCCGAGGGGGTAGGGGGAAAAGGCAGGCTGTCCTGGGCTGTCGCGACTGGGCTGCCGAGCAGCGCCCCAACAGCGAGGGCAAGCTCCCCGACACCGGGTTTCTTGATCATGTGGGCTGTCCGTTCTTGTTCTGGGTAAGGAGCCCGCGGGCGCGGAGACCAGCGGGCAGGGCAGTGCCGGATCAGGCGGCGAAGCTGGTGATGTCCTTGGCTTCGATACCGTTGGCCTCGCAGTAGGCCAGGTAGCGCTGGACACCGGTCTTCCAGTTTTCGATGGCGCAGACGTTGTCGTTTTCGTCGAAGTACAGGAGGTCGCCCTGGGTGATGTTCAGGGTGATGATCTCGTCGCCGTACTCGGTCAGGGCGATGGGGGTATGGCTGGTGCCGGCGGTCTCGAAGACCACGCCGCCCTCGCGGGAAATCCAGTCATGCTCGATGTATTTCCAGGCACCCTTGATGGTGTAGACGATCACGGTGCCGGAGTGATGGTGCTTGGGCAGCGAGGCCCCGGCCGGTACCTTGAGCAGGGTGATGGTCTCGCCCCGTACCGGGTCGCACTTGATGTACTTGAGGAATACCTCGTTGCTGTAGGGCGTGAAGGGAATCCAGGGCAGATCCTCGTCATTGATGGCGGCAGTGTCGATCGATTCGTAAAGCATGGGCAACGCTCCTTGGCACAAGCACGACGTGGGTTTTGAACTCGTTTTCGATTGTGCTGGGGGGCTTGGCGGGGCACCCCCCTCTCGCTCGGGGGGCTTCGTCGTACGGCCAATGGCATTGGCCAGCGTCACGGGGGCTCGTGGGGCGTGCGTGGCGGGCCCGCTCGGGGGCCGTGTACTCAGCTCAGGCGGCGCACCAGGGCCGGGTAGCTGTTGGGCAGCAAGCGCACCAGCCAGTAGATGGTGCGCGACAGGTGTCCGGTGAGGATGCGCTTCCTGCCCTTGCGCAGGCCGCGGATGATGTCGGCCGCGCAGGTTTCCGGCGGCGTCACCAGCATCTTTTCCGCCTGGCCGGCGAATTTGTCCTCTTCGGCGCCCGCCGCCGCCACCCGTCTTCCGGCGCGCTCGATGTTCGTCCTGATGCCGCCGGGGTGCACGCAGACCGCGCGTACACCGGTGCCGTCCAGTTCCTGCCACAGGCACTCGGTGAGGCCGCGCACGGCGAACTTGGACATGTTGTAGGCGCTCTGGCAGGGGAACGCGAGCAGGCCGAACACGCTGGAGATGTTGACGATGCAGCCTTCGCGCTGCTTCAGCATCATCGGCAGGAAGGCCTTGGTGCCGTAGAGCACGCCGTAGAGGTTGAGGTTCAGCTGCCACTCGTACTCGTCGACTGAGGTATTGGCCACCGTGCCGACCACCGTGGCGCCCGCGTTGTTGATCACATAGTGGACGCCGCCGAAATCGCGCTGCACGTCGTCCGCGTGGGCGAAGACCTCGGTACGCGAGCTGGCGTCGAGCTTGTAGCCGCGGGCAAGCGCGCCGGCAGGCAGCGACTTCAGAGTGTCCTGCAGGGCGCCTTCGTTGATGTCGGACAGCGCCAGGCGCGCGCCCGCTTCGGCGAGTTGCTGGGCCAGCGCGCGGCCGATACCGGAGCCGGCGCCGGTGATCACCACCACCTTGTTCTCGAACATGTTCATTTCCTCTGCAGCGGGGAGTGGGCCAGCGGCGCATCCGCATTGCGGCGCAGGGGCCACCAATGCAGGAAGCCGAACAGCAGCGTCAGCAGCAGGCTCGCGGCCAGCGGGCCCGGGTAGCGGCGCAGGGTGCGGAACATCAGCAGCGCCTCGAGCGCGTGAGCGGCCAGGAGGAGCACGGCGGCATACAGCAGCGGCGTCTGCAGTCCGAACGGCAGCGCAGTGAACAGGCCGGCGAGGGCCAGTGCGTAAATGGCCAGGCAACCGGCCTTCAACATCGTGCTTGTCATCTGAATGCCCTTGTCATTTGCTCAGGATGTGGATGGCCAGGGCGGCTTCCTCGATGCCCTGCAGGCCGCCGCCGTTTTCCTGGATCGCATGGCGCGCGCCTTCCACCTGGCGTGCGCCGGCTTCCCCGCGCAATTGCGTCACCAGCTCGTACAGCTGGCCAATGCCGGTGGCGCCCAGTGGGTGCCCCTTGGATTCCAGCCCGCCGGAGGTGTTGATCGGGATTCGCCCGCCGAGGGTGAAGTCGCCGCGCTCTGCCGCCGGTCCGCCTTCGCCCAGGAGCGCCAGGCGCAGGTTCTCCGCCTGGATGATTTCGCCCATGGCCGAGGCGTCGTGCACCTCGGCGACATGCATGTCCTCCGGCCCCAGGCCGGCCAGCTCGTAGGCAAGGTCCGCGGCACGCCGGCCGACATGCAGCTCCGGCTTGTCCAGCGAGCGGTGGCTGAAGCTCTGGATCACGCTGGCGGCCACGCGGATGCAGCGACTCTTGTCCGCGCCGATGCGCTTGAGGCCCTCTTCGGTGCAGAGGATGGCCGCCGCGGCGCCGTCGGAGAGCGGGGCGCACATCGGCAGGGTGATCGGGTAGGTGATCGGCGGCGCGGCGAGGATTTCCTCGACCGAGAATGGCTGGCGGAACTGGGAGTAGGGGTTGTGCACCGAGTGGCCGTGGTTCTTGGCCGATACCGCCGCGATCTGTCGCTGGGTGGTGCCGAAGGTCTTCATGTGGAAGCGGCACATGGCGGCGTAGATGGCCATGAACTTGCTGTACGGCCGATCCGATTCCGAGCCTTCGGGAATCTCCACCCCTTCGCCCATCTTCACCAGGGTCTGGTAGTTCTCCTGTGCGCGCGCGACATCCCAGCCGCCCTCGAAAATGGCGAAGGCCTTGGCCTTGTCGGGGATGTTCATCTTCTCCGCGCCCAGGGCCAGGGCCACGTCGGTGACGCCGGCCTTCAGGCTCTGCACGGCCAGGTTGACCGCCGAGCTGCCCGAGGCACAGGCGTTCTCCACGTTGAAGATCGGGATGCTGTGGATGCCGATCTTGCTGAAGACCACCTGGCCGGGGATGGAAATCTGCCCCTGCAGCGTGCCGTTGGTCATGCCTGAGTAGTAGGCGACGCCGATGTCGTCGCTGCCGCAGCCGGCATCCTTCAGCGCACCGCGCAGGGCCTCCTGGGCCAGGTCTTCGATGCTGCGCTCTGGATGCCGGCCGAATACGGTCATGGCGATGCCGGCGATATAGATAGTGCTCATCCTGTTCTTACCTCGGGTTCCGGGCTTGGCTGTACCGCTTCAGATGCTGCGGCGGGTGTCGGCCCAGTAGCGGGCGCGCAGGTCCTTTTTCAGCACCTTGCCGACCGGGCTGCGCGGCAGTGCCTGGACGAAGTCCACCGACTTGGGCGCCTTCACGGAACCAAGCTTTTCCTTGCACAGGGCGATCAGCGCCTGCGCGTCGATCTCCTGGCCGGCATTGAGCTCGACCACCGCCTTCACGGCTTCGCCCCAGTGCTCGTCGGGTACCCCGATCACGGCGCAGTCCTGCACCGCCGGATGGCTCCACAGCACCTGCTCGACCTCGCTGGGGTAAACGTTGAAGCCGCCGGAAATGATCATGTCCTTCTTGCGGTCGGTGATGTGCAGGTAGCCTTCGGCGTCGATATGGCCGATGTCGCCGGTGTGCAGCCAGCCATTGCAGAGGGTCTCGGCGGTCTTGTCCGGCGCGTTGTAATAGCCCTTCATCACCAGGTCGCCGCGCACGCAGATTTCGCCGCTCTCGCCCTGGGGCAGTATCTCGCCCGCGTCGTTCATGATTTCGCAGCGGATCAGCGGGCTGGGGCGGCCCACGGAGGACAGGCGCTCGTCGGAGGCCACATTGCCGCTGGCGTCGAAGTGCTCGACCGGACGCAGGAAGGCGATGGAGCCCGGCGCTTCGGTCTGGCCGTAGCCGCCGGCCATGACCGGGCCGAAGGTGTCGATGGCCTGCTTGAGCTTCTCCACCGACATGGGCGCGGCGCCGTACATGAAGTACCTGAGCGAGGAGAAGTCGACCTTGTCCTTCAGCTGCGGGATGTCCAGCAGGCGGTAGATCACCGTGGGCGGCAGGAAGAATTCCGTCACCTTGTATTGGGGAATCGCGGCCAGCAGCAGCGCGGGGTCGGGCTTGGTGACCACCACCACGGTGCCGCCCAGCGAGGTGCAGGGCAGGGACAACAGGCCGGCGGTGTGGGTCATGGGCGCGGCGGCCAGGTTGACCGGCCGCTCGTTGGCGGCGTAGGCGTTGCCCAGCAGGAAGTGCGCGCAGAAGGTCTGCACGCTGCGGTGGGTGTTCATCACGCCCTTGGGCGCACCGGTGGTGCCGCCGGTGGCGGAGACCATGATCACGTCGTCCAGGTCGACCGCCAGTTGGGGGCGATCGGCCGGCTGGTTCTCCACCCAGCGGTTCAGCGAAACGCTGCCGGCAACTCCGGTCGCCTCGCCATCGACGCAGATCCAGCGCTTGATGCCGGGAAGCTGCGGCTGCAGTTGGGCGATGGTGTCGGCGAAAGCCTGCTGGAAGAACAGGACCTCGCAGTCGAAGGCATCCAGTACGTAGCGATTTTCCTCGGCCGAGTTGCGTGCGCCGACGGGAATCCAGCACATGTTCGCGCGCCACAGGCCGAGGGTGCAGGTCCATGCGTTTACGTCATTGCCGGCCCAGATGGCGCCCTTGGTTTCCTTGGGGAAACCCTCCGCCAGCAGGGCGTTGGCAATGCGGCAGGACTGCTGGCCCACCTCGTCGAAGCTGTAGTGACGGTCGTCCTGGATGTAGGCGCTGCCCTGGGGGTTGCCCCGCCAGCCGCGGTCAAAGAAATCGATGATGGCCATGCTTTGTTCCTGATCTGTGCCGATGGCGTTGGAGCCGGAGCGGCAGGGTTGTCCGCAAAGGGTGAGAACCCCTTGCGGACCCTGAGTCCCGGTCTCTGGCGTGTCACTACATGCGGGTGACGGTGGCGCGGGCCAGGCCGCGCTCTTCGAGGAAGCCCAGCAGGTAGCGATGGCCGAAGGCCTTGGACCCGGAGGCGAAACCGACCTTGTTGGTCTCGCCGTCGATCAGCTTGATTGCCGCGGCAGCCTGCAGGGCGCCGGTGGCGATGTAGGCGGTGGTGCCGAAGACTTCGGCGCGCACGGCGGACAATTGGCCGCGGCCGATGGCGGTATCCACCATGCGTACCTGGGTGGTGCGCTCGCGCGGCGGCATGCTCGGGGTGGTGGATTCGACGACCTGCCTGATCACCGCATCCTGGTGCGTCGGGGGCAGGTCCTTGTACTCCTGCTCCCACTTGTAGCCCAGCTGGTGCACGCTCTGCATGACGTTGTTGTCGTAGAAGCCGACGCAGGAAACGCAGCTGCGCACGCGCGGGTCGTTCTCGAAATAGATCGGCAGGGAGGTGCCGCCCCACGGCAGGGCGAAGACCGGCTGCATGAAGTGCGGCGAGGTGATCTGGAAGGAGGTGTGGGCCGGGTGCTCCTTCAGCTTGCCGTCCCACAGGTAGTGCTGCCTGGCGCGCAGCATTTCGAAGATCGACGCGGTCGAGCCCACGGTGACGCCGGCGACGCCCTCACGCGGTCCGCGGCACAGGGTGCTGGTTTCCAGGGCGTCGATGCCCGGGTGCTCCAGTGCCAGTTCCGCTGCGATTTCGGCGAAGCTGTACATGTAGGCCAGCGACGGCGAGACCAGCAGGCCGGCCTGGCGGTAGAGCTCGCCGAACTCGTCGCGCACCGCGCGGATGTATTCCTGCTCGCCGGTGGTGTCGATGTGGTGGCAGCCGGCCTTGAGCGCGGCCTCGACGGTGGTCAGTCCGTAGTTGACGAAGGGGCCCACGGTGTTGCAGACCACCTTGGCACCGGTGAAGGCCTTGGTCAGTGCTTCCACATTGTGTTCGCACTCGATGATCTCGTAGGTGGCCGACTCCAGGCGCACCACCCGTTGCGCCATCATTTCCTGCACGCGGCGGGCACTGCGGGCAACGGCGGTGAAGGGGATGTTCTGGTCGATCAGCCAGTCCATGATCAGCATGCCGGTGTAGCCACTGGCGCCATATACGACTACGGGATAGTTGGCCATCTGTTGTTTCCTCGAAGCTTTGTTGTTGTAGGAACTTCCCTGGCAGGTGTTCGCGCGCGGGCGGCCGGCGCTGACGTTCAGCGCGGGTGTGGCCGGCGGGGTCCCGAAGGCAGGGGAGTAGGGCAGTCAGGCTCGTGCAGTCAGTTCTGCGCCCAGCCTTCGGCATAAAGTTGCTGGGCGAGCAGGCCCAGGCGCATGGTCAGCACGCGGTTCTCGCCGTCCTCGATCAGCGCGGCACGCGCGTCACGGAAGACTTTCTCGATGGGGTACTCGCGGGAGGTGCCCGCACCGCCGAACAACTGCAGCGCCTCGTCCGCCACGCGCATGGCGGCCTCGGTGACCGTGACCTTGGCCGAGCCGGTGACGTAAGGGTGGGTGTTGGCGGACAGGCGTGCGTAGGCCAGCGAACGACGCGCCGTGGCGCGCGCCAGTTCGACCTGGCGCAGCATGTCGCCGAGGCGATAACGGGTGAGCTGGTGGTCGATCAGCAGGCGGCCGCCCTGTTTGCGTTCGTGGCAGTACGCCAGCGCCATCTCGAAGGCGGAGCGCGCCAGCCCGGTGAACACCTGGGACATGTGCGTGCCGGCATAGGACCAGGCGGAGGCCATGTTGCCGTAGTACTCGTCCTGCAGGGCAACCGCGTAGCGCTTGGGCACGCGCACGTTGTCGAAGTAGATCTCGCCCTGGGGCAGCGGGCGCTGGCCGATCTTGTCCAGGGGCTTGCCACGGCTCACGCCCGGCAGGTCCAGCGGCACGATCACGGCCATGCCATGGGGGCGGCCGTCCGCCTCGAAGAAACCGTTGCCGTAATCCGCGCCGATGTAGCAGAGGGCGACCTGGGCCACCGCGCCGTTGGAGACCCAGGCGGAGCACTGGCCGTTGATCACGATGTCGTCGCCGCGCAACTGGCCCCAGACGTTGCCCTTGTTGCCGTTCTGGCCGGGGACCCACTCGCGGGCCATGTCGAACACCTGCACGTCGCTGCCCTTGTCGGGCTGGGTGATCATCCAGCAGCCGATCTTGCCGGTGCACAGTTCAACCAGTTCCTGGTTGCCCGTGGCCACGGCCATCTGCAGCGGGAAGCCGGCGGCGCCGAGGGATACGCCAAGCCCGGTGTCGCCCCAGCCCAGCTCCTCGCCGATCATGGATTCCACGCGGATCGCCGTGGCCGGCGGCAGCTCCTTGAGCAGCTCCGGGCTCAGGCCCAGCTTGGCGTACTCGGCGAACACGCTGTAGTAGGGGGAGCCGGGCGCGACCACGTCGCTCGCGCTCATCTTGTCCAGCTCGGTTCCCAGGGGGCGCAGCACCTCGCGGGCGAAGCGATGCACCGAAGCCTGGATGGCGGACTCTTCCTCGCCAAGCGGGGTTTCGAAGCCGGTCAGGCCGACGTCGGGCAGGGTCAGGTGAGATTTCAGTTGCATGGTTTCCGCGCCTCGCGCTGTTCTTGTCGTGGCTGGAATACTGCTCCTGATCGGCGCTGGTTCCTTTCAGCAATTGAGCGTATTTTTGTCAAAATCCGCTCATCATGGAGGACGCCATTTGCTGCAATCCAGCTGGCTGCAGGTGCGCGAGGAACTGGGGCAGATGCCCATTCTCGAAGGCACCATCGGCGGCGCGACGCCTCTGTTCGTCGAGCGCTACATGTACCAGACCATCGAGCGCACCGTGTCTGGACTGGGCTGTACCGGCCTGGTGAGCCAGTTCGGCGGCGGGCAAGTGCTGGAGGGCGAACAGGACCACTGGCGGAGCCAGAACATCCCCACCAATACGCTGCTGGTTCCGCGCGGCGCGGCCACCCACTGGCACTATTCAGGCACGGTGGATTTCGCTGTCTTCTATTTCCTCGAAGACGGCAACGACACCATGGCCAACCTGGAGTCGCTGGCGGATGCGCGAGGCCAACCGACGTCGTTCAGTGACCCCCTGGTGGGCGCCGCCGCGCAGCAGCTGGTGAGTGAATTGCACAAGGGCATGATGGCGGACCAGGCCTTCATGGCGCAGTTGGCGGCGGTGATGCTGGAGCAGACCTATCGCGTGCTGACGACGCCGGCCTGCGGCGGCATCAACCCGCGTCACGCGCATTTCTCGCGCTTGCAGGCGGTGCTCAACCATATTCACCAGAACCCGGCGGAGGACCTGTCCGCAGATGCCCTGGCGAGCCTGGCCGGGGTCAGCCAGGCGCATTTCCGCCGCCTGTTCCTGGAGGCGGTGGGTATGCCGCCGCATCGCTATGTGCTGGCGGCGCGGCTGGAACAGGTACGCAAGCTGCTGAGCCTGTCGGAGATGCCGCTGGTGCTCATCGCCCAGGAATGCGGCTTCAGCAGCCAAAGCCACCTGACCGCCTGTTTCCGGGCCGCCCACGCGGTGACGCCGGCACAGTTCCGCGCCAGGCTGTCGCGCAACGCCAAGCCAACGGCATAGCGGAAACAAAAAGCCCCGCCAGGTGTGGCGGGGCTTCCAGACATCGGGTTCGCGGCGATGTCGGCAGGGATCAGCCCTGCGGTACGACGCGTGCGTCGCCGCCGGTGCCCTCGATGTAGACCGCCATGCCCTGGCTCAGGCTCTGGTTGACCGGCTGGGTGACGGACACCAGTACGCCGCTCTTCATGCGGACGATGATCTGCTGCGCTTCCTGGGGCTGGTCATACTTCTTCTTCTCCGCATAGTTGCCGGCCAGGGCGCCGCCCAGCACACCGGCAACCATGGCGACGTCGCGGCCGGTGCCCTGGCCGATCAGGCTGCCCAGTGCCGCGCCGCCGACGCCGCCGAGCACGGCACCGATCCCGCTGTCATGGTTGGTCTGCATCTGCGTCAGGGTGATCTGTTCGATGCGTCCGGTGCGAATTTCCATCTCACCCGGCCCGCCATTGCCCGGGCCGACGTTTGCGCAACCGGTCAGGGCTGCGGCGACGAAGAGAGCAGCGATCCACGAAGTCATGGGTTTCATCAATAAATTCCTCACATAGGGCTGTTGCACTGCCGATCATTTTTCTGGGTGATTCAAGCGTGCGGTTTCCATGCCATCCGGATGCTCGATCCTGGCTGATCCGGATTTCTGCTCCATTGAAATGGGCGCAGGCAGCTGGAGCGTAGCGATGCGGCGTGGGCGTGGCTAGTCCATTCCACCTGGCAACGTTAATTTCGTCACCCGTTTTGCTGCGGCAGCTCTGTGGCAAGAGCTTGGCGAGTCAGTGCGCTGAAGTTGGCTCGAATGTGTTGTGCATCACAAAATCATCAAGGCAAGAGGCGTTCAACGGGCCCTGCCTCAAGCAGACGATGTTGATTGACGGGGGTTGTCAGTATCGTTGCTACTCACGCCTGGATGCGGAATTGCGATGGGCGTCGTGCGCGAGTCCGTACGAATTTTCCGGTTTGCACTATGCTGGCAGGGCGTGAGCCGCCGAATTGCTCGGGTGGGGCCGATGCACCAGTACCGCAGAAACCGCGTAGGGGAACGGTACGGAGGGCGGAGCGAATTGAATGAGGTGGAGGTCAGGGCCAGGGACTTGATCTCCCTGTTCGTCGAACGTCGCCGTCTCATTGCGCCACATCCAATTAGAAGTCCGAATAATCTGGAAGGGATACCACCATGAAGTTTGCCTTTGCCCCAGTCCTCGCGGTAGGCGTGTTCGCTTTGCCATTGTCGGCAATGGCCGGGGGAATCATGCTGTACGAGGTCGGCACCGATAACGTCGGGCTGGCCAACGCCGGTGCTGCGGCCAGGGCCCAGGGGCCGAGCACCCTGGCCAGCAACGTGGCGGGCATGGCGCTGTTGAAAGGCACTCAGATCACCGCCGCCGGGCAGCTGTTGCACAGCAACCTGGAGTTCCACACCGATTCCGATACCAACATCGACGGCGGCGACAGCGGCAACGCACTGGAGTGGCTGCCGGGCGGGAGTTTCTTCGTCACCCAGGAGTTGAACGATGGCTGGTCGGTGGGCTTCGCCGCGTACGGGGACTTCGGCCTCAGCCTGAACTACGACAACGACTGGCAGGGCCGTTACTTCCTGCAGAACGGCTCCATCCTCGGCATGACGCTGATGCCCTCGGTGGCCTATCGCATCAACGATCAATGGGCCGTGGGCCTGGGCGCGCGCGCCTTCTATGCCGCGCTCGACTCGAAGATGGCGGTGGACAACGATCCCCTTGGCGTCCTGGATCGCCCCGATGGGCGCATGAAATACAAGGACAACGACTGGGCCCTCGGCGGTAACCTCGGGGTGATCTACGAGCCTCGCGAAGGCACCCGGCTGGGCCTGAGCTATACCAGCGAGATCCACGTCAAGTTCGAGGATCGCATGGACCTCGAAGGGCTGGGCCCGGTCGCCACCACCGCGCTGGGCAACCGCGGTGTACTCGATGCAAACACCAAGATCGACATGAACGTCCCGCAGACGCTGACGCTGAGTCTCTTCCAGCAGCTCGATTCGCAATGGGCCTTGCTGGGCAGCCTCGGCTGGCAGGACTGGTCGCGTTTCGATGAGATCGGCGTCGACCTGGACAGCGCCAATCCCCATTCGGCGACGTTGAATACCCATTACAAGGATACCTGGCACGCCTCGGTGGGCGCCCAGTACCGCTTCGATCCGCAGTGGCTGTGGAACATGGGCCTGGGCTACGACAGCTCCGCCGTCAGCGATCACAACCGTTCCCTGACCGTCCCCACGAACGAAAACTGGCGCCTGGGTACCGGCTTTACCTATTCGCTGGACAAGAATACCGACATCAACTTCAGCTACGAACTGGTATGGATGGGCGACATGTCCGTCGACCAGCAGAAGCCGTTGCCGCTCAACGATCCCAAGCGCGTCTCGGGCGAGTTCGACAATGCCTGGATCCAGGCGTTTGCCGCGAGCGCGACCTGGCGCTTCTGAGGGCGCACAGGCAGGTTGACTGAACGCTCGGGCGGCCTTGGGGCCGTTCGAGCACGGACGTGGTGTTTGCACGGGAAATACGCCCCATTGGCGTCCCGCCCGCGCATTGCGAGCCACACGGATTGCCAAGGACGCTGAAGGTAGCGGTTCCGACGTCCTCATGGGCCGCTGGAATCTCTGCACGGACACCTGAATGTCCCAGACCGATGAACTGATCATCTGCGAATACTGCGATGCCGTTTACCAGCGCGCGCCGCTGCAAACCCGTCAGCGTGCGCTGTGCGTGCGCTGCGGCGGCGTGTTGCAGCGGCACGTCGCGCTGACGGTCGAGCAGCGCCTGGCGCTGAGCCTGACTGGCGCGGTGTTGCTGGCTTTCGCCAACTTCTATCCGGTAATGACCATCGGCATGCAGGGGATTCACAATTCGGCGACCCTCTGGGACTCGGTGCTGATCCTCAGTTCCGGCACCATCACCTTCATCGCCTTGGTGATGGCCCTGGCCATCATCATTGCGCCCGTGCTGCAGGTGACCTTGCTCATCTGGCTGCTGGGCTTCGCCCTGTGCGGGCGCCGCGCACCGGCCTTCGCCCTGTGCATGCGGGCGCTGGAGGGCGTGCGGCCGTGGAGCATGCTGGAGGTCTGCCTGCTGGGAACCCTGGTGGCGGTGATCAAGCTGGCCGGGCTGCTGGAAGTGATCCCCGGCATCGGCCTGGTCGCCCTGGCCGCCCTGAGCATGCTGCTGATCTACGTAGCAGGACGCGATATCCGCGACCTCTGGGGGCAGGTGTGAGTCAGCCCCCACTGGCGGCGGAGCTGAATCTGCGCCTGTGCCATGGCTGCGGCCATGCCTGCGACCTCGCGCGGGACTCGCATCGTTGCGAGCGCTGTGGCGCCCCGTTGCACGCGCGCAAGACCGACGCCATTACCCGTGGCTGGGCGTTCCTGCTGTCAGCGTTGGTGTTCTACGTGCCGGCCAACCTGCTGCCGGTGATGCGTACGGAGATGCTCGGGCATGGCTCCGACAGCACCATCGGCGGCGGCGTGCTGGAGTTCTGGGAGGCCGGCGCCTGGGACATCGCGCTGATCATCTTCATCGCCAGCGTCGGCGTGCCGGCGATCAAGTTCTTTTCCCTGGGGCTGCTGCTGTTCACCGCCCAGCGCCGCAGCGCCTGGGCACGCCGGCAGCGCTCGCAGCTGTACCGCTTCGTCGAGCTGATCGGCTACTGGTCGATGCTCGACGTGATGGTGGTGGCACTGGTCGCCGCCCTGGTGCAGATGCAGGGCTTGGGCACCATCGAGCCGCGCCCCGGCATTCTGTTCTTCGGCCTGGTGGTGGTGCTCACCATGCTTTCGGCCATGAGTTTCGATCCACGTTTGATCTGGGACAGCGATCCGCAGAAGGGAGACAAGGTCAATGGTGCAGGACACCGATAAGCAGTCGCAGCCAGGACAAGGCGAGGTGCAGACCCGCCGCTGGAGCGTATCGCTGGTCTGGATAGTGCCGATTGTGGCGATGCTGATCGGCGCGTCCCTGGTGGTTCGCAGCTGGATGCAGGAAGGGCCGGTCATCTCGATCTCCTTCCATACCGGCGAAGGGCTGGTGCCGAACAAGACCCAGGTGAAGTATCGCAGCGTGGTGATCGGCGAGGTGCTTTCGGTCGAACTCGCGCCCGATCGCAAGAGCGTGATCACCAAGGTCCAGCTGTCCAAGGAGGCCGAGTCGTTCGCCCGACGTGGCGCCCAGTTCTGGGTGGTGCGGCCGCGTATCGGCATCGGTGGCGTGTCCGGGGTGGATACGCTGCTGTCGGGCAACTTCATCGGCGCCGATTCGGGGGATTCGAAGGTCTCGGAAAAGAACTTCATCGGCCTCGAATCGCCGCCGCCGATCACCTATGGCGAGAAGGGCAAGCGCTTCATGCTCAGTGCCGACGACCTCGGCTCGCTGGATATAGGCTCATCGATCTATTACCGGAAGATCCCGGTGGGGCAGGTGGTGTCCTATGCCCTGAAGGCCGATGGCAAGGGCGTGGACATCGGAATCTTCGTCGAAGCTCCTTACGATGCCTTCGTCACCCAGGACACGCGCTTCTGGAACGCCAGCGGTGTCGATGTGGCCGTGGACGCCAACGGCCTGCGGGTCAATACCGAATCCATGTCCTCGATCCTGGTGGGTGGCCTGGCCTTCGGCAGCCCGCCGCATGCGGGCGAGTCGGCGCCGGCGGCTGACCTGCAGGTGTTCGAGCTGTTCGGCGATCGCGACACGGCACTGGCGCCGCCCTCCGGAAGGCCGGTCTACCTGAGCCTGCGTTTCGACCAGTCCACGCGGGGCCTGTCGGTGGGCGCGCCGGTGGAATTCCTGGGGGTGGAGTTCGGCAAGGTCACCTCGGTACAGCTGGACTACGATCCGGCCAAGCAGAGCTTCCCGTTCATGGTCGAGACGGTGGTCTATCCGAAGCGACTGGGACCGATCCACCAGAAGATGCTGCAGCTCTTCCATCACACGCCTGAAGATGAAGCGGGTACCCGGGACATGGTCCGTACCTTCATCGAGCGGGGCCTGCGTGCCCAGGCCCGCAGCGGCAACCTGATCACCGGGCAGAAATACATCGCCCTGGACTTCTACCCCGATGCCGCGCCAGTGGCGTTCAAGGACACACCCCAGCCGTACTCCATCCCCACCATCCCCAGCAACCTGGAGCGGTTGCAGGAGCAGTTGCAACAGGTGGTGGAACGCATCAGCAAGCTGCCGCTGGATCGCATCGCCAACAACCTCGACGGCAATCTGCGCGAGTTGCAGAGCAGCCTGAAACAGTTCAACACCCAGACGCTTCCCGGTGTGACCAGCACGTTGGCCGAGGTGCGGCAGACCCTGCAGTCGGCCAATGCGGCGCTGGCGTCGGGCTCTCCGCAGCGCGAGCAACTCAGCGAAACCCTGGACGATCTGGATCGTACGTCGCGCTCGTTGCGTGACCTCTCCGACTACCTCAGCAGGCACCCCGAATCACTGATTCGCGGCCGCCCGAAGTCCGCGGACCCGAACGACCTGCAGCCCTGATAGCGCATTGCCAAAGGAGTGAATTCAGATGCCGAAGCTGCAAAAACTGTTGATTGCCGGACTGCTCCCCTTGTTCTGGGGATGCAGCAGCGCGCCCCTGCATTACCACACGCTGGTACCGTCGCAGCCGGCGCCGCAGGGCAGTGCGAACATCCGGATCGAACGGGTGAGCCTGCCGCCGCAGGTGGATCGCACGCAACTGGTCATCCGCCAGGGGAGCAACGGATTGCTCATTCTGGAAACCGAATGGTGGGGCGCCAACCTGACGGACGAGTTCCAGAGCGCGCTGCAGGACCAGCTCGGCGCGCCCACTGGCGGTGCCGCGCCCACGCTGTTGCGGGTGGACGTGCAGCGCTTCGACTCGGTGCCCGGCAGCTACGCATTGCTGGACGCCACCTGGCGCCTGAAGCGCCCGGGCGAACAGAAGGCGCTCACCTGCCGCACCACCGTACAGACCCCCGCGGACAACCGGGTGGAGAGTCTGGTGAGTGCGCACCAGGTCAATCTGCGCAAGCTGGCCGGTGCCATAGGCCAGGCCGGGAGCGGTACCGGGCTGGGGCGTTGTCCCGCGCCGGTGAACTGACAGGCCGGGCTCATCGCCGCTATCGCGCTCTGCCAAGTCTGATAGTCTCAACCGCACCCAGTTCGATGGCGAGTGATGGAAAAAATGCTCAACGATTCTCCTGTACCCCAAGCGGTCGATAGCCCGATCACCCGTAGCGCGATCTTCCTCGTCGCAACCTTGACGCCCGGTGAGGAACATCTGGATTCGGTGCGTTCGCTGTGCGGTGACGTAGCAGCCCTGGTCCGCTCGGTGGGCAAGCGCGTACCCGCTGGCAACCTTTCCTGCGTCGTGGGCTTTGGCTCCCAGGCGTGGGACGTCCTCTTCGGCGCTCCGCGTCCCGCATCGCTGCACAGCTTCCGCGAAATCGGCACGGGCGAGCGCGTTGCCGTCTCCACGCCCGGCGACCTCCTGCTGCATATCCGCGCGGAGCAGATGGACCTCTGTTTCGAACTGGCGACCCTGCTGCTCGCAAGGCTGGGCGATGCGGTCCGCGTGGTCGATGAAGTCCACGGCTTCCGCTATTTCGACATGCGCAGCATGGTCGGCTTCGTCGATGGCACCGAGAACCCGGTCGGCCGCGAGGCGGAGCACTTCACCCTGATTGGCGAGGAGGATGCGGACTTCGCCGGTGGCAGCTATGTCCTGGTGCAGAAGTACCTGCATGACATGGCGGGCTGGAACGAGCTTTCCACCGAGGCGCAGGAACGCATCATCGGGCGCACCAAGCTGTCGGACATCGAGCTGGACGAATCGGTGAAACCGAGCTGTTCCCACAGTTCGCTGACCACCCTGGAGAAGAACGGCCAGGAAGTGAAGATCCTGCGCGACAACATGCCTTTCGGCCGCCCCGGCTCGGGGGAGTTCGGCACCTATTTCATCGGCTATGCCCGCTCGCCGGAGCCGGTCGAGGAGATGCTGGAAAACATGTTCATCGGCCGCCCCGCAGGCAATTACGATCGCCTGCTGGACTACAGCAAGGCGGTGACGGGGAGCCTGTTCTTCGTGCCGTCCGCCGATCTCCTGGAGTCGCTGGCCGACAAGGCGCCATAACCCAGAGGCCACGGCTCAGGCCCAGGGCGCCCCTCGATCCGGCGCCGGAAGGCCTCGGCGGTGGCTGTGTCGAAGTCTTCGGCGAGCGGGTCGACGGCGCGCTCGGAATACCCCGGCTCCAGTGGCGCGGCACACTTCATCGTCAACGATGAGGACGACAGCGTGACTCAGGCCGTTGGCAGCCGGTAGTCCCGGAGCATCTCGCGGAGCTTGTTCTTCAGCATCTTGCCGGTCGCACCGAGCGGGATGCTGTCGACGAATACCACGTCGTCCGGCGTCCACCATTTGGCAATCTTGCCTTCGTAGAACCCCAGCAATTCCTCACGAGAGAGTTCGCTGCCGGGCTGGCGGGTCACCACCAGAAGCGGGCGCTCATCCCACTTCGGGTGACGGATGCCGATGCACGCGGCCATCGCCACCGCCGGGTGGGCCATGGCGATGTTTTCCAGGTCGATGGACCCGATCCACTCTCCGCCGGACTTGATGACATCCTTGCTGCGGTCGGTGATCTGCATGAAGCCGTCGGCATCGATGGTTGCGATGTCGCCTGTCGGGAACCAGCCATCCACCAGCGGATCGCCAGCGTCGTTCCTGAAGTACGAGGAGATGATCCAGGGGCCGCGCACCATCAGTTCGCCCGAGGTCTTGCTACCGGGCGGGATTTCGACGCCGTCCGCGCCGACGATCTTCATGTCGACGCCATACACCACCCGGCCCTGTTTTGCCTGAAGGACGCGCTGCTCCGCGGGGCCCATGGCAAGGTGCCCGGCCTTGGGGACGCAGCAGGTGCCGAGCGGGCTCAGTTCGGTCATGCCCCAGATATGCAGCACCTGCACGTCATGGCGGTCCTGGAATGCGGCCATCATGGCCGCGGGGCAGGCCGAGCCGCCAATGGCGGTCCGGCGCATGGTCGAGAATGTCTTGCCGGTTGCTTCGACATAAGCCAGCAGGCCCTGCCATACGGTGGGGACGCCAGCGGACAGGGTGACTTTTTCCGACTCGAACAGTTCGTACAGCGATTCACCGTCGAGCGCAGGCCCCGGCAGTACGAGTTTGGCTCCGACCATGCAGGCTGCGTACGGCAGGCCCCAGGCATTGACGTGGAACATCGGCACCACCGGCAGGATGGTGTCGCGGGCCGAGCAGTTCAAGGAGTCGGGGAGGGCGGCGGCGTACGTGTGCAGCAGCGTCGAGCGGTGGCTGTAGAGCACGCCCTTGGGATTGCCGGTGGTGCCGGACGTGTAGCACAGCGACGAGGCACTGTTCTCGTCGAAGGTCGGCCAGACGAAATCTTCGGCTTGGGAGTCGAGCAGATCTTCGTAGCAGAGCAGGTCAGGGATCGCGGAAGTCGCCGGCATATGCGCGCGATCCGTCATGAGAACGAAGCGCTTGATGGTCGAGACGCTGCTGGCAATGGATTCGACCAGCGGCAGGAAGGTCAGTTCGAAGAACAGGACGGTATCTTCCGCATGGTCGGCGATCCAGGTCACCTGATCCGCATGCAGGCGGGGATTGAGCGTGTGCAGGATGGCGCCGGAACCGGACACGGCATAGTACAGCTCCAGGTGGCGGTAGCCGTTCCAGGCCAGGGTGGCGACGCGATCGCCAAAACCGACCCCGAGCGCGGGTAGCGCATTGGCCAGGCGGCGCGAGCGGCGGCCAAGGTCGCGATAGGTCTGCCGGTGAATATCCCCCTCTACGCGGCGGGAGACGATTTCCTGGTCGCCATGATGGCGCTCGGCGTGGGTGAGGAGCGTCGAGATCAGCAGCGACTGCTGCTGCATCAGTCCATGCATGTCGGACACCTTCGTAATCACGTTCATGAGAATGACCATGCACCTGGCCCGCGCGTGAGCGAACAGGGGCCTGCCTGGCGATTTCAATGGCTCAACCGGGGGCCGGGGCGCTAGTGGTTGCCCAGCTGACCGAGGAACTCCAGGAGCAGTGCATTGACCTGTTCGGGCTGTTCTTCCGCCGCACTGTGGCCCACTCCGGGTAGCAGGACCTTCTTGCGCAGCTCGACCAGATAGGTCTCTAGCTGCTCATACAGTCCGCGGATCTCCGGAGGTTCGAGGGAAGGGTCGGCGGCGCCGCCGATGAACAGGCTGGGCTGGCGCACCACCGCGCCATCGAGAAAGGCCGAAATCTCCCAGTTGCGGTCGCGGCAGCGGTAATAGTTCAGCGGTCCGGTGAAGCCTGTGCGGGTGTACTCGTCCACGTAGTGGTCGATCGCTTCGGGACTCAGCCAGGAGGGGAACTCCGCAGGGTCGGTGAAGGCATCGAGAATCGACTCGTCCGGCTCGATGAACAGGCGCCAGCGTTCGGCGCCGACGGCGCTTCCCGAGACCGAGTAGAAGATGCTGCGCAAGGTCTTGCGAGTGTCCGCGGCCAGTTCACGGTCGGGCTTTTCCAACTGCTGGAAGTACAGGTGGTGGTAGCCCTTGCCCTTGGCCAATGCCCGCAGGCCGTCCGTGGGCCTGATGCGGCCGCGTGGCGGTACCGGCGTGTTGAGCATGACCAGTGCGCGAAACAGCTCGGGCCGCAGCAGGGCGCAGGACTGCGCCACCCAGGCGCCAAGGTCGTGGCCGATGACGATCGCGGAGGTTTCGCCCAGGGCCTGCAGCAGGCCGACCATGTCACCCACTGACTGGCTCATGTCGTAGGCCTCGATGGCGGCGGGGCTGTCGGACCTGCCGAAGCCGCGCAGGTCCGGTGCGACCACCCGGAACCCGGCGGATGCGAGGACGGGGATCTGCCGTCGCCACATGTACCAAAGGTAGGGGAACCCATGCAGAAGTAACAGCAATGGACCCTTGCCTTCCTCGACGTAGTGCATCCGGATGCCGTTGACGTCGATGAAGTGGTGAGAGAACGCGTGCGGGTCGTCCAGGTCCCGTGGGGCTGGAGAGGGGGAGTTTTCCAAGGCCATCGTTGTGCTCGTCAAGTTGTTGTTTTTGTAGTTGTGGAGGATTAGCTTGACGTGCTCCGAGCTAATAGGCTTGGCTATTCAGGACAATAATTTTGCAATTTGGGACAACGGTGAGCGCATGTCCAACCTGACGCGCAGTGCCAGCCTGACTGACTACGAGCCAATCGCCCGGACAGTCGGTCTGGACCCCTTCCAGATGTTGCGGCTGGCCAAGTTGCCACCGCGGGTGCTCGAAGATCCCAACCTTCTGATCAGTGTCGATTCGGTCTGCTGGCTGCTGGAAGAGTCTGCGCGTGTTTCCGGTCAGGAAGCCTTCGGACTGCTGATGGCGGAGCGGCGCAGCCTGGCCGACCTGGGCATGCTGGCCCTGGTGATTCGCGAGGAGCCCACCTTGCGCGCGGCGATGGAGTCCTCTGCCCGTTACATGCGGATTCACAACGCCGGCGTGCAACTGCGCCTGGAGGACGTCGCGGACCTGCTGCTTCTGCATGTGGACATGAAGTTGAAGCACCAGGGCCTCTGGCGGCAAGCGGTGGAGATGTCGACAGGTATTGCCGTCCGATCCTTTCGGACTCTGGCGCGCGATGCCTTCAAGCCGGTGACCATCTGTTTCAGCCATGATCGCCCTGCCAGCCTGGACGTCCATCGACGCCTGCTCGGAACGGCACTCGACTTCGGGCAGGAATTCAACGCCATCGTCTGCCGGAGCCGCGACGTGAATCTGCCGATTGCCTCCGCGACACCCAAGCTCAATCGCGAAGTGAAACGCTGGCTGGACGTGCAACTGGCGGACCAGGGCGACGATCCCCTGGATCGGACGCGGCAGGTCATCCGGATTCTCCTGCCCACCGGAACCTGCTCCGTCGAGCGAGTCGCTCAGCATCTGGGCATGCATCGCCGCACGCTCAGTCGGCGGTTGGCGGAGGTGGGGGAGACTGGCTTGTCAGTGATCAATGCGATACGCGTCGAGCTGGCGGAGGAGTACCTGCTGACCAGCAAACGCAAACTCTACGAAGTCGCCGAGCTACTGGGCTTTACCTCGGGCGCGGATTTCTCCCGCTGGTTCCGGGGCCAGTTCGGCACGTCGCCATCGGAATGGGCAAGCCGGCATCGGGAGCGCGCGACAGCGAGGGATATCCCGAGGGCGTTGCCCGTTACCGGCAAGCGTTGAGCAACCGGGTACGCCTGAATGGGCGATCCGGCAGTGTGGCGATGTCGGGTCCGGTTCGACTATGCAGGGTGCCCCGGTTGCTGGCTGCGCCATTTGGTGGGCGCCATGCCGTGATGACTGCTGAACCATCGGGTGAACGAACTCGGGCTCGAAAACCCCAGCAGGCAGGCGATCTGGCTGAGCGAATAGCGCGGGTTATCCATATAGCGGACCAGCAGTCCCTGGCGAACTTCGTCATGCAGGTCGGAGTAGGACGTGCCGCACTCTTCGATCCGCCGTTGCATGGTTCTGACGGTGATGCCAAGCGATTGCGCGACCTGACCGGCGCTGGCTCGTCCCATGGGCAGCAACAGGTAGATGGCATGGCGCACGTCGTTCATGGTCGATTCCCGTACGGCGTCGGGAAGCGACTCGACGAAACTTCGGGCGTACTTCGCCATGACCGGATCGGCGGATGGATTGGGCGCATTCAGATTGGCGGCGGGGCAGACGATCCCGTTGAACTCGCCTCCGAATTCCAGCCGGCAGCCGAACAGGCGCCGATGAACATCCTGGTTCGCCGGTGCCAGGTGGGCAAAGCTGACGAACAGGGGGCGCCAGCTTTGCCCCAGCAGCGCGCCGCAGAAGCGATGCAGTACACCGATCGCCAACTCCATGCTCTGACGCAGCGGTGCCGGGTTGTCGACGGCAATTTCCACTCGCAACGTCACGACCCTTTCCGACTCCTCCACCTGGATGGCTACTGACTCGTTCATCAGGTGGCGGTATTTCAGGGCGGTATCCAGCGCGGCTCGAAGCGTCGGCTGGTGCGACAGCAGCAGGCTGATGGCGCCGAAGTTGGAGAGCTGGCGGGATTCGGCCATGCGCAGGCCGAAGGTTTCACAGCCGCTGGCCTGCGCAGACGACTCCAGTAGCCCGGTCACGGATGCCAGGGGGATGCGCAGGTCGGGATTTTCCAGCATGGCCGGGTGCAACCCGAAGCGGCTCAATTGCTGCTGGACATTCAGCCCCAGGTGCTGCGCGACCTCTGCATAGGTAGTCAGGGTCACTGCGCGAGCCATGGCTGCCATGTTTTCACCTCATTCTTGTTTCCATCATCCGCATGCCAGGCATGGCGGCGGTCGCCCTCGTTGGCGCTGGCCCGGCGATCCTTGTCGGCCACAGGGCCAGCGTACTCATGCAGTCGCAAAGGGCGGGAAGAGAAGGATCGGAATGGGCGGGACCGACGCCAGCTGCGTTCACACCAACTGGCGCCGCGACGCTCCGTCAATTCAGCGGAACGCGGTGAGATCCTTGGGTTCGATCCCGTTCGCCTCGCAGTAATGGAGGTAACGCTGGAGTGCGGTCTTCCAGTTTTCGATGGCCAGGACCTTGTCATGCTCATCGACGAAGACGAGGTCGCCGGTGACTATCACCAGCGTCAGCACGTACTCGGTATCGCCGGTAGTGACGACCTCCGGCTGGTGAGTGGATGCGGCGGTCTCGTAGACGATGCTGCCCGGCCCGGCGATCCAGTCGTGCTCCTTGTATTTCCACTGGCCTTCCAGGGTGTAGACGATGACGGTGCCGGAGTGATGGTGCTTGGGCAGCTGCATGTCGATCGGCGCTTTCATCAGGGTGATGATCTCGCCGCGAATCGGATCGAGCTTGAAGTACTTCAGAAAGACGTTGTCCGCATAGGGCGTGAAGGGAACCCAGGGGAGCGAATCGCCGTCGGTCACAGCAGTGTCGATTTGTTGATAGAGCATGGCGAGGCCTCTTGATCTTGTTGTGTTCAGGTCGTTTGGGTGTGTCGGGAAGGGCACTCAGGCCAGCGCGGTGCCGCTGAGCGTCGCGCGCAGCATCTTGCGCTGTGCCTTGCCGTAGTCGGCGACCGCGTAGTGCTGGCAGAGCAGGTTGTCCCACATCGCCACGGTGTTCTTCCGCCACTTCAGGCGTACCTGGTATTCGGGCACCGAAGCCTGCTGGGCCAGGTAGTTCAGGAGGTGCTGCGCTTCGGGCATGAAGTCCAGGCCGTAACGCACGTCCTCGAAGTTGAAGAAGTTCGAGAAGTGCGTGGTGAACGCCGAGTTCACGAACAGGACTTTCTCGCCCGTCTCCGGGTGGGTGAGCACCACCGGATGGTCGACGGCGGGGCTGCGCTCGGCCAAGGCACGGCGCTCGGCGATCGGCAGCTGTGCACCGAAGGTCGATTCCACGCTGTGCCTTGCATAGAGACCGTCGATTCTCTGCTTGATGCTCGCCGGCAGCCGCTCATAGGCCAGAACCATGTTGGCCCACAGGGTGTCGCCACCGGTCTCGGGGCCTTGCTCACAACGCAGGACCGCACCGCGAGGCGGGGCATTCTTGTAGGTCACATCCGAATGCCAGAGATTTTCCTTGCTGGCCTTCTCGACATAGTTCGGCTTGTCCGGGTTGAGGTTGCGGTAAAGCATCAGGAGCTTGTCCGCTTCCGGATGGCTCGGAGCCAGGGGGTGGGCTTCCAGGTCGCCGAATTGCGCAGCGAAGGTCTGCTGCTCCATGGGCGTGATGTCCTGGTCGCGGAAGAAGATCACCTTGTGCTTGAGCCACAGGCGGCGGATCTCGGCGATGAGGTCCGGATCCTGGGTAACGTCGGCCAGGTTGACGTTACTGAGCTCGGCGCCGATGTGGGGGGTACAGAGCTCGACTCGGATCGAATGCTGGCGAACGGATGGGCGAACGATGGCGGGGGCGACGGCGGCCTGCGTTGGGCCGCCTGACATCTCGGTGGTGTCTGTCATGGCTGTCTCCAGATTCACGGGGGCGCTCGCCCACGGTCATCCGGCAGAAAGGATTTGGGCCATGCACCGGACCCTGACCGCGTATGAGCGCGCCGATCCAGAGTAAGAATTGCCGGCGCCTGCCTGTGCGCCGGATGGGACAATATCTTGGCAATTTGGGACAGACGGCCTGGCGCTGGCGGCGGTGGTGGAAAGTCGGCGCGCGTAATGCGAAGTACCCCGAGTGGCCTGGGGGAATTTGATCTAGCTTGAATGGAGGGGAGCCGGCGGCGCAGTGGTGCCTGGCTCCACGAGCACTGGGCGTCGCCGCGGATTGCGCGTTCGCCCCCCTTGTCCCTGCCCCATGGGTGACGACAGCAAGATGGCCTCCCACAAGAAAGCTTCCGCCAGGAAAGCCAGCAAGACCGAACCCGCAACCCGTTTTCTTTCCCGTGAGGAACGCCTGGCCAACGGACAACGCCTGCGCTCCCAGATACCCCGCGAAGCGCACGCCAAATGGAAAACGCCCGGCCGCCAGCGCGACGTGATCGCCATCCTGGAGAAGTCCAACCGCGACCGAGTCAAGGAACTGGTGCCGATCCGTTACGGACGCATGCTGCGTTCGCCCTTTACCTTCCTGCGCGGCTCGGCGGCACTGATGGCTCGTGACCTGGCCACGGCGCCACACATCGGCGTAAACGTGCAGGCCTGCGGTGACTGCCACCTGCTCAACTTCGGCCTGTTCGCCACGCCCGAACGCAACCTGGTCTTCGATCTCAACGATTTCGACGAAACCCTGCCCGCCCCCTGGGAGTGGGACATCAAGCGCCTGGTGGCGAGCTTCGCCGTGGCGGCGCGCGATGGCGGCCTGTCCGATGCCCGTGCGCGTGATGCGGTCGTCGCCTGTGCGCGATCCTACCGCGAGAACCTGCGCGCGTATTCGAAGATGAGCCCGCTGGAGGTCTGGTATTCGCGCCTGGATACCGACGCGCTGCTGGCGATGGCGCCCGACGCCAAGACGCGCAAGTTCCGTCAGCAACTGTTCGATCGTGCTCGCGAACGGGTGATGGAAAGCGCCTTCCCGAAGATCGCCGCGCAGGTCGGTGGTCAGCCGCGCATCATCGACCAGCCGCCGATCATCTATCACGTCGCCGAACACGACTTCATGCAGCGCGTGGAGCGCAGCCTGATCGATTACCGACTCAGCCTGTCGGATGACCGGCGGGTGCTGTTCGATCGTTACCGCGTGGTGGACGCAGCGGTGAAAGTCGTCGGCATCGGCAGTGTCGGTACCCGCTGCTTCATCGTGCTGATGTTCTCCGAAGAGAACCATCCACTGATCCTGCAATTCAAGGAATCCTGCCACTCGGTGCTCGAACCCTACGCCGGCAAGAGCCAGTACGGCCACCAGGGGCAGCGGGTGGTGATGGGGCAGCGTCTGATGCAGTCCTCCAGCGACATCTTCCTCGGCTGGATGCGCAGCCCGGCAGGACGCGACTTCTTCGTCAGGCAATTGCGCGACATGAAGCTGTCGGTGCCGGTGGACAATTTCACCGCGCCGCAACTGGAGCGTTATGCCGACATCTGCGGCCTGACCCTGGCCCGCGCCCACGCCAAGTCCGGCGATGCGGCGACCATCAGTGGTTACCTGGGCAAAGGCGATGCCTTCGACGAGGCCCTGGGAGATTTCTCCTTGCTCTATGCCGACCAGACCGAGCGCGATCACGCGGTGCTGGTGAAGGCTGCGCGTGCCGGGCGGGTGAACGTGCTGATCGAGGAGGAGTAGCTGGCATCACGGCTGGTGATGGTGACGGAGGATTTGCATTGGGGCGCTGCTGAGCGCGATTGCGCCGCGGATGTCGGCGCGCTGATCTTGATGGGGTCCTGTCATGAAAGATGCCGCTGGCGGCAGTGGTTTCTGTGCCGCAGGCAACAGTAAAAATAGCGAACTGCCACTATCTTCTGACGATAATGACTAAATAGAAGGGCTCCACATGGACGGTTCCGGCAAGAAAATGACGCTGACAGGGCTGACTACCCTGGTGGCGGTGAACATGATGGGTTCGGGCATCATCATGCTGCCGACGAGCATGGCGCAGCTCGGGGCGATTTCGCTGCTGTCATGGGCCGTCACCGCCGTGGGGTCGATGGCCATCGCCTACTGCTTCGCCCAGTGCGGCATCTACTGCACGCGTTCGGGCGGGATGTCGGCGTACACCGAGGAGGCCCACGGCAAGTCGGCGTTCTTCCTCTGCTCCTATCTCTATTTCCTGTCGCTGGCCATCGGCAACGTGGCCATCGCCATCTCGGCGGTGGGCTACCTGACGCCCTTCATTCCCTGGCTGGGCACCGGCGCTATGCCGCTGTTCATCGGTTCGGTGGTACTGATCTGGCTGACCACCCTGGCCAATTTCGGCGGTCCCAAGGTGACCGGGCAGATCGGCTCGCTCACCGTCTGGGGCGTGATCATTCCCGTGGCGGGCTTGTCGGTGATCGGCTGGTTCTGGTTCGACGGCTCGATATTTGCCGCCGCCTGGAACCCCAACGGCATCGCCACCCACGAGGCCATCACCCAGAGCATTCCGCTGACCCTCTGGGCCTTCCTCGGCATGGAGTCGGCGGCGCAGAATTCCGACGCCGTGGAAAATCCCAAGCGCAACGTGCCGCTGGCCTGCCTGCTGGGCACCCTCGGCGCGGCGGTGGTCTACGTGCTGTCCACCTCGGTGATCATGGGCATCGTGCCGAACGCCGAGCTGGCCAACTCCAGCGCACCCTTCGCCTATGTCTACGCGAAGATGTTCAACCCGGTGATCGGCAACATCATCATGGGGCTGGCGGTGATGGCCTGTGTCGGTTCGCTGCTGGGCTGGCAGTTCACCCTGGCGCAGACGGCCAAGGTCACCGCCGACCAGCGCATGTTCCCCCGGCTGTACAGCCGCGTGACCCTGATCGGCGCACCCATCGCGGGGCTGGTGGCGAATGCCGCGCTGCAAAGCGCGATGGCGGTTTCGACCATTTCGCCCAATGCGTCCGAGCAATTCGGCAAGCTGGTCAGCCTGGCGGCGGTGACCAACATCGTGCCGTACATCACCGCGCTCTCGGCACTGCTGGTGATCATGCAGAAGGCCGGCGTGGTCGGGTTCCCTCGTTACCGCAACGTCATCGCCCTGCTGGTCGCCATGGTCTACAGCTTCTATGCGCTCTATGCCTCGGGCATGGAGGCGGTGTTCGGCGGCATGATCGTCACGGCGGTGGGCTACCTGATGTTCGGCTACATCGCCGACCGGCTGCTCGAACCGCAGTCGCCCGCCCGCGCGGAGGGCCGGCCATGAAGCGCAGGCTCCCGCGTATCGCGGTCGTGCTGGCGGCCATGCTGCCGTTGCTGGCGCCGGCCCAGACCCTCGAACGCATCCGCAGCAGCGGCACCCTGACCCTGGGCTATCTGCCGGACCTCCCGCCATTCTCGGTCGGCGAAGGCGAGGGCGCCTCGGGTTACGGCATCGATCTGTGCCAGAAGGTGGCGGACCAGCTCAGGAGCCAGCCGGGCCTGGCGCAGATGAAGGTGCGCTTCGTGCCGCTGACACCGGACAAGGCCACGCAGGTGGTGCAGGGCGGCGGCGTCGACCTGCTCTGCAGCCCGATGGTGGAAACCCTGAAGCTGCGCCAGAGCCTCGACTTTTCCCTGCCGGTGTACACCGCCGGACTGGGCGTGGTGGTGCGCAAGGATGCACCGCCGTTCCTGATCAAGGCGCTCAACGGCGAAGTGGACCAGAACGGGCCGACCTGGCGCGCGACGCTCAATCGCGGCCTGGCCGCCTACAGCTTCGCGGTGCAGGGTGGCTCGGCGGTGGAAACCTGGGCCCGTGAGCGGATGCGCTTGCTGAAGATACTGGTGACCCTGCGCACCGTGGCCAGTCCGGCCGAGGGCGTGGGGCAGGTGGCGGACGGGAAGGTGAATGCGTTCTTCGCCGACCAGATGACCCTGCGCAGCCTGGTGGCGCGGGATGGCGCCAATGCCAACCTGAAGGTGCTCGACCGCCGTTTCGAGTTCGCGCCGGTGGCACTGGCCATGCCTCGCGGAGACGAGGACTTCCGCCTGCAGGTGGATACGGCGCTGAGCCAGGTCTATCGCTCCGGCGCCATCGGGCCGCTGTACGGCAAGTACTTCGGCGCGCCCGGCGAGCTGGACCAGACCCTGTTCAAGGTCTATTCGCGGCCCTAGCTCGCCCGACCCGGCTCACGGCAGCTGCCGCAGGCAGTTGCCGGCGCCGCACGGGGCGGTCGGGGACCGCCGCTCCTCCAGACTGGCCTGCTTCGCCGAGGCTTCGTACAGGTCCAGCATGTGCCGCGCGGCCAGCAGGCAGCCGCAGATGATGAGGGTGATCAGCAGCGGAATGAACCTGGACATCGCAATGGCCTCGTCGACTAACCCCGGGTTTCGCACGTTAGTCGGTGAGGCCGAAGGCCAAATCGTCCGCCAGGACTAGCCCAGGGAGGCCACGCTGCGCAGGATCAGGCGCACCAGCATGGTCTGCCGGGTCACGCCCGTCTTGGAGAAGGTCGAGCGCAGGTGGGCGCGCGCGGTGTTGCGGCTGATGCCCAGCTCGTCGGAGGCCTCGTCCAGAGTCAGGCCGTTGGCCAGCAGCAGCGCCAGCTGGGACTCGGCGGGCGTCAGGTCGAACAGCGCCTTGACGATCTCCTGGGGCGCGCGGGCTTCCTGCTCCGGGTCGCTGACGAAGATCACCACCGAGGGGCAGTGCTTGCCCTCGTTCCATTCGCTCAGCGGCACCGAGCGCACGATGACCCCCAGGTCCGCGCGGCCGGAGGGGCGTTGCACGCGCATGGCCTCGACCACCGACGGTTGCGAGCCTTTCTGCGATTGCAGGGCCTGTTTCACCAGGCGGCGGAATGTCTGGCTGTCGCGCGAGGTGCCGACCTGCAGGGTATCGCCGCTGATCTTCAGGCCATCCTTTTCGCGCAGCAGGCTTTCAGCCACCTGGTTGGTCTGCAGGATATTGCCGGCCTCGTCGAGGATGATGGTGCCGACGGCGAACTGGTCCACCGCGCCGGCGTAGAGGTTGCGTTCGGTCTCGATGCGGTTGATCTGCGTGTGGAGCATCACCGAGCGCTCCAGGTGCGGTACGAAATGGGCCAGCACGGCCTTCTCGTCATTCGTGAAAGCCGGGGATTCGATACCGCGGCAGACGCGGATGCGGCACAGGGCGCCGTTGCTGCTGCGGATGTCGGCGCCGAGGATATGGAACACTCCCGCCGGTTCGAGGAAGTTGCGATAGAACTCCGAGGCCAGCCAGTCCTCGCGGGAGACGAACTCATCCAGGGTCACCACCTGGCCGTTGGGTAGGTCGACGAAGGGATCGAGGTTGAAATAGTACCGGTTGTAGGAGGTCTCGAGTGCGGCCGAACTGCCGTTGGCGTTGACGATCAGGCCGTCATTCTGGTCGCTGGGCGGACGCAGGATGAGGGTCGTGTACTTGGCATCGAGGAATTGGTTGAGCTGGTTGAGAAAGGACGTCCACGGTGTCGGTTCCAGGGGACCCTGGTAGAGATTGCCGAGCATCCCGCTGAACTGGTCGAGGGAAAGCGAGTAGGGCATTGGTGAGCCATTTCTTATTTTTGTTGTAGGAAAGCGCCGAGGAGATTAAGCGGCGCTCCCCGTCAAAGGCAATCCTTCTCATTAAGCCGGGCCCGCTGTGGCGCAGTGCGTCCTGCTAGTTCAAACGGACGAGGGCCGTCGTTCCCGCTGTCGATAAGGTGGGGCGGTCCCTGCTCGCCGAGCGGTGCGGAGCTGGCCCTGCGCCGGCGCCCGTTTTACTCCCGATTTCCGCTGCTTCTGTTCGATCACGGCCGGCAGGTTCGTTTGCCAGAACAACAACAAGAAGGAGCATCTGCATGTCATCCCCGTTCTCCGTGAATCGTCCCTGCCGTCTGCAGGATGTCCCCGCGTGGGACCAGGAAACCGAAGTGCTGGTGGTCGGCTTCGGCGCCGCCGGCGCCAGCGCCGCGATCGAAGCGGCCAGTGCCGGGGCGCGCGTCCTGCTGCTGGAAGCGAGCTCCGGCAGCGGCGGCACCAGCGCCCTTTCGGGAGGCGAGATCTACCTGGGCGGCAATGGCGGTACCCCGGCCCAGCGCAATGCCGGGTTCAGCGACGACAGCGAAGACCTGTTCCGTTACCTGATGATGGCCGGCGGGCCGGACGCCGACGAAGCCAAGGCGCGCCTCTACGCCGACAACAGCCTGGATCACTACCACTGGCTGGTCGCCCAGGGGGTGCCGTACAAGAACACCTACCTGCCGCAGAAGATGGTGGAGCCGGTCACCGACGACTGCCTGATCTGGTCCGGCAGCGAGGAGGCCTGGCCCTTCTCCGAGCAGGCCAGGCCTTGCCCGCGAGGCCACACGCCGCAGTGGGAGGGCTGGGGCGGCGGCCGCCTGCTGATGGACATCCTGGCCGCGCGGGTCGTCGAACTCGGCGTCGAGGTGCACTACGACAGCCGCGTGCTGGCCCTGGTCGTCGATGACGCGGGTCGGGTCCACGGCGTGGTGGCGCGTTGCGACGGCCAGCCGCGCTACCTGCGCGCCAGCAAGGGCGTGATCCTGTGTGCCGGCGGCTTCGTGATGAACCGCGAGATGGTGCGTCGCCACGCGCCGCAACTGATGCCCAACGAGAACCCGATCGGCACACCGGGGGACGACGGCAGCGGCATCCAGCTGGGCATGAGCGCCGGCGGCGCGGCGATCCACATGGACGAGGCCTTCGTCAGCCTGCCGTTCTACGCGCCGGAGTCGCTGGTCAGGGGCATCTTCGTCAACGAGCGCGGCCAGCGCTTCATCAACGAGGACTGCTACCACGGCCGGATCGGCTATCACATCCTGCGCCAGGGCGGGGAGCGGGTCTTCCTGCTGGCCGACAATGCCTGCTTCGAGCGTCCGCCCGAGTTCACCCGCATCGACATCGCCGCCGTCGGCGAGACCTGGGAGGAGGTGGAGCAGGAGCTGGGCCTGCCCTCGGGCACCCTGGCTGAAAGCGTGGCCTTCTTCAACCGGCATGCCGCACAGGGCAGCGATCCGCTGTTCCACAAGGCGGCGAAATGGCTCAAGCCGCTGGACGAGCCGCCCTTCGTTGCCCTGGACTGTCGCTTCGACTACGCCTTCTACCCGCACTTCACCCTGGGCGGGCTCGACACGCTGCCCACCGGCCAGGTGCTGACCCAGCAGCGCGAACCCATCGCCGGGCTCTACGCCGCCGGCCGTACCACCTGCGGCCTGCCGCGCTGGGGTGGCGGCTACAGCTCGGGCCTGTCGCTGGCCGATGCCAGCTTCTTCGGTCGCCAGGCCGGTCGGCACGTCGCAACGCAGGGCTGAGCGTGCGCAACGCCCCGGTGATCGACACCGGGGCGTTTGCCTCGCTGACTGGGGGAAAGGACGGGGAACCGAGAGCGAGCGGCCTCAGCCGGTCCGCTGGTCGCCGCAGAGGAAGGCCACGCTGCCGTGCAGCGTGCAGGCCAGTTCGCTCTGCCGGTTGACCCCGGCCTTGCCGAAGATCGCCCGCAGGTGCGACTTGGCCGTGTTGCGGCTGATGCTCATGCGCTGGCAGGCATCCTCCAGGGACAACCCGTTGGCCAGCTGCGCGGCCAGCTCCGCCTCGGTGGGAGTGAAGCCGAACAACTGGCGCAGCGGTTGCTGCGGCACGCTGGCGGTCTGCTCGGGATCGCGCAGGAACACCGCCACCCGCGCTTCGCCGCCTTCGCTCTGCTCGCGTCCCGGCGGCGACGTACAGACCGTGGCCAGCAGTACGCCCCTGGTTTCAGGCTACGGGGCGTAATCCGAGGGATCGAGCCGGGCAGTGGCGACGGGTGGAGCTGAAGCCTAATCCCGATCCATGCGTCGCAGTCTCCTTGCATGCAGTCGCTGGGAGATGCCCTTGAACACACTGCCCTCGTGAGGATCGCCAAAATGCAGCAATACCGTGGAGCGTACGCTGGTGGGCAGACAGGGCTGATTTGCATGCAGCGAGCGCATGCCCCAGAAGAAGTAGAGATTACCGGGAGTCAGCGGCACGATTTTCGCCGATAGCCATTGCTGCACGCGCGGCCTGCTCCATATCCGTTTCAGCAGTTTCTCTACCAGCAGTTTTTCAAGAATATTGACGACCGCGAAGCGCCTCTCCTCGCGGAAATTCGGAAACATGACCAGATGCCCTGGCAGCTCGCCCGGGCCGTTGGGGATCAGAACCGGCAGCAGTATGGTGACGACGTACGAGTCGTAGTGAAAGTTGTTCGCGTGCCGCAGTCCGTGCGTGCCGGTCAGCACGCGCAGGACCGGAAAAATCCGGTCGCTGGGCGGCGCCTTGCGCATCTTCCGTTCATAAAGACATCGAAACAACGCGCGCAGGCCAACGTCCTCGAATAGCGGGCGGAGGCAGGTGCCGGCGGTCCATTCCATGCCCTCAAAACTGAAATATTGGCCATCGTGCTGCTCGATCTGATGAGCAATGAAACCTCGCATTTGCGCGAGGATTGCATCCGGCACGCTATGGTGCAGGATGCCTACCCCGGATTCGTCCATTGAGTTGGCCAGGGCATGCATGCTTGCAGCGCTGAGCGTTACGAATCCATCGGGCGACGTAGAGTCGTTCAACTGGGTCATTGACGTACCTCGGCCCGGATTCGCAATGAATACGAACCCAAGCACCGCGAAAGGAGGATCGTGGCGGAAAACTGTGTTGTCTTCCGCACGAATTCGCTCAGATCGAGGTGTCATCGTGGACCGTGCCCGCCAACGTCTTCGATCGCGCCAATCATGTGTTCGATACCGAGCACGGAGAACTTGCCAGTGCCGCCTGCCCGGCAGCCCACACTACAACGTCCCTTGAACGAATCCCGTGGAGTCAGGACGAATCGCAGTACGTAGAGCAACAAGTCCGTGGTACGCGAGATAACAGACAGCACCGTCGAACGCGACTGCCACCATGCGCGGACTACCTATCAGCACGGCACCAGGGCCGTACGCTCCGAGCACAATCAGCAGCGCATCACTTGCAGCGCAGGTAACAGACATCAACAGCAGATGGCGGCTTGTAGTCGATCGTCTGATGACGAACGTGTCTTTCGGGCCAGCCAGATTGAAAAGACCTGTGCAGAGAAGCAAGCCTTCGAGGAAGGCAGCAGAGGCGTCAAGCACTGATAGCTTGACAACCTCTTGAACTGAACCTACGGAAGCTACGATCTTAAGGAAAGTAGTCACCGCATTTCCCAGTGTCAACATCGCTCGTGGGTAGTCGAATCTCCGGTTTCAGAAGACATCCAGCCGAAGATCACGTCTGTTTCCGTGGGATGGCGAGCGGCTGTTCAGGGAACCTCCGCAGAAGTCCCGGTCGATCTGCTGAAGGGGCGTCCCCGCTGGGTCCGGGGCCTGCCACATGCCTCAGATGGGCTTTCCGTCGGCAAACGCAGACAAACCCGGCGCAAGCGCTATCTGGCGGAGAGGGAGCAGGTGGTGTCCTGGTCCGGGCTGTTGGCGTTGATCGAGCCGTCCTTTCCCAAGGCTGGCAATGGCCGTCCGCCGTATCCGCTGGAAACCATGCTGCGCATCCACCTGCTGCAAAACGGGTTCGCCCTCAGCGACCCGGCGACTGAGGAAGCACTCGTGTCTGGCCGGCCGCTGACGGCAGAGCCAAGCGATCGCGATCGGCGCGTCGCGAAGCCTGTCATTTTCGAAAAAGTATTTGCACGGCAGGGGGTTACGGGCCACAGGGGCTGATCTACTCTGTACGCGGAAGGACTCCAATCGCACGGTGCCCTTCGGAGCAGCGTTCAATTCCCCTGGAGCCATTCATCCATGTCCGACACGTCCCACTCGGGATCTTCCGCGCGCCAACGGTCAGGTTTCGACTGGCAGCGCTGGCTGCCAGGGTTGGTCACCCTGCGGCATTACCAGATGGCCTGGCTGCCCAGGGACATCGCCGCCGGGCTGGTGCTGACCACCATGCTGGTGCCGGTGGGCATCGCTTACGCCGAGGCTTCCGGCGTGCCGGGCATCTACGGCTTGTACGCGACCATCATCCCGCTGCTGGCCTATGCGTTGTTCGGCCCCAGCCGGATTCTGGTGCTCGGCCCGGACTCGGCGCTGGCCGCGCCCATTCTCGCGGTGGTGGTGCAGTACGCGGCGAGCGATCCGCAGCGCGCCATTGCCATCGCCAGCATGATGGCGCTGGTCTCCGGGGTGGTCTGCATGGTCGCCGGACTGCTGCGCCTGGGCTTCATCACCGAGCTGTTGTCCAAGCCGATCCGCTACGGCTACATGAACGGCATCGCCCTGACGGTGCTGATCAGCCAGCTGCCCAAGCTGTTCGGCCTGTCCGTCGACAGCCAGGGGCCGCTGCGTGACCTCTGGAGCCTGGGCCAGGCACTGCTCGATGGCCGCGCCAACTGGCCGAGCTTCGCCGTGGGCGCCGGCAGCCTGGTGCTGATCCTGCTGCTCAAACCCTACCAGCGCCTGCCGGGCATTCTCATCGCGGTGGTCCTGGCGACCCTCTCGGTGAGCCTGTTCGACCTCGGCAGCCTGGGCGTCAAAGTGCTCGGCGAGCTACCCCAGGGGCTGCCGGCCTTCTCCTTCCCCTGGTTGAGCGGGATCGACCTGACGGAAATCGTCCTCGGCGGCATTGCGGTGGCGCTGGTGTCCTTCGCTGACACCAGCGTGCTGTCGCGGACCTACGCCGCGCGGATGAAGGCGCCGGTCAACCCGAACCAGGAAATGTTCGGCCTGGGCGTGGCGAACCTAGCGTCCGGCCTGTTCCAGGGCATTCCGATCAGCAGCAGCTCCTCGCGTACGCCGGTGGCCGAGGCGGCCGGCTCCAAGACCCAGCTCACCGGCATCATCGGCGCGCTGGCGGTCACCCTGCTGCTCCTGGTGGCGCCCAACCTGATGCAGCACCTGCCCAACAGCGCGCTGGCGGCGGTGGTGATCGCGGCGGCGCTGGGCCTGTTCGAGTTTGCCGACCTCAAGCGCATCTTCCGCATGCAGCAATGGGAGTTCTGGCTTTCCTTCACCTGCTTCGTCGGCGTGGCGGTGTTTGGCGCCATTCCGGGCATCTGCATCGCCGTGGCGGTGTCGGTGATCGAGTTTCTCTGGGACGGCTGGCGCCCGCACTTCGCGATACTCGGCAGGGTCGAGGGCACCCGTGGCTACCATGACGTGACGCGTTATCCGCAGGCCCGGCGAATCCCCGGCCTGGTGCTGTTCCGCTGGGACGCGCCGCTGTTCTTCGCCAACGCCGAGCAGTTCCAGAACACGGTGCTGGAGTCCGTCGACCAGTCGCCCACGCCAGTGCAGCGCCTGGTGATCGCCGCCGAGCCGGTGACCAGCATCGACATCACCTCCGCCGACATGCTCGCCGAGCTGGACAAGGCGCTGGAAGAGCGCGGCGTGGAGCTGCAGTTCGCGGAAATGAAGGACCCGGTGAAGGACAAGATGAAGCGCTTCGAACTCTTCGAGCGCATGGGCGAGAGCGCATTCCACCCCACGGTGGGCGCGGCGGTCGATGCTTATCTCAGCGAGTCGGGTGTCGACTGGCAGCCCTAGGTGGAAAATATCCGCGTAGCGGTGATGTGCGGAGAAGAGTCGGTGAGGATGGTCTCGTCCTCACCGATTTTTTTGCGCGAGGGTTCGGGAGCTAGACCGTGTGCGCCCGCGCGCGGCGGCTGTCGATCCAGATCAGCATGCCGCTGGCGTACAGCGACACGGCGAGGAACAGCGCCATGCGCACGGCGAAGGCGCGGTAGACGTCCTGGCCGCCGGCGCTGTCCTGCACCGACTGGCCGAGCAGGATCAGCATGGTGGTCAGGCAACTGACCCAGTACGCCGGGCTCTTGCGGGTGGCCACCGCCGCGTACAGCCGGCGGCCCTGCCAGAGGGTGAACAGCAGCACCCAGAGGAAGAACATCCAGAGGTGCACGAACAGGCTGAGGGCGCTCCAGACCAGGATCGCCAGTACCCCGGCCAGCAGGGTGGAGCCGATCAGTTCGCGGCTGGCGTGGCGCGCGTGGGTCTCGCCGGCCTGCTGGCCGAGGCTGACGGACTTCATGATCAGCGGCATGAAGCGGTCCGGCGCGATGATCGCCAGCAGGAAGGCCGGCATCACGATCAGCACGGCGCGCAGGGCGATCCAGCCGACGTCTTCCTCGCTGGGCCGCGGCGGGGCAGGGGGCGAGGGGGCATTGGCCGGCTCCGGGAACAGCGCATGGGCCACGGCGGTGCTGAGCACGGCCAGCAACATGCCCTTGGCCAGCGCTTCCACCACCGACAGCGCCAGGGTGAAGTCACTGGTGCCGGCGGCGGCGATCATGGTCAGTCCGATCACCAGCAGGTTCGCCAGCAGGCCGTTGCCGCCGCGCAGGGCATAACGGAACACCAGGTACAGTCCCACGCCGACCAGCAGCACGCCGCTCAGCGGGGCATGGCGCAGCAGTGGGATCAACAGCAGGCCGATGCCGCAACTGAGCAGCACCAGTATCGCCAGGGCCGGCGCCGCCTTGAGCGGCAGGGCCTGCGCGCGCATGGCCAGCAGGAGGACGGCGAGCACCGGCGCGAGAAAGGGAATCGGCAGCCCGATGCCGTAGCTGGCCGCCAGGCACAAGGCCACGCCCCAGGCCAGCCTCAGCGCGCGCCGGCGCCTCAGCTCCATGGGGAAGGGCTCAATAGGCATAGCTCAGCCAGCTCATCAGCCACATGAACAGGCGGCCGATCAGGTTCAGCGGGTTGCCTTCGCTGGGTAGCGCCATGACTTCGGCCTGGCCGCCGACGCGCAGGCCGGCGGTGTTCAGCGGCTGGTCGCGGTCCAGCTCGACGATCACCGGGAAGCGCTGTGCCGAACGCAGCCACTCGCGGCTGTTCTGCACCGTCGGCAGCGAACCCGGCGGGGCGCTCTGGCCGACGCTGACGCCGTAGCCGATGCTGCGGATACGCCCGCGCAGCAGCTCGCCGGGCAGGGCATCGAGCACCACCAGGACCGGCGTGCCAGGGCTCAGGTGGCCGAGGTTGTTCTCGGTCATGTCGGCGCTGATCCAGACGTCGTGGATGGCGATCAGGGTCATCACCGGGCTGCCGGGGCCGACGTAGTGGCCGACGTCGGTGCGCAGGTCGGTGATCAGGCCGTTGGAGTCGGCGCGCACCACGGTGCGGGCCAGGTCGAGGCGGGCCTTCGCGACGTTCGCCGTGGCGCTGCGCAGCTGGGCGTTGTCCTCGTCGTGGCCGCCCTGTTGCTCACGGGCGCGCTCGACTTCGGCGCGGGCCGCCGCCACCTGGCTGGCCGCCTGCTCGCGGGTCGCCTGGGCGCTTTCCAGGCGGCGCACGGAGACGGTGCCGGGGTCTTCCTGGAACAGCCGCTGCAGGCGCTCGGAGTCCTGCCGGGCCTTGCGCTCGTTGGCCTGCGCGGCGGCCAGGGCGGCCTGGGCCGAATCGATGCCGGCGGTGTTGGCGCCGATCTGCCGGCGTACGGTGTCGAGGTCGGCTTCGGCCCGCGACAGGGCGATCTGGTACTGCTCCTGGTCCAGCTCGAAGAGCACGTCGCCCTTGCGCACTTCCTGGTTGTTGCCCACCGCCACGCGCTTCACCTGGCCCGCCACTTCGGCGCTGACCGGGACCACGTAGGCCTGCAGTCGCGCCTGCTGGGTATAGGGCGTGAAGCGGTCGGCGAGCAGGTACCAGACCAGGCTGACGAGAATCAGCAGCAACACCACGCGCATCCCGCGGTCGGGGGAGGCTTTGCCGGGGGCTGCGGGTGGCGTATTGGGGGCGTCGCTCATTTCTGCTTACCTTGTCCTGAGGTGCTGGGGGCCTGGGCTGCCGGAGCCGGCTCATCGAGCAGGTCGCCCCAGTCGGTGCGTTGTTCCATGGTTTTGCGGGTCGCCGGATCGATGGGCGGGCGGCGGCTGTCCCAGCCGCCGCCGAGGGCCTTGTACAGCGCGACCAGGCTGCTGACCGCATTGCCCCGGCTGACCAGGTAGCCGTCCTGCTGTTGCAGCAGCAGTTGCTGGGCGTCGAGCACGCGCTGGAAGTCGGCGAAGCCTTCGCGGTACTGCGAGCTGGCCAGGTTCAGGGAGCGTTGCGCCGCCTGCGAGGCCTGCTCGCGAATGTTCGCGCTCTGCAGCGAGCGCACCAGTCCGCTGGCGGCGTCGTCGGCTTCGCGCGCGGCGTTGCGCACGTCCTGGTGATAGAGCTCGATCAACTGCTGCAGGCGCGCGTCCTGCACGCGCACGGCGTTCTCGCGCTTGCCGTAGTCGAAGGGGTTCCAGATCAGGCTCGGCCCGGCGGCGAGGTTGAAGCTGTCGGGCAGGTTGTTGGCCGACACGAAGCTCCAGCCGATGCTGCCCAGCAGGCTGATCGACGGGTACAGGTCGGCCTCGGCGACGCCGACCAGCGCCGACTGCGCCGCCACCGCCTGTTCGGCGGCGCGGATGTCCGGGCGGCGTTGCAGCAGGCTGGCCGGCACGTCCTGGAGCACCGCGCGGTCCGGCATCGGCAGTTGTCCGTGGCGCGCGGCCAGTTCCGGCATCGCTCCCGGCGGCCGCGCGAGCAGCGCGCAGAGGATGTTGCGCAGGGCGTTCACCTGGTTCTCGAACTCGGGAATGGTCGCCAGGGTCGCCAGGTACTGGGTGCGCGCCTGTTGCCAGTCGAGCTCGTCGTTCTCGCCGTGGCGGAACAGCCGTTCGGTGATCTCCAGGCTGCGTTCCTGGCGCTTGGCGTTCTCGCGGGCGATGTCCAGGCGCGCCTCGGCGGTGCGCAGGCCGAAGTAGGTGTCGGCGACCTGGGCGCGCAGCAGCACCATGGCGTCGGCGTAGTTGGCCTGGGAGGCGAAGTAGGCCGCGTCGGCGGACTCGATGGCGCGGCTGAACCGGCCCCAGAAGTCGATTTCCCAGCCGATGTCGAAACCGGCGCTGGACTGCCAGAACACCGAGTCTCGGGCAGTGGGCGCGCCGGACTGGTTCTGCTTGAGGTAAAGGCTTTCGCCACGGATCTGCTGCAGCTGCGGGTAGCGGCCGGTTTCGGCAATCTCCAGTTGCGCACGCGCCTCGGCGATGCGCAGGCCGGCCACCCGCAGGTTGGTGTTGTGTGCGTCGGATTCGGCGATCAGCGCGTCCAGGGTCGGGTCGGCGAACACCGTCCACCACTGGCGCAGGTCCGGGGCGCTGGCGTTACGACCGGCCTGTTCCAGCAGCGGCGTGTTCCAGCCGGCCAGCCAGGGATCCTGCGGCGGCTGGAAGTCCGGGCCGACTTGGGTGCAGCCGGCCAGGAGGGTGGTGAAGATGATGGTGCAGCGTCTGACGCGCTTTGGCATGGCAATCCTTGCTTATTCGGACGGTTTGGCGGTGCTGTCCGCTTCCTGCTGGTCGACCCATTGCCAGAACAGGTTGTAGGCCACGGCCAGGATCACCGGGCCGATGAACAGGCCGATGATGCCCTTGACCACCATCCCCCCGATAGCCCCGATCAACACCACCGGCATCGGCACGTCGACGCCGCGTCCCAGCAGCAGCGGCTTGAGCACGTTGTCGGAGAGGCCGGCGACGAAGGAGTAGATGGCGAAGGCGATGGTCGCGGCGGTGAAGCCTTCGGTGGAGAAGACATAGGCGATCACCGGGATGGTGATCAGGGTCGCCGGCGCCTGGGCGATACCCAGGATCAGGATGGCGACTGCCAGGATGCCCGCGCCCGGTACGCCCTTGACCACGAAGCCGATGCCGATCAGCAGCATCTGGATGAAGGCGATGCCGATCACCCCCTGGGCGACCGCACGGATGGTGGCGGTGCACAGGACGGCCATGCTCTTGCCGCGATCCACGCCGGCCACCCGGTTGGCGATGCGTTGCGCGGCACGGGTACCGGTTTCACCAAAGGCCATGATGATGCCGGAGACGATGATCGCCGCGATGAACAGCAGGAAGGCGCCGCCGGCGCTGGCTGCGGCGCCGAGCAGCACGCGGCCGGTGCCCTTGAGATAGGGCAGCAGGTGCTGCGCCACGTCGCTCAGGCCGCCGGAGGCCATCTGCCAGGCCGCGTAGACGCGCGGGCCGATCAGCGGCCAGGTGGACACCGATTCCGGCGGCGGCGGAATGCTCAGGGTGTCGCTCTTGAGCAGTGTCACCACCTTGTCCATGGAGTCGCCGACGTTGGTCGCCAGGAGATAGATCGGCGCGATCAGCACCAGCAGGACGAAGAGTACGATCAGCGTCGCGACGTAGCCGTCCTTGAGGCCGGTGCGTGCCTTGAGCCAGCGCTGCAGCGGATAGAGGGTGACGGCGAGGATCACCGACCAGATCATCAGCTCCTGGAAGGGCTGGAAGACCTGGAAGGAAAACATCACCAGGACGGCGATCAGTCCGGCCTTGATGAGGACATCGAGCAAGCCCCGGGACAGGGTGCTATCGAACTTGAAACTGGGTTGCATGGTTTTCCTCCAGACCGACCCCTCAGGCCGGACGATCCTCGCGCCCTGGGGCGCTTTCCAATGGCTGTTCCTTGACTTGCGGTGTAACGCCGGCGACTCGATCGCTGTCGTCGCCAAATTGACCGTCTGGCTCGTCATCACGACCCTGCCGATGCAACTCCAGCAGCCACTGTGCCTCCTGCTGCTGGTAACGGCGTACCCAGGTCGCGGCCTGTTCCTCGCTCACGCCAAGCTCGATGAAAGCTCGGCGTCCCATTTCCAGGCTGGAATGGAAGGTTTCGCGTACCGGGTTGGCGCCCCGGTCGAGTAATTGCAATACCTGCTGGCGGTTGCTCGCCCTGGCGATCACCCGTGTATGCGGGTAGAGACGCGAGAGGGCCTCCACCGTATTGAAGTTGATCTCCGGGTCGTCGGTGGCGACTATCACCAGCTCAGCCTCGCCGACCTTGGCGGCATGGAGGATTTCCGGGCGTGTCGGGTCGCCGTAGAAGACCGGTACGCCACCTTCCTTGCCCTGGCGGCGCAGGGCGTCCACCGAGGTATCCAGCGCCACCACGGGTACGTTCTGGGCTTGCAGGAGGTTGGCGACCACGCGACCCATCCGGCCCATGCCCGCGATCACGACCCGCGGCTGGTCCTCTACCTCCGGCGTGCCCTGCGGAGCATCGGCTTCGCTCGTCTCGTCGGTCATCCAGCGAGCCAACGCCATCATCACCAGCGGCACCACGGCCATCGATAGGGTGATGGCGAGTACCAGCACATCGTGCACCTGCTGATCCAGCAGACGGTGATCCAGTGCCAGCTTGAACACCACGAAGGCGAATTCGCCGCCGGACGCCAGCACCACGCCCAGGCAAATCGCTCCGGCGCGGCTCAGGCCGCCGAAGAGACGGCCGAGGGCGATCAGCAGCGGCAGCTTGATGCCCACCAGCAAAACGGTCAGTCCCAGCACCAGGACCGGTGCATTGATCAGCAGGCGCAGGTCGGCAGTCATGCCCACGCCGACGAAGAACAGCCCGAGCAGCAGACCTTTGAGCGGCTCGATCTGCGATTCCAGTTCATGGCGGAACTGCGACTCCGCCATCAGCATGCCGGCGAGGAAGGCGCCCAGCGCCATGGACACGCCGACGTGCTCCATGATCCAGGCCGTGCCCAGGACCACCAGCAAGGCGGTGGCGGTAGACAGTTCGCGCAGGCCCGAGCCGACCGCCCAGCTGAACACCGGGCGCAGCAGGTAACGCCCGCCGACGATCACCACGCCGATGCCGACCGCAACGGCCAGCAACGGCCGTATGCCGCTGTCGGCTGCGCTTTCGCCGCCGCCGCTCAGCAGCGGTACGATGGCGATCAGCGGAATGGCGGCGATGTCCTGGAACAGCAGGATGCCCACGGCGCTGCGGCCGTGCGGCTTGTTCAACTCCTTGCGCTCGGCCAGCACCTGCAGGCCGAAGGCGGTGGACGACAGCGCCAGGCCCACGCCCAGCACCACGGCGGCTGCCGGCGACTGGCCGAACAGCAGGTATGCCAGCGCCCCGATGACGATCGCGGTCAGCCCTACCTGCAGCGAGCCGACGCCGAACAGCGAACGGCGCATCATCCACAGGCGGCGCGGCGAGAGCTCGAGGCCGATGATGAAGAGCAGCATCACCACGCCCATTTCGGAAAGCTTGCCGACGTTCTGCGGATTGTTGATCAGACCGAGCACCGAAGGGCCGATCAGGATGCCGGCCAGCAGATAGCCGGGCACCGCACCGAGTTTCAAGCGTTGCGCCAGTGGCACCAGAACCACCACTGCCAGCAGGAAGATTACCGTCGCCTGTAAGAAGCTTCCGTCATGTGGCATTCATCAGCCCTCTTTTGGCTCCATCCGGGCTTGTTGCCCCGAGTGCCGATCGTGTTCGCGAAACCGGCCGGGAAGTCCTCCGGCCGGGTGGTTCGGTCCTGTTTACTTCTGTGCGCGAAGCTTGGTGTACGACAGGCGCATGTCCTTGGCCCAGCCGTCCAGTACGCCTTTCACATCGTTGGCGGTCATCGCCTGCTTGTCGTTTTCCAGCGGTTGCCCGGTGCCCTTGCGCACGACCTGGGCAACTTCCTTGCTGGTGCGGCCGTCGAGGAAGTCGGCTTCGGTGGCGATCACGGTGTCCTGGTCGCGGATGCCGACGGCGGTGCTCACGCCGGCGGAGATCAGGGCGATCGGGATCACCTCGTAGGCACGCAGGGATTGAGTATGGCTGCTCACGCCGGTGATCGCGGCGCGGACCACCAGCGAGTCGCTGGCGGGCTGGTTGACCACCGGCAGCACCTGGCCGAACTCACGCTTGAGCACCTGGGTGTAGTAGGCGGAGATCTGGTCGAGGGTCTGCTGGGAAACCTTGTCGGTCGGCGCAGGCTTGGGGAAGTACTGGGTCGGTTCGATGTAGACGCTGGTGTAGCGGCCAAGATTCAGGTTCGGCTCGACCCAGGACATGACCTTGGCGCCGGAGGCATTCTCCTGCTCGCTGAGGTGCGAATAGTTGCTCAGGAAGCCGGAATAATCTTCGCTGGAGACCTTGTTGCTCGAGCAGCCGAACAGCAGCGGAAGCACCAGCAAGGGAAGCAGGACTGCGTGTTTCTTCAATTTCGTCTCCTAATAAAGAGTGGATATCGCCGTCGTGATAACGACGGGCCCAGCACAGCATCTCGGCCCCATGAAATGGGCAAGGTCTTGTATTGACCGTGGGCAATTCCACGCCCTCGACATTGGCGAACTCCTTGTGGGGCCCGCGGCGGGAGGCGGCTGGTGACGTTCAGACGAGTGTGGCGCTTCTCGTGGATGCGCCATGAATTACGGATAGATCGAGTATGGATGAGCGGCGGCGATTTGCCGGCGCAAAAGAGTAAGGGGAGCCCCTGTTTATGAGCAATAGCGCAATAAAATATTCAAAGAATTGCGAGTCGGTTCTGATATTTGCGAACAACTCGATGATTCGAAGTTGTTCGATAGGTTAGTGGCAGCGTCCTATTGGCTCGTTCTCCAGAGGGCATTGCCGCTAGATCCTCCAGATCGGGCCGTACGAGCCGAAGCAGGCGTTCGAGAGGGCGTCGGGCCTCACGTCATGGGTTTCAACGGCGCCCCATTCATTGATTTCCAGGGTCAATTGCGGGGTGAGTTCCCTTCCGCTCCTCAAGCGAACGCTGTCGAAGACTTGAATGTTCTTTCCTGAGCTGACCACGCTGGTTTCCATCCAGGCATCTGGGGTGCTGGCTTCATGCAGTCGCGCGAGCAGTGCGTTGTACAGTGGCAGGTAGCGGCCATCCGGCGCTCTGCAGTCGATGTTGATCTTCTTGATGATCGCCTCGGCCTTGGGCGAACTGAAATAGATGCGCTGTCCGAAGTCCCGTTGCAGTTGGTCGACGTACGTTGAACTCTGTCCAACGGTCTGTGGTTTCGCCGGGGCTGGAAGGTTTACGGTGGACGGAATCGATCCCGGTTTTCTGGCGAGGTCCTGCTGGCAGGCTTCCCGGCTTTTATAGAAAGAGTGGGAAATCACTTCGCCGGTGGGTTTGTAAGTTGCCGACGCAATCAGGACGGCGCCATTGCCCAGGAGTTTCTCGGTCTTCTGGCCATAATCCCGTGCATCGCCCCAGATGCCATTCGGCAAGCCGGTCGCCCATTCGTAGCAAAAGGGCGGCGAGGTATCCCGGCGAAGTTCGTAAACGCGGCCTTGAAGGAATGTCTGAGGGCTTTCGGCAAAGGCCAGGAGTGACGTCGCTGACAAGCAGGATGCGATGAGCAGCTGAATCCGATTCACACAGGGTCTCCTTCTAGACCGTACGGCCCTGAATCAGGCGGGCGCCGCCATCATCATAGCTCGGCTGGTCATACAAGCTGCTCGAAGTTCCGGCGGTCGTGGCGGTGCTCTTGCGGGCGGTGAGGATTCGGCCATTCAGGCAAGTAAGTGCGAGCAGACGAATGTCGCCAGGTAGGCCTTGGGGTTGTGATGGCCGGCATCGATGTTGTTTCCCTCCTTATATAGAGGGGGAGGGGAGACACCCTTTGTCATCTTTCTGCAAAAAGCCGTTGACGGGGATTTTTCAGTCCCTATAATGCGCACCACTCCCAGCGATGAAGTGCTGAAAGAGCTTGAAAATCAAGCACTTACAGAAGCTTTAAGTTGAGAGTGGTGATCAGGCAGGTGATTCACTTGCCGCTCTTCATTGGCTGCTCCGGCAGCGAACTGAAGAGAAGGTCATCGAGGTGCTTGACAGTGAGTTTGATCGCTGTAGAATGCGCCTCCCGCTGATGAGAAGGCTTCCTTCGCTGATGCGCAAGCGGTTGAGTAGAAAAGAGATTTTCGAAAATAACGCTTGACGGAAAAAGAGGCTAGCGTAGAATGCGCGCCTCGGTTGAGACGAAAGCCTCAGCCAAACGCTCTTTAACAAGTCGAATCAAGCAATTCGTGTGGGTGCTTGTGATGTAAGACTGATGATCGACTGATTATCAGCAACGCA
>NZ_JBCHVH010000004.1:0-763591 GCF_050474425.1 Pseudomonas sp. B1-22 | reverse complement strand
AGATGATCGTCGCCGGCTTCTCCGCCTACTCCAAGACCCTCGACTTCCCGCGCTTCCGCGCCATCGCCGACAAGGTCGGGGCGCTGCTGTTCGTCGACATGGCCCACGTTGCCGGCCTGGTCGCCGCTGGCCTGTACCCGAACCCGCTGCCCTACGCCGACGTGGTCACCACCACCACCCACAAGACCCTGCGCGGTCCGCGTGGCGGTTTGATCCTGGCGCGCAGCAACGAAGAGATCGAGAAGAAGCTCAACTCCGCCGTCTTCCCCGGCGCCCAGGGCGGCCCGCTGATGCACGTGATCGCCGCCAAGGCGGTGTGCTTCAAGGAAGCGCTGGAACCCGGCTTCAAGGACTACCAGGCCCAGGTGATCAAGAACGCCAAGGCCATGGCCTCGGTGTTCATCGACCGTGGCTACGACGTGGTCTCCGGCGGCACCGACAACCACCTGATGCTGATCAGCCTGGTGAAACAGGGCCTGACCGGCAAGGAAGCGGACGCCGCCCTGGGTCGCGTCGGCATCACCGTAAACAAGAACGCCGTGCCGAACGACCCGCAAAGCCCGTTCGTCACCTCCGGCATCCGCATTGGCACCCCCGCCGTCACCACCCGTGGCCTGCAGGAAAGCCAGTGCCGCGAGCTGGCCGGCTGGATCTGCGACGTACTGGACCACCTGGGCGACGCCGACGTCGAGGCCAAGGTAGCCACCCAGGTCGCCGGCCTCTGCGCCGACTTCCCGGTCTACCGTTGAGTTTTCCCGTCTCCTCGCGGAGACGGCGCCCCAAGGGCAGGTGAGGGAAACATCGGTCCCGACCCCAGCGCCGCAAACCCTCACCCCACCCCCTTCCCACGGGAAGGGGAGCAAAAGATCAGGAGCAACGACATGCAACGCTATTCCGGCTTCGGCCTGTTCAAGCATTCCCTGAGCCACCACGAGAACTGGCAACGCATGTGGCGCACGCCCACGCCCAAGCCGGTCTACGACGTGGTCATCGTCGGCGGTGGCGGCCACGGCCTGGCCACGGCCTACTACCTGGCCAAGGAACACGGCATCACCAACGTCGCGGTGATCGAGAAGGGCTGGCTGGGCGGCGGCAACACCGCGCGCAACACCACCATCGTGCGTTCCAACTACCTGTGGGACGAATCCGCACTGCTCTACGAACACGCGATGAAGCTGTGGGAAGGCCTGTCCCAGGACCTGAACTACAACGTCATGTTCTCCCAGCGCGGCGTCTACAACCTCTGCCACACCCTGCAGGACATGCGCGACGGCGAACGCCGCGTGAGCGCCAACCGCCTGAACGGCGTGGACGGCGAACTGCTCAACGCACAGCAGGTGGCCGAAGAGATTCCGTACCTGAACTGCACCAAGAGCGCCCGCTACCCGATCATGGGTTCCACCGTGCAGCGCCGCGGCGGCGTAGCCCGTCACGACGCGGTGGCCTGGGGCTTCGCCCGTGCCGCCGACGCCCTGGGCGTGGACCTGATCCAGCAGACCGAAGTGATCGGCTTCCGCAAGCAGGACGGCGCAGTGATCGGCGTCGAGACCAACCGCGGCTTCATCGGCGCCAAGCGCGTCGGCGTGGTCACCGCCGGTAACTCCGGGCACATGGCCAAGCTCGCCGGCTTCCGCCTGCCGATCGAATCGCACCCGCTGCAGGCCCTGGTTTCCGAGCCGCTGAAACCCATCATCGACAGCGTGATCATGTCTAACGCCGTACACGGCTACATCAGCCAGTCGGACAAGGGCGACCTGGTCATCGGCGCCGGCATCGACGGCTACAACGGCTACGGCCAGCGCGGCTCCTACCCGGTGATCGAACACACCCTGCAGGCCATCGTCGAGATGTTCCCGGTGCTCTCCCGCGTACGCATGAACCGCCAGTGGGGCGGCATCGTCGACACCACCCCGGACGCCTGCCCGATCATCGGCAAGACCCCGGTGAAGAACCTGTTCTTCAACTGCGGCTGGGGCACCGGTGGCTTCAAGGCCACCCCCGGCTCGGGCAACGTCTTCGCCGCGACCCTGGCCAAGGGCGAGCCGCATCCGCTGGCCGCGCCTTTCTCCATCGAGCGCTTCCACACCGGCGCGCTGATCGACGAACACGGCGCTGCCGCCGTAGCTCACTAAGAGGGCCATCACCATGCTTCATATCTTCTGCCCCCACTGCGGCGAGCTGCGTTCCGAAGAGGAATTCCACGCCAAGGGCCAGGCGCACATCCCGCGCCCGCTCGACCCCGCTGCCTGCTCCGACGCGGAATGGGGCGAGTACATGTTCTTCCGCGACAACCCGCGCGGCATCCACCACGAACTGTGGGTGCACGCCGCCGGCTGCCGCCAGTACTTCAACGTCACCCGCCACACGGTGACCTACGAAATTCTCGAAACCTACAAGATCGGCGAAAAACCCAGCGTTACCGCCGCTGATTCCGAGAAGAAATCCGCCTCCCAGCCCGCCGTGGAGAAGGCCTAATGAGCCAGATCAATCGCCTGTCCCGTGGCGGTCGCATCGACCGCAGCAAGCCGCTGACCTTCAGCTTCAACGGCGAGACCTACCAGGGCTTCGCCGGTGACACCCTGGCCGCCGCCCTGCTGGCCAACGGCGTCGACATCCTCGGCCGCAGCTTCAAGTACTCCCGTCCGCGCGGCATCGTCGCCGCCGGCGCCGAAGAGCCCAACGCCATCCTGCAGATCGGCTCGCGTGAAGCGACCCAGGTGCCCAACGTGCGCGCCACCCAGCAGGCCCTGTACAACGGCCTGGTGGCCAGCGCCACCAACGGCTGGCCGAACGTGCAGAACGATGTCATGGGCATCTTCGGCAAGGTCGGCGGCAAGATGATGCCCCCCGGCTTCTACTACAAGACCTTCATGTACCCGCAGTCCATGTGGCTGACCTACGAGAAGTACATCCGCAAGGCCGCCGGCCTGGGCCGCGCGCCCACCGAAGTGGACCCGGACAGCTACGACTGGATGAACCACCACGCCGACGTGCTGATCGTCGGTGCCGGCCCCGCGGGCCTGGCCGCCGCCCTGGCCGCCTCGCGCAGCGGTGCGCGGGTGATCCTCGCCGATGAGCAGGAAGAGTTCGGCGGCAGCCTGCTCGACACCCGCGAAACCCTCGACGGCAAGCCGGCCGAGGAGTGGGTGGCCAAGGCCATCGCCGAGCTGGAAGGCAACCCGGACGTGATCCTGCTGCCGCGTTCCACCGTCAACGGCTACCACGACCACAACTTCCTCACCATTCACGAGCGTCGTACCGACCACCTGGGCGAAACCGCCCCGCTGGGCCAGGTGCGCATGCGCGTGCACCGCGTCCGCGCCAAGCGCGTGGTGCTGGCCGCCGGCGCCCACGAGCGTCCGCTGGTGTATGCCAACAACGACGTGCCGGGCAACATGCTCGCCGGCGCCGTCTCCACCTACGTGCGCCGCTACGGCGTGGCGCCGGGCAAGAAGCTGGTGCTGTCCACCAACAACGACTACGCCTACCGCGTCGCCCTGGACTGGCAGGAAGCCGGCCTGGAAGTGGTCGCCATCGCCGATGCGCGCCCCAATCCGCAGGGCCAGTGGGTCGAGGAAGCGCGCAAGCGCGGCATGCGCGTCATCACCGGCAGCTCGGTGATCGAAGCGCGCGGCAGCAAGCGCGTGACCGGTGCCAAGGTGGCTTCCATCGATACCTTCCGCATGAAGGTCAACGCCCCGGGCGATTGGCTGGACTGCGACCTGATCGCCAGCTCCGGCGGCTACAGCCCGGTGGTGCACCTGGCGTCGCACCTGGGCGGCAAGCCGGAATGGCGTGAAGACATCCTCGCCTTCGTCCCCGGCCTGGCCTTCCAGAAGCGCATCTGCGCCGGTGCGGTGAACGGCGTGTTCCGTCTCGCCGATGCCCTGGCCGATGGCTACCAGGCCGGCAGCCAGGCGGCTGTCGACGCAGGCTTCAAGGCCGTCGAAGGCGACCTGCCGGCCGCTTCCGAGCGCGTCGAGGAAGCCACCCTGGCGCTGTTCCAGGTGCCCCACGAGAAGCCCACCTCCCGTGCGCCCAAGCAGTTCGTCGACACCCAGAACGACGTCACCGCCGCCGCCATCGAACTGGCCTGCCGCGAGGGCTTCGAGTCCATCGAGCACGTCAAGCGCTACACCGCGCTGGGCTTCGGCACCGACCAGGGCAAGCTGGGCAACATCAACGGCCTGGCCATCGCGGCCCGCGCCCAGGGCAAGAGCATCGCCGACACCGGCACCACCATGTTCCGCCCGAACTACACCCCGGTGACCTTCGGCGCCGTCGCCGGCCGTCACTGCGGCCACCTGTTCGAACCCGTGCGCTTCACCGCCCTGCACGCCTGGCACGTGAAGAACGGCGCCGAGTTCGAGGACGTCGGCCAGTGGAAGCGCCCGTGGTACTTCCCCAAGCGTGGCGAAGACATGCACGCCGCCGTGGCCCGCGAGTGCCGCGCCGTGCGTGAATCGGTCGGCCTGCTCGATGCCTCGACCCTGGGCAAGATCGACATCCAGGGTCCGGACGCCCGCGAGTTCCTCAACCGCGTCTACACCAACGCCTGGACCAAGCTGGACGTGGGCAAGGCCCGCTACGGCCTGATGTGCAAGGAAGACGGCATGGTCTTCGACGACGGCGTGACCGCCTGCCTCGCCGACAACCACTTCGTCATGACCACCACCACCGGCGGCGCCGCCCGCGTGATGGAATGGCTGGAGCTGTACCACCAGACCGAATGGCCGGAACTGAAGGTGTACTTCACCTCGGTCACCGACCACTGGGCCACCCTGACCCTGTCCGGCCCCAACAGTCGCAAGCTGCTGGCCGAAGTCACCGACATCGACCTGGACAAGGAAGCCTTCCCCTTCATGACCTGGAAGGAAGGCAAGGTCGCCGGCGTACCGGCGCGGGTGTTCCGGATCTCCTTCACCGGGGAGCTGTCCTACGAGGTGAACATCCAGGCCAACTACGCCATGGGTGTGCTGGAAGCGATCGTCGCTGCGGGCGCCAAGTACAACCTGACCCCGTACGGCACCGAGACCATGCACGTCCTGCGCGCCGAGAAGGGCTTCATCATCGTTGGCCAGGACACCGACGCCTCGGTCACCCCGGACGACCTGAACATGGGTTGGGCCGTGGGTCGCACCAAGCCGTTCTCCTGGATCGGCTGGCGTGGCATGAACCGCGCCGACTGCCAGCGCGAGGACCGCAAGCAACTGGTCGGCCTCAAGCCCACCAACCCGATGGACGTCCTGCCTGAAGGCGCGCAGCTGGTGTTCAACACCCAGCAGTCGATCCCGATGAACATGGTCGGCCACGTCACCTCCAGCTACATGAGCAGCAGCCTCGGCTACGGCTTCGCCCTGGCGGTGGTCAAGGGTGGTCTCAAGCGCATGGGCGAGAAGGTCTACGCCCCGCTGGCCGATGGCCGGGTGATCGAGGCGCAGATCTGCAGCTCGGTGTTCTACGACCCGAAAGGCGAACGGCAGAACGTGGATTGATTCGGCGCCGCCGGCTGCCCTCACCCTAACCCTCTCCCAGGGGGAGAGGGGACGGTTCGGCGCCGCCGGCGAGCACGACACTCACAGCACACTCAGCTCGGCCCCCTCTCCCTGCGGGAGAGGGCTGGGGTGAGGGGAAACAGGCGATAAGCGCCCCCAAGGTGAACAGAACATGAGCAAAGCCAATCTCTACGAACAGCGCCCCGAAGCCGGCATCCAGGCTGAATCGCCCCTGCACCATGCCGAGCTGGACAAGCTCGCCAACCGCAAGGTGGCCAACGCCGGCGTGACCCTGCGCGAGAAGAAATTCCTCGGCCACCTGACCCTGCGCGGCGACGCCCACGACCCGGCCTTCGCCGCCGGCGTGAAAAAGGCCCTGGGCCTGGAACTGCCGGTCGCCCTGACCCTGGTGGCCAAGGGCGACACGTCGCTGCAGTGGCTCGGCCCGGACGAATGGCTGCTGATCGTCCCCGGCGGCCAGGAATTCGCCGTCGAACAGAGCCTGCGCAAGGCCCTGGGCGAAGAGCTGCACTACTCGGTGATCAACGTCAGCGGCGGCCAGACCCTGCTGGAGCTCGAAGGACCCAAGGTCCGCGAAGTGCTGATGAAATCCACCAGCTACGACGTGCACCCGAGCAACTTCCCGGTGGGCAAGGCGGTCGGCACCATCTTCGCCAAGTCCCAGCTGGTGATCCGCCACACCGGCGAACACACCTGGGAGCTGGTGGTGCGCCGCAGCTTCTCCGACTACTTCTGGCTGTGGCTGCAGGACGCCTGCGCCGAGTACGGCCTGCAAGTCGCCGCCTGAGTGGTACCCGGCCCCCCTCTCCCACCGGGAGCGGGGGCACTCTCCGATCGGAGCCAGACCATGAGCCGCACACCCGAGACCTGGATTCTCACCGCCGACAGCCCGAGCCTGCTGGGCACGGTCGACGTGGTCACGCGCTACCTGTTCGAACAACACTGCTACGTCACCGAGCACCATTCGTTCGATGACCGCCTGGCGCAGCGCTTCTTCATCCGCATCGAGTTCCGGGCCGGCGACGGCTTCGACGAAGCGGCCTTCCGCACCGGCCTCGCCGACCGCGTCTCGCCCTTCCAGATGAACGTCGAGCTGACCCCGCCGGGCTACCGCAGCAAGGTGGTGATCATGGTCTCCAAGGCCGACCACTGCCTGAACGACCTGCTCTACCGCCAGCGCATCGGCCAGCTGCCGATGGACGTGGTGGCGGTGGTCTCCAACCACCCGGACCTGGAACCCCTGGCCCGCTGGCACGGCATCCCCTACCACCACTTCCCCCTCGACCCGAACGACAAGGGCGCGCAGGAGGCGAAGGTGTGGAAGGTAATCGAGGAATCCGGCGCAGAGCTGGTGATCCTCGCGCGCTACATGCAGGTGCTCTCCCCCGAGTTGTGCCGCAAGCTGGACGGCTGGGCGATCAACATCCACCACTCGCTGCTGCCCGGCTTCAAGGGCGCCAAGCCCTACCACCAGGCCTACCAGAAGGGCGTGAAGCTGGTCGGCGCCACCGCCCACTACATCAACAACGACCTCGACGAAGGCCCGATCATCGCCCAGGGCGTCGAGCCCGTGGACCACGCCTACTACCCCGAGGACCTGATCGCCAAGGGCCGCGACGTGGAGTGCCTGACCCTGGCGAAAGCCGTGGGCTTCCATATCGAACGCCGGGTGTTCCTGAACGCCAACCGGACGGTGGTGCTTTAAGAACGCCCTCACCCTAACCCTCTCCCGCAAGCGGGAGAGGGGACTGTCTGGAGCCGCCGGTGAATTCGGCGCCCAATTGATACACCGAACAAGCCCCCTCTCCCTCTGGGAGAGGGCTGGGGTGAGGGGCTCCCTGAGCGCCCACCCAACCACCGAGCAACACCGACAGACCCGCCGGCTGCCAGCAGTACGACCCGGCCCTGTCGCGCAACACACGACATCCCAGTGCAAAACCGCGTGGCCCTAGTGCCCGCATTTGTACCCACAAACACAATGAGGAATGCGTATGTCTGGCAATCGTGGTGTGGTTTATCTCGGCCCGGGCAAGGTCGAAGTACAGAACATCCCCTATCCGAAGATGCAGGACCCGCAGGGCAAGCAGATCGACCACGGGGTGATCCTGCGCGTGGTCTCCACCAACATCTGCGGCTCCGACCAGCACATGGTGCGCGGTCGTACCACCGCGCCGGTCGGCCTGGTGCTGGGTCACGAGATCACCGGTGAGGTGGTGGAAATCGGCCGTGGCGTGGAAACCATGAAGATCGGCGACCTGGTCTCGGTGCCGTTCAACGTCGCCTGCGGCCACTGCCGCACCTGCAAGGAGCAGCACACCGGCGTCTGCCTGACCGTCAACCCGGCTCGCGCCGGCGGCGCCTACGGCTACGTCGACATGGGCGGCTGGGTCGGTGGCCAGGCCGAATACGTGATGGTCCCCTACGCCGACTTCAACCTGCTGAAGCTGCCGAACCGCGAGCTGGCGATGGAGAAGATCCGCGACCTGACCTGCCTCTCCGACATCCTGCCCACCGGCTACCACGGCGCAGTGACTGCCGGCGTGGGTCCGGGCAGCACCGTCTACGTTGCCGGCGCAGGTCCGGTGGGTCTTGCCGCCGCTGCCTCGGCCCGCCTGCTGGGCGCCGCCGTGGTGATCGTCGGTGACGTCAACCCGACCCGCCTGGCCCATGCCAAGTCCCAGGGCTTCGAAATCGCCGACCTGTCCAAGGACACCCCGCTGCACGAGCAGATCGCCGATCTGCTGGGCGAGCCGGAAGTGGACTGCGCGATCGACGCGGTGGGCTTCGAAGCCCGAGGCCATGGCCATTCCGGGTCGCAGCACGAGGCTCCGGCCACCGTGCTCAACTCGCTGATGGGCGTGGTCCGCGTTGCCGGCAAGATCGGCATCCCGGGCCTGTACGTCACCGAAGACCCGGGTGCGGTGGATGACGCCGCCAAGCACGGCGCGCTGAGCATCCGCTTCGGCCTGGGCTGGGCGAAGTCGCACACCTTCCACACCGGCCAGACCCCGGTCATGAAGTACAACCGCCAGCTGATGCAGGCCATCATGTGGGATCGCATCAAGATCGCCGACATCGTCGGGGTGGAAGTCATCACCCTGGACGACGCACCGAAGGGCTACGGCCAGTTCGATGCCGGCGTGCCGAAGAAATTCGTCATCGACCCGCACAACATTTTCCGCGCCGCCTGACGGTGCAACCACCCCCGACCGCGGTCCCACTACCGCGGTCGTCTCTCCAGGGGAGCCGCAAGGCTCCCTCTTTTTTGCCTGCTGCCCAACGCCGTGCCGTGCGGTTCGCGGACAGAGTCCGCTCCTACAAGAGCCTCTCAGGCGCACCTCAGCCCACAGGTGAAATCCCGTACCCGGCCGACATCGTGCCGTGCGGTTCGCGAGCAAGCTCGCTCCTACAAGAGCCGTCGGCCAGTCGCACCGCAAACTGCAGGCGAAACCCCGTAGGAGCGGACTCTGTCCGCGATATCCCGGCCGCCACCGTGCAGTACGCTTCGCGGATAAGATCCGCTCCTACGAGAGCCAACCATCCGCAACGCAGGTTCTCCCCGTAGGAGCGGGCCATGCCCGCGAATCGCGCCCATGGGGCGCTCCTACGATCACGCGGACGTTACGGCTTCGGCGCGGGACAGTCGAGGTCCCCTTCCTCACAGGCGGACAGGCCCTTGAGCTCCTTCACTCGCGCATCGGTCACCTCGGCCAGGCAGCCATCGAACACCATGGTGTAGGCCGAGCCGCCCTCCACCGAGGAGGCGGCGAACTTGCAGTGCAGGTCGCGGTAATGCAGCCAGGCTTGCTGGGCATCCTTCAGGCTTTCCTTCTGTTTTGCGTCCAGACGCTGGCGATAGGCGTTGTAGGTCTGATTGAGGCGCTTGTCGGCGGCGGAGTATTCCTGGGCGGCGCAGGCATTGAAGGTGGCCTGGTCCATGGGGTTGGCGCAGTCGGCCGCGTGGGCGGCGAGAGGAGCGGCCAGCAGGCCGAGGGACAGGAGCATGAGCTTCATGGGGACGCGATCCGTTCAACTGGATTGAGCCCCCACTCTAGCCGCTCGAACTTCCGAGCGGGGTACCGTCGGGCCATGAACGGCGAATCAAGCCCGAAGGCGACCCGTAGGGCGTATAACCGTTCGCGGTTATACGCCGCCTGGCCGGACTATCAACCCAGCAGCTTCTCCGCCATCCGCGCCAGGGCCTGGCGCTGGAAGGCGCGGAAGTCAGCATCCGGCTGCTGGCCTTCGAGCATCGGCAGGAAGGGGTCGACCACTTCGGTGCGCACGCCGGCCATTTCCTCGATCACCGCGTGACCGCAGAACGGCACGTAGGCCTCCGCATAACCACCCTCGTGCACCACCACCAGGCGCCCATCGCACAGGCGCTCGGCGGCGTCGCGCACAGCGGCGGTCATGAAGCGGAAGGTCTCGCTGTGGGCGAGCATACGCGCCAGCGGGTCCACGCCGTTGGCGTCGAAGCCGCTGGCGACCACGATCAGTTCGGGCTGGAAGCGTTCCAGCGCCGGCACGATGATGGTCTCCATGGCCACGCGGTAGGCGTCGTCACCGCTGCCCGGATAGAGCGGCACGTTGAGGTTGTAACCCTTGCCCGCGCCCTCGCCGATGTCGTCCACCGCGCCGGTGCCGGTGGGATAGCAGTCGGCCTGGTGGATCGACAGGGTCAGCACGTCGTCGCGGCCGTAGAAGATCGCCTCGGTGCCGTTGCCGTGGTGCACGTCCCAGTCCAGCACCGCCACGCGCTGGATGCCATGGCGCGCCTTGGCCGTCTCCACCGCCACGGCGATGTTCGCCAGGTAGCAGAAGCCCATGCCACGATCCGGCAGGCAGTGGTGACCCGGCGGACGGGACAGCGCGTAGGCGTTGTCCAGTTCGCCGCGCAGCACCGCGTCCACCGCGGCGATGGTCAGGCCGGCGGACTGCCGGGCGATGTCGTAGGTGCCATGGCTGACCATGGTTTCCTCGCCCATGTCGCCATGGCCGGCTTCGCTGTAGGCCTTGAAGCGCTCCAGGTAGCTCGCCGGGTGTACCCGCAGCAGGTCTTCCTCGCTGGCCAGGGGCGCGCTGGAAAGATGCAGCTGATTGCTGAGGCCGGAGACGTCCATCAGGCTCTTCAGCCGGCGCTTGCTCTCCGGCGACTCGGCATGGCCGCCGCCCACCGGCGGCTGCAGCCAGCCACCGACCGGGAGGATCAGGGCGTGCAGCCCGGTGGCGTGCCAGAAGCAGCGTTCATCGAAGAAGAATCCGGTGCGACGGCTCATGCGCGGGCCACCTTCAGGCTCTGCTGGCGCTTGCGGCTGAACAGCCAGTAGACCGGCGACACCACGGCCAGGCCGACCACCCAGGAGATGTCCGCACCGTTCATGGCTTGCGCGGCCGGGCCGGTGTAGAGCGCGGTGGACATGAAGGGGATCTGCACCAGGATGCCGAAGATGTAGCAGTTCACCGCGGTCCAGTTGAAGGTGCCGTAGATGCCGCCGTCGCGGCGGAAGAACGACAGCACGTCGTACTCGCCGTGGGCCACCAGGTAGTAGTCGACCAGGTTGATCGCGCTCCAGGGCACCAGCACGTAGAGCAGCAGCAGGATGAAGTTGGTGTAGTTGGCCATGAAGTTGTCCTGGCCCAGCAGGGCGATGGCCAGGGAGCCGCCGAACAGCGCCAGGGCGATCACCGTGCGCCAGCCGGCCTTGGCGCTCCACGCCGGGAGCAGGGTCTGGCCGACGGTGATGGTGGAGAGCGTGCCGCAGTAAAGGTTCATCGAGTTGGTGGCGGCGATGCCGAAGGAGAACACTGCGACCATCACGGCGCTGAAGCCACCGGTCATCTCGATCAGCCCGGCGATCACGTCGCCTTCGCCAACCGCGAGGCCAACCAGAACACCGAGCAGCATCGGCAGGATCGAGCCCAGGCAGCAGCCCCAGTAGCTCGACCAGAAGGCCGTGCGCGAACCGGTGCCCTGGGGCATGTAGCGCGAGTAGTCGGAGACGTAGGGTGCGTAGGCCAACTGCCAGAGCGCGGCGATGGACAACGCGCCGAGGAAGCCGGGGATGGTGGTTTCGTTACGCTCCAGCAGGTCCGCCGGCAGGCCGTGGACGAACAGCAGCCAGACGAAGCAGACCAGCAGCACCGCGCCGGACAGCCAGCACATCAGCCGGGTGTAACCGTGGATCAGGCGGTAGCCGAAGATGGTGGCGATGACGCTCAGTGCGCCGACCGCGAGGATGCCCTGGTTGGTGCTGATCGCCGGGAAGCGCGCGCTCAGGGTCTGGCCGCCGAGCACCAGGTTGGAGGCGAAGAAGCCCAGGTACATGATCACCACCAGGGCGACCACCAGCAGCGAACCGAAGGAGCCGAACTGCCCGCGGGTCTGCACCATCTGCGGCACGCCCAGCTGCGGGCCCTGGGCCGAGTGCAGGGCCATGAAGATCCCGCCGACCAGGTGGCCGAGCACCAGCGCCAGCACGGCGCTGAAGAACGGCAGCTTGAACACGGTGACGGCCAGCGCACCGGTGACCACGGTGAGCAGCATGATGTTGCTGCCGAACCAGATGGTGAAAAGATCACGGGCACGGCCGTGACGTTCATGGGCGGCAATGGGCTGAATGGTGCTCAGCTCCAGGGTCGCCGACGAATTTTGCGTCGTTGTCATTGGAGGTCTCACGCGGGTAATACGAGGCAGGTGCCCGGCGCGGACGCCGGGCACGAGTCAGGACGGGATCAGTGTGCCGCCCAGGCGTTGAAGCGCTGTTCCAGTTCCTCGCCGTGATCCACCCAGAAGGCGGAGTCGACGGCGCGGGCGCCTTCGAGGTTGGCCGGCGCGGTGGGCAGTGCGTTGCGCACGTCCGCCGGCAGCAGGTCCAGGGTGCCCTTGTTGACCGGGCCGTAGGGGATGTTGTCGGAGAAGACCTTCTGGGTCTGCGGCTGGCTGGCGAAGGCGATGAACTTCTCGGCCAGCGCCTTGTTCGGGGTGCCCTTCACCACGGCCCAGTATTCCGGGTCGTACAGGCTGCCCGGCCAGACGATGCCGAGCTTCACGCCTTCTTTCTGGGCGGCGGCGATACGGCCGTTGTAGGCGGCGCTCATTACCACGTCACCGGCGGTCAGCCACTGCGGCGGTTGCGCGCCGGCTTCCCACCACTGGATGTTGGACTTGAGCTGGTCGAGCTTGGCGAAGGCACGATCGACGCCCTCCTTGGTGCCGAGCACCTTGTACAGGTCTTCCTGTTTCACGCCATCGGCCAGCAGGGCGATTTCCAGGGTGTACTTGGCGCCCTTGCGCAGGCCGCGCTTGCCCGGGTATTCGGCGGTGTTCCAGAAGTCCGCCCAGCTCTGCGGCGCCTTGGCGACCTTGGCGCTGTTGTAGGCCATCACCATCGACCAGACGTAGGTGGCCACGCCGCACTCGCTCAGGGTGCCGGGTACGAACTGCGATTCGTTGCCGATGGCCGCCGGATCGATGCGCTCGAACAGGCCCTCCTCGCAGCCGCGCAGCAGCTCGGGGCTTTCCACTTCCACCACGTCCCATGTGACCTTGCCGACGTCCACCATGGCCTTCACCTTGGCCATCTCGCCGTTGTATTCACCCGCGACGATCTTCCCGGCGCCGCTGGCTTCGAAAGGTTTGAAATAGGCCTGCTCCTGGGCCGCCTTGGTGGCGCCGCCAAAAGAGATCACGGTCAGGCTTTGCGATTGCGCCTGGGCACTGCCGGCAATGGCAGTGGCGAGCAGGGCGCAGGACAGGGTTGCGTGCTTGAGCAAGGACGGATACATGGAACGAACTCCCACAGCCGGTTGGCGTTGTTGTGTTGCTGGGCAGCAGCCGACCAGAAGCCGGCCTTAAGGGGTTCCATCGCGCGGGCGTCTTCGCGCTCGCGGCGTTGTTGTTGGAATAGCTTTTGTAGGAGCGAGCTTGCTCGCGAACGCTCTTTGCGAATCCGCAGCGGGGCGGTTCGCGAGCAGCTCGCTCCTACAGGGCGCCTTAGAGCACGCCGATTTCCTGGGCAGTGCGGTCGACCGCGCGGCGGGTCTTCTCGACCAGCTCGTCGATCTCGGCACGGCCGGCGACCAGCGCCGGCGCCATGATCATGCGGCCGAGGGTCGAGCGAATGATCACGCCCTCCTCGAAGCCGATGGTGCGGCAGCGCCAGGCGATGTCGTTCTCGTTCTCGAAGCGCTTGCGGGTGGCCTTGTCCTGGACGAACTGCAGCGCGGCGACGAAGCCGGCGCCCTGGATGTCGCCCACCAGCGGGTGGTTGCCGAAGACTTCGCGCAGGCACTGCTGCAGGTACGGACCGGTGTCGTTCTTCACCTGGTTGACCCAGCCCTCGTCACGCAGCGCGCGCAGGTTGGCCACGGCCACCGCCGCCGCCACCGGGTGGCCGGAGTAGGTCAGGCCGTGGGCGAACACGCCGCCCTCTTCCACCAGGGTCTGGGCGATGCGCTTGCTCAGCACCAGGCCGCCCATGGGGATGTAGCCGCTGGTCAGGCCCTTGGCGATGGACAGGGTGTCGGGCTGGAAGCCGAAGTGCTGGTGGGCGAACCACTCGCCGGTACGGCCGAAGCCGCCGATCACTTCGTCGGCGCACAGCAGCACGTCGTACTGACGGCAGATGCGCTGGATTTCCGGCCAGTAGCTTTCCGGCGGGAAGATCATGCCGCCGGCGCCCTGGAACGGCTCGGCGATGAAGCCGGCGACGTTTTCCGCGCCCAGCTCGAGGATCTTCTCTTCCAGCTGCAGGGCGCAGCGACGGCCGAACTCGGCCGGGGTCAGGTCACCGCCGGCGGCGAAGAAGTAGGGTTCGTCGATGTGCGCGATGTCCGGGATCAGGCCGCCCATCTCGTGCATGAACTTCATGCCGCCCAGCGCGGTGGCTGCCAGGGTGGAGCCGTGGTAGCCGTTCCAGCGGCCGATCATGATCTTCTTCTGCGGCTTGCCGGCGACCTGCCAGAAGCGACGCACGGTACGGATCAGCACCTCGTTGGCCTCGGAGCCGGAGTTGGTGTAGATCGCGTGGCTGTAGTGGTCGGGCAGCAGGCTGAAGAGGGTCTCGGAGAGCTCGATCACCGCCGGGTGGGTGGTGTGGAAGAACATGTTGTAGTAGGGCAGTTCATCCAGCTGCGCGGTGGCGGCGGCGGTCAGGTCCTTGCGGCCATAGCCCAGGTTGGTGCACCACAGGCCGGACATGCCGTCCAGGTAACGGTTGCCGTCGTTGTCCCACAGGTGCAGGCCTTCGCCGCGCACCATCACGCGCGGGCCTTCGGCGTTCAGCGCCTTCTGGTCGAGGAAGGCATGGATGTGGTGAGCCGCGTCCGCTTTCTGGTAATCGCGGGTGTCACGTTGCGGTCTGATCTGGTCGGTCATCGACGTTCTCCAAGTTCCCGAGGCGTACGTCTGGCCATCGGGGTTTGCAGGGATCGAGGGCGACGGACTTACCTGGGCAGTCTCACCGGCCGTCTCGAGCGGTTCGGGTACGAAAATAAGTTCTAGAGCATCTCTTGCCTGCCCGACCGGACCACAACCCGCGAGCATGGCGCGGGTCGGGTCCGATGGGCTTCAGCGCAGCTGGAACCAGGTGGTCTTCAGCTGGGTGTATTTGTCGAACGAATGCAGCGACAGGTCGCGGCCGAAGCCGGACTGCTTGCCACCGCCGAACGGAATCGCCGGGTCCAGGGCGTCCACGGTGTTCACCGACACGGTGCCGGCGTTCAGGCGGCGCGCCACGCGGTGGGCACGGTGCAGGTCGTCGCTCCACAGGGAGGCGGCCAGGCCGTAGATGCTGTCGTTGGCCATGCGCACGGCGTCGTCTTCGCTGTCGAACGGGATCACCGCCAGCACCGGGCCGAACACTTCGTCGCGGGCCAGGCTCTGCTCCGGGCGCACGCCGGTGAAGATGGTCGGCTCGATGAAGTTGTCCGAGCCGTTGAAGCTCAGCTGGCGGCCACCGCAGGCGAGCTTGGCGCCGTCGTTGGCGGCCTGGTCGATGCAGCGCAGGATGCCGGCGGTCTGCTTGCCGTCGACGATGGCGCCGGCACGGCTGGCCGGGTTCAGCGGGTCGCCCGGCGCCCAGTTGCGGGCCTTGGCGATCAGGCGCTCGACGAATTCGTCGTGGATCGAACGCTCCACCAGCAGGCGCGAGTTGGCCGAGCAGACTTCGCCCTGGTTGAAGAAGATGCCGAAGGCGGCCTTCTCGGCGGCCAGGTCGAGGTCGCGGCAGTCGGCGAACACCAGGTTCGGGCTCTTGCCGCCGCACTCCAGCCAGACCTGCTTGAGGTTGGACTGGGCGGAATACTGCATGAAGTACTTGCCGACCTGGGTCGAGCCGGTGAACACCAGGGCGTCCACATCCGGGTGCAGGCCGAGGGCCTTGCCGGCGCTTTCGCCCATGCCCGGGACCACGTTCAGCACGCCTTCGGGGATGCCGGCTTCCAGCGCCAGCTCGGCCAGGCGCAGGGCGGAGAACGGCGACTGCTCGGCGGGCTTGAGCACCACGGAGTTACCGGCGGCCAGGGCCGGAGCCAGTTTCCAGGCGGCCATGTCGAGGGGGAAGTTCCACGGCACCACGGCACCGATCACGCCCAGCGGGGTGCGGGTGATGGTGGCCAGGGCGTCCTGGGCGGTCGGCGCGACCTGGTCGTAGAGCTTGTCGAGGCTTTCAGCGTACCAGGAGAACACGCCAGCGGCGCCGGGCACGTCGATGTTCCACGCGTCCATCACCGGCTTGCCCATGTTCAGGGTATCCAGCAGGGCCAGCTCGTCGCGATTCGCCATCATCAGCTCGGCGAGCTTGAGCAGCACGGCCTTGCGCTCGCGTGGCGCCATGCGCGCCCAGGGGCCGGTCTCGAAGGCCTGGCGGGCGACACGCACGGCGGCGTCGACTTCGGCCTCGCCGCAGGCGGCGACATTGGCCAGCAGGCGGTTGGTCGCCGGGTCGATGGAAGCGAAGGTGGCGCCGTCACGAGCGGCCACGCGGCGGCCGCCGATCAGGGCGCTGTCGATGAAGGTCTGCCGGGCAGCGCGCTGCTGCCAGTCGTTGAGCTCGTACACCAAGGCACTCCTGCTTCAAGTCGCATCACGGGCGACTCTGTTGTTCTGGATATGCAATCGATGGTCGCGCAAGCCCCGAGATAGGAAAATTATTAAATTTGTCTTCGGGGTATATGAAAAAGCTGGGCAGCCCGCACCGCGATGGTTCGCGGCGCACCGCCACGGGGCTTGCCGTCAGCGGGTGAGCGCGCCGTACAGCTCGGGGCGGCGGCCCGGCAGGTAGGGGAAGGTCTCCGCCAGATTGGCCCGCTGGTTTGGGTCCAGGTTCACCAACAGCAGGCTCTCGCCCGAACCGGCCACCGCCAGCCGTTGGCCATCCGGCGCGGCGATGCAGGAACCGCCAAGGAACTGCAGCCCCTCCTCCACCCCGCTACGGCTGCAGCAGGCGACGAACAGCTGGTTCTCCAGCGCCCGCGCCGGGGCGATCACGCTCGACACCACGGCGTACTCCGGGGTCAGCGCGGTGGGAATCAGCACCAGTCCGGCGCCGTTCAGGGCATGGGTGCGCACCGCCTCGGGGTATTCCAGGTCGACGCCATTGAGCAGGCCGATACGCCAGCCGGCGTATTCGAAGGGCAGCCCCAGGCGGTCGCCGGGGCTGAACAGCTCCGCTTCCATGGCGCCGAACAGGTGCGTCTTGCGGTAATGGGCGATGGGTTCGCCGCTCGGGCCGATCACCTGCACCGAGTTGTACGGCTTGCCGCCCTGGGGATGGCGCTCGGCGTAGCCGTAGGCAATCGCGATGCCGAGGCGCCGCGCCACCAGCTCGCCAATGCAGCGTGCCGACGGGCCGTCCGCCGCCTCGGCCAGCTCGGCCATGCGCTGGGGAACGTTGTAGCCGCCCAGCCACAGTTCCGGGCACAGCAGCAGCTGTGCACCGGCCGCCGCCGCGGCGTCGGCCTGGCGCTCCAGCTGTTCGAGGTTGCCGGCGATGTCGCCGGAAAGTCCGCAGGTCTGCCACAAGGCGATGCGCATGAGCTTTACTCCGAGCTGCGTGTAGGAAAATTGCGCGGTCGCCGGAGTATGCCCGTGCCCGGCGGGACGCAGCAGACGGTCAAGGCCATGAAAAATGTGGTCGCCGGCGAGGAAAATCTTCGCCACGGGCCGCCCCCGCGGGGCGGCGCAACACGGTATCTTGTATAAAAAAGCATCAACGAGGCGTGCAGTGGCTTCCTATACCTTGCGGCAATTGAAGTATTTCGTGACCACCGTGGAATGCGGCAGCGTGGCCGAGGCGTCGCGCAAGCTGTACATCGCGCAGCCGTCCATCTCCACGGCGATCAAGGGCCTGGAGGAAAGCTTCGGCGTCCAGCTGTTCATCCGCCACCACGCCCAGGGCGTGTCGCTGACCCCCAGCGGCGCGCGCTTCTACCGCAAGGCGCAGGAACTGCTGCGCATGGCCCACGAGTTCGAGCAGAACGCCCTGGCGGACAACGACGTGGTGGCCGGGCAGATCGACATCGGCTGCTTCGAGACCGTCGCCCCGCTCTACCTGCCGCGCCTGATCGCGGGCTTCCGCGAACGCTATCCGGGCGTGGAAATCCGCATCAGCGACGGCGAGCAGCAGGAACTGGTGCAGGGCCTGACCGCCGGCCGCTTCGATCTCGCCCTTCTCTACGACCACGACCTGGACGGCACCATCGCCACCGACCCGCTGATGCAGGCCCAGCGCCCCTATGCGCTGCTGCCGGCGGACCACCGCTTCGCCCAGCAGGAAAAAGTCTCCCTGCGCGACCTTGCCCTGGAGCCGATGATCCTGCTCGATGTGCAGCCCAGTCGTACCTATTTCGTGAGCATCTTCGAGGAACTTGGGCTGAACCCGCACATCGCCTTCAGCTCGCCGTCGATCGAGATGGTGCGCGGCATGGTCGGCCAGGGCTTCGGCTTCTCGGTGCTGGTGACCCGCCCGCATTCGGAGTGCACCTACGACGGCAAGAAAGTGGTGATGGTGAACATCGCCGAGGACGTCAGCGCCTCCGGCCTGGTCGCCGCCTGGCTCAAGCGCGCCCAGCTGACCAAGCCGGCGCAGCTGTTCGTCGACTACGCGCGGGAAGAGCTGGGCGGGCAGCACTGAGGCCGCTTTTCGTAGGAGCGAGGGGCGCCCTCGATCCTGCAAGATTGGCCCATGCATCCCCCGTAGGAGCGGGCCATGCCCGCGATCTCCCCGCCGGCACCGTGCCGTGCGATTCGCGAGCATGGCTCGCTCCTACGAAGAGCCGCCCGCGCAAAGGCATTCCCATCCCCTCCCATCATCCCCGCTGCCCCCAACCGGCCCAGGAGGTTACAATCCCGCCTCCTTTCGCTTTCGTTGTCCCGCCCCGCCCATGCTCATCTGGAAAGAGCGCGTGCAGCGCCTGATCACCCTCGTCCTCGGCCTGCTGCAGCGTTACCCGCGCGTCATCGCCCTGTTCGGCTTCTGCTCCGGGGTGTTCAGCTTCATCATGGTGGACCGCCACCGCGCCGGCTTCGCCCGGGTGATGGCCATCGTCATGCTGGTCAGCTGGATCTGGCTGATGCTGGAAAACCTGCTCACCGACCGCTTCAAGCGACGCTTCGGCTGGGAAGTGCCGCCGGGCCTGCTGCGCTACGCGACCCAGCTGATCCACCAGGAAAGCCTGTTCTTCTGCCTGCCGTTCTTCTTCGTCACCACCACCTGGAACAGCGGCCAGGCCCTGTTCACCGGTGCGCTGACGCTGGCCGGGCTGATGGCGATCACCGACCCGATCTACTACAAGTTCCTCTCGGTGCGGCGCTGGACCTTCCTCGGCTACCACACCCTGACGCTGTTCGCGGTGCTGCTCACCGCGCTGCCGATCATCCTCCACCTGAGCACCCCGCAGAGCTACCAGGCGGCGCTGGGCATCGCCGTGCTGCTGTCCTTCCCGAGCCTGGCGGTGACGGTGAAGATCCATAAATGGTGGCGCTGGTTCGCCCTCGTCGGCCTGACCCTGTCGATCGGCGCGGTGGGCTGGTTCGCCCGCGCCTGGGTGCCGCCCTCGACCCTGTGGATGACCGAGATGGCAGTGACCGAAAGCTTCGACAACGCCCAGCGCACCCCCGGCGACAGCCTGGAAACCGTCAGCGTCGCGCAGATAAAAAGCCAAGGCCTTTACGCCTACACCGCGATCAACGCGCCGCGCGGGCTGAACGAGCGCATCTACCATGCCTGGCGCCTGAACGGCCAGGAAGTCGACCGCATCGCGCTGGACATCAAGGGCGGCCGCGAAGCCGGCTACCGCGCCTGGACGCACAAGCAGAACTTCCCGACCGACCCGGTCGGCGACTGGCAGGTGCAGGTGCTCACCGAGGCCGGGCAGGTGATCGGCACCCTGCGTTTCGAGGTCACACCCTGACCGCCCGGTATCCTTGACCCTAAGCGGCGCTTTCCCCTAAAAGTTCCTCTTCCGAGAACAGAAAGCGCCGAGAGAGTCATGACCGATACCGCCCTGCACCCGTTCGACCGCGCCGTCGCCCTGCAACCCGTGGAAGGCCAGCCCGGCCTCTACGACGGCCACACCAGCCAGGACTACTGGAACATGGTCGGCCCCTTCGGCGGCATCACCGCGGCCATCCTCCTGCAGGGCGCGCTGCGCCACCCACAGCTGCTCGGCAGCCCGCTGTCGCTGACGGTCAACTACGCCAGCGCCGTGGTGGCCGGCGCCTTCCAGGTCCAGGCCACGCCGGTGCGCACCAACCGCTCGACCCAGCACTGGCTGCTGCAACTGCTGCAGGCCGATGAGAGCGGCGAGCAGCAGGTCACCACCACCGCCACCCTGGTCACCGCCCTGCGCCGCGAGACCTGGAGCCAGAGCGACCTGCACATGCCACAGGTGACCCCGCCCGGCGAACTGGAGCGGATGTCCCTTGCGGGCAAGAGCGTGGCCTGGCCGCAGCAGTACGAAATGCGCGCCGCCAGCGGCAGCATCCCGACCCGCTGGGACGGCAGCGGCGAGCACAGCCGCAGCCAGTTCTGGCTGCGCGACGCCCAGCCCCGCCCGCTGGACTTCCTGTCGCTGGCGGCGATGAGCGATATCTTCTACCCGCGCGTCTGGCTGCGCCGCGCCACCCCGGTACCGGCAGGCACTGTGTCGATCACCACCTACTTCCATACTGACCACGCGCAACTGGCGGAAGTCGGCACCGGCTACCTGCTCGGCGACGCCCGCGGCCAGGCCTTCCGCAACGGCTTCTTCGACCAGGCGGCGGAACTGTGGAGCGAATCGGGCGAGCTGCTGGCGACCAGCAACCAGATCGTTTACTACAAGGAATGACCTGTACCCGACCTGTAGGAGCGCGCCATGCGCGCGATCGCGGGCATGGCCCGCTCCTACAAGGGAACCCTGGAACAAAAAGCATGTAGGGCGGATAACGCGCAGCGTTATCCGCCGTGATGGGTATCGCTTCGCTCCACGCCATCCTACGAAACGGCAGACATGAAAAAGCCCGGCACTTGGCCGGGCTTTTTCATGTCTGCGAGAAGACTCAGACCTTCTTCACGAACTCCGACTTCAGCTTCATCGCGCCGATGCCGTCGATCTTGCAATCGATATCGTGGTCACCGTCCACCAGGCGGATGTTCTTCACCTTGGTGCCGACCTTCACCACCAGGGACGAACCCTTGACCTTCAGGTCCTTGATCACGGTGACGGTGTCGCCGTCCTGCAGCAGGTTGCCTACGGAATCCTTGATCACACGAGCATCGCCGTCGGCCTCGGCCGCGCCATTGGCGGACCACTCGTGAGCGCACTCCGGGCAGATCAGCAGGTCGCCGTCTTCATAGGTGTATTCGGAGTTGCATTTTGGGCAGGCAGGCAAGGTGCTCACGGCGATTCTCACATTGGAACGGTTGAAAGACCGCAAAGTATATAAGGTTTAACCCCTCCTTGTCGGCCTCCTCAGTCGGACAGCCCTTTTTCCTTTCTCACAAGAGCGTTTCGGAAAACTCCGGACGAGGCTCGGAACCTTCAGCATTCCCTCCTCTGCAATGCGCGGCAAAGCTTGCGGGCTTCGGTCGTCCGGCCGATTTTCCGCCAACCGTTCAAGAGTGAGCACTCCATGAAACGTCTCTGCATCCTCCTCGCCACCTGCGCCCTCCTCGCCGCCTGCGACAAGAAACCCGAACCGGCTCCACAAGCCAGCGCGCCCGCCGCCCAGCCGGCCGCTCCGGCCCCTGCTCCGGCTCCCGCGCCGGCTCCTGCCCCGGCCGAACCTGCCGCAGCCCCGCAAACCCAACCGGCCGCCGCTCCGGCTCCGGAAGCACAAGCCGCTCCGGCCGCTGCTCCGCAGTCCACCGAGCAGTCCGCCGCCGAGCAGCAACAGCAGCAGTAAAGTCCCGCAGTGGCGTGCGCCCTTCCCGGCGCACGCCGATCGCGCAGGCAAAAAAAAAGGGGGAGCATCGTGCTCCCCCGGGGACTGAACCTTAAAGACCCGTCTGTCCTTGGTCAGCCTTCAATTTCCACCAGGATCTCACCGGGGTTGACCCGGTCGCCCTTGGCCACGTGAATGGCCTTCACGGTGCCGGCGATGCCCGCCTGCACCTCGGTTTCCATCTTCATCGCTTCGGTGATCAGCACGGCCTGGCCGGCCTTGACGCTGTCGCCTTCCTTCACCAGCACGTCGACGATGTTGCCCGGCATGGTGGTGGTGACGTGGCCCGGCTCGCTGGCGTTCTTGCGCTTGCTGCCGCCACCGCTGACGAACTCGTTGAGCGGCTCGAACACCACTTCTTCCGGCATGCCGTCCACCGAGAGGTAGAAGTGGCGCTTGCCGTCGGTCTTCACGCCGACGCCGGTGATGTCCACGCGGTAGCTCTCGCCATGCACGTCGACCACGAACTCGGTCGGCACGCCTTCACCGCCGGCCGCAGCGACGCCCTTGCCGTTGGGGATCGGCAGCAGCTCTTCGGGTTTCAGGGTGCCGGCGGCACGCTCTTCGAGGAACTTGCGGCCGATGTCCGGGAACATGGCGTAGGTCAGCACGTCCTCTTCGGACTTGGCCAGGCTGCCGATTTCCTCGCGCAGCTTGTTCAGTTCCGGCTTGATCAGGTCGGCCGGACGGACGTCGATGACTTCCTCGTTGCCGATGGCCTGGCGGCGCAGCGTCTCGTCGATCTTGCCCGGCGCCTTGCCGTAGCGGCCCTGCAGGTACAGCTTCACCTCGTTGGTGATGGTCTTGTAGCGCTCGCCGGCCAGTACGTTGAAGAACGCCTGGGTGCCGACGATCTGCGAGGTCGGGGTGACCAGGGGCGGGAAGCCCAGGTCTTCGCGAACGCGCGGGATTTCCGCCAGCACTTCCGGCATGCGGTTCAGCGCGCCCTGTTCCTTGAGCTGGTTGGCCAGGTTGGAAATCATCCCGCCCGGCACTTGGTTGACCTGCACGCGGGTGTCCACGCCGGTGAACTCGCTCTCGAACTGATGGTACTTCTTGCGCACGGCGTGGAAGTACATGCCGATTTCCTGGATCAGTTCCAGGTCCAGGCCGGTGTCGAACGGAGTGTCGCGCAGGGCGGCAACCATCGACTCGGTACCCGGGTGGCTGGTGCCCCAGGCCATGCTGGAGATGGCGGTATCGATGCGATCAGCGCCGTTCTCGACAGCCTTCAGCTGGCACATGCTGGCCACGCCGGCGGTGTCGTGGGAGTGCACGACCACGTCCAGCGGCAGCGCATCTTTCAGCGCCTTGACCAGTTCGCCGGTGGCGTAGGGGGTCAGCAGGCCGGCCATGTCCTTGATGGCAATGGAGTCCACGCCCATGTCCGCCATGGCGCGGCCCTGGGCAACGAAGGCCTCGATGGTGTGCACGGGGCTGGTGGTGTAGCAGATGGTGCCCTGGGCGTGCTTGCCGGCAGCCTTCACCGCTTCGATGGAAACGCGCAGGTTACGCACGTCGTTCATCGCGTCGAAGATGCGGAACACATCGATGCCGTTGACCGCGGCCTTGGCGACGAAGGCGCGGACCACGTCATCGCTGTAGTGGCGGTAGCCCAGCAGGTTCTGCCCGCGCAGGAGCATCTGCAGGCGGGTGTTGGGCAGCGCGGCCTTGAGCTTGCGCAGGCGCTCCCACGGGTCTTCCTTGAGGAAGCGCACGCAGGCGTCGAAGGTGGCGCCGCCCCAGACTTCCAGCGACCAGTAGCCGACCTGGTCGAGCTTGTCGCAGATCGGCAGCATGTCTTCGGTGCGCATCCGGGTCGCCAGCAGCGACTGGTGGGCGTCGCGCAGGATGGTATCGGTGATGGTGACTTTCTTGCTCATTCGATGATCCTCACAGGCCAGCGTGGGCGGCAATGGCGGTGGCGATGGCGATGGCCAGGTGCGACGGGGTGCGCTTGATGGAGTACTCGGTCAGTTCCGGGTGACTCTCGACGAAGCTGGTGTTGAACTGCGCGCTACGGAATTCCGGGTTCTTGAGGATTTCCTGGTAATAGGCGGCGGTGGTCTTCACGCCCTGCACGCGCATGTCGTCCAGCGCACGCAGGCCACGGTCCAGCGCCTCTTCCCAGGTCAGCGCCCAGACCACCAGCTTCAGGCACATCGAGTCGTAGTACGGCGGGATGGTGTAGCCGGTGTAGATCGCCGTATCGGTGCGCACGCCGGGGCCGCCGGGCGCGTAGTAGCGGGTGATCTTGCCGAAGGACGGCAGGAAGTTGTTCTTCGGGTCTTCCGCGTTGATCCGGAACTGCAGCGCGAAGCCACGGTGGATGATGTCTTCCTGCTTCACCGAGAGCGGCAGGCCCGAGGCGATGCGGATCTGCTCGCGGACGATGTCGATGCCGGTGATTTCCTCGGTGATGGTGTGTTCCACCTGCACGCGGGTGTTCATCTCCATGAAGTACACCTCGCCATCGGCGAGCAGGAACTCCACGGTACCGGCGTTCTCGTAGCCCACGGCCTTGGCCGCGCGCACCGAGAGGTCACCGATGTAGGCACGCTGCTCGGGGGTGAGCTGCGGGCTCGGGGCGATCTCGATGAGCTTCTGGTTGCGGCGCTGGATCGAGCAGTCGCGCTCGAACAGGTGCACGGTGTTGCCAAAGGAGTCGGCCAGCACCTGGGCTTCGATGTGCTTCGGATTGACGATGCACTTCTCGAGGAAGACTTCCGCGCTGCCGAAGGCCTTGGTGGCCTCGGAGATCACGCGGGGGAAGTTCTGCTCCAGCTCCTCGCGGCTGTTGCAGCGGCGGATACCGCGGCCGCCACCGCCGGAGGTGGCCTTGAGCATCACCGGGTAGCCAATGCGCTCGGCCTCGGAGATGGCTTCGGCCAGGTCCGCGACGTTGCCTTCGGTACCCGGGGTGCAGGGCACGCCGGCGGCGATCATGCTGCGGCGCGCTTCGGTCTTGTCACCCATGCGGCGGATGACTTCCGCCGACGGGCCGATGAACTTGATCCCGCGCTCGGCGCAGATATCGGCCAGCTCGGCGTTCTCGGAGAGGAAGCCGTAGCCCGGGTGCAGTGCGTCGCAACCGGTTTCCACCGCCAGGTTCACCAGGGCGCGCGGGTTGAGGTAACCGGCGAGCGGGTCGGTGCCGATGCTGTGCGCTTCGTCGGCACGCTTGACGTGCAGGGCGTGGCGGTCGGCGTCGGCGTAGACGGCCACCGAGCGGATGCCCATCTCGGCGCAGGCGCGCACGATCCGGACAGCGATTTCCCCACGGTTGGCGATCAGGATTTTCTTGATCACTACGGCTTTCCCTCGGCCCGGGCCTTTGGGACCCCGGCGTAAAAACCAATCGGCAGCGCCGGTGGCGGCAACTGGACGTGTGGGCCGGAGCGGGTTCCGGCGTGGGATTTACCCTAGCGCGGGAAGGAGGATTAACCAAAATCAATAATTATTGGGGTAGCCATAAAGAATGCTTTATAGTCATTCGAGAATACCGCCAAAAGACAGGCTTCTATGCGTAAGTCATTGATGCGTATGACCCTTCGCCAGCTGCAGGTTTTCCGCGCAGTGTGCGAAAGCCGTTCCTACAGCCGGGCGGCCGAGGAAATGGCGCTGACCCAGCCGGCGGTCAGCCTGCAAATTCGCCAGCTGGAAGAACTGGTCGGCCAGCCGCTGTTCGAATACATCGGCAAGAAGCTCTACCAGACCGACGCCGCCGACGCCCTGCTGCGCGCCACCAACGACATCTTCCAGCGCCTGGAAGTGCTGGACATGAACCTGTCCGACCTCAAGGGTTCGCTGCAGGGCCAGCTGCGCCTGGCGGTGGAGTCCAGCGCCAAGTACATCACTCCGCACCTGTTCGCCGCCTTCCACGCGCAGCACCCGGATGTCAGCCTGAACCTCACGGTGGTCAACCGCGCCCAGGCGATCAAGCGTCTCTCGGACAACCGCGACGACCTGGTGATCATGTCCCTGGTGCCGCAGGACATGGCCCTGGAGTTCCTGCCCTTCCTGAACAACCCGATCGTCGCCGTGGCGCCGCCGGACCACCCGCTGTGCAACGCGGCCAAGCTGTCGCTGAAGGACCTGGAGCCCTACCCGCTGCTGGTCCGCGAGCCCGGTTCGGGCACGCGCAAGGCCTGCGAGGAGCACTTCCAGCAGAAGCGCGCGCATTTCCCGCAGACGCTGGAATTCGCCTCGCTGGAGGGCTCGCGGGAAGGCGTGCTGGCCGGCCTGGGCCTGGCGCTGCTGCCGCGCCATGCGGTCAGCCGCGAACTGCACTCGGGCCTGTTGCGCGAACTGCCGGTGGAAGAGCTGCCGCTGTACCGCAGCTGGTGTCTGGTGCACGCCCGCGGCAAGCGCCTGAGCCCGGTGGCCCAGGCGTTCGTCGCCTTCATCCGTGAAGAGCGGGCGCTGATCAGCCAGCTGGCCGAACGCTTCGCCGGCCCGCCCGCGCAGAAGTGAGGTAGGCGACGGCGATCAGGTCGGGGTAATCGGAGGTTTCCACGGCGAGGCGCTGCGCCTCCATGCGGTCTTCGATGGCGCGGCGGAACTGCATGCGCCGCTGGTCTTCAATCTTGCGGCGGGTCTTGGCGTCCAGTTGGAGCTGGGTGTCGTCGATATGGCGGGGCATCTCGCATCTCCCAAGGCCGAAGGGCTGGAGACGCCAGCATGCTGACGACGGATGACCGTTTGACGACGTGGCGGTGAAGCACCGGTGACGCCGACGGGCGGTAGTCAGGCTGTTTTTGTAGGAGCGAGCTTGCTCGCGAACCGTCCAGCCCTGAAGCCGCCAGAAAATCCATTCGCGAGCAAGAACTAGGCGTCCCCCTCGCTCCTACACAAAAGCGCTTAGGACGCCTCTTCCGGGCGCTCCTCGTGGCTCTTCACCACTTTCGGCGACAGGCGCAGGCTGCGCAGGCTGCGCTTCACGCTCTTGAGGTGGTTCACCAGGTCCGGGCCACGGGCCATGGCCACGCCCATCGCCAGCACGTCGATCACCACCAGGTGGGCGATACGCGAGGTCAGCGGGGTGTAGATGTCGGTGTCTTCGTGCACGTCCACCGCCAGGTTGACCGTGGCGAGGTCCGCCAGCGGGGTCTGGCTGGGGCACAGGGTGATCAGCGTGGCGCCGGCCTCACGCACCAGGTTGGCGGTCACCAGCAGGTCCTTGGAGCGGCCGGACTGGGAGATGCAGATGGCCACGTCCGAGGGCTTGAGGGTCACCGCCGACATGGCCTGCATGTGCGGGTCGGAATAGGCAGCCGCCGAGAGCAGCAGGCGGAAGAACTTGTGCTGGGCATCCGCCGCCACCGCGCCGGACGCGCCGAAGCCGTAGAACTCCACGCGCTGGGCATGGGCGATGGCCGCGATGGCGCGCTCCAGGGCGTGGGTATCGAGGTGCTCGCGCACTTCCATCAGCGAGTGCAGGGTGGTGTCGAAGATCTTCAGGCTGAAGTCCGCCACCGAGTCGGTCTCGTTGATCGAGAACTGGCCGAAGCTGGCACCGGCGGCCAGGCTCTGCGCCAGCTTGAGCTTGAGGTCCTGGAAACCGCTGCAACCGATGGCGCGGCAGAAGCGCACGATGGTCGGCTCGCTGACGCCAACGCCATGAGCGAGGTCCGCCATGGAGCTGTGCATGACCGATGCAGGGTCCTGCATCACGTGATCGGCAACCTTGAGCTCCGACTTGCGGAGCAGATGACGCGACTGGGCAATGTGCTGCAAAAGGTTCACAGGGGTAGGCTCGGTGATGATTGTCTGAGAATTCTGTAGTCTTGTTGTAGTTATACTACAAATCGACACGCCACGCCCAGGGAATAAGTCTTGAATACGCCCGCCAGCCCTAGTCTCCCCAGCTCCTGCGACATCCTGGTGTTCGGCGGTAGCGGCGACCTCGCCCTGCACAAGCTGCTGCCGGCGCTCTACCACCTGCACCGGGAAAACCGCCTGCCGGCCGATACGCGGATCTTCGCCCTCGCCCGCAGTAACCGCGACACCGCCTCCTACCTCGCCCTGGCCGAACGCAACTGCCGCGCCCAGGTAGCGCGCAACGACTTTTCCGCCGAGGCCTGGCGCAGTTTCGCCCAACGCCTGGAATACCTGGCGATGGACGCCTCGCAGAGCGCCGACTTCGGCCGTCTGGCCAAGGCGCTCAAACGCAGCGAAGGCCGCGTGCTGGTGCATTACCTGGCCACCGCGCCGAGCCTGTTCGCGCCGATCGCGCAGAACCTCAAGGTCGCCGGGCTGGCCGGCCCCCTGGCGCGCATCGTGCTGGAGAAGCCGCTGGGCCATTCGCTGGACTCGGCGCTGGCGATCAACCAGGCCATCGGCGAGGTATTCGACGAATCTCGGGTGTTCCGCATCGATCACTACCTGGGCAAGGAAACCGTGCAGAACCTGATGGCCCTGCGCTTCGCCAACACCCTGTTCGAGCCGGTGTGGCGCAACGGGCACATCGACCATGTGCAGATCACCGTCAACGAGACCCTGGGCGTGGAGAACCGCGGCGCCTACTACGACCAGGCCGGCGCCATGCGCGACATGGTGCAGAACCACCTGCTGCAGCTGCTCTGCCTGGTGACGATGGAAGCGCCGGTGCGCTTCGACGCCGAGGCGGTGCGCAACGAGAAGGTGAAGATTCTCCAGGCGCTCAAGCCGATCTCCGGGCAGGACGTGCAGGACAAGACCGTGCGCGGCCAGTACACCGCCGGGCACATCGGCGGGCAGGAGGTGCCGGCCTACTGGTTCGAGAAAAATGTCGACAACGACAGCGATACCGAGACCTTCGTCGCCGTACAGGCCGAGATCGACAACTGGCGCTGGTCCGGCGTGCCCTTCTATCTGCGCACCGGCAAACGCATGGCGAAGAAGTGTTCGGAGATCGTCATCCAGTTCAAGCCGGCACCGAACGGCCTGATCGGCAGCGCCGCCAGCACCGCCAACCGCCTGTGGATAAGGTTGCAGCCGGAAGAACGCATTAGCGTGCAGCTGATGGCCAAGGCACCGGGCAAGGGCATGCAGCTGGAGCCGGTGGAACTGGACCTCAACCTGGCCGAGGCCTTCAGCCGCAACAAGCGCCGCTGGGACGCCTACGAGCGCCTGCTGCTGGACGTGATCGAGGGCGACTCGACGCTGTTCATGCGCCGCGACGAGGTGGAAGCCGCCTGGAGCTGGGTCGACCCGATCCTGGCCGGCTGGCAGGAGCACTACCAGAGCCCGCGCCCCTACCCGGCCGGCAGCAATGGGCCGGAGCAGGCGCAGACGCTGCTGGAGTTGCAGGGCCGGCGCTGGTTGGAATGATCGGGCTCACGTAGGAGCGGACTTCGTCCGCGATCGATTTCCGACCGCTCCGAGCTGGCCGGTAGCACATCGCGGACAGAGTCCGCTCCTACGCCTGCCGGATACGCCGGAGCCCGATACCATCCGTTGACCTCGCTCATCACCCGCAAGCCCTGATTTCCCTAGAGTGGCGGCCTTTATCCACAGCCCGCTCCGCCACCATGTCCCACACTCCGTTTTCCCCCGAACTGCTCTGCCCTGCCGGCTCGCTGAAGAGCCTGCGCCACGCCTTCGCCTACGGCGCCGATGCCGTCTACGCCGGCCAGCCTCGCTACAGCCTGCGGGTGCGCAACAACGAATTCGACCACGCCAACCTCGCCACCGGTATCCACGAGGCCCACGCCCTGGGCAAGCGCCTGTACGTGGTGGTGAACATCGCCCCGCACAACGCCAAGCTGAAGACCTTCCTGCAGGACGTGGAGTCGGTGATCGCCCTCGGGCCGGATGCGCTGATCATGTCCGATCCCGGCCTGATCATGCTGGTTCGCCAGCATTTCCCCGAGGTTGATATCCACCTCTCGGTGCAGGCCAACGCGGTGAACTGGGCCAGCGTCGAGTTCTGGCGCCAGCAGGGACTCAAGCGGGTGATCCTGTCCCGCGAGCTGTCGCTGGAGGAAATCGGCGAGATCCGCGAGCGGGTGCCGGGCATGGAGCTGGAGGTCTTCGTCCACGGCGCGCTGTGCATGGCCTACTCCGGGCGCTGCCTGCTGTCGGGCTACATCAACCGCCGCGATCCGAACCAGGGCACCTGCACCAACGCCTGCCGCTGGGAGTACCAGACCCACGCCGCCCATGAGGACGAACTGGGCCACGCGGTGCGCAACGTCGAGCCAACCCTGGGTATCGGCGCGCCGACGAAGGACATCTTCCTGCTCGAGGAAGGCAACCGCCCCGGCGAGCTGATGGAAGCCTTCGAGGACGAACACGGCACCTACATCATGAACTCCAAGGACCTGCGCGCCATCCAGCATGTACAACGTTTGACGCAGATGGGCGTGCATTCGCTGAAGATCGAGGGCCGAACCAAGTCCCACTACTACGTCGCGCGCACCGCCCAGGCCTATCGCAAGGCCATCGACGACGCCGTCGCCGGCCGCGCCTTCGACCGCGGCCTGATGGACACCCTGGAGTCCCTCGCCCATCGCGGCTACACCGAGGGCTTCCTGCGCCGCCACGTGCACGACGAGTACCAGAACTACCAGTACGGCCACTCGCTGTCCGAGCGCCAGCAGTTCGTCGGCGAGTTCACCGGCGAGCGCCGCCACGGTCTGGCCGAGGTGCGGGTGAAGAACCGCTTCGAAGTGGGCGACAGCGTCGAGCTGATGACCCCGGCCGGCAACCGCACCCTGCGCTTGCCGGCACTGGAGAACAACCGGGGCGAGTCCATCGGCGTCGCGCCGGGGGACGGCCATGTGGTCTACCTGCCGGTGCCAGAGGGGCTGGACCTGCAATATGCGCTGCTGATGCGCAACCTGAATGGCGGGACCACGCGGGATGCGCGGGAGTCGGCATCGGCGGGCGGTTGCGGGAATGAGTGCGGCAAGTGCGGGTGTGACGGCGGTTGAGTCCTCTGCTGGCGGAACACATCGCGGACGGAGTCCGCTCCTACCCAGGGTTCAGCATCGCGCAGGGGAATGCGCCGCTTCCGACGTGCGTAGGAGCGGACTCCGTCCGCGATCAATGTTCCAATCCACGCCGGCCATTCAAGGATTCTGCAGGAACACCACATACCCCCTGAACCAAGGGCTCCGCGCCAGGTAATCCGGCGCCTGCCACTCCCCGTACTGCGCCAGGCCGATGCGGAACGGCAGTTGCAGCCGGGCCACACGCGGCAGGTAGGCCTGGTAGTTGGGAATGGTGTGCCGCCCCTGGTAGGTCTGCACCACCACCTCATCCACCACGCCGGCCAGACGATTGATGGTCTCCGGCGCGGCGTTGCTGCCCCAGTCCATCAACCCGGTGATGCTCAGCCGGCAGTCCGCCGGCAGGCGCTTGCGCAGGCCCTCGAGGAATTCGACGTACTCGCCCAGGTAGCGCGTGCGCGCATCGAAGTCGATCTGCACGCCCACCACCGGATTGCCGGCGGCACGCCAGCGGCGCAGCTGGGCCAGCAGGATTCGGTAGATATCCTCGTGCCAGCGCAGGGTATGGGCGCGGTAGACCACCCAGACCTCGCCCTTCGACAGGCGTGGAATGGCGATGCCCTGGGCGATCAGCCGGGCGTTGCCGTCCTTGTAGCGCGGCGCGCTGACCTGGCCCTGCAGCACGTAGAGGGTGCGCGCCTGGGCCAGCACCGGCTGCGCGGCGACGCCGCTCCACAGCCAGAAGGCATCGTGGTCGGCGGCATCCACCTCGCCCGCGGCGGCTCCGGCGCTGCCCAGCAGTAGCGCCAGGGCGACCGCGACGGCACGCAGCATCGGCTTACCAGTAGTACTTCAGCGCCTTCGCCCAGGGCGTGGCGGCGTACTGGCTCTTCAGGGTGCGGAACCACTGCTTGCGCTGGGACGGGGCGATGTCCTGGCTGCCGCAGCCGTTGAAGCCACTGGGCGCGTAGCAGTTGATCGCGCGGAACAGGGCGTAGGCGCGATCGTCTTCCGGTGCCTGCTTGTCGGCGATGATCTTGAGGTAGCCGTCCATGCGCGAATAGGCGGTGCCGGGGAACAGCGACTCGCCGCCACCCAGCTCACGCTCGCTCGGCGGGTTGTCCAGCGGGAAGCCATCCAGGTTGTTGCGCAGGATGAACTCGCCCAGGCAATTCAGCGCCTTCGGCGGCTGCGGGCTCTGCTGCAGGTCGCGGGCCACGTCGACGATTGCCGGGCACTCGTAGCCGGTGTCGTTCTTGCCGCCCGGCCACTGGAACAGCGTCAGCGGCATGCTGCCGTAGAGGTAGCCGATGCTGGCGCCCAGCGGCTTGCGGGCCGGCTCGGACGGCAGCAGTGCGAGGTCGTCGATGAAGGCCTGGTACTGGCCGTGCAGCAGGTCCTTGTAGAGCAGGGCGAACAACGCGGTATCGCGCTCCTCGACCGAGGCCGAGGTGGAGCGCGCCTGCTGGCGCAGCAGGTCGGGGCCGGCGACGTGGCGCAGGAGAATCTCGCGGACGATCGGCGTCTGCACCGGCGAGCCCTCGGCGAAGACCTTCACCAGGCGGTCGCTGCGCTCATAGTTGAAGGCCAGGGCCAGTTCCAGCTGGTCGCGCTGCATCGGCTGCTTCGCCAGCGGCAGCAGGCGCAGCCAGAGCTTCTCGGCGGCGATCCAGTCATTGCCGGCTTCCAGGGCGAAGCCCCTCAGAACCTGCTGACTGAAGGCGAGGTAGTCGAGCTTGTTCGGCAGCTCTTCGGGGAGGGATTTCAGCGCATCGGCCGGTTTTTCCTCGACGTACAGCTGGTAAGCCGCCGTCAGGTAGTCGTGCAGGCCGGGCTGCTTGGCGAACAGCTCTTTCTGCCCCGCCAGCCCGGCACTGTCCAGGGCACGCGGCTCGTTCGGTTCGTGATGGCGCATCTGCATCAGGTCGAGCACGGCCAGCAGGCGCGGATCGCGGACGTCCGCCGGATGGGCGGTAACCAGCAGCTTGTTGTCGACTTCCTGGATCAGCGGCGCGAGGTCCGCGTCGTGACGGGCGAACAGCTCGGCGTATTCCCCGGCCAGTCGGCCTTCGTCACCCATCAGCCAGTAGACGCGGCGCATCAGGCCCTTGGCCGAGCCGGCGTACTGGCCCTGTGGATAACGCTTGAGGTAGTCGCCCAGACTTGCCTCGGCATTCTTCAGGACGTTCTTGTCGACCTTGCGCAGGTCGGGATAGCCCATGTCGTCGAAGGCGTTCTGCTGGGCCTCGTTGAGCTGGCTGCGGGCGATCATGTAGCGCGCGGTTTCCTGCAGCCAGGGCAGGTCGCTGTCCTGCAGGGCGCGGAAGGCCTTGAGTGCCTCGCCGAAGCGGCCGCTGTAGAACTCCGCCGCGCCCTTCAGGTAGGTGGCGAACGCCTTGCCCGGTGCGGATTGCAGGTCGCCGGGCAGGATCACGGTGAGCTGTGTGTCGTCCCACTGGCAGGCGCCGAGCAGGGTCAGGCGGGCGCGCGCCAGACTCTGCCGCTCCTCGGCGGGCAGCCCCTCGACGAGCAGCAGCTGGCTGAGGAAGTCCTGGGCGGTGCTGGCGTTGTTGCTGCGGCAGCGGCTGCCTTCGCCGCTGGCGAAGCTGTCGACGGGCTGCGCCAGGCTGTCCGCCGGCAGGCCGATGCGCGCCACCAGGTCGGCCAGCGGCGCGGACGCCTGGGTTGCACTGGCCGAACCGTCGCCATCGCCGGGCGCTCCATCGTCGAGCAGGCGCGCCATCGGGAACGGCACCTTGCCGTAGCCCAGCTGCTGCTCGTCGTCGGAGAGCGGCCGGTCCGGGAGGTTCGCCTGGCCGGCGTCGGCCAGCAGCAGCTGCAGGTTGATCCGGCTGTCGTTGCCGGGGCTCAGGAACGGCAGGCTGTTGCACACGTCCAGCGTGTCGCGCTTGAGGTTCCAGCTCGGGTAGCAGGAATCGTCGCTGCTCGCGCGCGCTTCCTGCACGCCGAGGCAGCCAATGGTCAGGGCCAGCAGGGTAAGTCCGTGCAGACGCATGGAGGGTCCTTGTCCGTTGGGGCCCGCACACCAGGCGCGGGGGGTTAACTCAGTGAGCAGAATCTTACCTCGCCGTCTTCTTCCTTGCCCGTATCCATCGTTGCAAGACTGTAAATGGGAGCTACTGCACAACAGTGCCTGCGACACGTTGTCCGACTGTGGGCTTGTTTGCTCCGGCGCAAAGAAGATTCCGGCCCAAGGCGTATCTCTGTGCTCGACGACAGTTCGTCCATTACGGAGAAGTACCCATGCAAGATCAGGAAGAAATGTCCCTTTCCCGGCGCACCCTGCTGGCCGGCGCGGTGGTCCTCGGCGTCACCGGCTCGATGCTCGGCAGCACGCGCGCTTTCGCCAAGGGCGAGCCGGCACCGAAGAGCATGGGGCCGGCGCCCGACCTGTCGACGCTGGAGCACGTCAAGGTCGAACTGGTCGCCCCGCCGTTTGTCCATGCGCACGAGCAGCGCGCCACGGGCAAGCCGCGCGTGGTCGAGTTCCGCATGGTCATCGAGGAGAAGAAGCTGGTCATCGACGACGACGGCACCGAGATCCACGCCATGACCTTCAACGGCTCGGTCCCGGGGCCGCTGATGGTGGTGCACCAGGACGACTACGTCGAACTCACCCTGGTCAACCCGGCCAGCAACACCCTGACCCACAACATCGATTTCCACGCCTCCACCGGCGCCCTGGGCGGCGGCGCGCTGACCATCGTCCAGCCCGGCGAAGAGGTGAAGCTGCGCTTCAAGGCCACCCGCCCCGGCGTGTTCGTCTACCACTGCGCGCCGGGCGGGGCGATGATCCCCTGGCACGTGGTCTCGGGCATGAACGGCGCGATCATGGTGCTGCCGCGCGACGGCCTGAAGGACCGCGAAGGCCGGCCGCTGAAATACGACAAGGTGTTCTACATCGGCGAGCAGGACTTCTACGTCCCGCGCGACAAGGACGGCAACTTCAAGCGCTACGCCAAGCCGATGGACGGCTACAACGACATGCAGGAGGTCATGAAAGGGCTGATTCCCAGCCACATCGTGTTCAACGGCAAGGTCGGCGCCCTCACCGGCAAGAATGCGCTCACCGCCAAGGTCGGCGAGACGATGCTGCTGGTGCACTCCCAGGCCAACCGCGATACCCGCCCACACCTGATCGGCGGCCATGGCGACCACGTCTGGGCCACCGGAAAGTTCAACAACCCGCCGGAGCAGGACCTGGAAACCTGGCTGATCCCCGGCGGCGCGGCCGGCGCGTCGCTCTACACCTTCCTGCAGCCGGGCCTGTACACCTATCTCAACCACAACCTGATCGAGGCCGTCCTGCTGGGTGCCGCCGCCCACATCCAGGTCGAAGGCCAGTGGAACGCCGACCTGATGAGCCAGATCGAGCCGCCAACGGCGATCAAGTAAGGCCCGAGGCCGGCCCGCGGGGGCCGGCCCTTTCCAGGCTATGCCCCGGACATTACCGCCATGCGCAAGACAACCCTGATCGGCGCATCCCTCGCACTGCTGATCGCCGCCGCTACCCTGCTGCAGCCGCAGTACGACACCGAATTGGCACCGGAAACCGTGAAGCTGGTGCCGCGCGACTTCGACTTCCGCCCCGCCGGCGACTACTGGCGGGAGAAGCGCGCGGTGGATGCCCCTTCGCGGCGTGAACGGCTGGCGCCGCGCTTCGAGGTGATGAAATACCAGGTCAGCCAGGCCGAGTACGTCCGCTGCGTGGCCGACGGCGACTGCCTGCCCCTGGACAGCAACAGCAGCACGGACCTGCCGCAAACCGGCGCCAGCCTGCTGGATGCACAGCGCTACGCCGCCTGGCTGTCCCGGCGCACCGGCCAGGACTGGCGCCTGCCCACCGACCGCGAGTGGGCCTTCTTCGCCGGCTCGCGCTGGGTCGACGATGCCCTGCGCATCGAGGATGATGACGGCAGCAATCCGGCCCGACGCTGGCTGGCCCGCTACCGCCTCGAAGCCGAGAGCCGCACCAGGGCCTCGGCGCAACCGCAGGTACGCGGCAGCCACGGGCTGAACGAGTTCGGCGTCGCCGATCTGGGCGGCAACGTCTGGGAATGGACGCAAAGCTGCCACCAGCGGGTCAATCTCGATGCGCAGGGCATCCAGACCGAGCGCGCCGAGTATTGCTCGATCCGCATCGCCGAAGGCCGCCACCGCACCGCCATCAACGATTTCGTCCGCGATGCCCGTGGCGGCGGTTGCAGCGCCGGGCAACCACCGGACAACCTGGGATTCCGCCTGGTCCGGGACATCCCCTGATTCCCCCAGCAAGGAGCGCGCCCTGGTTCGCGGCGGACGGCAGAAGCTGCTGGTACGCGATCCACAGCGACGGATGCGGATCGCCGGCGGCGAAGGGCGGGACATCGCGCACCCGCGCGCTTGACTGCAATCAAGGCGTGTTGGGGTCCTGCGTCCCTAGACTGGCCGCAACCGCCACGCTGATGGCAATCGCCATGCCCTTCCGTCCGAGACCCACCATGACCGACAAGCTTACCGAACGCACCCTGAGCGACCTGGCCTTCAGCCTGCCGGGCAGCACCGCGCTGTTCCACGACTACAAACTCGACTTCTGCTGCGCCGGCCAGCGCAGCCTCGGCGAGGCGGCCAGGGAACAGGGCCTCGACGTCCAGCGCATCGCCGCCGAGCTGCAGGCCCTGCCGCCGGCAAACGAGCAGGCCGACTGGCGGCACAGCAGCAATGACCAACTCATCGACCACATCCTCGAGCGCTACCACAAGGTCCACCGTGAACAGCTGCCGGCGCTGATCCCGCTGGCCGAGCGCGTCGAGAACACCCACGCCGCGCATCCGCAATGCCCGACCGGGCTGACCGCGCACCTGAAGAAGATGCTGGAAGAACTGGAATGGCACATGTGCAAGGAGGAAAGCGTGCTGTTCCCCTGGCTGCGCCAGGGTATTCCGCTGACCCACGTGCAGGGGCCGATCGGCGTGATGCGCCATGAGCACGACGAACATTCGCAGTCACTGGCGGTACTGGCCGATCTGACCGGCGACCTCAGCGTCCCCGCCGACGGCTGCAACAGCTGGCGCCGGCTCTACGCCGGGCTGGAAGAGCTACGCCGCGACCTGATGCAGCACATCCACCTGGAGAACAACCTGCTGTTCCTCGGCGCCAACCGTCCGGCCTGAGGCGCCGTCGAAAGCGGCGACGGTGGACACCGGCCGGACCCGTTTCACACTTGAGGCAAGGCGCGAAGGGTTGTTGATCGCCATCAAGCCGGGGCCGTTCAGGGCGCTCCTAGAATCGCCCCGGATGCCAGGCGGGAAGCCGGCGTCATCGACCGGCGCTCCGGCGCCCAGCCCCGAGGAGGAGATTTCATGAACAAAGCCCTGGTTGCCCTGCTGTTCGGCGGACTGCTGGTCCAGACGACGGCCATGGCCAGTACCGGCGAGGAACTGTTCAAGGCCAAGGCCTGCGTGGCCTGCCATGCCGTCAACAAGACACTGGTCGGCCCGGCCTTCAAGGAAGTCGCGGCGAAGTACGGCACCGACGGTGTTGCGCACATCAGCAACAGCATCGAGAAGGGCAGCAAAGGCGTGTGGGGCCCGATCCCGATGCCGGCCAACGCCGTCAGCCCGGAGGAGGCCAGGACCCTCGCCGAGTGGATCGTCACCCTCAAGTGACACCCCGCGCGGCCGGCGCGCTCAGTGCCGGCCGACGCTTCCCAGCAACTCCAGGCAATCCCCCGCCGCCAGCGGCGGGCTGATCAGGTAGCCCTGGATCTCGTCGCAGCCGTGGGCACGCAGGAAGCGCAGCTGCTCGGCCTGCTCGACGCCCTCCGCCACCACCTTCAGCTCCAGGCTGTGCGCCATGGCGATGATCGCGCGGGTGATGGCCGCGTCTTCGCCGCGCTCGGACAGGTCGCGGATGAAGGTCTGGTCGATCTTCACGTAGTCCACCGGGAAGCGCTTGAGGTAACTGAGCGAGGAATAGCCGGTGCCGAAGTCGTCGATGGCCAGTTTCACGCCCATCTCGCGCAGTTGGCGGAAGGTCGTGGTGACGCTCTCGACGTTGTCCAGCAGCTGGCTTTCGGTCAGTTCCAGCTCCAGCAGGTGCGACGGCAGGCCGGTCTCTTCCAGCACGGTGCGCACCAGGTCCACCAGGTTGCCGGTGCGCAGCTGGTGCACCGAGAGGTTCACCGAGACCCGCAGTTCATGGCCCTGGCGCTGCCAGTCGCGGGCCTGACGGCAGGCGCGGCGCAGGACGAACTCGCCGATGGCGCCGATCAGTCCGGTTTCCTCGGCCAGGCCGATGAAGTCGCTGGGCGGCACCATGCCCAGCTCCGGGTGGCGCCAGCGCACCAGCGCCTCGGCGCTGTCCAGGCGTTCGTTGGCGAGGTTCAGCTTGGGCTGGTAGTGCACGTCCAGCTGGCCTTCGTCGATGGCCTTGCGCAGCCGGGTTTCCAGCTGCAGGCGCTCCAGGGTGCAGGCCTGCAGGTTGTCGGTGAAGAACTGGAAGGTGTTGCCGCCCAGGTGCTTGGCGTGGTGCATGGCCATGTTTGCCTGGCTCATCAGCGCGGAGATTTCCCAGGCGTTCTCCGGCAGCAGGCTGATGCCCACCGAGGCGCTGATCACCAGTTCGTGGCCGCCCACGGTCATCGGCGTGCGCAGCTTGGCCAGCAGGCGGCTGGACAGGCGCGCCAGCGCGGCGAGGCTGGCGTAGGAGTCGATCAGCACGGCGAATTCGTTGCCGGACAGCCGGGCGATGGTGTCCGCCTCGGGTACCGTCTGGGTCATGCGCCGCGCCATCTGCCGCAGCAACTGGTCGGCGACTTCGTGGCCGAGGCTGTCGTTGAGGAGCTTGAAGCGGTCCAGATCGATCAGCAGCAGCGCCGCCGTGCGGCCCTCCTGGCGGGCGCGCTGGCTGGCTTCGTGCAGGCGCTCCTTGAACAGGCTGCGGTTGGCCAGCCCGGTGAGTTCGTCGTAGTGCGACAGGTAGCGCAGGCGCTCCTCGGCGTCGCGTCGGGCGGTGAGGTCGGCGAAGAAGCCGACCACATGGGTCACCTGGCCCCGGCCGTCACGCACCACGTTGAGTTGCAGCCACTGCGGGTACAGCTCGCCGTTCTTGCGGGTCTCGATCAGCTCGCCCTGCCAGGTGCCCTGGCACTCCAGCTCGGTGCGGATCGCCTGGTAGCGGCGCAGGGTCTCCGCGGAGCCCATCAGGCGGCTGACGTTGCGCCCCAGCAGCTCCTCGCGGCGATAGCCGGTGAGGCGGGTGAAGGCTTCGTTGAGGGCGAGCAGGCGGTAGCTCGGGTCGAGGATGATGATGCCTTCGCTGGCGGCCTCGAACACCGTGGCGGCCAGGCGCTGTTCTTCCTCGCGCAGCTTGCGGGCGGAGATGTCGCAGCGGGTGCCGACCATCCGCGTAACCTGCCCGGATTCGTCGCGCTCCATGGCCCGGCCCCGGTCTTCCACCCAGACCCAGTGGCCGTCGGCGTGGCGCACGCGGTATTCGATACGGTAGCCGTCGGTGCGGCCCTTGAGGTGTTCGACCAGCGCCCGGCGCAGCAGCGGTAGGTCGTCCGGGTGCAGGCGCGGGCGCAGGTCGTTGCGCACGCTCTTCACCGCGTCCTGGGTGATGCCGAAGATTTCCTCCAGGTGCGAGTGGTGCACCTCGTCGGTCAGCAGGTTCCAGTCCCACAGCCCGAGTTCGCTGGCTTCCAGCGCCAGGGCCAGGCGCGCCTCGGTGTTGCTGAGCTGCGCGCTGCCCGCCTCCACCCGCTCCTGCAGGGCGTCGCGGGCGCGGCACAGCTCGCGTTCGGCGCGGCGGCGCTGCTCGACTTCGCGCTCCAGATCGTGGTTCAGCGCCTCGGTCTGGCTGTTGGCGCGCTCCAGGTGCGCCACCAGCGCCTGGGCCTGGAAGCGCCGCAGCAGGCTGGTATGCACCAGCCGGTGAATCTGCCAGGCCACCACCAGCAAGGCCGCCAGCAGGATCACCCCGAGCACGCCCCAGCCCTGCTGCAGCGGGTTCTCGCTGAGCAGCAGGTAGGAAATCGACGGGAACAGGCAAGGCAAGGCGAAGGTCAGGAAGGCCGGCAGGCTAACCGCATAGGCCACGCTGGCCGAGAGGATGGCGGCGGCGATCAGGCCGAACACCAGGGATTGCTGGAGGAAGGCGTCCGCCGGCACCAGGGCGATGGCGGCAAAGGCCAGGGTCAGGCCGGAAGCCCCGGCGCCGAACAGGAAGGCGCGCTGCCAGTGCGGGCTGGCCTGGCGCTCGGCGCTGGCGGCGTGGAAGGCCGATACCTGGATCAGCCGCAGCACGGCCAGCAGCACCAGCGATACCAGCCAGCCGCCGAGCAGGGCGGTGGATACCCGTTCCCACAGCAGCCCGGCACAGGCCAGGCCGTTGAGCAGCATGAGCAGCGTCGGAATCCGCGACCCCTGATACAGCAGGCGGGTGCGTTCGACGGCAATTTCGTGAGCATACTGCTGGCGGATCTCGGCATGGCTCACCGGGATCGCCGAAGGCTCTACATACGCTGTCATAGGCAGTTTTTCTTGTAGGTTCTGGCCTAGGAGTCGGCGGAGCATACCCGAGGACAATCCTCCGCTGACAGCATCACAGATGGCATTTCGCCGGCTGCCTGCCCAACTTTCGTCGGGAATCCGCCGAACGGCGGGCCGGTTTGCCGGGGTTTCGGCCCCACCGGTAGAATGCCGCCCCATGAATGACGACCTCTCCCTCCTGCTCAACTCCCTCAATGACCCGCAGCGCCAGGCCGTGGCCGCGCCGCTGGGGCGCCAGCGCGTGCTCGCCGGCGCCGGGTCCGGCAAGACCCGCGTGCTGGTGCACCGCATCGCCTGGCTGATCCAGGTGGAGCGCGCCTCGCCGCACAGCATCCTGGCCGTGACCTTCACCAACAAGGCCGCCGCCGAGATGCGCGCGCGGATCGAGCAGTTGCTGGGGATCAACCCGGCGGGCATGTGGGTCGGCACCTTCCACGGCCTGGCCCACCGCCTGCTGCGCGCGCACTGGCAGGAAGCCAACCTGCCGGAGAACTTCCAGATCCTCGACAGCGACGACCAGCTGCGCCTGGTCAAGCGCGTGGTGCGCGAGCTGGGCCTCGACGAGCAACGCTGGCCGCCGCGCCAGGCGCAGTGGTTCATCAACGGGCAGAAGGACGAGGGCAACCGCCCGCAGAACATCCAGGCCAGCGGCGACCTGTACCTGTCGACCATGGTCAGCATCTACCAGGCCTACGAAGAAGCCTGCGCCCGCGCCGGCGTGGTGGACTTCGCCGAGCTGCTGCTGCGCTCGCTGGACCTCTGGCGCAACCGCCCGAGCCTGCTGGAGCACTACCAGCGGCGCTTCCGCCATATCCTGGTGGACGAGTTCCAGGACACCAACGCCGTGCAGTACGCCTGGCTGCGTTTCCTCGCCAAGGGCGGCGAGAGCCTGATGGTGGTAGGCGACGACGACCAGTCGATCTACGGCTGGCGCGGCGCGAAGATCGAGAACATCCAGCATTTCGCCGATGACTTCGCCGGCACCGAGGACATCCGCCTGGAGCAGAACTACCGCTCCACCGCGACCATCCTGAAGGCCGCCAACGCCCTGATCGCCAACAACAGCGGGCGCCTGGGCAAGGAGCTGTGGACCGACGGCGTCGACGGCGACCCGATCACCCTGTACGCCGGCTTCAACGAGCACGACGAGGCGCGCTACATCGTCGAGACCATCGAGGACGCCCTGCGCAAGGACGGCCTCAAGCGCAGCGAAATCGCCATCCTCTACCGCTCCAACGCCCAGTCCCGGGTGCTGGAAGAGGCGCTGCTGCGGGAGAAGATCCCCTACCGCATCTACGGCGGCCAGCGCTTCTTCGAGCGCGCCGAGATCAAGAACGCCCTGGCCTACCTGCGCCTGATCCGCCTGCGCGACGACGACGCCGCGCTGGAGCGGGTGATCAACGTGCCGCCGCGCGGCATCGGCGAGAAAACCGTCGAGGCGATCCGCAACGCCGCGCGCCTGAACGGCACCTCGATGTGGCGCGCGATCAACGACGTGATCGCCGCCAAGGCCGTGGCCGGCCGCGCCGCCAGTGCGCTGAACGGTTTCCTCGAAGCCGTCGACCTGCTGGCGCTGAAGGTCGAAGGCCTGCCGCTGCACCAGATGACCCAGATCGTCATCGAGCAGTCCGGCCTGATCACCTACCACAAGGAAGAGAAGGGCGAGAAAGGCCAGGCCCGGGTGGAAAACCTGGAAGAACTGGTCAGCGCCGCCCGCGCCTTCGAGACCCCGGACGACGAGGACACCCCGCCGCTGGTGGCCTTCCTCGACCACACCGCGCTGGAGTCCGGCGACACCCAGGCCGACGCCTTCGAGGACAGCGTGCAGCTGATGACGCTGCACAGCGCCAAGGGCCTGGAATTCCCGCTGGTGTTCCTGGCCGGCATGGAAGAAGGCCTGTTCCCGCACAAGATGAGCCTGGAAGAGCCCGGCCGTCTCGAAGAGGAACGCCGCCTGGCCTACGTGGGCATCACCCGCGCCATGCAGCGCCTGGTCATGACCTACGCGGAAACCCGCCGCCTGTACGGCAGCGAGACCTACAACAAGGTGTCGCGCTTCGTCCGCGAGATTCCGCCGAGCCTGATCCAGGAAGTGCGCCTGTCCAACTCGGTGAGCCGCCCGCTGTCGGGCAACCAGCGCAGCGGCAACCTGTTCAGCGGCGCCAGCGTGCCGGACACCCCGTTCAGCCTCGGCCAGTCCGTGCGCCACCCGCTGTTCGGCGACGGCGTGATCCTCAACTTCGAAGGCTCCGGCGCCCAGGCGCGGGTGCAGGTGAACTTCGACAGCGAGGGCAGCAAGTGGCTGATGATGGGTTACGCGAAGCTGGAAGCGATCTGAGGCGCTAGCAGCGAACTCACCGGGATACGTAGGAGCGGACTCCGTCCGCGATAGCTCTCAGCAAGCTCGGAACATCGCGGACAGAGTCCGCTCCTACGCCCCGTTCGGCAGCGACATCAAGGGTGATGCCCACCGCCGTTCTGCTCGAAGGTTTCGATCAGCGCCACCTGCATCCGCGAGTGCACGCGGATGAACCAGCGCCAGAACACCGCGATCACCAGCGCCGCGATCAGCGCCACCACCACCAGCAGCTCGCCCGGCGGCAGGATGCTGGAACTCAGCGCCGCCAGCAGCAGCATCATGCCGCCCAGCGACAGCAGCGGGATCAGCTCGGAAATCACCCGGCGCACCCGCGCCGTATGGCGGCCCGCGCTTTCCGCCTTCACGCCCATTTCCGCCAGCAGCATCGCCAGCGCCTTGAGCTTGCGGTAGGCGGCGATCAGGAACGGCAGCGACAGCAGCAGCGCGGCGCCCCAGACCAGCGCCTTGTGCAGCGCTTCCTGCTCGACGACATCGGCCAGCCACTGGGAAATGGTCCCGGCGAAGTAGGCCAGGCCGAAGAAGATGGCGATCACCAGGGTCAGGTTCACTCCCACCTGCAGCAGGATGCGGCGGATCATCCCGGCGAGGATCGCCTTGTCGCCACGCGGCTTGATGCTGCGCAGCCATTCGCCGTACAGGCTGAACACCCGCACCATGGGCGAGGGCAGGCTGCGCCCCAGGTACAGCGCCAGCGGGTCGGCGGAGCGGATCAGGTAGGGCGTCAGCAGCGTGGTAATGGCCGAGACGCCGACCACCACCGGATAAAGGAAGTCGCTGGTCACCCCCAGGCTCATGCCCAGCGCGGCGATGATGAAGGAGAACTCGCCGATCTGCGAAAGGCCCATGCCCACGCGCATCGAGGTGCGCCCGTCGTTGCCGGCGATGAAGGCGCCGGCGCCGCAGGACACCAGCTTGCCCAGCACCACCACCAGGGTGATCACCAGGATCGGCGCGGCGTAGTCCACCAGCACTTTCGGGTCGATGGTCAGGCCGATGGCGACGAAGAAGATCGCGCTGAACATGTCGCGCACCGGCTCCATCAGGCGTTCGATCTGCACCAGCTGGCGCGACTCGGCCATGATCGCGCCGATCAGGAAGGCGCCGAGGATCATGCTGTATTCCAGCTTCACCACCAGCAGGCAGAAGCCGAAGCACAGGCCCAGCACCGTCACCAGCAGCATCTCGTTGCTTTCGAACTTCGCCACGTAGGCCAGCAGGCGCGGCACCAGCAGGATGCCGACGACCAGCGCGACGACCATGAACAGGCTGAGCTTGCCGACCGTGGAGAACACCTGGTCGGCTTCTACCGTGCCGCTCACGGCGATGCCGGAGAACAGCGCGATGATGCCGATGCCAAGGATGTCCTCGATGATCAGCACGCCGAAGATCAGCTGGGCGAAGCGTTCGTTCTTCATCTTCAGGTCGCCCAGGACCTTGATGATGATGGTGGTGGAGGACATCGCCAGGATCGCGCCGAGGAACAGCGAATCCATGGTGTTCCAGTCGAACAGCCGGCCGATCTCGAAGCCGGCCCAGATCATCAGGGTGATTTCCAGGAAGGCGGCGATGAACGCCGTGGCGCCGACCTGGAACAGCTTGCGCAGGGAGAACTCCAGGCCCAGGCAGAACATCAGGAAGATCACCCCCAGTTCGGCGAGAGTCTTGATCGTCTCCTGGTCGTGCACCAGGGCGAAGGGCGGGGTGTGCGGGCCGATGATCACCCCGGCGATGATGTAGCCCAGCACCACCGGCTGCTTGAAGCGGTGGCAGAGGATGGTGACGAAGCCGGCGATCAGCATGATCACCGCGAGGTCCTGGATGAAGTCGATGGCATGCATGGTCGGCGGTCCTCGCGGCGTGGGGTCTGGGGATCGCGCGGCGAATGGCCTCGCTCAGCGAAGCCTAACACCCGACCCGACCGGCGGGCGGCTCTGAAAAAATCAGTAACAGACTGATTTGGAAAGGGAATCCATAGACCCCATCTAAGCGGCGAGCCCGAAAAAGACAGGGCAACAGCGCGAAACAAAATCCGACTGGTCCTCTAAGGCATTGCTCGGCAACATGACGCGCGTCGAATACCAACCAAGAGAATGACAACGATGAAGCGCTTTCTCAGCCTTGCCATGGCCTTCTGTGTCGCCGTGACGCTCAGCCTCGACGTCAACGCCGCCAAGCGTTTCGGTGGCGGCAAGAGCATGGGCTCGGCGCCGAGCCACCAGACCCGCCAGGCGCAACCTTCCGCCGCCCCGACTTCTCCCACCGCCGCCCCGGCCGCGACCGGTGCCGCCGCAGGTGCTGCCGGCGCCGCCGCCAAGAGCGGCGCTTCGCGCTGGCTCGGCCCGCTGGCCGGCCTCGCCGCCGGTGGCCTGCTCGCCTCCATGCTGATGGGCGACGGCTTCCAGGGCATGCAGTTCCTGGACATCCTGATCATCGCGCTGATCGCGTTCATCGCCTTCCGCTTCATCGCCTCCCGTCGCCGCCAGCAGCAGGGTCACCAGCCCGCCATGGCCGGTGGACATGCGCCGATGCAGCGTGAAATGCCGGCCCAGCCGTCGGTCTTCGGTGGCGCGTCCCGTCCGGTCATGGACACCCGTCCGGTGATCAACGCACCGAGCTGGTTCGATGAAACCCGCTTCGTCGGCGCCGCCCGCGAGCATTTCATGGCCCTGCAGCAGCACTGGGACGCCAACGAGATGGACAAGATCGCCGAGTTCGTCACCCCGCAGATGCTGCAGTTCCTCAAGCAGGAGCGCGCCGACCTGGGCGACGGCTACCAGTCCACCTACATCGACAACCTCGATGTGCAGCTGGAAGGCGTGGACGACAACGCCGAGAAGACCATCGCCACCCTGACCTTCAGCGGCGTGTCGAAGACCTCGCGCTTCGACCAGGGCGAGCCCTTCAGCGAAAGCTGGCGCATGGAGCGTGCCCAGGGCGAGAACCAGCCCTGGCTGGTGGCGGGCATCCGTCAGAACTGATCCTGCGCGCAACACTGGAAAAGCCCGGCCTTGCCGGGCTTTTTCGTTTTCGCTGGGAGCCACCGCCCGTCCGGCCACCGCCACGGCAGTGGCCTTGCGCGAAGTGCCGGCTACTACTGTATAAAGCGCGCCACCATCCAGACGTAGAGAGGCCCCGCCTGTGGAAGATGTGATCGAAAAACTGCGTGAAGCGAACGAACCGGTTCCCGTCCCGCTGGAATTGCCGGACGAAGAACTGCTGGTGGAGATCGAAGAAGCCCTGCTGATTGGCATTCCGTCGGAATTCCGCGAATTTCTGCTGCAGGTCAGCGACGTGGTTTATGGCCGCCTGGAGCCGGTCACGGTGACCGATCCGCAGTCCCATACCTACCTGCCGGAAGTGGCCGCCGTGGCCTGGGCCATGGGCCTGCCGCGCGAGCTGATCCCGCTCTGCGCCGATGGTGACGACTATTACGCGGTGGCCGAGGACGGCGAAGTGGTGCTCTGGGCCGACGGCGAGCTCACCGAAGAGACCTGGGACTCGGTCTGGACCTGGGCACGCGACGTATGGCTCGACACCTGATCGCGAGCTTCGGAATTTCCTGACACTTCGATGGTCTCACTGGCAACTCACCGTACCTTCGGCCCCTTTGCTGTCCAGGCCAGGCACGATGCCTTGTTGTGGAGATGCTATGAAGTTCAAAGCCCTGTTCACCAGCCTGTTGCTGCTCGGTCTCGCCGGATGCGCCGACAAGGCCGTGGTGACGCTGCAGGATGGCAGCGAAATCCTGGTGAAGGATCACTCTGATTACGACAAATACAATGACTACTACGAATTCGAGCAGCTCAATGGCGAAACGATCCTGATCAAGAAGGACAACGTCCGCTTCATCAAGACGCCTTGAATGCCGACACGGTGAGATATCGATCAGCCAGGAGCTGAGCGCAGCGCCCGCGCTCCTGGCTGATCCTGTCCGCTTTGCTGCGGGGCCTATCGCGCCCCCAGCCGTCCCCCGCTTTCCAGTTCGAGCAGATTGAGCAGGTACTGGCCGCAATAGCCCAGGTCCTGCTCGATGGCCTTGCGCGCGCCTGCGCCATCGCCGCGCTCCAGGGCGCGCAGCGCGTCTTCGTGGAAATCGTTCAGGCGCAGCGACAGGTCGGCCTCGGTGAACAGGCGGTTGAAGAACGGCCCGACCTGCAGCCAGAGCGCCTCGATCATGCGCAACAGGGTCGGGTTGCCGCAGGCGCTGTAGAGCGTGAGGTGGAACAGGCTGTTGGCGTCGAGATAGCCCTGGACGTCACGGGCGTTCAGCGCGGTTTCCATGCGCTCGGTGCATTCGCGCAGCACCTCCATGTCAGCCGGGCGCAGATGCCGGGCCGCGTCCTCCACTGCCAAGCCCTCCAGCGACTGCCGCACCTGCAGGATCTGCAGATAGCGCTCGCGGGTCATCACCGGTACCCGCAGCGAGCGCTGCGGCTCGCCTTCCAGCGCACCCTCGGCCACCAGCCGCTGCAGGGCGGCGCGCACGGGCATCGGGCTGGTGCCCCATTCTTCGGCCAGATCACGGATCTTGAGCCGCTCGCCGGGCTGGAAGCGCCCGCTCAAGAGAGCCTGGCGCAGGTCCAGGTACAGCTGTTCCTGAAGGTTGTCGGCCATCGCACATCACTCCCGGCCGGCCGGCGGCGCCGGCAGTTGGGCGAAGGTCAGGCTGCAGTTGTGCATCATCTTGCGTATCCTTTTTTTCAATCTGTGATCACAGAATTTGTTACAGGCCAGATTATCAGGCTACACATCTTCTGTATTGACATTTTTGTGATCACAAATGGAAGATGTGCGAAATAACAAACGAGGTGTGCAACATGACCGCCAGCGGAATCGCCCAACAGGCCGTTGATCTCTTCACCGCCCGTGAGCGCCAGCGCTTCCTGGAACAGAATCCCAAGTCCGTCGCCCTCGCCGAGCGTGCGCACAAGTCGCTGTACGCCGGCGTGCCGATGCACTGGATGGCCGACTGGTCCACGCCCTGCCCGCTGTTCGTCGAGCGCGCCCAGGGCGCCCGCTTCTACGACGTGGACGGCCATGACTATGTGGACTTCTGCCTGGGCGACACCGGCAGCATGTTCGGTCACTCTCCGGCGCCGATCGCCCGCGCCCTCGCCGAACAAGGCGCCCGCGGCCTGACCACCATGCTCCCCGGCGAAGACGCCGTGGTCTGCGGCGAGCTGCTCGCGGAGCGCTTCGGCCTGCCCTACTGGCAGGTGACCGCCACCGCCACCGACTCCAACCGCTACGTGCTGCGCTGGGCCCGCGCGGTGACCAAGCGCAAGACGCTGCTGGTGTTCGACGGCTGCTACCACGGCACCGTGGACGACGTGATGGTGCGCTACCGCGACGGCGAGACCGTGCACCGCTCCGGCCTGGTCGGCCAGGCCTACGACCTGACCCAGCACAGCCGCTCCATCCCCTTCAACGACGTGGAAGCACTGGAAGCCGCGCTGGCCCAGGGCGACGTCTGCGCCCTGCTGTGCGAGCCGGCGATGACCAACATCGGCATGGTCCTGCCCGATCCGGGCTTCATGCAGAAGTGCCGCGAGCTGACCCGTAAATACGGTTCGCTGCTGATCATCGACGAAACCCACACCATCTCCACCAATATCGGTGGCTGCACCAGGCTGTGGAACCTCGACCCGGACTTCTTCGTGGTCGGCAAGCCGATCGCCGGCGGCGTACCCTGCGGCATCTTCGGCTGCAGCGCGGAGATGGCCGAACGCATGGCTGCCTCGCGCAAGAGCGCCCAGGAAGACAGTCATGGCCACGGCCACAGCGGCATGGGCACCACGCTCTCGGCCAACGCCCTGGCCATGCACTGCATGCGCGCCAATCTGGAACAGGTGATGACCCAGGCGGCCTACGACCACATGCTGCCGCTGGCCAAGCGCCTGGCCGACGGCTTCCGCCGGCTGATCGCCAAGCACGAGCTGAAGTGGTCGGTGACCGAGCTGGGCGCGCGCAGCGAATTCCAGTTCTGCCCCGTCTCCCCGCGCACCGGCGCCGAGGCCGAAGCGGCCTTCCACGACGAACTGCAGATGGCCCTGCACCTATACCTGATCAACCGCGGCATCCTCATCACGCCGTTCCACAACATGACCCTGTGCTGCCCGGACACCACCGCCGCCGACGTGGATCGCCTGATCGAGACCCTCGATGCCGGCATCACCGAGCTGCTGGCGATCCCCGGCGCGCGCGAGGCCTGATCTCCAGGAACCCGTAGGAGCGGACTTCGTCCGCGATGCTTTTCGCCGCCTGCCGGCGGATCGCGGACAAAGTCCGCTCCTACAAAAAGAACAATTCGGCGCCTAGCGCCATCGAGGACCACCATGCAATTCGCCGATCGAAAGGAAGCCGAAGCCTTCCTCGCCGCCCACCCGGACGTGCGCAGCATCGAACTCTTCATCATCGATTCCAACGGCATCCCGCGCGGCAAGCTGCTGCACCGTGACGAGCTGCTGGCGATCTACGACAACGGCCGCCCGCTGCCCAGCTCGATCCTCGCGCTGACCGTGCAGGGCGAGGACGTCGAAGGCACCGGCCTGGTCTGGGAAGTCGCCGACGCCGACTGCTGGACCTATCCGCTGCCCGGCAGCCTGACCCTGCAACCCTGGCGCGCCAGCCCCACCGGGCAGTTGCAAGTGAGCATGCACCCGACCCAGGGCCTGCCGGCCACCCCGGCCGATCCGCGCCAGGCGCTGCTGCGCGTGGTCGACCGGCTGAAGGCCGACGGCTTCCACCCGGTGATGGCGGTGGAGCTGGAGTTCTACCTGCTGGACAAGCAGCGCGACGCCAACGGCCGTCCGCAGCCGGCAGTGCAAATGAACGGCATCCGCCCGGAGGCGCCGCAGGTCTATGGCGTCTACGAACTGGAACAGCTGCAGCCGTTCCTCGACGACCTCTACGCCGCGTGCGAAGCCCAGGGCCTGCCGGTGCGCACGGCAATTTCCGAATACGCGCCGGGCCAGGTCGAGCTGACCCTGGAACACCGCTTCGACGTGATGCAGGCCATCGACGAAGGCGTGCGCTACAAGCGCCTGGTGAAGGGCGTGGCGAACAAGCACGGGCTGCAGGCCTGCTTCATGGCCAAGCCGTTCGGCGACCGCGCCGGCAGCGGCATGCACCTGCACGTCAGCCTCGCCGACGAGCAGGGCAACAACCTCTATGCCAGCGAAGACATCCACGGCACCCCGCTGCTGCGCCACTCCATCGGCGGCATGATGGCGCGCCTGCTGGATTCCCTGGCAATCTTCTGCCCCAACGCCAACTCCTTCCGCCGCTTCCAGGCCAACAGCTATGCGCCGCTGGCCAAGAGCTGGGGCGTGAACAACCGCACCGTGTCGTTCCGCGTACCCGGCGGCCCGGCCAAGAGCCGGCACATCGAGCACCGCATCTGCGGCGCCGACGCCAACCCGTACCTGGCGGCGGCGGCGATCCTCGCGGCCATCCACGAAGGCATCCGCGAGCAGATCGATCCGGGTGCCCCCATCGTCGGCAACGGCTACGAGCAGGCCACCGAATTCCTCCCCACCGACTGGCTCACCGCGCTGCGCGCGCTGGAGTCCTCTACCTGGGCCCGCGAGGCGCTGGGCGAGGAATTCCTCAAGGTGTTCCTGGCGATCAAGTGGGAGGAGTACCGCCAGTTCATGGGCGAGGTCGGCGAGCAGGACTGGCGCTGGTACCTGAATCACGCGTGAATGGTCGCTCGGTGCCAGGGCTTCCCCCTCACCCCAGCCCTCTCCCTCAGGGAGAGGGGGCCGTCCGTGCCGGCTGATTGCGCAGTTTCATCCTGCACCATTCAGTCCCCTCTCCCTCCGGGAGAGGGTTAGGGTGAGGGGCCTTTGAACTTGCCGGGGACACGACCAACTCAACCCTCCCCACTGACCCACGACAGCCTTACGAAAAATTTACCCTGTCAGACTGAAGAATCTGGTCTTTTCTTGGTCTGTAATTGCACGGGGCGCAGACGCGCTTCGTGGTCACCTCGGCGCCGCCGGTACTGCCTGCCGGCCGCCGTCCTCTCTCAGGCAGGGAGAACCCGTAGACAATGAGCACTCCTGTCGTACTGATCACCGGCGCCGCCGGTGGCCTCGGAAAAGCCATCGCCAAACGTTTCGCCCAAAGCCACTGGCGCATCGCCGCCACCGATGTGGATAAAGCCGGCCTGCACGCGTTGAACGCCCAGGTGCCGCTGGATGCCACCGCCGTCGGTGACCTGCGACGCGCCGACAACTGCCACAGCCTGGTCTCCGACATCCTCGCCCGCACCGGCCGCCTCGACGCCCTGGTGAACGCCGCCGGCGTCTGGCGCGAAGGGCCGGTGGAAGACTTCAATGAGGACGACTTCGACCTGGTAATGGGCGTGAACCTCAAGGCTGCCTTCTACATGTGCCAGGCGGCGACGCCTTATCTCAAGGAGAACCACGGCTGCATCGTCAACATCTCCAGCGACTCCGGCCGCCAGGCCTATCGCGGCTCCGCGGCCTACTGCGCGAGCAAGGCGGCGCTGACCATGCTCACCCGCACCCTGGCGCTGGAACTGGCCGAGTCGGGCGTGCGGGTCAACGCCATTTCGCCCGCCGACATCGCCACGCCGATGCTCGATTACCAGGCCGAGCGCTATGGCCAGGGCAATCCGGCAGCCTACAAACTCGAACTGCTGAAAGATTATCCACAGGGCAAGGTGGCGCGCTTCATCCGCCCGGAAGAAGTCGCCGAACTGGTCTGGTACCTCTGCAAACCGGAATCCGAAGCCATCACCGGCGCGGACCTGGCCATCGACTTCGGTCTCTCCGCCGGACGCTGATCCGGCACCACCGACAACGGGCGGCCATGGCCGCCCGTTGTCGTTGCGGGGCGTTGATCGAACGACGGATACACCGCTGGCGGAGCCTCCACTGGTGCCAGGCGCCAATCGGCGGTATAGAAAAAACTGTGTCGCGAGCCCCGCCCCGGTGCGTCCAGAGTGGGTCCCTTTTCCATTGGCCACAGAGAACAGCATGGAACCCGGCAACCACCAGCTCAGCATGACCGTCCTGATGACCCCCGACATGGCCAACTTCTCCGGCAATGTCCACGGCGGCACCCTGCTCAAGTACCTCGACGAAGTCGCCTATGCCTGTGCCAGCCGCTATGCCGGCCACTACGTCGTCACCCTGTCGGTGGACCAGGTGATCTTCCGCGAGCCGATCCATGTCGGCGAACTGGTCACCTTCCTGGCCTCGGTCAACTACACCGGCCGCACCTCCATGGAAATCGGCGTGAAGGTGGTCACCGAGAACATCCGCGAGAAGTCGGTGCGCCACACCAACAGCTGCTTCTTCACCATGGTGGCGCTCGATGACGAGCGCAAAACCACCGCGGTGCCGCAGCTGGAGCCGCAGACCAAGGACGAGAAACGCCGCTTCGCCCAGGCCCAGCAGCGTCGCCAGCTGCGCCAGGAGCTGGAACAACGCTACAAGGCAATTCGCGACGAATGACAGACGATCGCGACATTTCTTGATAAGAATTGCCTGTGCCTCGAAAAAATTCTGTCGCGTCAACGGGTTACTCTTGCGCGAAAGCAATGTAGGAATTCATTCCAGCGCCTAGAGTTTTCGTACGCGGGTTTGCCCCCGTGATCCACCTTCGAGCAACCCGGGCCCACCGGCTCCGGTTGCTCCCTGCGTGCCCGGAGCCCAGACCATGCATCACACGCCCCTGCTTACCACCCTCGCCGTCGGCTTCGTGCTGGCCTTCGTCCTTGGCGCCCTGGCCAACCGCCTGCGTATTTCGCCGCTGGTGGGCTACCTGGTCGCCGGCGTGCTGGCCGGCCCCTTCACCCCCGGCTACGTCGCCGACCAGGCGCTGTCCGGCGAGATCGCCGAACTGGGCGTGATCCTGCTGATGTTCGGCGTCGGCCTGCACTTCTCGCTGAAGGACCTGCTGTCGGTCAAAGCCATCGCCATCCCCGGCGCGGTGGTGCAGATCGGCGTCGCCACCCTGCTCGGCATGGGCCTGGCCTGGATGATGGACTGGCAGTTCGGCGCCGGCCTGGTGTTCGGCCTGGCCCTGTCGGTGGCCAGTACCGTGGTGCTGCTGCGCGCCCTGGAGCAGCGCCAGCTGATCGACACCAAGCGCGGCCGCATCGCCATCGGCTGGCTGATCGTCGAGGACCTGGCGATGGTCCTCACCCTGGTGCTGCTGCCGGCGCTGGCCGGCTCCCTGGGCGGCACCTCCGACGGCAACGAAGGCAGCGTGCTGATGCCGATCCTGCTGACCCTGGGCAAGGTCGCCGCCTTCGTCGCGGTGATGATTCTCGGCGGCCGGCGCATCGTGCCCTGGGCCCTGGAGCGGGTGGCCAAGACCGGTTCGCGCGAGCTGTTCACCCTGGCCGTGCTGGCCATCGCCCTGGGCATCGCCTACGGCTCGGCGGTGATCTTCGGCGTGTCCTTCGCCCTCGGCGCCTTCTTCGCCGGGATGATCCTCAACGAATCCGAGCTGAGCCACGAGGCCGCTGAGAATTCGCTGCCGCTGCGCGACGCCTTCGCCGTGCTGTTCTTCGTCTCGGTGGGCATGCTGTTCAACCCGGCCATCCTGATCCACGAGCCGCTGCCGGTACTGGCGACCTTCCTGGTGATCGTCTTCGGCAAGTCGGTGGCGGCGTACGTCATCGTGCGGATGTTCGGCCACCCCAACAGCACCGCGCTGACCATCGCCGCGAGCCTGGCGCAGATCGGCGAGTTCTCCTTCATCCTGGTCGGCCTGGGCGTCAGCCTGCACCTGCTGCCCGAGGCGGGCCGCGACCTGGTGCTGGCCGGGGCGATCCTGTCGATCCTGGTCAACCCGCTGCTGTTCATCGCCATCGACCGCCTGCAGGCGCGCCAGGCGCAGAAGGCCGAAAGCGAGCCGGGCGTGGTGCAGGTAGAGGCCCAGGACCTGCCGCCGCCGGTGCTGGAGCATGACCATGCAATCCTCATCGGCCACGGCCGGGTCGGCGCGCTGGTGAGCGAGCGCCTGCGCCAGGACAAGGTGCCGCTGGTGGTGATCGAGGACAAGCGCGAGAAGGCCGCCGAACTGCGCGAGCACGGCCTGTGCGTGGTGGTCGGCAACGCTGCCCATCCCGAGGTGCTGGCCCAGGCCAACATCGCCTCGGCGCGCTGGCTGCTGATCGCCATTCCCAACGGTTTCGAGGCCGGGACCATCGCCAGCCACGCGCGGGCGATCAACCCGGATCTGAACATCGTCGCCCGTGCCCACTTCGATGCCGAGGTGGACTACCTGGAGCAGAACGGCGCCAATCTGGTGATCATGGGCGAGCGGGAAATCGCCCGGGGAATGGTCGAGCAGGTGGAGCGGCAGGGTGCCGAAAGGGCCGTCAGCGACGACGAGTTGCCGCAGTCGGCTTGAGCATCCCCTGCGCGGAGCGGATGCCACTTTGTAGGAGCGCGCCATGCGCGCGATCGCGGGCATGGCCCGCTCCTACAGGGAAGCGCCCCGAACGCGAATAACCGCGCTCAACTCACCCCAGCTTCACCGCCTCGAACTTCACCCGCGGATGCGCGATGCGATCCTGCGCCCGCACCAGCTCCAGCTCGTAGCTGCCGCAAACCTGGGTCTCCAGCAGCACTTCATGCACGGCGGCGGCGCAGAATTCGAAGGCGCTGCGCAGGTCGTCGCCCAGCAGCAGGCGGGCGAGGAACAGCCCGGAGGTGAGATCCCCCACCCCCACCGGCTGGCGCGGGAAAGCCAGCAGCGGACGGCGCAGGTGCCAGGTCTCGCCCGGCGTCACCAGCAGCATCTCGAAGGCGTCCGCCGGCTTGCCCGGATAGTTCAGGTGCTTCACCAGGACCGCCTTCGGGCCGCGCTCCAGCAGGCCGCGCGCCATGGCAATGCAGTCCTCCAGCGAGGTCGGCTGGCGGTCGCAGAAGCTGTCCAGCTCCAGCTGGTTCGGGCACAGGTAGTCGGCCACGGCGGCGGCTTCATTGAGCAGGAATTCACCGACTTCCGGGGCGACGATGCAGCCCTTTTCCGGATGGCCCATCACCGGGTCGCACAGGTACACCGCGCGCGGGTTCACCTCGCGGATACGGCGTACCACTTCGAGGATCGAACGCCCCTGCTCCGCGCTGCCCAGGTAACCCGACAGCACCGCATCGCAGTTGCCCAGTTCGCCGATGGCGGCGATGCCGTCGACCAGCGCGGGAATCTGCTCCGGCGGCAGCACCTGGCCGGTCCAGTGGCCATACTGAGTATGGTTGGAGAACTGTACGGTATTCAGCGGCCAGACGTTGACCCCGACGCGGCGCATGGGGAACTCGGCGGCGCTGTTGCCGGCATGGCCGAACACGACGTGGGACTGGATGGCGAGAACGTGGGGAGTGCGCGACATAACGGTGTCCTGCAACGGAATGGGGCAGTATGGGGCGCAATTCACGGGCTGTGAACATCCGCCCCTCGCCGCCCGGCGGCGGAGTGAGTAAGCTGATGCGCCGATTCCGAGGAAGTAGAAGTGGACCTGGGCAATCTTTTCGTCTTCATGCTGGTTGTCGCGGCTGCCGCCTGGTGGTGGCGCGCCCACGGCATCCGCGAGCGTGCGCTGGTCCTGGCCAAGCAGCACTGCGCGCGCGAGGGCGTGGAACTGCTCGACGAAGCCATGGCCCTGCAGCGCATCCGCTTCCGCCGGGATGGCCGCAACCATCTGCGCCTGGCCCGTGAATACGGCTTCGAATTCACCGCCACCGGGCAGGAACGTTACAACGGCACCATCCGCATGTTCGGCCACTACCTGGGCCGCATCGAGCTGGCGCCCTTCCGCATGACGCCCGAGCCGCGGGCGACCGTCGTCGCGCCGGTTGCGACCTTCAACCCGGTCGATGACGAGATCGTCGACGCGGTGTTCGACGACACCCCGCCGTCGCGCCCCAAGGCCGAAGTGGTGCGCCTGGACGAATGGCGCCGGGCGCACCAGGACAAGAAGGTCGGCGACTGAAGTACCTAGTCGCGACAGCGATATCCACGCTGCGCGAAGTCTCTGTAGCCGACCATCGCCGAGTCCTCAGACGCCTTCAGCAAGCGCCGCTCCTTGAAACTCCAGTAGTACAGGCCATCACCGGCAACCAGCGCACCGAAGTGAATGGGCACCTCACCGGACCAGCTGAGGATTCCAGCCTGGGTCAGGAGATTCTGGGTCAATAACTTGTCGGGCCTGATGCTGAACAGGGAGGTGGAGCAGTGAACGCCATGGGGCTCATCATCTGGGAAGAAGCCGGCGTCGGAGTAGAGATACTCGAACGGCCCTTTCTCCAGGTGAGTCTTCACCTCGATGAAGATGGCCAGATACGCTGTCGCCATGAAAACGGCATACACGCCTACCGCCACCGCTACCGCACGCAGCACCCTGCTCCTTCTGCTCACCGACCTTTACCTGCAACCGTTGGACATGTGGCCAGATACCACAACGTCGAGCACGGACATACAGGTGCTCCCCCGGATTATCCCGGATGTGAAAACGCTCTCATCGAGCGAGGGTAGCCCCCTGGACTAACGCCTTTACACTCTGCCAGTCGTCCTCGACCGCCGCCGTCATCGCCCGCCGTAGCAGCCGGCAACGCCCACGGTGCCACAGCGAATGCCGGCGCTTCTGGTTGCGCCGGCAGGCCTCGAACAGCCAGTCCGGATCGAAGCCTTGCCACACGCCCGCCGTCGCCCAGGCGTTGGTCCAGACCACCGGCGCCACTTCCAGGCGGTAGATCGCCTCCAGTTCCGCCACGGAAAACCCGCTGATCGCCAGGGTCTTCGCAATGGCGGCGCGATCGGATTTATCCAGCTCGGTGTCCAGCCATAGCTCGGACAGCGCCAGCCAGACGGACTCGCGGGCCGGATCGTTCATTCGTGGCCCAGCAGGAAGCGCGAAACGCGCTCCGCGCTGTCCTCGGGATACTCCTGCATGAAGCAGTGCCCGCCATCGACGCATTGCCCGCTGATCACCGGGTTGCTCGCGCACCAGCGCGCCACCGCCTTGGGCACGAAGGGATAGGTGTGTTCGCCGAACAGCACCTGGGTCGGCGTCACCACCTTGTTCAGCGACGGCCACAGGCGCTTGGGGAAGGAGCTGAAGATTTCCGCCTCGCGGCTGGGCCGGCATTTCAGTTCGACGCCGCCCTCCACCGCCTTCATCGCGTGCTCCACATAGGCCCACAGCGCGGCGTCGGTCCAGCCCTTGAAGATGCCCCGGCCGTGCAGGCTGGCGTAGGCGGCTTCACGGTCCGGCCACTGGCTGCGCCGGGCGCGCGCCTTCTGCACCATGGTGCGGCGCTGGTGCAGGCCGAGCACCTCGGAGAGCGCCATCACGCCGATCATCGCCGGGGTGAACAGCACCGGATCGAGCAGCACGGCGCGACGGAACAGCTGCGGATGACGCCCGAGGATCAGGCTGGTCAGCACGCCGCCAAAACTGTGCCCGCAGGCGTAACGCGACACGTCGCCGAACGGCCCACGCCCGGCCTCGAAGGCTTCCACCGCCATCTCGGCGTTGCGGTTCCAGCCGTGGAAGCGCCCGCCATGGTCGCTGTCGCCGTGGCCCTGGACATCGCACAGCCAGAGGTCGAAATCCTTCGCCAGCAGCTTGAGCAGCGGCTCATAGGCGCGGGTGCAGAAACCGTTGCCATGAATGAAGTGCAGCAGCGGTTTGCCGCTGGGCTCGCTGCGCCAGCCGCGCAGGGTGAAACCGGCGGACCCTTCGTGGGTCCAGGACAACAACTGCATGGATGCGTCTCCGTCGGGATGCCCGCAGTGTAGCGAGGCGGCCGGCCGCCGAACCAGTGCGACAACATGCTATCGTCGCCGTCCTATGCTCGACTTGCTTCGAAAATGCCGCTTCCCCGCCCCCTTCGCCTCGCCCTGATCAGCCTGCTCCTGCTGGCCGGCCTGCTGCTGTCGGCGTACTGGGCGGGCGAACAGGCGCGGCACCGCGCGCTGCTCGCCGAGACGGAGGCGGCCCACGAGCAGCTCGGCCTCTACGCCAATTCCCTGCACACCCTGATCGAGCGCTTCCGCAGCATTCCGGCGGTGCTCGCCCTCGACCCGGACCTGCGCAGCGCCCTGCAAGGCCCGGTGACCGGCGAGCGGCAGCACCGGCTCAACCTCAAGCTGCAACAGATCAACGCCGCGGCACGCTCCTCCACCCTGGAAGTGCTCGACCGCGACGGCCTGGCGGTGGCGGCGAGCAACTGGGACCTGCCGACCAGCTATGTCGGCCACAACTACAGCTTCCGCCCCTACTTCCGCCAGACCATCGCCCAGGGCGCCGGGCGCTTCTATGCGGTCGGCGTGACCACCGGGATTCCCGGCTACTTCCTGTCCAACGCCGTGCGCGACGACGCCGGCAACTTCCTCGGCGCCATCGTAGTCAAGCTGGAGTTCCCCGACCTGGAACGCCAGTGGAGCCAGACCCCGGACGTGGTGCTGGTGAGCGACAGCAAGGGCATCGTGTTCCTCGCCAACCACCCGCGCTGGCGCTACCGCGAGCTGCTGCCGCTGGACGCCGTGGCCCGCGCCGAACTCAGGGACACCCGCCAGTACCACCAGCACCCGCTGAGCGCCCTGTCCCACCAGACCCTCCAACGCCTGGGCGACAACGCCCGGATGACGCGGGTGGAAGGCCAGGACATCGGCGGCGACTACCTCTGGCAATCGGTCGAGCTGCCCGAGGACGACTGGACCCTGCACCTGCTGCGTGACGCCGGCAGCATCCAGAACGACGTCACCAGCGCCCGCCTCGCCGCCGCCGGCGCCTGGCTGGCGCTGGTGTTCCTGGTGCTCTGGCTGCACCAGCGGCGACGCCTCGCCCGCCTGCGCCAGCGCAACCAGGCGGAACTGGAACAACTGGTCGAGCAGCGCACCGCCGCCCTGCGCACCGCCCAGGACGGCCTGGTGCAGGCCGCCAAGCTGGCCGCGCTGGGGCAGATGTCCGCGGCGCTGGCCCACGAGATCAATCAGCCGCTCACCGCCCAGCGCATGCAGCTGGCCAGCGTGCGCCTGCTGCTCGACGCCGGCCGCCAGGACGACGCCCGCAGCGCCTTGCAGCGGGTGGATGAACTGCTGGAACGCATGGCCGCACTCACCGGCCACCTGAAGACCTTCGCCCGCAAGACCCCCGGCGGCCTGCGCGAGCGCATCGAGCTGGGCCATGTGCTGGACCAGGCGCTGCACCTGCTCGCCGTGCGCATCCGCGACGAGCGGGTGGAAGTCGTCCGGCAGCTGGACGAGCCGGCCTGGGTGCTGGGCGATGCGATCCGCCTGGAACAGGTGCTGGTCAACCTGCTGCGCAACGCCCTGGATGCGCTGGCCGGCATCGAACACCCGCAGATCACCCTGAGTCTGCGCCGCGAAGGCGATCACTGGTGCCTGGACGTCGCCGACAACGGCCCCGGCATCGACGAAGCCAACCTCGCCAGCGTCTTCGATCCCTTCTTCACCACCAAGCCGGTAGGCGAAGGATTGGGCCTGGGGCTCGCGGTATCCTACGGCATCGTCCATGAACTCGGCGGGCGCCTCGGCGCCGCCAACCAGCCCTCCGGCGGCGCGCTGTTCCACCTGAGCCTGCCCGCCGCCCCGGAAGAAATCCGAGCATGAGCCAGACCATTCTCTTCGTCGACGACGAAGCCGCCATCCGCGAAGCCGTGCAGCAGTGGCTGCAACTCTCCGGCTTCGACGTGCGCCTGTGCAGCAGCGCCGACGAGTGCCTGAAGAGCGTGGCGCGCGAACTGCCCGACGTGATCATCAGCGATGTGCGCATGCCCGGCACCGATGGCCTGGCCCTGCTCGAACGCCTGCAGCAGCAGGACCGCGACCTGCCGGTGATCATGGTCACCGGCCACGGCGACGTGCCTATGGCGGTGCAGGCGATGCGCCAGGGCGCCTACGACTTCATCGAGAAACCCTTCACCCCCGAACGCCTGCTCGACAGCCTGCGCCGCGCCCTGGAGAAACGCCGGCTGGTTCAGGAAAACCGCCAGCTGCGCGAACAGGCGGCGCTCAAGAACCAGATCGAATCGCGCCTGCTCGGCGTGTCGCGGCCGATGGAAACCCTGCGCCGGCAGATCATGGCGCTGGCCGGCACCCCGGTGAACGTGCTGATCCGTGGCGAAACCGGCAGCGGCAAGGAACTGGTCGCGCGCTGCCTGCACGACTTCGGCCCGCGCGCCGGCAAGCCCTTCGTCGCGCTGAACTGCGCGGCGATCCCCGAGCAGTTGTTCGAGAGCGAACTGTTCGGCCACGAGAGCGGCGCCTTCACCGGCGCCCAGGGCAAGCGCGTCGGCAAGCTGGAACACTCCAACGGCGGCAGCCTGTTCCTCGACGAGATCGAGAGCATGCCGCTGGCCCAGCAGGTGAAACTGCTGCGCGTGCTGCAGGAACAGCAGCTGGAGCGCCTGGGCTCGAACCAGAGCATCAAGGTCGATTTGCGGGTGATCGCCGCGACCAAGCCGGACCTGCTGGAAGAGGCCCGCGCCGGGCGCTTCCGCGAGGACCTGGTGTACCGCCTGAACGTCGCCGAACTACGCCTGCCGCCGCTGCGCGAGCGTCGCGAGGACATCCCGCTGCTGTTCGAACACTACGCGCTGCTGGCCAGCGAGAAATTCGGCCGCGAGTCGATGCCGCTGTCGGCCACCGAACTGGCTCGCCTGCTTGCCCACGACTGGCCGGGCAACGTGCGCGAACTGGCCAACGCCGCCGAGCGCCACGTGCTCGGCCTGGACCGCGACGACACGCCCATCGAGCCGGCCGGCAACGGCCTGTTCGAACGCATGGAAGCCTACGAGGCGCAGTGCATCCGCCAGGCGCTGGGCCAGTGCAAGGGCGACATCAAGGCGGTGATGGAGCTGCTCGGCCTGCCGCGCCGCACCCTCAACGAGAAGATGCAGCGCCATGGCCTGAGCCGTGGGGATTACCTGGGCGAGGACTGACGCCCCGGCAACCAGCGCGCGCCAAGACAGGTGCTGCCGGCCAACAACAGCAGCGGCCCGAGGATCGAGATCGACGCGACCAGGGGCAGGCCCGCGGAGGTCTGCATACGCATCAGCGCGTCATGGAACAACACATAGCCGAGCGCGCCGAACAGCGCCGTGCACAGCAGCCAGCCAAGGCCGACGGTCAAGCCCGCCAGCAGGACGCGGCCGGCGCCATAACGCTGCAGCCGGTTCGGCAGCCGCGCGTAGACGCACAGCAGCACCAGCGCGGCGGGAAGCATCCATGCCAGGACCTCCAGCGCAGTCCCCCAATACCCCATCCGGTTGAGCACGAAGAGACGCACCAGCCCCGACAGCAGCTTGGCGGTGAGCCCGGCGAAAGCAAGGGCAACCCCGAGCGCGACGTGCATCCGCCGGATCGGCGGCAGCGCCTCCGAGGTCTGGCGTTCAGAGCGCGAGCGGGTCGCCGCCAGAACCATCCACAGGCAGATCAGGTACAACGCCAGCTGCACCAGCACCCCGCCAATGAGCGCGACCGGTATGACGAGGAACGACTGGTCGCTGAGATCGCCCAGCCAGAAGGCGAACTCCTGTATCGGCTGGACGAGGATCTTGCTGTAGAGCTGATCGGCGACCATCTGCAACGCGAAGAACGCCACCGCGATGACCGCCAGGGGGCGGAATCGCAGGATCCCGTGCCGCTCCCGCTGGGCCTGCATGAACAGCACCACCAGGGCGCCACTGACGGCCAGCGAGGACAGCCAGGCGCCGAGTTGCCCCGGCAGTGTCTGCAACAGTCGTTCGACGGGCACACCGCTGTGCCATTGCCACAGCCTGCCCAGCACCTGCGCGCCGATGCCAAGCAGGAACAGCACGGCCACCGCGAGATAGGGTTGCCAGAGTGCCGGGACGGGATATTCCGTTTCGGCGCGCAACCCGGCCCGTGGGGGGATGAAGGGGCTTTCCTGCACGGCTTCGGCATCCTCGGCAGTTGAAACGAAGCGCCATTATGCCGGGGGGAAGAACCAACCGGTGCTCCACCGCGTCAGTGGCCAGAGCGCTGCCAGGCAGAGGACGGCGGGCATCAGCACGATCGGCGGCGGATTGAGATAGTTACCGCCGTCCAGCACCAGGAACGCCAGCGCAATCGAGCAGAGCAGCACGCAGACGCCCCACATCGTCAGCAGCACCAGCGAGGCGCCCAGGACCCTGCCCGCGGCAAAGCGCGCCACCTGCGCGGGCAACCGCGCCCTTGCCGCCAGCATGACCACTGCGAAAGGCACCGCACAGCCGATGAACTGGAAGAGCGGCTGCCAGTAGTCGCCCTCCCGGTAGAGCATTATCACGCTGACCGCCAGGGATGACGCCACCTTGTAGAGCACCGCGCTGAAGCACAGCCCGATGCCCAACGCCACCTGCCAGCCGGCCACGGGCGTGCGCAGCCCCCTGGCGATGCGCTCCGAGCGAGAGCGGGCCAGGCACAGCACCAGCCACAAGGGCAGCAGGCAGGTCAGCAGCAGGTTCAACAGGCCGCTGCCCTGCGTATACAGGAGCACCCAGAACTGACGGCTTTCCTGCTCCAGCGCCCAGCCGTAGAACGAGGTACCAAGGAAGGCCAGACCGGCATTGAGCGCCAGGCTGCTCAGCAGATACAGCACCAGGTAGACCGCCAGCAGCGCGCCCAGCGGACGGAAGCGCAGGATGCCGTGGCGCTCGCACTGGCCATGCACCAGCAGCAGGACGGCAGCGCTGTAGATGAGCAGGCTGCCCACCGTGCTGGAGATCAGCATCGGCATGACGCGCTCCATCTGCTCCCGGAACTGCTCTGCGCTGTTGAACCATTGCCAACCGATGCTGAGGCTGAACAGACAGAGGGTCGCGACGATCTGCGCGGCGATGAAGGGATAAGGCTGGCGGGAAGCGGGCGCCGGCACGGACTCTGACGAGGTCAGCTCGGCCTGCGGCGTGGCGAAGGGGTTGTCGGTGTTCATGGGCAGCGTCCTTGTCGATCCGCGCCGATTCCACCAGAAGCCTTGCGCCGTTGCCAGCACGTTGCGTGCAGGCAAAAAAAAAGCCGCTGATAGCAGCGGCCTTGAGATAGACGTCGATTCGGAGCAATCACATATCGACGTCGGGAAGCTTGCCGGCGGTGAGGCCGGGAACGACGCTCCTCGAAAGCAGCGCTGTTGGGTCAAGTATATTGACCGATAAGACAGGAATACAGGCCACTGGCAGCGAAAGACTGTTACCGCATCTGTAACAGTCGCCGGCTGGCCGCAGAAAATTCGGGCAAAAAAACGCCGCATGTCATATGCGGCGCAAGGTGTTGAGAAGCCCGGCTCACGCACCGGGCCTCCCGGGGGAAGTGGCCGATCAGGAATCGGCGCGGCTGTCGGCGGCGGCCTTGGCAGTCTGCTCGGCGGACTGGGCCTGTTGCTGAGCGATGGCCGCCTGGTTGGCCTCGACCATCTTGTTGGTCATCAGGCGCGATTCTTCGGCGAAGCTCAGTTGGGTGAAGGACAGCGTGCAAACGGACAGCAGGGCAGCAACAAAAAGCGAACGGGACATGATGAAGATCCTTTCTGAACACCCGGTTGGTCGGGGATGTGGAAAGGTTACGGCGCAACAGTGGGTAGAAAAATAGCTAGCTAACCAACAAAGCATTGCCTAAAAAGCAACAATCGCCGGTATTCGATCAAGAAGCCTGATATAGAGCGTCCGCGGCGTTCTGCCGCAGCCAGGTGGCGGCTCAGGCCCAGTTGACGGGATCGTTGAGCGCTGCTTCATCTTCCGCGAAGACCCGGGGCAGCTCCGCCTTGAGGAACTCCACCCAGGTGCGGATCTTCGCGTCGAGGAAGCGCCGCGACGGGTACAGCGCGTAGATCTGCCGCACGTGAAGGCTGTGCCGGGGCAGCACCCGCACCAGCGAACGCTTGCGCAGCGCGGGCGCCGCGACGTAGCTGGGCAGCAGGCAGATGCCCATGCCAGCGGCGGCGGCGCCGGTCAGCGCCTCGGCGACATTGACCATGAAGGTGTCGCGCGGGCGGATCACGCTGGCCTCGTTGCCCTCTTCGAAAGCCCAGCCTTCCGGGAATGTCGGGTCCTGCAGGCGCAGGCACTGGTGCTGGTGCAGGTCGGCCACGGTCTGCGGGGTGCCGCGCCGCTTGAGGTACTCGGGGCTGGCGCAGAGCACGCTGTAGATGGTGCCCAGGGTCTGGGCGACGAATTCGGAGTCGGGCAGTTCGCGGTCGCGGGTGATCACCACGTCCTGGCCTTCTTCGAGGATGTCCGGCTGGCGCTGGGCCAGGGTCAGCTCGATGTAGACCTCGGGGAAGGACTCGCAGTAGCGGGAGATAAGCGGGATCAGGTGCTGCTGGCCCAGGCCGGTGAGCGAATGCACGCGCAGGCGGCCACGGGGATTGAGGTGCGCACCGCTGGCTTCGGCTTCCGCCTCGTCGACATCGGCGAGGATTTCCCGGCAGCGCTGCAGGTAGCGCTCACCGGTTTCGGTCAGCGCCAGACGGCGGGTGGTGCGGTGCAGCAGGCGGGCTTCGAGCTGGGATTCGAGATCGGAGACGACGCGCGAGACCTGGGCTGTGGATAACCCCAGGGCGTTGGCGGCGGCGGTGAAGCTGCCGGCGTCCACCACGCGGACGAAGGCCCGCATCGCGTGAAGTACGTCCATGGAGCCCCCTGCTCATTTCAGCCTGTAGGAAACGACGACCATTGTTGTCTTCGTCGCAAAACTGAATCGCAGTATAGGGTCGTTTTCTGGCGATTGTTACTGCGTATAGTGCCAGCCAAGTCGCTGCAGCAACGTTGGGCATACCAGGCTCATCGTACGGCCGCCGATACACCAATCGACGGCCCTCTCCCCCGCGCATACCTGGCTGCAGCGACTGACTTTTTCTCCTGGGGCGGCCATCTGCGGATGGCCGCCCTTTTTCATTTCTGACCGGAGCACCGGAGTCGAGCCGGAATGTGTAGGAGCGAGCTTGCTCGCGAACCCACTTCATTCCGGAGTCGCCGGGAATCTGTTCGCGAGCAAGCTCGCTCCTACAAAAAGCGAAAGCGGTCAGCGCGGCAGCGGGTACAGGCGCTCGTCGAACTGGTCCAGGCGCACGAACTCCAGCGGCTGGTCGTTCTCCAAGTTCTGCAGGCGGTCCTGGTACTGGCGCAGGAAGTCCACGCGCGCGTCGTTGCTGATATAGGGCACGTGCCAGGCGACGAAGGGCGGCAGCACGGTCATGCCGGTGTAGGCCAGGGTACCGCGCAGGATCGGCCGCAGCATGTCTTCCAGCGGGCCGTGGATGGCGCCTTCGCCGAACATGTGGTCGCGCCCGCCGAGGGTCACGGTCACCAGCGCCTTCTTGCCGGCCAGGCCGCCCTGGTCGTAGAAGCGCTTGCCGCCGTAGCAGATGCCCGAGACCAGCACGCGGTCGAACCAGCCCTTGAGAATGGCCGGCGCGGAGAACCAGTAGATCGGGAAATTGAAGATCACCAGGTCCGCCCAGAGCAGCTTGTCCAGCTCGGCCTGGATGTCGGCGGCGATGGTCTTGGCCTTGGCGCCTTCGCGCTGTTCCAGGGCATAGACCAGGTAGTCCGGGTTGGCGCGGGCACCGAAGTCGGCGGCGCTGGCTACCGGGTTCCAGTTCATCGCGTAGAGGTCGGAGACCTGCACCTCATGGCCCTGGCCACGCAGGGTTTCCTCGGCGAGTTGGTACAGCGCGGTGCTGAAGGATTGCGGTTCGTTGTGGGCGTGGACGATCAGTACGTTCATAGGGATTCCTGACAAGTCGGTGAGCGGCGCTGCCCTCACCCCAGCCCTCTCCCGGTGGGAGAGGGGGTCTGTTTAAAGCTGGATGGCCTTGAGCTCGACGAATTCGTGCAAGCCCTGCTCGCCCCATTCGCGGCCGTTGCCGGACTGCTTGTAGCCGCCGAAGGGCGCACGGTAGTTGAAAGCACCGCCGTTGACGAAGCATTGGCCGGCGCGCATCTGCCGGGCGAGTTTCAGGCCCTGCTCGCGGTCGCCCGCCCACACGGCGCTGGACAGGCCGAACGGCGAGTCGTTGGCAATGGCGATGGCCTCGGCCTCGTCGGCATAGGGGATCAGACAGAGCACCGGACCGAAGATTTCCTCGCGGGCGATGCGCATCTGGTTGTTCACGCCGGCGAAGATCGTCGGCTGCACGTAGTGGCCGCGCTCCAGATGGGCGGGACGCTCGGCGCCACCGCAGATCAGTTGGGCGCCCTCTTCCAGGCCGACGCGGATGTAGTCGAGCACGGTGCGACGCTGGCCGGCCGAGCACATCGGGCCCAGGAAGCTGTCGGCGTCCTGCGGGTCGCCCATCTTCAGCGAGAGGGCTTCGGCGCGGGCGATTTCCACGGCTTCTTCGTAGCGGCTGGCGGGCAGCAGCATGCGGGTCAGTGCGGTGCAGGTCTGGCCGGAGTTGATCATCACGTCCTGCACGCCATGGCGCACGGCGGCGGCCAGGTCGGCATCGGCGGTGATCAGGAAGGGCGACTTGCCGCCCAGCTCCAGGCACACGCGCTTGACCGTCGGCGCCGCGGCTTCGGAGACCTTGACGCCCGCGCCGGTGGAGCCGGTGAAGGACACCATGTCCACGTCCGGGTGGCGCGCCAGGGCTTCGCCGACCTTGGAGCCGGGGCCGCTGACCAGATTGAACACGCCGGCCGGCAGGCCGATGGCGTGGACCATGTCGGCCAGCAGGAAGGCGTGCAGCGGGGTGTCCTGGCTGGGCTTGACCACCACGGTGCAGCCGGCGGCCAGCGCCGGGGCGAGCTTGCCGATCATCTGGTGCAGCGGGTAGTTCCAGGGGTTGATGAAGGCGCAGACACCCACCGCCTCTTTCACGATCAGCGAGTTGCCGACCTCGAGCACTTCGTCCATGTGCGCGGCCATTGCGGCGTAGCTTTCCAGGCCCTCGATCGGCCCGTCGACCTGCACCATGCGGCACCACTGCACCGGCATGCCCAGCTCGGCGGTGATCAGCGCGGCCATCTCGTCGGCGCGGTTCTTCAGTTGCTCGGCCAGCGCGCGGATGTAGCCGGCGCGCACGTGGGACGGCGTCTGCGACCAGGCCGGGAAGGCGCGGCGCGCGGCGTCCACCGCGCGGTTCACGTCCGCTTCGCCGCCCAGCGGCACGCGGCCGACGCATTCCTCGGTGGCCGGGTTCTGCACCTCGGCCAGGCCTTGGCCTTGCGGCGCCACCCAGGCACCGTCGATGTAGAGCTGCGTGCGGTCATGCATAGCGTTTTTCCTTCAGCAGTTCGGCAGCGCACAGGGCAATGCGGCGGCAGGCTTCGCGCAGCGGTTCGGCGCCAAGCACCAGGCCCAGGCGGATGTGCCCGGCGGCGCTGGGGCCGAAGGCTTCGCCGGCCAGTACCGAGACGCCGTGGCGGTCCAGCAGCAGGTTGGAGAAGTCCTGGGCGGAGAGCCCGGTGGCGCGGATGTCCACCATCACGAACATGCCGCCGTCCGGGCGCAGGGCGCGCACGCCGACGCAATCGGCCAGGCAGTCGAGCACCAGGTCGCGGCGCTGGCGGTAGGCCTCGCGCATGGCTTCCAGTTCCGGCAGCTTGGCCTCCAGCGCGGTGCAGGCGGCGTCCTGGATGAAGTCCGGCGAGCCGTAGAGCATGCACAGGGCAAGGTTTTCCAGGTGGACGCAGAGCTCCTGCGGGCCGACCACCCAGCCCACACGCCAGCCGGTCATGGCGTGGGATTTCGACAGGCTGTTGAGGGTCGCGGTGCGCTCGGCCATGCCCGGCAGGCTGGCGGGGCTGATGTGCTCGCCGTCGAACAGCAGCTCGCTGTAGACCTCGTCGGAAATCATCCACAGGTCATTTTCCACGCACAGCTCGGCCAACTTTTCCCAGGTGGCGCGCGGCAGGCTGGCGCCGGAGGGGTTGTGCGGGCTGTTGATGGCCAGGGCGCGGGTGCGCGGGGTGATCAGCGCGGCGACGTCCTCGGCCTGCACGCGGAAGCCGTGCTCGGAGCGCACCGACACCGGGATGACCTTGGCGCCGCAGGCACCGAACACCGCCTCGTAGGTGACGTACATCGGCTCGGCGACGATCACCTCGTCGCCCGGGTTGAGCACGCACTGCGCCACGGCATAGAGCGCGCACTGGGCACCGGCCAGCACGACGACTTCGTCGGCGGTGACGGCCTGGCCGCTGCGCTGGGTGTGGCGGCGGGCGATGGCTTCGCGCAGCGAGCGCTTGCCGCGCACGTCGGCGTAGTGGGTGTTGCCGGCCAGCAGGCTGTCGATGGCCGACTGCACGATAGGCACCGGGGTATCGAAGTCCGGGTCGCCTACCGACAGCAGGAGGATGTCGTCGCCCTTCTCCATGCGCGCCAGGGCGCGGTAGTGGATGTCCCAGGCGGCGGCGCCGTCGCCGGCGATGCGTTGGGTGAAATTGGAATAGCGCATGGGATTCTCCTTGGAGCCTGCCTGCACGGACGGCGGACGGCTCGAAATGCTCAGTGACCGCGCCGGAGCCTGCACGGCCCCGGCGGGTGCGACGGACCTACTTGGCGCAGGCGTGTTTCAGCTCGATCAGGGTCACGCCCGGATGGGCGAAGCCGGCGCGCAGGTCGCGCTCCAGTTCGTCCAGGCTCTGCGGCTCGCGCATCTCGCAGCCGTAGGCGCGGCCGAGCAGGGCGAAGTCCGGGTTGCGCGGCAGGACGCCGATGGGCTCGATGTCCAGGCCGATCATGTCGTCGCGGATCTGCCCCAGCGCGTCGTTGTTCCACAGCAGCACCACCAGCGGGCTGTCCAGCTCCTCGGTGGCGGTGGCCAGTTCCTGGGCGGTGTAGAGGAAGCCGCCGTCGCCGACCAGCACCAGGCCCGGACGCTCCGGCGCGCCGAACTTGGCGCCGATGCCGGCGGGCACGCCGTAGCCGAGGGTGCCGTAGCCGGTGGGGTGCAGCCAGCCGCGCGGGGCCTTGCTCGGGTACAGGTAGTTGGCGGTGTAGGCCAGCTGGGTCATGTCGCTGGCGATGAAGGCGTTGTCCGGCAGGACCTTGGCGATGCGCTCGAGGATCGACTGGTGGATACGTTGCAGCGGCGCGTGGCCGGCTTCGATCTGCGCGCGCAGTTCGGCGATGCGCGACTGTGCTTTCGCGGCGTCGCGGGTCGCGTTCGGCAGCGCGGCGAGCAGCGCTTCGGCGGTGGCCTTGGAATCGCCCAGCAGCGCCACGGCGCTCGGGTAGAAGTCGTTGAACTTGCGCGAATCGACGTCGACGCGGATCACCTCGCCGGTCAACGGCAGGCGCTCGCGCCAGTAATCGGTGTCGGCCATTTCGGTGCCGATGGCGAGGACCACGTCGGCCTCGGCGATCATGTCCCAACCGGCCTGGGTGCACAGGGTGGCGCCCGCGGCGAGCGGCGCTTCCGGCGCCAGCAGGCCCTTGCCGGCGACGCTGGTGAACAGCGGCGCGGCCAGGCGTTCGCTCAGCGCGGCCAGGGCATCGGCGGCATGCAGCGCGCCACCGCCGGCGATGATCATCGGGCGCCGGGCCGCCTTGAGCTTATCCACAGCCTGCTTCAGCGCATCGGCGCTGGGTTGGCCACGGCTGGCGCGACGCACGACTTCGTGGGTCCAGTCGCGGGCGACGGGGTTGGCCAGCACGTCCAGCGGCACGGAGATGTGCACCGGGCGCGGACGCTCGCTGTCGAACACGGCGTAGGCGCGGGCGATCAGCTCGGGCAGGTCCTCGGCGCTCAGGGCGACGGCAGAGAACGCGGTGATCGGCGCGGTCATGGCGCGCTGGTCCTGGGTCTCGTGCAGGCAGCCCCAGCCCTTGCCCAGGCTGGCGGTGTGGTTGACGCTGGAGATCACCAGCATCGGGATCGAGTCGGCGTAGGCCTGGCCGATGGCGGTGGCGGCGTTGGTCACCCCCGGCCCGGTGATGATGAAGGCCACGCCGGGCTTGCCGCTGACTCGCGCATAGCCGTCGGCCATGAAGCCGGCGCCCTGCTCGTGGCGCGTCAGAACGTGACGGATGCCGCTGCCGGGCAGGCCACGGTAGAGCTCCAGGGTGTGTACGCCGGGAATGCCGAACACGGTGTCGACGCCGTAGTTGGCCAGCAGGCGGACCAGGGCCTGGCCGCCGGTGAGGTTCTTGTTCTCTTGCATGAGGTTGCTCCCCAAGGCTAATGCGTGGCCTGCAGGAGCGAGCTTGCTCGCGAACCAACCCCGCTGCGGGGCGTTCGCGAGCAAGCTCGCTCCTACAAGGACGTGCGTTTCATTCGGCGGTACGGATCAGCGCATCCACCGCCACGGCGCCTTCGGCGTCCGCCAGCAGCGGGTTCACGTCCAGTTCCAGCAGGTTGTCCACGTGCTCGCAGGCGTAGTCGGCCACCGCGCGGATGGCTTCCACCAGCGCCTCCAGGTTCACCGCGGGGCGACCGCGGAAGCCGGTGAGCAGCGGCGCGCTGCGCAGGCTCAGCAGGGCATCGCGGATCGCCGCGTCGGTGGTCGGCAGCAGCAGGCTGCGGCTGTCCTTGAGCAGCTCGACGAGGATGCCGCCGGCACCCAGCACCAGCGCCAGGCCGAAGCCGTTCTCGCGCTTGATGCCGACGATCAGCTCGGCCAGCGGCGGGTTGGCCATGCTCTCCAGCAACACCTGGTCGAAGGGCACGCCCGGTGCGTGGCGGGCGATGTTCTCGCGCATGTCGAACAGCGCGGCTTCCAGCGCCGCCTCGTTGCGCAGGTTGAGCGCCACGCCGCCGGCTTCGGTCTTGTGCGGCAGCTGCGCGCTGACCACTTTCAGCGCCAGCGGGAAGCCGACGTCGGCAGCCGCTTCGCGGGCTTGCGTCGGGGTGCTCAGCGCAGCGCGCGGCAGCGGCAGGCCGAAGGGTTTCAGCGCCTGCTTGGAATTCCACTCGTCCAGCAGCCGGCCTTCGCCGTCGATGGCCTGCGGACAGAGCGGCACCAGCGCGGCTTCGCCACGGGCCAGCAGCGCTTCGCGGCGCTGGCGGTAATGGGCGATGCGACCCCAGGCGGCGAGGCCGTCTTCCACACCCTGCAGTGCGGCGACGCCACGGGCGTGCAGCAGTTCGCGGGCATGTGCGGGCAGCAGTTCGGGCAGCGCGGAGGCGATGAAGCCGACCTTGCCGTGGCGCTCCAGGGCGGCGCAGTACAGTTCCAGCAGCAGGTCGCACTGCGGGCGCTCGCCGGTTTCCTCGCCAGGGTAGTCCAGCACCAGCAGGGCGGCATCGGCGTCGGTCTGCAGGGCGCTGTCGAGCATGCGCTGTAGGGCCGGGCCATCGCCCCAGATGGCGGTGGTGAAGTCCAGCGGGTTGGCGATGTTGGCGTAGTCCGGCAGTACCTGTGCCAGCTCGGCGCGCTGGGCGTCGACCAGCTTGGGCAGGGCCAGGCCGTTGCGCTCGGCGTAGTCGGCGATCAGCCCGGCGTCGCCGCCGGAGCAGGCCAGCGCAGCCAGGCTCGGGCCGGCCGGCAGGTTGCCGCAGGCGGCTGCCTTCAAGGTTTCGATGAAGCTTACCGGGCCGCTGACGCGGATCACCCCGAGACGGTCGAACAGCGCGTCGTACAGCGCGTCGGAGCCGGCCAGGGAGCTGGTGTGGCTGAGTGCGAGTTCGGCGCCGATCTCGGAGACGCCAGTCTTCAGGGCGATCACCGGGATGCCTTTCTGCAGCGCCTTGTAGGCGGCGCGGGCGAAGCCGGGGACGTTCTTCAGGCCTTCCAGGTGCAGGCCGATGGCGGTGACGCGCGGCTCGTCGAGCAGCACGTCCATCAGCTCTGCCACGCCCAGCTGGGCTTGGTTGCCCACCGAGGCCATGTAGGCGATCGGCAGCGAGCGGTCGCTCATGGACAGGTTGTAGGCGAAGTTGCCGCTCTGGGTCAGCACCGCCACGCCCTTCTCCACCAGGTGCCCGCCGTGGGCCACCGGCCACAGCGCCGAGCCGTGCAGGTAGTCGAGCAGGCCGTAGCAGTTCGGGCCGAGCAGGGCCATGTCGCCGGCGCTGGCCAGCAGGCGGCGTTGCAGCGCTTCGCCCTCCTCACCGGTTTCGGCGAAGCCGGAGGCGTAGCAGATGGCACCGCCGGCGCCCCTGGCGGCCAGTTCGGCCACGGCCTGTACGGTCAGGTCGCGGTTGGTGGCGATGAACACCGCGTCCGGTCCTTCGGGCAGTTCGGCGATGCTGCGTACGCAGGGCACGCCTTCGAGTTCGTCGTATTGCGGGTTGACCAGCCACATCGGGCCGGCGAAGCCGCCTTCGGCGCAGCGCTTGAGGGCGCGCGCCATGCTGCGGCCGCCGATGAAGGCCAGGTGCCGGGGCGCCAGCAGGCGCTGGAGGTTTTCGCGTTTCATCGCCAGTACCTCAGCGCAGCAGCGGGCGCAGCAGTTCGCGGGAAATGATGTGGCGCTGGATTTCCGAGGTGCCTTCCCAGATGCGCTCGATACGGGCGTTACGCCAGATGCGCTCGACCGGACCCTCGTCCATCAGGCCCATGCCGCCGAAGATCTGCACGGTCTCGTCGGCGACCTTGCCCAGCACTTCGCTGGCGAACAGCTTGGCCATGCCGGCCTCGCCGTCGGTCATGCTGCCGCGGTCCATCTTCCAGGCGGTGTGCAGTGTCATCAGCTCGGCGGCGCGGATCTGCGTGGCCATGTCGGCGAGCTTGAAGGAGATGCCCTGGTAGCTGCCGATGGCCTGGCCGAACTGCTTGCGGTCGGCGGACCATTGCAGCGCCAGGTCCAGCGCGCGCTGGGCCTGGCCGACGCAGTTGGCGGCGACCATCACGCGGCCGGCGGTGAGCCAGGCGTTGGCCACTTCCCAGCCCTTGTCGACTTCGCCCAGGACCTGGGAGGCCGGCACGCGGCAGTCATCGAAGAAGATTTCGTAGGTGTGGTAGCCCTTGTTGCTCACGCATTTCGGGCCACGGCGTACGGTCATGCCGGCGGTGCCCTTGTCCACCAGGAAGGCGGTCACGGCGTTGCGCTTCTTGCCGTTGCGCTCGAAGGTGTCGGTCACCGCGAAGACGATGGCGAAGTCGGCGTGGCCGGCGTGGCTGATGAAGTGCTTGGAGCCGTTGATCACGAAGTCGTCGCCGTCACGCACGGCGCGGGTCTTGATCGAGTTGGCGTCGGAGCCGGCGCCCGGCTCGGTGAGGGCGAAGCAGTCGATCTTCTCGCCCTGCACCACCGGCAGCAGGTAGTCCTGGATCTGCTGGCCCTTGCAGGCCATGAGGATCTTCGAGGGACGCGCGACGAACACGTGCAGCGCCCAGGAGACCTTGGACAGTTCGCGCTCGACCAGCGCCTGGGACAGGTAGTCCAGGCCGCCGCCGCCCACTTCCTCGGGCATGTTGAAGGCATAGAAGCCAGCCGCCAGGGCCTTGCCGCGAATCTGCGCGGCCAGTTCCGGGGACACCGCGTCAGCGCGGTCCACTTCTTCCTCGTACGGCAGCAGCTCTTTCTCGACGAAAGCCTTGACCGCCTCGACGAGCATTTCCTGTTCCTGGGTCAGTTGGAAATCCATCACATCACCTGCAGCCGTTAGCGGCCTTTGAATTGGGGGGAGCGTTTTTCGGCCACGGCGCGCAGCGCCTCTGCGGCATCTTCACTGCGGCCGCAGAGCAGGCCGGCGGCCTGTTCGGCCTCCAGTTGCTGGGCCAGCGTGCGGGCGGCGCCGTCGCGCATCAGGCGCTTGGTCTGGGCGAAGGCGAAGGTCGGGCCGGCGGCCAGGCGCGCGGCGAATTCGCCGACGTGTTCCAGCAGTTGTTCATCGGCGACCACTTCGCTGACCAGACCAGCGTTCAGGGCGCGCTCGGCGTTCCACAGCTCGTCGAGGAACAGCAGGCGCTTGGCCGCTTCGCTGCCGATCAGGCGCGGCAGGTGCCAGCTGGCGCCGGCGTCCGGGCAGTAGGCCATGCCGGTGTAGCCGGCCTTGAAGCGGGCGGAGGCGCCGATGATGCGGAAGTCGCAGCACAGGGTCAGGTCCATCCCGGCGCCGACGGCGGTGCCGTTGACGGCGGCGATGGTCGGCTTGTCCAGGCCGTGCAGGCGGCGCATCAGGGCGTGGGCGGTCTCGGTCCAGCCGTAGGTTTCCAGCTCGCCACGGGCTTCGGCCTCGGCCCATTCGGCGAGGTCGGCGCCGGCACAGAAGCTGCGGCCCTGGCCGGTGAGCACGATGACGCGCACCGCCGGGTCGGCCTCGTGGGCGTCGAGCAGGGCGTGAAGGTTCTTGAGTGTCGGGATGTCCAGCGCGTTGCGCTGCTCGGGACGGTTCAGGGTGATCCAGGCGATGCCGTCCTGGACCCGGCTGAGCGGGGAAAGTTGAGTCATGCGGCCCTCATTCTTGTAGACGATTGTGTTGAGGCGTTGGCGCCAATACTAAACAAGTGTTCAGCAAGGCGGCAATCCACCCGAATGGGTGGCTTGTAACGCCCCTGGCACCGGCGCGAAGGCCGCGCGGTGCGGGGGCCGAGGGGTTTTCCCATGGTGTCCCCCGAGAGCTTGTTACAACTTCGAACAAACGGCCTTGCAGGCCTTCGCGGACAGAGTCCGCTCCTACGTAACCGGCTGGCGTAGGAGCAACTGTCTTGTCCCGGATTAAATCCGTGCCTGTGCTTCCCCCTCACCCCCAGCCCTCTCCCGCTTGAGGAGCGGGGCGCGCAGCCAGGGTTAGGGTGGGGGCTTTTGATCTCGTAGGAGCGGACTCTGTCCGCGATGGATTCCCGGCGGCTCTGTAGCTGGGCGAGTTCGCGAGCAAGCTCGCTCCTACAAGAGCCAAAGAAAAAGCCCCGCGATGCGGGGCTTTTTCGGTGCCACCAGGCTCAGCCGATACTCGGCACCGCCTCGTCGGTCAGTACATGGCCACGCTTGCGCTTGAGCACGTAGTAGGCCAGGTAGCAGGCCGCCATGAAGCCGAAGCCCCAGTACAGCGACGGACGCTGGGTCGGGTCCAAGGCGAGGAACACGAACAGCGAGCAGCAGATCGCGATGCACGCCAGCGGGATCAGCGGGAACAGCGGCGCGGCGTACTTCAGATCGGCCACAGTGCCGCCCTTGGCGATGTGCTCGCGGCGGAAGCGGTACTGGGCGTAGGCGATGACGATCCAGGTGACGGTGCCGGACATCCCGCTCACCGCCATCAGCACCATGAACAGGGTGTCGGCGGCGACGATGCTGGTCAGCAGCGACAGCAGGGCGAACGCCAGGCTGATCAGCAGCGCGTAGAGCGGCACGCCACGGGCGCTGAGCTGGGACAGCTTGCGCGGCGCCATGCCGGTCTTGGACATGGCCCAGAGGATGCGGGTGGAGGCGTACAGGCCGGAGTTGCCCACGGACAGGATCGCGGTGAGGATCACGAAGTTCATCAGGTCGGCGGCGTAGGGAATGCCGACCATGTCGAACACCTGCACGAAGGGGCTTTCCATCAGGCCGGCCTGCTTCCACGGCACGATGCAGGACAGCACGACGATCGCCAGCACATAGAAGATCAGCACGCGGAACACCACGTTGCGCACGGCGCGCGGGATGCTCTTTTCCGGCTGGTCGGTTTCGCCGGCGGCGACGCCCATGATCTCGCAGCCCTGGAAGGCGTAGACCACCGTCATCATCACCGCGAACACGGCGGACAGGCCGTTGGGGAACAGGCCGTCGCTCACCAGGTTGGAGAAGCCCGGCGCAGGGGCGCCGTCGTTCAGGTGGATGCCGCCGAAGATCACCAGCAGGCCGACCACGATGAAGGCCAGGATGGCGGCGACCTTGATGCCCGAGAACCAGTATTCCGCCTCGCCGAAGGCGCGGGTGGCCAGGGCGTTGAGGGAGAACAGCACGACCACGAAGAAGCCCGACCAGATCCAGATCGGCACCTCGGGGAACCAGCGGGTCATCAGCATGCCGGCGGCGGTGAACTCCAGGCCCACGGTGGAGGCCCAGCTCATCCAGTACACCCAGCCGATCATGAACCCGGTGGCCGGGCCGATGAAGCGCGTGGCGTGGGCCTGGAAGGAGCCGGAGACGGGCATCTGCACCGACAGCTCGCCCAGGCAGACCATCACCAGGTACATCAGCAGGCCGGCAACCAGGTAGGCGAGGATGGCGCCCATGGGGCCGCCGGAACCGATGGTGACGCCCGAGCCCATGAACAGGCCGGTGCCGATCACGCCGCCCAGGGACAGCATGAAGATGTGGCGGCTCTTCAGCGCGCGGGTGAGTTGAATCTTCTCTTGCGACTCAGACATGGCGCACCTCCAGGGAACGGCGGGCGCGGCTGAGCGGAACTCTACGTTGGATCATTATTGTTATCTCCAATCAATCAGAGGCCGTGGCTCGGGCACGGATGCCACCGGATTATTGGAAGACGATGTAAGACGCCGTTGTTCGGCGGGATCGAAGTTGTAGAAAGATGTAAGGAATTTGTGCAGGGCGCGTGGGGCGGGGGTTTCAGGGGTTTGGCTTTTCGTAGGAGCGAGCTTGCTCGCGAACAGGATTGGCAGAGGATTCGAACTGTAGGAGCGCGCCATGCGCGCGATCGCGGGCATGGCCCGCTCCTACAAAGTTTGGCGCTCCCTATTACTTCGGCGCTCGGGCTTTCCCCTCACCCTAACCCTCTCCCAAAGGGAGAGGGGACTGTTCGGTGCAGGATGAAGGTGTGTCGTCAGCCGGCACAATTGGCCCCCTCTCCCTTCGGAGCGGGGCGCGCAGCCAGGGCTGGTGTGGGGGCACGCCGTCCGCGCAGGAGTTACACCTGAGCGCCCTTCAAGAGCTCGAAGGCCACCCTCCTCTCCCGCTCCAACCGCTCAGCCCAATCGCCAGACAGCGAACCTGCCAACGCCGCCTGCTCCAGCTCCGCCAGGCCATCCCCCAGCCCACGCAAGCCCATCGACCGGCAGCTCCCCGCCAGCCGGTGGGCCAGGCTGGCCACCTCCACGGCGTCCTCCTGATGCAGCGCATCCAGCAGCAAGGGCCACTGCTCGTCGAGCAACTTCCACAGGCTGGCGAGCAGTTCGTTCAGCTTGTGCTCGCCCAGCAGACGACGATGGGTATCCAGCACCTGCCGATCCAGCGGCCCGTTATCCACAGCCTCCGGCACAGGCGCCGACGCCACGCCGGACAGCGCGCGGCGCAGGTCGTCCAGGCGCAGTGGCTTGCCCAGCACGCCCTGCATCCCCGCCTCGAAATAGCGGCGGACCATTCCCGGCTGCACGCTGGCGGTGAAGGCGTGGATCGGCGTATCCCCATTGAGCCCGCCGGGCTGCTTGCGGATCGCCCGGCACAGGTCGAGGCCGGTCATGCCCGGCAGGTGCATGTCCAGCAGAATCAGGTCGAAGGCCCGCTGGGCGGTGAGCGCCAGCGCAGGCCCGGCGTCGTCGGCGAGATAGACGTGATGGCCGTCGCGCTCCAGCAGCCCCTGGGCAACTTCGCGGTTGAGCGCGACGTCTTCCACCAGCAGCACCTCCAGCGCCAGCGCCCGCTCGGCCACCCGCGGCGTACGCGGGAGGTGCCCCGGCGCCAGGGTGATCTCGAACCAGAAGGTGCTGCCCTCGCCCTCCAGGCTTTCCACGCCGATCTCGCCGCCCATGGCTTCCACCAGGCGCTTGCTGATCGCCAGCCCCAGGCCGGTGCCGCCGTAGCGCCGCGCCACCTCGTCGCTAGCCTGGGTGAAGCGCTGGAAGATCTTTTCCTGCTGCTCGGCGGAGATGCCGATGCCGTCGTCGATCACCGCGAAGCGCAGGTGCTGCCCGGCCTCGCCGCTCTCCAGCAGCGTCACCTCCAGCAGCACTTCGCCCTCCTCGGTGAACTTCACCGCGTTGGCCAGCAGGTTGCTCAGCACCTGCCGGAGGAACTGCTCGGCGCCCCGGCAAGCGTCCTGCACCTGCGGGTCGACGCGCAGGCGCAGGCCGATGCCGTTGTCGGCGGCGCGCGGCTCCAGCAGGGTCACCACGTCGTCGAGCAGGCGGCGCAGGGAGAAGTCCACCGGCTCCGGCTGGCTGGCGCCGTCTTCCAGCTTGGCGAAGTGCAGCACCTCGTTGAGGATCGCCAGCAGCCCCTCGCCGGCCGTGGACAGCGCCTGCAGCCGGCGCCGGTCCTGCTCGCCCAGCGGCGCGGCGCGCAGCAGCTCGGCCATGCCGAGGATGCCGTTGAGCGGCGTGCGGATCTCGTGGCTCATGGTGGCGAGGAAGCGGCTCTTGGCGCGGTTGGCCTCCTCCGCGTCCTCCTTGGCGCGACGCAGGCTGGCGGTGCGCCGTTCGACCCGGCGCTGCAGCTCGTCGCGCTTGCTCTGCAGGGCAGCGCGATCGGCCTCGCGCCGCCGCAGTTCCGCGCGCAGGGCACGGCGCAGGTCGTCGAGCGCGTCGGCAACGGTGTCGATCTCGTCCTCATGGCGACGCTTGTGCAGCGCCAGCTCGGTCTGCAGGTCGCCACCGGTGAGGCCGCGGACGAAGTCGGCCATGGCCCGCAGGTGACGGGTGACCAAGCTGTGGAACAGCCAGCTCAGCGCCACCGCCAGGCCGCAGAGGAACACACCCATCCACAGCAGGCTGGTCAGGCCGCCGTGCAGCAGGCGCCGGTAGACCGCGCCGAGGTCGATGCTGATTTCCAGTTCGCCCAGCGCGCGGCGCTCGCCGTCCGGCGGCTGGAAGGCCAGGGCGTAGCGCTCGACGCGGAACGGGCCATGCTTCACATCGGCGTCCTGCGCCAGGTTGAAGTCGGCGCTGCGCAGGCGCACCTGGGCGATGTCGGGGAAGTCCGCCAGGCCGTGCAGCTGCACGTTGAGCTGTTCCTGGTTGAGGTCCCAGAGGCTGCGCTCGAAGCTGGCCAGGTAGCCGACGCGGATCAGCTCCAGGCGCGCATCGATGTCACGCATCTCGCGGCGGTATTCGAAGTACAGCTGCACGGCGCTGGCCAGCACGGTGAAGCACAGGCTGAACAACAGCACCCGCAGCAGCAGGCGCCGGGCCAGGCCGCCGGGCAGTTTCATCGCGGCACCCCGTCGCCGGCGAGCATGGCGCGGTAGCCGCGCTCGCTGTCGTCCAGCCAGCGCGCCACGCTGCCGTCGTCCACCCGCTTCTTCAATACCGCATCGATCTCGTCCATCCGCGCGGCCAACGGCGAGTGGCGGGACACGGCGATGCGCAGGTAATCCACGGTCAACGGCCGGGGCAGCGCGACGATGTCCTCGCCGCCGGCCAGTTGTTCGACGAACAGGGTGCCGGTGCGCCGCTCGTGGGCGATGAAGTCGATGCGCTGGCGAATCAGCTTGCCGAAGTTCTGGCGGCTGTCGGAGACCCATTCGACGTTGCCGCGCTCGACGACGAAGCGGTCGAACTCCGGTCCGTAGCTTTCGCCGAACAGCAGTCCGCCCCGGTAGTTGGCGAGGTCGCCGAGCTGGTCGAAACGCACTGGCCTGCGGCGGTTGTAGAAGATCGCGACCTCTTCACGCAGCACCGGCACGCGGGAGAACAGCAGGCCGTCGTCGCGCTGCGGCGTCTGGTAGGCGAGCACCAGATCGACGCGGCCCTCGGCGGCATCCAGCAGGCAGCGCTTCCAGTTGCCCAGCACCACGGTCTGCACCTCGTAACCCAGTTCGCCGAGCACGCTGCGCACGGTCTGCGGCGCCAGGCCGCGCACATCGTGGCCGTCGCTCCAGGAAATGGGCGGGTAGACGGGATAGTCGCAGTAGCGGATCGGCTGCGCGGCACCGGCAAGGCTGCTGAACAGCGCCAGGCACAGCAGGGCCAGCCAGCGCATGGATCAGGCGTCGACGGGCGTGGCGGTGAACAGGTAGCCGGCGCCGTGGATGGTGATGATCAGCTCGGGCTCGGCCGGGTCGTCGCGCAGCTTGCGGCGCAGACGGCCGACCAGCACGTCGATGGAGCGGTCGTTGGGCAGCCATTCGCGGTTGCGGATCTGGTCCATCAGCTGGTCGCGGCTCAGGGTGTGGCCGGTGTTGCGCAGGAACACGCAGAGCAGCTGGAACTCGCCGTGGGTCAGCGGGGTTTCGCTGCCGTCGCGGTCGATCAGGCGACGGCGGTCCGGGTCGAGCGTCCAGTGGGCGAAGCGCTTGTGGTTCTGCCGCGCCGTCTGGGCGGCCGGGCCCTGGCGGGCGTGGCGCACGCGGCGGATCAGGTTCTTCGCTCGCGACACCAGCTCGCGCGGGTTGAGAGGCTTGATCACGTAGTCGTCGGCGCCGCACTCCAGGCCGACGATGCGGTCGATGTCGTCGTTGCGGCCGGTGATCAGGATGATGCCGACCTCCGAGCGCACGCGCAGTTCGCGGGTCAGGGTCAGGCCGTCCTTGCCGGGCAGGCGGATGTCGAGCATCACCAGGTCGATGGGCTGGTCGCTGCGCTCGGCCTCGGCCAGGCTCGTTTCGGCCTGTTCGGCGGTGCCCGCGCAGAGCACGTCGTAGCCTTCCTCGCCGAGGTAGGCCTGGAGGAGCTCGCGAATCACCGGATCGTCGTCGACGATCAGTACACGGGAAGTCATCGCAATACCCTGCTGACGCCACGCTGTTTGCGGGGCAATTCTTGTTATTAGTCTAGAGAGGTCTGTAGGACCGGTCCTGCGGAGGCAGCAGGTTACCGATCGCTGAATAGCTGATCAACAACCCGCCGCCGCACGGCTGAAGCGCTGCCGGCCACCGTATTGCAGGCCATCCACCCAGGCTTCGCAAATCTGTACGCCCTGCTCCGGGGTGAAGGTATTGGGATTCAGACCGGACTCCAGCCACAGCCCGTCGAGCAAGGCGCTGAGGGCAATGGCGGCGAGGTCCGCGTCAAAATCGGACCAGCCCTGCTCCTTCGCCAGCTCATTCAGCGCCTGCGCCAGCAGCGAGCGGTACTCGCCGTAGGAATGGTCGTGCGCCTTGTTGATTTCCTCGGCGGTCTTCACCGCCCCCCAGAACGCCAGCCAGGCATCCAGCAGCTGCGGGTCGAGCAGTTCGGCGGAGAACGATGCGCGGAAGAACGCCGACAGCCGGGCGCGGGCGTCGGGCGCCGCCTGGGCGATGGCTTCGCGCAGCAGCAGCATTACTCGCCCGGTGACCGTCAGGTAGGCCTCGGCCACCAGTTCGTCCTTGCCCGAATAGTGGTGGTTGATCAGCCCCACCGAGACCCCGGCCTCGGCGCAGATCTTGCGGATCGACGCACCCTGGAAGCCGTGGCGCTTCAGGCAGGCGAGCGTCGCCTCGATCAGCAGCGCCTTGCGCTGTTCGGGCTCCAGTCGGGAAAAGCGGACTTCCTGGTTCATTCCTGTGCTTCCGGGAGGGGGATGGGGAGAATTTGAACGATTGTTCGACAAGATGCCAGTCCCAGGGTCTGTCGTCGCCTGGGCGCCGTCATTGCAACGGTAACAGAGCCTACCTACCCGTTCGGGGAATGGTCCGCCAACCGGGGGTGGCCGAGAGTGGCCCCATCAGCGAACACAACAACAACAGGTGGACTGACATGCAGAAAACCCTCGCTGCAGTACTCAGCGCGGCCCTGGCGACCTTGCCGGCGCTGGGCCACGGGGAAGACAGCAGTAGCGCCAACACGCTGCGGCTGTACAACTGGGCAGACTACATCGGCGAGCACACCATCGCCGATTTCGAGAAGGCCACCGGGATCAAGGTGGTCTACGACACCTTCGATTCCTACGAGACCGTGCAGGGCAAGCTGCTGCCCGGCCGCTCCGGCTACGACCTGGTGGTGCTCAACGCCGCCCTGGTGCCGCCGCTGCTGAAAGCCGGCGTGTTCCAACCGCTGGACAAGTCCAAGCTGCCGAGCTGGAACAACCTCGATCCGGACGTGCTCAAGCACCTGGACCACTACGATCCGGGCGTGCAGTACTCGGCGCCCTACACCTGGGGCAGCAACGGCATCACCTACAACATCGACAAGATCAAGGAGCGCATGCCCGATGCGCCGATCGGCTCGCTGGCGATGCTGTTCGATCCGAAGATCGTGTCGAAATTCGCCGATTGCGGGGTGACCATCATCGACTCGCCCACCGACGTGATCCCCCTGGCCCTGGCCTACCTCAGGCGCGACCCGAACAGCGCACTGCCCGAGGACCTGAAGGCCGCCCAGGACCTGCTGCAGTCGATCCGTCCATACATCCGCAAGTTCGACTCCACCAGCTACCTCAACGGCCTGGCCAACGGCGACCAGTGCATGGCCATGACCTGGTCCGGCGACTACGCCACCGCCCAGGCCCGCGCCGACGAGGCCGGCGCCAAGGTGAAGCTGGGCTATTTCGTGCCCAAGGAAGGCTCGCTGATCTGGTTCGATGACTTCTACATCCCGGCCGACGCGCCGCACGTGGCCAACGCCCACAAGTTCATCGAATACATGCTGCAACCCAAGGTGGCCGCCGACATCAGCGACTTCATCCGCTACGCCTCGAGCAACGCCGCCGCCAAACCGATGCTCACCGCCGAAGTGCGCAACGACCCGGCGATCTACCCCGACGCCGAGACCCGCTCCCGGCTGTTCACCCAGAAGGTGCAGAACCCCAAGGCCACGCGCCTGATCACCCGCACCTGGGCGGCGGTGAAGACCGGAACCTGACGGATCGCGACGAACCCGCCCCGGCCTGAGCGCCGGGGCACGGGGAGAAGGCTCTCCCCCACACGAATAACCGAAAGACGAAAGGTACAGACGATGAACACCCCAACCCCAGCCTTCTTCGCCCAGTTCAACGACGAGCAGCTGGTCGCCGCCGACAAAGCCCACTACGTGCACGGCTACCACGTGTTCGACGATCACCGTGTCAACGGTGCGCTGAACATCGCCGCTGGCGAGGGCGCCTACATCTACGACACCAAGGGCAATCGCTACCTGGATGCCGTGGGCGGCATGTGGTGCACCAACATCGGCCTGGGCCGCGCGGAAATGGCCGACGCCATCGCCGAGCAGGTCCGCCGCCTGGCCTACTCCAACCCGTTCTGCGACATGGCCAACGTCACCGCCATCCAGCTCTGCGAGAAACTCGCGCAACTGGCGCCGGGCGACCTGGACCACGTATTCCTCACCACCGGCGGCTCCACCGCCGTGGACACCGCGTACCGGCTGATCCAGTACTACCAGAACTGCCGCGGCAAGCATGCCAAGAAGCACATCATCAGCCGGGTCAACGCCTACCACGGCTCGACCTTCCTCACCATGTCGCTGGGCGGCAAGGTCGCCGACCACCCGGCCGAATTCGACTTCCTCAAGGACGTCATCCACCACATCTCCTGCCCGAACCCCTACCGCGCGCCGGAAGGGATGACGGAAAGCGACTTCCTCGAATTCCTGGTGAAGGAATTCGAAGACAAGATCCTCGAACTGGGCATCGACAACGTAGCCGCCTTCTTCGCCGAGCCGATCATGGGCTCGGGCGGCGTGATCATCCCGCCCAAGGGCTATCACAAGCGCATGTGGGAGGTGTGCCAGCAGTACGACGTGCTCTACGTCGCCGACGAAGTGGTGACCTCCTTCGGCCGCCTCGGCGCCTTCTTCGCCTCCGAAGACGTGTTCGGCATGCAGCCGGACATCATCACCACCGCCAAGGGCCTGACCTCCGGCTACCTGCCGCTGGGCGCGTGCATCTTCTCCGACCGCATCTGGAAGGTGATCGCCGAGGCCGACCAGGGTCGCTGCTTCGCCCACGGCTTCACCTACAGCGGGCACCCGGTGAGCTGCGTCTCGGCGCTGAAGAACATCGAGATCATCGAGCGCGAAAACCTGCTGGAGCACGTGAAGGACGTCGGCACCTACCTGGAGCAGCGCCTGCAGGAACTGGCCGGGCTGCCGCTGGTGGGCAGCGTGCGCTGCCAGAAGCTGATGGCCTGCGTCGAGTTCGTCGCCGACAAGCGCACCAAGGCGCTGTTCCCCGAGGAGCTGAACATCGGCGAGAAGATCCACCTCCGCGCCCAGGCCCGCGGCCTGCTGGTACGGCCGATCGTGCACCTGAACGTGATGTCGCCGCCGCTGACCATCACCCGCGAGCAGGTCGACGAGATCGTCGACACCCTGCGCGAATCGATCCTCGAAGCCGCCGAAGACCTCAAGCGCAGCGGTGATTACGCGGGGAACTGATGAGCGATCCGAGGATTTTGCCTACACCCCGGCAGCCCTTTAGACTGCCGGACATGAGCGAATCCCAGGCAATCAGCGAATCGTCCGACGCACCGGCCCTGCATGCCTGGCATGCGGGGCTGGCGCGCGCCATGGCCAGCGTCGGCGAGGTCGTCTTCGTCGAGCGACTGGCCGAGGCGCTGGACTGCCTGGTGCCGGTGGAATCGATGATGCTCGGCCTGGAGCAGCGCGGCCAACCGCCGCAACCGCTGTACCAGCGCGGCATCGCCCCAGCGCACCACGAGGCGCTGATCGACCGCTACTACGCCCGCGGCTACCTGCTCGACCCCTTCTGCCTGGCCATGGAAGACGGCCTCACCGAGGGCTTCTACCCGCTGGCCGACATCGCCCCGGACGACTTCTTCGCCAGCGAGTACTACAAGACCTACTACCTGCGCTGCGGCTGCACCGAGGACTGCCACTTCATCGTCGACCTGGGCGAGCAGCGCAAGGTGTCCCTGTGTCTGTACCAGGGCAACAGCGGCGCGCGTTTCAGCGAAACCCAGCTGGACCTGCTGGCCGGCGCGCTGCCGCTGGTGCGCGAGCTGATCCGCCAGTTCGAGCGCAACGGCGGCCTCGACCTGCTGCTGGCGGGGCGCGGCGAGGGCAATGCGCAGGCGGCCCAGGCACCGCTGAACCGGCACATCCGCGCGGCCTTCATGAACTTCGGCGCGGACCTCCTGACCGAGCGCGAACGGGAAATCGCCCACCTGCTGCTGCGCGGCCACTCGGTGAAATCCAGCGCGCGGGTGCTCGACATCTCCCCGGAGACGGTGCGCATGCACCGCAAGCACCTCTACACCAAACTGGAGATCAACTCCCAGGCGGAGCTGTTCTCGCTATTCATCGACTGGCTCACTGGCGGCGTCAGCGCGGCCTGAAGCCGGCTCCTCGTAGGATGGCGTGGAGCGAAGCGATACCCATCGGACTCATACGCCATCAGCATGGGTATCGCTGCGCTCCACCCATCCTACGGTTCGAACCCGAAGTGATCGGGCACCCAGGCCAAACGGCGTATAACGCGGAGCGTTATACGCCCTACCCCCGGGTTGGGCGGCGTGGATATCGAGCACACATCGAGCTCAGCCGATGCGGCGCCGGCCGAGAAAATCTGCCAACCTATTGCCGTTCCCGCTGTCTGACCCGTGCCCAAACCACCCGGAGAGCTCCCCGATGCGCCGCTGGCTACCCGCCCTGCTACTGGCCGCCACCCTGCCGCTGCATGCCGCTGAAACCAAGCCCACCTACGGCCCGGAACTGGAGCGCTTCCAGTACGCTTTCCCGGTCGGTCACTACAGCTTCGCTTCCCAGGGCCATCACATGCATATGGCCTACATCGATGTGAAGCCCAAGCAGAAAGCCAACGGTCGCACCGTGGTGCTGCTGCACGGCAAGAACTTCTGCGCCGGTACCTGGGAAAGCACCATCGCCGCACTGAGCGACGCCGGCTACCGGGTCGTGGCGCCGGACCAGATCGGCTTCTGCAAATCCACCAAGCCCGAGCGCTACCAGTACAGCTTCCAGCAGCTGGCGACCAACACCCACGCCCTGCTGGAGCACCTGAAGGTCGGCAAGGTCACCCTGCTCGGCCACTCCACCGGCGGCATGCTCGCGACCCGCTATGCATTGATGTACCCCGAACAGGTGGAGCAGCTGGCGATGGTCAACCCCATCGGCCTGGAAGACTGGAAGGCCCTGGGCGTGCCCTACCGCACCCCGGACCAGTGGTACGAGCGCGAGCTCAAGACCAGCGCCGAGGGCATCCGCCAGTACGAACAGGCGACCTACTACGCCGGTCAGTGGAAGCCCGAGTACGACAAGTGGGTGAACATGCTCGCCGGCCTGTTCAATGGCGCCGGCCACGAGCGCGTGGCGTGGAACTCGGCACTGCTCTACGACATGATCTTCACCCAGCCGGTGGTCTATGAATTCGGCCAGTTGAAGATGCCGACCCTGCTGCTGATCGGCACCAGGGACAATACGGCCATCGGCAAGGACATCGCGCCGGCCGAGCTGAAGGCCAGGCTGGGCAACTACGCCGAGCTGGGCAAGCAGACCGCCAAGGCGATTCCCAACGCCACCCTGGTGGAGTTCGACGACCTCGGCCATGCGCCGCAGATCCAGGACCCGAAGCGGTTCCATGAAGCGCTGCTCAAGGGTTTGGCCGACCTCAAGCACTGAGGCGAGCCCCTTTTCGGCGCCGGGTGAGGGCCGTTGTAGGAGCGAGCTTGCTCGCGAACCGCCCAGCATCCGAGCCGCCGGCAAATCCGTTCGCGAGCAAGCTCGCTCCTACGAAGAGCAGCCTCGGCGTAGCCCTCCAGGAGCGGACTCCGTCCGCAATCCTGGTCCCGCGCTGGGCTATCGCGGACGAAGTCCGCTCCTACGCGGGCGCAATACGTGGGCAGATCCCTGGGGAAACAGAGTCATCCGCGAGGGATTTCGCGGATAAGATCCGCTCCTACGAGAGCGGCGCCGGCGTAACCCTGTAGGAGCGGGCCATGCCCGCGATTGGCGCCCATCGGGCGCGCCTGCATCGGCAACGCAGCGCAAGCGGCCCAATCCCCACCAATAAAAACGCCGGCTCCCCTCGCGGAGAACCGGCGTCGAGTGCCCCGAGCCCCGTCAGCCCAGGTTCTTGCCCAGCAGCGCGTGGTACAGCTCGCTGTCGCCGAGCACGCCCACTACGCGATTCTGTTCCTGCAGCACCAGCTTGTGACCGGTCTGGTAGCGAATCTGCAGCGCATCGCGCATGCGGATGTTGACGTCCACCAGGGTCGGCTCGTGCTTGAGCTTCTCCACCGCGTCGCCCGGCTGCCACTGCTGCAGGTCGATGATGTTGCTGCCCAGGCGCGCGCCCTTGATCTGGTTGGTCTCGGTCAGGCCGAGCCAGCAATCGCGGCCCTGGTCGAAGCACACTTCGTCGGCCTGGCGGCGGCACTGGTCCAGGCCCCGCATCAGGCTGGAGCCGCACAGCACGTTGAGCGGGTTGGTGTGCGCAACGAAGGTCCGCACGTAGTCGTCCGCCGGGCTGAGCACGATTTCCTCGGGCTTGCCGTGCTGGATGATGCGGCCGTCCTTCATGATCGCGATGCGCGTACCGATCTTCAGCGCCTCGTCCAGGTCGTGGCTGACGAAGACGATGGTCTTGTGCAGCTGGCGTTGCAGCACCAGCAGTTCATCCTGCAGCTGCTGGCGAATCAGCGGGTCCAGTGCGGAGAAGGGTTCGTCCATCAGCAGGATGTCGCCATCCATCGCCAGCGCGCGGGCCAGGCCGACACGCTGCTGCATGCCGCCGGACAGCGAGTCCGGACGCTTGTCGCGCCATTGCGACAGGCCGACCAGCTCCAGCTTCTCGTCGATCACCTTCTTGCGCTCGTTCGCCGGGCGACCCTGCATCTCCAGGCCGAAGCCGATGTTCTCGGCCACGGTCAGCCAGGGCATCAGGGCGAACTTCTGGAACACCATGGCGATGCGCTTGGTGCGCATGGTCTTGAGCGTTGCCGGCGAGCAGTTGGCGATGTCCACCTGCTGACCTTCGTGCTCGATCAGCAGCTTGCCGCGGCTGACCCGGTTGAGGCCGTTGATGCAGCGCAGCAGGCTGGACTTGCCCGAGCCGGAGAGCCCCATCATCACGCAGATTTCGCCGCGGTTGACGTCGAGGTTGGCGTTCTCCACCCCCAGTACCTGGCCGGTGCGCTTGAGGATTTCCTCGCGGCCCATGCCCTGGTCCAGCAGCTTGATGGCTTCCTTGGTGTGGGTGCCGAAAATCACATCCACGTTCTTGAATTGAATCGCCGACATAGTGCTTACCTCCCCCGCAGCGAACGTTGCTTGCACACCCGGTCGAGCAGGATGGCGAGCAGTACGATGGCCAGGCCGGCCTCGAAGCCGAGGGAAATGTCCGCCGTGTTGAGTGCGTTGACCACCGGCTTGCCGAGGCCATCAGCACCCACCAGCGCGGCGATAACCACCATCGACAGCGACAACATGATGCATTGCGTGATCCCGGCGCCGATGCTCGGCATGGCGTGGGGCAGTTCGATACGGGTCAGCAGCTGCCAGCGCGAGCAACCGAAGGCCTTGCCGGCGTCCATCAGTTCCGCCGGCACGTCCTGGATACCCAGGCAGGTCAGGCGGATGGGCGCGGCGATGGCGAAGATCACCGTGGAGATCAGGCCCGGCACCACACCCAGGCCGAACAGGGTCAGGGTCGGGATCAGGTAGACGAAGGTGGGTACCGTCTGCATCAGGTCCAGCAGCGGCCTGAGCGCGGTGTAGAACCAGGGTTTGTGCGCCGCCAGGATGCCCAGCGGTACACCGACGGCGATACACACGACCGTGGCGAAGATCACCTGTGCCAGGGTCTCCATGGTCTCCTGCCAGTACCCCAGGTTGAGGATCAGCAGCAGGGAGGCCAGGGCGAACGCCGCCAGCCCCCAACTGCGCTGGATGTAGAACACCAGGATGACCATCAGCGCGATCAGGGCCAGCGGGTTGAACCAGAGCAGGCTGTTGGTGACAGCGTGGATCAGGAACTCAAGGGTGTCGGAAATCTTGTCGAAAAAAGCGGCGCCATGCTGGGTAAGCCACTCGACGAAGGCGGCGATGTGTTCACCCAGCGGGAGCTTGTGGTCAGTCAGAAACATAATGCGGGCCCATCAGAAGCTTGAGGAATCGTCCAACGGCAATGACTTCGGCACTTATTTCGCGAATGCCACCTTGGCTGCCGCCAAGGCCGGTTTGCCGTCACGGGTGGTCACGCCGGCGAGCCAGGCGTCGAGCAGTTCCGGATGGTCCTTCAACCAGGCTTTTGCCGCCTCTTCGGGCTTCTTGCCTCCGTTGAGCACGGCGTCCATGAGTTTGTTTTCCATCTCCAGGGTGAAGGTCAGGTTGGTCAGCAGCTTGCCGACGTTGGAACACTCCTGAACGTACCCCTTGCGCACGTTGGTATAGATGGTCGCGCCGCCGTAGTTGGGGCCGAACACGTCATCGCCACCTTCGAGGTACTTCATCTTGAAGCGGGTGTTCATCGGGTGCGGTTCCCAACCCAGGAACACGATCCACTGGTTGCGGCGGTCAGCGCGTCCGACCTGCGAGAGCATGCCGGCCTCGCTGGACTCCACCAGCTTGAACTTGCCCAGGTTGAACATGTTCTTGTCGAGCATGCCCTGGACCAGGCGGTTGCCGTCGTTGCCCGGCTCGATCCCGTAGATCTTGTTGTCGAGCTTGTCGGCGAACTTGGCGATGTCGGCGAAGGTCTTCAGGCCGCCGTCATAGGCCGCCTGGGTGACCGCCAGGGTGTACTTGGCGCCTTCGAGGTTGGCCCGCACGGTTTCCACCGAGCCGTTGTCGGCGTAGGGCTTGATGTCGTTGGCCATGCTCGGCATCCAGTTGCCGAGGAACACGTCCATGTCCTTGTTCGCCAGCGACTTGTAGGTCACCGGCACGGAGACCATGGTCACCTTGGTCTTGTAGCCAAGCGATTCGAGCACCTGGCGGGTAGTCGCCGTGGTCACGGTGATGTCGGTCCAGCCGACGTCGGAGAAACGAACCGTGCCGCACGACTCAGGTTCAGCGGCCTGAACCGCCAGCGGCGCGCAAACGGACACAGCCAGCAGCAAAGACTTGCAACCTTTCATGGACGTACTCCTCTGCGGGGTTGGGCGCCGGCGCTACCCGCAGTGGGCGCGGCGGTCTCTTGTTGTAAGAAGGGCCGAGATCTGCGCCCTTTTTCGTCATTTCGTGATCGATCATGGAACAGGAAAAATTCGCCGCATACCGGGTGCGTCGCAACCAGTGCAGGCGAAGTCGCATTCAGCACCAGGCATGTCGCATCCAATTCAAAGGCCCGGTCCAGGCGACCTGCAAGGGTCGCGATCAGTCCTTCGCGAGGGACTTCGACCCCTCCGCCGCACCGCCGGAAGCGCTCGGTGCGACACCCTGCAACCACATGTCCTGCACCTGCGGATTGGCCTTGAGCCAGCTCTTGGCGGCCTGCCGCGGATTGCGTCGCTCGTTGAGCACCGCATCCATCAGCTGGTTCTCCATCGCCAGGTCGAATTTCAGGTTCTTCAGCAGCCGCGCGACATTCGGGCACTCCTGAAGATAGCCTGCCCTGACGTTTGTGAAGACCGTGGCGCCGCCATAATTCGGCCCGAAGTAGGCATCGCCGCCGTCCAGGTACTTCATCTGAAGACGCGTATTCATCGGGTGAGGTTCCCAACCCAGGAACACGATCGGCTGCTTCAACGCCCCGGCGCGCTTCACGTAGGCCAGCATGTCGGCCTCACTGGACTCCACCAGCTTGAAGTCGCCCAGGCCAAAGGCCTTCTCGTTGATCATCTTCTTGATCAGCTGGTTGCCGTCGTTGCCCGGCTCGATGCCGTAGATGCGGCCGCCCAGCTGCTCCTTGAACTTCACGATGTCGGCGAAGCTCTTCAGGCCCGCGTCATAGGCGTACTGCGGCACCGCCAGGGTGTACTTGGCGCCTTCGAGGTTGGCCCGCACGGTTTCCACCGTGCCCTTGTCGGCGAAGGGCTTGATGTCGCTCGCCATGCTCGGCATCCAGTTGCCGAGAAACACGTCGATCTTGCCCTGCGCCATGGCCTTGTAGGTGTCCGGCACGGACAGCCGCTCGACCTTGGTGCGGTAGCCCTGGTGAGCGAGCACCAGGCGGGTGACCGCGGTGGTGACGGTGATATCGGTCCAGCCCACGTCGGCGAAACGCACGACGGCACAGGATTCCGGTTCGGCCGAGCGGGCAACGCCCGGCAGTACCACGGATAACGCCAACAGCGACGACACAAGACTCTTCATGAGACCAGCCTCTGACTGCGGGAAAGGGGGCGCGCACGGTCCGATACCGTTCGTCGGGTACGGATCATGGAGCAAGGCGGATTCCCGCGCCTATCGACCAATCGATGTCCGGCCCCTGGATGTCGTGTCCAGACATGACCTCGTCGTCGGTGGAACACCAGCGACGGCTTTACCGCCGCGGCGCCCTGCCGTGCCGCGCCCACGGCGCTTTTGGATATGGGCAAGTCGGTGCCGGAAGTGGCCGTGCCGGCGCTTGGGTCGATGATGACGGCGCAACGCGGGCACAGGGACGTGCCCCCGCCCCCACCCTCGCAGGATGCAGCCCGCTCGGAGTTCGGCATGGCAATCAGTGTGTTCGACCTGTTCAAGATCGGTATCGGCCCTTCCAGCTCGCATACCGTAGGCCCCATGCGCGCCGCCGCGCTGTTCGTCGGCACCCTGGGCGAGCGCCGGCTGCTCGAACGCACCCGCCGTGTGGAAGTCCGCCTGTACGGCTCGCTGTCGGCCACCGGCGTCGGCCACGGCACCGACCGCGCGACCATCATGGGCCTGATGGGCGAATGGCCCGATCGCATCGACCCGCAGCAGATCGAGCCCCGCATGGCAGCCCTGCGCGAATCCGGCGAACTGTTGCTGGCCGGCAAGCACGCCGTGCCCTTCGACTGGGTGCGCGACATGCGCCTGCTCGACGAGAACCTGCCCTACCACCCCAACGCCATGCGCCTGACCGCGTTCGACGACGGCGGCGAGCTGCACAGCGATACCTATTACTCCATCGGCGGCGGCTTCGTCGTCGACGAAGAGCAGGCCGCCTCCGGCAGCCTCGACACCGACAACACCGTCCTGCCCTACGACTTCTCCAGCGCCGCCGAACTGCTCACCCTGTGTCGCCGCCACAACCTGCGCGTGTCCGAGCTGATGATGGCCAATGAGCGCATGTGGCGCAGCGAAACCGACATCCGCGAAGGCCTCAAGGTCATCTGGCAGGCCATGCGCGACTGCGTGAACAGCGGCCTCAACCAGGAAGGCATCCTTCCCGGCGGCCTCAACGTGCAACGCCGCGCCGCACGCCTGCACCGCAGCCTGCTGGAGATCGGCAAACCCAACGTCATCGGCTCGACCCTCTCCGCCATGGAATGGGTCAACCTCTTCGCCCTGGCGGTGAACGAGGAAAACGCAGCCGGCGGGCGCATGGTCACCGCGCCCACCAACGGCGCGGCGGGGATCATCCCGGCAGTGCTCCACTACTATATGCGCTTCAATCCCGACGCCAGCGATGACGATGTCACCAACTACTTCCTGGCGGCCGCCGCCGTCGGCATCCTGTGCAAGAAGAACGCTTCCATCTCCGGCGCCGAAGTCGGCTGCCAGGGTGAAGTCGGCTCCGCCTGTGCCATGGCCGCCGCCGGCCTCGCCGAAGTCCTCGGCGCCAGCCCCGAGCAGGTGGAGAACGCCGCCGAGATCGGCCTGGAACACAACCTCGGGCTGACCTGCGACCCGGTCGGCGGCCTGGTCCAGGTGCCCTGCATCGAGCGCAACGCCATCGCCGCGGTGAAAGCCATCAACGCCGCCCAGATGGCCCTGCGCGGCGACGGCCAGCACTTCATCAGCCTCGACCAGGTGATCCGCACCATGCGCGACACCGGTGCCGACATGCACGACAAGTACAAGGAAACCTCCCGCGGCGGCCTGGCCGTCAGCAGCATCGAGTGCTGATCCCAAAATCGACCACCCGGTCGTAAAAACGCCTCATTCTGGCGCAGCGGTACGCTCGTACTGATCTCCCAACGAGCGTTACCGTTTGGCGCAAAGCACCGCCGGCAACGTGACCGGCGAGTGCTACCGAAATCCCCAGGCCCCACCTCATGCGTATTTGCGACCTCCAGCGGGTCGCAATCCGCCCCGTCAAAAACGGCATTTCCATGCCGTTTTCTTTTTTTATTGAACGCTCAATCAATGTAGGCATGGCATTTGCCTTGCTATACGTAGAGGAACAACCAGGGGACCGCCCACGGCGGATTTCCCGACCAGAAAACAACAAGCATAAGAAACGCCTCCATAGAGGCGACTGTGACTAGCGTGAGGTGATCGAATGAACGCGTTCAACCCCGGAGTTCCCCCGCAAAACCGAGCTCCGCAGTCCATCGGCTTCCTGCTGTTGGACAACTTCACCCTGATCTCCCTGGCCTCGGCGGTGGAACCGCTGCGCATGGCCAACCAGCTATCCGGTCGCGAACTCTACCGCTGGCACACCCTGAGCCTCGACGGCCGCCAGGTCTGGGCCAGCGACGGCCTGCAGATCACCCCCGACGCCTCCTGCGACAGCGCCCCGCAGATGGACACCCTGATCGTGGTCGGCGGCGTCGGTATCCAGCGCAGCGTCACCCGCGAACACGTCACCTTCCTCCAGGCCCAGGCCCGCCACGGCCGCAAGCTGGGCGCCGTGTGCACCGGAAGCTGGGCCCTGGCCCGCGCCGGCCTACTCGACGGCTACGACTGCTCCGTGCACTGGGAATGCCTGGCCGCCATGCAGGAAGCCTTCCCCCGCGTGGCCATGAGCACCCGCCTGTTCTCCATCGACCGCAACCGCTTCACCTCCTCCGGCGGCACCGCGCCGATGGACATGGTGCTGCACCTGATCGGTCGCGAGCACGGCCGCGAACTCTCCGCCGCTATCTCCGAGATGTTCATTTACGAACGCATCCGCAACGAACAGGACCACCAGCGCGTGCCGCTCAAGCACATGCTCGGCACCAACCAGCCGAAGCTGCAGGAAATCGTCGCGCTGATGGAAGCCAACCTCGAAGAGCCCATCGACCTTGACGAACTGGCCGTCTACGTCAACGTCTCGCGCCGCCAGCTCGAGCGCCTGTTCCAGAAGTACCTGCACTGCTCGCCGTCGCGCTACTACCTGAAGCTGCGCCTGATCCGTGCGCGCCAGCTGCTCAAGCAGACCTCCATGTCGATCATCGAAGTCGCCTCGGTCTGCGGCTTCGTCTCCACTCCGCACTTCTCCAAGTGCTACCGCGAATACTTCGGCATCCCGCCGCGCGACGAGCGCCAGGGCCAGCCGATCGGGCAGCCGGTCATGGTCATGCCGATCCCGCAGGACCTGGCGCTGATGCCCAACTCCTCGGCCATCTCCGCCCTCAGCCAGGCCCAGGGCGAATCCACCTTCGCCAGCGTACGCGTGCTCTGAGTACCACCGGCTAACGCCTGGGCAACCCCTCACACCGAACAGCTCCCTCTCCCTTCGGGAGAGGGTTGGGGTGAGGGCCGCCCGTACGCAAGACGCCCCCTGTAGGAGCGGGCCATGCCCGCGATCGCGCCCATGGGGCGCTCCTACAGGCCAACTCCGCTGCGCCTACCGCCCCTCCGACTCCATCAACCGCGCCGCATCCACCACCCGCATCCACAGCCGCCCTTGCCAATCCAGCACCGCCACCTCCTGCCCCTGCATCTGCCGGAACTGATGGCGCGGCAACAGCGCATTGTGCTGCTCCGCCTCGCGCAACACCGGCACCACCTCATTGCTCAGCCATTGCCGCAGGCTGCGGTTCTCCGGGTGATAGAAGTGCAGCATCAGCAACGCATACACACCGCTCTCGCTCACCAGCAGCTCATCCTCCTCCGCCCCCGCCAGCCGCTCCCAGCGCGACTGGTCCGGGTCCAGCTTCTGCGCCACGCGCGGGCCCAGGTGGCTGGCCGTGAGCTTGGCCAGGTCGCGCAGGACGAACCACGCCTGCTGATCGAGCAGCACGCCGCGCAGCCGCCGGCTGTAACGTACGAAGGAATGGGTTGTCAGGCCGTCAGCGGCCGGGGAAGACATCGAAGTGTTCATGCCGTAGCTCCTTGCTCATGAAAGAAGCCGCCGCCCGAAACATCCGAAAGAGGGAGGCGGACCGTGCAAGGGTGGAAAACCGGCTACCGCAATAGGACCGGCCGGGCCGAAGCCCGCCTTACACGGTCCGCCATAGACAACCAGAGCCGATCAGGCCCCGGTGGGCCTGATCTTCTCTGCTACGGCGATATTGCGGTAAGGGCAGGTTTCCACACCTGACCACGCCGAGACGTGGTGCCAGGAACGCTACGCAGAGGGCTTGTAAGACCGCAACGCCGGCGCAGTGTAGGGCGTTTCCCGAATCCTCCAAGGCAACAAGCCAAGACCGGAAAGGATTTGGCGCGCCGGGAGAACCCCGTCTCAGCAGAACACCGAATGCCCTTGTAGGAGCGGGCCATGCCCGCGATCGCGCCCATGGGGCGCTCCTACAGGTCAGCTCCGCGCTTGATCCCGTAGGAGCGGACCTTGTCCGCGAAATCCATCGCGGAAGAATCCTTGGCCAAAGGAGATCGCCGCCGTACGGCGCCCGCTCCTACAGCCCAACCCCACCGCCTACAGCGCCAGGCTCAACTGCCACGACACCCCGAACCTGTCGCTCACCCAGCCAAAGCGCCGGCTGAAACCGTAGTCCCCGAGCGGCATATAGACCCGCCCACCCTCGGCCAGCACATCGAAGATCCGATCCAGCACATCCTGCGAATCGAACTCCACGAAGATCGAACTGGCCGGCGTGAAATCGAAGTCATGCTTCACCGGGCTGTCCGAGCACATGAACGCCTGCCCGCACACCTGAAAGCGCGCTACCTTGATCGTCCCCTCCGGCCCTGGATCACCGGCGGCGTAACGCTCAACGTGCAACACGCGGGAATCAGGAAAGGTGGCGAGATAAAGGTCCAGCGCCGACTGCGCGACGCCGCCCTGGAACATGAGGAAGGGGGTGGCTCTGGTCATGACGGCTCTCCTTCGGTTGAAGGGGGCAGTCTAGGTCACCACGCGATTGGCGCAGAAAGACGTGATAAGCGGGGATGGAAACAGCCAGGAGGAATTCCCGGTAGGCCGTTTGCGAAACGATGCGTTTGCCATCGGTCCACTACTTCAGGGAGTCCTTCATGAGTTGCAGTCTCTCGACAATCCCCTGGCTGGCACCAGGCCCGGCCGCCAGGTCGCATTCATCCCAAGGCACCACCCTGCCGTCCACTTCATCGACCATCATGGGGCGCAGCGGCCTTCCTGAAGCCCTGTCCACAACCTGTACGGCGATCTCATCCGAGACGAAGTGCTGATTGCCCCAGGCAATCAATGCATAAAGCACGACCTGGAGATCCCTCCCTTTTCCGGTCGGGATGTACTCATGTCGGAGCGGTTTGACGCAGTAGGCGCGGCGCTCCAGCAGCCCGGCCTCCACGAGCGCGTTGAGCCTGCGGGTCAGCATGTTGGGAGCGATGTTCAGGCTCCTGGAGAACTCGTCGAACCGGGACACCCCCTGCAGCGCATCGCGCATGATCAGCAGGCTCCACCATTCGCCAACCTGCTCCAGGCTGAGGGCGATCGGACATAGGGAGTCAGAGAAGGTCTTACGCTGCATAGGCATCGCTCATGGTTGTCCGGAAAAAATCCGCTCCGGATGTGACTTTCATTATGATAGTAACTTCCTTTACCCAGGTATTTAACCGCAAAGGAGCGAAGCCTTCATGAGAAAGCGTGTCGTCGTTACCGGAATGGGGGCGGTTACACCGCTCGGTCGGGGTGTTGAGCTCGTATGGGAGCGGCTGCTGGCGGGTGCCTCGGGTATTCGCGCGCTGCCAGAAGAGCTGATCGGCGACCTGGCCGTGCGCATCGGCGGTCAGGTCCCCGGGCTTGAGGCAGACCCTCTGGGCGGGTTTGACCCTGACAGCGTTCTCTCCCAGAAGGAGCAGCGCAAGGTCGATCGCTTCATCCTGTTCGCCTTGGCCGCAGCAGAAGACGCCCTGACCCAAGCCCGATGGGCGCCGACCTCCGCCATCGAGCAGGAGCGTACTGCCACGATCATCGCCTCGGGCATCGGCGGCTTCCCGGCCATTGCGGACGCGGTGCGTACCACGGACAGCAAAGGCCCACGGCGTCTATCGCCCTTCACCATACCGTCCTTCCTCTGCAACCTCGCCGCCGGCCAGGTCTCCATTCGCCACCAGCTGAAAGGTCCCCTCGGGGCGCCGGTCACGGCCTGTGCCGCTGGCGTACAGGCCATTGGCGACGCGGCTCGCATGATCAGGTCGGGCGAAGTGGACGTCGCGCTGTGCGGGGGCGCGGAAGCCGCCATTCACAGAGTCAGCCTCGCGGGTTTTGCCGCCGCGCGAACCTTGGCGAGCGCCTTCAACGACACCCCTGAAAAAGCCTCTCGCCCCTTCGATAGCGCGCGGGACGGCTTCGTCATGAGCGAGGGCGCGGGCCTTCTGGTGATCGAAGAACTCGAGCACGCCCTGGCACGCGGAGCCACGCCCATTGCAGAACTGATCGGCTATGGAACCAGCGCCGACGCCTACCACATCACCTCCGGGCCGGAAGATGGAGACGGGGCCCAACGGGCCATGCGCCAGGCACTGCAACAAGGAGGCGTCGCACCGGACCAGGTCGGCCACCTGAACGCACATGCCACGTCGACGCCTGTTGGCGACAACGCCGAGCTGGCGGCGATAAAGGCCGTCTTCGGAGACACGTCGCCCGTCATCAGCGCCACCAAATCCTCCACGGGCCACCTGCTCGGCGCGGCGGGAGGGATCGAGGCCATCTTCACGGTGCTGGCCCTGCGGGACCAGGTAGCACCCCCGACACTGAACCTGGAGAACGCCGATCCCTCCTCCGCGGGCTTGAACATCGCCCGCACAAGCACAGCGCTGGCGACCGAATACGCGCTGTCGAATGGGTTTGGTTTCGGCGGTGTAAACGCCAGCGTTCTGTTCAGGAAATGGCAGGGTGAATAACGGGCGCTAGCGGTCAGGTGGACGGTGGGGAGGGGAGTTTCGGCGGCTCGTCCGTGGGCACTTCTCCATCTCCGATCGGGCAATTGATTGGGGCGCTTGGACGGACCATGGAAATCGGCGCACAGGAGCGATCTCCCGTGCGCCCGATCAGGCTCAGGGCCTGGGCACCAGCGCCGGCAGCAGCTGGCGGGAGATCGCCTCGCGCACGGCGGGCAGCAGGGTGGCGTTGCCGACCAGCAGCTCTTCCACCAGGCGGCGCAGCGCCATGGAGCGCTCCGGGGTCAGCGCGCGCACGGCATATTCGCAGGCTTGCTCCGCGGTCACGTCCGGCGGTACGGCAAAGCCCAGTGCCTGCAGGCGTTCACGGAAATCGTCCTGGTCGATCAGGTCGGCGTGCATCATGGCAGTTCTCCTGGAGCGGCTTGGGTTTTCCCCGATTCTGGTAAGCCCGGCGAGGGGCGGCAAGCACCCGGCCGGCGGAATGTCCTCAACGGGCACGCGCAGGTCGCTTTCGGCTAACCGCACCGGCAACCCGACAGGCAGACTCCAATCCATGCACAACCCGCATGCCTTGCCGGCCCGGGTTTTGAACACACTGAGAGCCCGTTCCCGGCTCGCTTTGTCCCCTGTCACGCGTCGGGCGTCCCAGGGGATTTTTTTTGCCCGCGCGACGGCCATCCCCGATGGCTAGACGCCCGTGCGGCAGTGCTGCCAGAAGGCTTCGAACCCCGGCGAAAGGAACTTGCAGCGCTGGCGCAGCATGTAGAAGCGCCGCCGCAGCGGCGGCAGGCTGCTGCGCAGCTCCACCAGCGCACCCGACGCCAGCTGTTCCTCCACCACCCAGCGCGACAGGCAACTGATCCCCAGCCCGGCGGCGACGCTGTGCTTGATGGCTTCGGAGCTGCCCAGGTCCAGGCTGTCTTCCAGGTAGTGCAGGTGGCCCAGCAGGGCGTGGCTGACCTCCTCGCGCGTGCCCGAGCCCGGCTCGCGCAGCAGCCAGCGGGTGCGGCGTAGCGCCTCGCGGGAGACCTGCGTGCGCGACGCCAGCGGATGCCCGGGCGCCGCCACCACGATGAGGCAGTCCTCCAGCCAGGGTTCCACCAAAAGGCCCGGCTCGTGGCAGGGGCCTTCGATCAGGCCGATGTCCGCGGAAAACGCCACCACCTCGGCCACCGCCGCGCCGGTATTGCCGATGTGCGCGTTCACCCGCACGCCCGGCTGCACCTGGTCGAACGACGCCAGCAGGCGCGGCAGCACGTAGTTGCCGATGGTGCTGCTGGCGGCCACCGTGATACTCGCCTGGGGATTTTCGGACGCGGTGAACTGCTGTTCCAGCTGGGTCATGGCATCCAGCAGGCGTTGTGCCTGGGGCAGGAAGCGGCGGCCTACCTCGCTCAGTTGCAGGCGTTTGCCGACCCGGTCGAATAGCTGTGTGGAGAGTTGCGCTTCCAGCTCGTTGAGGGCCGCGCTGGTGGCCGACTGCGACAGCGAAATGGATTCCGCCGCCGCCGTGGTGCTGCCGGTGCGGGCCACCGCACAGAAGATCTGGAGCTGGCGAAAGCTAAGGGCCATGGGCTTATCTACCTGTTTTTCAGGTATTTAATACAGGAACTATTCGTTTAACAAATTAAAACCCGGCACTTACCGTGCTCCCGTGACCTCACCTGAGGAGCGAAGGATGCACACCCTCACTGCCGGGATCCGACCACGGAACCGGAACCTGCTGTTCTGCCTGCCCCTGGGCGCCGCCCTTGCCTGCGCGGCGACCCTCCCCGGAATGCTCGCCTGGCCGTCCTGCAACGGCGTCTGCGTTCTGCTCCGACTCGTCCTGGTATGAAGGAGCCAACCGTATGAGCGATTTCCGGCAGCGCGGCGGCTTCGATCGCCGCCAGTTCCTCCAGGCCGCCCTGCTCGCGGGCGCGGGCCTGGCCACCCAACCGCTCCAGGCCCTGGCGGCGAACCTCGCCCGGCAGCCCTTCGGCAATGGCGACCGGGAGTTGGTCGCCTATCCGCAGAAGCGCCCGCTGATGCGCATCACCACGCGCCCCCCGCACCTGGAGACGCCGCTCGAGGTGTTCAACGAAAGCCTGCTGACGCCCAACGACGCCTTCTTCGTGCGCTATCACCTGGCGAACATTCCCACCCGCATCGACCCGGCCGCCTACCGCCTGCGCGTGCACGGCCAGGTGCGCCAGGCGCTGGACCTCGACCTGGCGACGCTGAAGTCGCTGGGCGAGGCCGTGACCGTGGTCGCAGTCAACCAGTGCTCCGGCAACAGCCGCGGCTACTTCGAGCCGCGCGTCTTCGGCGCCCAACTGGGCCACGGCTCGATGGGCAACGCGCGCTGGCTCGGCCTGCCGTTGCGCACGCTGCTGAACCACGCCGGTGTGCTGGACGGTGCCCGCCAGGTCACCTTCCGGGGGCTGGATCAACCGGTGCTGCCGGCCACCCCGAGCATGACCAAAGCCATCGACATCGAGCACGCGCTGAGCGCCGAGCCGCTGATCGCCTGGAGCATGAACGGCGAGGACCTGCCCCTGCTCAATGGCTATCCGATCCGCCTGGTGCTGCCGGGTTACTTCGGCACCTACTGGATCAAGCACCTGAGCGAGATCGAGGTCATCGACCATGAGTTCGACGGCTTCTTCATGCAGAAGGCCTACCGGGTCCCCGACAACGACTGCCAGTGCCTGCCGGCCGGCAGCGCGCTGACCGGCAGCCGCCCCATCGGCCGCCTGCCGGTGCGTTCGTTCGTGACCAGCCTGCACGAGGGCCAGACCCTGCAACTGGGGCAGAACCAGGCCCTGCGCGGGATCGCCTTCGACGGCGGCAGCGGCATCCACAGCGTGGAAATCTCCGATGACGGCGGGCGCAGCTGGCTGCCCACGCGACTCGGCGAAAACCTGGGCAACTACTCGTTCCGCGAATGGCGCACCGAGTGGGCGCCGCGCCAGCGCGGGGTCGTTCACCTGCTGGTGCGCGCCCGCAATGCGCGGGGCGACACGCAGCCGGCGCAGCCGACCTGGAACCCCGGCGGCTATGCCCGCCACTCCATCGAATCACTGCCGCTGCACATCATCTAGAACAGGGAACGCCTGCTATGCCTGCAATCAGATTCCTGCTCGCGCTCGCCTGCTCCGGCCTGCTGGCGGCAACGGCCGTCGGCGCCGAGCCGGTGAGCATCGAGTTGCCCAGGGAAACCGCGCGCCTAACGCCGTCGGACCTGCCCGGCTACGCCATCGCCAACCAGAAATGCACCATTTGCCATTCGGCGGACTACATCCAGCTGCAGCCTCCGGGCATGAGCGAAAGCCAGTGGCGCGGCGAAGTGGCGAAGATGCAGCACGCCTACGGCGCGCCGGTCGACGACCCGCAGGCCGATGCGATCGCGGCCTATCTGGCCGACGCCTATTCCGGCAAGCCCCACGCACAGACCGTCGCCGCGCAGGCGGTGCCGGCCAGCCCGGCGAAACAGGATGCCCGCAGCCTGCTCGACGCCAACGGTTGCCTGGGCTGCCATGCGCTCGACCGTACGGTGGTGGGCCCGGCCTACCAGGCGGTGGCCGGGCGCTACCGGAACGATCCGCAGGCGCTACGGAGCGTGACCGAGCACATTCGCCAGGGCGGGGTCGGGCGCTGGGGGCAGATCCCGATGCCGCCCTTCCCGGCGCTGGACGATGCGCAATTGAAGACGCTGGCCGAGTTCATCCTCGGCCAGCCAGCGCCCTAGCGGAGGAAGCGTCGCAGCGCCTGGTAGAGCTCCCGGTACAGGGCCTCCACCTCCTCCACGCCGCGAGCACGCAGAGCGCCGTGCACCAGGCCATGGCCGGGGAAGAATTCGCACTCGACTCCTGCCTCGCGCAAGGCCATGCAGTAGCGCTCACCGTCATCGCGCAGCGGGTCGAACTCGGCGACGGCGACGAATGCCGGCGGCAGGCCACGGAAATCGCCCGAGCGCAGCGGCAACGCCAGCGGATCACGCCAATCGCCGGCATGCGGCAGGTAGGCCGCCAGGCAAGCGTCGAGGTCCGCCCGCGACAACAGCGGCGCATCGGCACAGGACTTCCGCGAGGGTGTCTCGCCATCCCCCAGTGCGGGGTAGATCAGCAGTTGCCCGGCGGGTTGCGGCTCGCCCGCCTCACGCAGGGCCAGGCACAGGCCAGCGGCAAGGTTTCCGCCCGCGCTGTCGCCCATCACCAGCAGCCGTGAGGTATCGACCGGTTCGCCCAAGGTGCCATTGCGCAGGCGCCGCCAGACGGCGAGGCAGTCATCCAGCGCGGCGGGGTACGGATGCTCCGGCGCCAGCCGATAGTCCACCGCCACCACCAGCGCGCCCAGCTCGGCAGCCAGCTCGGCGGTGATGAACTCATGGGAGCCCAGGCCACCCAGCATCCAGCCGCCGCCGTGCAGGTAGAGCACGGTGGGCCAGCCGGTATCGGGAGGTAGACCGGCCGGACGGTACAGGCGTACGGCGGGCAGGCGGTCCAGGCACAGCTCGCTGATACGCAGGCCCGGCGGACGCGGCGGGGTGAAGTCGGCCGCCATGCGCTCGTAAGCCGCGCGCTGGGCTGTGATGGAAGGGTCCTTCGCGGCATAGGACTGGGTCCTCGCAACGAAGGCTTGCATGGCGTCAGACAGCGGATAGCGCCGCGTCATCGGCGATCAACCCGGTAGGCCGATGGTGCGTCCGACGTAGTCCGGGCGCGGCAATGTGCGGTGTGCCTCGGCCAGTTGCAGCACGCGCTCCAGCACCACACCTTCGAAAGGTGCCGAGCGTGCGCCGCCTTCGAGATTCACGTGCAGCAACATCTGTTCGCTGGCGGCCAGGGCGAGGTCTTCACCGGCGCGGTGCAGGCTGTGGAAGATATGCAGGCGCTTGCGGTCATGGGCGATCAGCTGGGTGCGCACTTCGACCTTCTCGCCTTCCTTCACTTCGTGCAGGTAGTTGAGGTGGACCTCGAGGGTGAACAGCGAGTCGTTCGTCGCGGCGCGGTGCTCGGCGTCGAGGCCCAGGTGGTCCATCAGGGCGTCGGTGGCGTAGCTGAACAGCAGCAGGTAGAAGGCGTCGCGCAGATGGCCGTTGTAGTCGGTCCACTCGGCGAGGATGGGGGTTTCGTAGGTTTTCAGGGCGTGGGTCATGTTCGCGTCCGAAGAGCCCCTCTCCCCGGCCCTCTCCCTGAAGGGAGAGGGGGTGGTTTGGAGCGAATGATGAACCGTGAGGTTAGTCGGCGAAGGCGAAGCCGTGCTTTGACTTGGTTTCCTTGATGGCGCCGAGCACCGCCAGCAGGCAGTCGTCGCGGTAGCGTTCCAGCTCGGCGATGCTGCGGCTGCCCTGCTGTTCGGAGGTGCCTTCCACCACGCGGTCGATCAGGGTGTCGGTCAGCTCGGGGGCCGGCAGGTAGGTCCAGGGCAGTTGCAGGGCCGGGCCGAACTGGGCCATGAAGTGGCGCATTCCGGCGTTGCCGCCGGCCAGTGTGTAGGTGAGGAAGGTGCCCATGAAGGACCAGCGCAGGCCGGCGCCGAAACGGATCGCATCGTCGATCTCGCCGGTGCTGGCGACGCCGTCGTTGACCAGGTGCAGCGCTTCGCGCCAGAGGGCTTCGAGCAGGCGGTCGGCGATGAAGCCGGGCACTTCCTTGCGCACGTGCAGCGGGCGCATGCCGAGGGATTCATAGACCTTGATGGCAGCCTGCACCGCTTCCGGCGCGGTCTTCTCGCCGCCCACCACTTCCACCAGCGGCAGCAGGTACACCGGGTTGAACGGGTGGCCGACCACGCAGCGCTCGGGGTGGGTGGCGTCGGCGTAGAACTCGCTGGGCAGCAGGCCCGAGGTGCTGGAGCCGATCAGGGCGTTGGGCTTGGCGGCGGCGCTGATTTTGGTGTGCAGCTCGCACTTGAGGTCGAGGCGTTCGGGGGCGCTTTCCTGGATGAAGTCGGCGTCGCGTACGCATTCTTCGATGGTGGCGACGAAGCGCAGGCGATCCTGCGAGGCGCCGGGGGCCAGGCCGGCCTTTTCCAGCGCCGGCCAGGCATTGGCGACGCGGGCGCGCAGCGCGGCTTCGGCGCCGGGGGCCGGGTCCCAGGCGATGACGTCGAGGCCGTGGGCCAGGGCGCGGGCGACCCAGCCGCTGCCGATGACGCCGCTGCCGAGGGCGGCGAAGGTTTTGATTTGGGTGATGAAGGACATGGAAGGCACTCCAAAGAAGGGCGATGGCAGCTGTAGGAGCGAGCTTGCTCGCGAACGGGGTCTGCACCGGGGGCAGGTTCGCGAGCAAGCTCGCTCCTACGAAGAGCAGTTGGTTAACGGGCCTTGAGGTTCATCTTCTTGCGCCCTTCGGCCGGGGTCAGGGCACGGCCGCCGAGGCGTTCGATGATCTCGATGGCGCGTTCGACCAGTTGGCCGTTAGTGGCATGCACGCCACGGTCGAGCCAGATGTTGTCTTCCAGGCCGACGCGAACGTTGCCGCCCAGCAGCATGGCCTGAGCGACCATGGGCATCTGCGAGCGGCCGATGCCGAAGCCCGCCCAGGTCAGGCCCTCGGGAATGTTGTCGGCCATGGCCTTCATGGTGGTGGTGTCGGCCGGCGCGCCCCACGGGATGCCCAGGCAGATCTGGATCAGCGGGTCCTCCAGCAGGCCTTCCTTGAGCATCTGCTTGGCGAACCAGAGGTGGCCGGTGTCGAAGATTTCCAGCTCGGCCTTCACGCCCAGCTCGGTAATGCGCTTGGCGCCGGCGCGCAGCTGGGCCGGGGTGGAGACGTAGATGAAGTCGCCGTCGCCGAAGTTGAGGGTGCCGCAGTCCAGGGTGCAGATTTCCGGCAGCAACGCCTCGACATGGGCCAGGCGCTCGATCGGGCCGACCAGGTCGGTGCCGGCGCCGAATTCCAGCGGCCGATCGCCCTTGCCGATCTCAAGATCCCCGCCCATGCCGGCAGTGAGGTTGATGATGACGTCGGTGTCGCTCTCGCGGATGCGTTCCACCACTTCGCGGTAGAGGTTCACGTCGCGGCTGGGCTTGCCGGTCTGCGGATCGCGCACGTGGCAGTGGGCGACGGTGGCCCCGGCCTTGGCGGCCTCGATGGCGGCGGCGGCGATTTCCTTGGGGGTTACGGGGATGGCCGGGTGCTTGCCGACGGTGTCGCCGGCGCCGGTCACTGCGCAGGTGACGATGACTTCGTAGTTCACGATAGGGCTCCTTCGTGTGGGCGAGCGGAACCCCTGCGCGGCGGCGCGCAGGGCGTCCTCTGGAGAGGAGTTACTTGAGCGAGGCCTGGACAGCGCCGAGGCCATCCTTGCCGTCGAAGGTGGTCACGCCGTCGAGCCACTTCTGCAGGGGCTCGGGGTGTGCCTTGAGCCAGGCCTTGGCGGCGTCGACCGGCTGGGTGCGGTCGAGGATCGGCTCCATCACCTGGCTGACCTGTTCGCTGGTGAAGCTCAGGTTGTGCAGCAGCTTGGCAACGTTGGTGCACTGCTGCTGGTAGCCGCCGGCGGTCATGATGGAGACGGTGGCGGCGCCTTCGTTGGGGCCGAACACGTCGTCGCTGCCGGTGAGGTACTTCATGTCGATCTGCAGGTTCATCGGGTGCGGCTTCCAACCGAAGAACACCACCCACTGCTTGCGCTTGATGGCGCGCTTGACCGCGGTGAGCATGCCGGCCTCGCTGGACTCGACGATCTGGAAGCCCTTCAGGCCGAACTTGTCGTCGGCGATCATCTTCGCGGTGATGCGGTTGGAACCGCTGCCCGGCTCGATCAGGTAGATCTTGTTGTCGAGCTTGTCCTTGAACTTGGCGATGTCGGCGAAGGTCTTCAGCCCGCCGTCATACACGTAGGTCGGTACGGCGTAGGTGGACTGTGCGTCGCCCAGGGTGGCCGGGGTGATGACGTCGATCTGCTGCTTGTCGAGGTAGGGCTTGGCGACCGGTTGCATGGTCGGCTGCCAGTAGCCGAGGAAGACGTCCAGCTGCTTGTCGGCCATGCCGGCAAGAACGATCTGCTGCGAGGCGCTGGTCTGCTTGACCTTGTAGCCCAGGCCGTCGAGCACGGCTTCGGCAATTGCACTGCTGGCCACCACGTCGGTCCAGTTCACCGACCCCATGCGTACGTTCTGGCATTGCGCGGGCTCGGCGGCCCAGGTGGTGTTGGCGGCGACTAACAGCGCGGCGCAGCCGACCGCTTTGATCATTGACTTCATGACATCTCCCACAAGGCCTTTGCGGCGTTGGTTATCGTTGTTGTTTGTCATGCGGTCCCACACGGCGGGACTGGTGTTCACGTTACGCAGCCGAAGACCCCGCGAATCGCACTGGGGCGACCAGCTCTTGCACAGCAGCGACCACCCCGATTGCCAGCGCCGGCGAATTGCACTATGCCAATCGAACGCGCCAATCGAACGCCTCCCGGCTGCCTTGAATCGCACGGTACCCACCATGTCCCAAGACTTCTGGTTCCTGCTGTTGCCCGGTTTTTCCGTGATGGGTTTCGTCTCCGCCGTGGAGCCGCTGCGCGTGGCCAACCGCTTCCGCGGCGAGCTCTACCGCTGGCACCTGATGAGCCTGGATGGCGGACCGGTGCTGGCCAGCAACGGCATGTCGATGAACGCCGACAGCGGCCTGGAGGCGCTCAAGCGCGGCGACACGCTGCTGGTGGTGGCCGGCTTCGAGCCGCTGCGCGCCTGCACCCCGGCATTGCTGCACTGGCTGAAACGACTCGACCGTGACGGCGTGACCCTGGGCGGTATCGACACCGGCAGCTTCGTGCTGGCCGAGGCCGGGTTGCTCTCGCGCCAGCGCTGCACCGTGCACTGGGAGGCGCTGGAGGCCTTCCGGGAGACTTATCCACAGGTGGAGGCGACCCAGGAGCTGTTCGAGATCGACGGCCCGCGCATCACCTCCGCCGGCGGCACGGCGTCCATCGACCTGATGCTTGACCTGATCGCCCAGGACCACGGCCCGGAGCTGGCGGTGCAGGTCTCCGAGCAGTTCGTGGTCGGCCGCATCCGCACCCGCCAGGACCACCAGCGCCTGCAGGTTGCCAGTCGCTACGGGGTGAGCAACCGCAAGCTGGTGCAGGTGATCGGCGAAATGGAGCGCCACACCGAACCGCCGCTGTCCACGCTGGAACTGGCCGAGCACATCCGGGTCACCCGGCGCCAGCTGGAGCGGCTGTTCCGCCTGCACCTGCACGACACGCCATCGAACTTCTACCTCGGCCTGCGCCTGGACAAGGCGCGCCAGCTATTGCGCCAGACCGACATGAGCGTGCTGGAGGTCGGCGTGGCCTGCGGCTTCGAGACACCCTCCTACCTGTCGCGCAGCTACCGGGCGAAGTTCGGGGTATGTCCGAGCCAGGACCGGGTGGGGTTGCGCAAGACGACGGCCAAGGCAGCTTCCCCGCCGGTCTGACGCCCTTGTAGGAGCGCGCCATGCGCGCGATTCGCGGGCATGGCCCGCTCCTACAGGGGGCATTGCCGTACGGAAAGAGCGCCAACGCATGATTGGCAATATCTGTGGGATTACCGTCATTTACCCCATTCGGGGCCGGGCGGAGTATGGAGATCAGGTTGCCACCCTCACTGCCTCATTCCTCACTGCCTACCGGAGACCATCATGAGCGAAGCCCGTCCCCCTCTCCCGCCCTTCACCCGGGAAACCGCCATCCAGAAAGTCCGCCTCGCCGAGGACGCCTGGAACAGCCGTGATCCACAGCGCGTGTCGCTGGCCTATACCCCGGACAGCCATTGGCGCAACCGCGCGACCTTCATCGAAGGCCGCGAGCAGATCGTCGAGTTCCTAACGGCCAAGTGGGTCCGCGAGCTGGAGTACCGGCTGATCAAGGAACTCTGGGCCTTCACCGACAACCGCATCGCCGTGCGCTTCGCCTACGAGTGGCACGACGACTCGGGCAACTGGTTCCGCTCCTATGGCAACGAGAACTGGGCGTTCGATGAGAACGGACTGATGTTCGAACGGCGCGCCAGCATCAACGACCTGCCGATCCGCGAGGACCAGCGTCTGTACCGTTGGCCGCAAGGGCGCCGCCCGGACGATCATCCGTCGCTCAGCGAGCTGGGGCTGTAGCGACGGAAACGACAGGGGCCTAGTAGCGCATCTAACTCTGCGGTCACAACGCGGGAATCTGTTCGCCTGCTCACGAAATTGCGCCAGCATGGCGCAACGTGAATTGAAGGCTCCGCGCAGATCAGCGCCGCTGCACTATCGTTGACCGCAGTACTCTCAAGGAAGGTTCCCAGCAAGGCTCTCCGCCCGCTCCTGTCATCCCTCGCCATTGCCGTTGGCATGGCCCTCGGCCATCCCGTCGCCATGGCGGCCGTTACCCCGTCGTCTACCGCGCAGGCTTCCGCCGCCACCGAACTGACGTGGCCCCGCGACTTCGCCCTGGGCGAGCAGCACGTGCAGATCTTCCAGCCGCAGATCGAAGCCTGGGACGGCACCCGCATGAGCGGCCGCGCGGCGATTGCCGTGGGCGCCGCCAACGGCGCGCCGACCTATGGCGTGGCGCTGTTCTCCGCTGCCGCCACCATCGAGAAGGACGCCGGCCTGGTACAGCTCACCGATATCCGTGTTGACAAGGTAGAGGTCCCCACCGAGCCGGACAGTGCCGGCAAGGTGCGCGACGTTCTGATGGCGCATCTGCCCCAGAACGGCCTGACCGTCTCCCTCGACCAACTGCAGGCCAGCTATGCGGTGAACCAGCAACTGGACAAGCTGCGCCACGTCGAAGTGAAGAACGACGCGCCGCAGATCGTCTTCGCCGCCACCCCGACGGTGCTGGTAATGATCGATGGGCAACCGGACTGGCAGTCGCTCCCGGGCAGCGATTTCGAGCGGGTGGTCAACAGCCGTGTGCTGATCCTGCGCGATGCCCAGGGCAACAACTACCTGCATGCGGCGGGCAGCTGGTACACCTCCCAGTCGCTGGATGGCAGCTGGCTGGTGTTGAGCCAGCCGCCCCAGGCATTGGTCAACGCCCAGCAGGTCGCCGCCAAGGCCGGCCCGGTGGACGCGCTGCTGCCCAAGGGCGGCAAGCCGCCGGCCAAGGCGCCGGCGGTGCTGGTCGCTACCCAGCCCACCGAACTGATCGTCAGCGATGGCACCGCACAGATGGCGCCGGTGGATGGCGTCGGCCTACTGACCATGCAGAACGCCGACCACGCGGTGTTCGTCGATCCCATGCACAACACCTGGTACGTGCTGGTCTCCGGTCGCTGGTTCAGTGGCCCCGGTGAAAAGGGACCGTGGCGCTTCGTCGAGGGCAAGGACCTGCCCGCCGATTTTGCCAAGATTTCGCCCAAGGACCCGAAGGCCAACGTGCTGGTCTCGGTACCCGGCACGCCGCAGGCCAAGGAAGCCGCCATCGCTGCGAGCATCCCGCAGACCGCCACCGTCTCGCGCAGCAAGACGACGCTGAAGGTGAACTACGACGGCGCGCCGAACTTCCAGCCGATCTCCGGCACCCGCCTCAGCTATGCAGTGAATACCCCGACGCCAGTGATCGAAGTGGCGCCCAACCAGTTCTATGCGGTGAGCAACGGCGTCTGGTTCGTCGCTCCCGCCGCCACCGGTGCCTGGCAGGTGGCGACCGAAGTACCGGCGGCGATCTACGGCATCCCGCCGAGCTCGCCGGTGTACTACGTGACCTACGTGCACATCTACTCGGTCACTCCGCAGACCGTGGTGGTGGGCTACACGCCCGGCTACCTGGGCGTGGTGGTGAACAGCGCCGGCACCGTGGTCTACGGCACCGGCTACACCTACCCGGCGTACGTCAGCAACACCGTGTACTACGGCTACCCGCCGACCTACGGCTACGGCGCCGGCTTTGCCCTGGGGACGCTGACCGGGTTCGCCTTCGGGTACGCCGCCGGCGCCTCCTGGGGCGCACCGGAACCCTACTGGGGACCATACTGGGGCCCCTACCCGGCCGGCGGCTGGAGCTACACCAATATCAACCAGGCGAACTTCTACGGGCGCTGGGGCCAGGGCTCGGTCACCCACGCCTACGGCTACAACGGCTGGACCGGCACCCAATGGCAGGGCAGCTCGGCGGTGGGCTACAACCCGCGCACCGGCACACGCTTCCAGGGGGCCCAGGGCGCGGCCTTCAACCCCTACACCGACCAGGGCGCCGCCGGCCGCCGGGGCGCCTACGCCAATGCCTCCACCGGGATGTCCGGCGCGGGGCGCAGTGGCGTGGCCTATGACGCCGACAGCGGCGACTTCAAGGCTGGCCAGCAGGGCATCCAGCACAACGCCCAGACCGGCCGCACCACCATTGCCCAACGGGGCGTCTCCGGCGACGTGGACGACGGTCGCGGCAGCTACGACCACCAGAACCAGGGCATCAGCTACAACCGCCGCACCGGCAACTCGGTGGCCTGGAACAACGGCGACATCTATGCCGGCCATGACGGCAATGTCTACCAGCACACCCAGGATGGCGGCTGGCAGCAGCACACCAGCAACGGCTGGCAGACCGTGCAGCCGAACCAGGCCAACGTGCGCAGCCAGCTCGACCAGCAATGGCAGTCGCGCCAGCTGGGCCAGCAGCGTTTCGACCAGACCCAGCGCCAGTGGGGCGGTGGCGGCTTCGGCGGCGGACATTTCGGAGGTGGGCGCTTCGGCGGCTTCCGCCGCTGACGCTGTGGACAAGGTTTTCCACACCCTGAACGGCTGTGGAAAACCTGGCGGGCAGGGCTGAGAAACTTATCCACACGCCTTGCCCTCGCCCTCTCAGGCTCGGCAAGATGCCCGCTTCCATCCAACCCGCGGGGTTGCCGTGACCGCTCTGTTCCAGGCCCTCTGGCCGTTGTTCGCGCTGATCGTCGGCGGCTACGTGCTGCGTCGCAAGGGGTTCCCCGGCGAGGCGTTCTGGCCCGCCGCCGAGCGGCTCAACTACTTCCTGCTGTTCCCCGCGTTGCTGGCCAGCAGCCTGGCCAATGCGCCGCTGAACGATCCCGGCCTGGCCCGTCAGGCGCTGGCGGTGATCCTCGGTCTGGGCGTCGCCTGGGGCGCCCTGCTGGTGGTCAAGCGCCTGCGCGGCTGGAGCGCGGCGCGCTTCGGCGCCATCGCCCAGGGCGTGCTGCGCTTCAACACCTACCTGGGGCTGGCCGCCGTGGGCAGCCTGTACGGCAAGCCGGGGCTGACCCTGGCCGCGCTGATGCTGGCTTTGATGGTGCCGACGGTGAACGTGATGTCGGTGTGGGCGCTGACCGCCGAGCGCGGTATCAGCCTGCGCGGGCTGTTGCTGCCGATCATGAAGAACCCGCTGATCCTCGCCTGCGCGGTCGGCGCGCTGCTCAATGTGAGCGGCATCGGCCTGCCCGGTGGCAGCGACCGGCTGCTCAACCTGCTGGCGGTGGCGAGCCTGCCGCTGGGCCTGCTGTGCGTGGGCGCGGCGCTGCAGCCGCAGGAGCTGCGCGCGGAAGTCGCGGCGCTGGGCTGGAACTGCGCGGTACGCCTGCTGGCGATGCCGCTGCTGGCCTTCGTCATCGCCCGCCTGCTGGCCCTGCCGGCGCTGGAAAGCGCGCTGCTGGTGCTGTTCTTCGCCCTGCCCACCGCGCCGACGGCCTATGTGCTCACCCGCCAGCTGGGCGGCGAGAGCCATCTGATGGCGGGGATCATCACCCTGCAGACACTGCTGGCCGGCGCCAGCCTGCTGGTGGTGATGGGGGCGATTCAGGCGCTGGGCTGAGCTGCATCCCGGCCAAGCCGGAAACTTATCCACATGGCACGACGCTTCCGTAGGAGCGGATCTTATCCGCGATCCGGCCCGCAGGCCGGTGCAAAGCGAAGGATTCGCGGACAAGGTCCGCTCCTACAACGGACGCCGCCGTTCAACCTGCAACTTACCCACACGGCCTGACATCGGTTCGCGAGCAAGGACTGGGCGTCCCCCTCGCTCCTACAAAGAACCGCTCCCGATCAACGGCAACACCCCGCGAAAGCCTGCTGAAAGCTTGACCTCCTAGCATCGCCGCCTCGGCCCTACCGGCCACACAAAAACAACAATCGGTGAATGCCATGTTCCGTTGCCTGTCCTCCCCCGCTCCGTTCGCGCTGCGCCCGTTTATTCACAGCTGCCGCTGATCCCCGCGCCGAATCGGAGTTATCCCCATGCTGACTTTCCTCGCCTTCGCCATGGTGGCGACCTTCATGTTCCTGATCATGACCAAGCGGCTGTCGGCGCTGATCGCGCTGATCCTGGTCCCGATCTCCTTCGCCGTGCTCGGCGGTTTTGCCGCAGGGCTCGGGCCGATGATGCTGGACGGCATCCGCACCCTGGCGCCGACCGGCGTGATGCTGATGTTCGCCATCCTCTACTTCGCCATCATGATCGACTCGGGCCTGTTCGACCCGGCGGTGCGCAAGATCCTCAAGCTGGTGAAAGGTGACCCGCTGAAGGTCTCGATGGGCACCGCCGCGCTGGCGATGATCGTCTCGCTCGATGGCGACGGCTCGACCACCTACATGATCTGCGTGGCCGCCGTGCTGCCGCTGTACGGCCGGCTGGGCATGAGCCCGCTGCTGATGGCCTGCCTGATCATGCTCTCCAGCGGTGTGCTGAACATGACGCCCTGGGGCGGCCCCACCGCCCGCGCCGCCAGCGCGCTGCACGTGGACCCGGCGGATATCTTCGTACCGATGATCCCGGCCATGCTGGTCGGCATCACGGCGATCTTCGCCATCGCCTGGATCTACGGCAAGCGCGAGCGCGCGCGCCTGGGCGAGCTGCACCTGCCGACCGACCACGAAGCGCTGGCCGAGGTCAGCGTCTCGCAGTACCCCGAGGCACGCCGGCCGAAGCTGCTGTGGTTCAACGGCGCGCTCACGGTGACGCTGATGGCGACCCTGATCGCCGGCCTGCTGCCGATGCCGGTTCTCTTCATGATCGCCTTCGGTATCGCGATGATCGTGAACTATCCTTGCATCATCGAGCAGAAGAAGCGTATCGGCGCCCACGCCGAGAACGTCCTGGCGGTGGTTTCGCTGATCTTCGCCGCCGGGGTCTTCACCGGCATCCTGCAGGGCACCGGCATGGTCGAGGCGATGTCCAAGGGCCTGCTGGCGGTGATTCCGCCGTCCATGGGGCCGTATCTGGCGACCATCACGGCGCTGGTGAGCATGCCGTTCACCTTCTTCATGTCCAATGACGCTTTCTACTACGGCGTGCTCCCGGTACTCTCGCAGGCCGCCGCGCAGTACGGCATCGCCCCGGTGGAAATGGCCCGTGCCTCCATCGTCGGCCAGCCGGTTCACCTGCTCAGCCCACTGGTGCCTTCGACCTACCTGCTGGTGGGCCTGGCCAAGGTGGACTTCGGCGACCACCAGCGCTTCACCCTGAAATGGGCCGTGCTGGTGTGCCTGGCGATCCTTGCCGCCGCGCTGGTGCTGGGCCTGTTCCCCCTGTTCAATAAATGAACAGTTCAACCATCGACTTCGAGTAACTGCTAAATGGAATGGCTGACCAGCCCCGAAATCTGGATTGCGTTCTTCACCCTGACTGCCCTGGAGATCGTCCTGGGCATCGACAACATCATCATGATTTCCATCCTGGTCGGCCGCATGCCCAAGCACATGCAGCCGCGCACGCGCTTCTTCGGGCTGGCGCTGGCGATGGTCACGCGCATCCTGCTGCTGTTGTCGATCACCTGGGTGATGCGCCTGACCGCCGACCTGTTCCACGTCTTCGACCAGGGCATTTCCGGGCGTGACCTGATCCTGTTCTTCGGCGGCCTGTTCCTCCTGTGGAAAAGCAGCAGCGAGATCTACCACGGCCTGGAAGGCGAGGACGAGTCCGAAGGCGAACCCAAGAGCATGATGGGCGGCTTCGTCGGCACCATCATCCAGATCGCCATCATCGACATCGTGTTCTCGCTGGATTCGGTGATCACCGCCGTGGGCATGGTCTCCAACGTGCCGGTGATGATCGCCGCGATCGTCGTCGCCGTACTGGTGATGATGCTGGCGGCCGGTACCATCAGCGACTTCATCGACAAGCACCCGTCGCTGAAGATGCTGGCGCTGTCGTTCCTCATCGTGGTCGGCACCGTGCTGATCGCCGAGGCCTTCGAGGTCCATGTACCCAAGGGTTACGTCTACTTCGCCATGGCCTTCTCGCTGGCGGTGGAAGCGCTGAACATCCGCATGCGCACCCTGCGCGGGCGCAAGGACGTGGAGCCGGTGAAGCTGCGCAAGGACATTCCTGGCCAGTGATCCCGCCGCGACAACCGGTCGCGACTGGAGGCAATCGGTGCCGGGCTATGCTCCCGGTGCGGCAAGCACGCCGCACCGGGAGAACGAGCTCATGGAAGAAGTCATCAACAAGGCATTGCTGGTCGGCGCCGCCCTGAGCGCCCTGGCGGCGCTGCTGCATGTGGCGATCATCTTCGGCGGCGCCCCCTGGTACCGCTTCTTCGGCGCCGGAGAAAGCATGGCGCGGATGGCGGAAGCCGGTCGTCTTCGACCCACCCTCATCACCCTCGGCATCGCCTCGGTACTTGCGCTGTGGTCTGTCTACGCACTGTCCGGTGCCGGACTCATCGCCCCGCTGCCCCTGCTGCGTAACGGGCTCTGCCTGATCACCGGCATCTACCTGCTGCGTGGCCTGGCTATCCTGCCCCTGCTGACGGTCGCCCGCGCCCACTCCACCCCGTTCCTGATCTGGAGCTCGCTGGTCTGCCTGGGCTTCGGCCTGGTCCACCTGCTTGGCCTGGCACAACGCTGGAACAGTCTGTAGGCCGGTTTATCCACAGCCCACCTCAGCGCGGCACCTTGGGGGCCGGCCAGTTCAGCACGCCCTTGTCATTGAAGCGCACCGTACCGAACAGCCCGCCGGCCAGCTTGCCGTTGATCTCGTAGGGCATGCCCTGGCGCGGCGGCCCGCCGGACAGGCCCCAGGCCTGGCGGAAGGCGGAGAACGCCGAGATGCTGATCGGCACGCTGATCACTTTTTCGCCAAAACGCGGAATCTGGCCGCTGGCATCGCTCACCCCGCTGGCCAGCGGCTGGCCGTTCACCGCCAGGTCGAGGGCGACGCCGTTGTAGTCAATGGCTTCCTCGTTGGGGTTCTGCACCCGCAGCTTCACCGCGAAGCGCGCCTCCATGCCCTGACCGGTGACCGGCTCCAGCCCGACCAGGTCGACCCGCAGCGGATCGCGCAGGCCGAACAGGCTGCTGCAGGCACCCAATGCCAGCACCACGGCGATCAAGCCGGCACACCGGGCGATCTGTCGAATTCCTCGCATGCACACTCCTTGCTGGTGGTGGGTTCGTCCCCGGCGGATTTTATCCACAGGGCATGGCGGTCCACTCTGTTCCAGATCAGGCCAAACGCCGTGAAACGTCCGCCGGTTCATGCTCACATCATCCCGCACGATGGCTCCGGATCAGCTTTACTCAAGCACAGGAACCCCAGCGAATCAGGCATTTGGCGAACCCACAGGGAAAAACGCGGGTCTACCAAGACATTGGATGACAACGCCTGAACGCTGCCGTGTCCTTATCGGCCTACCGCGCTATCGGGTTGCGGGCGAGGTCGTCAGGGGCTGTTGAGGTCAGCGGCCCCGAAAAAGCGTGAGGGGGCCCGACATGCTCAAACTGCTCGATCTGCTCTCCGCCGTCGCCCTGTTGGTGTGGGGCACTCATATCGTCCGCACCGGCATCCTCAGGGTCTACGGCACTCATCTGCGCCGCGTGCTGAGCCACAGCGTACAGAAACGGCCGCTGGCCTTCGCCGCCGGCATCGGCGTGACGGCGCTGGTGCAGAGCAGCAACGCCACCGCCTTGCTGGCCACCTCCTTCGTCGCCACCGGCCTGATGGCGCTGGCCCCGGCCCTGGCGATCATGCTTGGCGCCGACGTCGGTACGGCGCTGATGGCGCGGGTGCTGACGCTGGACCTGTCGTGGCTCTCACCGCTGCTGATCTTCTTCGGGGTGATCCTGTTCCTCAGCCGCAAGCAGACCCGCGCGGGCCAGCTCGGCCGGGTGTTCATCGGCCTGGGACTGATCATCCTGGCACTGCAGCTGATCGTCGCCGCCGCCGAGCCGATGACCCAGGCCAAGGGCGTGAAGGTGCTGTTCTCCAGCCTGACTGGCGACGTGATGCTCGACGCCCTGACCGGCGCGCTGTTTGCCATGATTTCCTACTCCAGCCTGGCTGCCGTGCTGCTCGCCGCGACCCTCGCCACTTCCAAGGTGATCTCGCTGAAAGTGGCGCTGTGCCTGGTGGTCGGCGCCAACCTCGGCAGCGGTATCCTCGCCCTGATCAGCTCGGCCTCGCAGAATGCCGCCGGCCGCCGCGTGGCCCTGGGCAGCCTGCTGTTCAAGTTCGCCGGCTGCCTGCTGGTGTTGCCGCTGGTGGGCCCGGTGGCGACCTGGATGGACGACTGGCCGTTCCGCACCCAGGAGCTGGTGATCGCCTTCCACGTGCTCTACAACGCCACCCGCTGCCTGGCCTGCCTGCCGCTCACCGAGCAGATGGCCCAGCTGTGCACGCGGCTGATGCCTGACCGGCAGTCCCCCGAAGACACCGTGCGCCCGCGCCACCTCGACCCGGCGGCACTGGACACGCCGAGCCTGGCGCTGGTCAACGCGGTGCGCGAGACCCTGCGCATGGGCGACATCGTCGAGCAGATGCTGAACCACTTGATGCAGGTTATCCACAGCGGCGACCCGCTGCTGGCCAAGCAGATCCGCAAGCAGGATGACGACGTCGACGCGCTCTATACCGCGATCAAGCTGTACCTCGCGCGCATGCCCCGTGAGGACCTGGGCGAACGCGACAGCCGCCGGTGGGCCGAGATCATCGAGCTGGCGATCAACCTGGAGCAGGCCGGCGACATCATCGAGCACATGCTCGGCGCCGTGCAGGACAAGAAGACCTCGCGCAGCCGCTCGTTCTCCGACAACGGCCTGGAAGAGATCACCGTGCTCCACGGGCAACTGGTCAGCAACCTGCGCCTGGCCCTGTCGGTGTTCCTCAACGGCGACCAGGAAGGCGCCCGGCGCCTGCGTCGCGCCAAGCAGCGCTTCCGCCTGCAGGAGCGCCACTATGCCCATGCCCATGTCGACCGCCTGCGCCAGCAGGTGGTGCAGAGCATCGAGACCAGTTCGCTGCACCTGGACCTGATCAGCGACATGAAGCGCCTGAACTCGCTGTTCTGCGCCATTGCCTATGCCGTGCTGGACAACCCGGACGCCAGCCTCGGCGATGTCCACGGTGAAGATGCGGACTTCGTCGAGCATGAAGTCGGGCAGGCGCAGCAATCCCCGACACCTGGCTCGCGCGCGACGGGATGAAGCCGGGCGCCGCAGGAAGCCGCGAACAACGGGTTACCCCCGGCCCGGGGTTAGGGCAGAATCGGGCGCCATGGACGAAAGCTCTCAAACACATCGCACGCCCTCGGTCAGCGCCAGCCTGACCCAGGCCGTGCTGCTGGCCGCGGCCCGCCTGGGCCTCGACCGCGCTGCTCTGCTCACGGCCAGCGGCCTGCAGGAAGCCCAGCTCGGCGATCCCGACGCGCGCATCGACTTCCCTCACCAGGAACGGCTGTGGGACGCGATCCAGGCCCGCCTGCCCAATCCCGAGCCCGGCCTGGCACTGGGCCGCGCGCTGTCGCCGGCTTCCTTCAGCGCCCTGGGTTACCTGCTGCAAAGCAGCACGACGCTGGGCGAGGCCCTGGAGTCGGCCCTGCGCTATCAGCGCCTGGTCGGTGAAGGCGGCCACGTAACGATCGAGGCCCAGCCCGAGGTCATCTGGGTCGCCTATCGCCCGCTCAATCCCGAGCAATCCGCCACCCGCCCGCGCGCCCTGGCCCTGCTCGGCTTCTGGGCGCGCCAGCTGAAGGCCCTGCTGCCCGGCCTGCAGCTGGTCGGCTGCCGCTTCATGCACCGCCAGCCGGAACACGTAGACGACTACGCGGCAGCCTTCGCCTGCCCGCTGCATTTCGAGGCCCAGGACTATGCCCTGGGCCTGCCCAAGGCGATGGTCGGCGTGGCGCTGCCACAGGCCAATGCGCCCTTGCGCGACCTGCTGCGCCAGCACGCCGAAGGGCTGCTGGCGCGCCTGCCCAGCGCCAGCGTCAGCGGCCGGGTGGTGGCGCTGCTGGGCGAACAGCTCACCCGTGGCGAACCGGGCCGCGCGGCCCTGGCCAGCGAACTGGGCCTGAGCGAACGTACCCTGCAACGTCGCCTGGCGGAGGAAGGCAGCAGTTATCAACAGCTGCTCGCCGACACCCGCCGGCAACTGGCGGAGCGCTACCTCGGCGAAGGCAACCTGCCAGCCACCGATATCGCCGCGCTGCTTGGCTACTCCGAGCCCAGTGTGTTCTTCCGCGCCTTCCGCCACTGGACGGGCCTGACGCCGGGCGAATACCGCCAGCGCCGTCGCCACTCGGGTAGCTGATACCCGACGGTCGCAGTGTCGCGCCAAGGCTGGTTTTTCACAGGCTTGTCTACAGGTTTTCCACAGGCCGGACGAAACGTCCTGGCATCAACCGTTCATCCCGCGGGTATCGAGGAACGCCAGGAACGCCTCCCGGCTGGAGTAACGCGGCTGATAGCCGAACTCCTCCTTGAGCCGCCGGTTATCCAGCACCGGCCGATAGCGCAGGAAGTCCACCTGCTCCGGACCATAGGCCGACAGCCCCAGCGGCTTGAGCAGGCCAAGCCCGGCGCGCAGCAGGGGAGCCGGCCAGGCCTGGTAGGGTTTGCCGAGCAGTTCGGCGATCTCGCGCAGCGACAACGCCCCGTCGCCCGCGAGGTTGTAGATGCCCTCGCTGCCCTGCTCCAACCCCTGGCGGATGACGTTCACCACGTCCTGGTCCCAGATGAACACGAAGCGGCTGGGATGACCGGCGACCCCCAGGAGCTTGCGCCGGCCGAACAGTTCGATGAGCGGGTTATGCACACGCCGGCCGAGGATGGTACCCGGCCTCAGGATCAGTTGCTTGAGCTGTGGATAACGTATCCGCATGTCGGCCAGCAACCGCTCGATTTCCTGCTTGTGGCGGACATGCAGGAAGCGTGGATGGCAGCGCAGCGGCTGGCTCTCGTCGATCCATTCGGCGTTGTCGGGGTGATAGCCGTAGGCGGCGCCGGAACTGGTGACGATCAACTGCTGGACGCCGGCCTCGCAGGCGGCTTCGATCAGCGTCCTGGTGCCTCCGACCTCGATGGCATGCAGTTGCGCCTCGGTCATCTCACGCGGGGGGTTGATCACCGCGGCAAGGTGGACGATGGCCTCGGGTCGCCATTTGTCCAGGCAATGCCTCACCTTGGCGGGCACGCTGATATCCAGTTGCAGCGGTTCGATGTTCGGACGCAGGCCGTTCGAGCTCAGGCAGCGGACATCGGCGGCAATCAGTGTCCAGTCGAGATGCTGCACGGCCAGGTCGCTGAGCAGACTCTGGCCAAGGAAACCGGCCGCACCGGTAATCAGGACACGCATTCAGCCTCCGAATCTCTACATCCACGGCGACGGCATGATCCGCCATCGTCAGAGGGTAAACCCGCCCGTGCCCCCACAATGACGATAGAAGCCGCAGGCGATGATGCAAGGCGCCAAACCGTAGGGCGGATAACGGGTAGGTTCGCGCCGGTCAATCCGCTATCCTCGTCGCTTTGCGTTCAGGCTCTCCCAGGCTTTCCGCCCATGCGTTGGTTGTTGTTTCCCCTGCTGTCCCTGCTGCTCGCTGGCTGGTCGTACGCCGATCAGCGCCAGACGGTGGAGGCGTATCAGCTGGAAAACGGCATGGGGGTACTGTTCAAGCCCACCCGCGAGAAAGGCCACGTCTCCATTCGTCTGATTGTCGGCGTAGGCTTCAGCGACTTTTCCTGCCACGACCGCCAACTGCCGCACCTGATGGAACACCTGTTCTTCAGCGGCCTGGACGGCGGCGACGAAGCCGACCTGGAAGCCCGCATGCAGGCCCTGGGCGGCCAGTGGAACGCGTACACCAGTGAAGGCGATACCGCCTTCGTCGTCGAGTCACCGGCCGCCACCCAGCGCCAGGTGCTCGACCTGCTGCTGGAAGCCATCACCCGCACCCACCTGGACGCACCGAAAATCGCCTCGGCCAAGCAGGTGCTGGTACGCGAGGACGGTGGCCACTATTCGCACCTGCAGCGCTGGCTCGACCACCAGAACGTCAGCCGCGCCGGCCAGGAACAGCTTGCCGTGGAACTGGGGCTGGCCTGCGCCGAGCGGGCGCCGGTCGGCCACCTGAGCCAGGCCCAGCTGGACCAGCTGCGCAAGGACTGGTACGTGCCGAGCAACATGACGCTGATCATCGTCGGCGACCTCGATCCGCGCCTGCCGGCATACCTGACCCGCACCTATGGCGCCCTGGCCGATCACGACACTCCGGAACGCCGCGAGCTGCCAGTGATGAAGGGGCCCGCCGAACGCCAGCGCACGCTGACCACCAGCCTGTTCGGCGAGAGCGCGGTGCTGCACTGGATATTTCCCGAGCCGGGGGATGCCGATGGCGCGTCCCTGGACCTGCTGCAGGCCTACATGAACGACGTGCTGTACACCGAATTGCGGGTGCGCCGCGAACTGTCGTACGGCCCATGGAGCGAGCGCAGTGCGTGGGCCAACCAGGGATTCCTCAGCCTCAACGCCGATATCGAGCGTGACGACCAGGACGCCACGCTCAAGGCGTTGCACGAGGTGGTGGACAGGATTCGCCACGACGGCCTGGACCCGGCGCGTTTCAGCCGCATCCAGCGTGTGGCCAGGGCCCAGCTGGCCTGGAGCACACCGGGCAACTCGACGCTGGCGGACTATTACTGGGGTGCGCTGGCGGACTTCGACGACGGCAAGTTCCCCGACGAGGACAAGCGCCTGGCGAAGGTCAGCCTGCAACAGGTGAACGAGCTGGCGCAGCAGTTGTTCAAGGACGATGGTTACCTGCGCATCGAGAAGCCGCTGCTCGACGACGATACCGTCTATCCGCTGGCGGCCGTGGCTGCGCTGCTGATCGCCGGGCTGCTGGGCCTGGCGTTGTGGCGCCGGCGAGGCTGAGCCCCGCCGGACCAGAGGACTTACAGAGCCAGGCGACGAACCACCTGGCAGGCGTCATCCGGATCGGGTTGGGCGCGGAAGCCCAGCTCCCGGGACATGTCGCGCATGTCGCGGTCCATGGACGAGTCGATCGAGTACATCTGGCGGAAGCCGTTGCGCTTGGCGACGTCGATCAGATGGCGCATCAGCGCGACATCCAGACCCAGTTGCTTCCACTCGTCGGCAATGGTCACCGCGCATTCGCACTGCTGACCATCCACCGCCGCATAGCGGCTGATGCCAATTTCGCGCAGCTCGCCGTCGACATGGGTCAGCGCGATGAACGCCATGGTGCGCTGGTAATCCACGTCCATCAGGTGATCGAGCAGCTTGTCGTCGATCTTCACCTCGCCGTGGAAACGGAACTTGCGGGTCAGGGGCGAGAGGCGTTCGAGGAACAGGCGCTCGCGCTCGCGATCTTCCGCACGCAGCGGGCGGATCAGCACGTGGCTGCCATCGTCGAGGGTTTCTATCCAGTGATCGGCGCCAACAGCCCCGAGGGCTGCGAGCTCGGCTGAGGAGTGGGTGATCATGACGCGGTCTCCGCTGGCGAAGAGGAATTGGGATGACCCTATCCTTCTCCCTCCCTGCCCGGACGAGCCTGACTTGAGTCAAGGCAGTCCGGGACCACACTGAGGCGGAACGCCGCAGGTAGCGTGAAGCGGGGTCAGGCGAAGAACCAGTAGCAGACGCCGATCGAGGCCAGCACGCCGGCGAGGTCTGCCAGCAGCGCGCAACCCACCGCATGGCGGGCGCGCTGGATGCCCACCGCGCCGAAGTACACGGCCAGCACGTAGAAGGTGGTCTCGGTACTGCCTTGCACCGTGGCCGCCACCAGCGCCGGGAAGCTGTCCACACCGTGCGACTGCATGGTCTCCAGCAGCATGGCCCGCGCCGCGCTGCCGGAGAACGGCTTGACCAGCGCCGTGGGCAGCGCGTCGACGAAGCGGGTGTCCCAGCCCAAGCTATCCACGACCCAGCGGAGGCCATCCAGCGCCATTTCCAGCGCACCGGAGGCCCGCAGTACGCCCACAGCGCAGAGCATCGCCACCAGGTAGGGCAGCAGGCTTTTGGCGACGTCGAAGCCTTCCTTCGCGCCTTCGACGAAGGTTTCGTACACCGGCACCTTCTTCAGCCAACCGACGAGGAGGAACAGCATGATGATGCCGAACAGCGTCACGTTGCCCAGCAGCGAGGACAGTTGCGCCAGCGCGGTGGCGGACAGGCCGGCGAGCAACGCCATGAAGGCGCCCAGCGCCAGCGCGCCGGGGATCAGGTAGGCCAGCACCACAGGGTCCCACAGTCGCAGGCGCTGCATCACCGACACACTCAGCAGGCCCACCAGCGTGGAGGCGCTGGTGGCCAGCAGTATCGGCAGGAACACCAGGGTCGGGTCGGCGGCGCCCTGCTGGGCGCGGTACATGAATATGCTCACCGGCAGCAGGGTCAGCGATGAGGCATTGAGCACCAGGAAGAGGATCTGCGCGTTGCTCGCGGTGGTGCTGCTGGGGTTGAGCTCCTGCAGCGCCTTCATGGCCTTCAGGCCGATAGGCGTGGCGGCGTTGTCCAGCCCCAGGCCGTTGGCGGCGAAGTTCAGGGTGATCAGGCCGATGGCGGGGTGGCCGGCGGGTACGTCCGGCATCAGGCGACGGAACAGCGGGCCGAGCAGGACCGCGAGCTTCTCCACCAGACCGGCCTTCTCGGCGATGCGCAGGAAGCCGAGCCAGAGGGTCAGGGTGCCGAACAGCAGCACCATCACGTCCACCGACAGCTTGGCCATGGCGAACAGGCTTTCCACCATGGCGGCGAAGACGGTCGCCTCGCCTCCGAGCAGCCAGCGGGAAAGCGCGGTAACCGCCGCGACGATGAAAAAGCCCAGCCACAGGCCATTGAGCATGGAAAGTCCCCCTTGGAATGGCCCGGATGATAGCGGCACGGGCACACCCGGCGCCAGAAACGACAAGGCCCCGGACAATGCCGGGGCCTTGTGGATAACCCTCTGGAATCAGCGGGTGGCGGCGCTTTCCTTGCCGTCCAGCAGCGCTTCCGCACGGCCCTCCTGCATGGCTTCCCAGTAACGGGCGCCCTTCTGTGCGTCGTACACGCCTTCCCACTTGGAGATCACCAGTACGGCCAGGGCATTGCCGATCACGTTCAGCGCGGTCCGCGCCATGTCCATGATGCGGTCGACGCCGGCGATGAAGGCCAGGCCTTCCAGCGGAATCCCCACGCTGCCCAGGGTCGCCAGCAGCACCACGAAGGAAACGCCCGGCACGCCGGCGATGCCCTTGGAGGTGACCATCAGGGTCAGCACCAGCATCAGCTGCTGGCCGATGGACAGGTCGATGCCGTAGAGCTGGGCGATGAAGATCGCCGCGATGCTCTGGTACAGGGTCGAGCCGTCGAGGTTGAAGGAGTAGCCGGTGGGCACCACGAAGCTGCTCACCGCCTTGGGCGCGCCATAGGCTTCCATCTTCTCGATGATGCGCGGCAGCACGGTCTCGGAGCTGGCGGTGGAGTAGGCCAGGATCAGCTCGTCCTTGAAGATGCGCATCAGCTTGATGATGGAGAAGCCGAACAGGCGCGCGGCCAGGCCCAGCACCATGAAGGCGAAGAAGGCGATGGCGAAGTACACCAGCACCACCAGCTTGGCCAGCGGCAGCAGCGAGGCGAATCCGAAGTTGGCGACGGTCACGGCGATCAGCGCGAACACGCCGATGGGGGCGTAGCGCATGATCATGTGGGTGACGCGGAACATGGCCTCGGCTACGCCCTGGAACATCTTCACCAGCGGCTCGCGGGTCGGCGCCGGCAGCGAGGACAGCCCCAGGCCGAACATCACCGAGAAGAAGATGATCGGCAGCATCTCGCCACGGGCCATGGCCGCGAAGATGTTCGACGGGATCAGGTTGAGGAGGGTCTCGACGAACGCATGGTGGTGCTCGACTTCCTTGGCGGTCTGCGCGTACTGGGAGATATCCACAGTGCCCAGGGTGCTCATGTCGATGCCGGCGCCGGGCTGGAAGACGTTCGCCAGCAGCAGGCCGACCACGATGGCGACAGTGGTGATGATTTCGAAGTAGACGATGGTCTTCAGGCCGATCCGACCGAGTTTCTTCGCGTCCCCCATGCCGGCGATGCCGACGATGAGCGAGGAAATCACGATCGGCACCACGATCATCTTGATCAGGCGAATGAAGATGTCGCCGGCTGGCTGGAGGAAATTGCTGATCCACCAGGCCTTGTCCGCGCTGAAGTGATTGAGCGCGGCGCCCAGTGCAATTCCGAGTACCAGGCCGATGAGGATCTGCCAGGCGAGGCTGAGCTTGGCTTTGCCCATAGTTGAGTCACCCTTGATTCTTGTGGAAGTCGGGGTTCCGCTTCGCCACCGGGGTACCGATGGCCAGCGAAAAGGGGGCGCATGATTCCTACACCCTCATCCCTCGTCTAATGCCGGAGCCGCCTACCCCATGCACAATCGGCATAGGAAAAGGCATCTGAAACCTTGGTTCCAGGTCCATCGCCCCTTGATTTATTGCATGAGGCAGGCTCCTCAATGCCCGTCACGCAGCGATCTGCAAAGCCGGCTAGGCTTGTTGCATTCATGCCTTCAATGGCGTGGGTTGAACGAATCAGCCGTCCGGAATCGAGACACCCGGGCTTCCTGTTACCGGATGTACGGTCGCGTCGAAGGACCATTTCGGAGGGCCATGGCCACGGAAGGGGCCACTGACTGCAAGGGGGCAGGAACGCGGGCGCTTGTGGATAAGTCGCCGGAGACCGCCCTTCATTATTGAGGTCAGTGCGCCGAGAGGAATCGGCGGGGCATTGTAGATCGATTCCTGACCACTTCGGATTGACCGATATCAGTGAAGTTCGAGCCGGTTCGAAACAGCGTGCGGCTACCCTGCCGCCTCTGATCCGCGCCAGCCGAACATGCGAACGACGCGGTGAACCTTCAGAGACAGGACACTCTATGACGCGACTCTCGGTAGTACCCACCCTGCTGTTGGCCGGCACCCTGGCGCTGGCCGGATGCTCCAGCCAGAAGCCCGATGCCTCGCAGTATTCCGGCTTCCTCGACGACTACTCCCAGCTCAAGCCGGCGACCTCGCCCAGCGGGCAACCGGTGCTGCGCTGGGTGGACCCGAACCTGAAACTGGATAACTACAGCTCGGTACTGGTGGAACGGCCGGTGTACTTCCCGCAGCCCAAGCCGACCGAGAACGTCGATCAGACGACCCTGAATGCCATTCCCGACTACCTGAAACAGCAGATCGAGCGACAGCTGAGCAGCCGCTACCGGGTGGTGCAGCAGGCCGATCGCGACACCCTGGTACTGAAGACTGCGATCACCGGAGTGAACGTTTCGACCGAGGGCCTGCATGCCTACGAGGTCATCCCGATCGCCCTGGTGGTCGCGGCCACCACCACCGCCATCGGCACACGGGACCAGGAAACCGAGGTCTATGTGGAAATGGAGGCCCTGGACGGCGCCACCAGCAAGCCTGTGGCCAAGGTGGTACGCAAAGGCGCCGGCAAGTCGCTGGAGAACAAGAGCACACACCTGACACTCAACGACCTGAAACCGGTGATCGACGGCTGGGCGCGCGACGCCGCCAACTTCAAGCCGTAAGCGGCCCGGCTCTGCGGAACCGAAGTGAGGCGAACCACTGTCTCGTCCTCACGCCGGTTCCGCCGCAGCCTTTTCCCCCTGACCCGGTCCGCCGTTGCGGAGGTACTCCCTGTACCCCTGGGTCGCTCAGGGCCTGAATCACCCCGAACATCCCGGCCCCCTGGTCATGCGCGGGCCGTCGGCCACGCGCGATCAAAACCAGCTCGGATCGCTCTTGAGCTCCTCATCCAGAATACCTTTCACCGTGTCGTCGGGCTCGCCCAGCCAGCGCAGGCGGGCATGCCGGCTAGGCGCCTGGTCCGGCGGCAGCCCTTCGGGCACCTTCACGTAAAGGGCATAGGCCTTCTGCTTGTCCCAGCTGAACGCGACATAGAGCCGATGCCTGGTGCAGTCGTAGGCTTCGCACAGTTCGCCCACCAGATACTTGCCACTGGGTTTGTCCACCGAGTGCATCGGCATCGAGGTGCCGCTGAGGCTCGTCACCCAGTCGGGCAAGCTGTCTTCATTCTGGACCATGGAGTGCCAGGTCTGCCGGTACTGCTGATCGGATGCCATCAGCTGGTCGACCCGGTACCGGGATATCTTGTCCGGCCCCAGCGCCAGGGCCTGGGTCCCGACACCGGCCAGCAGCAGGAGACCGATCAGCAGGTTGCGGATGACGCCCATGGCCACACACCTCGTCCGCAGTGGAGAAGGGCGTCAGCCCCGCCAGCGTCCGGCGATGAACGACACGATGAACAGCACCAGGAACAGTACGAACAGGATCTTGGCAATGCTGGTCGCGGCGCCTGCAATGCCGCCGAAACCCAGCACGCCGGCGATGATGGCGATGATCAGGAATGTCAGAGCCCAACTGAGCATGGGATTTCTCCTCTTCTCGTGGTCGATTCGGCAGCACTGCCGGAGTAGCCGTCGGGATGACCTTTCTCCCGATGTTCAAGCCACCTGAGGTGTGGACAGTCCACGAATTCAGAACACCCAGCCCCCCTGACGGGCGGTTGCCGCCTGCGGTTCGTGGGACCTCGTGTCCAGGTGCCGGTTGATGTCATCCCTGGCCGGAAGCATCTGTGGATAACTCGGGGTGTCCGAGAGCACGCTGGTTGCGCTGGGGATAAGTACGCGGGGATAACCCAGGGACGGCGACACCGATTGCACCTGGTGGATCAGCAACAGCAACAGGGCTATGGCCAGCAGGACCCGGCTCCAGACATCGACACGCGTTTCATGGCTATTCATCCCGACTCTCCTGGCCGTCGCGAGCATCCTTGCCCATGCAGGCGGCGTGGACCGATTTTCCTTGGGAGTCTGCACGCCACATGCCAGGCTGCTTTTGTATTTTTTATCCTTTAAAAACAATCAGTTGAATAATTCGTGCTGAGGGGTTGCGTCGGCATCCTGCACGATTGCCAGGCTTTCACCGTGCGTTTTGCAACCGCGGAACGGTCGATGCCGTCAGGTGGCCTGGCCGGCCACCTTCAGGGCGCTGGCATCCACTTCATGCACACCACGGGTCTTGCGAGCGGTGTCGATCAATTGCTGGCGCTCGGCATTGCTGGGCACCACGCCGCTGAGGCTGACCACCCCATCGCGGGTCGATACGCCGATGGACAGCCCGCTCAGCGCATGGCGCGCCAGCACGTCGGCCTTGATCTGGCTGGTGATCCAGGCATCGCTGACCGCAGCCTGCGCATCGTTCACGGAATCCTCCAGCTTCTTGGTCGAGGCGCCATCGGGCATCACCTTCAGGCGGTTATCCACAGAGGCGACCCCTTCGGTCTGTGCAGCGAGGTGGGAGGCCTGCTGGCTGGCCTCCTCGCTGGGCACAGTGCCTTCCAGGGTGACCGCACCCGCCTTGCTGGACACCTTGATGTCCAGGCCTTCGGCCGGCTTGTCCAGCAGCAGCTTGGCCTTGACTCGGGCGGCCAGCGCCGCGTCGTCCCAGCGCTGCACGGCATCGCTGCGGGGTGCCTCGCCGCTGGCCAGTGCCGGATCGACGGTAATCCGGTTATCCACAGAGGTGATGCCTTCGACACTCAGCGCAACCTGCGCTGCCAGTTCACGCTGTTCTTCACTGGCGACCTTGCCACCCAGCACGGCGCGGCCCTTTTCCACATCCACGCTGAGCTTGAAGGGCTTCAGGTCGCGGTTGAGGTTGATGGCGGTCCAGATCGAACCCTCCTGGCGCGCCTCGACCAGCTGTTCGGTAAGCGTGGATTCCTCGGCCTGGCCGACCAACGGCGCAGTGGCCAGCAGCAGGCTGCCGAGGGCCAGGACAAGCAGCTTCGGGGTGGGCATGGGTTACTCCTTGGCAATTTTCTGTACTGCCTGTAAAGACAGCAAAATGCCCATGGCAGTGCCATTCTGTTGATAAGTCCTTTTATTTCAACGCATTACCCGTCATGTGGATAACTCTGCCGTTGCACCCTGCCCGACGCTCTGGGTAGCGCCTTTGCAACTTGCACGAAAATTCCTGGACTAAGAATTTACCCACGACAAATTATGAGGATCACCTTGAATGGACGCTCCGCCTGAACAACTGGGCCGCATCCTTCTGGTCGATGACGAGCCCGCCATCCTGCGCTCGTTCCGCTATTGCCTGGAAGATGAAGGCTATAGCGTGGCAACCGCCAGCAGCGCTGCCCAGGCCGACACTCTGCTGCAACACCAGGTCTTCGACCTGTGTTTCCTCGATTTGCGCCTGGGCGAGGACAACGGCCTGGATGTGCTCGCGCAGATGCGCGTACAGGCCCCCTGGATGCGCGTGGTCATCATTACCGCCCACTCTGCGGTGGACAGCGCAGTGAACGCCATGCAGGGCGGCGCCGCCGATTACCTGGTGAAACCCTGCAGCCCCGACCAGCTGCGCCTGGCAGCCGCCAAGCAACTGGAAGTCCACCAGCTCACCGCCCGTATCGAGGCGCTGGAAGGCGAGGTACGCAAGCAGGGCGACCTGTTCGAATCACAGAGCCCGGCCATGGCCGCGGTGCTGGAAACCGCCCGCCAGGTGGCTGCAACCGACGCCAACATCCTCATCCTGGGCGAGTCCGGCTCCGGCAAGGGCGAGCTGGCGCGGGCCATCCATGGCTGGAGCAAACGGGCAAAGAAATCCTTCGTGACCATCAACTGCCCATCGCTGAGCGCCGAGCTGACCGAGAGCGAGCTGTTCGGGCACAGCCGTGGCGCCTTCACCGGCGCCACCGAGAACACGCTCGGGCGCATCAGCCAGGCCGATGGCGGCACCCTGTTCCTCGACGAGATCGGCGATTTCCCCCTGGCCCTGCAGCCAAAACTGCTGCGTTTCATCCAGGACAAGGAATACGAACGAGTGGGCGACCCGGTGACGCGCACCGCCGACGTGCGCATCCTCGCCGCCACCAACCGCGATCTGGCCGGCATGGTCGCCCAGGGCAGTTTTCGTGAGGACCTGCTGTACCGCCTGAACGTCATCGTGCTGAACCTGCCGCCATTGCGCGAGCGCGCCGAAGATATCCTCAGCCTTGCCGAGCGCTTCCTCGCCCGCTTCGTCAAGGATTACGGCCGCCCGGCCCGCGGCTTCACCGACGAGGCACGAGACCTGCTGCGCCGCTATGGCTGGCCCGGCAATGTTCGCGAGCTGAGAAACGTTATCGAACGTGCGAGCATCATCTGCAATCAGGAGGTAATTGGTATCGAACACCTTGCCCCCGGCGAGCATTCGGCCAACGCCGCCCCACGCATCGGCGAAGCACTCAGTCTGGAGGAACTGGAAAAAGCCCATATCGCCGCCGTGATGGCCACCAGCGCAACCCTCGATCAGGCTGCCAAGACCCTGGGCATCGACGCGTCCACGCTGTACCGCAAGCGCAAGCAATACAGCCTGTGAAACTGCGCCTGCCGCTGACATTGCGCACCCAGCTCTTCCTGAGCATCTCGGCGCTCATGACGGTGGCCCTGCTGGGGCTGCTGCTGGGGCTGTTCAGCGTGGTGCTCACCGGCCGCGAGCAGGCGGGTCTCATCCAGCGCAACTTCGACACCATCGAAGTCAGCCAGCAGTTGCACCAGGCCCTGGGTGACGAGCTGGTCCAGGTACTCAGCACGGAACCGGACATCCAGCGTCTGGCGGCGGCCCGCCAGTACTTCCGCGACTCGCTGGAGCGTGGCCAGAAGCGCGCCTCCAGCGACACCGAACAGCAATTGCTGGAACAGATCGCCAACGCTCACCGGCAGTTCGTCGCAACCACGGAAAACCCGGGGCCCGGCCGCACCGAGCTGCTCGACGACAGCGACCTGAGCCGCAACCTGGACGCGCTCCGGCAACAAATGCTCGCCCTGCACGAGTTCGCCATGCGCAACATCGGCACCCAGGAAAGCGACACCCGCACGCGGACCCTGTTGATCAGCGGGCTGCTCGGAATGGTGGGCCTGGCCATTCTGGTGATCGGCTTCATCACCGCCCACAGCATCGCCCGCCGCTTCGGCGCGCCCATCGAAGCCCTGAGCAGGGCCGCGGACAAGATCGGACGCGGTGATTTCGACCTGACCCTGCCCATATCCCCGGTGGCCGAGATGACCACCCTGAGCCGCCGATTCGGCCTGATGGCGGAGGCCCTGCGCCTTTACCGGGAAACCAATACCGAGGCCATCGGCTATGGACGCCGGCGCCTGCAGGCGGTGCTCGACAGCATCGACGACGGCCTGGTGATCCTCGATCGCGAGGGCCGCATCGAGCACGCCAATCCGGTCGCCAGCCGCCAGTTGTTCTCCAGAAGCGATCCGCATGGCCAGGACCTCGGCGCGCTGCTGGACAACCCGGAGCTGACCCAGGCCACCCAACGGGTCCTGGCGGGTAACCTTCTGGAAGAAACGCCCCAGGATCTGGTGGTAGAGGTGAACGGGGAGCAACGGCTACTGACCTGGGGCATGTCGCCGGTCACCCACGACGACGGACGCAACATCGGGGCGGTGATGGTGCTGCGCGATGTCACCGAACAACGCGCCTTCGAACGGGTGCGCAATGACTTCGTGCTGCGCGCCTCCCATGAGCTACGCACGCCGGTGACCGGCATGCACATGGCCTTCGGCCTGTTGTCCGAACGCCTGGCCTTCCCCAAGGGGTCTCGCGAGTACGATCTGATGAGTACGGTCGACGAGGAGATGCGCCGGCTGGTGCTGCTCATCGGCGACCTGCTGAATTTCTCCCGTTACCAGAGCGGCACGCAGAAGCTCGACCTGCAGCCGTGCGACATCGCCGAAATCCTCGGGCAGGCCCGGCAACGCTTCGAAGGGCAGGCGCGCAGCCAACTCATCGAGCTCCAGCTGGAGACCGCCACGGACCTGCCGCCACTGAACCTCGATCGCCTGCAGATCGAGCGGGTCATCGACAACCTGATCAGCAATGCCCTGCGCCACACCCCCGAGGGTGGGGTGATTCGGCTACAGGCGCGTTGTCATGATGAGCGGGTGGCGATCGCCGTGGAGGACAGCGGCGATGGGATTCCCTTCAGCCAGCAGAGCCGCATCTTCGAACCCTTCGTCCAGGTCGGGCGCAAGAAGGGTGGCGCGGGCCTCGGCCTGGCCCTGTGCCGGGAGATCGTCCAGTTGCACGGCGGACGCATCGTGCTGCACTCGCAGCCGGGCAAGGGCTCGCGCTTCTACGTACTGCTGCCGCTTTAGCTGGTCGGTACGGCCAGCAACAGCGCTGCAGTCTCCAGATCCGGCTCGCCGTCGAAACGGTCCGGGCGGAAGCGCATCTGGAAGGCCGCGATCACGTTGCGCGTCTCATCATCGAGCACGCCGTTGAGCGGTACCGCGTAGCCGTGGCGCGCCAATTGCTGCTGGAACCACCCCGGGGCGGGCAACTGGCCGTTCAGCTCGCCCAGGCGGCGGGCGATCTCACCCGGCTTGGGCCAGGGGATCAGCCCGGCATCAGCGAGCTTCTTCCAGGGAAACAGCGGGCCCGGGTCGACCTTGCGCTGCGGAGCGATGTCGCTGTGCCCGAGGATATGGTCCGGGGTGATGCCCTGGCGTTTGCTGATGTCCTTGAGCAGGGCGATCAGCGCATCGATCTGCCCATCCGGATAGGGGTACCAGATCTTGCCGCTGGGAGTTTCACGGTAGCCGGGATTGACCAGCTCGATGCCGATCGAGGTGGAGTTCAGCCAGGTACGGCCCTGCCATTCGCTCTGCCCGGCGTGCCAGGCGCGGCGGTTCTCGTCCACCAGCTGGTAGATGGTCGGCGGCTGGTCGCCGATCAGGTAATGAGCGCTGACCTCGCCGCGCGTCAGGACCCGCAGCGAACCCGGCAGGCTCTCCGACGTGTAATGGATGATGATGTACTGGATGCGGCTGTCCTGGTTGCGTGAGACATGCGTGCGATCGATCTGCAGCCCCTGCTCGGCGCAGCCGGCGAGCAGCAAGGCGGACAAGGCGAGACAGAGGGCACGAAGGGTCATGGACTCACTCACGCTGCAATGTGCAGGACGCTGCGCAGATTCTGCAGGAGCATGTTCACGCTGAGCATGATCAGCAGCATGCCGGCCAGTCGCTCCACTGCGGTCAGCCCGCGCGGACCGAGGAAGCGCTGGAGGAACGAGGCCTGCAACAGGATCACGGCCGTCGCCGCCCAGGCCAGGATCACCGCCAGATACAACTCCCACAAGGGACCAGTGTAGGTGGTGCGCAGGGTGATCAGCATGGCCAGCGCCGAGGGGCCCGCCACCGCCGGGGTGGCCAGGGGCACCAGCAGCGGCTCGCTGTCGGGCATGTCGCCGAGCACGCCCTGCGGGGTCGGGAAGATCAGGCGCATGGCGACCACGAAGAGAATGATGCCGCCGGCGATCCCGGTAGCTTCCTTGGTCAGCCCGAGGCCGGTGAGGATGTGCTCGCCCAGCGTGAGAAAGATCAGCAGCAGACCGAGGGCGAGCAACAGTTCACGCAGGGCGACCTTGAGCCGGCGTTCGGCCGGGACGGATTTCAGGGCGGCGAGGAACACCGCGATGTTGCCGAACGGGTCGGTGATCAGGAAGATCAGGACGGCGACGCCGAGCATGATCGGGAAACTCCGGCAGGAAAGACGCCCCGGCCCGAGCGGCGCGCGGTTCGGGAATCGTCTGTGGATAACGAGATAGCGTAGTCCCGCCTGTGAATAAAAACTTACCCACAGGCGGATTTGCGAAGCGTCAGGACTTCTTGATCTTTTCCGGACGCTTCCAGCCTTCGATCACGCGCTGCTTGGCGCGACCCACCGCCAGGGTGCCGGCCGGAACCTCTGCGGTCACGGTGGAACCTGCGCCAGTCGTAGCGCCGGCGCCGATATCCACAGGTGCTACCAGCGAGTTGTTGGAGCCGATGAAGACGTCCTCGCCAATGGTGGTGCGCCACTTGTTGGCGCCATCGTAGTTGCAGGTGATGGTGCCGGCACCGATGTTGGTGCGCGCACCGACTTCGGTGTCGCCCAGGTAGGTGAGGTGACCGACCTTCACGCCGTCCTGCAGGTGGGCGTTCTTCAGCTCGACGAAGTTACCCACATGCACCTTGCGCTCCAGCACGCTGCCCGGACGCAGGCGGGCGAACGGGCCGACATCGCTGTCCGGACCGACATGGGCGCCTTCCAGATGCGAGTTGGCCTTGATGATGGCGCCGCGGCGCAGGGTGCTGTCCTTGATATAGCAGTTCGGGCCGATCTGTACGTTGTCCTCAATTTCCACCTGGCCTTCGAGAATCACGTTGATGTCGATCTGCACGTCGCGGCCGACACTGACCTCACCACGCACATCGAAGCGCGCCGGATCGATCAGGGTCACGCCCTGGGCCATCAGGCGGCGCGCCACACGCTGCTGGAAGAAGCGCTCCAGCTCGGAAAGTTGCAGGCGATCGTTGGCGCCCTGGACTTCCATGGCCGCCTGCGGCTGCGCGGTGGCGACGCGCAGGCCATCGGAGACCGCCATGGCGATCACGTCGGTGAGGTAATACTCGCCCTGGGCGTTGGCATTGGACAGGCGCGACAGCCAGCCGGCCAGACGCTCGCGCGGCACGGCGAGGATGCCGGTGTTGCCTTCGCGGATGGCGCGCTGCTCGGGGGACGCGTCCTTCTGCTCGACGATGGCCTGTACCTCGCCAGCGGCGTCACGAATGATGCGGCCGTAGCCGGTTGGATCGTCCAGTTCGACGGTCAGCAGCGCCAGCTGTTCAGCACTGGCCTGGGCCATCAGACGCTCCAGGGTCGGCTGCTCGATCAGCGGCACGTCGCCGTAGAGGATCAACACCTTGTCCGCACTCAGGAAGGGGGCAGCCTGGGCTACGGCATGGCCGGTGCCGAGCTGCTGCTCCTGGATCACGAAATTCAGGTCGTCCGCCTGCAGTCGTTCCCGTACCAGCTCCGCACCGTGCCCGATCACCACATGGATACGGGAAGGGCTGAGCGTGCGCGCGGTATCGATCACATGGGCGAGCATCGGCTTGCCAGCGACCGGGTGAAGGACTTTCGGCAGGGCCGAACGCATACGCGTGCCCTGGCCAGCGGCGAGAATGACGATTTCGAGGGACATGAATGACAGACCGTCCTGGTGAGCGGGGAGAACCCCGGGTGTAGAAAAAGAAAAAGGGTAGCCAAGGCTACCCTTTTCCCATTTGTCGCTAAAGCCCGAGGGCTTCGCGCCGGCTTAGCCGCCGAACTTCTTGCGAACCTGCTGGACCGTGCGCAGTTGCGCTGCGGCTTCGGCCAGGCGGGCTGCGGCGGAGCTGTAGTCAAACTCGGCACCTTTGGAGTGCAGAGCCTTCTCAGCTTCCTTCAGTGCGGTCTGGGCAGCCGCTTCGTCGAGGTCGCCTGCGCGAATCACGGTGTCGGCGAGAACCTTGACCATGTTCGGCTGCACTTCGAGGAAGCCGCCGGAGATGTAGTACACCTCCTGCTCGCCACCCTGCTTCACCAGGCGGATCGGACCCGGCTTGAGCTCGGTGATCAGCGGCGCGTGGCCCGGAGCGATACCCAGATCACCCAGGGCGCCGTGCGCGACGACCAGCTCGACCAGACCGGAGAAGATCTCCGCTTCGGCGCTGACGATGTCGCAGTGGACTGTAATAGCCATACCCTTGCCTCACGTAAGCGCCCGTTGCCGGGCGCACGGATTACAGCTTCTTCGCTTTCTCGATGGCTTCTTCGATGCCGCCGACCATGTAGAACGCCTGCTCGGGCAGGTGATCGTAGTCGCCGTTGAGGATGCCTTTGAAGCCAGCGATGGTGTCCTTCAGGGAGACGTATTTGCCCGGCGAGCCGGTGAATACTTCAGCCACGAAGAACGGCTGGGACAGGAAGCGCTGGATCTTACGAGCACGGGCCACCAGCAGCTTGTCGGCTTCGGACAGTTCGTCCATGCCGAGGATCGCGATGATGTCCTTCAGCTCCTTGTAGCGCTGCAGAACGTACTGCACGCCACGAGCGGTGTCGTAGTGATCCTGGCCGATGACCAGCGGGTCCAGCTGACGGGAAGTCGAGTCCAGCGGATCGACGGCCGGGTAGATACCCAGCGAGGCGATGTCACGGGACAGTACGACGGTGGCGTCCAGGTGGGCGAAGGTGGTCGCCGGGCTCGGGTCGGTCAGGTCGTCCGCGGGAACGTAGACGGCCTGGATCGAGGTGATCGAGCCTTTCTTGGTGGAGGTGATGCGCTCTTGCAGAACGCCCATCTCTTCGGCCAGGGTCGGCTGGTAACCTACTGCGGAAGGCATACGGCCCAGCAGTGCGGATACTTCGGTACCGGCGAGGGTGTAACGGTAGATGTTGTCGATGAACAGCAGTACGTCACGGCCTTCGTCACGGAACTTCTCGGCCATGGTCAGGCCGGTCAGTGCAACGCGCAGACGGTTGCCCGGCGGCTCGTTCATCTGGCCGTAAACCAGGGCTACCTTGTCCAGTACGCCGGAATCCTTCATCTCGTGGTAGAAGTCGTTACCCTCACGAGTACGCTCACCCACACCCGCGAACACAGAGTAACCGCTGTGCTCCATGGCGATGTTACGGATCAGCTCCATCATGTTTACGGTCTTGCCTACACCGGCACCACCGAACAGACCGACTTTACCGCCCTTGGCGAACGGGCAGACCAGGTCGATAACCTTGATGCCGGTTTCGAGCAGGTCGTTGCCGCCAGCCTGGTCAGCGTAGGACGGAGCGTCGCGGTGAATACCCCAGCGCTCTTCTTCGCCGATGGGACCGGCTTCGTCGATCGGGTTGCCCAGCACGTCCATGATACGGCCCAGGGTCTTGGTACCGACCGGGACGGAGATGGCTGCGCCGGTGCTTTCCACGTTCAGGCCACGCTTGAGGCCTTCGGTGGAACCCATTGCAATGGAACGAACCACGCCGTCGCCCAGCTGCTGCTGAACTTCCAGGGTGGTTTCGACGCCCTGAACTTTCAGGGCCTCGTAGATGCTCGGCACGGCATCGCGCGGGAATTCCACGTCGATCACGGCGCCGATGATTTGAACGATACGTCCGCTACTCATGTCTGGTTCCTCTGAATTTTGAACCTGTTCTTACACCGCGGCAGCGCCGCCGACGATTTCCGAGATTTCCTGGGTGATCGCCGCCTGACGTGCCTTGTTGTAGATCAGTTGCAGACCACTGATCAGATCACCGGCGTTGTCGGTAGCGTTCTTCATTGCAATCATCCGGGCCGCCTGCTCACAGGCGTTGTTCTCAACCACGGCCTGGTACACTTGGGATTCCACGTAGCGCACCAGCAGGCCGTCGAGGAGGGCCTTGGCGTCGGGTTCGTAGAGGTAGTCCCAGTGGTGCTTCAGCTCGGCATTGTCCTCGGCCACCAGCGGAATCAGCTGTTCCACGGTCGGCTTCTGGGTCATGGTGTTGACGAACTTGTTGGAAACCACGTACAGGCGATCGATACGACCTTCCAGGTAGGCATCCAGCATGACCTTGACGCTGCCGATCAGATCGTTGATCGACGGCTCTTCGCCCAGGTGGCTGATAGCTGCAACCACGTTGCCGCCATAGCTCTTGAAGAAGGATGCACCCTTGGAGCCGATCACGCAGAGATCGATCTCCGCGCCACGATCGCGCTGCCCGCCCATGTCCTTGACGAGAGCCTTGAACAGGTTGATGTTCAGGCCACCAGCCAGGCCACGGTCGGAGCTCACCACGATGTAGCCGACGCGTTTTACTTCACGCTCGACCATGAACGGGTGACGGTATTCCGGGTTGGCGTTGGCCAGATGGCCGATCACCTGGCGAATGCGCTCCGCGTAGGGACGGCCGGCCGCCATGCGCATTTGTGCCTTGCGCATCTTGCTCACCGCCACCTTTTCCATGGCATTGGTGATTTTTTGCGTGCTTTTGATGCTCGCAATCTTGCTGCGAATCTCTTTTGCGCCTGCCATTTCACACCTATCGGTTTAGCAGGCGGGGGCCGCTAGCGACCCCCGCTGCGGCTTACCAGGTTTGGGTGGCCTTGAACTTCTCGATGCCGGCCTTGATGCCTGCGTCGATTTCGTCGTTGAAGTCACCCTTCTCGTTGATCTTCGCCAGCAGAGCGGCGTTCTCACGTTGGAAGTAGGCGATCAGCGCTTGTTCGAAGGCGCCCACCTTGGCGATCTCGACGTCCTGCAGGAAGCCACGCTCGGCGGCATACAGGGACAGCGACATCTCGGCGATGGACATCGGCGCGTATTGCTTCTGCTTCATCAGCTCGGTAACGCGCTGACCATGTTCCAGCTGCTTGCGGGTCGCGTCGTCCAGGTCCGAGGCGAACTGGGCGAAGGCCGCCAGTTCACGGTACTGGGCCAGCGCGGTACGGATGCCGCCGGACAGCTTCTTGATGATCTTGGTCTGGGCCGCGCCACCTACACGGGATACCGAGATACCGGCGTTGACGGCCGGACGGATACCCGAGTTGAACATGGCCGATTCCAGGAAGATCTGACCGTCGGTGATGGAGATCACGTTGGTCGGAACGAACGCGGAAACGTCGCCAGCCTGGGTTTCGATGATCGGCAGGGCGGTCAGAGAACCGGTCTTGCCTTTCACTTCGCCGTTGGTGAACTTCTCTACGTACTCTTCGGAAACGCGGGAAGCGCGCTCCAGCAGACGGCTGTGGAGATAGAACACGTCGCCCGGGTAAGCTTCACGGCCCGGCGGACGGCGCAGCAGCAGGGAGATCTGGCGGTAGGCTACGGCCTGCTTGGACAGGTCGTCGTACACGATCAGGGCGTCTTCACCGCGGTCGCGGAAGTATTCGCCCATGGTGCAGCCGGAGTACGGAGCCAGGTACTGCAGAGCAGCGGATTCGGAAGCGCTGGCAACAACCACGATGGTGTTGGCCAGGGCGCCGTTTTCTTCCAGCTTGCGAACGACGTTGGCGATGGTCGATTGCTTCTGACCGATGGCAACGTAGACGCAGCGGATGCCGCTGTTCTTCTGGTTGATGATGGCGTCGATGGCCAGAGCGGTTTTACCGATCTGACGGTCACCGATGATCAGCTCGCGCTGGCCACGGCCTACCGGGATCATGGCGTCGACCGACTTGTAACCGGTCTGAACCGGCTGGTCTACCGACTTACGCCAGATCACGCCCGGTGCCACTTTCTCGACGGCGTCGGTCAGCTTGGCATCGATCGGGCCTTTGCCATCGATCGGGTTACCCAGGGCGTCGACGACGCGACCCAGCAGTTCCGGACCAACCGGTACTTCCAGGATGCGGCCGGTGCACTTGGCGTTCATGCCTTCTTTGAGGTCCTGGTATTCACCCAGTACCACAGCACCGACGGAGTCTTGCTCCAGGTTCAGCGCCATACCGTAGACGCCGCCCGGGAATTCGATCATTTCGCCGTACATGACGTCGGCCAGACCGAAGATGCGCACGATGCCGTCGGAGACGCTGACGATGGTGCCTTCGTTACGCGCTTGCGAAGCGACATCGAGTTTCTCGATGCGCCCCTTGATGATTTCACTAATTTCGGAAGGATTGAGTTGCTGCATGCCGCTGCCCCTTCAAACTCAAGATTTCAACGCTTCGGCCAGTTTCGCGATTTTGCCGCGCACCGAGCCATCGATTACCAAGTCACCGGCGCGGATCACCACGCCGCCGATCAGGCTCGCGTCTTCCGACGCATGAAGTCGCACTTCGCGACTGAGCCGGGCGCTGAGAGCCTTGGCGAGTTTGTCCTGCTGTTCCTGGTCCAGGGCGAAGGCACTGGTGACCTCGACCTCGACCAGCTTTTCCTGCTCGGCCTTGAGTTGCTCGAACATCACGAAGATGGTCGGCAGCAGGTCGAGCCGCTTGTTTTCAGCCACAGTCCGGACGAAGTTCTGGGCCGGAGCATTGAGCTTGTCGCCACACACGTCGATCAGCGCGTCAGCTTTCGCTGCCGCGGTCAGCTGGGGCTCCTTGAGCAGCTGGCGCACGGTGTCGTCCTGCGACACTGCAGCCAGCACACCCAGAGCAGCGGACCAATCGGCCAGTTGCTGATGAGCCTGGGCGTACTCGAAAGCCGCCTTCGCGTATGGACGAGCCAATGTGGTCAGTTCTGCCATATCGCCCTCTGCTTAGATCTCGGCGGCCAGTTGATCAACCAGCTGCTTTTGCGCGTTGGCATCGATCGAAGCACCCAGGATCTTCTCGGCGCCGGAGACAGCCAGGGCACCCACTTGGGCACGCAGGGCGTCTTTGACGCTGTTCAGTTCCTGTTCGATCTGGGCCTTGGCCTGGGCGATCATGCGATCACCTTCGGCACGGGCCTGATCACGGGCTTCGTCAACGATCTGGTTAGCGCTCTTCTTCGCCTGCTCGATGATTTCGGCTGCCTGAGCCTTGGCTTCGCGCAGTTGCTGACCCGCTTTCTCGTGGGCCAGTTCCAGGTCACGAGCCGCGCGGTTGGCAGCGTCCAGGCCGTCGGCGATCTTCTTCTGACGCTCGTGCAGAGCCGCGATGACCGGCGGCCACACGAACTTCATGCAGAAGAGGACGAAGATGGCGAACGCGATGGCCTGGCCGATCAGAGTTGCATTAATGTTCACGCCAATACCTCGCTCGTTCGTTGTTCAGTCACAGATTTCCGCTGTTCGGAAATTAGTGGGCAACCTGAGCAATGAACGGGTTAGCGAAGGTGAAGAACAGAGCGATACCAACACCGATCATGGTCACGGCGTCGAGCAGACCGGCGACGATGAACATTTTCACCTGCAGCATCGGGACCATTTCCGGCTGGCGAGCAGCGCCTTCCAGGAACTTGCCGCCCAGCAGGCCGAAGCCGATGGCGGTACCCAGAGCGCCCAGACCGATCAGCAGAGCAACGGCGATAGCAGTGAGTCCAACTACAGTTTCCATTTTTCCTCCCGACTTTTTTGTCGTGTTGGTTAAAGGTGAAGCAAGTTAAGGTGGTGAAGCTCTTCTTTCACCCCTTCCCGCGAGGGAAGGGGCGTACAGAATCTTTGGATCAGTGGCTGTCTTCGTGGGCCATCGACAGGTAGACGATGGTCAGCATCATGAAGATGAAGGCCTGCAGGGTGATGATCAGGATGTGGAACACCGCCCACGCCCAGTTCAGCACGACGCCCATGCCGCCCAGCCAGAGGATGCCGGAACCGAACATCACGGCGATCAGGATGAAGATCAGCTCGCCGGCGTACATGTTGCCGAACAGACGCAGTGCCAGGGATACCGGCTTGGCGATCAGGGTCACGAACTCCAGCAGGAAGTTCACGGGGATCAGGATGATCTGAACCGCCATGTTGCTGCTGTGGAACGGGTGCAGGGTCAGTTCGCCGAGGAAGCCGCCGATGCCCTTGACCTTGATGCTGTAGAAGATGATCAGCGCGAAGACCGCGATCGACATGCCGAAGGTGGCGTTCGGATCGGTGGTGGCCACGGCGCGGAAGAACAGGTGCTCGTTACCGGTGGCCGCCTGAGCCGCCAGCGGCAGGAAGTCCACGGGCACCAGGTCGATCAGGTTCATCAGGAAGATCCAGACGAACACGGTCAGCGCCAGCGGTGCGATGAGCGGGTTACGGCCGTGGAAGGTGTCCTTCACGCTGCCGTCGACGAACTCCACGAGAACTTCGACGAAGTTCTGCAGGCCGCCAGGTTGACCGCTGGTGGCCTTCTTGGCTGCCATGCGGAAGATAAGGATGAACACCAGGCCGAGGAATACGGACCAGCCCAGGGTATCAACGTGGAATGCCCAGAAGCCCATTTCCTTGGCTTGTTCGGCGGTGTGGGCGAACCCCCAGGAACCATCCGGCAGACGACCCAGGGTCAGGTTCTGCAAGTGGTGCTGGATGTAACCCGAAGCGCTTTCTGCTGCCATGTTTGCCTCAATCGCTCTAAGGTCTTGTAAATGTGTTTCGCATCAGCAGGGGTGCAAACCAGCTGACTACCAGAGTCAGCAGGTAGATGCCGAACAGCGCCAGGGGCGCCAGCGGCTTCACACCTGCGAACGTCAGTGCGAAGAGCACTGCCGTCAAAATCAGTTTTCCCGCCTCACCGGCATAAAAGGACCGGACTATCAGCTGGGCTGAACGGGCGCCGCTGTAGCGGAACGCCTTGCGAGCAAAGTACAGATTCGGCAACCACGCAATCAGGCCACCCAGCAGGCCGGAATAGCCCGCGACCGATCCCTGGGCAAACCACAGGGCCGCTGCACCGATAAGCAGCACCACCAGTTGGACGAGCAACAGGCTGAAAGCCGGTTGGCGATGGAAGGGCAGGCGATTGGGCTTGCGGGGTTCCATCTGTCTCACAGTCCTCTGGCGTCGGCTTCGCAAATCAACAACTTGGCATAGTTTGTGCCGACAAAATTGCGCGCAGAGTATAGGGGGCGCCGCATACCCGTTCAACCGTCGGGTAGTGATTTCCGACGACCCCTACATGCTACGTTCGTATCAGCGTATGTGGGCGAGAACGCCCTGGAGTTCGTCGAGGGAGTTGTAGCGGATCACCAGCTGTCCCTTGCCTTTCTGGCCGTGGCGAATCTGCACCGGAGCCCCCAGGCGCTCAGCCAGGCGCTGTTCCAGCCGGCTGATGTCCGGATCACTCTTGACCGGTTTGACAGGTTCGCTGGGGGCATTGAGCCACTGGCGCACCAGTGCTTCGGTCTGACGCACCGTGAGCCCGCGTGCGACAACATGTCGCGCACCTTCCACCTGCCGATTTTCCGGCAAACCGAGCAGTGCACGGGCATGGCCCATTTCCAGGTCGCCGTGGGACAGCAGGGTCTTGATCTCGTCCGGCAGGGCGATCAGGCGCAGCAGGTTGGCCACGGTCACGCGGGATTTGCCCACGGCGTCGGCGACCTGTTGCTGGGTCAGCTGGAATTCCTGCTGCAGGCGTTGCAGCGCGGCGGCTTCCTCGATGGGATTGAGGTCCTCGCGCTGGATGTTCTCGATCAGCGCCATGGCGATGGCAGCTTCGTCCGGCACTTCGCGAACCATGGCCGGGATCTTGTCCAGGCCGGCCTGCTGGCTGGCGCGCCAGCGGCGCTCGCCGGCGATGATCTCGTAGCGGCCCTTGTCGATCGGGCGCACCACGATCGGCTGCATCACGCCCTGGGCCTTGATCGACTGGGCGAGCTCTTCCAGGGCCTGCGGGTCCATGTCGCGGCGGGGCTGGTACTTGCCGCGCTGGATCAGGTCCAGCGGCAGGTGTTGCAGCTCCTTGCTGTCCACCTGAACGGCTTCTTCCTGCAGCGTAGCGGCGCTGGAGCCACTGAGCAGGGCGTCCAGCCCGCGTCCGAGACCTCGTTTCTTGGCGGCCATGCGGGTTCCTTAATCGTTTAGGCGGTGGCGGTGCTGCGGGCGGAACGCTGGCGGCGCACCAGCTCGCCGGCCAACGCCAGGTAGGCGAGGGCACCGCGGGATTGCTTGTCGTAGACCAGCGCCGGCATGCCGAAGCTGGGTGCTTCGGCCAGTCGCACGTTGCGCGGGATCACGGTGGTGTAGAGCTTGTCGCCGAAGTGTTCCTGCAGCTGCGCGCTGACGTCATTGGTCAGGCTGATGCGCGGGTCGTACATGGTACGCAGCAGGCCTTCGATCTTCAGCGCCGGGTTCAGCCGCTCGGCGATGCGCTGGATGCTGTTCATCAGGTCGGTCAGACCTTCCAGTGCGTAGTACTCGCACTGCATCGGAATGATCACGCCGTCCGAAGCGGACAGGGCGTTGACCGTCAGCATCGACAGCGACGGCGGGCAGTCGATGAGGATGAAGTCGTAGTTCTCGCGGATCGGCGCCAGCGCGTGGCGCAGGCGGTGCTCTTTCATGTCCATCTCCAGCAGCACCACTTCCGCCGCGGTGAGATCGCGGTTGGCGGGCAGCAGCTGGTAGCCGCCGTGCTCGGAGAACTGCATGGCCTGGGCCAGATCGCATTCACCGGTGAGCACGTCGTAGATGGAATGGTCCAGGGACAACTTATCCACACCGCTGCCGGTGGTGGCGTTGCCCTGTGGATCGAGGTCGATCATCAGCACGCGACGCTTGGTGGCGACCAGCGAAGCGGCGAGGTTGATGCAGGTCGTGGTCTTGCCGACGCCGCCTTTCTGGTTGGCGATCGCGAATACCTTAGCCATGGTTTCCCCCACTCCCCGTCATGCAGTGCGGCGCAGTATCAGCAGATGGCGCTGGCCTTGGCAACCCGGCACCGCCAGAGCGTGTTCGGCTTCGACCCGGAAATCCTCCGGGAGTGCCGCGAGCTCTTCGCTGGGGTGTACGCCTTTCATGGCCAGCCAATTGGTGCGGCCGTCGCCGAGGTGGCGCGTCCAGTTCGTGAAGTCTTCGAGGCTACTGAAAGCCCGGGAGACGATGCCGTTGAACGGCTGTTCGGGCTGGAAGGCTTCGACCCGGCTGTGGATAACCTGCAGGTTATCGAGCTTGAGCTCCAGCTTCACCTGAGTGAGGAAGCGGGTCTTCTTGCCGTTGCTGTCCAGCAGGGTCAGGGACTTGCCGGGGAACAGGATGGCCAGCGGAATGCCGGGCATGCCGCCGCCACTACCGACGTCCAGCCAGCGCTCGCCGCCGGCGGCTTCGAACTGGGCGACGATGCTGAGGCTGTCGAGCAGATGGCGCGAGACCATTTCATCCACATCGCGCACAGCGGTGAGGTTGTAGGCCTTGTTCCACTTGGCCAGGAGGGCCAGGTAATCCAGCAGTCGCTGCTGGGTGGCGACGTCGATCTCCAGGCCGAGCGCCTGGATGCCACGCGCGAGTTCGTCGGCGTGGCGGGCAGTGACCAGGGACATCAGGCGCTTTGCTCCAGCTGACGGCCGGAGGAGCGCTTCTTCAGATGGATCAGCAGCAGGGAGATCGCCGCAGGGGTCACACCCGGAATGCGGCCGGCCTGACCGAGAGTTTCCGGCCGGGCGTTGCCCAGCTTGAGCTGGATCTCCTTGGAGAGACCGGAAATGCTCTGGTAATCGATATCCACAGGCAGCTGGGTGTCTTCACTGGCGCGCAGGCGAGCGATCTCTTCCTGCTGGCGGTCGATGTAGCCGGCGTACTTGGTTCGAATTTCCACCTGTTCAGCGACCTGCGGATCTTCCGCGCAGGCGCCGGTCACTTCGGCCAGGCTGAAATAGTCGATTTCCGGACGGGCCAGCAGGTTCAGCAGGTTGTATTCGTGAGCCAGCGGAGTGCCGAAGCGCTCGGCGATGGCATCGCCCTGCGGCGTGTTCGGGCGAACCCATGTGCTCTTCAGGCGCTGTTCTTCCTTCTCGATGCCTTCGCGTTTGGCTTCGAAGACCGCCCAGCGCTCGTCGTCGATCAGGCCCAGTTCGCGCCCCTTCTCGGTCAGGCGCAGGTCGGCGTTGTCTTCGCGCAGGATCAGCCGGTACTCGGCACGCGAAGTGAACATGCGGTACGGCTCCTGGGTGCCGAGGGTGATCAGGTCGTCGACCAGCACGCCAATGTACGCCTCGTCACGACGCGGGCACCAGCTGTCGCGGCCTTGCGAACGCAGTGCGGCGTTGGTGCCGGCGAGCAGGCCCTGGGCGCCGGCTTCTTCGTAGCCGGTGGTGCCGTTGATCTGGCCGGCGAAGAACAGACCGCCGATGACCTTGGTCTCCAGGCTGTACTTCAGGTCGCGCGGATCGAAGTAGTCGTACTCGATGGCGTAGCCCGGACGCACGATGTGTGCGTTTTCCATGCCACGGATCGAGCGGACGATATCCAGCTGCACATCGAAGGGCAGCGAGGTGGAGATGCCGTTCGGGTACAGCTCATGGGTGGTCAGGCCTTCGGGTTCGAGGAAGACCTGATGGCTGTCCTTGTCGGCGAAGCGATGGATCTTGTCTTCGATCGACGGGCAATAGCGCGGGCCGACACCTTCGATCACGCCGGAGTACATGGGCGAACGATCGAGGTTGGAGGCGATGATCTCGTGGGTCCGCGAGTTGGTGTGGGTGATCCAGCAGCTGACCTGGCGCGGGTGCATTTCCTTGGAGCCGAGGAAGGACATCACCGGGATCGGCGTATCGCCGGGCTGCTCGGTCATCACGCTGAAGTCGACGCTGCGGCCATCGATGCGTGGAGGGGTGCCGGTCTTCAGTCGGCCGACACGCAGCGGCAGTTCGCGCAGGCGCTTGGCCAGGGCGATGGATGGCGGATCACCGGCGCGGCCACCGGAGTAGTTCTCCAGACCGATGTGGATAAGTCCACCGAGGAAGGTTCCGGCGGTGAGGACGACGTTATCTGCATGGAATTTCAGACCCATCTGAGTCACCACGCCGCGCACCTGGTCCTGTTCGACGATCAGGTCGTCGCAGGACTGCTGGAATATCCACAGGTTGGGTTGGTTTTCCAGGATCTCGCGTACCGCCGCCTTGTAGAGGATGCGGTCAGCTTGCGCGCGAGTTGCACGCACTGCCGGGCCTTTGCGGCTGTTCAGAACGCGGAACTGGATGCCGCCTTTATCGGTGGCCAGTGCCATGGCGCCGCCCAGCGCATCGATTTCCTTCACCAGATGGCTTTTGCCGATCCCACCGATAGCGGGGTTGCAGCTCATCTGGCCAAGGGTTTCCACATTGTGGGTGAGCAGCAGCGTCTTCACGCCCATGCGTGCAGCCGCGAGCGCGGCCTCAGTGCCGGCATGGCCGCCGCCGATCACGATCACGTCAAAACGGGAAGGGAAATCCACCACGCACCTCGTGCCTGTTGATCAAGGAGAAATAAGAGAGCCGGACAGTATAGGGGCTTAGGGCTCTCGATTGAAGGTACCTGAACAAAAAATAGCCAATCGGTGCTGTGAGCTTCTATAGAAAATAAAAGAGAGGGAATTTTTTAAATCTTTTTAGAGCTTGTGTTTATGTATGGTGAAGCCGTTTTCTGTGGATAACCGTCTGCAGCTCATGTTTCATCGATGTTTGAAGGGATAACAACCCTGTGTCGATGCTGTCAGGTGACGGGGGATGTCCGGTTTTCAGCCTGTGGATTAAGGATGATGTTATCAACAGGTGGATTTATCCACGGCTTGCGACAGGTGTTGTCAACCTAGCTGTACGCGAGTTTTCCACAGGGTTCACGGAGGCCTGTGAAATTCCGCTTTTTCGTCCTGAAAGCTAGATATGACGGGGGTTATGCCGCTAAGGACGCTGTGGATAGATATTTCGCGGAGATAGTTGCAGGCAGAGGGAGGCGCGGCGACGGAATGGCTCCGTCACCGGCGAGGAAGGCGGGTGTTGTGGATTACTTGCCGATGCAGAAGCTGGAGAAGATGCGCCCCAGCAGATCATCCGGCGTGAAGGCGCCAGTGATTTCGCCCAGGGCTTGCTGGGCCTGACGCAGGTCCTCGGCCAGCAGTTCGCCGGCGCCGCTCAGGGTGAGCTGGGCGCGGCCGTGCTCGAGGCTGTCGCCGGCCTGCCGCAGGGCTTCCAGATGGCGCCTGCGGGCGCTGAAGCTGCTTTCCGCTGTCTGTTCGAAGCCCATGCAGGCCTTGAGATGTTCACGCAGCAGGTCCAGGCCATTGCCGGAGCGGGCGGACAGGGTGATGGTGACGTGGCCGTCCGCGCTTTCTTCGAGACCGACGACCTCTGTGGATAAATCCGACTTGTTGCGAATCAGCGTGACGTGGGCCGGATCGGGCCGGCTGTCGAGGAATTCCGGCCACAGGGCGAAGGGATCGCTGGCCTCCGGTGCGGTGGAGTCGACCACCAGGAGTACGCGATCGGCTTCGTTGATGGCTTTCAGGGCGCGTTCAACGCCGATCTTTTCCACATGGTCGTCGGTGCTGCGCAGGCCGGCGGTATCGATGATGTGCAATGGCATGCCGTCGATGTGGATATGTTCGCGCAGGACGTCACGGGTCGTGCCGGCGATATCGGTGACGATGGCGGCTTCACGGCCCGCCAGGGCGTTCAGCAGGCTCGATTTTCCGGCGTTGGGACGGCCGGCGATGACCACGGTCATGCCGTCGCGCAGCAGAGCACCCTGGCCTGCCTCGCGCAGCACCGCGGCCAGTTCGGCGCGTACGGCATCCAGTTGCGAGAGGACGTGGCCATCCGCGAGGAAGTCGATTTCTTCTTCGGGGAAGTCGATGGCGGCCTCGACGTACATACGCAGCTGGATCAGTTGGTCGGTCAGATGGTGCACGCGGCGCGAGAATTCGCCTTGCAGCGAACGCACGGCATTGCGTGCTGCCTGGGCCGAGCTGGCCTCGATGAGGTCGGCAATGGCCTCGGCCTGGGCCAGGTCGAGCTTGTCGTTGAGGAAGGCGCGCTCGCTGAACTCGCCGGGGCGTGCCTGGCGTGCGCCCAGCTCCAGGCAGCGCTGCAGGAGCATGTCCATCACCACGGGACCGCCGTGCCCCTGCAGTTCCAGCACATCTTCGCCCGTGAAGGAGTTGGGACCGGGGAAATACAGCAGCAGGCCTTCGTCGATCACGTCGCCGTCGTCGGCGTGGAACGGCCCGTAATGGGCGTAACGCGGCTGCGGCTCGCGACCGCTGAGGGTGATGGCCATGGCGCGGGCGCGTGGCCCGGAGACGCGGACGATGCCGACCCCGCCACGGCCCTGGGCGGTGGCGACGGCGGCGATGGTTTCACGGGCTGCATTCATGTCGGCGGTCTCGCGGTGTTCTCGGGAGGGCAGAATTATCCACATAGCAAAACGCCCCACGAGGGGGCGTTTTGGCTATCGGCGGGAGGGGCGATCAGGCAGAGGCCTTCTTCGCCGAACCCTCGATCTGACGGGTAATGTACCACTGCTGTGCGATGGACAGGCAGTTGTTCACAACCCAGTACAGCACCAGGCCGGCCGGGAACCACAGGAAGAAGAAGGTGAAGATGATCGGCATCAGCTTCATCACCTTGGCCTGCATGGGGTCCGGCGGCGTCGGGTTGAGCATCTGCTGAACCAGCATGGTGGCGCCCATGATGATCGGCAGGATGAAGAACGGATCCTTCACCGACAGGTCGACGATCCAGCCCAGCCAGGGGGCCTGGCGCATCTCGACGCTTTCCAGCAGTACCCAGTAAAGGGACAGGAAGACCGGCATCTGCACCAGGATCGGCAGGCAGCCGCCCAGCGGATTGATCTTCTCCTTCTTGTACAGCTCCATCATCGCCTGGGACATCTTCTGGCGATCGTCGCCATGCTGCTCCTTCAGAGCCTGCATCTTCGGCGATACGGCGCGCATGCGGGCCATGGAGCGGTAGCTGGCGGCGGACAGCGGGAAGAAGGCCATCTTGATGACGATGGTCAGCAGGATGATCGACCAGCCCCAGTTACCCACCAGGTTGTGGATATGTTGCAGCAGCCAGAAGATCGGCTGGGCGATGAACCACAGCGGGCCGTAGTCGACGGTCAACTCCAGGCCCTTGGACAGCTCGCCCAGGTAGGTCTGCAGCTTCGGACCGGCATACAGGGTCATGCTGGTTTCGCCCTTGGCACCCGGCGCAACTGTGATGTTCGGACCGGTGAAGCCGACGATGTAGTTGCCCTGGGCGTCCTTGCGGGTCATCACGTTGTGGGTGTCGCCCTTGGCGGGTACCCAGGCGGTGACGAAGTAGTGTTGCAGCCAGGCTACCCAGCCGCCCTGTACGGATTCCTTGAACTGCTCCTTGTCCATGTCCTTCATGGACACTTTCACGTAGGGCTTTTCAGGGGTCCAGACCGCAGCGCCGAGGTAGGTCGACACGCCGGTGGCGGTAGTGGAGGACGGATCGACGCTGGCGTCACGCTTGAGCTGGGCGAACAGCGAAGCGCTCCAGGGTTTGCCGCTCTGGTTGTCGATCAGGTAGCTCACACCGACCTGATAGGCATTGGGGTTGATGCACTCGAGCTTCTTCTGCGCTTTTTCCTTGTCGCTGCAGTCGCCTTTCAGGCCGCGATGGAAGGTGAAGCGCTTGATGTAGCTGACGCCATCCTGTGCATAAGTCAGGTCGACGACCATCTGGTCCTGGCCGTCAGCCAGTTCGTAGACGGTTTTGGCCGATGCATAGAGCGGGCGACCGCTGGCGGCAGCATCCGGACCATTGGCGCCGGTCAGGCCGCTCTGGGCCAGGTAGGTGCGCTGGTTGTCACGCTCGAACAGCGGGAACGGTACGTCCGGACGATCCTGGCGCAGCGGGTACTGGGTCAGGCCCAGTTTCACCACGTCGCCACCGCGCGGGTCGATGGCCAGGTCCAGTACGTCGGTCTTCACGCGGATCAGCTGGTCGCTGACGGCTGCCGGCTTCTGCTCGGTGGGCAGGCCCGCCTGGGCATTCTGGGCGGTCGGTACGTCGGCATTGCTGGCCGCGCCGCCGGCAGGCACGGAGGTATCCGGCAGGCCTTCGTTCTGGTTGAAGGTCGCGGTCTGCGCTGGCAGTTCAGGCTGGCCGTAGTCCTTGTTCCACTGGAGGACCAGCGCATAGGACACGATTGCCAGGGCGACGAATAGGATTGAACGTTTGATGTCCATGATTACTCGGCCGTCGAGGAAGGGGCGGTCTTGGATGGGGCTGGCGGTACCGGATCATAACCACCGGGGTGCCAGGGGTGGCAGTGGCCGAGGCGACGAGCGGCCAGCCAGCCACCACGCAGGAAGCCATGGATTTCGATGGCTTCCTGCGCGTAGCAGGAACAGCTGGGATAGAAACGACAGTGCCTGCCCATCATGGGACTGATGGCGTAGCGGTAAAACTGGATCAGTAGAAGCGCCAGTCTACGCATGGGAACTGTCGGCCACTCCCGGAGATTCTGTCGTAGGTTCCGGGCTGGGCCGATTGCGCAACAGGCGCTTCCAGAGTTTGCCGAACTGCTGGTGCAGTTCTTCATTCTCCAGATCGCCGAGGCCCTTGCGCGCGATGACCACGATATCCAGGCCGGCCAGTTTTTGCTGGTTGTGGCGGAAGGATTCGCGGAGAAGGCGTTTGAGGCGGTTACGCTCGACGGCGAGCTTGACGTTCTTCTTGCCGATCACCAGGCCGAGGCGGGGGTGATCGAGACCGTTTTCGCGCGCCAGCAGCAGGATGTGCTTGCCGGGAACCTTGGAGGTGGGGGAGTCGAAGACTGCTGTGAAATGCCGGGCTGTCAGTAGACGCTTATCCCGGTCGAAGCCTTGACTCACCACCTGTGTCGGACAAATCAGACGGTCAGACGCTTACGGCCCTTGGCGCGACGACGCGACAGAACCTGACGACCGTTCTTGGTGGCCATGCGAGCGCGGAAACCGTGGACGCGAGCGCGCTTGAGGGTGCTGGGTTGGAAAGTACGTTTCATGATTCGGTACCTGGGTTGACGACTTGAGGTCGCAGTGACCCCGTTTAAAGAGACCGGCGATTCTAGAGAAATCGCGCGGTCAGGTCAATTTCCAACCAGCACCGGATACAAATTGAATTAAGAAGAGGCGAAATTCTTTTTTGAAAGATTGAAGCGGTGATTATGACTGTTGGAGGCTTTTCCTGTGTATAAGTCGTTGCAGGCCTTTACTAGTCGAGCTTCTGGTCAATGAAAACCCTGTCCGGAACGGGTGGGCGGCTTGTGTTTCGACGGTTGGAAAGCTGGGGACAGAACCTTGGTTTTTCCACAACCATTTTTTCCACAGCCTGATCACCAGGCTCATCCCCTGCCTCATCCAGCTGTTATCCACAAGGCTCACGGCCCGCTTACCCGACAATCGGCGCATTCATTAACATCTTGATTTTGCTTGTGTCCGCCCTCGTTTCTCATGTGGATAAGTTCTCCCGGCACGGCTACAATATCGACCTATTTTCGCTTTGCGCCTTCTTTGGGGGATATCCGTGTCCGTGGAACTTTGGCAGCAGTGCGTGGAGCTTCTGCGCGATGAGCTGCCGTCCCAGCAATTCAACACCTGGATCCGACCTCTACAGGTCGAGTCCGAGGGTGAGGAGCTGCGCGTTTACGCACCCAACCGCTTCGTGCTCGATTGGGTCAACGAGAAGTACATGGGGCGCATGCTCGAGCTGCTCAGTGAGCGTGGCAACGGCCAGATCCCGGCCTTGTCACTGCTGATCGGCAGCCGTCGCAGTCGTACGCCGCGTGCGGCGTTGGTTCCGCAGCCCCATGTCAGCGTGCCGTCGGCGCCCGCTCCCATTGCCGCCGTGGCACCGGCTCCGATTGCTCCCGTGGCCGTTGCACCGGCGATCCCGGAGCCGCAACCGACGCCGGCTCAGCCGGTTGCCCAGCCGCTGCCTGACCTCGATGAGTCCAGTCCGGGTATCGATCCGCTGGCCGCGGCAATGCCCGCGACTGTGCGTACCGAACGCAACGTGCAGGTGGAAGGCGCGCTCAAGCACACCAGCTATCTCAACCGCACCTTTACCTTCGAGAACTTCGTCGAAGGCAAGTCCAACCAGCTGGCCCGCGCGGCGGCCTGGCAGGTGGCGGACAACCTCAAGCACGGCTACAACCCGCTCTTCCTTTATGGTGGCGTCGGCCTGGGCAAGACCCACCTGATGCACGCTGTGGGTAACCATCTGCTGAAGAAGAATCCCAATGCCAAGGTCGTGTACCTGCATTCGGAGCGTTTCGTCGCGGACATGGTGAAGGCGCTGCAGCTGAACGCCATCAACGAATTCAAGCGCTTCTACCGTTCGGTGGACGCGTTGCTGATCGACGACATCCAGTTCTTCGCCCGCAAGGAGCGTTCCCAGGAAGAGTTCTTCCACACCTTCAACGCCCTTCTTGAAGGCGGCCAGCAGGTCATCCTGACCAGCGACCGCTATCCGAAGGAAATCGAAGGCCTGGAAGAACGCCTGAAGTCGCGCTTCGGCTGGGGCCTGACGGTGGCCGTGGAGCCGCCGGAACTGGAAACCCGCGTGGCGATCCTGATGAAGAAGGCCGAGCAGGCCAAGGTCGAGCTGCCGCATGATGCGGCGTTCTTCATCGCGCAACGCATCCGCTCCAACGTGCGCGAGCTGGAAGGTGCGCTCAAGCGCGTGATCGCCCACTCCCACTTCATGGGCCGCCCGATCACCATCGAGCTGATCCGCGAGTCGCTGAAGGACCTGCTGGCCCTGCAGGACAAGCTGGTCAGCATCGACAACATCCAGCGCACCGTCGCCGAGTACTACAAGATCAAGATCGCCGACCTGCTGTCCAAGCGCCGTTCGCGCTCGGTGGCACGTCCGCGTCAGGTTGCCATGGCACTCTCGAAGGAACTGACCAACCACAGCCTGCCGGAAATCGGCGTGGCCTTCGGTGGTCGGGACCACACGACTGTGTTGCACGCCTGCCGCAAGATTGCTCAACTCAAGGAATCCGACGCGGATATCCGCGAGGACTACAAGAACCTGCTGCGTACTCTGACCACCTGACGCAGCCTCACGAGGCAAGGGACTAGACCATGCATTTCACTATTCAACGCGAAGCTCTGTTGAAACCCCTGCAACTGGTCGCTGGCGTTGTCGAGCGCCGCCAGACGCTGCCGGTTCTTTCCAACGTCCTGCTGGTTGTCGAAGGTCAGCAGCTGTCGCTGACCGGTACCGACCTTGAAGTCGAACTGGTTGGCCGCGTGACCCTGGAAGATGCCGCCGAACCGGGCGAAATCACCGTACCGGCGCGCAAGCTGATGGACATCTGCAAGAGCCTGCCCAGCGACGCCGTGATCGACATCCGCGTCGACGAGCAGAAACTCCTGGTGAAGGCCGGCCGCAGCCGCTTCACCCTCTCCACCCTGCCGGCCAACGACTTCCCCACCGTGGAAGAAGGTCCGGGTTCGCTGACCTTCAGCCTGGTGCAGAGCAAGCTGCGTCGTCTGATCGACCGCACCAGCTTCGCCATGGCGCAGCAGGACGTGCGTTATTACCTCAACGGCATGCTGCTCGAAGTGGGCGGCGGCACCCTGCGCGCCGTCGCGACCGACGGTCACCGCCTGGCTATGTGCTCGCTGAGCAACGGTGTGCCGGAAGCCCAGGATCGCCACCAGGTGATCGTGCCGCGCAAGGGCATCCTCGAATTGGCTCGCCTGCTCACCGAGCAGGACGGCGAAGTGTCCATCGTCCTCGGCCAGCACCACATTCGTGCGACCACCGGCGAGTTCACCTTCACCTCCAAGCTGGTCGACGGCAAGTTCCCGGATTACGAGCGTGTGCTGCCCAAGGGCGGCGACAAGCTGGTACTCGGTGATCGCCAGGTGCTGCGTGAGGCCTTCAGCCGTACCGCGATCCTCTCCAACGAGAAGTACCGCGGCATTCGTCTGCAGCTCTCCAACGGCCTTCTGAAAATCCAGGCGAACAACCCGGAGCAGGAAGAGGCGGAAGAAGAAGTGCAGGTCGACTACAACGGCGGCAGCCTGGAGATCGGCTTCAACGTCAGCTATCTGCTGGACGTCCTGGGGGTGATGGGTACCGAGCAGGTACGCATGATTCTCTCCGACTCCAACAGCAGTGCGCTGGTGCAGGAAGCGGACAACGACGACTCCGCCTACGTCGTCATGCCGATGCGCCTCTGACGCGTATCGATGTCCCTGACCCGCCTTTCGGTCACCGCGGTGCGCAACCTGCACCCGGTGACCTTCTCCCCCTCCTCCCGCATCAACATCCTCTACGGCGAAAACGGCAGCGGCAAAACCAGCGTGCTGGAAGCCATTCACCTGCTCGGTCTCGCCCGCTCCTTCCGCAGCCTTCGCCTGCAACCGGTTATCCAGTATGACGAACCCGCTTGTACCGTTTTCGGGCAGGTTCGCCTGGGCAACGGCTTCGACAGCAGCCTGGGTGTTTCGCGGGATCGTCAGGGCGAGTTCCAGATTCGTATAGACGGACAGAATGCGCGCAGTGCTGCGCAGCTGGCTGAAACGCTGCCGCTGCAGTTGATCAACCCGGACAGCTTCCGCCTACTGGAAGGTTCGCCCAAGGTTCGTCGGCAGTTCCTCGACTGGGGAGTGTTCCACGTGGAACAACGCTTCATGGTCGCCTGGCAAAGACTGCAGAAGGCCTTGCGGCAGCGGAACTCGTGGCTTCGACATGGTAAACTGGACGGTGCTTCGCAGGCTGCGTGGGACCGCGAGTTATGCTCGGCGAGCGACGAAATCGACGGGTACCGACGGTCCTATATCCAGGCTCTCAAGCCCCAGTTCGAGCGCACTCTTGCCGAGCTTATCCAGCTCGATGACCTGACGCTCAGCTATTACCGGGGATGGGACAAGGAGCGTGACCTGAGTGAAGTACTGTCTTCCAGCCTGCTGCGCGATCGGCAGATGGGGCATACCCAGGCAGGACCGCAACGGGCGGATTTGAGAATTCGCCTGGGGGGACACAATGCCGCGGAGATTCTATCCCGTGGCCAACAGAAACTGGTGGTCTGCGCATTGCGGATCGCCCAGGGGCATCTCATCAATCAGGCCAAGCGCGGTCAGTGCGTGTACCTGGTGGATGACCTCCCCTCCGAATTGGATGAGAAGCATCGGTTGTCTTTGTGCCGGCTTCTCGAAGATCTGGGTTGCCAGGTATTCATCACCTGCGTCGATCCGCACTTATTGAAAGACGGCTGGCGAACGGAAACGCCGGTGTCGATGTTCCACGTGGAACATGGGCGCGTCTCTCAGGACACTACCATCGGGAGTGAAGAATGAGCGAGAACACCTACGACTCTTCCAGTATCAAGGTACTGAAGGGGCTGGACGCCGTACGCAAGCGTCCGGGCATGTACATCGGCGATACCGACGACGGTACTGGCCTGCACCACATGGTATTCGAGGTGGTGGACAACTCGATCGACGAAGCGCTGGCCGGCTACTGCAGCGAGATCAGCATCACCATTCACACCGATGAATCCATTACCGTCCGCGACAATGGCCGTGGCATTCCGGTGGATATCCACAAGGAAGAAGGGGTCTCCGCAGCCGAGGTCATCATGACCGTGCTGCATGCCGGCGGTAAGTTCGACGACAACAGCTACAAGGTCTCCGGTGGCCTGCACGGCGTGGGTGTGTCGGTGGTGAACGCCCTCTCCAACGAGCTGCGCCTGACCATCCGCCGCGAAGGCAAGGTCTGGGAGCAGGTCTACCACCACGGCGTGCCACAGTTCCCGCTGCGCCCGGTGGGTGACACCGAGGGCTCGGGCACCGAGGTGCACTTCAAGCCCTCTCCCGACACCTTCCACAACATCCACTTCAGCTGGGACATCCTGGCCAAGCGGATTCGCGAGCTGTCCTTCCTGAACTCCGGCGTCGGCATCGTTCTGCGCGACGAGCGCACCGGCAAGGAAGAGCTGTTCAAGTACGAGGGTGGCCTGCGGGCCTTCGTCGAGTATCTGAACACCAACAAGACCGCGGTGAACCAGGTCTTCCACTTCAACTGCCAGCGTGAAGAAGACGGCGTGGGCGTGGAGATCGCCCTGCAGTGGAACGACAGCTTCAACGAGAACATCCTCTGCTTCACCAACAACATTCCCCAGCGTGACGGTGGTACCCACCTTGCGGGCTTCCGCTCGGCCCTCACCCGTCACCTGAACAACTACATCGAGCAGGAAGGCCTGGCGAAGAAGTTCAAGATCGCCACCACCGGCGACGACGCCCGTGAAGGTCTGACCGCGATCATTTCGGTGAAGGTGCCGGATCCGAAGTTCAGCTCGCAGACCAAGGACAAGCTGGTTTCCTCGGAGGTGAAGACCGCCGTGGAACAGGAGATGGGCAAGTACTTCGCCGACTTCCTGCTGGAAAACCCGAACGAAGCCAAGGCCGTGGTCGGCAAGATGATCGACGCCGCCCGTGCTCGCGAGGCCGCGCGCAAGGCCCGTGAGATGACCCGCCGCAAGGGCGCGCTGGACATCGCCGGCCTGCCGGGCAAACTCGCCGACTGCCAGGAGAAGGACCCCGCCCTCTCCGAACTGTACATCGTGGAGGGTGACTCCGCGGGCGGTTCTGCCAAGCAGGGCCGTAACCGCAAGACCCAGGCGATCCTGCCGCTCAAGGGCAAGATCCTCAACGTCGAGAAGGCTCGCTTCGACAAGATGCTGTCCTCCCAGGAGGTCGGCACCCTGATCACCGCGCTGGGCTGCGGTATCGGTCGCGAGGAGTACAACATCGACAAGCTGCGCTACCACAACATCATCATCATGACCGATGCTGACGTCGACGGTTCGCACATCCGTACCCTGCTGCTGACCTTCTTCTTCCGTCAGTTGCCCGAGCTGGTCGAGCGCGGCTACATCTACATCGCCCAGCCGCCGCTGTACAAGGTGAAGAAAGGCAAGCAGGAGCAGTACATCAAGGACGACGTGGCCATGGAGGAATACATGACCCAGTCGGCCCTCGAGGAAGCCAGCGTGCACGTCAACGAAAGCGCCCCGGGCCTGTCCGGCGAAGCGCTGGAGAAGCTGGTCAACGAGTACCGCGGCGTGATGCGTACTCTCGCCCGCCTGTCCCGTCTGTACCCGCAGGACCTGACCGAGCAGTTCGTCTATCTGCCCCGCATCGAGGTGGAGAAGCTGGGCGACCAGGCCGCCATGCAAAGCTGGCTGGAGCAGTACCAGGCCCGTCTGAAGTCCGCCGAGAAGTCCGGCCTGGTCTACAAGGTCAGCCTGCGCGAAGACCGCGAGCGTCACCTGTGGCTGCCGGAAGTCGAGATGGTCGCCCACGGCCTGTCGAGCTACGTCACCTTCAACCGCGACTTCTTCGCCAGCAACGATTACCGCGCGGTAACCGAGCTGGGCGCCAAGCTGAACAGCCTGATGGAAGAAGGCGCCTACGTGCAGAAGGGCGAGCGCAAGAAGACCGTGGCGAGCTTCAAGGAAGCCCTGGACTGGCTGATGGCCGAAGGCACCAAGCGCCACAGCATCCAGCGATACAAAGGTCTGGGCGAGATGAACCCGGAGCAGCTGTGGGAAACCACCATGGACCCGAACGTGCGTCGCATGCTGAAGGTGACCATCGAAGACGCCATCGCTGCCGACCAGCTGTTCAACACCCTGATGGGCGATGCCGTGGAGCCGCGCCGCGACTTCATCGAAAGCAACGCCCTGGCGGTGTCCAACCTGGACGTCTGATCCGCAGGCAAAAAGAAAGGGCCCTTCGGGGCCCTTTTCTTTTGTCCGGCTTTTATCCGGAGCCGCCTCAGGAGGCTTCGGCGACCGTTTGAGGCGTGGCCTCGGCAGGCAGCTCGCCCATATCGCGCAGGGTCTGCACGACCCAGTTCTCGGCGCGCTGGTTGAGCTCGGTGATGGCGCGTGCGCCCTCCCCCTCGGCATACATCGCCGGGCCGATCACGACCTGAATGGTGCCGGGGTATTTCGCCCAGCCGTTCTTCGGCCAGCAGTGCCCGGCGTTGTGCGCGATCGGCAACACCGGCAGGTTGGCGTTGACCGCCAGGGCCGCGCCGCCGCGGGAGAACTTGCCGATCTGGCCGGTGGGCACGCGGGTGCCTTCCGGGAAGATCAGCACCCAGGCGCCCTGCTTCAGGCGTTCGTCACCCTGCTTGGCCATCTGCTTGAGGGCCACCTTGGGTTGGTCGCGGTTGATGGCGATAGGCTTGAGCAGCGCCATGGCCCAGCCAAAGAAGGGCACGAACAGCAGTTCGCGCTTGAGCACCTGGCTCAGCGGCTCGAAGTAGCCGGTGAGGAAGAAGGTTTCCCAGGTGCTCTGGTGCTTGGCCAGAATCACGCAGGGCTGCTCGGGGATGTTCTCCACGCCCTTGAGCTCATAACGCACGCCCACCATCCAGGTCGCCAGCCAGACGGCGAACTTGCACCAGGCCTGGGCGATGAAGCGATAGCGCGCGCGGAACGGCAGGAAGGGGGCGATGACCAGGCTGAGGGTGCCCCAGACGAAGGCGCTGAAGGACAGCAGCAGGTAGAAGAGAACGGTTCTGATGGCCTGCACTGTGATGAATCCTCAGGAAAGTAGATGGGCAGCAACGGCTGCCAGATCGTCGAATACCAGGGTGCCCTCGGGCAAGGCTTTGCCCAGGGTGCGTTCGCCCTTGCCGGTCTTTACCAACACGGGCTGACAATCGACGGCCAGCGCGGCGTCCAGGTCACCCCGGCTGTCTCCCACGAACCAGATGCCGTGGAGCTCGACGCCGTAGTGGCGGGCGATTTGCTGCAGCATACCGGGTTTCGGCTTGCGGCAGTCGCAGCCGTCGTCGGGGCCGTGCGGACAGTAGACGATCACCCCGAGTTCACCCCCCTGCTCCGCCACCAGCTCGCGCAGGCGCTGGTGCATGCTTTCCAGCGTCGCCAGGTCATAGTAGCCGCGGGCGATGCCCGACTGGTTGGTGGCCACCGCGACGGTCCAGCCAGCCTTGCTCAGTTGGGCGATGGCGGCGATGGCGCTGGGGATCGGAATCCACTCGTCGAGGGACTTGATGTAGTCGTCGGAGTCCTGGTTGATGACACCGTCGCGGTCGAGGATCAGTAGCTTCATGCTTCGATAAGTCACGGGCTTCGATAAGTCGGAAATGAAAAAGCCGGGAGTCCGTTACGGCGAACCGTTGCGAACTCCCGGCTTTCAGGCGGGCATCAGCCCAGCAGCGAGATGTCGGCGACGCCGAGGAACAGCCCGCGCAGCTTGGCCAGCAACGCGTAGCGGTTGGCCTTCACGGCGTTATCGTCCGCGTTGACCAGCACTTCCTCGAAGAAGGCATCGACCGGCGCGCGCAGGGCCGCCAGACGGGCCAGGGCTGCGCGATAGTCGCGAGCCGCGGCTAACGGAGCCACTTCGCCTTCGGCAGCCGCCACGGCGCTGCCAAGGGCCTTCTCGGCGGTCTCGGCGAACAGGCCGGCATTGACGGCGGCAGGTACCTCGCCTTCGGCCTTGGCCAGGATGTTCGACACACGCTTGTTGGCGGCGGCCAGAGCCTCGGCTTCCGCCAACTGACGGAAGGCCTGCACGGCCTGCACGCGCTGGTCGAAGTCCAGCGGCGCGGTAGGCTTCAGGGCACGCACGGCCTGGTACACGGCCACGTCCACGCCTTCGTCCTCGTAACGGGCACGCAGACGGTCGAAGACGAAGTCCTGCACCTGCTCGGACAGGCCCGCAGCCTTCACCTTGTCGCCGTACTGGGCCACGGCCACGCCGATGGCGTCGGCCAGGTCCAGGTCCAGCTGCTTCTCGATGAGGATGCGCAGCACGCCCAGGGCGGCGCGACGCAGGGCGTAGGGGTCCTTGCTGCCGGTGGGCAGCATGCCGATACCGAAGATGCCGACCAGGGTGTCGAGCTTGTCGGCCACGGCGACGGCAGCGCCGGTCAGGGTGGTCGGCAGCTCGGCGCCAGCGCCGCGCGGCATGTACTGCTCGTTCAGCGCCAGGGCGACGTCCTTGGCCTCGCCACCGGCGGTGGCGTAGTAGTAACCGGCGATGCCCTGCATCTCCGGGAACTCGCCGACCATCTCGGTGGCCAGGTCGCACTTGGAGAGGATGCCGGCGCGGGCCGCGTTGGTCGCGTCACCGCCAATGCGCTCGGCGATGTAGGCGGCCAGCTTGGAAACGCGCTCGGCCTTCTCGTACACGGTGCCCAGCTGGGCCTGGAACACCACGTTCTTCAGGCGGGCGTTGAAGGCTTCCAGCGGCTGCTTCTGGTCCTGCTTGAAGAAGAACTCGGCGTCGGTCAGGCGCGGACGCACGACCTTCTCGTTGCCGGAGATGATGTGCTCCGGTGCCTTGCTCTCGACGTTGGCCACGGTGATGAAGCGCGGCAGCAGCTTGCCGTTGGCGTCCAGCAGGCAGAAGTACTTCTGGTTGTCCTGCATGGTGGTGATCAGGGCTTCCTGTGGCACGGCGAGGAAGCGCTCCTCGAAGGAGCACACCAGCGGCACCGGCCACTCGACCAGCGCGGTCACTTCGTCCAGCAGGTCGGCCGGCACTACGGCGGTGCCCTTCTGCTCGGCGGCCAGCTCGGCGACGCGCTTGGAAATGATCTCGCGGCGCTCGGCGAAGTCGGCCAGCACGTGGGCGCTGCGCAGGTCTTCCAGGTAGTTGGCCGGGCTGGAGATGCGCACGTTGTCCGGATTGTGGAAACGGTGGCCACGGGATTCGCGGCCGGCCTTTTTGGTCAGGATCTCGCAATCGACGACGTCGTCACCGAACAGCATCACCAGCCACTGGGTCGGGCGCACGAACTCTTCGCGACGGGCCGCCCAGCGCATGCGCTTGGGAATCGGCAGCTCGTTCAGCGAGGTTTCGACGATGCCCGGCAGCAGGTCCACGGCCGGCTGGCCGGCGATGGTCTGGCTGAACTTCAGCTTCGGGCCGCTCTTGTCGATCTGTTCCAGGTCCACGCCGCACTTCTTGGCGAAGCCGAGGGCGGCCTGGGTCGGGTTGCCGCTGGCGTCGAAGGCTGCTTGCAGTGGCGGGCCGTCGAGGTTCACGGTGCGGTCGGGCTGCTGCACGGCGAGCTGGTCGATCTGCACCGCCAGGCGGCGCGGAGCGGCATAGCAGCGCGCGGCGGCGTAGGTCAGGCCGGCGGCCTTGAGGCCCTTCTCGATGCCGGCCAGGAAGGCTTCACCGAGGCTTTTCAGGGCCTTGGGTGGCAGCTCTTCGGTGCCCAGTTCGACGAGGAAATCCTTCGCGCTCATTATTCGGCCTCCTTCAGCTTGGCCAGTACTTCGTCACGCAGTTCGGGGGTGGCCATCGGGAAGCCGAGGCGGGCGCGGGCCTGCAGGTAGCTCTGCGCCACGTTACGGGCCAGGGTGCGCACACGCAGGATGTAGCGCTGACGCTCGGTCACCGAGATGGCACGGCGGGCGTCCAGCAGGTTGAAGGTGTGCGAGGCCTTGAGGACCATCTCGTAGGTCGGCAGCGGCAGCTGCAGCTCGATCAGGCGGTTGGCTTCGCTTTCGTAGAAGTCGAACAGTTCGAACAGCTTCTCGACGTTGGCGTGCTCGAAGTTGTAGGTCGATTGCTCCACTTCGTTCTGGTGGAACACGTCGCCGTAGGTGACCTTGCCGAACGGGCCGTCGGCCCACACCAGGTCGTACACCGAATCGACACCCTGAATGTACATGGCCAGGCGTTCCAGGCCGTAGGTGATCTCACCGGTGACCGGGTAGCACTCGATGCCGCCGACCTGCTGGAAGTAGGTGAACTGGGTGACTTCCATGCCGTTCAGCCAGATTTCCCAGCCCAGGCCCCAGGCGCCGAGGGTCGGCGATTCCCAGTTGTCCTCGACGAAGCGGATGTCGTGGACCAGCGGGTCGATGCCGATGGCCTTCAGCGAGCCCAGGTACAGCTCCTGGAAGTTTTCCGGGTTGGGCTTGAGGACCACCTGGAACTGGTAGTAGTGCTGCAGGCGGTTGGGGTTCTCGCCGTAGCGGCCGTCGGTGGGACGGCGGCTGGGCTGCACGTACGCCGCGTTCCAGGTTTCCGGGCCGACGGCACGGAGGAAGGTGGCGGTGTGGAAGGTGCCGGCGCCTACTTCCATGTCGTAGGGCTGCAGCACCACACAGCCCTGATCGGCCCAGTATTTTTGCAGGGCGAGGATCAGGTCCTGGAAGGTGGGCACGGCGGGCGTAGTCTGGCTCACGAATTTCACCTGTGCTGGATATGCGACTAAAACCCGGCAGTATACCCCAGGACGCTTGCGGCTTGGGCCTCACAGCGATTTCCAGGCGCCCGGCGGAAGTTCGCGAATCCACAGGAAAATCCGCCGGATGACTGTGTTTTCATACAGTGGATTGGCTATAGTCGGACTTTTCCTGTCAGGACGACCGCCATGCCCCGCTGCTTCTGGTGTAACGACGACCCGCTGTACATCGCCTACCACGATGCCGAGTGGGGTGTACCCCAGCGTGATGCACGGGCGCTGTTCGAGATGCTGATCCTCGAAGGCGCCCAGGCCGGTCTGTCCTGGATCACCGTGCTGAAGAAGCGCGAACGCTACCGCGAGGTGCTGTTCGGCTTCGACCCCGAGCGCCTGGCGCGGATGAGCGACGAGGAAATCGAACAACGCATGCAGGACCCGGGCATCATCCGCAACCTTGCCAAGCTCAAGGCGGCGCGGCAGAACGCCCGGGCCTGGCTGGAGCTGGAGGACCCGGTGGGCTTCCTCTGGTCCTTCGTCGGCGGCCGGCCCAAGGTCAATCACTTCAGCGAACGCGGCCAGGTCCCGGCGGTGACGCCCGAGGCCGAAGCCATGAGCAAGGCCCTGCGCAAGGCCGGCTTCACCTTCGTCGGCCCAACTATCTGCTACGCCTTCATGCAGGCCACCGGCATGGTGATGGACCACACCACCGACTGCGATCGTTATGCCGAACTCTCCTGATCACGGACGGGGAAGTAACTTGTAGGAGCGAGCTTGCTCGCGAACAGCCCAACGCCGATGCCGCCGGAAACTCTGTTCGCGAGCAAGCTCGCTCCTACCGGGGATCAGCAGGGTGCGCTGATTCAGACGATTGAGATGCGTCTTTCGCCTTCACTCTGCGCCACTGGTTAGAATGTGCGCCTCTGAATGAAGGAGTTTCCCGTGGAGAAATTCAAGGGCGCACTGGTGGTGGGCTTCCTGCGGTTGTTCGCCATGCTGCCGTGGCGCGCGGTGGGGGCCTTGGGCGCGGGTATCGGCTGGCTGATGTGGAAGATTCCGAACCGCTCCCGCGAGGTGGCGCGGACCAACCTGGCGCACTGCTTCCCCGAGCTGTCGCAGGCGGAGCTGGAGAAGCTGCTTGGCCAGAGCCTGATGGACATCGGCCGCACGCTCACCGAAAGCGCCTGCGCCTGGATGTGGTCGCCGCAGAAGTCGCTGCAGTACATCCGCGAAGTGGAAGGCATGGACGTGCTGGAAGAGGCGCTGGCCTCCGGCGACGGCCTGGTCGGCATCACCAGTCACCTGGGCAACTGGGAAGTGCTCAACCACTTCTACTGCTCCTACGCCAAGCCGATCATTTTCTACCGGCCGCCCAAGCTCAAGGCGGTGGACGAGCTGCTGAAGAAGCAGCGCGTGCAACTGGGCAACCGCGTCGCGCCGTCGACGCCCGAAGGCATCAAGAGCGTGATCAAGGAAGTGAAGAACGGCGGCTGCGTCGGCATTCCCTGCGACCCGGAGCCGGATCTGGGCTCGGGCCTGTTCGTGCCCTACCTGGGCACCACCGCGCTGACCAGCAAGTTCGTGCCTTCCCTGCTCGCGCGCGGCAAGGCTCGCGGCGTGTTCTTCCACGCGGTGCGCCTGCCCGATGGCAGCGGCTACAAGGTCATCCTCGAAGCGGCGCCGGCGGATATGTACGACAAGGACATGGAGGTCTCGGTCGCCGCCCTGAGCCGTGAGCTGGCCAAGTACGTGCGCGCCTACCCGAGCCAGTACATGTGGACCATGAAGCGCTTCAAGAAACGCCCGGAGGGCGAGGCCCGGTGGTACTGAACCAGGCGCTCCGATCGTTATCACGCCCCTGGATCCCTGACCCAGGGGCTTCCGGCTCGGCTTCTCCAGCCCCCGCCCCATACGCCATGCGCGTCCTGCAGTTGCCTTCCCCGTCGTGCCATGCATTTGCCGGCTTGACCTGACCCCCTGGTTTCAGGCCCATTAGTGCGCTGACATTCAGGACGGATGCCACCCATGGCCAACCAACGGCAACACCCACGAACCCCGATGAAGTGCCGGATCAAGATCAGCCATCCCAGCTTCGGCGAGGTGTTCGGCCATACCCGTGATCTGTCCGACGGCGGCGTCTACGTGCGTCACGAGGCGCTGGCCGGGTTGCCGGAAGGCACCCAGGTCAGCGGCCAGGTGCAGGACCTGCCGATGGAAGCGCCGGTTCTGCTGATGGAAGTGATACGCACCGACGCCGAAGGCGCCGGCCTGCGTTTCGTCGAAGAGGACTAGCTCGCCTCGTTCACCGCACTGAGGAACGCCCGCGTCCGCTCATGCTGCGGATGCCCGAACAGCTGCTGTGGGCTGCCCTGCTCCAGGATGTTGCCCTGGTGGAAGAAGCACACCCGGTCGGCGAACTCACGGGCGAAGCCCATCTGGTGAGTGACCATCAGCATGGTCAGGTTGTGCTCGGTGCCCAGCCGGCGCACCACGTTGAGCACCTCGCCGCACAGCTCCGGGTCCAGCGCCGAGGTCACCTCGTCGAACAGCATCACCTTCGGCCGCATCGCCAGCGCGCGGGCGATGGCCACCCGTTGCTGCTGGCCGCCGGAGAGCTGCGAGGGATAGTGGTCGAGCTTTTCGCCCAGGCCGACCATTTCCAGCAACTCCACCGCACGCTCGCGGGCTTCGTCGCGGCGCATGCCCAGCACCTGCACCGGCGCCTCCATCACATTGCGCAGCGCCGTCATGTGCGGGAACAGGTTGAAGCACTGGAAGACCATGCCGATCTTGCTGCGCACCCGGCGCACATGGCTTTCCGGCGCGCGCACCAGGCTGTCGTTGCGCATCAGATGGGTCAGCGGTTCGCCGTCCACCGAGATCACGCCGCTGTCGATGGTCTCCAGGGTCATCAGCGCGCGCAGCAGGGTCGACTTGCCGGAGCCGCTGGGGCCGATGATGGCGACCTTCTCGTTGGCGCCGACTTCCAGGTTGAGGTCCTTGAGCACGCTGAAGCTGCCATAGCTCTTGCACACGTTGCGGAAGCTCACCATCGGCTGGGCCGTCTCGGCGCGCGCGGTCGGCGCCTCCTGGCCGGTCTTGCGGGGCGACATGGCCCCGGCAGCTTGCAGGGAGTGAACGGACATCGGAGTACCTCCAGAGGATTCAGTCATGGCAGCGCCGTGCGTTTTTCCACCTGGCGGACCACACCGGCCAGGCTGATGCTGATGAGCAGGAAGAACACCCCGACCAGGGTGATCGGCTCCAGGTAGCGGAAGCTGTCGGAGCCGATGTTCTTGGCCTGCTGCATGATTTCCACCACGGTGATCGCGGAGAGCACCGGGGTGTCCTTGAACATGGCGATCAGGTAGTTGCCCAGCGCCGGCAGCACCGGACGGATGGCCTGGGGCAGGATCACCTCGCGGTAGGCCTTGAACGGCGAGAAGTTCAGCGCCGTCACCGCCTCCCACTGCCCGCGCGGCACCGCCTCAAGGCCCGCGCGGTACACCTCGGCGGTGTAGCAGGCATAGTGCAGGGCGATGCCCAGCGTGCCGGCCACCAGCGCGGTCATGTTCAACCCGTAGGTCGGCAGCACGTAGAACAGGAAGTACACCTGGATCAGCAGCGGCGTGCTGCGGATGAACTCGATCAACCAGGCCGCCGGCCACGACAGCCAGAAGTGCCGGCTGCGCCGGGCGATGGCGAACAGCAGGCCGAACACCACCGCCAGGGCGAAGCCCACCAGGGTGATGGCGATGGTGCGCAGCGAGGCGTGCAGCAGTTGCGGCAGGATCTGCCAGGCGAAGTGCCAGTCGAAGAGTTTCATCACAGGCCTCCGCGGATTCGGCCATGCCCCAGCCAGCGCTCCAGGCGCCGCATGAGGAAGACGATGATCTGGGCCATGACGAAATACAGCACCAGGGTGAGGACGAAGATCTTCAGCGTCTCGAAGGTCGCCTGGTCGAGCTGGCGGGCGCGGAAGGTCAGGTCGGAGAGGGTGATCAGCGACACCAGCGAGGTGTTCTTCAGCAGCTCGATCAGCAGGTTGGTGCCCGGCGGGATTGCACAGAGCAGCGCCTGCGGCAGGATGATCCGGCGAAAGCGCGTGAAGGGCGTCATGTTCAGCGCCAGCGCCGCCTCGTACTGCCCCTTGGGCACCGAGCCGATGGCGCCGCGCATCACCTCGGCCCCATAGGCGCCGATGTGCAGGCCCAGGCCGATGATCGCCACGCTGTAGGCGCTCATCTCCAGGTTGAAGGGTGGCAGCGGCAGCACGAAGTACAGCCAGAACAGCTGCACCAGCAGCGAGGTGCCGCGGAACAGCTCGATGTAGCTGATCGCCAGCCAGCGTACCGCCGGCCACGGCGAGAGCCGGCCGAGCGCGGCGATGACGGCGGCGACGACCGCCAGCAGGGAGCCGAAGACGGTCACCTGGATAGTGACCCAGGCGCCCTCCAGCAGCAGAGGAAGCAACTCACCCATGATACGCATCCCGTAACGACAGGTTCGACGGAACGGCCAGGCGGGCGCGCTCTAAGGCAGAGCCGCGCCCTGCCCGGTCACTGTTTGCAGAGCTCGGCGGCGGTCTTGTCGGTGACGTTGGACTTGTCGAAGCCGAACGGCTTGACCGTCGCCAGGTGCTCGGCGCTGCCCAGCCACTGCTTGAGCTGTGCGTTCACCGCGTCGCGCAAATCCTTGTCGTCCGGGCGGAAGGCCAGGGCGCCGTAACCGATGTGCGACGGGTCGTCCTTGAAGTCGGCGATGGCTTCCACCGAATCGCCGCCTTTCGCCGCGAGGCCCTTCATGGTCAGCGCGGTGCCGACGCTGGCATCGGCGCGGCCGGCGCGCACGGCTTGCAGCTGGGCGGTGGTGTCGGGCACCTGGACGATCTGCTCCTCTGCCACACCCTCGGCGCGGGCATAACCCAGCTCGGCGGTACCGGACATGATCGCCAGCTTCACGTCCGGGGCGTTCTTCACGTCGGCGTAGCTGTGCAGGTTCTTCGGGTTGCCCTTCTTCACCAGCAGCGAATCGGGGATCTGGTAGTGCGGGTCCGTGAAGATCACCTGCTGGCAGCGCGGCGGGGTGATGTACATGCCGGCGGCGATCACGTCGAAGCGGCCGGCGCGCAGGCCGGGGATCAGCGCGCCCCATTCGGTGAGCACCGGCTCGATCTTCTTCACGCCCATCTTGGTGAAAATCTGCTTGGCGATTTCCGGGGATTCACCGGTGACCTTGCCGGAGGTCTCGGTGTAGGCGAAGGGCGCTTCGTTGGCGTAGCCGATGCGCACGGTGCCTGTGCTCTGGATGCGTTCGAGGGTGGTCTCGGCGTAGCTGCCGGCGCTGGCCAGCGCGCAGGCGACGAGGGTACAGGCGAGGCTCAGGCGGTGCAGCAAAACAGGGGCGGTACTCATCTTCGGATCTCCTGATCTTCTCTTGCCGCACACGTTCGGCGGGCGGCGATGGATGGCAGGTAGCAATGTCGTACGACTATTGTTCTTGTTGGCAGGGCCCCTGCGGGGCCTTCCGAAGTTCACTCGCCAGGCGAGGTGATGGGGCAACGACGCCAGACTAAGCCCGGCTGCCTTGCGGCTCTTACCGATCGACAACCCCGCGGCGGGAAAAAGCCACCGTTGCGACGAACGCATCCGCTGGTTTTTTCTGCGCGGGCCTGACAATGCGGCCCGGTGTCCTGCAACCGAGCATACAAAGCGGGTGTGCGTGTCGACATTGCACTAGGACAATTGCTGCCCGTGTGCTGGTCGGTCACTCTGAGCTCCTGACCAGACGGAGCGCTGAAGATGGAAGCCTGGCGTCGCGCCCTGACCGACCTGCGGGTCGGCGAATCCAAGTACAAGACCCTGGTACAGGCCATTGCCGGCGACATCGAGCAAGGCCTGCTCAGCGACGGCCAGCGCCTGCCGCCGCAGCGTCAGGTCGCCGACGGCCTGGGCATCAGCGTGCAGACCGTGACCAACGCCTACAAGGAACTGGAGCGCCAGGGCCTGGTGCGCTGCGAGGTGGGCCGCGGCAGCTTCGTCTCGCGACGCATGACCGAAGGCATGGCGCACTACATGGTCGACCACCCCGAGCGTGCCCTGGTGGACTTCTCCATCGCCAGCATCGTCCATACCCGCGAGCACGATCGCCTGTGGCAGGACACCTGCCGCGCGCTGGCGCAGGAAAGCGACCAGCCCTGGATGCGCGCCTGCCGCCCGGTGGCCGGCTTCGACGCGCACCGCGACGCCGGCGTGCAATGGCTGGCGCAGCAGGGCCTGCAGCGTGAGCGAGACGATGTGCTGATCACCAACGGCGCCGCCCACGGCATCTTCCTTGCCCTGGCCTCCCTCGCCGGGCCGGACGACGTGGTGCTCTGCGAACAGCTCACCGACCACGGCGTGATCGGCAACTCCCAGGTGCTCGGCTTCACCCTGAAGGGCGTGGAGATCGACCGCGAAGGCATCGACCCGGAACACTTCGAGGACCTCTGCGCCAACGAGCGCATCACCGCGCTGGTGTGCACGCCGAACTTGAACAACCCCACGTCGAGCCTGATGCCCGACTCGCGCCGCCGCGAGATCGCCGCCATCGCCCAGCGCTACGGCGTGCACGTGATCGAGGACGACGTCTATGGCCCGCTGCTTGGTGAGCAGCGCCCGCCGCCGATCAGCCACTACCTACCGGACCTGTCGTTCTACTGCACCAGCTTCACCAAGAGCGTGCTCACCGGCCTGCGCATCGGCTACCTGGCCATGCCGCGCCGGCTGGCGCTGCGCACCGAAAGCATCCTGCGGGTGAACAGCTGGATGGCGACGCCGCTGCTGGCCGAGGTGGCCTCGCGGTGGATTCACAACGGCAACGCCCAGGCGCTGATCGGCTTGCAACGGCGGGTACTGGAGAAGCGCCAGGAACTGGTGAAGGACTGGCTCGGCGACTACCTGCTGGGCTGCGACCCGCATTCCCTCAGCACCTGGATCGGCATTCCCGAACACTGGGAGCTGGACAGCCTGGTGCGCGAGTTGCGCCACCGGCACATCGCCGTGACGCCACCCGACCCCTTCATGGTTCGCGGCACCCCGCGCCCGCGGGCGGTGCGCCTGTGCATGGGCGCCGAATGCAGCGACGAGCGCATGGCCAGCGCCCTGGAAGACATGCGCGAACTGTTCGGGCAGTACCCGAAGATTCACGATTTCTGACGCCGAAATCTCCCCTGTAGGAGCGGGCCATGCCCGCGATCGCGCGCATGGCGCGCTCCTACAAGTTGGCTCCGATCCTGGCATGCGAAATACATCGTCCTAGTACATTCATCGCGACAATTTCCCGCCCCTACACTCGGCCCCTACTGCAACCCGGAGGCCGAGATGGACCCGATTCCCCTCGTCGAACTGTACCGCGCACGCCAGCGCATCCAGGGCCTGGTGCGGGAGACGCCGCTGGCGCATTCGCCCAGCCTGTCCAACCTGCTCGGCGCCCCGGTTTACCTCAAGCTCGAATCCCAGCAGATCACCGGCAGCTTCAAGCTGCGCGGCGCGAGCAACGCCATTGCCCAGCTCAGCGACGAGCAGAAGGCCAAAGGCGTGGTCGCCGCCTCCACCGGCAACCATGGCCGGGCGCTGGCCCACGCCGCCCGCGTACTCGGCGTTCCGGCGACCATCTGTCTGTCGCAGTTGGTGCCGGCGAACAAGGTGCAGGGGATCCGCGAACTCGGCGCCGAAGTGCGCATCGTCGGAAACAGCCAGGACGATGCCCAGGCCGAGGCCGAACGTATCGCCCGCGATCATGGTGCGGCCCTGCTGCCGCCCTTCGACCATCCGCAGATCATCGCTGGCCAGGGCACTCTCGGCCTGGAAATCCTCGAACAGCTGCCGGACGTGCGCCAGGTGCTCGTACCGCTGTCCGGCGGTGGGCTGTTCGGTGGCGTGGCCCTGGCGCTCAAGCACGCCGATCCAACTATCCGCGTCCACGGCATCAGCATGCGCCGTGGCGCCGCCATGGCCGCCAGCCTCGCCGCCGGCCACCCGGTGGAAGTGGAAGAGCTGCCGACCCTGGCCGACTCCCTCGGCGGTGGCATCGGCCTCGCCAACCGCTACACCTTCGCCCTGGCCCGCGACTACTGCGACCAGCTGCACCTGCTCGACGAAGACTCCATCGCCGCCGGCATCCGCCACGCCTACCGCGAGGAGCGGCAGGTAGTGGAAGGCGCAGCCGCGGTCGGCATCGCCGCGCTGCTGGACGGCCTGATCGCCCCGGTCGGCCCGGTGGTGGTGATCGTCAGCGGCCGCAACATCGCCATCGAACAACACCAACGCGTTATCGAGGAGTCCACACATGGCTGATGTCACCCTGCTCAGCGAAGCCGACCTGCGCGCCTGCGTGGCGATTGACCAGGAAAGTCTCGACGCCGTCGAGCACGCCTTCCGCCTGCTCGCCACCGCGCCCGTGGCGATGCCGCCGATCCTTCGCCTGGACGTGCCCGAGCACAACGGCGAAGTGGACGTGAAGACCGCCTACCTGCCCGGCCTGCCGCGCTTCGCCATCAAGGTCAGCCCCGGCTTCTTCGACAACCCCAAGCTCGGCCTGCCCAGCCTCAACGGCATGATGATGCTGCTCTCCTCGCGCACCGGCCTGCTCGACGCGCTGCTGCTGGACAACGGCTACCTCACCGCCGTGCGCACCGCCTGCGCCGGCGCGGTGGCGGCCAAGTGGCTGGCCCGCGAGGACTCCCGCCAGGTCGCGCTGATCGGCGCTGGTGAGCAGGCGCGGCTGCAGCTCAAGGCACTGTGCCTGGTGCGCCCCATCAAGGCCGCCAGCGTCTGGGCGCGGGACATCGCCAAGGCACGCGAGTGCGCCAGCGATTTGTCCACTCGCCTGGGTATCCCGGTGACCGCCTGCGCCAGCATCGACGAAGCGCTGGAAGGCGCCGACATCGCCATCACCACCACGCCCAGCCGCGAGCCACTGATCCAGAAACATCACCTGCGCCCCGGCCTGCACATCACCGCCATGGGCTCCGATGCCGAGCACAAGAACGAGATCGCCGCCGACGCCCTGGCGGCGGTGGACAGCTATGTCGCCGACCGTCTCAGCCAGACCCTGGTACTGGGCGAGCTGCACCACGCGGTGGAGGCCGGCAACGTCAGCCTGGACGCCGACTTCGCCGAGCTCGGGCAGGTCATCGCCGGGCAGCGCGAAGGCCGTCGCCGCGCCGAAGACATCACCCTCTGCGACCTCACCGGCACCGGCGCCCAGGACACCGCCATCGCCGGCCTGGCCTTCCAGCGGGCGCAGCGGATGGGCAAGGGCTTTCGCTTCAGCAGCTGATCCAACACACCCTGTAGGAGCGCCCCATGGGCGCGATCGCGGGCATGGCCCGCTCCTACAAGAACAAGAAAACCCGAAAGAGGATTTCCGCATGTCCGAAATCGTCGTCAAACTCCCCTTCAGCCGGGAGGAATATGCCCAGCGGATCGCCAAGGTCCGCGCCAGCATGCAGGAGCGTGGCATCGAGCTGCTGCTGGTCACCGACCCGTCGAACATGGCCTGGCTCACCGGCTACGACGGCTGGTCCTTCTACGTGCACCAGTGCGTGCTGCTGGCGCTGGACGGCGAGCCGGTCTGGTACGGCCGCGGCCAGGACGCCAACGGCGCGCGGCGCACGGTGTTCATGCAGGCGGACAACATCGTCGGCTACCCCGACCACTACGTGCAGTCCACCGAGCGCCACCCGATGGACTACCTGTCCCGCGAGGTGATCGCCGCGCGCGGCTGGGCGAGCAAGACCCTCGGCGTGGAGATGGACAACTACTACTTCAGCGCCGCCGCCTTCCGCTCGCTGCAGGCCAACCTGCCGACCGCGAGGTTCGTCGACGCCACCGCCCTGGTGAACTGGCAGCGCGCGGTGAAGTCCCCGCGCGAGATCGAGTACATGCGCGTCGCCGCGCGCATCGTCGAGAAGATGCACGCGCACATCGTCGAACGCATCGAACCGGGCATGCGCAAGAACGAGCTGGTGGCGGAGATCTACAGCACCGGCATCCTCGGTGCCGACGGCCACGGCGGCGACTACCCGGCCATCGTCCCGCTGCTGCCCACCGGCGCCGATGCCAGCGCGCCGCACCTGACCTGGGACGACACGCCCTTCGAGCGCGGCGCCGGCACCTTCTTCGAGATCGCCGGCTGCTACAAGCGCTACCACTGTCCGCTGTCGCGCACCGTGTTCCTCGGCACGCCGCCGCAGCATTTCCTCGATGCGGAAAAAGCCGTGGTCGAAGGCATCGCCGCCGGCCTGGACGCCGCCAAACCCGGCAACACCACCGGCGACATCGCCCGCGCCTTCTTCCGCGTGCTGGAGAAGTTCGGCATCCACAAGGACAGCCGCTGCGGCTACCCCATCGGCATCAGCTACCCGCCGGACTGGGGCGAACGCACCATGAGCCTGCGCCCGAGTGACAACAGCGTGCTGGAGCCGGGCATGACCTTCCACTTCATGCCCGGTCTGTGGATGGACGACTGGGGCCTGGAGATCACCGAAAGCATCCTCATCACCGAGCGCGGCGTGGAGACCTTCTGCGACTACCCGCGCCAGTTGTTCGTGAAGGAGTGAAGCGATGACCCATGCACTCGACAAGCCGCTTCGTGAAAACCCCATCTCCGCCAGCGTCGACTTCCAGCGAGACGGCGTGCAGCACGGCCACCTCAAGCTGCCCTACTCGCGAGACGATTCGGCCTGGGGTGCGGTGATGATCCCGATCTGCGTGGTGAAGAACGGCGAAGGCCCCACCGCGCTGCTCACCGGCGGCAACCACGGCGACGAGTATGAAGGCCCGGTGGCGCTCAGCCGCCTGGCCCAGGAACTGCGCGCCGAGGACGTGCGCGGCCGGGTGATCATCGTACCGTTCATGAACACCCCGGCGTTCCTCGCCGGCAAGCGCACCTCGCCGATCGATGCCGGCAACCTCAACCGCAGCTTCCCCGGCCGCCCCGACGGCACGGTGACGCAGAAGATCGCCGACTACTTCCAGCGCACCCTGCTGCCGTTGGCGGACGTGGTGCTGGATATCCATTCCGGTGGCCGCACCCTCGACTTCCTGCCCTTCGCCGCCTGCCACGTGCTGCCGGACAAGGCCCAGCAGGAGGCCAGCGAGGCGCTGATGCGCGCCTTCGCCGCGCCCTATTCGATGCGCATGCTGGAGCTGGACGCGGTGGGCATGTACGACACGGCGGCCGAGGAGCAGGGCAAGCTGTTCGTCACCACCGAACTGGGGGGCGGCGGCAGCAGCAGCGCGCGCAGCGTGGCCATCGCCCGGCGCGGCGTGCGCAACGTGCTGGTGCAGGCCGGCATCCTGCGTGGCGAAGTCGAGCCGTCGAAGTCGGTGATGCTCGACATGCCCGACGGCGACTGCTTCGTCGCCAGCCAGCACGGCGGCCTGCTGGAGATGTGCCGCGACCTGGGCGACCGGGTCGAGCGCGGCGAAGTGCTGGCGCGGGTCCACGACGTGCTGCGCACCGGCGCCGCGCCGGTGGAGTACCGCGCCAAGCGCAGTGGCATCCTCGCCGCGCGGCATTTCCCCGGACTGGTGCAGAGCGGCGACACCCTCGCCGTGGTCGCCGAGGTGCTGGACTGAACGGGAGCCCGTCATGATCAAGCTCGACCGCTATGACCTGAAGATCCTGCGCATCCTCGCCGGCGACGGGCGCATCACCAAGTCGAGTCTGGCCGAGGCGATCAACCTCTCGGTCAGCCCGGCCTGGGAACGCGTGCGCAAGCTGGAGGAGGCCGGACTGATCAAGGGCTACCGCGCGCAGATCGACTGGCCGGCGCTGTTCAGGCAGCAGCAGGTGCTGGTGGAGATCACTCTGGCGCGCCACACCGCGCAGGACATGAAGCGCTTCGAGCAGCGCCTGCAACAGGCGCCAGAGGTGGGCTTCTGCTACGCCACCGGCGGCGGGGTGGACTACATCGCGATGATCCAGGCGCGCGACATCGACCACTACCAGCGCTTCATCGACCAGCTGCTGCTGGAGGATGTGGGCATCGAGCGTTACTTCACCTACATCGTCACCAAGGTGATCAAGACGCTGGATGCGGCAATCCCCGCCGAGGCGCTGGAGCCGGGTTCTGCGTAGGGAGAATAACCTGGAACAGGTTATCCGCCGTTGCCCTTGTGGCGGATAACGCTGGCGCGTTATGCACCCTACGACGTGCCGTCTTTGTAGGAGCGAGCTTGCTCGCGAAGCCGCCAGCGCCGATGCGGCCGGGGAATCTGTTCGCGAGCAAGGGCTAGGCGCCCCCCTCGCTCCTACAGCTCCCGGTTTGCGCGGGTGTCGAACTGTACGTAGGAGCGGACTCCGTCCGCGATGATTTCCGGCGCGATGCGGGGCCGATCGCGGACGGAGTCCGCTCCTACGAATATGCAAACATCGAGCTGAACAAAAAACACTCAATAAATCCTGACTTCCCGGTCCGATTCGTATAAACTGCGCGCCGCTCGGCATGGTGCCGGGCATGGGTTCCCTCACCCCATCGACGAAAAAGGCCCTGAGCATGTCGGCATCCCTTCCGGCGGCACGGCGCGGCGCACTCGCCGGCCTGGTCGCGTTCCACATCCTGATCATCATCGCCAGCAACTACCTGGTGCAGCTGCCCATGACCCTGTTCGGCTGGCACACCACCTGGGGCGCGTTCAGCTTCCCGTTCATCTTCCTGGCCACCGACCTCACCGTCCGCCTGCTCGGCAAGCGCCCGGCGCGGCTGGTCATCGCGCGGGTGATGATCCCGGCGCTGCTGGCTTCCTACGTGATCTCGGTGATCTTCCAGGAAGGCGCCTTCCGGGGCGTCGCCGCCCTGGGCGACTTCAACACCTTCGTCGCGCGGATTTCCCTGGCCAGCTTCCTGGCCTACGTGTTCGGCCAGATCCTCGACATCCAGGTCTTCGACCGCCTGCGCCGCATGCGCCAGTGGTGGATCGCCCCGGTGGTCTCGACCCTGTTCGGCAATCTGCTGGACACCTTCACCTTCTTCTCCATCGCCTTCTGGCACAGCGACAACGCCTTCATGGCCGAACACTGGGTGGAGATCGCCTGGGTCGACTACGGCGTGAAGCTGGTGGTCATGCTGATGCTCTTCGTGCCGCTCTACGGCATGTTGCTGAGCGCCATCACGCGGAATCTGCGCCGCCAGCCCGCCGTCATCTGACGCCACCCGAAAAAGCCCAACAGCGGCGGCAGAACTGCGAAAAGATTTGCCGCCGCCATCCCCCGCTTAGGAAAAAACCGCGCGCCTCCGGCCCCTAGCATGGTCTCCATGCCAACCGTCCGGGAGCCGCCGCCATGTCCTTTGCCCATCCCCTGCTGTTCAAGTCGCTCTGCTATGTGAATGGCCACTGGCTGCACAGCGCGAGCGGCACCAGCATCGCCGTCGACAACCCCGCCACCCGCGAACCCATCGGCCACGTGCCGTTGCTCGATCGCGAGCAGATCGTGAGCGCCATCGACGCCGCCGCAGCCGCCTTCCCCGCCTGGCGTGCGCGCAGCCTGGATGACCGTGGCGCATTGCTGCGCCGCTGGGCCGAGCTGATCCGCCAGCACCGCGAAGACCTCGCGCAGATCCTCAGCCTGGAGCAGGGCAAGCCGCTGGCCGAATCCCTCGGCGAGATCGACTATGCCGCGAGCTTCATCCCCTGGTTCGCCGAGGAAGCGCGCCGCCTGAACGGCCGCAACATCCCCAGCCACATCCCCAACGCGCACCTGGGGACGGTGGTCGAGCCGGTCGGCGTCGCCGCCCTGCTCACGCCGTGGAACTTCCCCAGCGCGATGATCACCCGCAAGGCCGCCGCTGCTCTCGCCGCCGGCTGCAGCGTGGTGGTCAAGCCGGCCCACGAGACGCCCTACTCCGCCTTCGCCCTCGCCCAACTGGCCGAGGAAGCCGGCTTCCCTGCCGGCGTGTTCAACGTGGTGCTGGGCGAGCCGCAGATGGCCATGGAAACCCTGGTGGGCGACAGCCGCGTACGCGCCGTGAGCTTCACCGGCTCGACCCGCGTAGGGAAGCTGGTCCTGCAGGCCGCCGCCCGGGACGTGAAGAAAGTCGCCCTGGAGCTGGGCGGCAATGCGCCCTTCATCGTGCTGCCCGATGCCGATCTGGAGCAGGCGGTGCGGTTCGCCATCGACGCCAAGTTCCAGACCTCCGGGCAGGACTGCTGCGCGGCCAACCGCATCCTGGTCGCCCGCGAGCTCTATGAACCCTTCCTGCAGCGTTTCGCCCGCGCCGTGCGTGAACTGCGCGTCGGCCCGGCCAGCGATTCGCGCAGCCAGATCGGCCCGCTGATGCACCAGGGCGCCTTCGACGTCACCTGCGAGCGCGTGCAGGACGCCATCGCCCAGGGCGCGCGCCTGCTCGCCGGCGGTGAGCCCCATGCGCTGGGCGGCTGGTTCCACCAGCCCACCGTGCTGGCCGACGTCACGCCGCGGATGCGCATCTGGCGCGAGGAGAACTTCGCCCCCATCGCTGGCGTGAGCGCCTACGACGACCTGGACGAAGCCGTCCGGCTGGCCAACGACACCGAGTACGGCCTGGCCGCCTACCTGTGTGGGCAACGCCTGGATCACATCTGGCCGCTGATGCGGCGCCTGGAGTTCGCCATGGTGGCGGTCAACGGCGCCAAGTTCACCGGCCACCCCATTCCCTTCGGCGGCATGAAGGCTTCGGGCCTGGGCCGCGAAGGCGGCAGCGAGGGCTTCGAGCCCTTCGTCGAAACCAAGTACTTCGCCCTGCACCACGGCGCCATCTGACCGGGAGACCACCGCCATGACCGACTACGCCAAGCTGTTCGAAGAAGATCGTGCCCATTTCATGCACCCCTCGACCCACGCCCACGACCACGCCAGTGGCGCGCTGCCGGGGCGGATCATCACCGGTGCCTCCGGCGTGCGCATCCGCGACCACCAGGGCCGCGAGCTGCTCGATGCCTTCGCCGGCCTGTACTGCGTGAACATCGGCTATGGCCGCACCGAAGTCGCCGACGCGATTTATGCCCAGGCCACGCAGCTGGCCTACTACCACACCTACGTGGGGCACTCGTCCGAGGCGATCATCGAGCTGTCCGCGCGGATCATCCGCGACTGGGCGCCAGCGGGCATGAAGAAGGTCTACTACGGCCTCTCCGGTTCCGACGCCAACGAGACCCAGGTCAAGCTGGTGCGCTACTACAACAACGTGCTGGGCCGGCCGCAGAAGAAAAAGATCATCTCCCGCCAGCGCGGCTACCACGGTTCGGGCATCGTCACCGGCAGCCTCACGGGGCTCGCCAGCTTCCACCAGCACTTCGACTTGCCGGTGGAAGGCGTCAAGCACACCCTCTGCCCGCACTTCTACAAGGCCCCGGCCGGCATGGACGAAGCCAGCTTCGTGCGCCACTGCGCCCAGGAGCTGGAGAACCTGATCCTCGCCGAAGGGCCGGACACCGTGGCCGCCTTCATCGGCGAGCCGGTGATGGGCACCGGCGGCATCATCGTCCCGCCCAAGGGCTACTGGGAGGCGATCCAGGCGGTGCTGGCGAAATACGACGTGCTGCTGATCGCCGACGAAGTGGTCTGCGCCTTCGGCCGCCTCGGCGACAAGATGGGCAGCCAGCGCTACGGCATGCGCCCGGACCTGATCACCACCGCCAAGGGCCTGACCAGCGCCTACGCGCCTCTGTCGGCGGTGATCGTCGGCGAGAAGGTGTGGGACGTGATCGACAGCGCCTCCAGCCGCGAAGGCGCCATGGGCCACGGCTGGACCTACTCCGGCCACCCGATCTGCGCGGCGGCGGCGCTGGCCAACCTGAACATCCTCGAAAGGGAAAACATCACCGCCAACGCGGCGGAGGTCGGCGGCTACCTCAACCAGCAGCTGCGCCAGACCTTCGAGGGCCATCCGTTGGTGGGCGAGGTGCGCGGCGACGGCATGCTGGCGGCGCTGGAGTTCATGGCCGACCGCGAGGCGCGCACGCCATTCGATCCGGCGCTGAAGGTCGGTCCGAAGGTTTCGGCGGCGTGCCTGGAACGCGGCATGATCGCCCGCGCCATGCCCCACGGCGACATCCTCGGCTTCGCCCCGCCGCTGGTGCTGACCCGCGCCGAGGCGGATGAGATCGTCGGCACCGCCAAGGCGGCGGTGGATGCGGTGGCGGCGGAGGTGCTGTAAAGGCTCTTCGTAGGAGCGGACTCTGTCCGCGATGTGCCACCGGCCAGCTCGGAGCGGCCGGCAATCGATCGCGGACGGAGTCCGCTCCTACGAGATCAAGAGCCCCTCACCCTAACCCTCTCCCGCGAGCGGGAGAGGGGACCGTTCGGAGCAGGGAGCAATCAAAGCGTCAGCCGGTACGGACGGCTCCCTCTCCCTGAGGGAGAGGGCTGGGGTGAGGGGGAATCGCAGGCACGGACTTATCCGGTAGAAGACAGTTGCTCCTACGTAACCTTCAAGGTCGGTGAGTGGCGATAAAAAGGGCGCTTACGCGCCCTTTGTCTTGTCCAGCTTGCGCAGGAATACCGTCATCTCCTTCTCCGCCTGCTTGTCGCCATGGGCCTGCGCGGCGGCCAGGCCATCGGTCCAGGCGGCGCGAGCGCCGTCGAGGTCATCCTGGGCCTGCAGCGCCTTGCCCAGCAGCTTCCAGGCGGCGGAGTACTTCGGGTCCTGCTCCACGCAGCGGCGCAGGTGTTCGGCGGCCTTGGCGGCATCGCCGGCATCCAGGTAACCCTTGCCCAGGCCAAAGCGCAGCAATGGGTTATCCACGCCCTTGGCGAGCATCTTTTCCAGCGAGTCGATCATGGCGGGCCTCCGGTTGCGTCGCCCATCATTGTGCCTCAACTGCGCCAGAACGCGGGCGTCAGCAGGATCAGCAGGGAGAACACCTCCAGCCGCCCCAACACCATGGCCAGGCTCAACACCAGCTTGGCGCTGGCCGGCAGGTTGCCATAGTGCACGGCGGCTTCGCCCAGCGCCGGGCCCAGGTTGTTCAGGCAGGAGGCCAGGGTGGAGAAGGCGGTGAGCTGGTCCACGCCCAGGGCCAGCAGCACCAGCATCAGGCTGACGAAGGTCACCAGGTAGATCGAGAAGAACGCCCACACCGATTCCACTACGCGGTCCGGCACCGTGCGCCGGCCCAGCTTCACCAGGAATACCCCGTTGGGATGCAGCAGACGCAGGAATTCGCGCATGCCCTGGCGGTACACCAGCAGCACGCGCATTACCTTCATGCCGCCGCCGGTGGAGCCGGCGCAGGCGCCGATGAAGGTGCTGTAGAGCAGCAGGTAGGGCAGCAGCGTCGGCCAGGTACTGAAATCCGCCAGACCGAACCCGGTGGTGGTGGCCACCGAGATCACCATGAAGGCCGCGTAGCGGATCGATTGCAGCGGCGACTCGTAGTGATGGTGGAGGAGCAGCGTTGCCGAGGTGATCAGGAACAGCGCCAGCAGGATACCCAGATAAGCCCGGCACTCGGGATCCTTCAGGTAATGGCTGACCCGGCGCTGGCGCCAGGCGAGGAAGTGCAGGCTGAAATTGATCCCGGAGATCACCAGGAAGGCCATGCAGATCAGCTCGATCAGCGGGCTGTCGAAGTAGCCGATGCTGGCGTCGTGGGTGGAGAAGCCGCCGATGGCGATGGTCGAGAAGCTGTGGCCGATGGCATCGAACAGGCTCATGCCGGCCGCCCAGTAGGCCAGCGCGCAGGCGGCGGTCAGGCCGCAGTAGAGGAACCAGAGGGTCTTGGCCGTATCGGCGATGCGCGGCGAGAGCTTGTGCTCCTTCAATGGGCCGGGCATTTCCGCGCGATACAGCTGCATGCCGCCGATGCCGAGCATCGGCATCACCGCCACCGCCAGCACCACGATGCCCATGCCGCCCAGCCATTGCAGCTGCTGGCGGTAGTAGAGGATCGCGTGGGGCAGTTTATCCAGGCCGGTGAGGACGGTGGCGCCGGTCGTGCTCAAGCCGGAGAAGGCTTCGAACAGCGCGTCGGCCACGCCCATGTGCGGTGCGTCCGACAGCGCGAAGGGCAAGGCGCCGAAGGAGCCGAGGACGATCCAGAACAGCGCGGTCACCAGGTAGCCATCGCGGATGCGCAGGTCCTGCTTGTGCTGGCGGCACGGCCACCAGATGGCGAAGCCGGTCAGCAGGGTGACCAGGAACGACAGCGCGAAGGGCTGCCAGGCGTGCTCGGCGTAATGAAGGTCCACGAGCAGCGGCGGCAGGTGCGTGGCGCTGAACAGCATCAGCAGCACGCCGAGGATTCGACCGATGGAGGAGTAGCGCATGACCGTAGGCAGACAAGCTGGAACAGGCCACGCAGGGTGACAAGGGAGGGGCGGCGGCGCTGTAGGAGCTGTCTGAAAGCGCTGCGGACTTGACTGGCAAGGCCGCCCGAGGGCGGCCCGGAGGGCTTAGAAGAAGGTCAGCCCCGCCTGGAACAGCCGCTCCACGTCGCGGATACGCTTCTTGTCGACCACGAAGAGGATCACGTGGTCGCCGGTTTCGATCACCGTCTCGCCGTGGGCGATCAGCACGTCGTCGTCGCGGATCACCGCACCGATGGTGGTACCCGGCGGCAGGTGCACGTCGCTGATCCTGCGGCCGATCACCTTGCTCGATTTGGCATCGCCATGGGCGACCACCTCGATGGCCTCGGCGGCACCGCGGCGCAGCGAGTGCACGCTCTCGATGTCGCCGCGGCGCACGTGGGTCAGCAGGGTGCCGATGGTCGCCAGCTGCGGGCTGATGGCGATGTCGATGTCGCCGCTCTGCACCAGGTCCACGTAGGCGGGGTTGTTGATCAGCGTCATCACCTTGCGCGCGCCGAGCCGCTTGGCCAGCAGCGACGACATGATGTTCGCCTCGTCGTCGTTGGTCAGGGCGAGGAACAGGTCGGTGTCGCCGATGTTCTCTTCCATCAGCAGGTCGCGGTCGGAAGCGCTGCCCTGCAGCACGATGGTGCTGTCCAGGTGGTCGGAGAGGTGCCGGCAACGCGCCGGGTTCATCTCGATGATCTTCACCTGGTAGCGGCTCTCGATGGCCTCGGCCAGGCGCTCGCCGATGTTGCCGCCGCCGGCGATGATGATCCGCTTGTAGCTGTCCTCGAGCCGGCGCATCTCGCCCATCACCGCACGGATGTGGGCCTTGGCGGCGATGAAGAACACCTCGTCGTCGGCCTCGATCACCGTGTCGCCCTGGGGGATGATCGGCCGGTTGCGCCGGTAGATCGCCGCCACGCGGGTATCGGCGTTGGGCATGTGCTCGCGCAGCTGGCGCAGCTCCTGGCCCACCAGCGGGCCGCCGTAGTAGGCGCGGATGCCCACCAGCTGTGCCTTGCCCTCGGCGAAGTCGATCACCTGCAGGGCGCCGGGGTATTCCACCAGGCGCTTGATGTAGTTGGTCACCACCTGTTCGGGGCTGATCAGCACGTCGACCGGGATCGCCTCGTTGTCGAACAGCCCGGCGCGGGTCAGGTACGCCGCCTCGCGCACGCGGGCAATGCGGGTGGGGGTGTTGAACAGGGTGTAGGCGACCTGGCAGGCGACCATGTTCACCTCGTCGCTGTTGGTTACCGCCACCAGCATGTCGGCGTCGTCGGCGCCGGCCTGGCGCAGCACGGTGGGGAACGAGGCCTTGCCGTGGACGGTGCGGATGTCCAGGCGGTCGTTGAGGTCGCGCAGGCGTTCGCCGTCGGTGTCGACGACCGTGATGTCGTTGGCTTCGCTGGCGAGGTGCTCGGCCAGAGTACCGCCGACCTGGCCGGCGCCGAGGATGATGATCTTCATGGAGCGGCGTGCTTTCCGTTTCGATCCGTAGGGAGTCGGCGCCTGTTACTTGGCCGAAATCTTGATGAGCTTGGCATAGTAGAAGCCGTCATGCCCCCCTTCCTGGGGGAACAGCTGGCGGCCATGGGGCTGCTTGATACCCCAGGGACCGGGCAGGTCCAGCTCGCGGGCACCGGGGGTGCGACCGAGGAACGCGGCAATCTGCTCGCTGTTCTCCTGCGGCATCACCGAGCAGGTCGCGTAGACCATTACGCCGCCCACTTCGAGGGTCGCCCATAGCGCGTCGAGCAGTTCGCCCTGCAGTTGCGCCAGCGCCTCGATGTCCTCGGCGGTGCGTGTCAGCTTGATGTCCGGGTGACGGCGGATCACTCCGGTGGCGGAACACGGCGCGTCCAGCAGGATGCGCTGGAACGCCTTGCCGTCCCACCATTTGGCGGTGTCGCGGGCGTCGGCGGCGAACAGCTCGGCCGTCAGCTGCAGGCGGGCGAGGTTCTCGCGTACGCGCACCAGGCGGCTTTCTTCCAGGTCCACGGCGACCACGCCGGCCAGTGTGGGCTCGGCCTCCATCAGGTGGCAGGTCTTGCCGCCGGGGGCGCAGCAGGCGTCCAGCACGCGCTGGTTCGGCGCCAGCTCCAGCAGGTCTGCCGCCAGTTGCGCGGCCTCGTCCTGCACGCTGACGCGGCCTTCGGCGAAGCCCGGCAGGTCGCGCACGTCGCACGCCTGCACGAGGTTGATGCCATCGCGGCTGAACGCGCAGGCGGTGGCTTCGAAGCCGACGCGGTTCAGCTCTTCGAGATAGGCATCGCGGCTGCCGTGGCGACGGTTCACCCGCAGGGTCATCGGCGGGTGGGCGTTGTTGGCGGCGCAGATGGCTTCGAACTGCTCCGGCCAGGACTTCTTCAGTGCCTTCTGCAGCCAGCGCGGGTGCGCCAGGCGCGCGGCCGGGTCCTTGTCGACCTCGGCCAGCAGGGTTTCGCTCTCGCGCTGGGCGCGGCGCAGCACGGCGTTGAGCAGGCCCTTGGCCCAGGGCTTCTTCAGCTTGTCCGCGCAGCCGACGGTCTCGCCGATGGCCGCGTGCGGCGGAATGCGGGTGTAGAGCAGCTGGTACAGGCCGACCAGCAGCAGGGCCTCGACGTCACGGTCGCCGGCCTTGAACGGCTTCTGCAGCAGGCGCGCGGCGAGGGTGGACAGGCGCGGCTGCCAGCGGGCGGCGCCGAAGGCCAGCTCCTGCACCAGGCCACGGTCGCGCGGCTCGACGTTCTCCAGCTGGGTCGGCAGCGAGCTGCCCAGCGAGGCGCGCCCGGCGAGCACGGCGGCCAGCGCACGGGCCGCCGCCAGACGTGGATTGGTACTCATGCGCCCAGCACCTGGCCTGGTGCGAACTGCTCGCGGCGGCTGTTGAACAGGTCGGCGAAGGCCAGCGGCTTGCCGCCGGGCAGCTGCAGGCGGGTCAGCAGCAGCGCGCCTTCACCGCAGGCGACCAGCAGGCCGTCACGGCTGGCGTCGAGGATCCTGCCGGGCTCGCCCTTGCCCTGCGCCGGCCTGGCGCCGAGCACCTTCAGCGCGGCGTCGCCCAGGGTGGTGTGGCACACCGGCCTGGGCGTGAAGGCGCGGATGCGGCGCTCCAGCTCATCGGCCGGGCGCGACCAGTCGATGCGCGCCTCTTCCTTGTTCAGCTTGTGCGCGTAGGTGGCCAGGGCATCGTCCTGCACCTCGCCCTTGAGCGTGCCGGCGGCGAGGCCAGCGATGGCCTCGACCACGGCTTTGGGGCCCAACTCGGCCAGGCGGTCGTGCAGGCTGCCGCCGGTGTCTTCAGCAGAAATCGGCGTGCTGACCTTGAGCAGCATCGGCCCGGTGTCCAGGCCCGCTTCCATCTGCATCACGGTCACGCCGCTCTGCGCATCGCCCGCCTCCACCGCGCGCTGGATCGGCGCGGCGCCGCGCCAGCGCGGCAGCAGGGAGGCGTGGCTGTTGATGCAGCCCAGGCGCGGGATATCCAGCACCACCTGCGGCAGAATCAGCCCGTAGGCCACCACCACCATCAGGTCCGGCTTGAGCGCGGTCAGCTCGGCCTGGGCGGCGGGATCGCGCAGGGTCGGCGGCTGCAGCACGGTCAGGTCGTTTTCCAGAGCGAGCTGCTTGACCGGGCTGGGCATCAGTTTCTGGCCACGGCCGGCCGGACGGTCCGGCTGGGTGTAGACGGCGACGATCTCGTGGGGAGTATCGAGCAGGGCCTTGAGGTGTTCGGCGGCGAATTCCGGGGTGCCGGCGAAGACGATGCGCAGTGCTTGGCTCATATCGGGCTCACAAAAAAACAAAAGGCTTGCCGGGGCAAGCCTTTGGGGATGGGGTTACGCCTGTTGCCGGTGCTGCTTTTCCAGCTTCTTGCGGATGCGGTCGCGCTTGAGGTTGGACAGGTAGTCGACGAACAGCTTGCCGTTCAGGTGATCGCACTCGTGCTGGATGCACACCGCGAGCAGGTCCTCGGCGATTTCCTCGAAGGGCTTGCCGTCACGATCCAGCGCCTTGATGCGAACGCGCAGAGGACGGTCTACATTTTCGTAGAAGCCAGGCACCGACAGACAGCCTTCCTGGTACGGACCCTTCTCTTCGGTCAGCTCTTCCAGCTCGGGATTGATGAACACGCGCGGCTCGGATTTGTCCTCGGAGAGGTCCATCACGATGATCTGCTTGTGCACGTTCACCTGGGTGGCGGCCAGGCCGATGCCAGGTGCCTCGTACATGGTCTCGAACATGTCGTCGATCAGCTGGCGAACGCTGTCATCGACCTCGGTGACCGGCTTGGCGATCGTGCGCAGGCGCGGATCGGGGAATTCGAGAATGTTCAGAATGGCCATATACGTTTGTGATGCACTTGTGGAATAAAGTCAAAATCGACTGCTAATATGCTGAGCAGCATCGAAAAACGGCTGGAAAGCGCGGTAGGGGCGGCTTCCAGGCGTTTCATGTGTACACATAATAAAGGGATTCACCGCATGAGGAAAACACTACTCGCCCTGCTGCTGCTGGCCGCAGGCGGGATGGCTCAGGCTGCCGTGCAGCTCAAGGAAGGCCACCCGGACCGCTATACCGTAGTGAAAGGCGACACCCTCTGGGACATCTCCGGCAAGTTCCTCAGCAAGCCATGGAAGTGGCCGGAAATCTGGCACGTGAATCCGCAGATCCAGAACCCGCACCTGATTTACCCGGGTGACGTGCTGAGTCTGGTGTACATCGATGGCCAGCCGCGCCTGATGCTCAACCGCGGCGAGTCGCGCGGGACCATCAAGCTGTCGCCGCGGGTGCGCAGCACCCCGATCGCCGAGGCGATCCCGACCATTCCGCTGGACAAGATCAACGCCTTCCTGCTCTCCAACCGCATCGTCGATGACGAGGCCGCGTTCACCGATGCGCCCTACGTGGTCGCCGGCGACCAGGAGAGCGTGATCAGCGGCGCCGGCGACCGCGCCTATGCCCGCGGCATGTCGCTGACCGAGCAGAACAGCTACGGCATCTTCCGCCAGGCCAAGGTCTACTCCGACCCGCAGACCGGCGAAGTGCTCGGCATCGACGCCATGGACATCGGCGGCGCCAACGTCACCGCCAAGGAAGAGGACGTCGCCACCCTCCAGCTGACCCGCACCACCCAGGAGGTTCGCCCGGGCGACCGTCTGTTCCCCACCGAGGAACGCGCGATCACCTCGACCTTCATGCCCAGCGAGCCGTCAGCCCAGATTCACGGCACCATCATCGACGTGCCGCGCGGCGTGACCCAGATCGGCAAGTACGACGTGGTCACCCTCGACAAGGGTTCCCGCGACGGCCTGGCCGAGGGCAACGTGCTGGCGATCTACAAATTGGGCGAAACCGTGCGTGACCGGGTGACCGGCGACATGGTGAAGATCCCCGACGAGCGCTCCGGCCTGCTGATGATCTTCCGCACCTACAACCGCCTGAGCTATGCGCTGGTGCTGACCGCCAGCCGTTCGCTGGAAGTGAACGACAAGGTGCAGAACCCCTGAGTTCGCCCCTTGCTCGAAGAAAACCCCGCCTCGGCGGGGTTTTTTATTGGGTGCGTTTCGGAACCGTCCGACAGCGGCGGCGCGCTTCTGACGGCACAGTCGGGCGAACCCTCCCTGTTCGCCGCAAAGGACTGCCGCCATGGTCATCGAAGTGTCTCCCGCCGAAATCGAGGCGCGCCTGCGCCTGCACGCCCTGCCCGAGCTCGGCCCTCGGCGCTTCCAACGCCTGATCTCGGCATTTGGCTCGGCCTCCGCTGCCCTGAGCGCGCCGGCCGCCGCCTGGCGCTCGCTGGGGTTGCCGCAGGCGTCCGCCGACCAGCGCCGGGATGCCGGCATCCGCGAGCAGGCCGCCGCTGCGCTGCGTTGGCTGGAGGAGCCCTCGCACCATTTGCTGGCCTGGGACGACCCCGCCTACCCTGCCCTGCTGGCCGAGCTGAGCGATGCCCCGCCGCTGCTGTTCGTGGCAGGCGATGTGGCATTGCTGGAGCGCCCGCAGCTGGCCATGGTGGGCAGCCGCCGGGCCAGCAAGCCGGGGCTCGACACGGCGCGGGCCTTTGCCCGCAGCCTGGCCGGTGGCGGTTTCGTGATCACCAGCGGCCTGGCGCTGGGTATCGACGGCGCGGCCCATGACGGCGCGCTGGAGGCGGGCGGCGACACCGTGGCCGTGCTCGGCACCGGCCTGGAGCATCTCTATCCGCGTCGGCACCTCGGGCTGGCGCGGCGCATCGTCGAGCAGGGCGGCGCCCTCGTATCGGAACTCCCCCTGCACTGCCCGCCCCAGGCGGCGAACTTCCCCCGGCGCAACCGGATCATCAGCGGTCTGTCGCTGGGCGTACTGGTGGTGGAGGCCAGTCCTTCCAGCGGCTCGCTGATCACCGCCCGCCTCGCCGCGGAGCAGGGGCGCGAGGTCTACGCGATTCCCGGCTCGATTCACCATCCCGGCGCGCGCGGCTGCCACGAACTGATCCGCCAGGGCGCCACGCTGGTGGAAAGCATCGAGCATATCCTCGACGGCCTGCGCGGCTGGACCGCCCAGGCCGTGCCGGCGACGCCGGCGCAGCCGGCACCCGCGCACGCCCTGCTCGATCTCCTGCGCGCCGCGCCCCAGAGCAGCGAGCAGCTGGCGTTGAGCAGCGGCAGCGAGCTGCCCGAAGTCCTGGCGGCGCTGACCGAACTGGAGCTGGACGGATGGGTGGCCTGCGAGGCCGGCGTCTGGGTGCATCGCGCCCCCTGAGCACGTAAACTGCCGCGCATCGCAGATCCGAGGATTTTTTCGATGTACAGCAACTGGCGTACCCAGCGCATGGCCCAGGTCGTGCGCGATGGCGGCGTGATCGCCTACCCGACCGAAGCCGTCTGGGGCCTGGGCTGCGACCCGTGGAGCGCCGACGCGGTGTACCGCCTGCTGGCGATCAAGGCGCGGCCGGTGGAGAAGGGGCTGATCGTGGTGGCCGGCGATATCAGCCAGTTCGACTTCCTGCTGGAGGACCTGCCGGACGCCTGGCGGGAGACGCTCGCCGCCAGCTGGCCCGGCCCGAACACCTGGCTGGTGCCGCACCAGGACCGCCTGCCGGAGTGGGTGACCGGCCAGCACGACACCGTCGCCCTGCGCGTCACCGACCACCCGCTGGTGCGCGAGCTGTGCCGCTACACCGGCCCGCTGATCTCCACCTCCGCCAACCCCGCCGGCCGCCCGGCCGCGCGCACGCGTCTGCGCATCGAGCAGTACTTCCATGATGAGCTGGACGGCGTGCTGGGTGGCGCCCTGGGCGGGCGGCGCAATCCGAGCCTGATCCGCGATTTGCGTACCGGCGAGACCGTCAGACCTTCCTGACCCTGTAGGAGCGGGCCATGCCCGCGATCGCGCCCATGGGGCGCTTCTACGGAGGGTTACGGCAGCAGGATGGTCGACCCGGTGGTGCGTCGCGCTGCCAGCTCGGTCTGTGCCTTGGCGGCGTCGGCCAGGGCGAAGCGCTGGTTGATCTCCACCTTCACCTTGCCGCTGGTGATCATGCCGAACAGATCGTCGGCCATGGCCTGCAGGCGCTCCGGCGTATTGGCATAGCCGAACAGCGTCGGCCGGGTCACGTAGAGCGAACCCTTCTGCGAGAGAATGCCCAGGTTCACCCCGTCCACCGGACCGGAGGCATTGCCGAAGCTCACCACCAGGCCGCGCTGAGCGGTGCAGTCCAGCGAGGTCAGCCAGGTGTCCTTGCCCACCGAGTCGTAGACCACCGGGCACTTGCGGCCCTCGGTCAGCGCCAGCACGCGCTCCACCACGTTCTCATGGCTGTAGTCGATGGTCGCCCAGGCGCCGTGGGACTTGGCCAGCTCGGCCTTGGCGGCGGAACTGACGGTGCCGATCAGGTGCGCGCCGATGGCTTTCGCCCACTGGCAGGCAATCAGCCCGACCCCGCCGGCGGCGGCGTGCCAGAGGATGGTCTGGCCGGGCTGCACGTTGTAGGTCTGGCGCAGCAGGTACTGCACGGTGAGGCCCTTGAGCATCACCGCGGCGGCCTGCTCGAAGGTGATGGCGTCCGGCAGCTTCACCACATTCGCCGCCGGCAGCACGTGCAACTCGCTGTAGGCACCCAGCGGGCCGGTGGCATAGCCGACGCGGTCGCCGACCTTCACATTGGTCACCGCGCTGCCCACCGCTTCCACTTCGCCGGCGCCCTCGGTGCCGACGCCCGACGGCATCGCCGGCGCGGGATACAGGCCGCTGCGGTAGTAGGTGTCGATGAAGTTCAGGCCGATGGCGCGGTTGCGCACGCGCACCTCGTTGGGGCCGGGTTCGGCGGGGGTGTAGTCGACGAGTTCGAGGACTTCCGGGCCGCCGGTCTTGGCGAATTGAACACGCTTGGCCATGTCGATCTCCTGAATGACGGGGCGCCGACAGGGCCGACACCGCTCTGGGAAAAGACTTTCATCCAAGCCGGACGCTTGACGGCCGTCAAGGCCAGCTTTCCCAGCGGGGGTGGTATGCTTGCCCGCACATTCCGCTCCGGCCCGCGCCACGCGTGGCTTTCCCGCTCCAAGGTGATTCTCGTGACCGATCGCATCGAGGCCGTGAAGGCCTACCTGCTCGACCTGCAAGACCGCATCTGTGCCGCACTCGAAGCCGAGGACGGCAGCGCCCGTTTCATCGAGGATGCCTGGGAGCGTCCGGCGGGCGGCGGGGGTCGTACCCGGGTGATCGGTGACGGCGCGCTGATCGAGAAGGGCGGCGTGAACTTCTCCCACGTCTTCGGCAGCGGCCTGCCGCCGAGCGCCAGCGCGCATCGTCCCGAGCTGGCCGGGCGTGGCTTCCAGGCCCTGGGCGTGTCGCTGGTGATTCACCCGACCAACCCCCACGTGCCCACCTCCCATGCCAACGTGCGCTTCTTCATCGCCGAGAAGGAAGGCGAGGAAGCGGTCTGGTGGTTCGGCGGCGGCTTCGACCTGACCCCCTACTACGCCCATGAGGAAGACTGCGTGCTCTGGCACCAGGTGGCCCGCGATGCCTGCGCGCCCTTTGGCGAGGACGTCTACCCGCGCTACAAGGCATGGTGCGACCGCTACTTCCACATCAAGCACCGCAACGAACCGCGCGGTATCGGCGGCCTGTTCTTCGACGACCTGAACGAGTGGGACTTCGACACCAGCTTCGCCTTCCTGCGCGCCATCGGCGATGCCTACATCGATGCCTACCTGCCCATCGTGCGCAAGCGCAAGCACACCCCGTACACCGAGCAGCAGCGCGAGTTCCAGGCGTTCCGCCGGGGGCGCTATGTCGAGTTCAACCTGGTCTACGACCGTGGCACCCTGTTCGGCCTGCAATCGGGCGGGCGCACCGAGTCGATCCTCATGTCGCTGCCGCCGCAGGTACGCTGGGGCTACGACTGGAAGCCGGAGCCGGGCAGCGAGGAAGCGCGCCTGACCGAGTACTTCCTCACCGACCGGGACTGGCTGGCGCAGGCCTGACCATCGTCCGGCTGTAGGAGCGGATCTGATCCGCGATCCGGCCGCCAGGTCGGTGGTGCAGGATTGCACCGCTATCGCGGTGATCGCGGAGAAGCTCCGCTCCTACGAGAGCCTATCCCCGCACATCTGTAGGAGCGGGCCATGCCCGCGATCGCGCCCATGGGGCGCTCCTGCAGGCTTGGCACCGAGGGGGGAAAACGGCAATCTCTGCGCCTTCCCGTTCTTCACGTCCCAGGATTCCCCATGGACCGCTACTGCGTCTTCGGCAACCCCATCGGCCACAGCAAGTCGCCGCAGATCCACCGCCTGTTCGCCGAGCAGACCGGCCAGGCGCTGAGCTATGACGCGCGGCTGGCGCCGCTGGACGACTTCGCCGGGAATGCCCGCGAGTTCTTCGAGCAGGGGTTGGGTGGCAACGTCACCGTGCCGTTCAAGGAAGACGCCTACCGCCTGGCCACCGAGCTGACCGAGCGTGCGCGCCGGGCCGGCGCGGTGAACACCCTGAAGAAGCTCGAAGGCGGCGGCCTGCTGGGCGACAACACCGATGGCGCCGGGCTGACCCGCGACCTGACGGTGAACCACGGCGTCGTGCTGCGTGGCGCACGTATTCTGGTGCTGGGCGCCGGCGGCGCGGTGCGCGGCATCCTCGAACCCTTCCTCGGGCAGCAGCCGAACTGCATCGTCATTGCCAACCGCACGGCATCCAAGGCCGAGCAACTGGCGGAAGAATTCAAGGACCTGGGCCCGGTGAGCGGCGGTGGCTTCGACCTGCATGCGGAGCCTTTCGACCTGATCGTCAATGGCACCTCGGCCTCCCTGGCCGGCGAGCTGCCGCCCATCGATCCGGCGCTGATCAAGTCGGGGCATACCGTTTGCTACGACATGATGTATGGCAAGGACGAGACCGCCTTCAACCGCTGGGCCGCCGAGCACGGCGCGGCGCGCTGCATCGACGGGCTGGGCATGCTGGTGGAGCAGGCGGCGGAGGCCTTCCTGCTGTGGCGTGGCGTGCGACCGGATTCGGCGCCGGTGCTGGACGAGTTGCGCCGTCAGCTCAAGGGCTGATCGGCGGCGTACACCTGTAGGAGCGGGCCATGCCCGCGATCGCGCGCATGGCGCGCTCCTACAACGGCAATTACCGGTCACTGTGGAATTGGTGCGAGGGCCTCGGTTTTATTCCTCGACCTGCAACACCCCGCCTTTCCCCATCTGCTTTTCCAACTCCGCCCTTACCCGCGGCCGCGCGTTGCGCAGCACCAGGCTGCGGCCTTCGCCGGCGAGGCGGCGGGCTTCCTGCTGGAGCATCTGCGCGCCGGCGAAGTCGATGAAATTCACATGGTGGGCATCCAGCACCAGCCGTTCGCCCCGGCTGCGTTGCATCAGTTTCTGCAGGTAGTCGCAGGCGCCAAAGAAGATCGAGCCTTCGATGCGCAGCACTTCCTCGTCTTCCTTCTCCCACTGCTGTACGCGCGGCTGCGAGGTGCGTTTGAGGTAGAAGAACAGCGAGGCCAGCACGCCCGCGTAGATGGCGTTCTGCAGCGGCAGCAGCAGTGTGGCGGCGAGGGTCAGGAGCATCACCAGGGATTCCGCGCGGCTGCCTTTCCACAGCGCGCGCAGGGCCGGGCGGTCGACCAGGTTCCAGCAGATCAGCAGGATGCCGGCGGCCATGGCCGGCAGCGGGATGTGGGTGATCAGCCCGGCGCCGGCCATCGCCAGCAGTGCGACCCACAGCGCCGAAAACACCCCGGCCAGCGGCGTGCGTGCGCCGGCGTTCTGGTTCAGCCCGGAGCGGGTGAAGGAACCGGCGGACAGCGTGCCGGACAGCCATGGCCCGATCAGGTTGGACAGCCCCTGGGCGCGCACCTCCTGGTTGGCGTCCAGCGGCTGGTGCGTGCGAATGGCCAGTGCGCGGGCAATCGACAGGCTGGTAACCAGCCCGAGCATGCCGCAGGCCACGGCGGCGGGGAGCAACTGGGCGATGGCGGACAGATCGAACGACAGCGGACTGAGCGGCGGCAAAGCGCTGCGGAAGGCCGCCACCTTGGCGACACCGGCAAAGGTCGCCGGCATCGTCCAGACCAGCGTGCTGGCGCCGATCAGGCCGACCAGCAGCGCCGGCCCGCGCCGCCAAAGGCGCTTCACGATCAGGCTCAGCGCGAGACTGAACAGCCCGACCAGCAGCGATGGCCCATGGAACTGCGCCAGTTTCCCCCACAACGCGATAGCGCTGGTCAGCGCCGTGCCCTGCCCGCCCGCCGGGATGCCGAGCAGGTAGGGCAACTGGCCGATCACGATGACCAGCGCGGCGCCGCAGGTGAAGCCGAGCAGCACCGAGTGCGAGACGAAGTTCACCAGCACACCGAAGCGCAGCATTCCCAGCAGCCATTGGAACAGCCCGGCGAGGAAGGTCAGCAGCAGCGCGTACTGGATGAACGGCGTGCTGCCCGGTGGCGCCAGCGGGGCGATGGCGGTGAACAGCACCACCGAGATCGCCGCCGTCGGTCCGCCGACCATGTGCTTCGACGAGCCCCACAGGCAGGCGATCAGCACCGGCAGCATCGCCGCATACAGGCCGTATTCCGCCGGTAGCCCGGCGATCAGCGCGTAGGCCATGGACTGCGGCAACGCGAGCACCGCGCCGGAAAGGCCGACGCCCAAGTCGCGGCGCAGGTCGCGTCCCGTGACCTGCGGCAGCCAGACGAGAAAGGGCAGCAGGCGGATCAGGCGCTCCATTGACGGACTACAGCTTGGCCTTCACGGCAGCCAGCGCGTCGCCGCGGTCGCGGGTTTTCACGCCGGCCAGCCATTGGTCGAGGCGCTGCGGGTTGGCCTTGATCCAGGCTTTCACCGCGTCGGGGTTCTTCACATTCTTCTCCAGCACCTCGGCCATGATGGCGTTCTCCATCGGCAGGTCGAAGGACAGGTTGGCCAGCAGCTTGCCGCTGTTCGGGCACTGCTCGGCGTATCCGTTGCGAGTCAGGGTGAACACGCTGCCGGTGCTGCCGAAGTACTTCTCGCCGCCGGTGAGGTACTTCATGTCGTACTTCACGTTCATCGGGTGCGGCGTCCAACCGAGGAACACCACCCAGCGTTCGCGCTTCACCGCGCGGCCGACCTCGGCGAGCATCGCCTGCTCGCTGGATTCCACCAGCTTCCAGTCGCCGAGGCCGAACTCGTCGCCGCCGATCATCTTCTGGATCGACTGGTTGGCTGGCGCGCCCGAGCCGATGCCGTAGACCTTCCGGTTGAACTGCTCGGCGTGCTTGTCGAGGTCGGCGAAGGTCTTCACCCCGGCGTTCCACACGTAGGCCGGCACCGCCAGGGTGAACTCGGTGCCCTGGAGGTTCTTCGCCAGCTGGGTGACCTGCTTGCTGGCGATGAACTGGTCGTAAAAGCCCTGCTGCGCCGGCATCCAGTTGCCGAGGAAGGCGTCCACCTGGCCGTCGCGCAGGCCGCCGTAGGTGATGGGCACCGAGAGGGTGTCGATCTTCACGGAGTAGCCCAGGCCCTCGAGCAGGAAGGCGGCCACGCCGTTGGTCACGGCGATGTCGGTCCAGCCCGGATCGGCCAGCTTCACCGTACTGCAGGCTTCGTTTTCGGCGTGGGCCAGCGGCCCGCCCAGCGCCAGTGCGCCGGCCAGCAACAGCGTTGATGCGGTTCGTACGGTGTTCTTCATGCTCCCATCCCCTTCGGCTTGTTGTGGTTGTCGTTACGGTTGCGGATAGCGGGCGCGGCGCTCCAGATCGTCGAGGTCGATGTGGTTGCGCATGTACTGCTGGCTGGCGTCGACCAGGGGCTGGTGGTCCCAGCTTTTCAGGTGGCCGCGGGTCAGCGCGTCGGCCACCAGGCGACGGCAGCGCTGGCTGGCCAGCACCCGTTCGGTGATGGCGGGCACGTCCCAGCGCGCACGGGCTTCGTCGAGCAGGTTGCGCGCCAGCTCGGCGTGGGCCGGCGAGTCCATGAGGTTTTCCAGCTCGCGCGGGTCGTTGGCCAGGTCGAAGAGCAGGCACGGGTCCTGCTCGGAGTAGATGAACTTGAAGTTGCCGCGGCGGATCATCATCAGCGGGCTGACGGTGCCTTCGGCGGTGTATTCGCCGATCACCTCGTCGTGGCCGCCGTGGCCTTGCAGGTGCGGCAGCAGCGAGCGGCCGTCCAGGTGCAGGCCCGGCTCGACGGTGCCGCCGGCCAGCTCCACCAGGGTCGGCAGCAAATCCACGGTGGACACCGACTGGCTGACCCGGTGCGCGGCAAAGCGCTTGGGCGCGTGCACCAGCAGCGGCACGCGGGCGGCCATCTCGAACCAGTGCATCTTGTACCAGAGGCCACGCTCGCCCAGCATGTCGCCGTGGTCGCCGGAGAACAGGATCAGGGTGTCTTCAGAGAGGCCGCAATCCTCCAGGGTGCGCAGCAGCGCGCCGATCTGCGCGTCGACATAGCTGCAGGCGCCGAAGTAGGCGCGGCGGGCGGCGCGGACCTTCTCCTCGGGCATTTCCTGGCCCCACAGGTCGATCACCTTGAGCAGGCGCTGGGAGTGCGGGTCCTGTTCGTCCTGGGCGATCCGCACCGAGGGCAGCGGGATGTCCTCGTCGCGGTACAGGTCCCAGTACTCGCGCGGGATGGTGTAGGGGTCGTGCGGGTGGGTCATGGACACGGTGAGGCAGAACGGCTGCCCGGCGTGTTCGCGCACGTGGTCGTAGAGGTACTGGCGCGCCTTGAATACCACCTCCTCGTCGAAATCGAGCTGGTTGGTGCGCACGCACGGGCCGGCCTGCAGCACCGAAGACATGTTGTGATACCAGCTCGGGCGCACGTCCGGCGCGTCCCAGTTCACCGCCCAGCCGTAGTCGGCGGGGTAGATGTCGCTGGTCAGGCGCTCCTCGTAGCCGTGCAACTGGTCCGGGCCGCAGAAGTGCATCTTGCCCGACAGCGCCGTGCGGTAGCCCAGGCGGCGCAGGTAGTGCGCGTAGGTGGGGATGTCGGCGGCAAAATCCGCGGCGTTGTCCCAGGCGCCGATCCTGGTCGGCAACTGGCCGCTGACCAGGGTGAAGCGCGACGGTGCGCAGAGCGGGCTGTTGCAGTAGGCCGAATCGAACACCACGCCTTCGCCGGCGAGGCGCGACAGGTTGGGCAGCTTGATCGGCGACTGGGCGTCGTAGAAGGGCAGGAGCGGCGCGGCCATCTGGTCGGCCATGATGAAGAGGATGTTCGGGCGCTTCATGGCGTGGGCTTATCCTGTTGGCGCTGTTATGGAATAGTGTCTGGACGAGTCTCTTCCTCGCTGGAAATGGGGTAAAGCGCATGCCGGAACATGCTTCGGATAACACGGGCTTATGTGAGCGCAGGGCATGAGCGTGCCGCTGGAACTGCTGCGCGTGTTCGAATCCGCCGCACGCCTGCTCAGCTTCACCGCCGCCGCGGGCGAGCTGGGCACCACCCAGCCGGCGGTCAGCCAGCAGATCAAGCGCCTGGAGAAGCTGCTGGCGGTGCGCCTGTTCGACCGCATCCACCGGGGCATCGTCCTTACCGAAAGTGGACAGGTCCTGCAGCAGCACGTTCAGGCGGGACTGGAGAGCATCGACGCGGGCATCGCTGCCGTCACCGCGAAGAATCCCCACGAGGTGCTGCAGGTCGCCACCGACTTCGCCTTCGCCGCCTACTGGCTGATGCCGCGCCTGCCGCGCTTCCGCCAGGCACACCCGGAACTGGATGTCGGCCTGATCAGCAGCGATCGCAGCCCCATCGCCCTGCGCAGCGACATCGACGTCGCCGTCGCCTTCGGCGATGGGCGCTTCAAACACGGCGAGGCACTGCGCCTGTTCAGCGAGGAAGTCTTCCCCGTGTGCAGCCCGCGGCTGGTCGAGGGGCGCGATCTGCCGTTGTCGCCCGAAGCGCTGACCGGCTTGCCGTTGCTGCACCTCAAGCCCGAGGCGCACAGCCGCTGGTTCGACTGGGCCGGCGTCTATCGCGCGCTGGGCATCGACGGGAAGCCCGCGCCCGCCGGACTACGCTTCGATAACTACACCCTACTGGTGCAGGCGGCCATCGCCGGGCAGGGCGTGGCCATTGGCTGGCGGCACCTGGTCGACGAACTGCTGGAGCAGGGGTTACTGTGCCGGCCCATCGCCGGATCGCTGGAGTCGCGCTTCGGCTATTACGCCGTGCTGCCCGAGCGCAAACGGCGCATGCGCCTGGTGCAGCGCTTCGTGGACTGGCTGCAGGCGGAACTGGAGCAGGATCGATGAACGAAACCACCATCCGGGGCTACCACGCCCACGTTTATTTCGACGCCGGCAGCCTCGCGCGCGCCCGCGCCTTGTGCGAGGAGGCGGTGCGCCGCTTCGGCGTGCAGATGGGGCGTGTGCATGAGCGCCCGGTCGGCCCGCATCCGGACTGGAGCTGCCAGCTGGCGTTCGATAGCGAGACCTTTGCCAAGGTGGTGCCCTGGCTGGCGCTGAACCGCGATGGCCTGGTGGTGTTCATCCACCCGGACACCGGCGATGACCTGCGCGACCACCGTGACCACGCCATCTGGATGGGCGCGGTGCGGCCGCTGGACCTGTCGCAGTTCACGAGCTGACACCTTTTTGCATTCGATAATAGTTCTCGATTCGGTGTATTCTGCCGACCCTCCTTATCGGCCTGACAGACGTTGGCCGGTTTTCCAGGGTATTTCGGCCACCATGCGGCGCTTCGCTTCCTCCTCCCTGCTGCAGAGCTTCCAGGCGCATTACGCGGACCTGATGCGCTTTCTCGCCCGCAGGCTGGGCGACCAACAGCGCGCCGCCGACGTGGCCCAGGACACCTGGCTGCGCTTGGCCGACCACCCCGCCGAAGCCGAGGTGCAGGACCCGCGTGCCTACCTGTTCCGCGTGGCCGGCAACATCGCCATCGACAACCTGCGCCGCGAGGGCCGGCTGGCGGAGCTGCACGTCGACGAAACCGCCGCCAACGACCTGAGCGACCCAGGGTCCGGACTGGAGCACCGCCTGCTCGCCCATGAGGCGCTGGAGCATCTGGACGCGGCCCTCGACCAGTTGCCGGCGAACGCCCGCGAGGCGCTGCTGATGAACCGCCTCGACGGCCTCACCCACGCGCAGATCGCCCGGCGCCTGGGGGTGTCCGAGAGCATGGTGGGCAAGTACATCGTCCAGGCCATGCGCCATTGCCGCGACTGGGCGCAGCGCCAGGAGGGCACGCCATGAATCGCGTGGACCTTTCGGATGAGGCCATCGAGCGTCTGGTACAGCTGCATTCGGGGAGTGCCGACGCCGCCGAGCGCATGGACTTCCTGCGCTGGCGCGGGCAGAGCCCGGAGCACGAGCGCGCTGCCTGCGAGGCCGAGGCGCTCTGGGGCGCCCTGCCGGAAACCCACAGTGCCCAACGTTATCGCCAGCGTGCACGGCGTCGCCGTCGCCTGATGGCGCTGGCGGCCGCTGCGTGTGTCGCCGCTATCGCGGTGACCCTCGCCCTGCCCGAACCGCTGGCCGGGCTGTATGCCGATTACGCCACCCGCACCGGCGAGCGGCGGATGCTGGAGCTGGCCGACGGCAGCCGCGTGTGGCTCAACAGCGACAGCGCGCTGTCCGTGGACTTTGGCCCGCAGCAACGGCGCTTGCGCCTGCACAGTGGCGAGGCCTTGTTCGAAGTGGCCAAGGATGCTGCACGGCCCTTTATCGTCGAGGCGAGGGGTGGCGAAGTGCGTGCCGTGGGCACGCGGTTCGACGTGGACAGCCGTGGGCCGCAGGTGCGTGTGGACGTGACCGAAGGCGTGGTGCAGGTGAACAGCGCCGGCAGCGCGCCGGTGCGGCTGTCCGCCGGCGAGCGCCTGAGCTACCGCGACAGCAGCGCGCCCGAGCCGGTGCAGCCGCTGGACCTGTCCAGCGCCAGCGCCTGGCAGCGCGGCAAGCTGATCTTCAACCAGCGCCCGCTGGGCGAAGTGCTCGATGAACTGGAGCGCTACGTGCCCGGTCGCATCGTGCTGACCGACAGCGCGCTGCGCCAGCACAAGGTCAGCGGCGTGTTCGACCTGCGGGACCCGGACGCGCTGCTCAAGACCCTGGAGCGGTTGCAGCCGGTGACGGTCACGCATCTGCCCTGGCTGGTGCTGATTCACCCCGCGCCCAAAGCCTGACCCATTTCTTTTCGTAGGATGGCGTGGAGCGAAGCGATACCCATCAATGCCGTGCACGATCAGCATGGGTATCGCTTCGCTCCACCCATCCTACGGCCCACCGGGATGGTCGGCTGCTCCTACACGGGGACGCCAGCGCTGGGCGGTTCGCGAGCAAGCTCGCTCCTACAGGTACGGGGAACCTCGGAGCAGGCCGTCTCGCAAGAAAATGAAAATTTTTTGCATTGGCACTGCAAGGTTCGGATGGCCGTTTCGTCGTAGGCATGAACGCGAAAAATTCTCAATACGCGACCCTGCCCAGACAAGAACGGATTTCACCCGCATGCATTACCGTCCTTCCCCGCTGCACCGCGCGGTCCTGCTCGCTTCCCTGCTCGGCGCCGCCGTGCCCGTCGTCCACGCTGCCGGCAATGCCGCCGTCGAGCTGCACATCGCTCCGCGCAGCCTGGACAGCGCGCTGACCCAGTTTGCCGATCAGGCCGGGCTGCACCTGCTGTTCAACTCCGAGGACATCCAGGGCCTGCAGAGCGAAGGGCTGGACGGCACCTACAGCACCGAGGAGGCGCTCAACCAGCTGCTGTCCGGCAGCGGTGTGAGCTGGCGCTTCACCGACGAGCGCACCGTGCTGCTCAAGCGCGAGCAGGACGACTCCGCCGCCCTCAGCCTGGCGCCGATGCAGATCAGCGTGGCGGCGCGTACGCCCACCGAGATCAGCTCGATTCCTGGCACCGTGTGGGTGGTCGACCAGACCCAGCTGCGCGAACAGCTGGATACCGGCGTGAGCCTGAAGGAAGCCGTGGGCAAGCTGGTACCCGGCCTCGACCTGGCGCCCGAAGGCCGCACCAACTACGGCCAGAACATGCGCGGACGCAACGTGCTGGTTATGATCGACGGCGTCAGCCAGAACAGCTCGCGCGGCCTGTCGCGCCAGTTCGACAGCATCTCGCCGTTCAACGTCGAGCGTGTCGAAGTGCTCTCCGGCGCCAGCGCCATCTACGGCGGCGGCGCCACCGGCGGCATCATCAACATCATCACCAAGAAGGGCGCGGCCGGCGATGCGCGCTTCGAGACGCAGCTGGGCGCCACCAGCGGTTTCAACAACAGCGACGACCTCACCACCCGCGCCGCCCAGTCCATCAGCGGCGGCACCGACCGTGTGGTCGGTCGACTGGGCGTCTCGGCGGAGAAGAACGAAGCCTTCTACGACGGCGCCGGCAACCAGATCTTCATCGACAACACCCAGACCGACCTGCAGTACAACCGCACCGTCGACGTGATGGGCAACCTCACTGCGCAGTTCACCGACGAGCAGAGCCTTGACCTGCTGGCGCAGTACTACGACTCGGGCAACGACGGCAGTACCGGCATCTACTTTCCCAACCTGAAGTACCAGGGCCCGTCGAACCTGGAGGATGCGCAGATCCGCAGCGGCCTGGATACCGATCTGGAACCGCGCACCCGCCGCGTCCTGCTCAACGCCAACTATCACCACAGCAACCTGCTGGAGCAGGACTTCTACCTGCAGGCCTACTACCGCAAGGAAGACGACAACTTCTATCCCTTCCCCTACTACAACGCCGGCAAGCCCACCGGCTCCAAGGGCGTGTACTTCGCCGCCTCGCAGCAGAACTTCGAGGTCAGTGGCCTGAAGGGCCTGTTCAGCAAGCAGTGGGATTCGCTGAAGTTCACCTACGGTGTGGACTTCGACCACGAGCGCTTCAACGCCGAGCAGAAGGTCTTCGACCAGCGACTGTCCTCCGAGAGCGGCGGCCTGGACCTGGAAACCGCCAGCAGCGCGCCGCGCTACCCCAGCTACATCGTCGACGGCCTGTCGGTGTACGGCCAGCTGGACTGGAAGGTCACCGACAACCTCACTCTCTCCGGTGGCGCGCGCCACCAGAAGATGGATGTCGAGGTGGACGACTTCAAAGGCGTGCCCGGCGGCAGCAACGACTACCAGGTCAACCTGTTCAACCTCGGCGCGATCTATGACTTCAAGAACGGCCACCAGGTCTGGACCAACTACAGCGAAGGCTTCGACCTGCCCGACCCGGCCAAGTACTACGGCAAGGCCGGCCTGTCGGTGGACGACAACCCGCTGGCCGGCATCAAGAGCCGCCAGGTCGAGACCGGCTGGCGCTACAGCGACCTGCAGTGGCAGGCGCAGGCGGCGGTCTACTACATCTGGTCGGACAAGATCATCACCACCGACCAGGCGACCCTGACCATCGACGTGCAGGACCAGAATAGCCGCGACTTCGGCTTCGAGGGCGCGCTCACCCGCTACTTCGAGAGCGGCTGGCAGGGCGGCACCACGCTGCACCTGGTGCGTTCGGAAGAGGAAGATGCCGACGGCGACTGGATCAAGCGCGATGCGCGCTATGCGTCGCTGTCCAAGTCCACCGCCTTCGTCGGCTGGGGCGATGGCGAGCGCAGCGCCCGGCTGCAGGCCCAGCATGCGTTCAACCTGAAGGACGACGCGGACCACGAGATCGACGGCTACACCACCTTCGACCTGATGGGCGAGCAGAAGACCGGCTTCGGCACCTTCAGCGCCGGTATCCAGAACCTGCTGGACAAGCAGTACAGCACCGTCTGGGGCCAGCGTGCCGCGCTGTTCTATTCGCCGACCTACGGGCCGGCCTACCTGTACGACTACCAGGGCCGCGGACGGACCTTCACCCTTGGCTGGAGCCTGGAATACTGAGGGCCTGAAAACCCTCTACCTGAAAACTCTCTACCCAAAAAGATTCAGGCCACCTTTCCGGTGGCTTGATCGAGAGTTTCCACCATGCCGCCACTCAGGCTGCGGCAGTGGCCAAAGAGTGCTTCACCCAGCAGATGCAGCGAAGGTGGGGCGAAGTAGTCCATCAGCGCCTCCTCATTGCGCCATTGGCTGAGCAGCAGCCAGGGCCGCTCCGCCCCCTGGATGACCAGCCGGCATTCCAGGCAACCGGGCGCGTGGCGGGCGCCATCCACCAGGCTGTCGATCAGGGCGCCGAGCTGCGCTTCGTGCCCGCTGCGGGGATGAATCTGCAATTCATGTTCGATGGTTGTATGCCAGGGCATGTCCTGTCCTCCGCGTGACATCGAAGCAGTCCGAGGGGGCTCCTCGGACGACTGACAGGAAGATTACGGGCCGGGAAGCGCCTGGCGTTATCCGGATGCTGCCGGCTTCTTGCCTGATCCTGCGCAGCCCTCGCCAGGGCGCCGGAAGCCGCGTATTTGCACCCTGCACCGTCACGGTGCGTGTACCGATGCCGATACGGCTTGTCCATTTCTGCCGATTGCTTGCCTGATCCTCCAGCGGCTGCCTTACTGTCACACTCGCGCGCGCACCGCGGGCGTAAGCTGCGTGCGCCGCCACTGGAGGTCCCGCATGTCCCAGTCCTACGATCCCGTCGCCGCCGGCCGCCAGGAGCTGGCCGACATCATCCAGCGCCATTGCCAGGGTGAAGGTGTCTTCGAAACCGCCATCGATTCGCTGCTGCTGGCGCGCAGCGACTGCCCCAGCGAGGGGCGCATGCCGACCCTCTACCGCCCTGCCCTGTGCGTCATCGCCCAGGGCAGCAAGGATATTCGCCTGGGCAGCGAGGTGTACCGCTACGACGAACTCAACCTGCTGGTGGTGTCGGTGACCCTGCCGGTTTCCGGACAGGTGATCGAGGCGTCGGAAGAGAAACCCTACCTGTCGATCCGCCTGGACATCGATCCGGGCGAACTCACCCGGCTGATCGCCGAGGCCGGCCTTGCCGGCAGCACGCCGCGTCCGGCGGGACGGGGCATCTACCTGCAGCGGGTGGATTGCACCGTGCTCGATGCCCTGCTGCGCCTGATGCGCCTGCTCGACACGCCGCGGGATATCCCGATGCTGGCGCCGCTGTTCGTCCGCGAGATTCTCTACCGCCTGCTGCGCGGCCCGCAGGGACACCTGCTGCACGACCTGGCGATGACCGACAGCCAGACCCACCGCGTCACCCGCGCCATCGAATGGCTCAACCGCAACTACGACAAGTCCCTGCGCATCGAGGAGCTGGCGCGTGAGGTGAACCTCAGCGTGTCCACCCTGCACCACCGCTTCAAGGAGGTGACCGCGCTGAGCCCGCTGCAGTACCAGAAGCAGCTGCGCCTGCAGGAAGCGCGGCGGCTGATGCTGTCGGAGGGGCTGGAAGTGGCGGTGGCCGGGCATCGCGTCGGTTACGAGAGTCCGTCGCAGTTCAGCCGCGAATACAGCCGGCTGTTCGGCGCGCCGCCGCTGCGGGATCTGGCGAGTCTGCGCGGGGCGCTGGGTAGCGAGGCCGTGCCGGCGTAATCCGCTGTTCCGATTTCGCGTAGGAGCGGACTTCGTCCGCGATCGATTTCCGGCCGCTCCGAGTTGGCCGGCTGGACATCGCGGACAGAGTCCGCTCCTACGGGTACTTCAACCGGTGCGGGATTTTTCCCTCGCCCCGGGAACGTAGGATGGGTATCGCTTCGCTCCACGCCATCCTACAAAGGCGTTAGTCGGCCTCAGCGCTCGTAAAGCTCCAGCGGCAACCCATCCGGATCGGCGAAGAAGGTGAAGCGCTTGCCGGTCAGCTCGTCCTCGCGGATCGGCTCGCAGGCCACGCCATGGCCCTCCAGATGCGCCACGGCAGCCTCCAGGTCATCCACCGCAAACGCCAGGTGACGCAGCCCCTGCGCCTCGGGATAGGACGGCCGGGGCGGTGCGCCGGGAAACGAGAACAGCTCCAGCTGCGTCTCCCCCAGCGCCAGGTCGAGCTTCCAGGAGTCGCGCGCCTCGCGGTAGGTCTCGGCGATCACCCGCAGGCCCAGTACCTGGGTGTAGAAGTGCCGGGAGCGCGGGTAATCCGAGCAGATCAGGGCGATGTGGTGGACGCTGTGCAGCAGGGGCATGACGGCTGGCTTCCGCGAGTGGTCGGTCGATCCATCCTGCCACTCATCCCCCATGGGTCAATGCTGGCTGTATGAATCTGCCGGCTGGAGTGTAGGCATCGTGCCTGCTAGCATCGCGCCGCCAACCCAAACGGTCGACAGGATGTCCCCCGTACGGCCGCACACGAAAGGAAGCAGCATGAAGAAAACCGCCCTGGCCATCGCCATTCCCCTGGCTGTCGTCGGCATTGCCGTCGCTGGCGCCTGGTACACCGGCTCGCGCGTCGAGCAGGAAATCACCCGCGGCATCGAACAGGCCAACACCCTCCTCAAGACCGACGCCCCCGACCTGGGCATGAGTGTCTCCCTGCTCGGCGTGGAGCGCGGGCTGCTCTCCAGCAGCGCACGCTACCAGGTGACCATCGCCGGCGACGACGGCGAAGCGCCCACCACCCTGGTGTTCACCGACCGCCTCGAACACGGCCCCTTCCCGGCGTCGCGCCTGGCGGCCGGCAAGCTGGCGCCGGTCATGGCGCAGAGTCATTTCGCCCTGGAACAGAACGAATTCACCGCGCCGCTGTTCGCTGCCGCCGCCGGCAAGTCGCCGATCAGCGGTGAGCTGGCGATTCATTATGATCAGCGCCAGGAAGGCGTCTTCGAAAGCGCCGCCCTGCAGTTCGCCCAGAACGGCGAGAGCCTGCGCCTGTCGCCGGCCACGGTGAACTTCAGCGTCTCCGGCGACCGCAAGGACGTGCGCGCCGACGGCCAGCTGGCCGAGGCCGACCTGGTGTTCCTCGACGCGCAAAGCGGCCAGCCGGTGCAGGTCCAGCTGCGCGGCGTGGGCATCGCCGGCGACAAGAAGGAAAACACCAACGGCTTTGCCCTCGGCCCCAGCTCGGTCAGCCTGACGAGCCTGCGCGTGAAGGCGCCGGGCAGCCCGGAGGTGGAGCTGCGCCAGACGGTCGGCGAGGAAGTGCTCAAGCAGGGCGAGAAGGGGCTGGACCAGACCCTGTCCTATCGTGTCGGCCAGGTGGTGGTTCAAGGCCAGGAAATCGGCGGCCTGAAGCTCGACACCAGCCTGCGCAACCTCGACGAAGGCACCCTCAAGTCCATCAAGGACACCTACAACCAGTACGGCATGAGCAGCGTCGGCGACACCGGCGAGCTGACCCCGGAGCAGGAAGAGGCGCTCAAGGGCCAGTTCCTGCAACTGCTCAACAGCTCGCCGAAGCTGGCGCTGGACGAGCTGTCGCTGCAGACCGCCCACGGGGTGGCGAAGGTGTCCCTGGCCGTGGACCTGCGCAAGCCCGACCAGGCCGCACAGACTCCGGATGAGATGGCTCGCAGCGTGCTGGAGTCGCTCAAGGCCAACCTGAAGGTGGACAAGGCGGTGATTGGCGACGTCGTCGCGTTGCAAGCCTCGCTGGGCGGCGCGCCGGCCGGCAGCGTCGATCCGGTGGCGCTCAAGCAGCAGACCGACGCCATGACCGACCTGTTCAGCGGCATGGCCCTGCAATCGGAGTGGGCCGTGCTGGACGGCAACAGCCTGAGCAGCTCGCTGGCCTACGCCGACGACAAGGTGAAGTTCAACGGCAAGGACATGACCACCGAGGAGTTCGTCGCCTTCGCGATGGGCTCCGTGCAGGGGCTGGGCTTGGGCGGCGGCGCGGAAGAAGAGGCGCAGGAAGAAAGCGTGGAATAAGCCGCGCCTGAAATGAAAAAAAGCCCGGCGAATGCCGGGCTTTTTGGTAGGAGCGAGCTTGCTCGCGAACAGGCTCGGCTCCGGAGTTACTTGTAGGAGCGGGCCATGCCCGCGATCGCGCGCATGGCGCGCTCCTACAACGGCGCGCGACTCAGCGAGCGTTCCGCACGCCGTCGGCCAGTTCGCGGCACAGGCCGAGCACGCTCTGCACCGCGTCGGCGGAGCTGGTGGCCTCGGCGATCTTGTCGATCAGCGCCGAACCCACCACCACGCCATCGGCCAGGCGGGCGATGCTCGCCGCGTGTTCCGGGGTACGGATGCCGAAGCCGATGGACACCGGCAGGTCGGTGTGGCGGCGCAGGCGCGCCACGGCTTCCTCGACGTGGTCCAGGGTTGCCGCGCCGGCACCGGTCACGCCGGCCACCGAGACGTAGTAGACGAAGCCCGAGCTGCCGTTGAGTACGGTCGGCAGGCGCTGGTCGTCGGTGGTCGGGGTGGTCAGGCGGATGAAGTCCAGGCCGGCGGCCTGGGCCGGGTGGCAGAGGTCTTCGTTGTGCTCCGGCGGCAGGTCCACCACGATCAGGCCGTCGACGCCGGCTTCTTTCGCGTCGGCGATGAACTTGTCCACGCCGTAGTAGTGGATCGGGTTGAAGTAGCCCATCAGCACCAGCGGCGTGGTGCTGTCGTCCTGGCGGAATTCGCGGACCATCTTCAGGGTCTTGGCCAGGTTCTGGCCGTTGCCCAGGGCGCGGATGTTGGCCAGCTGGATGGCCGGGCCGTCGGCCATCGGGTCGGTGAAGGGCATGCCCAGCTCGATCACGTCGGCGCCGGCGGCCGGCAGGCCCTTGAGGATGTCCAGCGAGGTGGAGTAGCCCGGGTCGCCGGCGGTGATGAAGGTCACCAGGGCGGCGCGGTTCTGCTGTTTGAGTTCGGCGAAGCGGGTCTGCAGGCGGCTCATGCTTTCTGCTCCTGTTGCATGTGGTGCATGACGGTCTGCATGTCCTTGTCGCCACGACCGGACAGGTTCACCACCATGATGTGGTCCTTGGGCAGGTTCGGCGCGCGCTTGAAGACTTCGGCCAGCGCGTGGGAGGACTCCAGCGCGGGGATGATGCCTTCCAGGCGGCAGCACTGGTGGAAGGCTTCCAGCGCCTCGTGGTCGGTGATCGAGGTGTACTCGACGCGACCGATGTCATGCAGCCATGCGTGTTCCGGGCCGATGCCGGGGTAGTCCAGGCCGGCGGAGATGGAATGCGCGTCGATGATCTGGCCGTCCTCGTCCTGCAGCAGGAAGGTGCGGTTGCCGTGCAGCACGCCCGGCACGCCGCCGTTCAGGCTGGCCGCGTGCTTGCCGGTCTCGATGCCGTGGCCGGCGGCTTCGACGCCGACGATCGCAACGCTCTTGTCATCCAGGAACGGGTGGAACAGGCCCATGGCGTTGGAACCGCCGCCGATGCAGGCGACCAGGGAATCGGGCAGGCGCCCTTCCTTCTCGGCCAGCTGCTCGCGGGTTTCCTTGCCGATCACCGCCTGGAAGTCGCGGACCATCGCCGGATACGGGTGCGGGCCGGCCACGGTACCGATCAGGTAGAAGGTGCTGTCGACGTTGGTCACCCAGTCGCGCAGGGCTTCGTTCATCGCGTCCTTCAGGGTGCCGGTGCCGGCGGTGACCGGGATCACCTCGGCGCCCAGCAGCTTCATGCGGAACACGTTGGCCTGCTGGCGATCGATGTCGGTGGTGCCCATGTAGATCACGCATTGCAGGCCGAAGCGCGCGGCCACGGTGGCGGTGGCCACGCCGTGCATGCCGGCGCCGGTCTCGGCGATGATGCGTTTCTTGCCCATGCGCCGGGCCAGCAGGATCTGGCCGATGCAGTTGTTGATCTTGTGTGCGCCGGTGTGGTTCAGCTCTTCGCGCTTGAGATAGATCTTCGCGCCGCCGCAGTGCTCGGTCAGGCGCTCGGCGAAGTACAGCGGGCTCGGGCGGCCGACGTAGTCGCGCTGGAAGTAGGCCAGTTCCTTCTGGAACTCCGGATCGTCCTTGGCCTTCTCGTATTCGCGGGCCAGGTCGTGGATCAGCGGCATCAGGGTCTCGGCGACGTACTGGCCGCCGAAGCTGCCGAACAGGCCCTTGGCGTCGGGACCGTTGCGCAGTGTGGACATGGGAAGGCTCCTTTGTTGTAAGGGTAGGTGCCGGCTGGGGGCAATCGCGGACGGAGTCCGCTCCTACGAATGGGGCTCAGGATACGGCTGTGTGATGACGGGGAAAAGCGATAAGATCGCCACAACCTGTCAGGAAAACTCACAGATCGACCGCCATGAGCCGAGACCTTCCCCCGCTCAATGCCCTGCGTGCCTTCGAGGCCGCCGCGCGTCTGCGCGGCGTGAGCCCGGCGGCGGATGAGCTGAACGTCACCCACGGCGCGGTAAGCCGGCAGATCCGCCAGTTGGAGGAAGAACTGGGCGTCACCCTGTTCGTCAAGGACGGGCGCGGCGTAAAACTCACCGATGCCGGCCAGCGCCTGAGCGAGGTCGCCAGCGACGCCTTCGAGCGCCTGCGCAACGTCAGCGCCGAGCTGCGCCGCCAGGCTGATGGCAATGCGCCCTTCGTGCTCGGCTGTCCGGGCAGTCTGCTGGCGCGCTGGTTCATCCCCCGGCTGGACCGGCTGAACCGCGACCTGCCCGGCCTGCGCCTGCAATTGTCGGCCAGCGAAGGCGAGATCGACCCGCGCCGAGCCGGCCTCGATGCCACCCTGCATTTCGCCGAGCCGCCCTGGCCGGCGGACATGCAGGTGCACGAACTGGCGGTGGAGCGCGTCGGCCCGGTGCTCAGCCCACGCTATTCGCGCTTCGCCGAACTCTGCGCGGCACCCGCCACCGCGCTGCTGGGCGAGTCGCTGCTGTACACCAGCTCGCGCCCGCAGGCATGGCCGGCATGGGCAACCAATACCGGCCTGGACGCTGGCGCCCTGCGGCTCGGGCAGGGTTTCGAGCACCTCTACTACCTGCTGGAGGCGGCGGTGGCCGGCCTGGGCGTGGCCATCGCGCCGCAGCAGGTGGTGGCCGACGACCTCGCCGCCGGCCGCCTGGCCGCGCCCTGGGGCTTCGTCGAAACCCGTGCGCGGCTGGCGCTGTGGGTGCCCGCGCGCCTGCCGGACCGGCGCGCCGCGCTGCTGGCGGAGTGGCTGCGCGGTGAGCTGAACGTCTGAGCCTGCGGTTTGCCCTGAGTCCACCCCTCTACTAGTGTCCTAGGAAGGCGCTGGCGCACTGCCTGTGCGGCGCGACGAACACAGGAGAATGGGCATGTCGAATCATCACACCTACAAGAAGATCGAGCTGGTCGGCTCCTCGCGCACCAGCATCGAGGACGCCATCAACAATGCCCTGGCCGAGGCGGCCAAGAGCATCGACTTCCTGGAGTGGTTCGAGGTGGTGGACACCCGTGGACACATCGAGAACGGCGCGGTCGGTCACTACCAGGTGACCATCAAGGTCGGCTTCCGGATTGCCAACAGCTAAGGCTGCCCGGAACACCACGCGCGACCCTCGGACGTTTGTCATGCGTGCCTGCGATGCTTGCGGCGCGCCTTGAGCGGTGCACCGGGCTTGCCCGGTTTTCGGCCCGGCTGGGCCTTTTCATGTGAATGGCGAGGGAGCGTTAACGATGAAGAAGTTTCTGTTGGCCGTGGGGGTCTTCGCACTGGCGGGCAATGTCCTGGCCGCCGGCAAACCGTGCGAGGAACTGAAAGCGGAGATCGACGCGAAGCTCAAAGCCAAGGGCGTCACCTCCTACACGCTGGAGATCGTCGACAAGGGCAGCGCCACCGACAAGAAGGTGGTGGGCACCTGCGACGGCGGCACGAAGGAAATCGTCTACTCGAAGTAAGGCTTTCGCAGTGGATGAGCGGCCGGGCGCCCGCAAGGGCCCCGGCCTTTTTCATGCTGCCCGCGCCGGGCACTCTGTCGCCGGGCGGTGGTCCACCGTTAGGATAAAGACGCCCCGCGTTGGGGTATGACGAGGGAATGCGATGACGATGAATTGGGCCGTGGCGACAAGCGTGGCGCTGCTGCTGGCGACGCCGGCGAGCTGGGCGGCAACCAAGCCGTGCGAGGAACTCAAGGCGGAGATCGAGACCAAGATCCAGGCCGCCGGGGTGACGTCCTACACCCTGGAGATCGTGGACAAGTCCGAGGTGAAGGACCCGAACATGGTGGTCGGTACCTGCGACGGCGGGAAGCGGCGGATCATCTACCAGAAGAACGACAGCTGAGTTTCCCCTCGTGCCGGGCTGGCACGACGGCTCGACCGTAGGAGCGCGCCATGCGCGCGAATCGCGGGCGTGGCCCGCTCCTACAGGGGGCGCAGCACTTCCGTCCTGCGAGTTCGTCAGGCTGTTAGAACTAGAACAACCCGCAATTCACCGGCCCCTGGAAATCCGTCTTCGCCACCAGCTTCCCGCTGGCGTCGGTCAGCAGCGCCAGGGCGCTGCGCAGTTGCGGGCGCAGCTCCAGGCGGTAGCGCTGGCCGGCGGCGAAGTCGTCGTAGCTCACCTTGACCCGGCAGGTCAGTTCCGCGGGCTCGTTGTTCATGCCCATGCCGCCGCCGGAGGGGATTTCGTACTGGAAGCGCACCACCAGGTCATGGTGCCCGGGCGTCACCTGGTAATAACGCCCGTCGTTGACCGACTTGCCGTCCAGCCGCTCGGCCATCAGCGTCTTGCCGGCCGTGGTGTAGAGGTCGATCCAGGCCATCTGCGGGTCGTGGGCGGGCAGCGGGCCGGCGCAGCCGCCCAGCAGGGCGAGCGCGAAGAGCAGACACAGGCGCATGACGGTTCACCGTGGCGAAGGACTTGTCGCCACAGCATAACCTGCAAGCCTGTGCAGCGACGTCAGGCGCTGTCGCAGCCGCGTTCGCGGCCCCGGGCGATCTCGTTGGATTGCCCGTCATACAGCTTGGCCCAGGGGCGGAAGCCGATGCTGCCGGTCTCCAGGCGATAACGCTGGCCGGCGGCGAAATCCTTGTACTTCACCGTCATCTCGCAATTGCGCCACAGGCTCTGGTCCACCGGACCGATGTCCACCGGCTCGACCTGGAACTGGAAGCGCACGCGCAGCTCGTGCTGGCCCGGATCGACCTCGAAGTAGCGCGAGCTGGGCCATTCCTTGTCGTCGACCTGGGTGGCCGCCAGGTCGCTCTGGCTGTTGGTGTCCAGGTCGATCCATGCGCGGTTGGGGTCCGGTTGTGGCATCAGCATGGCGCAGCCGCTCAGGGTGAGCAGGCTGATGGCAGTGAGAAGGGCGCGCATCGGGGGGACTCCTGGGTAGGTTGCGTCGTGCCAGCGGGCGGACCAGGCGCTGTGCTATGTTCCGCGCATGCCCTTCCGCCTTCTTATCCCGACACTCGACCGCCGCCTGTGCCGCTGGGTTCCCTGCCTGGCGATCTGGGCGCTGAGCGGTTGTTCCACGGTGGGTTATTACGGGCAGTTGGCCGACGGCCAGCTGCGCCTGCTGGCCGCCCGCGAACCGGTGTCCGAGGTGGTCGCCGACCCCGCCCGCGACCCGGTGCTGCGCCGGCGCCTGGAGCAGTCCCAGGAGGCGCGCGCCTTCGCCAGCGCCGCGCTGGGCCTGCCGGACAACGGCAGCTACCGCCTCTATGCGGATATCCATAGGCCCAACGTGGTGTGGAACGTCTTCGCCACCCCGGAGCTGTCATTGCGGCCGGTCACCCATTGCTTCCCCATCGCCGGCTGCGTGGCCTACCGCGGCTACTACGGCGAGGCGGGCGCCCAGGGCGAGGCGAAGCGGCTGAAGGATGACGGAATGGACGTCTATGTCGGCGGTGTGGAGGCCTACTCGACCCTCGGCTGGTTCGACGACCCGATCCTCAGCAGCATGCTGCGCTGGGGCGACCAGCGCCTGGCCGAGACCATCTTCCACGAGCTGGCGCACCAGAAGTTCTACCTGCCGGGCGACACCGCCTTCAACGAATCCTTTGCCTCCTTCGTCGAGGCCGAGGGCGGCCGCCGCTGGCGTGCCGCGCGCGGCCTGGCGGAGGAATCTCCGCAGCTCGCCGGGCAGCGCAAGCGCTTCACCGAACTGGTGCTCGAGACCCGCAAGCGCCTGCACAAGCTCTACGCCAGCCCGCTCAGCGACGCCGAAAAGCGCGCCGGCAAGGCGGCGGAATTCGAGCGGCTGCGCCGTGAGTACCGCGACCTGTGCGAGCACGAATGGGGCGGCAAGGCGCCGTTCGACAATTGGGTCAACGGCCCGCTGAACAACGCCAAGCTGCTGCCCTTCGGGCTTTATGACCAGTGGGTGCCCGCCTTCGCCGCGCTGTTCGCCCAGGTGGGCGGCAACTGGCCGGCGTTCTATGCGCGAGTGGAGAAGCTCGGCGCGATGCCGCCGGCACAGCGCACGGCGGCGTTGGAGAAGCTGATGGCGGGCGGGTTCGTCAGCTTCCGGTGAGTCCTTTGCCGGAGTTGGTTCGCGAGCAAGCTCGCTCCTACGAAAAGCTGCCCGGCACTGGCCTGTAGGAGCGAGCTTGCTCGCGAACCGCCCAGCGCCGGTCTCCCCTGTAGGAGCGGGAGCGTTTCTACAGGCCCTAGCGTGTCACTCCGCGCGATCAGGGCTATGCAACGGCAAATCCAGCTGCACCCGCCGCCGCAACCACGGGCTCGGCCGGTAGCGCGCCTCGCCGTAGCAGGCCTGCAGGCCCTGGAGAATGGTGAGGATGCGCGCCGCGCCGTAGTGCTCGCCGAAACCCAGCGGGCCGAAGGGATAGCCCAGCGCCAGTTGTACCGCGCGGTCCAGCGTCACCGGACTGGCGATACCGCGCTGGGCGATCTCGCAGCCCAGGTTGACGATCCCGGCGACCACCCGCTGGCTGATGAAGCCCGGCGAATCGTTGATCACCTCCACCGGCACGCCGTCGCTGCCCAGCGCCTGGCGGGCCTGGATTTCCAGTTTCGGGTCGAGGGCGGGCTGGCGCATCAGCACGCGGCGGCGGTCCAGGTCGGTGAAGGTCTCCAGCGCGAGGCTGCGCTCGGGCGGCAGGCCCAGGGCGTCGATGCGGGTACTGGCGTCGGTCCCCAGCGGGGTGACCAGGCAGATGGCGCGGGACGACGGCGCTTCACTGGTTTCCAGTACCACGCCGCCCTGGGTCAGGATCGCGGCGATGCGGTGGCGCAACTCCGGGTCCTGGCTGTCGAGCCAGTACGGGCGGTTCAGCAACACTGGCTCCGGTGGCACCTCCACTTCGTGCAGCGGCTGGCCATCGCGGTAGCGGTAGAAGCCCTCGCCGCTCTTGCGCCCGAGCAGGCCGCCGGCGACGCGCTGGGCGGCCAGGGTCGACGGCGTGTAGCGCGGGTCCTGGTAGAACTGCTGGTAGAGCGACTCCATCACCGCGTGGGAAATGTCCAGGCCGGTCAGATCGAGCAGCTCGAACGGCCCCATGCGAAAGCCCACGCCGTCGCGCAGGATGCGGTCGACCTGCGCCGGGGTGGCGATGCCTTCGCCGAGGATGCGCAGCGCCTCGGTGCTGAAGGCGCGGCCGGCGTGATTGACGATGAAGCCGGGGCTGTCCGGCGATACCGCCGGGAAGTGCCCGGCCTGCTCCGCCAGGCGGCTCAGGCGGCGCACCACCGATTCGCTGGTGCGCTGGCCGCGCACCACTTCGACGATGCGCATCAGTGTCACCGGGTTGAAGAAGTGGAAGCCGGCGACCCGCTCCGGGTGCTGGCAGCGCGCGGCGATGCGGGTGACCGAGAGCGACGAGGTGTTGCTCGCCAGCACGGCATCCGGCGCCACCCGTTTTTCCAGCTCGGCGAGCAGCGCCTGTTTGGCGCCGAGGTCCTCGATGATGGCTTCGATCAGCAGGTCGCAGTCGGCCAGTTCGTCCAGGCTGCGGGTCGGCAACAGGCGCTGCATCGTTCCGCTCAACGCGTCGGGGCTGAGCTTGCCCTTGGCCACCGAGCGCTCCAGCAACTCGCGGTTGAAGGCCAGCGCCTGCTCCACGGTCTGCGGGTTGCTGTCGTACAGGCGCACCGGCAGGCCGGCGGCGGCGAACAGCTGGGCGATGCCTCGGCCCATGGCGCCGGCACCGATCACGCCGATGCGGTTGAAGGACTCGGTCATGCTGCGGGTCTCATCGTGCGTACCTGCTTCAACCATAGACGCTGCGCTCATGCCGTGGTTCTCCGGGCCAGTTCCAGGTCGCGCAGCTGGCGGCGCAGCAACTTGCCGACGGCGGTCTTGGGCAACTCCTCAAGCACCTCGACGAAGCTTGGCACCTTGTAGCCGGTGAGGTGCTCGCGGCAGTGAGCGATGATCGCCGCCGCATCGAGCGCGGGGTCGCGCAGGCTGACGAACAGCTTCACCGCTTCGCCCTTGCGCGCGTCCGGCACGCCGATGGCCACGCATTCGCGCACACCGGGATGGCGCATCACCGCGTCTTCCACTTCGTTGGGGAACACGTTGAAGCCCGAGACCAGGATCATGTCCTTCTTTCGGTCGACGATCTTCAGCATGCCGTCGGCATCCAGTTCGGCGATGTCGCCGGTCTTCAGCCAGCCGTCTTCGGTCAGCACCTGGGCGCTCTCCTCCGGGCGCTGCCAGTAGCCCTGCATCACCTGCGGGCCGCGCAGCCACAGCTCGCCGGGCTGGTCGGGGCCGGTGTCGTTGCCCTCCTCGTCCACGGTGCGCAGCTCGGTGTCCACCAGCGCCTGCCCGACGTAGCCCTCGCGGTACGGGCTCAGCAGGGTGCCGGTGGAGACTACGGGCGACGCCTCGGTCAGCCCGAAGCCTTCGCGCACCGGCGCGCCGGTCAGTTCTTCCCAGCGCCGGCCGACTTCGCGGTTCAGCGGCGCGCCGCCGGAGGTCACCCATTTGAGGTGGCTGAAGTCGATGCTGGCAAAGTCCGGGTGGTTCATCAGGCCGACGAACAGGGTGTTGATCCCGCTCATCAGGGTGAAGGGGTAACGGCGCATGGCGCCGATGATCTCGTCGAGGTTGCGGCCGTCGCGGATGAACACCGTGTGCAGGCCCATGCCCACCGAGGACAGCAGGTTCGTGGCGAACGCCATGATGTGATAGAGCGGCAGCGGCGCGATGCGCATGTCGGTGGCCGGCTCCAGCAGGCCGGGACGCAGGAACAGTTCGAGGGTCTGCACGACGTTGGCGAGCAGGCTGCGGTGGCTGAGCATGGCGCCCTTGGAGACGCCCGTGGTGCCGCCGGTGTACTGCAGCAGCGCGAGGCGGTCCAGTCCGGGCTCGGCGTCCAGCGGCGGTGCGTCGGCGCCCAGGCGCAGGGCCTGCTGGAAGCGCGTGCAATCGGCTTCGTCGCTGTCGAACTGTGGGTGCTCGATATCGTCGATGGAAGTCAGCAGTACCTGCCGCACCGCGCTGTGTGTCTGCACGCCGCGCAGCAGCGGCAGCAGGCGGTCGAGCAGCAGGACGGCGCTGGCGCCGGAGTCGGCCAGCTGGTGGCGTAGTTCGCTGGCGGTGTACTGGGGGTTGGTATTCACCAGCACCACCCCGGCCTTCAGCGCGCCGAAGGTGGCGATGGGGTACTGCAGGGAGTTGGGCAGCATCAACGCCAGGCGCTCGCCGGGTTGCAGGCCGGCGTGGTGGCGCAGGTAGCGGGCGAAGGCGTCGGCCTGGCGCTCCAGCTCGGCGAAGCTCAGGTGGCTGTCGCCACAGGAGAAGGCGAGGCGTTCGGGAAACTCGCGACAGGCGTCGCGCAGCAGGTCGTGGAGGTTCCCGTAGCCGTGTCGGGCGATCTCACGGGCTACGTATCCGGTCGGTTGAGCGGGCATCGACTTCTCCGTACTTTTTCTCTGAGCCTTGAATTATTGTTCTGCACAGCGAAACAGTGTGTCGAAATCGATGGTATGCGATAGGCTGACGCGACGCAACGAGCAGGTTCGGGACCGCTGCGGGAAATGCAGCCGATCTGCTATCGTTCGCCCGCGCCGCCAGCGGCGCCCGTCAACAGGATTTCCCCGCCGAGGCCCCATGAGCGACGACGTCGAAGACAGCAGCAACCCCAAGGACCGCAAGTTCGTCGAGGCCCTCGCCCGCGGGCTGGACGTGCTGCGCGCCTTCACCCACGGCTCGGTGGTGCTCGGCAACCAGGAAATCTCGCGGATCACCGGGCTGCCCAAGCCCACCGTGTCGCGCATGACCTACACCCTGACCAAGCTGGGCTACCTCTGCTACTCGCAGCAGCACGAGAAGTACCAGCTGGATTCCGGCGTGCTGGCGCTGGGGTATGCCTACGTGTCCAACCTGCGGGTGCGCCAGCTGGCCAAGCCATACATGGACGCCTTCGCCCGCCGCACCAACACCACGGTCGGCCTGACCTGCCGTGACTGGCTGTCGATGATCTACGTGGAGAACTGCCGCCCGCCGGAAGCCACCTCGCTGCGTATGGACGCCGGTGTGCGTCTGCCGCTGGCGACTACCGCCGCTGGCCGCGCTTACCTCGCCGCGACGCCGGAGCAGGAGCGTGAGCATCTGCTGTCGGCGCTGGAAGCGCGCCATGAAGGCGACTGGAGCGTGATGCGCGAGTCGTTGGAGGCTTCGTTCGAGGAATACCGCCAGCATGGGTTCTGCCTGTCCCTGGGCGACTGGGACCGCAACGTGCGCGCGGCCGGCGTGCCGCTGCGTCTGGCGGATGGCGGGCTGATGGCGCTGACCTGCGGGGCGCCGTCGTTCCAGCTCAGCGAGGAGACGCTACGCGGCTCGCTGGCCCATGAGCTGGAGATGCTGGCGCGGGATATCGAGAGCCTCGGGGCCTGATATTCCCTGACCGGGAGAGCGGCTTTCGTAGGAGCGAGGGGGGTGCCTAGCTCTTCTCCGCGAAATCCATCGCGGCTGACTCGGTGTTCTATGTGAACGCCTGCCTTATGCGCCCGCGTAGGAGCGGACTTCGTCCGCGATGTGTCTGCCTCACGCCTTGTTTCCCGCATCGCTTCGGCGTGCGCGCGGGCTTCTTGTTTCGCCCCCTCGGGCGAGTCACTTCTTCCAAACGCCGAAGAAGTAACCAAGAAGGCTCGCCCCTGCATCCGGGTCCCGCTTCGCGGGACTCCCCTCGCTCCATCGAAGTTTCAGGGGCACGCGTCGACGGGCCATCCCTGGCCCGACGACGCTCTCGCGGCATCCATGCCGCTCAACCCCTGAAACTCCGATTCCACTCGGCCTCCTGAAGGGGCGCTCCGGTGTGTGCGGAAGTTTCTCTGGAAGTCGATTTTTGTAGGAGCGAGCTTGCTCGCGAACGGATTCACCGGCGACTACGGCGCTGGGCGGTTCGCGAGCAAGCTCGCTCCTACAAGGGCCGGCAAGCGTCTCAGGCGACTTCCATCAAACCCGCATACACCTTCAAATGATGATCATCGTCCCCCAGCTGATGGCTAAGCATCACCAGCCGCTTGGCGTGATGCGCCAGCACGTATTCCCAGGTCATGCCGATGCCGCCGTGCAACTGGATTGCCTGCTCGGCCACGTAGCGCGCGGCGCGGGTGACGATGAACTTGGCGGCGGCCAGGGTGCGGCTGCGCTCGGTGCTGTCGGGCTGGTCGGCGACGCAGGCGGCGAGGATCGCCATGCTGGTGGCCTGCTCCAGTTCGCTGCGCATGTCCACCATGCGGTGCTGCAGCACCTGGAACTTGCCGATGGGGATGCCGAACTGCTTGCGCGTCTTGAGGTAGTCCAGGGTCAGCGCGCAGGCTTCCTGCAGGCTGCCGAGGGCCTCGGCGCACTGCGCGGCAATGGCGCGTCCCTGTTGATAACGCAGCGCCGGCAGCGCCTCGCCCGGCGTGCCGATGGCTTCTCCGACAGCGCCATCGAGGAACAGCTCGCAGGCGCGCTGGCCGTCCACCGTCGGGTACTCGCGGCGGCCCACGCCGGGCTGCTGCGGATCGATCAGGAACATGCCGATGCCCGCCTCGTCCCGCGCATTGCCCGAGATCCGCGCCGAGACCAGGATCGCCGTGGCGCTCTGCCCGCCGATCACCACCGCCTTGCGCCCGCTCAGCTTCCAGCTGTTGCCGGCCTGCTCCGCGCGGGTCTGCACGTCGTGCAGCTGGTAGTGGCTCTGCGGCTCTTCCAGCGCGACCGCCAGTTGTGCTTCGCCGCTGGCGATGCGCGGCAGCCAGTGGTCTTTCTGCGCGTCGCTGCCCAGCTGGGCGATCAGCCCGCCGCCGTGCACCACCGATTGCAGGTAGGGCTCCAGGCACAGGCCGCGGCCCAGTTCGGTGAGCACCAGCATGCTCTCGACGCCGCCGCCGAAGCCGCCGTAGGCCTCCGGCAGCGACACCGAGGTCAGCCCCAGCTCGCCGAGCTGGCGCCAGAACTCGGCGCTATAACCCAGCTCGGAGCGGCTGAAACCCTCGCGCTTGTCGAACGGATATGCGTCGCGGACCAGGCGGGCCGCGGTGTCCTGCAGCATCTGCTGCTCTTCGCTCAGTTTGAAGTCCATGGTCCTGGCCTCACAGCTCGAGAATCATCTTGGAGACGATGTTCTTCTGGATTTCGTTGGAGCCGCCGAAGATCGACAGCTTGCGCAGGTTGAAGTACTGGCTGGCCGGTGCAGCCGAATAGTCGGCGTGCAGCGGCTCGGCGCCCAGCTCGAACTCGTCCTCGATGAAGGGCAGCGCGTAGGGGCCGAGCACCTTGCGCAGCAAGTGGCTGATCGCCTGGCGGATCTCCGTGCCCTTCACTTTCAGGATCGAACTCTCGGCGCCCGGTACGCCGCCTTCGCGGGCGGCGGCGAGGATGCGCAGGGTGCTCATCTCGATGGCCATCAGCTGCATCTCCACCTCCGCCACCTGGGCGCGGAACAGCGGGTCCTCGATCATCGGCTTGCCGTCGCACAGCTCGCGGCTGGCGACCTGCTTCAGGTGGGCGAGCACCGCCTTGGATGCGCCGATGCCGGCCAGCCCGGTGCGCTCGTAGGTCAGCAGGTACTTGGCGCAGGTCCAGCCTTCGTTCTCGCGGCCGACGAGGTTCTCGAGCGGTACGCGCACGTTGTCGAAGAACACCTCGTTGACCTCGTGCTCGCCGTCCAGGGTGATGATCGGGCGCACGGTGATGCCGGGGCTCTGCATGTCGATCAGCAGGAAGCTGATGCCGCGCTGCTGCTGTGCCTCGGGGTCGGTGCGCACCAGGCAGAAGATCCAATCCGCGTGCTGGCCGAGGGTGGTCCAGGTCTTCTGGCCGTTCACCACGTAGTGGTCGCCGTCGCGCACGGCGCGGGTCTTCAGCGAGGCGAGGTCGGAGCCGGCGCCGGGCTCGGAGTAGCCCTGGCACCACCAGTCGGTGCCGTCGAGGATGCGCGGCAGGTAGTGCGCCTGCTGTTCGGGCGTGCCGAACCTGATGATCACCGGGGCGACCATGTTGACGCCGAAGGGGATGGTGCGCGGCGCGCCGAATGCGGCGCATTCCTCCTCGAAGATGTGCTTCTGCACGGCGTTCCAGCCGGTGCCGCCGAACTCCTCCGGCCAGTGCGTGGCGTACCAGCCCTGCTCGGCGAGCACGCGCTGCCAGCGCTGGTGGTCGGCCTTGGTCAGGTGTTTGCCCAGGCGCACCTTGGCGGCGATGTCCTTGGGCAGCTTGGTTTCCAGGAAATGGCGGACTTCATCGCGGAACGCCAGTTCGTCGGGGGTGAAATGGATGTCCATGGCGGGTCCTCTACAGATCGGCGAAGCGGCGGCCTTCGGCCACCAGGCGTTCGAGCAGTGGTGCGGGCTGCCACCAGGCGCCGAGGCGCTGGTGGAACTCGCGGATTCGTTCGAGTACGTGCGCAAGGCCGACGCTGTCGGCATGGAACAGCGGGCCGCCGCGCCAGGCGGGGAAGCCGTAGCCGTTGAGGAAGATCACGTCGACGTCGCTGGCGCGCTGGGCGATGCCCTCGTCGAGAATCTGGGCGGCCTCGTTGACCAATGCATAGATGCAGCGCTCGACGATCTCTTCATCGCTGACCGGTGCACGGGTGATGCCGCGTTCGGCGGCGGCCTGTTCCAGCATGGCCGGCAGCGCCGGGTTGTCCTGCGCGGCGCGGCCGCCTTCGCCGTAGTGGTAGAAGCCGGTGCCGGTCTTTTGCCCAAGCATGCCGGCGGCGATCAGGTGGTCGAGCACCCGGGGCAAGGTCTGGCCCGGCTTGAGGTTCGGTCGCTGCCGCGAGCGGATCGCGTGACTGATGTCCAGGCCGGACAGGTCGCGCACCGCCAGCGGCCCCATGGCCATGCCGAAAGTGCGCAGCGCGCGGTCCACCTGTGCGGGCGTGGCGCCCTCCTCCAGGAGGAATTCGGCCTGGCGGCCGTACGGGAAGATCATGCGGTTGCCGACGAAGCCGTCGCACACGCCGACCACCACCGCGACCTTCTTCAGGCGCTTGCCCAGCTGCATGGCGGTGGCCAGCACGGCATCCGAGGTGGCTTTGCCGCGCACCACTTCAAGCAGGCGCATGACGTTGGCCGGGCTGAAGAAGTGCAGGCCGACCACGTCCTGCGGCCGCTTCGTGAAGGCGGCGATTTCGTCGAGGTCCAGCGATGAGGTGTTGCTGGCGAGAATCGCGCCGGGTTTGCAGACCGCGTCCAGTCGTTCGAAGACCTGGCGCTTCACCTCCAGGCTCTCGAACACGGCTTCGACCACCACGTCGGCATCGCCCAGGGCGGCGTAGTCGAGCACGCCGCTGATCAGGCCCATGCGCCGCTCCATCTCCTCGGCGCCCAGACTGCCGCGCGCCACGCTGGCGGCGTACAGGCTGCGGGCGCGGTCGAGGCCGCGTTGCAGGGCCTCTTCGTTCACTTCCAATAGTTGCACGGGAATGCCGGCGTTGGCGAAGCACAGCAGGATGCCGACGCCCATGGTGCCGCCACCGATGACGGCGGCGCGGCGGATTTCCCGTGGCTGCACCTCGGCGGCCAGCCCGTCGACCCGTGCGGCTTCGCGCTCGGCGAAGAAGGCGTGGATCAGCGCGGCGCGTTGCGGCGATTCCATGCATTGCAGGAACAACTCGCGCTCGCGCGCCAGGCCTTCGCCCAGCGGCAACTGCGTCGCCGCTTCCACCGCGTCGACGCAGCGCAGCGGGGAGAACTGACTGGGCAGGCGCTTCTGCACGTCGCCGCGCTTGTGGGCAATCAGCTCGGCGAGGCCGCTTTCCTGCACGCGCTCGTTGCGCTCGCCGGTGCGGCGCGAGCCCTTGCCGTCCGCCAGTAGGCGCTGGGCGAAGGCCAGGCCGGCTTCGATGAGATCACCGTCGAACAGTTCATCGACGATGCCGTTGTCGAAGGCCTCGGTTGCTCGGATCGGCGCGCCGGAGACGATCATCTCCAGGGCCTTTTTCACACCCGCCAGGCGCGGCAGGCGCTGAGTGCCGCCGGCGCCGGGCAGCAGGCCGAGCTTCACTTCCGGCAGGCCGACCTGGGCGTCGCGGCGGGCGATGCGGTAATGGCAGGCCAGAGCGACTTCCAGGCCGCCGCCCAGGGCGGTGCCGTGGATCACGGCGACGCTGGGCTTGCTGGAGGCTTCGATGGCTTCGATCACCTCCGATAGCAAGGGCGCCTGCGGCGGCTTGCCGAACTCACGGATATCCGCACCGGCCATGAAGGTGCGCCCGGCACACACCAGCATCACCGCGCGTACCTGCGGATCGGCCTCGGCCTGCTGGAAGGCTTTGAGCAGCCCGGCCCGGACGGATTGTCCAAGGGCGTTCACCGGTGGGCTGTCGACCGTGACCAGAGCGATCTCGCCCCGGCGTTCGTGTTGTACCGCCTCTGACATGCTGAGCTCCGCTATTGATTTGTTTTAACGGAATAGTGTTTCGCTGTGCAGAATACGATGGTCGTTTTTTCTTGTCGAGTAGGTGGCCCCGTGCTTTTTGTAGAACCGAGGGAGATGCCCGGAGGCAGACCTTTCGCGAGCAAGCTCGCTCCTGCAGGCAATGCATCGGCGTGGGATGCTGGTGAGAGCGCTACATTCGCCCGATGAATACGATTCGGGCTGCGAGCCAGGCGCGGCATAGTTGAATCTGGCTCTCACGGAAGGTCGCGTCATGCACGAGTTCGAACATCAACTGCTGGCGGTCAACGGCATCCAGCTCAGCCTCTACAGTTGCGGTCCGGCGAACGGCAGGCCGGTGTGGCTGCTGCATGGCTTTCCCGAGTGCTGGCATTCCTGGCAGCACCAGATGCGTGCGCTCTCCTCGGCCGGCTACCGCGTGTTCGCCCCGGAGATGCGCGGCTTCGGCCAGAGCAGTGCGCCGCAGGCGGGAGACGCCTATGACGTGCTGACGCTCTGCGCGGATATCCAGGGCGCCATGGACGCGCTCGGCCACGAGCGCGTGGCGATGATCGGGCACGATTGGGGTGCACCGGTGGCCTGGCACCTGGCGCTGCTGGAGCCGCAACGCGTGGAGGTGTTGGTGACCCTGTCGGTGCCCTTCGCCGGTCGCGCCAAGCGTCCTGCGGTGGAGATCATGCGCGAGGTGTTCGCCGGTAAATTCTTCTACATCCTCTACTTCCAGCAGCCCGGCCGCGCCGAGGCTGAGCTGAACGCGGACATCGGATTGAGCCTGCGCCACTTCCTCGGCGACAACGTGCGCCTGGCACCGGAGCAATCGCCCGATGGTTGCCTGTTCGACGGCCTGCCCTCGCCGCCTGCGCACCCGAGCTGGTGCAGCGCCGAGGATTTCCAGTGGTATGTGCGCACCTTCGAGGGCCGTGGCTTCCATGGCGCGCTGAACTGGTACCGCAATTTCGAGCGGACCTGGCAACGCACCGAGCCGTTGGCTGGGCGCAAGGTCGAGCAGCCGACGCTGTTCCTGATCGGCGACCGCGACCCGGTCGGGCGTTTCGAGGCCTACACGTTGCAGCGCATGCCCGAGCATGTGCCCAATCTGGAACAGCATGTGCTGGCGGACTGCGGCCACTGGATCCAGAACCAGCAGCCGGAACGGGTCAATGCGCTACTGAGCGACTTCCTGACGCGCCATTACCCGGCGTGACGGTCAGGCCTCGCGGCGCATGCCGATGTGCGGGATGTCGTCTTCCAGGTAGACCTCGGTGACCGGCGTGAAGCCGTAGCGGCCGTAATAGCCCTGCAGGTGCGCCTGCGCCGAGAGGTAGATCGGCAGGCCGGGCCAGCGTTGGGCGATAGCCTCCAGCGCCTGCTCCATCAGCTGGTGCCCGAGGCCGGTGCCGCGCCCTGCCGGGGCGATCACCACGCGGCCGATGACCACGTCGCCGTCGTGGCGCTCGGGGTCCAGCAGGCGCAGGTAGCCGACCAGCTGGCCTCCCTCCTCCACCATCAGGTGGCAGGTGTCGCCGACGAGGTCGAGACCATCGACTTCCTGGTAGGGGCATTTCTGCTCGACCACGAAGACTTCGGTGCGCAGGCTGAGGATGGCGTACAGCTCTTCCTTGCTCAGGTCGCTGTGGTGCTTGCAGGTCCAGTTCCGGGCCATGGGAATACTCCTGTCGATGGGGCGCCCATGTTAGCGCGCCGTTCAGACCGGCGCCTGGAAACGCAGGCGCGACGAGCCGCCGAGGTGGCGACGCAGCGCCTCGATGGCGACCTTGACCTTGGCCGGCTGGGCATCGCGGCGCGGGGTCACGGCGTAGATGCCGAACGGCGGCAGCGTCCAGTCCGGCAACAGCCGCTGCAAGCGGCCCTCCTCCAGTGCTTCGCGGACTTCCGGTTCAGGCTGCGCGGACACGCCCAGCCCGTCGAGGGTGAACTGGCGCAGGGCGATCATGCTGTTGGCGGCGACGCGGGGCTCCAGGCGCAGCTTGCAGCCCTCCCCGCCCGGTCCGCTGAAGTTCAGGTAGCCCTGGTGCGCCACGGTGTTCAGCGCCAGCCAGTCCACACCCTGCAGCTGCTGCGGGTGGTCGACGGGCCCGATGCGCCGCAGGTAGGACGGCGCGGCGCAGATGACGTTGTTCCACTCGGCCAGGTGACGCGCCACCAGGCTGGAATCGGCCAGGCTGCCGACGCGGATGGCGAGGTCGATGCGCTGCTCGACCAGGTCGATCTGCTCGTCGTGGAAGAACAGCTGCAGGCGCAATTGGCGATGGTTCTCCAGCAACGGACGCAGGGCCTCGGTGATCAGCTTGCCGGAAAAGCCCACCGGGGCGGCCAGGCGCAGCTCGCCCACCGGCGCCTCGCGCCATTCGCCCAGGCGTTGCTCGGCTTCCTCGGCGATCGCCAGCATCTGCGCGCAACTGCGGTAGAAGGCTTCGCCCGCCTCGGTCAGGGTCAGCTTGCGGGTGGTGCGGTGCAGCAGCGTCACCTGGGCATGGGCTTCGAGCTTGCGGATCTGCTGGCTGACGGCCGAGGGCGTCATGCCGAGGCTTTCGGCGGCCGCTGCCATGGAGCCGCGAGCCACCACGGTGGCGAAGACCGCCATGCCCTTGAGGTTGTCCATTGTGAAGCTCCGCTTAAGAGTGAAAGGCAAAATAGCGGGTTTTTCCCTGGATTTCCCCCGCCTAGCATGGCAACTCCCGAAAAAGGAGAAGAGAACGATGCCGCTGAGCCGTGCCACTGTCGCCACCCCTGACGCCTCGCGCTACCTCAAGCGCCTGTGCAACCACTTCGCCCACAAGCTCCCGGTCGAGCTGACCGAGAATCGCGGCGTGCTGCGTTTCGATTTCGGCACCTGCTGCCTGCACGCCACGCCCGACGCGCTACTGATGGACGCCGAGGCCGCGGATGCCGAGGCGCTGGAGCGCCTGCAGAACGTGGTGGTCAGCCACCTCGACCGTTTCGCCTGGAAAGAAGGGCAATTGCCGGTCGATTGGCAGGCTGCCTGATCCGCTTTCGAAAATAAGCTCGGAAAAACGAAAACCCGGCCAAGGCCGGGTTTTTTGTTGCCTGGAAAAAAGTCAGTCGTCGCTCAGAAAAAATGACTATTTATGAAGTGAAAGTTTGTAATTAGACCAAATAAAACAATAAAGAACTAAAAGTGACCAAATATACCTTATGTATATATTTGTATGATTTTTGATCAAATTAAAAAGTCAATACTTTGAAATATTTTGTAACCGTGTGGCCACTTTTACCCCGAGTTATCCACACGGTCGATGCGCAAAATCTGTACAGAACGGCCCTTTACCCGGTAGGCGGCGTGATACGGCCAGCGCTCGACCGGCAATTCCCTGACGCCGGGCACTTCGCTGGGCACGCCGCTGCTGCTCAGGTCGAGGTTCGCCAGCGGGCGGACCTGCTCGACGATGTCCTGGATGGCGCGCAGCGCCTTCTCCGGCCCGATCAGCACGACGTAGTGGTCGTAGATGGCGTCCAGGTCGGCCGCGGCCTTGTGCGTCCACTGCAAGCTCATGCCAGCCCCCACTTGGCTTCGATGGCGGCGTGATCCAGCAAGTGGCCGGCATCGGCGTCTGCCACCCCTTCATCGATGGCCGCCACGTGCCAGCTCTGGCGTTCCAGGTACTGCGCCAGGGCCTGGCGCAGGTGGTAGGGCCTGTCCCGGTGGGTGGCGCGGGCCAGCTGGTCCAGGGCCGCGACGAGGGCGTCATCGGCGCGGAAAGAGACAACGGTGGTCAATTTTTGAACAGCTCCGTTTACGCTGTATACAGTGTTTACAACGATAACATACGTATACGAATCAAGCAGTTGGCGAAGGCGAAGTTTTTTCTCGAAGGCAGCGGGAGGAGGGTGCACGGCGCCGTCTGGCGCGGCCTGAAGTGTCACTTTCGTGGCTGCGAAAGTTGGCTTCCGGCATCGGGGATTTGTTCGAAGGGCAGGGCGGATCAGGCTTGTCCGGCGACGGCCTGCATCCCACACAACAACAACAGGAGCCTCCCGCGATGCTGCTCGATTACCTGATCATGCTGGTCTACGCCCTGGGCATGCTTGCCCTGGGCTGGTACGGAATGCGCAAGGCGCGCAACCAGAACGACTTCCTGGTGGCAGGGCGCCGGCTCGGCCCCGGCCTCTACCTGGGCACCATGGCCGCCGTGGTCCTGGGCGGCGCGTCCACCATCGGCACGGTGAAGCTCGGCTATCTCTACGGTTTGTCAGGCCTGTGGCTGGTATTCATGCTGGGGCTGGGGATCATCGTCCTAAGCCTGGTGTTTTCGCGGCAGATCGCGAAGCTGAAGGTCTACACCGTCACGCAGATTCTGGAGCAGCGCTACCAGGCGTCCTCGCGGCTGATCGGCGGAATCGTGATGGTCGCCTATGACCTGATGGTGGCGGTCACCGCGACCATCGCCATCGGTTCGGTGACCGAGGTGGTCTTCGATGTCCCGCGCATCCCGGCGGTCCTCTGCGGTGGCGGTATCGTCATCGTCTACTCGGTGATCGGCGGCATGTGGTCGCTGACCCTGACCGACATCATCCAGTTCGTGATCAAGACCCTCGGCATCTTTGCCGTACTGCTGCCGCTGTCGATCCACGAGGCGGGCGGCCTGTCGCGCATGCAGGCAGTGCTGCCGGCGGGTTTCTTCGATCTCGGCCACATCGGCCTGGACACCATCCTCACCTATTTCCTGCTGTACTTCTTCGGTGCGCTGATAGGCCAGGACATCTGGCAACGGGTGTTCACCGCGCGCAGCGAGAAGGTGGTGCGCTACGCCGGCCTCGGTGCCGGGGTCTATTGCATGCTCTACGGCCTGGCCTGCGCGCTGATCGGCGCCGCCGCGCACGTGTTGATCCCGAACCTGGCGGTCCCGGAGAACGCCTACGCCGAGATCACCCGCCAGGTGCTCGCTCCGGGCCTGCGCGGGCTGGTGGTGGCAGCGGCACTGTCGGCCATCATGTCCACGGCCTCCGGTTGCCTGCTGGCCGCCGCCACTGTGCTGCAGGAGGACGTCTACGCGCGCTTCCTGCGCCCCGGCGCGCCCAACGGCCTGCGCGAGAGCCGCCTGTTCACGCTGCTGATGGGCGTGGTGATGCTGGTTCTGGCGTGCCTGGTGAACGACGTCATCGGCGCCCTGAGCATCGCCTACAACCTGCTGGTCGGCGGCTTGCTGGTGCCCATCCTCGGCGCATTGCTGTGGCGCCGCGCCTCGGCGCGCGGGGCGATTGCCAGCATCGTGGCCGGCAGCCTGGTGGTGGTCCTGTTCATGGCCATCGACGGCATCCTCGCCAACACCCCCATCGCCTACGGCCTGCTCGCCAGCCTGGTCACCTTCGTGGTGGTCAGCCTGGCCGGCGCGCCCGCTGCCAGCCTTCAGGCGCAGGCCGACTGAAACCCTTTCCCATCAGGAGACGCCCCATGAACCATGACTTTCCCCAGCCCATGGACGCCGCCGAGATTCCCCGCTTCGCCGGCATCCCCAGCTTCATGCGCCTGCCGATCTTCGAGGACCCGGCGCAGGTGGACATCGCCCTGCTCGGCGTGCCCTGGGACGGTGGCACCACCAACCGCGCCGGCGCCCGCCACGGCCCGCGCGAGGTACGCAACCAGTCGAGCCTGATGCGCAAGGTGCACCACGTCAGCCGCATTGCGCCCTACGACCTGGTGCGTGTCGGCGACATCGGCGATGCGCCGGTGAACCCCATCGACCTGCTCGATTCGCTCAAGCGCATCGAGGGCTTCTACCGGCGCATCCATGCCGCCGGTGCTGTGCCGCTGTCGGTGGGCGGCGACCACCTGGTGACCCTGCCGATCTTCCGTGCGCTGGCCGCCGAGCGGCCGATCGGCATGGTGCATTTCGACGCCCACTCCGACACCAACGACCGCTACTTCGGCGACAACCCCTACACCCACGGCACGCCGTTCCGCCGTGCCATCGAGGAAGGGCTGCTCGATCCGAAGCGGACGGTGCAGATTGGCATTCGCGGTTCGATCTACGACGCCGACGATGAAGCCTTTGCCCATGAGCAAGGCATCCGCGTGATCCACATGGAAGAGTTCGCCGAACTGGGGGTCGAGGCCACGCTCGCCGAAGTGCGACGCGTGGTAGGGCAGGAGCCGACCTATGTGACCTTCGACGTCGATGTGCTCGACCCGGCCTTCGCCCCCGGCACCGGCACGCCGGAGATCGGCGGCATGACCACGCTGCAGGCGCAGCACATGATCCGTGGCTTGCAGGGGCTGAACCTGATCGGCGCCGACGTGGTGGAAGTCTCGCCGCCCTTCGACCAGGGCGGGGCGACCGCGCTGGTGGGCGCCACCATGATGTTCGAGCTGCTCTGCGTGCTGGCCGACTCGCTGGCCGCGCGCCGCTGACCACCCCGGGGGTTCACGCGGCGGCGCCCGCGGGGCTATAACCAAAGGCCTGCGCCTGCCGCCGCGAGAATTCCCATGCTGGGCAATCTTTCCGATATCGACCTGCGCCTGCTGCGCACCTTCTGCACCATCGTCGAGGCCGGCGGCTTCACGGCCGCCCAGGTGCGCCTGAACACCAGCCTGTCGCGCCTGAGCGTACTGGTGCGCGATCTGGAACTGCGCCTGGGCTATTCGCTGTGCCGGCGTGGCAGCAGCGGCTTCCAGCTCACCGATGAAGGCCAGGAGCTGTACGAGGCGGCGCTTGTATTGTTCACCGATATCGAGCGCTTCCGCGAGCAGGTCACCGGCCTTGGCGGGCGCGACCGCGAAACCTTGCACCTGGGTTGCGTCGACGGGGTGCTCGGCCAGCATTGCTGGCCGCTGCCACTGGCCATCTGGCTGTTCCGCCAGGGCAACCCCCGCGTGCGCCTGAACCTGCATACCCAACGACCGGACGAGCTGGAAAACGCCGTTCTGGAAGAGCGCCTGCAACTGGCCATCGGCGCCTTCCACCACCGGCTGTCCGGGCTGCGCTACCAGTCGCTGTTCCGCGAGGAACAGAACCTCTACTGCGCCCGCGAACACCCGTTCTACGGACGGCAGGACGACGAGCCTTCGCTGGAAGCCATCTGCGCCGCCGACTACGTCGGACGAGGCTACATGGCCGAGAGTCAGCGGCCCCACGGGCTGGTGTTCAGGCGCACGACCAATGCCTACAGCATGGAGGCCATCGCCAACCTGGTATTCAGCGGCACTTTCATCGGCTACCTGCCGAGCCACTATGCCGCCGAGTGGGTGGCCGAGGGCCGCTTGCGGGCGATCCGCCCGGCGCAGCTGGCCTACGTGTCCGAGTTCCACTGCGTGACCCGACAGGGCGCCGAGCCGGGGGAAGCGGTCGCGGCCTTCCTCGACGCCCTGGTCCAGGCCCAGGCGCAGCTGGGCGATGGAGGGTCGTCGCCGTGAACGCCTTACAGGCTCTGCACGAGGACGGCTTCGTTCTGCTGCGCGGTCTGCTGGATGCCGCCCAGGTGGAGGAGGTGCGGTCGCTGATCGATGGCCTGCGGCCGATCCACTGGGACTACGAAGGGCTGGTGGATCACTACAAGTGCGTGTTCAACCGTTCGCCACGCTGGCTGCCGTACCTCGACCCGCCGGGTCTGATCGAGTTGGCCGAAGCCGTGCTGGGCGAGGATTGCCATGTGATCGGCCAGACGGCCTGGCGCTGTCATCCCGGCTTCATCGGCGCAGAGATGCACCAGGACTACCTGCCCGTCGCGCTCCCGGCGGAGCTGCTGGAGTCGGGCTTCGAGCTGCCGATGTCGATCTGTACTGCGCAGATCTATCTCGATGACATCGACGAGGCGCTGTGCCCGACCTGGGTCATCCCCGGCAGCCATCGCGCCGGCCGGGTACCTCATCCGGACGAGCGCGAATGGCGGGGCAGGGTGGCCGAGCCGGTGTTTTGCCGCGCCGGCGATTGCCTGCTGTTCCGTAGTGACCTCTGGCACGCCGGTAGCCGCAACCTGAGCCAGCGCACGCGCTACCTGCTGCAGGTGCATTACGGGCGGCGCATGGTCGCGCAGAAGTTTTCACCCTACCTGGACTGGGTCTTCAACCCCGAGGTGCTGGCCGCCTGCACGCCGCGTCAACGGCGGCTGCTGGGCGATCACGAAGCCGCCGAATACGACTGAAACGGAGGATTACCCATGGGCGCAATACACCAGGGCGGCTGCCACTGCGGACAGCTGCGCTACGCGTGCAACGCCGAGCTTGCGGACGTTGCGCATTGCCACTGCTCGATCTGCCGGCGCACCACCGGCGGCATCGTCACCACCTGGGTCACGGTGCCGCTGGAGCGCTTTCGCTGGACCGCCGGCAAGCCTGCCGAGTACCGGTCCTCGACGTCCTGTGTGCGTTACTTCTGCGCCAACTGCGGGGCGCAGCTGGCGTTGTTCACCGACCTCGCGCCGGACACCCTGGACATCACCATCGCGACACTGGATGAGGTCGCCGATGTGGTCCCGGACCGGCACATCTGGGTGAAGAGCCGGCTGCCATGGATTCACCTGGATGAGCAGTTGCCGGAGGAGTGGGAGGAGAAGCTTTAGTTCTGCCGGAGGCTCTGTTCGCGAGCAAGCTCGCTCCTACAGGTCGCACGTTGCGTCGCTCTTCGTAGGAGCGAGCTTGCTCGCGAACCGCCTAGGCGCGCGCCTGCGGATCGCGGACGGAGTCCGCTCCTAAGAAGCAGTCAGGGCAGCTCGAACCCACCCGCTGCCTTGTGCAGTGCGCGCAGGTGCGCGCCGATCTGCTTGGTGTTGGCCTCCAGCGCGGCCAGTTCCTCGCGTCGCTCCGGCGTGAGCAGGGCACGCACCTCGCGGTCGAGGTTGTCGCTGAGCTGGCGCAGGCGCTTCTGTCGCTGCTGGGTCTGCTGTTCGAGGGTGGTGGTTTCCTTCGCCTGGGGCAGCCCGTAGCCACCGTCGAGCAGCTCCGCCGGGCGACTGAGGAAGCCGCTGTCGTCGAGGATCTGCTGCAGCGTCTTGCCGGCAGTGGCCAGGCGTGTGTCGGCGCTCATGTCGTCACGGTTGCTCAGGTAGAGCTGCTTGAGTTCGTCCTGGGCCAGCAGCAGCTGGCGGCGCAGCGAGGCCTGTTCGAGCAGGAGCAGGGCGGCACTGGCGCGCAGGTCGGCCTTGTCGAACCAGGGGCGGCGTTCGGTGGCGGGCAGAGCGAGCCAGTCCTCGACCTTGTCCTGGGGGACGTCCAGGCGTTTTTTCAGCACGTCGAACATCGCCTGATAACGGTCGCGGAAGGAGTCGAAGCGATAGCCCAGGCGCAGGGCTTCCTTGGGGTTGTCCAGCACGCTCGGGTCGGCGATTCCCTGGTTCTCCAGCAGGCCGAGCACGCCGTAGGGGGTAATGCTGTCCATGCTCTGCAGGCTTTGCCGCTGGATGCCGCTGCGCAGGAGCTTGAGCGTCTCCACGGCGCAGTTGTTGGACAGGAAGTAGTAATTGCCGTCGTAGCTCCAGTGACTCTGCGCAGAGCGTTCCACCAGGCCATTGATCTCGTCGCGGCTCAGACGCAGCGGGATCGAGGCCAGGCTGCGCAGCTCGACCTTGGTGTATTCCTCGATCACCTGCGACAGCGGCAGCACGAACAGCCGCGACGGGTAGGCGCCGGTCAGGCCGTCCCAGCTGGAGAGCTGCAGGTCGCCGACGAAGGCGCGGAAGGACAGCACCAGGTGCTGGTCGAGGTCCAGGCGGCAGTCCGGCCCGCGCGGGCGGCCCGGTGCGCAGACCACCAGGCGCAGCATGGTGTGGCCCCAGCGGCTGGCGATGTCGGCGTTGGCCTCGGCGATGAAGTAGTCCACCTCGTAGACCCGCTCGGGGTCGAGGTAGCCCAGCGGCTGCTGACCGAAGTCGCGGCCGGCATTGAGGTAGGCGTAGCTGCTGGCGCATGCGTCGTGCGGGCGCTCGCCGAAGCGCGAAGCGTAGTAGCGGTACAGCGCGGGCCGGCGGCAGGCGTAGCTCGGGTCGAGGAGGAAGTACTCCATGTTGACCGCCACGTACTCGCGCGGGTTGCTCAGCTCGTAGCGGTCCGGGCTGCGCAGGACGAAGCGATTGTGCTGCTCGCGTTCGCCATGTTTGCCGGCGTACTGCGGCCAGCCGGCCAGGTCGAGCAGGCGTGGATCGTCACTGAGGGTGAAGCGGCGACCGGTCTGGGTGCGGCACTCGCCCGGCGCGCCGACGCGGCCGAGGCTCTTGTCGCGCATCGTGCAGCGGCGGATGACGCGGGCTTCGTCGGCATCCCAGAGGCGGGCGCGGTCGTAGAGGTGGGTGAGTTCGTGGAGCAGGGCAGCCAGCAGTTCGCGGCGCAGGGTGCCGTGGGTGCGGCCGGTCTGTTGGGTGGCCGCGCTGCCGTCGGTGAGTGCCGCGAGGTAGCGGTTGCTCAGGGCGATGGCATCTGGACGCAGGGCGCGGCCCATGCCGTTGCTGGGCAGGTCATCGCGCCACTGCACCTCGACGGTCCGGTCGAGGCGTTCGACGAAAGTGGCCGGCAGCGTTTGCAGGGCCTCGTCCAGCAACTGCTGGCTGGCCTGGCGCTGGGGGCCGGTCAATCCGTCGGTGTCGAGCTCCAGGCGGAGCGAGGCTTGGCTGCTGGCGGCGACGATCAGTGCAAGGGCCGCCAGCCAGCGGCCAACCCGGCGTTTCACAGAGCGAGAATGGCTTCGGCCAGGGCCTGGTCGGAGGCCTCACGTGCCTGCGGCACGTCTGCGCGCAGTGCCTTGAACGCGGCTTCCAGCTGGGCACCGCGGATGGCGCCATCGCTGCCGACGAAGCTGGCGGCGTCGTCACGGGCTTCCTGGACGATCTTCATGTCGCGCACGGAGGTGGTGGTGTCCGAGGTGAAGTCGATGCTGCGGGCGAAGGCGTTGGTGGTGATGTTGAACACGCGAATCACCGACTGCGCCTGGGCGCCGGAAGCGCAGGCGGCGAGCAGCAGACCGAGGATCAGGGGGCTCTTGGAAATCGAGCTGAGGCGCATGGATGTCTCCGAAAGGGCAGCAGGAGCTGCTCACGACTTATTGGGCAAGAATCGCTTCGGCCAGTTCCCGATCATTCGCCGCAAGCGCCGGGTGGCGTTCGCGCAGCCAGTGCAGCGCCGCTTCGAGGCGCGCACCACGCAGCTCGCCAGCGGTGGCGATGAAGCCTGCCGCGTCGTCACGGGCGCTGCGCAGCAGCTTGTTCTCGAACGGCGCGCTGGTCAGTTTGCTGGTGATATAGCTGGTCCGTACCGGGAACTGGGTCGTCTGGTCGAATGCCAGGGCAGGCAGGGCGAGGAGCGACAGCGGTAGCAGGATCAGCAGAGGGCGCATGGGCGGAAATGATCGGAAAAGCACGACCGCCAAGGCTAACGGAATGCGTGGCCGAGGGCCAGCGCGGCGCGCCGGGCGGAGTGCCCGGCGCGGCGGGGCATCAGATGGTCAGGATGGCCTGTGCCAGCTGCTGGTCGTTGGCGGCCAGGGCCGGCATCTTGGTGCGGATGTGGCGCAGGGCGGCTTCCAGGTGGGCGCCGCGGATGTCGCCCTGGCTGGCCACGAAGGTGGCAGCATCGTCCTTGGCTTCGAGAACGATCTTGTCGTCCTTGAAGGAGTTGCTGATGTTGGAGGTGGCGTCGGAGGTGGCGCCGGTGGCACGCACCGTCATGTCGGTGGTGTAGACGAAACTGGTGGCAAAGGCGCCGGTAGCGCAGCCGAGCAGGGTGGCTGCAGCAATCAATTGCAGGCTTTTCTTCATGAAGTGGCTCCGGATTAAGCACAAAAAGGTGGCCGGGGGGCCACTCTACTGGAGCACAGACTAACCAAGACTGATGCGAGTCACCAGAGCTCAGCGCCAGAAGGGCTTCGAGATCTCACCCACGCGCTCGCTGTGACTGACGCCGATATCGGCCGGTTGCCGGCTGTCCAACTCGGCCAGCTGGCGGCGGGTGCGGGTGTTCTGCTGCCACTGGCGCAGCAATTTCCAGAGGGTGCGTTGCATCCCGGTGCGCGGGTTGGTTGCCGGTCGGGCGAGGGCGTGTTCCATGGCGGTGTCCTCCGGCTCCTTTGGGGAGCGAGTGGTATGGGAGGACATGATTGGGTGGAGGTGGGGTGACTCGCCAGTCACAGCGGAGAGTGATTGTTCTGGGTCAGTTCCAGGAAGTTCGCAACTGTATTGCCTGGTTATCGCCCCATCTGTACTCACAGCGGAAAGGCTCTTGCCAGCGCGGCGAAGAACTGGTGCTATGCACCCCTTACTCCAGAAATTCGCAGTGGCGGCACCGGCTGCATCGATAATAAGAACCGCGCAGGAGCGGGGCCTGCGGTTGCATCATGATGGATACGCTCATTCTCATTGGCTCGAAAATCAGCCAGGACACCATCCATAGCTCGCTGGGCAAGCCGGAGTACAGTTACTACTTTCTGATGAAGGAGTTCGTACCCGCGTTGCTGCGCCTGGGCAGTGTCATCGAGGTCAAGAGTCTCGATGAGGTCGATGCGCTCTACGACCAGCACAGCGCGCAGGGCAGGAAGGTCGTGTTCCTCAGTTTCAGCCCGCCGCAGCAGACGCCCGAGGGGTTGCGTTGCCCGACCGTCCCGGTGTTTGCCTGGGAGTTCGACAGCATCCCGACCGAGGCCTGGGGTGACGAGCCACGCAATGACTGGCGGCGTGTCTTTTCCGGCTCCGGCGCCGCATTGACCCTCAGTCGTGAAGCCGCAGATGCGGTAAAGGCGGTGATGGGCGAGGACTATCCGATCGTTGCGCTGCCAGCGCCGGTGTGGGATCGCTTCCAGGGCGAGAGCATGGCCGACGCTCGCCGCCTGAACCTCTCGGAAAGAATGCTGCGCTTCACCGGCCATGTGATCGATAGCCCATACCTGGGGTTGTCGGCCGATTGCCTGGTGTTGCCGCCACAGCCGGAGCCCGCTCCCGAACCGGTAACCGCCGCACCGCGTTCGTCGGTTCGCTGGCTGACCACCAAGGCCCTGTTCAAGGGCTGGTGGGCCGAGGCAGTGGTACCCTTCCTGCCTTCCAGGCAAGAGCCTCCCGAGGCCGAGCCGCCTGTGCCGCCGGCCCCCCAGGCTGAACCACGGCAGGTGGAGTTGCGCGGGGTGGTCTACACGACGGTGCTCAACCCCGGCGACCATCGCAAGAACTGGATCGACATGATCAGCGCCTTCTGCTGGGCGTTCCACGATGTGGCGGACGCCACCCTGGTGGTGAAGATGACTCACCATGATCTGGAGAGCTACCGCGTGATGCTGATGACGCTGCTCTCGCGCCTGGCACCGTTCCAGTGCCGGATCGTGGTGATTCACGGCTTCCTCGAGGACGAGGAGTATCGCGACCTGGTCCGCCACTCGACCTATTACGTGAACACCTCGGTGTGCGAGGGCCTGTGCCTGCCGCTGATGGAGTTTCTCAGCTGTGGCAAGCCAGGGATCGGGCCGCGTCATACCGCGATGCTCGACTACCTCGACGAGGACGTTGCGTTCATCGTCGGCAGCGCGCCGCAGCCAGCCAGCTGGCCGCACGATTCACGTGCCCTGCTGCGTGCCTACCTGCATCGCCTGAACTGGGAATCGCTGGTCACTGCCTACCGCGAAAGCTACGCGACCGCCAAACGCCCCGTGGACTATCGGCGGATGTCCGAGGCGGCAGAGCGCAGGATGCGTGAGTACTGTTCGGTGGAGCAGGTCAGCGGACGCCTTGGCGAGTTTCTCGATGATCAACTGGCAGCCGCTCCGGGCGCCGCGAAGAGGAGCCTGGTGCTATGAGGTTCCTGGTCTATTCGGACGTCAATGCGACGAACATTGCCACCAGCCTCGGCCGGCCGGAGTACAGCTACTACTTCGTGCTCAAGGAGTTCACGCCAGTGCTTCGGCAACTCGGCGAGGTCACCGTGGTGCAGGATCCGCAACGCGAGGTCGATCCGCTGTTCCACCAGGCGCTGGCCGAAGGCGAACGCTGCGTGTTCCTCTCGTTCTCTCCCCCGCACAAGACCGTCCGTGGATTGGTTTGCCCAACGATCCCGGTATTTGCCTGGGAGTTCGACACCATTCCCGATGAAACCTGGCACGACCAGCCCGAGCAGGACTGGCGCTTCGTCCTCAAGGGGTTGGGGCGCGCCGTGGTGCATTCGAACCAGACGGTGCGTGCCATCCAACGCGCGGTGCGCGACGATTTCCCGGTGACGTCCATTCCCGCGCCAGTATGGGACCGCCTGGAAGGCCTGCGGCAGATGCTGGCCCAGCCGCGTCCAGCAAGTGCAGAGCACCGTATTCGGGTGCCACATGGCGTGGTGGTGGATACCCGTACCCTGGACCTGGGGCCGTACCGCCCCGGCCCGAATGCATTGGAAGAATTCATTGCCGCCGGCCAGCCGAAGCCGGTGATCGGCCCTGTGGCGGTAGCAGAAGAGATTCCCCGGCCTGGCCTCCGGCAGGTGGCGCACACCACGGTCCGCTATCTGCTGGAGTGGTATCGCCTGGTCTGGCGCGACCTCTTGCCCGCGCCGCTCAGTAGCGCCTTGGCGGCCGTCAAGCAGAGGGTCAGCCCCAGGACCTCGCTGCCCTCTGTCCAGCCCGTGTCGTCGGCGCCGGCGGTTGGTCCCGGCGCAATGGAAACCGGCTGGTGGGTTCCGGGATGTCATGAGCTGGTGCTCGACGGGGTGGTCTTCACCTCGATCCTCAATCCCTACGATGGCCGCAAGAACTGGACTGACATTCTCACGGCCTTCTGCACGGCATTTCGCGATGTTCCCGATGCCACCCTGCTGTTCAAGTTGACGCATCAGGAGTACCGCTCGGCCATCGAGGCCATGCTGACCACCCTGGCGCGTCTGCCGGATTTCCGCTGCCGCATCGTGCTGGTGCACGGCTTCCTCGAGCAGAGCGACTTCAATGCGTTCATCGAAGCCAGTGACTTTGTGGTCAATGCGTCCCACGGCGAGGGGCAGTGCCTGCCGCTGATGGAAATGCTGTCCTGCGGGATTCCCGCGCTGGCCCCGCGCAACTCAGCGATGCTGGACTACATGGACACCGAAGTCGGCTTCGTGGTGAACAGCTGGGAGGACGGCACTGCCTGGCCGCACGATCCGCGCCTGGCGTATCGCACCTGCCGCCACCAGCTGGACTGGGCGTCGCTGCGCGATGGCTATCTGGCGGCCTATCGTTGTTATCTCGAGACCCCTGAGCGTTACCGCCAACTGTCGGCCAATGCCATCGAGCGTATGCGTGGTCACTGCTCCCAGGCAGTGGCCCAGCAGCGGCTGTGCCAATTGCTGGAGATCGAGGAGGAGGCGTGCGCATGAACCAGGCCAGCCTCGAAGTGCTTCTGGCCGCAGGCTCTGCCGCGGCATACACCCGTCATAGCTGGAGCTGACATGCTGGAGTTCATCAAGAGCCTGGGCCGCAAGCCGGCGCCGGCCGCCGAGCCTGATCGCACCCCCGATCCGGTGCCCGCACCGGTCGAAAATCTGTCGACGCTGAAAGATACCTATCTGAGCGGCTGGTTCCACCAGGAGACCGATGAGTTGTTCGAGGGCTTTCCGATCAGCGCCGACGACTCGGTGCTCGACATCGGCTGTGGTGACGGTCCTTTCGTACAGTTCTGTGCCCAGCGTGGTGCGGAAGTCATCTTCGCGGACATCGACGCAGACAAGGTCGCCGGTGTCGAGCGTGCGCTGCAAGGTTCCAATGCCCGCGCGATGCTGCCGCTGGTAACCGATGCCAATCCCATCCCGCTGCCCGACGCGCGTGTCAACAAGGTCGTGGCAATGGAGGTCCTGGAGCATGTGGAGGACCCGGCGCAGTTCATGAGCGAGCTGGTTCGGGTGGGCAAGCCCGGCGCGCTGTACCTGATCACGGTGCCCGATCCGCTGGGCGAAAGCGTGCAGAAAGACCTGGCGCCGGAATCGTATTTCCAGCGCCCGAACCACATCCGCGTGTTCGAGCGCGAGGCATTCGAACAACTGATCCGCGACGCCGGCCTGGTCATCGAGCGCCAGGCGCACTACGGCTTCTACTGGTCGGTTTGGTGGTTCTTCTTCTGGGCCTGCAAGCAGGATCTCTCGCCGCCGTGGCATCCGTTGCTGGATAGCTGGACGCGCACCTGGAACATGATGCTGGAAACCGAAGACGGCCCGCGCATCAAGAAGGCCCTGGACAGGGCAATGCCCAAGAGCCAGGCGATCATTGCGCGCAAGCCTGCTTGAGCCAGGAACGAATCAGCGTGTCGGGCCTGACTCGCGCCCTACCAGCCATCGTGCCTGCGGGCCGTGGTCTGTCTGGAGCTGGACAATGAGCAAAGGCCGGATCACCGACATTGAGATCCTGCGGGGTTTCGCCGTGGTCTTCGTGGTCCTGCACCACGCCCATGGCAACCTGATCAACTGGGCCTCGCCGCGTTTCGACTACCTGACTGCACACTTTTCCGGCGGCTTTGGCGTCGATCTGTTCCTGGCGATTTCCGGCTTTGTCATTGCCCGCGACTTGCTGCCGCGACTGAGTGTGGCAGCGGAACAGGGCGGTGTCTGGCGCTGCATCCTGGCATTTTGGGTGCGCCGTGCCTGGCGCCTGCTGCCCTCGGCCTGGCTCTGGCTGATAGTGGTGCTGGCGGCGGTGCTCTGGTTCAACAGCTCCGGGGTGTTCGGTACCTGGCGTGCGAACCTGGATGCGACCTATGCCGCGCTGTTGCAGATCGCCAACTGGCGCTTTGTGGAAACCTTCATGCGCAGTGAGTATGGCGCCAGCTTCGTGTATTGGAGCCTGTCGCTGGAAGAGCAGTTCTATGTGCTATTGCCATTGGTGGCCTTGCTGTCCCGCCGCTGGCTTCCCCATGTGCTGGCGGTGCTTGTCCTTTACCAGCTCTTCGCTTCCCGCGGCCTGCTGATGGTGATGTTCCGCAGCGATGCCCTGATGCTCGGGGTGCTGCTGGCGATATGGAGCCGGACGGGGCTCTACGCCCGCCTACGAAGTGCGCTGCCGGTCCGGTTCGGGGCAGGCACTCTGTTGCTGGCCGGGATGAGCTTGCTGATGGGTGCGTTCTGGGCGGATGTCATCAATGTTGGCAGCTACAAATTCAGTCTCGTGGCATTGGGTTCCATTCTGCTGGTGTGGATCGCCTCCTACGACGCCGATGTCCTGCTACCCGAGGGTGTAATGCGGCGCCTGATGATCTGGGTCGGCACGCGCTCCTATGCCATCTACCTGATCCACGTGCCAGCCTTCTTCGCGATCCGGGAAGGCTTTGCACGCCTGTACCCGTCGGTGGCTGTCGACGAGCGTTTCTTCTATCCCTTCGTGCTGTGTGCAGCGGTGCTGATCGTGCTCCTCAGTGAATTGAATTTCCGCCTGATCGAGACGCCGTTGCGGCGCAAGGGCGCGGTCCTGTCGCGGCGCTTGGCCGGACAGCCGGATATGCCGGTGATGGTCGATTCCCGGGTTGGCGGCTGAAGAACGGGGAGTGGTGTGCATGTTTGTTCACGGAGCGGCCCGAATGGCGGAAGAGGGGAGATCATGAGTCAAGGCAAGAACCTGGAGATCGAGTATCTGCGGGGCGCCGCCATCGGCTTGACCTTGCTCTGTCACGTGCCGGTGCTGTTGCCGTACTACGAGGCGTTCTTCCTCAAGTTTTTCGGCGTTTACATGCCCTGGACCGGTGTGGATCTGTTCTTCTGCATCTCCGGCTATGTGGTGAGCAAGAGTTACCTGGACTACTTCGACAAGCATCGTCAGCAAGGGCATTTCGCCATTGCCGCGCAGAGCTTCTGGTTGCGCCGGATCTATCGCCTGCTGCCGACGGCCTGGCTGTGGGTGCTGATCCCGCTGGGGCTTTCAGTGGTGTTCAACCAGAGCGGTGCCTTTGGATCCTGGTTCGATAACCTGCGCAGCTTTACCGCGGTGGCGACCTTCAGTGCCAACCTGGCCAACCAGTACGGGAACCTGCTGGGCCCCAACAGCGTGTACTGGAGTCTGGCCCTTGAGGAACAGTTCTACTTCATCTTCCCGCTGTTCCTGTTGTGCGTGACGGCTTATCGATGGCGGGTAGGCTTGCTGCTGGGGCTGATCGCCCTGCAGTTCGCTCTGGATCGCAATATGTTCGGCACGCCTACCAGCGCGATGCTCAACTCCTTCCGCCTGGACGCCATGATGTGGGGCGTACTGCTCTGTCTGGCCGGACGTACCCCGCTGCTTCGCCAGTTTGAGCCGACCTTCCTGGGCGACAGCCTTTGGCTCCGCCTGGCCGTGCCGCTGATGCTGCTCTACCTGCTAGGAGCCATTCCCGCCCAGCTGATCGCGATGCCGGTGGCGGTGGGGCTGGTGGCGATCGTTTCGCTGTTGCTGGTGTGGATCGCCAGCTACCAGAAGGGCTACCTGTACTGTCCGGCGCCGCTCTCCAGAGTGCTGCTGTGGCTGGGGTCGCGCTCCTACGCGCTGTACGTGATCCATGTGTGTGCGTACCACTTCAGTCGCGAGCTGTGGAATCGCTATGCCGCGGCGCAGGGGGTGACGCTGGACGCATCGTTCACCGTGGAACTGGTGGCAACCGCGTTGCTGTTCGCTGTAATCGCCGCCGAATTGAATTACCGTTTCATTGAGCAGCCTTTGCGCCGAAAAGGCGCCGAGATCGCCCACCAGCGCCTGCAGCGCTTCACGGCGGAGCCGGCAGTGGTCGAGATCGATACGGAGCCGGTAAAAGAATTGGCAGTACCGGGGCGCTATCGGCAAATCGAGTAGACAGTCATCCGTCTACATGACTAACCGGTCAGCCGTTACTGGTTCCTTTGATGCAGAACAATTAGAGAGACTGACCCTTGGATAAGCGACTTCTGGTAACGGGGCTTTCCGGTTTTGTCGGTTCGCACCTGCGTTCATCGCTACCGCCAGGCTGGCAGTTGATGGAGGTACCGAGGCTGGACTTGCTGCAGCCTGGTGCCTTCGACGGCTGCTTGACGGAGAGGGCGCCGGATGCCGTGATCCATCTGGCCGGCCAGACCTTCGTGCCGCAGGCGTTCAAGGACCCGGCGGGAACGCTGCAAGTGAACGTATTGGGGACCCTGAATCTGCTGGAGTCGCTCAAGCGTTGCGGTTTTTCCGGGGCTTTTCTCTATGTCAGTTCCGGAGACGTTTATGGACAGGTGGGCGAGGCGCAATTGCCCATCACCGAGGAACAGATGCCTCGCCCACGCAATCCCTATGGTGTGAGCAAGGTCTCGGCGGAGCTGTTGTGCCAGCAGTGGAGCTTCACCGAGTCGTGGCGCATGATGGTGGCACGCCCGTTCAACCATGTGGGGACGGGGCAGAAGGCGGATTTCGTCCTGCCTGCGGTGGCAAGGCAAGTGGCGCGTATCCGGCGTGGCCTGCAGGCCCCCCGCATCGAGGTGGGTGACATCGATGTCTCCCGTGATTTTCTCGATGTGCGGGACGTGCTGGCGGCCTATTTCGCGCTGCTGGAGCATGGTCGCAGCGGGGAGGTGTACAACGTGTGCTCGGGACAGGAATACCGAGTGCGAGACCTGATCGAGCGGATGGTCCGGCTGGCCGAGGTCGAACTGGAGATCTGCCAGGACCCGCAACGTCTACGGCGCGCAGAACAGCGCAGGGTTTGCGGCAGCCACGCCAAGCTGCGACAGGAGACGGGATGGGCGCCAGTGATCAGTATGGAGCAGACGCTCCGGGATATTCTGGCGGACTGGGATGTCAGGGTGTTGCAGGAGTAGATCCTTCGCTATTGGGGGAATGGTCGGGAACCCCGACCCGGCGACGAGCAATCGCCATTGAAGTCGGCGCGGCAACGCCACAAGCGTGCAATGCCCGACCGCAGTAATGCTTCACGCGGAGACCATGGAGGGCATGCCCCGCCAGCCAGGGAATCCGGAATAACTAAAATCAACTCGCAGGCAATGATCCTGCGAGACATCACGGATGCCACAAGAATGACAAAAAGTGCTCTGATCACCGGCCTGACCGGCCAGGATGGCGCGTACCTTGCGAAGCTGCTGCTGGAGAAGGGCTACAAGGTCCATGGACTGGTCGCCCGCCGCAGTAGCGATACGCGCTGGCGCTTGCGCGAACTCGGTATTGAGTCCGAGCTGGTCTACCTCGATGGCGATCTGGCGGATGCCTCTTCCGTCCAGCGTGCCGTCATCAAGGCCAAGCCGGACGAACTCTATAACCTGGGCGCGCAGAGTTTCGTCGGCAGCTCCTGGGACCAGCCCGTCACCACCGGGATCGTCGACGGCCTGGGGGTCACTCATCTTCTGGAAGCCATTCGCCAATTCAGCCCGGAAACGCGCTTCTACCAGGCCTCCACCAGCGAAATGTTCGGCCTGATCCAGGCCGAGCGGCAGGACGAAAACACGCCGTTCTACCCGCGCAGCCCCTATGGGGTGGCTAAGCTCTATGGTCATTGGATCACGGTGAACTACCGCGAGAGCTTCAAGCTGCACGCTTCCAGCGGCATCCTCTTCAACCATGAATCCCCGCTACGCGGCATCGAGTTCGTGACGCGCAAGGTCACCGATGCGGTGGCGCGCATCAAGCTCGGCAAGCAGAACGAACTGCGCCTGGGCAACATCGATGCCAAGCGCGACTGGGGCTTTGCCGGTGATTACGTAGAAGCCATGTGGCGGATGCTGCAGCAGGACCAGCCGGATGACTACGTGGTGGCCACTGGCGTGACCACCACCGTGCGCGAGATGTGCCGAATTGCATTCGAGTACGTCGACCTGAAGTACCAGGACCATGTGGTGATCGATCCCGCCTTCTTCCGTCCGGCGGAAGTGGATGTGCTGCTGGGTAACCCGGGCAAGGCCGAACGCGTTCTGGGTTGGAGTCCAAAGACCAGCCTGGAGTCGCTGATTCACATGATGGTTGACGCCGACCTGCGTCGAGTCGGCAAGGAGTAAGCCATGCTCATTCCTGTGATCCTTTCCGGCGGGGCCGGTACACGGCTGTGGCCGGTATCGCGCGAAGGTCAGCCAAAGCCATTCATGGCGATGCCCGATGGGCAATCCCTGCTGAACAAGACCTATCGGCGCGCGGCCGGCCTGCTGGGGGGCGACGGGAGCATCGTCACGGTGACCAACCGTGACTATTACTTCCAGAGCAAGGACCATTTCCAGGCTGCCAAGCTGCGCCAGCGCGGTCACTTCATCCTTGAGCCCATCGGACGCAATACGGCGCCGGCCATCGCGGTCGCGGCCCTGGCGCTGCGCGCACTGTACGGCGACGACGTGACCATGGTGGTGATGCCGGCCGACCATCTGATCCGTGATGTCGAGGCATTCGCCAACGCCGTGGAGCACGCGGTGGAGCTGGCCGCGCAGGGGCGACTGGTGACCTTCGGTGTGGTGCCTACCACGCCGGAGACCGGCTTCGGCTACATCGAGACCGGTGACGCGCTGGACGCCAGGGGCGGCAGCACGGTCAGGCGCTTCGTCGAAAAGCCCGATCTGGATACCGCCAGGCAGTTCCTCCAGGCTGGCACCTTCCTCTGGAACTCGGGGATGTTCTGCTTCACCGTCGGTACCTTCATCAGCGAGCTGGAAAAGCACGCGCCGCAGATGCTGGCGCAAGCCATCGACTGCCAGATGGCGAGCCAGCCGGAAGAAATGGGCAATGTGGTGCAGCAGGAGCTGCCCCACGAGCACTTCAGCACCCTGGAAGACATCTCCATCGACTATGCGCTGATGGAGCGTTCCGATCGCGTCGCTGTCGTTCCGGCGATTTTCGACTGGAGCGATATCGGTTCCTGGACCGCCATGAGCGATCTGGTGGACGCGGATGCCGACAACAATCGCGCGGCCGGCAACGCGATCTTCGTCGACAGCCGGGACAACTACGTGCAGAGCGAGGGACGCCTGATCGCCACCGTGGGCGTCGAGGGACTGATCGTGGTCGAGACCGCCGACGCCATCCTGGTGGCGCGCGCGGACAGGGCGCAGGACGTTCGCAAGGTCGTCAAGCAGCTCAAGGACAGCGAGAACGAGGCGTATCGCCTGCACCGCACGGTCAGCCGTCCCTGGGGCACCTACACCGTTCTCGAGGAAGGCTCGCGCTTCAAGATCAAGCGTATCGTGGTCAAGTCCGGGGCCGCGTTATCGCTACAGATGCATCATCACCGCAGCGAACATTGGGTGGTGGTACAGGGCATGGCCAAGGTCACCAACGGCGAATCGGTACGCCTGGTGAACAGCAACGAATCGACCTACATCCCCGCGGGGCACCGTCATCGCCTGGAGAACCCGGGCGTGATCGATCTGGTGATGATCGAGGTGCAGAGCGGTGAGTATCTGGGCGAGGACGATATCGTCCGCTTCGAGGATATCTACGGCAGGATTGTCTGATGTCGCTGAGTAGTCTGAAAGGCACCTGGCAGTACCGTGGCTTCATTGCGGGCAGTGTGCGTCGGGAGTTCGAGTCTCGTTATCGCGGTTCACTGCTGGGGGCGGCCTGGACCGTCCTCAATCCGCTGGCGATGATCCTGGTGTACACGGTGATCTTCTCCGAAGTGATGCGTGCGCGCCTGCCGGGCGTGGACGACAAGATGGCCTACAGCGTGTTCCTTTGCGCGGGCCTGCTGACCTGGGGCTTGTTCGCCGAAGTGGTCAGCCGCTGCCTGAACATGTTCCTGGAAAATGCCAATCTGCTGAAGAAATTGAGTTTCCCGCGCCTCTGCCTGCCGGTGGTGAGCGTGTGCAATGCGTTGCTCAATTTCGCCATTATCTTCGCCCTGTTCATTGGCTTCCTGCTCATTACCGGCCGCCTGCCCGGCGTGGCGCTGCTGGCGTTCCCGCTGCTGCTGGCGCTGCAGCTGCTATTCGCTGTCGGCCTGGGCATGCTGGTCGGCGTGCTGAACGTGTTCTTCCGTGATGTCGGGCAATTGTTCGGCATACTCCTGCAGTTCTGGTTCTGGCTCACCCCTATCGTCTATCCGCTGAGCATCCTGCCGGAGTCCATCGGTCGGCTGGTGCAGCTCAACCCGCTGACTGGCCTGATGCAGGCCTACCAGAACCTGTTTCTCCATGGCCAGTGGCCGCAGCTGTCGCAACTGCTGCCGGTCACGCTGTGCGGCTTGCTGCTGTGCGTCCTTGCATTGGCGCTGTACCGCGCACGCGCGGGTGAGATGGTGGACGAACTCTGATGGGCCATATCCGCATTCACCAACTGGGCAAGGCCTATCGCCAGTACCCCAAACGCTGGTCGCGCCTGCTTGAATGGATCACTCCCGGCAGCGAGCCCCGCCATCACAAGCACTGGGTACTGCAGAATATTTCCCTGGATATCGCGCCGGGTGAAGCGGTGGGCATCGTCGGCTCCAATGGCGCTGGCAAGAGCACCCTGCTGAAGATCATCACCGGCACCACCCAGCCCACCAGTGGTTCCTGCGAGGTAGGCGGTACGGTGTCCGCCCTGCTCGAACTGGGAATGGGCTTTCATCCGGAGTTCACTGGCCGTCAGAATGTTTACATGGCCGCGCAACTCCTCGGTCTGCAGCGCGACGAGATTGATGCGCTGCTGCCGGACATCGAAGCTTTCGCCGAGATTGGTGATGCCATCGACCAGCCGGTGCGCACCTATTCGAGCGGCATGCAGATGCGCCTGGCGTTCAGCGTGGCCACCGCGCGCCGTCCGGATGTGTTGATCATCGACGAGGCGCTCTCGGTGGGCGACTCGTATTTCCAGCACAAGAGTTTCGAACGCATCCGCAGCTTCCGCCGTGCCGGCACCACGCTGCTGATCGTCTCCCACGACCGCTTCTCCATCCAGTCCATCTGCGATCGCGCGGTGCTGCTGGAGTTCGGTCAGGTGGCGATGCAGGGCGACCCGGAAATGGTCATGGATTACTACCACGCGCGTATGGGCGAAGGGCTCAACCATCTCGTGCGCCAGGAAATGCTCGCCAACGGCAAGGCGCGGACCATCTCTGGTACCGGTGAGGCGGAAATCGAGTCGGTGCGACTGCTGGATGCTGGCGGTCGTGGAGTCGATCTGGTCGAGGTTGGCCATGAAGTGGTACTGGAGGTGGAGGTGCGAGCCTGCCGGGACCTCGACCATCTGGTGCTGGGCTTCATGCTCAAGGATCGCCTGGGGCAGGCCATGTACGGCATCAACTCACATCGCCTGAAGCAGGTGCAGCATGACGTGAGAGCGGGGGACCGAGTGATATTCCGCTATGCCTTCCCCATGCGTCTGGGCCCGGGCAACTACTCGGTGTCCCTGAGCTTGTCCCGGCAGGATTCCCATCTGGATGGCAACTATGAGTGGCGGGACTGCGCGATGATCTTCCATGTTGTCAACAGCACCCGGGAGAACTTCATCGGCTATTCATGGCTGGATGCGCGGCTGAGCATCGAGCGCGAACACAGTGAATCCATGACAGAAAGCAGTGGAGAACATCGCTGATGCGCCTGCTCGTCGAATGCACCTACGTCTTCGAACATCCCCATGTGAACTCTGGTATTCAGCGCGTAGTGCGCAACGTCATCAGTCATCTGGAGAGCGTGCACAGCGACGTGGAGTGCATCCCCGTGGCGTTCTTCCGCGGGAACATGTACCGCGTCTTGCACCTGGCGCCGTTGTCGACGGAGAGGCTGCCGTGGCACAGCCGCATGAAGGTCGCCCTGGAGCAGCTTCGCGGCCAGTACTGGATGTGGCACGCGCGGTTGGAGCGGCGCTGGCCTATGAGTCGCTGGCATAACGCTCGGCGTGCACTTTATGTGCTGGCCCGATTGGCCAGCCTATCGATCACCTTGCCGTTGCGCTTTGCCATGTTCGCTTCGCGCAATCACGAAGTGCCCGAGCGGCTGACGTCTTTGGAGGTCCAGCCTGGCGATCAACTGCTGTTGCTCGACTCTTCCTGGCACGCGGATTTCTTCATGGTGGCCGAGCGCCTCAAGGCGCAGGGCGTCGGGCTGGTGTCGGTGATCTACGACCTGATTCCCTGCACCCACCCGCAGTTTTGTGATGCCGGATTGGTGAAGGTATTTGACGTCTGGTTCGACTGGATCGCGGAAAAGGCCGACGGCTTCATCTGCATCTCCACCACCATTCGTGACCAGGTGCGCGCCGAGATCGTTCGCCGCCGCGGCGAAAATGCGGCCCAGCAATTGTGGTTCGAGCACTTCTACCTGGGTTCCGAACTGGACCTTGTGCACGACCAGTCGGAGCTGGACGATGGGCTCACCCGTATGTTCGACGAGGGCGATCCGGTTTACCTGATGGTCAGCACCATCGAGCCGCGGAAGAACCACGCCTACCTGCTGGATGCCTTCGAGCGCCTCTGGGCCGAAGGCTCGCGAGCCAGACTGTGCATCATCGGTCGCATTGGCTGGAAATGCGATGCGCTGATCGAGCGAATCCAGAGCCATCCGCAGCTCAATCAGCGCTTATTCATGTTCAACAAGCTCAATGACCGCGGCCTGGAGCACGCCTATGCGCACGCCCGCGCATTGGTCTTCCCCTCGTTCGTCGAAGGCTTCGGTCTGCCGCTGGTCGAGGCGATGCAGCGCCAGTTGCCGGTCATGGCCAGCGATATCCCGGTGTTCCGGGAGGTTGGCGGCGATTTCGTCGCCTACTTCGAGCTGGAACGCCCCGAGTCCCTGGCGTCGCTGGTACAGGAATTCGAAGCCAGCGACCGCTTCCCGGCGGCCCGCAGTGTGCGCGACTGGCGTTGGCTCGGCTGGCGCGATGCCAGTCAGCAACTCGTGGATCGCGTACTGCACGCCCTGAGGCTGCGGCGCGAACCACGGCGCGAAGCAGAAGTGGTCTGACGTGCGCGTCGCCCTCAATGCACGCATTCTGCAGGCACCAAGGACCGGAATAGGCCAGTACGTGGCGGCCCTGAGCGAGGCGCTGCAGGAGCAGGCCGGAGTGGACCTGGACCTGTTCCTGGGTCGGTCCTGGGGAGCCGACCTGCCGTCGGCACCCATGCCCGGCTATGCGCGCAAGGCTTCGTTGGCCAAGCAGGTGCCGGGTGCCTATCGAATCCGGCGCTGGCTGGAACAGCGCTCCTTTGATCGCGGACTGAAGCACCGCCAGGTGGATCTGTACCACGAGCCGACCTTGTGGCCGCTGGAGTTCGACGGGCCCATGGTCATGACGCTGCACGACCTGACTCATGTGCATTACCCGCAGACCCAGCCGGCTGATCGCCTGTTGGAAATCGAGCGGCACGTTGGACGGGCTGTCGAGCGTGCGCAGGCGGTGCTCACCGATTCCGAACATGTTGCCGGCGAGGTTCGCCGACACTTCGGCTTGCCCGAAGAGCGAGTGACCGTCGCTCCCCTGGGCTGCGCCGCGCGCTTTTATCCGCGCGCGTATCAGGCGCTGGAGCGAACCCTGGGCGAGTTAGGGCTGGTCGCGGGTCGGTACCTGATCTGTGTCGGCACGCTGGAGCCCAGAAAGAATCTCGAACTGGCGCTGCGTGCCCATGCCCTGTTGCCGGCGAGCCTGCGCAAGGGGCTTCCGTTGGTGATAGTCGGAATGCCGGGATGGCGCGCCGAGCAGTTGGATGACACGCTGAAGGCCTCACTGGCAGAGGGAGATGTGAAGGTGCTGGGCTACCAGAGCGATGCCGTGTTGGCGGAGTTGCTCGCCGGTGCCCGGGCGCTGCTGTTCCCCTCGCTTTACGAAGGCTTTGGCCTGCCGGTGCTGGAATCCATGGCCAGTGGCGTTCCGGTGGTGCTGACAGGGACTTCCTCGCTACCGGAAGTCGCCGGCGAGGCGGGGGTATATGTAGAAGCGCACGATCCGCAGGCGATGACTATTGCCATACTGCGGCTGATGGAAGACGAATCTTATTGGCAGCGCTGCCGTACCCTTGGCCTTGAGCAGGCAAAGGCGTTCAGTTGGCAGCGGTGTGCCCGGATTACCAGCGATGTCTACCGAAAGGTACTGGGGGGCTGAATGCGCGTATTGCACTTCTTCAAGACCTATCTGCCCGATTCCGTGGGCGGCATCGAGCAGGTGATCAACCAGCTCTGCCGCACGGGGCACAGTCATGGCATCGAGAACCAGGTACTGACCCTGAGCGCCAATCCCGAACCGGCCGAGGTGATGGTCGACGGTCACCGAGTGTTCCGCGCGCGCCTCGATCTTCAGCTGGCCTCCACCGGCTTCTCCTACAGCGTGGTGCCGCAGTTCCGCAGGCTCGCCGCCGAAGCGGACATCATCAACTTCCACTTCCCCTGGCCCTTCATGGACCTGGTGCACCTGCTGTCGGGCGTGCGCAAGCCGACGGTGGTGACCTACCACTCCGATATCGTTCGCCAGAAGCACCTGTTGAAACTGTATCAGCCGCTCATGCACCGCTTCCTGAGCAGTGCCGACCGCATCGTCGCGGCGTCGCCCAACTACCTGGGTTCGAGCGATGTGCTGCGCCGCTACCAGCACAAGGCGCAGGTCATTCCCTATGGCCTGGACAAGCAGGCCTATCCCAAGCCGGTCGAGGCGTGCGTCGAGCGCTGGCGGCGGGCGGTGGGGGAACGGTTCTTCCTGTTCGTCGGCGTGATGCGTTACTACAAGGGGCTGCACATCCTCCTGGAGGCGGTGAAGGGTACCGGCTACCCCGTGGTGATAGTGGGGGCCGGGCCGCTGGAGCAGCAGCTCAAGGCGCAGGCCGCGGCGCTGGGTGTCGATTCGCACGTCCGCTTCGTCGGCCGCGTCAGCGAGGAAGACAAGGTTGCCCTGCTGGAACTGTCGCGCGCGATCGTATTCCCCTCGCACCTGCGCTCGGAGGCGTTCGGTATCTCCCTGCTCGAGGGGGCGATGTATGGCAAGCCGATGATTTCCAGCGAGATTGGCACCGGGACGAGCTTCATCAATGCCAATGGATTGACCGGGCTGGTGGTGCCGCCGAGCGACCCGCAGGCGTTTCGACAGGCAATGCGCTGGTGCTGGGAGAATCCGGAAGCGGCAGCCGAGATGGGGCGGCAGGCGGAAGCTCGCTATCGCGAACTGTTCACGGCGGATGCGATGGGGCGCGTCTGGGCAGATCTGTATCGCAATCTGCTGGACGAAAAAGCGGAGAGGGAGATTCTGCTGCCCGAAGGCCGCTCTGGCTGAGCGGCCGGGGCAACATACTTACCAGTACAGTTACGGCGAGCCTGGAGAGAGTGGCTCAGTTGTACTGTTGAATCAGCGCCAGAACGGCTTGTTCAGTTCGGCGTAACGCTGGGATTCGCTGATGCCGGCGTCGGCCAGCAGGCGGGAATCCAGGCGGGCCAGCTGACGGCGGCTTTCCATGCGGCGCTGCCACAGGCGAACGGTGCCGACGAGGCCACGGTGGGCGCTGGAGGTGCTACGGGTAGTGCTCAGAGCTGCGGAACCGAGGGTACGTTCCATGGTGGTCATCCTTCTCGCTTGTGACGAGAGTCAGTTGCTGAATTGATTGAGCATATGATCTGACTTTTTAGTCAGGGATGACAGGTACAGTTGTACTGTATTGCAGCTGGTCAGGCGATTGTTATTTTGAACTGTAATGGTGTTTTTCGGGGCGAACTGTACCGCTGCGCTCCATTCTGGTGCGCAATTGGCGGGCGTCTGGGGTGTTTCGAGGGTGCCGAAGGGCTCGGCAGAGGGAAAAACTGAACAGTTGGTGCGGGATAAAAATCTGTTCGGGAGTGTTTTTACGTGGTTTTTTTCCGGCTGTAAACCCTTGCGGGCCATTCATTGCTGAATGGCCCGCAAAAGGCTCCGGTCAGCTCGCCGCCAGCATGTGGCCGCGTTCTTCCAGATTGATATGCCACTCCAGGGCCTCGCGCAGGATGTGCGGGGTATGGCCGCCGCGCTCGCTGGCGGCTTCGAAGTAACTGTTCAGGGCGTCGCGGTAGGACGGGTGCACACAGTTGTCGATGATCACCCGGGCGCGCTCGCGCGGCGCCAGGCCACGCAGGTCGGCCAGGCCGACTTCGGTGACGAGGATATCCACGTCGTGCTCGGTATGGTCCACGTGGCTGACCATCGGCACCACGCTGGAGATATTGCCGCCCTTGGCGATGGACTTGGTGACGAAGATGGCAAGGTGCGCGTTGCGGGCGAAGTCACCCGAGCCGCCGATGCCGTTCATCATTTTGGTGCCGCCCACGTGGGTGGAGTTCACGTTGCCGTAGATGTCGAATTCCAGCGCGGTGTTGATGCCGATGATGCCGAGGCGACGGACCACTTCGGGGTGGTTGGAGATCTCCTGCGGACGCAGCACCAGCTTGTCCTTGTAGCGCTCCAGGTTGCCGAACACGTCGGCGTTGCGGCGGGTCGACAGGGTGATGGAACTGCCCGAGGCGAAGCGCAGCTTGCCGGCGTCGATCAGGTCGAAGGTCGAGTCCTGCAGCACTTCGGAGTACATGGTCAGGTTCTCGAAGGGCGACTCGATCAGGCCGCACATCACCGCGTTGGCGATGCTGCCGATGCCGGCCTGCAGCGGGCCGAGGCTGTTGCTCATGCGGCCGGCTTCCACTTCGCGCTTGAAGAAGTCGATCAGGTGGTTGGCGATGCCCTGGGTCTCGTCGTCCGGCGGCAGCACGGTGGACGGGGAGTCCGCCTGGTCGTTCACAACGATGGCGACGATCTTCTCCGCCGGGATCGGGATGGCGGTGCTGCCGATGCGGTCGTCCACGCGAGTGAGCGGGATCGGCGTGCGGGTCGGGCGGTAGGTCGGGATGTAGATGTCGTGCAGGCCTTCCAGGTTGGGGTTGTGCGCGACGTTGATCTCGACGATCACCTGCTTGGCGAAGATCGCGAAGCTGGCCGAGTTGCCCACCGAGGTGGTCGGCACGATGTGGCCTTCCTCGGTGATGGCGACGGCTTCGATCACGGCGATGTCCGGCAGCTTGAGCTGGTGGTTGCGCAGCTGCTCGACGGTCTCGGAGAGGTGCTGGTCGATGAACATCACGTCGCCGGCGTTGATCGCCTTGCGCAGAGTGCTGTCGACCTGGAAGGGCATGCGGCGGGCCAGCACGCCGGCCTCGGTGAGCTGCTTGTCGAGGTCGTTGCCCAGGCTCGCGCCGGTCATCAGGCTGATGCGCAGCGGCTCCTGCTTGGCGCGTTCGGCGAGGGCCTTGGGCACGGCCTTGGCTTCGCCGGCGCGGGTGAAGCCGCTCATGCCGACGGTCATGCCGTCCTGAATCAGGGCCGCGGCCTGGTCGGCAGTCATCACCTTGTCCAGCAGGGAGGACATACGCACGCGATCACGGAACATGGGAAAAACCTCGGGCAGTAGGAAGTGCGAGGCCGCCAGTCTAGGGACTCGGCGATTTTTGGCTCTTATACCAAGGTCGAAAAATCGCCCGGCCGGTTGCCTTCTTACTACCAAAGTCCAGCGCTTTTCCCTTTGCCGGAAAGCAAGACACCGGCGCGAGGCCGGTGTCTTGTAGATCAGCGGTCGTCTTATTCGACGGCCTTGACCATGTCTTCGATGACCTTCTTGGCGTCGCCGAAGACCATCATGGTCTTGTCCAGGTAGAACAGTTCGTTGTCCAGGCCGGCGTAGCCGCTGGCCATCGAGCGCTTGTTGACGATCACGGTCTTGGCTTTGTAAGCCTCGAGGATCGGCATGCCGGCGATCGGCGACTTCGGATCGTTCTTCGCGGCCGGGTTCACCACGTCGTTGGCGCCCAGGACCAGCACCACGTCGGTCTGGCCGAACTCGGAGTTGATGTCTTCCATCTCGAACACCTGCTCGTAAGGCACTTCGGCCTCGGCCAGCAGGACGTTCATGTGGCCCGGCATACGGCCGGCAACCGGGTGGATGGCGAACTTCACGGTGACGCCGCGATGGGTCAGCTTCTCCGCCAGTTCCATCAGCGCGTGCTGGGCACGGGCCACCGCCAGGCCGTAGCCGGGGACGATGATCACGCTGTCGGCGTTGGTCAGCAGGAAGGAGGCGTCGTCGGACGAGCCGGACTTCACCGGGCGGGCTTCCTTGGCACCGGCAGGGCCGCCAGCGTCCGCTTCGGCGCCGAAGCCACCGAGGATGACGTTGAAGAACGAGCGGTTCATCGCCTTGCACATGATGTACGAGAGGATCGCACCCGAGGAGCCCACCAGGGAGCCGGCGATGATCAGCATCGAGTTGTTCAGCGAGAAGCCGATACCTGCCGCGGCCCAGCCGGAGTAGGAGTTCAGCATCGAGACAACCACCGGCATGTCCGCACCGCCGATCGGGATGATGATCAGCACGCCGAGCACGAAGGCCAGGGCCAGCATCACCACGAAGGCAGTCAGGTTGCCGGTGAACATGAACAGCAGGCCCAGGCCCAGGGTGGTCAGGCCCAGCACCAGGTTCAGCATGTGCTGGCCGGAGAACTGTACCGGAGCGCCCTGGAACAGGCGGAACTTGTACTTGCCCGACAGCTTGCCGAAGGCGATCACCGAACCGGAGAAGGTGATGGCACCGATGGCCGCGCCGAGGAACAGCTCCAGGCGGTTACCGGCCGGGATGGTGTCGCCCAGGTTCTGCACGATGCCCAGGGACTGCGGCTCGACCACGGCGGCGATGGCGATGAACACGGCGGCCAGGCCGATCATGCTGTGCATGAAGGCGACCAGTTCCGGCATCTTGGTCATCTCGACGCGCTTGGCCATGATCGAACCGGCGGTGCCGCCGATCAGCAGGCCGACGACTACGTAGACGATGCCAGTGGTGGCGATCTCGGTGCTGATCTTGAACACCAGGGCCACGGTGGTGACCACCGCGATGGCCATGCCGATCATGCCGAACAGGTTGCCGCGGCGCGAGGTGGTCGGGTGCGACAGGCCTTTCAGGGCCTGGATGAAGCAGACCGAGGCGATGAGGTAGAGGAGGGTGACGAGGTTCATGCTCATGTCAGTGCTTCTCCGCCTTCGGCGCTTTCTTCTTGAACATTTCCAGCATGCGGCGGGTGACCAGGAAGCCACCGAACACATTCACTGCAGCCAGGGCCACGGCCAGGGTGCCCATGGCCTTGCCCAGCGGGGTGACGGTCAGGGCGGCAGCCAGCATGGCGCCGACGATCACGATTGCGGAAATGGCGTTGGTCACTGCCATCAGCGGGGTGTGCAGGGCAGGGGTTACGTTCCAGACCACGTGGTAGCCGACATAGATGGCCAGCACGAAGATGATCAGGTTGTAGATGCCGTGGGAGATCAGCATGTCTTCCATAGTTTCTCACCGGTCTTGAGGCCGGACCCTGGGGCCCGGCGCGTTCTTATATAAGAAGGGACTCAGCCGTTCTTGCGCACGATCTGGCCGTCGCGGCACATCAGGCACGCGGCGACGATGTCGTCTTCCAGGTTCACCGTGAAGCCTTCGGCGGTCAGGGTGAGCTTGAGGAAGTCGAGCAGGTTGCGTGCGTAGAGTGCGGAGGCGTCCGCCGGCACCAGCGCGGCCAGGTTGCTCAGGCCTACGATGGTCACGCCGTTCTTGACCACCACCTTGTCGGCTTCGGTCAGCGGGCAGTTGCCACCCTGGGATGCGGCGAGGTCGATGACCACCGAGCCCGGCTTCATCTCGGCGACGGTCGCCTCGTGCAGCAGGGTCGGCGCCTTGCGGCCCGGAATCAGCGCAGTGGTGATGACGATGTCCGACTGCTTGGCGCGCTCGTGCACGGCCTTGGCCTGGCGCTCCATCCACGAAGCCGGCATCGGGCGGGCGTAACCGCCAACGCCTTCGGCGCACTCGCGTTCTTCGTCGGTCTCGTAGGGCACGTCGACGAACTTGGCACCCAGGGACTCGATCTGCTCCTTCACTGCCGGGCGTACGTCCGACGCCTCGATCACCGCACCCAGGCGCTTGGCCGTGGCGATGGCCTGCAGGCCGGCAACGCCGGCGCCGAGGATCAGCACGCGGGCGGCCTTAACGGTGCCGGCGGCGGTCATCAGCATGGGCATGAAGCGCGGGTAGTGGTTGGCAGCGAGCATCACGGCCTTGTAGCCGGCGATGTTGGCCTGGGAGGAGAGCACATCCAGGCTCTGTGCGCGGGAAGTACGCGGCGCGGCCTCGAGGGCGAAGGCGGTGACGCCGCGTTCGGCCATGCGGGCGATGTTCTCGTTGTTGAACGGGTTGAGCATGCCGATCAGCACGGTACCCGGCTTCATCTGCGCCAGCTCGCTTTCGCTGGGAGCGACGACCTTGAGGACCAGTTCCGCGCCGAAGGCATCGGCGGCAGAGCCGATCTTCGCGCCAACGGCTTCGTAGGCGGCATCAGGCTGGCTGGCGTTGACGCCCGCACCGCTCTGAATGACGACCTGATGGCCCTGCCCGATCAGTTTCTTGACCGTCTCCGGCGTTGCTGCGACCCGCGTCTCACCGGCTTGGGTCTCGAGGGGTACACCGATCTGCACTTGCAAATCTCCTGCGTGATCCTGGGATTGTCCGGGCTACTACATTGGCGACCCGGGTTATCGAACTGGCAACGGTCTTCTTGTTATCGAGTGGCCGGGCTTTGTGACCCGGTGGCCGCGGCATTCTGCAATCTAACCTGGAAGGCTTCAAGGAGTTCTGGAGTGGTACGAAGCGATAACTACAAGTCACGTTTCGACCTGTAGTTTTCCGGTCTTCACCGAAGCCGCGCGGGCCTTGGTGCCTAGCCTAATTGCCTATTGTGACCGGACGGAAATGTCATCCTCGCCGTGAATGACCACCCATCAGAGGCTCCCCTACCCGCCGAAAGGCCCATTAATCCTGCAACAGGCTCAGGCATAGGTGTTAATTAATGTTTCTAATATGGAGTATGAGTCATTACTGATATCTGACTTCCTGTAGCAGATTTTTTACATTGACTACGGGGTCAGAAAATCACTCTGAAGGCTTCAATTCCGCGCATCGCGCCGGATCAGAGCCTGAGGGAGAGGTTTAGCAGAAAGTTCGCGGTTGTCTTGCCGGGGCGGGAGTGACACGAAAAAAACAACGGCCACCGTGATCGGGTGGCCGCCGGGGGTGAGACACGGTGTCGCGGGGGATCAGTTGTTCGCGCTGATCACGCTGGGCAGCTGGGCCGCCAGCTTGTCGTTGTGCAATGGGGCGCGGGTGAAGCCGTGCTGGGTATTGTCCGGGCCGATGATGACCAGGTTGCCGCTGTGGTCGACGGTGTAGTTGGGCTTGCTGGTGTCCGCCGGGATGTAGGGGATGCTCATGGCGTTGGCCAGTTTCTGCACGTTTTCTTCCGAGCCGGTGATGCCCTTGAAGCCGGCGTTGAAGAAGCCGAGGTATTCCTTGATGCGCGGCGCGGTATCGCGGTGCGGGTCGACGCTGACGAACACCACCTGCAGGTTCTTCGCCACGTCCGGCGGCAGCTTGGTCTGCAGCTCGCGCAGCTGCGCCAGGGTGGTGGGGCAGACGTCCGGGCAGAAGGTGTAGCCGAAGAACAGCAGGGACCATTTGTCCTTCAGGCTGGCGGTCTGGAACGGCTGGCCGTCCTGGTCGGTGAAGGTGAGATCGGGAACGCTGCGGGTCTGCGGCAGGATCACGATGCCGGCATCGAGCAGCACGGTCGGGTCGAGCTGGTGACGCTGGGTGAGCACCTTGTGGATGGTGAGGCCGAGGATCAGGGCGACGATGGCGACGAGGATGAAGACGGTCTTGTTGACTCGGGACATGGGGTTCTCGTGGGTCGGGACGTCTGGGCTTGAGGCTGCTGTTCGCGCCGTGCAGGTGTCTGGCAGGCGGCGCGGCGGTGTTCGCGAGCAAGCTCGCTCCTACAGTTGTGCCCAACGGCGGTGTGCTTTTTGTAGGAGCGAGCTTGCTCGCGAACCCTCAGTAGTTCAGGTGCAGCGGCAGGTAATGGTCCACCAGCAGCGCGATGAACAGCAGGAACAGGTAGGCGATAGAGTACTTGAAGGTCTTGATCGCCGCATGGGGCCGGCTGCCGCAGTAGAGTGCCCAGGCCCAGTCGAGGAAGCGCGCGCCCAGGGCCAGCGCGGCGAGCAGGTAGACCAGCCCGGCCATGTGGATGGCGAAGGGCATCAGGGTCACGGCAAACAGCACCAGGGTGTAGAGCAGGATGTGCAGCTTGGTGTAGTGCTCGCCGTGGGTCACCGGCAGCATCGGGATGTCGGCCTTGGCGTACTCGTCCTTGCGGTGCAGGCACAGCGCCCAGAAGTGCGGCGGCGTCCAGGCGAAGATGATCAGCACCAGCAGCAGCGGTTCGGCCGACACCTGCCCGGTCACCGCCACCCAGCCGAGCAGCGGCGGGGCGGCGCCGGCGAGGCCGCCGATGACGATGTTCTGCGGCGTGGCGCGCTTGAGAAAGCCGGTATAGAGCGCCGCGTAGCCCAGCAGCGAAGCCAGGGTCAGCCAGGCCGTCAGCTCGTTGGTGAACGCCAGCAGCACGGCCATCCCGGCCACCGACAGCAGCAGGGCGAAGCCCAGCGCGATGGGCGGCGAGACACGGCCCTCGGCCAGCGGGCGCTTGTGGGTGCGCGCCATGATCGAATCGATGCGCCGGTCCACCACGTGGTTCACCGCCGCCGCGCCGCCGGCGCACAGGCCGATGCCAAGGTTGCCGAATACCAGGACCTGCCAGGGCACGCCGGCCTTGGTGGCGAGCAGCATGCCGATCAGCGAGGTGATCAGCATGAGCAGGACCACCTTGGGCTTGGTCAGTTCGAGCAGGTCGCGCCAGCTGGCGTGGCTGGAAGTGCTGATAACGCTGGCCATGGTCGTTTCTCCGTCTGGTGGATCGGGACCGGCACACCGTGGCGCCGGCCTTCCATCGTGTTCAACCGTGTAATGTCATCCCTGCGAGGGATAAGCCACTGGGCGCTCCAGGGCGTCCAGGGTGATCGGGCTGCTGGCGGGCAGCTCGACGCGTTTCGTCGCCGGTGCGCGAACCCGGTAGTTCACCAGCACCAGCATCAGCAGCAGGAAGGCGCCGCCGCCGTTGTGGGTCACCGCCACCGGCAGCGGCAGGTGCAGCAGCACGTTGCTGATGCCCAGGCCGATCTGGATCGACAGACCCAGCAGCATCAGCGCGGTGATGCCGATCAGGCCGTGGCGCTGGAGGTTCCAGGCCAGCAGCAGGATCACCGCCGTGACGCATAGCGCGCCCATGCGGTGGGTCATGTGGATCGCCGTACGGGCGTCGCTGTCGAGCTGGCCGCCCAGGTAATTCGGGCCGATGTGCTGGGTGAGGTGGAAGCCATTGGCGAAGTCCATGTCCGGCCACCACTGGCCGTGGCACATCGGCAGGTCGACGCAGGCCACCGCCGCGTAGTTGCTGCTGACCCAGCCGCCGAGGGCGATCTGCCCGATCACCAGCAGCAGGGCGAAGGCGGCCAGCGCACGCAGACGCGAGGGCAGTTGCAGCGGGGCGAAGGCGCCGGACAGGCGCAGGCTGAGCAGGAACAGCAGCGACAGGGTGGTGAAGCCGCCCAGCAGGTGCGCGGTGACTACCTGCGGCCAGAGCTTGAGGGTGACCGTCCACATGCCGAACGCGGCCTGGGCGATCACCACGCCGAGCAGCAGCAGCGGCAGGCGTAGCGGCTGGCCGTCACGGCCGCGACGGACCAGCGCATGAATCGCCAGGCCGAGAATCAGCAGGCCGAGGCTGCCGGCGAAATAGCGGTGGATCATCTCGTTCCAGCCCTTCTGCGCCTCCACCGGGGCATCGGGGAAGTGCATCTCGGCATGGGCCAGTTGCGCTTCGCTGGTCGGCACATGGACGAAGCCATAGCAGCCGGGCCAGTCCGGGCAGCCGAGGCCGGCGTGGGTCAGGCGGGTGTAGGCGCCCAGCAGGATCACCACGAAGGCCAGCGCCGTCGCCAGCACGGCGACGTAGAAGGCGGGTTTGCGTGTTGCCTGGATCATGCGTCGCTCCCGATCTTGTTGTTATGGGGGCTGGCGATGGTTCAGCTTCAGCCGATGTTCGACAGCTTCAGCAGCAGCTGCAGATCCTTGAGGATCGACTTGCCGTCGACGCCGGCGTCGTAGCGCAGCACCAGGTTGCCGTGGGGGTCGACGATCCACAGCTGCGGCTTGGCGCCGGTGTGCTCGGTCGGCGTCAGGCCCAGGCGCTGCAGGCGCGGATAGTCCTTGTCGAGCAGGCCGGTGAAGTCGGCCGGCAGCGGCCTGGCGAAGGCGAGCACATGCTCGGCGCGGCTGGCCTCGCGGCCCAGGCCGATGTTGATCTGCCGGGCGAGGTAGACCAGCTGCTGGCAATCGCTGGCGCAGGCCTCCGGCGCGGTGACCAGCAGTTGCCAGCGCTCGCTTGCCTTGTCGGCCTGTACGCCGAGGTCGGCGGGGGTCTGCCCGGTGGCGATCAGGTCGCCGTGGTAGCTGCGGCCTTCCGGCACCCAGAACTGCAGCTTGTACATGGCAGTGGCGAGGATCATCGGGCCGAGGGTCACGCAGAGGATCAGGATCAGCTGCAGACGCCCACGGCGGCGGGCGGGTTGCTCATTCAGGGTCATGCTGGCGGTCATTTTCGAGAATCTCCCGTGCGCGACGGATGCCGAGGTAGAGGTAGAGGCCGGTCAGTGCGAACGCCAGGGCGAACCACTGCACGGCATAGCCGACGTGGCGCTCCGGTGGCATGGCGACGATCGGCCAGTCGGTGTCGAGGGCGGCGTCGCCCGGCTCCAGGCGGATTTCCTGCGGCAGCCCTTCGCGGCCGAGCTGGTCCCACAGGAAGGGCGCGTCCACCTGGGTGACCAGGCGCGGCCAGCCGACCACCGGAGCGGATGGCGTGGCGGGCGGCGGTACGTAGGTCCATGCGTCCAGCAGCAGGTCACGGCTGGGCGTTTCGATCTGTGGTGGCACGCGGCGGTCGGGCCAGGCGACCCAGCCACGGTTGACCAGCAGCCACTGCTGGCTGGCCCGGTCATGGAAGGGTTGCAGCACCTCGACGCCGGCGCGGCCGTCACGGGTGCGGTTGTCCAGAAGGACGGTATGTTCGGCGTCGAGCTGGCCCTGCAGGCGCACCCGCACATAGCTGCGCAGTGGTTGGCGTTCGAGTTCGGCGACGGAGATCGGGTCCTGCTGGCGCTGGGTTTCGGCGGCGGCGAGCAGCGTGCGTTTTTCGGCGGCGCGGGAGAGTTGCCAGCAGCCCAGGCCGATCAGCACCGGCAGCAGCGCGAGCACCACCAGCGTCGGCGCAAGGCCGGGCCGGAAGGCGCGGGCCTGGTGGCTCGCGCGGTGCTGGGTAACGTGCTGGCTATACTGCAAGACATCCCCCTCAACCCCAGTCCCCCCGCGGACAGGAGGCCGGTAGTGCTCAAAGCTGCGATCGTTCTGTTGTTGCTGGCGACCGTCGTCAGTCTGTTCAGTGGCCTGTTCTTTCTGGTCAAGGACGAGGGGCACGGTTCGCGCGTGGTCAACGCCTTGACCGTTCGCGTCATCCTTGCCGCCCTGACCATCGCCCTCATCGCCTGGGGCTTCTTCAGCGGTCAACTGAGCAGCCCCGCTCCCTGGCATTTCTAGTTCTGCGTTGCTTTTCGTAGGAGCGAGCTTGCTCGCGAACGCTTTTTTCCTGATGTCTCAGTATTGGGCGGTTCGCGAGCAAGCTCGCTCCTACAGGTCCGGCAATTCCTCCGGCGTCAAAGCACGTATACGAAGGTGAACAGCCCGACCCACACCACGTCGACGAAGTGCCAGTACCAGCTGGCCGCCTCGAAGCCGAAGTGTTTGTCGGCGTCGAAGTGCCCGCGGATGATGCGGATCAGCATGATGCTCAGCATGATCGCGCCGATGGTCACGTGGGCGCCGTGGAAGCCGGTGAGCATGAAGAAGGTCGCGCCGTAGATGCCCGAGCCCAGGGTCAGGCCCAGTTCGGTGTAGGCCTCGTGGTACTCGTAGGCCTGCAGCACCAGGAAGCAGGCGCCCAGCGCCACGGTCAGCGCCAGCCACAGCTTCAGCGGGCCGCGATGGTTCTTCTTCAGTGCGTGGTGGGCGAAGGTCACGGTGAAGCTGGAGCTGACCAGCAGCAGGGTGTTGATCAGCGGCAGCTTCCACGGATCGATCACTTCCTTGGGCGGCGGGAACAGCTTGTTGTCCGGGTTGCTCAGCTGTGGCCAGCCCTGCTCGAACTGCGGCCAGAGCATGTGCGAAATGCCGTGGTGACCCTCGCCGCCCAGCCACGGGTTGACGAAGTGGCGCACGTAGAACAGCGCACCGAAGAAGGCGGCGAAGAACATCACCTCCGAGAAGATGAACCAGCTCATGCCCCAGCGGAACGAGCGGTCCATCTGCGGGCTGTACAGGCCGCCGCGACTTTCGCGGATGACGTTGCCGAACCAGCCGAACAGCATGTATGCCAGGATCAGCCCGCCGGCGAAGAAGATCCATGGGCCGTGGGACTGCGCCTTGCCGGCGCTCATGTCGTTCATCCAGGTGCCGACGCCAAACATCGTCACCAGCATGCCGATGGTGGCGATGATCGGCCACTTGCTCTGCGCGGGGACGTAATAGGGATCGTGGGTTGTCATTGTTGTTGTTCTCCTTTTCCGTTCAGCGCGTGTTACTGGCCACGGGCGGCTTGCGGGAAGTGATGTCGAACAGCGTGTAAGCAAGGGTCAGGTGACGCACATCCTTGGGCAGGTCGCGGTCGACGATGAAGCGCACCGGCATCTCGATGCGCTCACCCGGCTGCAGAACCTGCTGGGTAAAGCAGAAGCATTCGGTCTTGTGGAAATAGGTGGCCGCCACCGAGGGCGCGATGCTCGGGATCGCCTGGGCGGTCATCGGCTTGTCGGTGGGGTTGCGGGCGACGAACAGCATCTGGTTCACCGCGCCCGGATGCACCACCAGTTGGTCCGACTCGGGATGGAATTCCCAAACCATGTCGATGTTGTTGTTGGCGACGAACTGGATCTTCACCTCGCGCGACTGATCGACCACCTGGCCATCGCCCTGGTAGGCGCTGCCGGAGGTCTTGCCGTTGATCCCCAGTGCCTTGCACATCACGTCGTACAGCGGCACCAGGGCGAAGCCGAAGGCGAACATGGCGACCACGGCAATGACCAGCCGGGTCACCAGCTTGCGCGTTTCGATGTTGCCGTCGCTCATCTCGTCGTTCTCCTTTCGCAGGGGCGGGCTCCGTGCGTGCCGGGAGCCGATCGCGGACGGAGTCCGCTCCTACGCAAGACCCGTCACTTCACCTCGGGCGGGGTGCTGAAGGTGTGGTACGGCGCCGGCGAGGGAATGGTCCACTCCAGGCCTTCCGCGCCATCCCACGGCTTGGCCGGTGCCGGCTTGCCGCCCTTGATGCACTTGATGACGATGAACAGGAACAGCAGCTGCGTGGTGCCGAACATGAAGGCGCCGATGGACGAGACCATGTTGAAGTCGGCGAACTGCAGGTTGTAGTCCGGAATCCGCCGCGGCATCCCCGCCAGACCCACGAAGTGCATCGGGAAGAACGCCATGTTCATGCCGATGAAGCTCATCCAGAAGTGCAGCTTGGCGAGGCTCTCGTCGTACATGTGCCCGGTCCACTTGGGAATCCAGTAGTACACCGAGGCGAAGATGCCGAAGATCGCGCCGGGGACCAGCACATAGTGGAAGTGCGCCACCACGAAGTAGGTGTCCTGGTACTGGAAGTCCGCCGGGGCGATGGCCAGCATCAGGCCGGAGAAGCCGCCGATGGTGAACAGGATGACGAAGGCCACGGCGAACAGCATCGGCGCCTCGAAGGTCAGCGAGCCCTGCCACATGGTCGACGCCCAGTTGAACACCTTCACCCCGGTGGGCACGGCGATCAGCATGGTCGCGTACATGAAGAACAGCTCGCCCACCAGCGGGATGCCGACCACGAACATGTGGTGCGCCCAGACGATGAAGGAGAGGAAGGCGATCGACGCGGTGGCGTAGACCATCGAGGTGTAGCCGAACAGCGGCTTGCGGCTGAAGGCCGGGATGATCGAGCTGACGGCGCCGAACGCCGGCAGGATCATGATGTACACCTCGGGGTGGCCGAAGAACCAGAACACGTGCTGGAACAGCACCGGGTCGCCGCCGCCGGCCGCGCTGAAGAAGCTGGTGCCGAAGTGGATGTCCATCAGCATCATGGTCACGCAACCGGCCAGCACCGGCATCACCGCGATCAGCAGGAACGCTGTGATCAGCCAGGTCCAGACGAACAGCGGCATCTTCATCAGGGTCATGCCCGGTGCGCGCAGGTTGAGGATGGTGGCGATCACGTTGATCGCGCCCATGATCGAACTCATGCCCATCAGGTGGATGGCGAAGATGAAGAAGGTCACGCTGTGCGGCGCGAAGGTGGTGGACAGCGGCGCATAGAAGGTCCAGCCGAAGTTCGGGCCGCCGCCCGGCATGAACAGGGTGCTGACCAGCAGGCCGAAGGCCGCCGGCAGCAGCCAGAAGCTGAAGTTGTTCATGCGTGGCAGGGCCATGTCCGGTGCGCCGATCATCAGCGGCACCATCCAGTTGGCCAGGCCGACGAAGGCCGGCATCACCGCACCGAAGACCATCACCAGGCCGTGCATGGTGGTCATCTGGTTGAAGAACGCCGGCTCGACGATCTGCAGGCCCGGCTGGAACAGTTCGGCGCGGATCACCATGGCGAACGAGCCGCCGAGCAGGAAGGCGCAGAAGGCGAACCACAGGTACAGCGTGCCGATGTCCTTGTGGTTGGTGGTCAGGACCCAGCGCATCAGGCCCTTGGCGGGGCCGTGGTGGTGGTCGCCGGCGTGAGAATGGTCGGGGTGATCGATCACAGCACTCATCGCGGCCTCCTTATTTTTGCTTCTGCTTGTAGGCGACCACGTCTTGCGGGGTCACCATGTCGCCGTCGTTGTTGCCCCAGCTGTTGCGCTCGTAGGTGATCACCGCGGCGATGTCCACTTCCGAGAGCTGCTTGCCGAAGGCCGCCATGGCCGTGCCCTGGACGCCGTTGAACACGGTTTCCAGATGGTGCTCCTTGGGCCCGGTGACGATCTTCGAACCCTTGAGCGCCGGGAACATCGGCGGCATGCCCTGGCCCTCAGGCTGGTGACAGGCGGCGCAGATGGTGTGGTAGACCTTGTCGCCACGGGCGATCAGCTCGTCCTTCGTCCACTCCTTGCTGGTCAGCTCCTTGAGCTTGGCGGCCTCTTCCTTGCGCTCGGCCAGCCACTTGTCGAAGTCCGGCTTGGATTTCACGTCCACCACGATGGGCATGAAGCCGTGGTCCTTGCCGCACAGCTCGGCGCACTGGCCGCGGTAGATGCCGGGCTGGTCGATCTTGGTCCAGGCCTCGTTGACGAAGCCGGGGATGGCGTCGCGCTTCACCGCGAAGGCCGGCACCCACCAGGAGTGGATCACGTCGCTGGAGGTCACCAGGAAGCGCACCTTGACCCCGGCCGGCAGCACCAGCGGGTTGTCCACCTCCAGGAGGTAGTGCTCGTCCTTGTCGGCCTTGTTGTGGATCTGGTCCTGGGACGTGGCGAGGTTGGAGAAGAACTCCACGTCCTGGCCCAGGTACTTGTACTGCCACTTCCACTGGTAGCCGGTCACCTGCACGTCCAGCTCGGGTTCCGAGGTGTCGTACATGTGGATCAGGGTCTTGGTGGCCGGGACGGCCATCACCACCAGGATCAGGAAGGGAATGACGGTCCAGAGGATTTCCACCGTGGTGCTTTCGTGGAAATGCGCGGGCTGCTGCCCGGTGGACCGACGGTGGACGATCATCGACCAGAACATCGCACCGAAGACGATGATGCCGATGACCACGCAGATCCAGAAGATGGTCATGTGCAAGTCGAAGACATTACGGCTGACTTCCGTCGCACCGGGGGCCATGTTGACCGTCCAGGCGGCGTTTGCCTGACTGAAAGCCAAGAGCAAAAGGAAGCCCATCCAGACTCGTGGATGTCGCAGCATTCGGGTTCCCCTTATCGTTGTTTTTATCCCGCCGGCATTGCGCTCTTACGGCAAACCCCCATTCCAGAGGGATTACGCGCCTGAACTCGCCAACGGCCAAGGGAGGGACCGCCAAGACAACTTACTTTGACCGTCTTACCTCGGCAGCACGCAGGGCAGGCCGGGTCCATCAGGTTTTTTCGTGTGTCGAGTCGGAGTATAGACAGGGGCCGCGACATAACAACGCAGAGTAAAAAACCTTTTCTAAAGACCGAAGAGTGATCTCAAAGCCACGGCCGGCGCGGCTTTGGAGTACCATGATGGCGGGGTGATATACCAGGACGGCATAAACACTTCCCGATTATGACAATCGCGTCTTAGCTGCAGCCGGACGCCGGCTAAGGTCTTTCTTCATTTTCCAAACCCCGCTGTCTTGGAGTTGTCATGAATACCGCTGCACTGCGTGACCTGATCCAGAACGCCCATCTTCTCGAGTCCCGCCACGGCCACCTGGCGCGCCTGATCCAGTCCCAGCTCGAAGGGCTGCATCCGAGCATCGTCCTGGCCGGAGAAGACCCCAGTGGCACCCTTACCCGCTTCGCGCATGCCTATATCGAACAGGTGCCGGACTTCCTCGATGCCGCCGCCAGCGTGGCGCGCGAGGCCGGGATAGAAGAGCGCATCAAGCCGGTATTGAAGCTGGCCGAGCAGTTCTTCCTCACCCCGCTGGCGCTGCTCGACGGCCACGATGGCCTCGACGCCCTGCTGGACGAGGCCTACCTCGCCCATCGCCTGGTGGAAGAGGTGAACGACCGTTACATCGCCCACTTCAACCAGGCGCTGATCCCGCTGGACACCACGGTGGCCAACCTGGTGGCGCACCAGTTGATCGGCGAACCCTTCGCCAACCAGCTGGACGAGGCGGTGCACCACGCGGTGGACGGCATGCTCGACGAAGACGCCTTCAGCTCGGATGCGGCACAGGGCTACCGTGCGCGCCTGAACGACCCGCAGGTGGTGACGGCGTGGCAACAGTGGCCGTGCCTGTCCCGCCAGTTCGGTGTGGAACTGCGCCTGCGCTAGAGCGGCGACGGCGGGAACAGGGAAAGGAACCCCGAGTTGGCCGGGGTTGGAGCGGGGGAGCGGTGCGCCTCTTGTGGCGCACGCCCCTGAAGTGCCTGAACCGGAGCGGCCGCGCATGCGCAGCCAGCCGCTCCGCAGGCGCCGTCAGCGCGGCAGGTAGCGCGCGCGCGGCGTGGCCATGGGGATCGGGCCTTCGCCATCGATCGGGCGGAAGCGACCTTCCTCGGCGTCGTAGCCTTTGATCTCGCTGGTCTCGATGTCGTACACCCAGCCATGGATGAACAACTGGCCGCTGGCCAGGCGCGCGGCCACGGATGGATGGGTCTTCAGGTGGTCGAGCTGGGCCACCACGTTCTCTTCGGTGAGGATGCCCAGGTGTTCCTCGGTCGCGCAGCCGCAGGTTTGCGCCACCACGGTGCGGGCGACTTCGGCGTGGCGCAGCCAGGCCTTCACTGTCGGCATGCTTTCCAGGGTCTGCGGGGCCAGTACCGCCTTCATCGCGCCGCAATCGGAGTGGCCGCAGACGATGATGTGCTGCACGCCCAGCGCCATTACTGCGAACTCGATGGCGGTGGACACGCCGCCGTTCATCTGGCCATAGGGCGGCACCACGTTGCCGACGTTGCGGGTGACGAACAGGTCGCCCGGCGAGCTCTGGGTGATCAGCTCCGGGACGATGCGCGAATCGGCGCAGGTAATGAACATCGCGCGCGGATTCTGCGCATGGGCCAGCCTCTTGAAGAGCTCTTCCTGCTGTGGGAACACTTCTTGGCGGAAGTGCTGGAAGCCATCGACGATTCGCCGCAGCGCCTCGTCCGCGCTTTCGTGGGCCTGCCCTTCACCGTGCGTTTTATCGTTCATGTATGAGCCTCGAAGAATGACGACGAATTTTTCCCATGCTTGCCGACGACCTGCCGTAGGCGAAAAGACACAACCTGACGGAAAAATCCTCTGAGATAGTTGCCTGAAGTCTGTCGGATTCCCGGGGAGCAAAGCGTAAAGCAAAACCCTGCCAGCACTTCGTGACGGATTTTTGCACGATGCTACATCCAGGCTCATGCAACGGGGAGTCAGAACAGGCTCATCTGGCTGTGGGGTGGCGCGAAGGCCGTGCAATCCAGGCTGTCGCTGCCGCGACGTTCCAGTCCCAGGCGGCGCAGGGCGATGTCGAAGCGCTGGGCCAGCAGTTGGGCGAACGGCCCCTCGCCACGGAAGCGATGGCCGAAGCGACTGTCGTAGATGTCCCCGCCGCGCACCTGGCGGATCAGGCTCATCACATGGTTGGCGCGCTGCGGGTAGTGCGCCGCCAGCCATTCCTCGAACAGCGGCCCGACCTCGCGCGGCAGGCGCAACAGAATGTAGTTGGCACTCTGCGCGCCGGCATCATGGGCCGCTTCCAGCAAGGCTTCCAGCTCGTGGTCGTTGATCATCGGGATCATCGGCGCGCACAGCACGCCCACCGGAATGCCCTGTCCGCGCAGCACGCGTATGGCCCGCAGGCGCGCGGACGGCGCGGCGGCGCGGGGTTCGAGGATGCGTTTGAGCTCATCGTCCAGGGTGGTCAGGCTGATCAACACCCGGACCAGGTTCCGTTCCGCCAGCTCGCTGAGCAGATCGAGGTCGCGCAGGATCAGCGAGCCCTTGGTGACGATGGTCAGCGGATGGCGGAAGCGCAGCAGCACCTCGAGGATCTGCCGGGTCAGCCGCTGTTGGCGCTCGATGGGCTGGTACGGGTCGGTATTGGCGCCCAGGTTGATCGGCGCGCAGATGTAGCCCGGTTTGCTCAGCTCCTGCTCCAGCACGGCGGCAGCGTTGGTCTTGGCGATCAGTTTCGTTTCGAAGTCCAGCCCCGGCGACAGGTCCCAATAGGCGTGGCTGGGCCGCGCATAGCAGTAGATGCAGCCGTGCTCGCAGCCACGATAGGGATTGATCGAGCGGTCGAAGGGCAGGTCCGGCGACTGGTTGCGGGAGATCACCGTCTTCGCCAGTTCCTGGCGGATTTCGGTCACCTGGGGCGTGGGGACCTCGTCGAACCAATCGTTATCCACAGGCACCGAGGTGGTCGGGGCGAAGCGGTTGTGCGGATTGCTGGCGGTGCCACGGCCGCGGGGTGGGAGCGTGGAGGTCATGTGGGAAATCTCTGAAAAATAGCTGTATATAAATACAGTAATCCACGAAGTTTTCCACAGCCAGTGCGATCTGCCGGATGGTCGCTTGCCCGCTATTCCCTACCCTGAGCGCGCCCTATGAAGAACATCGCGGACGGAGTCCGCTCCTACGGAAACCTGCAGCTCTTGTAGGAAGAACTGTCTTTTCCTGAATAAATCGGTGCCTGTGCTTCCCCCTTACCCCAGCCCTGGCTGCGCGCCCCGCTCCTCAGGGAGAGGGGGCAGTGCGAGCCGACTGACGCCAAGGTTTCATCCTGCACCGAACGGTCCCCTCTCCCTGAGGGAGAGGGTTAGGGTGAGGGGCTTTTGATCTGGTAGGAGCGGACTCTGTCCGCTATTTCCCGCTCGACGCAGGAGCGCCCGGTAGCCTCGTTCGCGAGCAAGCTCGCTCCTACAGGTGCTTATCCGTGGTTCACAGCACCCGCGCGAACACCCAGTACAACCCTGCCGCCAGGCCAATGGCCGCCGGCAGGGTGAGCACCCAGGCCAGCAGCATGTTGCGGATGGTCGGCCATTGCAGGCCGCTGCCGTTGGCGGACATGGTGCCCGCCACGCCGGAGGACAGCACGTGGGTGGTCGACACCGGCAGGCCGAAGCCATCCGCCGCGCCGATGGTGAGCATCGCCACCAGCTGCGCGGCAGCGCCCTGGGCATAGGTCAGCGGGGTCTTGCCGATGCCTTCGCCCACGGTGGTGACGATGCGCCGCCAACCCACCAGGGTGCCCAGGCCCAGCGCCAGGGCGACCGCCACCTTCACCCATACGGGGATGAAGCGGATGGTCTTCTCGCCCTCGGTGCGCAACGCCTGCAGGGTGCTCCAGGTTTCCAGGTCGATGTTCTGTTCGCCCTGGTCGAGCAGGCGGATGGTCTCCAGGCTCAGGTACAGGTCGTTGCGCAGGGCCTGCACCTCGTCGCCGGGAACCTTGGCCATCTCGCCGTGCCGCTCCAGGCGCGAGGCGACATCGCCGATGACGACGCCCAGGGACGGCAGCAGGTCAGGCCCGACGCGCGGGTCCTGCTGATAGGCCAGCAGCACCTGGCGCGGGTCGCCGCTGACTGCGCCGCCGCCGGCATGTTGCAGCTGTGCCTGGCTGGCCTGGGCCAGGTCCAGCAACTGGCGGGTCTGCTCGGGGCTGTGGGCGCGATCCACCGCGAACGCAAGCGGAACGGTGGCGATCAGGATCAGCATGATCAGGCCGATGCCCTTCTGCCCGTCGTTCGAGCCGTGGGCGAAGGAGACCCCGGTGCAGGTGACGATCAGCAGCCCGCGAATCCATCCGGGCGGCGGTGTACGCCCTTCGGGCGAGTGGAACAGCGCCCGATTGCGGATGCTCGCACTCATCGCCCGCAGCAGCACGAAGGCGCTGACGAAGCCGACCAGCGGCGACAACAGCAGCGCGTAACCCACCGTCAGCAGTTGCGACCAGGCGCTGCCGGACAGCCCCAGGTGCCCGGACATCGCGCCGTGGGCCAGGCCGATGCCGACGATGGAGCCGATCAGCGTGTGCGACGAGGACACCGGCAGCCCCAGCCACCAGGTGCCGAGGTTCCACAGGATGGAGGCGATCAGCAGGGCGAAGATCATCGCCAGGCCTGCGTTGCTGTCCACCTTTAACAGCAGGTCCAGCGGCAGCAGCGAGACGATGGCGAATGCCACCGCGCCGCTGGAGAACAGCACGCCGAGGAAATTCCACAGCCCCGACCAGGCCACCGCGAAGCGCGGCGGCAGGGCGTTGGTGTAGATCACCGTGGCCACGGCGTTGGCGGTGTCGTGGAAGCCGTTGATGAATTCGAAGCCCAGCGCCACCAGCAGGGCGACGACCAGGATCAGCATCGGCCAGCCCGGTTGCAGCGACGTGCCGCTGGCGCGGATGTCCTGTTCGAGGCTGACGAAGGTGAACAGCAGGGCAGCGGCCAGCAACAGGAAGAAGCTCAGGCGTCCCTTGAAGCCATGGGTTTCGCGAAGTACGGGGCTGATCGGGAACTGGGTCAGGCGCGAGGCGCGCATCACTTCCAGCAGGCCAAAACGGTCAAGCACGGCAGTGGCGCTCCCTCCGGGAGGTGAATGGGATGTGGGTCACGGCGGACTCCTTGTGACGATGCGCTACAGACTAGCCGCCTTGTGGAGGGCTGGCCTCAACGCAGGTCAATCGGCACTTCCTTTGCCAGGAGCCGGCGACCCCGCTGGCGTTCGCCGGCAACCGCCGGACGGCCGTCTGGCGCCAACGTCCGGCCTTATACTGAAATCTGGATGACCGGACGCCCCTGTGTGCCCGGCCGAGGTCAGGAGCGGGCGGCAGGTCCTTCGGACGCCGTCGAGCCGGCGAGCGGCCATGAACAGTCTGTGTTTTTCCAGCGCCATCCGGACGCCCTGGCGGCGCTGGGGTGTCGTTGCGTTATTCCTGCTGGCGCTGGGCGGTTGCTCCCATCGTCCCCCCGAACCCGTCGGCCCGGTCAGCGAGGCCACTTGGCGGCAGGTGGACGCGGACATCGGCGCCGCTTCGCTCAACGCCACGTCCCAGGCCCGCGCCTACGCCGAAGGCGCCATGGAGCACTGGATGGACCTGGTGTATGCGCGCACCGACAGCAAGTTCATCCCCTGGTTTTCCAGCTACTGGACGCAGCAATGGCTGAGCATGAAGGTCGCCTGGTACAAGATGGGTTCCAATGGCGATCTCGACCCCACGGTGGACCGCCTGGCTGCCTACCTGCAGGACGAATACCACCAGCAGGTGCTGGTGCCGGTGGCGAGGGAGCTCGACCCCGACTCCATCATGGAAACGGCCGCCAAGCGTTATGTCGGCGCGCTGGTGGAGGCCCTCAAGGCCATTCCCCAGCGCCGCGGGCTGCCGCAGCAGGCCTTCGACGAGCACCTGAAGGGCATTCCGGCGATTTCCCTCGGCCCACCCGCGAGCCGCGATGCCTCGCTGTATGACGTGGTGCGCGTCCAGGACGTCGGCGAGCTTCCAGCCTTCGCCGCGTTGATGCAGGAGATCCGCAAGGCGTCGGGCAAGGCCGGCGCCGGCACCAAGGTCAGCGGTGTGTCCCCGGTGGCCCAGCGCACCAGCGCCAAGCTGGTCAACGATCTGCGCAACCGCAGCATCGCCGGGGTGGTCGCCAGCGCCGCCGGCAAGGTCGCCGGTTCGATCATCTCGGTGGCCTTTACCCTGTTCAGCCTGAGCAGCAACGACCACGACCGGCCCGAGGTGGAAACCCAGCTGCGCAAGGAGATCAACGCGGCCTTCGACGAACAGTGGCTGGCGCTGATGCACGACCGGGAGGGCGGGGTGATGGCCGGTCTGGACTACCTCGGCGGACGGGTCCAGCAGAGCCTGACCGGCCAGCTGGCGCAACCGGTGGAGGAAGAAGAGGACGCTCAGGAGGTACAGTCCTTCGGCGCCGCGCCGCCTCCGCCCATCGATGCCAATGGCGGCTTCCGCGTGCTGCGCCAGGGCCAGGGGACCGCGCCCTGAGCGTGACGTTCGGCGCCTGAGGCTTCGCGCAGGTGGCCATGCACAGTATCCTTGCCGCCCGACTTTCGCGGCCGGACGCTGATCCCATGCATTACCAGAACATCCTCTTCGACCTCGACGGCACCCTCACCGACCCGCGCGAGGGCATCACCCGCTCGATCCAGTACGCCCTTGCCCAGCTCGGCATCGACGAACCCGACCTGCGCCAGCTCGAACACTTCATCGGCCCGCCGCTGCTGCAGTGCTTCATGAGCACCTACGACTTCGACGAGGCGCGCGCCTGGGAAGCGGTGAACCACTACCGCGTGCGCTTCAAGGACACCGGGCTGTACGAGAACAAGGTGTTCGAGGGCGTTGGCGAGCTGCTCGAACTGCTCGGCAGCCAGGGCCGCACGCTGTACATCTGCACCAGCAAGCCGACGGTGTTCGCCGCCGAGATCGCCCGGCACTTCGACTTCGCCCGGCACTTCAAGGTGATCTACGGCAGCGAGCTGGATGGTACCCGCACCAACAAGGTCGAGCTGATCGAGCACCTGCTGGACATCGAGAAGCTGGACCTTGCGCAGACGCTGATGATCGGCGACCGCAAGCACGACCTGATCGGCGCGCACCGTAATGGGCTGTCCGCTGCCGGTGTCGGCTATGGCTTCGGCAGCCGCGAAGAGCTGCTGGCGGAAAGCCCGGCGCATTACTTCGCGAGCATGGACGAGCTGCGCGCGGCGTTTGCCTGACACTCCCCGGCCGGGATTTGTTCGCGAGCAAGCTCGCTCCTACAGGTCTGCCGCGGACGGCTCTTCGTAGGAGCGAGCTTGCTCGCGAACCTGATCTGAAAGCGCGTGCCACGGCATGCCCTGTCCCCAGCCCTCTCCCAAGGGGAGAGGGAGCCGATTGCGCCGGCTGATGCCGTTGACCGATCAGTCCCCTCTCCCTCAGGAGCGGGGTGCGCGGCCAGGGTTGGGGCGAGGGGCTTTTGCTCTTGCAGGAGCGGATTCATCCGCGATCCGGCCGAAAGCCCGATGCCGTCGGATGGCAATCGCGGACAGAGTCCGCTCCTACGTCGTTTTCTGGGTCCCCGCGTTCGCGGGGATGACGCAGAGGAGCGCGAATCGCCCCGTCACTCCCGCGAACGCGGGAGCCCAAAAGACAGTTGCTCCTACGCAATGCACAGGCGCGTCTGTGCTCACATCAGCCGCGCAGCCACTCCGCCAGCCGCACCATCATCGCGTCGCACCTGGCCAACTGCTCCAGGCTGACGAACTCGTCGGGCTTGTGCCCCTGGTCCATGCTGCCGGGGCCGCAGACCACGGTGGGGATGCCGACCTGGTCGAACAGCCCGCCCTCGGTGCCGTAGGCCACGGTGGAGAACTCGCGGGAGCCGCTGAGCAGGGCGATCAGGTCGGCCGCCTCGGTCTGCGGGTCGGTGGCCAGCGCCGGGTAGGCGGACAGCGGGGTGAAGCGGATGTCCGCCTCGGCCTTCACCGCACGCATCTTCGGCAGCAGCTCGGCTTCGGCATACTCGCGCAGGTCATCGGCGACCTGTTGCGGGTCGTCGCTGGGCAGCGCGCGCACTTCGAAATCGAACTGGCACTCGGCGGGCACGATGTTCAAGGCGCGACCGCCGCTGATCACGCCGGTCTGCACGGTGGAGTAGGGCGGATCGAAGCGCGGGTCGTGGCGCGCGGGCTCCGCCAGGCGGGTGCCGATCTCGCCGAGGCGGCCGATCAGCTTCGCCGCATACTCGATGGCGTTCACGCCCTGCGGCGCGTAGGCCGAGTGGCAGGCCGCGCCGTGCACGTTGCAGCGCATCGCCAGCTTGCCCTTGTGCCCGAGCACCGGCTTGAGTTCGGTGGGTTCGCCGATGATGCAGACCATCGGCTTGTGCTCGCGCTGTTCCAGCGCGGCGATCAGCGATCGCACGCCCAAGCAGCCGACTTCCTCGTCGTAGGAGAAGGCCAGGTGTACCGGCAGGCGCAGCGGCTGGGCGAGGAAGGCCGGCACCGCCGCCAGTACGCAGGCGATGTAGCCCTTCATGTCCGCCGTGCCGCGACCGTAGAGGCGGCCGTCGCGCTCGGTCAGCTCGAACGGCGGGACCGTCCAGGCCTGGCCGTCCACCGGCACCACGTCGGTATGCCCGGACAGGCACACGCCGCCGCGATCCTTGGGGCCGAGGGTGGCGTAGAGGTTGGCCTTGCCGCCTTCGGCGTCGAAGAACAGCTCGCTCTCGACGCCCAGACCGGCGAGGTAGTCGCGGATGTATTCGATCAGCGCCAGGTTGGGGTTGCGGCTGACGGTGTCGAAGGCGATCAGCTTGGCGAGGATTTCACGGCTGGAAGACATGGTCGGGTCCTGCATCAAAACTTTTTCGTAGGAGCGGACTCCGTCCGCGATTCTGGCCGGCTGCGCCGGCATCGCGGATAAATCCGCTCCTACAGGGGCATGGTCTTACTCGTCGCCCGGCACGCCGTAGCTCGGCGCCTTGGTCGGGTCGAGGGCGCGGGTGAGGTAGTCCTGCAGCTGCGGCTTGTAGGCGACCCAGAGCTTCTCCAGCTCATCGATCGGCGCCTCGTCAGCCCAGTCTACGCGCAGGTCGACGATTGGCCAGACCAGATCGCCCACCACCTTCATGGCCGCCGAATGTACGGGACCTGCTTCGCCGCCCGCGGCCATCGCCGCCTGCATGGCCGCCAGCAGGCGCTCGGCGAGGCAACCGCCGGTCTGCTCGAAGGCGCGGGTCATGGCTTCCATCACCGCCGTGGAGGACAGCAGGTTGCCCGCCGCCACGCAGTTCTCGCCGGCCACCGCGTGGTTCACGCCCAGCGCTTCGCTGCCGGTGAACAGCGCGACCTTGCCGTGCTGGTCGATCACGGTCACCTGGCGGTACTGGCTGTAGCCGTTGCTCGACAGCGCCTTGTCCAGCGCCGCGCCCGGCTCCAGGCCGGTCTCCAGCAGGTCGAGGATCTGCGGGCCGAGGGCCGGCAGGGTGACGTTCTGTGTGGCCACCGCGCCAACCCCGGCGCGTACCCAGGGGCAACGGGCGCCCACGGCAATGCTCGAGGAGCTGATGGCGATACCCAGCTGGCCGGTCTCGGCGCAGCGTCCAACGATGGAAAAGGTCATGGGAGCTCCTTAATCAATCCTGTGTCGTAAACGACAAAACGGCGAGGCAGGGAAATCCCCGCGTCGCCGCTTCATCGCGGTGCTGCGAAAGCGTTACGAGCGACGGCCAGGCAAGGCGGGGATGGACGGGAAAAGCGGAGTTTGCTGTAGCAAATGAGCATTTTTCCGTCCGTCCCCAACGCCGTCTGGCCTAGCGCAGTCGCTTTCAGTCCGGAATGACCGCGATGACGTCGATCTCCATCAGCCACTGCGGCTGGCCGAGGGCCGAGACCACCAGGCCGGTGGAGATCGGGAACACGCCCTTCAGCCACTTGCCGACTTCCTGGTACACCGGCTCGCGGTAGCGCGGGTCGATGATGTAGGTGGTGGTCTTGACGATGTGCGACAGGTCGCTGCCGGCTTCTTCGAGCAGCTGCTTGACGTTCTTCATCGCCTGCTCGGCCTGGGCGCGCGGGTCGCCCAGCCCTACCAGGTTGCCCTCGAAGTCAGTACCGACCTGGCCGCGCACGTACACGGTGTTGCCGGCGCGCACGGCCTGGCAGAGGTCGTTGTCCAGGGTCTGGTTCGGGTAGGTGTCCTTGGTGTTGAACATGCGGATGCGAGTGTGGGTAGGCATCTCTTACTCCCAGGAAGCGGCTTTTTGAACGGAGGCTTCGCGCTGCGAAGCGTCCTGGTATTCGACATATTTACGCTGGGTGGCGATGTGGCCGGCCACGTGCTTGGCGTCGTGCCAGACACCCCAGATGAAGGAGGAACCCCGGCGCGACAGCCACGGCAGGCCGACGAAGTACACGCCCGGCTCGCGGGATACACCGCGCTGGTGCTTGGGCTTGCCCTTCTCGTCGAAGGCATCGACCTGCAGCCAGTTGAAGTCCACGGCGTAGCCGGTGGCCCAGATGATCGAGGTGATGCCGGCCTCGGCGAGGTCCAGTTCCAGGATCGGGTTGCGTACGCATTCGGCGTCCGGGTAGACCTTGCGGGCCTCCGGCTCTTCCGGCAGGTCCAGGCCGTTGCGCTCGATGTAGGCGTCGGCGGCGTCCAGCAGGCCCAGGTAGTTATCGTCGCCCGCCTTGAGGTTCTTCAGCAGGTCGTCCTGGAAGGTCACCTTGCTGCCTTCGAAGGCCTTGGTCAGGCCGACCAGGGTGATGCCCTCGTTGGCCAGGCGGCGGAAGTCGATGGTCTCGCCGCCACGGGCACCGCTCACGGCGATGGTCACGTGCTCGCGGCCCGGCTGCACTTCCTCGGCGTCCCACAGGCCGAGCACGCCCAGCCACCAGACGAAGTCGCGGTTGCGGTAGGAGCGCGGCGGACGGTCATGGGCGCCCACGGAGAGGTAGGTCTTCTTGCCGGCGCGGTTCAGCTCGTCGGCGATCTGCACGCCGGAGGAGCCGGCACCGACCACCAGCACGGCGCCTTCGGGCAACTGCTGGGGGTTGTAGTACTGGGCCGAGTGGATCTGCTGCAGGCTCTCGGTCTTCGGCGCAATGGCCGGGATCACCGGGCGCTGGAACGGGCCGGTGGCGGACACGATGCGCAGGGCCTGGAGGGTGCCTTCGGAGGTTTCCACGGTGAAGCCGGGACGGCCGTTGTTGCGGGTCACCTTCTTCACTTCCACGCCGGTGTGGATCGGCGCGTTGAATTGCTTGGCGTAGGCGACGAAGTAGTCGGCTACCTGTTCCTTGGCCGGGAACTCATCCGGGCCGACCGAGAATTCCATGCCCGGGAAGCGGTCGTGCCAGGCCGGGCCGTTGGCGACCAGGGAGTCCCAGCGGCCGGTGCGCCAGGCTTCGGCGATGCGGCTCTTCTCCAGCACGATGTGCGGTACGCCCAGGCTGGTCAGGTGCTCGCTCATGGCCACGCCGGCCTGACCGGCGCCAACGACCAGCGTATCGATTTCCAGGTTGTCGAGCGACTTCTTGGCGAAGGCGTTCGGATTCAGCTCGGTCATGGCTTGCTTCCTCTGACTCTGATCTCGTTGTTCTGCTTGTTGCGCTAGTAGCGAGGTGCTTGGGCGCATTCTGTTCAGAGACTGGCAATAGCGAAATTATGTTTTTTGTAGTCGCAGGCTAGGGAAAAGCTGTCGGGCCTCAAGCCACGGGGCATGCGGGCCGAAAGGGCGGGGGTATAGGATTTTTGGTGGCTGGGGTGACAAATTGGATAGGCAGGATGCGGGCAGGGCTGCGGGGCTGGTTTTTTCGTAGGAGCGGACTCCGTCCGCGATCAGCCCGACGCCAGGCCCATCGCGGACGGAGTCCGCTCCTACAAGAGCTTTGGGCAACGCAGGGCGTACAACCGTTCGCGGTTTTACGCCGATACACCTCGCACTGCCGTTGGCGCCAAAACCGACCTGTAGGAGCGGGCCATGCCCGCGATAGCCGGCAGCACCGGTGTAATTCGCGGGCATGGCCCGCTCCTACGAAAGCCGATCAGCGGCTCTCCGCCACCGCCTCCAGGAACCGCTCCAGCACCAGGTTCGGCCGGCGGCCCTTGCGGGTTACCACGGTCAGCGGGATGTCATAGTGGAAGCGCTCCGGCCGCAGGGCGCGCATGCGGCCCTGGGCCACCCAGTCGGCGGCGTAGTGGTCGGGCAGGTAGCCGATATAGCTGCCGGTGAGGATCAGGAAGGCCATGCCCTCGCGGTCCGAGGCACTGGCGCCGCCGCGCAGCTCCTGGTGTCGCTCCTGTGCCTCGGCGGGGATGCGGTAGCTGGGCGCCACGGCGTCGCAGGCGTGCACCTCCTCCACCGTGATGCTCGCGTCGTCGCGCTCGAACAGCGGATGCTCGCGGCTGCAGTACAGCAGCGAGCGCTCTTCATAAAGAGAGGAATACTCCAGCCCCGACAGCGGACTGATCAGCGGCACCACGCCCACGTGCAGCCGTCCGTCGAGCACGCCCAGCTCGATCTCGTTGGGCGTGGTCATGCCGATATTGATCCGCACCCCCGGCCCGCTGGCCTTCAGCGCGCGTAGGGCGTGGGTGATGCGCATCTGCGGCAGGGTCACCAGGTTGTTGATGATGCCGATGTTCAGCGCGCCGCGCAGGTGCTGGTGCAGCTCGTTGACCTCCGCGCGGAAGCCCTCCAGCGCCGCCAGCAGCGACTGGGTGGCGCGGTACACCTCGCGGCCCTCGTCGGTCATGGCGAAGCCGGCGCGGCCGCGCTGGCACAGGCGCATGCCCAGGCGTTTCTCCAGGTCGCCCATGTGCAGGCTGATGGCCGAGCGGCTGATGCCCAGCGTGCTTTCCGCGGCCGAGAAGCTGCCGCACTCGACTATGGTTTTGAAGATGCGCAGCAGGCGGATCTCGAAGTCGCTGACCTGGCCCAGGGACGGGGCGCGGGGTTTTGCCATTTTAGTTTTACCAATTCGAAACTGAGCGTGAGAAGAATAGGCTTTAACTCACGTTTAGTCAGGCTCAATCTTGGACTATCGCAGCAGGCCCGACGCGGCCTGCGCGCCCAACAAGACTGTCGTCGAGGACAAGCTCCATGAACCAGCACGTGAACGTCACCCCGTCGGTGACCAGCGACCTGAACCTGAAGGCCCACTGGATGCCCTTCAGCGCCAACCGTAACTTCCACAAGGACCCGCGCATCATCGTCGGTGCCGAAGGCAGCTACCTGGTCGACGACAAGGGCCGCAAGATCTACGACAGCCTGTCCGGCCTGTGGACCTGCGGTGCCGGCCACTCGCGCAAGGAAATCGCCGACGCGGTCGCCAAGCAGCTGACCACCCTCGACTACTCCCCGGCCTTCCAGTACGGCCACCGGCTGTCCTTCCAGCTGGCCGAGAAAATCACCCAGATGACCCCGGCCGGCCTCGACCACGTGTTCTTCACCGGCTCGGGCTCCGAGTGCGCCGACACCTCGATCAAGATGGCCCGTGCCTATTGGCGCATCAAAGGCCAGGCGCAGAAGACCAAGCTGATCGGCCGCGCCCGTGGCTACCACGGCGTGAACGTCGCCGGCACCTCCCTGGGCGGCATCGGCGGCAACCGCAAGATGTTCGGCCAGCTGATGGACGTCGACCACCTGCCGCACACCCTGCAGCCGGGCCTGGCCTTCACCAAGGGCATGGCCGAAACCGGCGGCGTCGAGCTGGCCAACGAGCTGCTCAAGCTGATCGAACTGCATGACGCCTCCAACATCGCCGCCGTCATCGTCGAGCCGATGTCCGGTTCCGCCGGCGTCCTGGTTCCGCCGAAGGGCTACCTGCAGCGCCTGCGCGAAATCTGCGACCAGCACAACATCCTGCTGATCTTCGACGAAGTGATCACCGCCTTCGGCCGCATGGGCAAGGCCACCGGCGCCGAGTTCTTCGGCGTGAAGCCGGACATCATGAACGTCGCCAAGCAGGTCACCAACGGCGCCATCCCCATGGGCGCGGTGATCGCCAGCAGCGAAATCTACGACACCTTCATGGGCCAGAACCTGCCGGAATACGCCGTCGAGTTCGGCCATGGCTACACCTACTCCGCGCACCCGGTCGCCTGCGCCGCCGGTATCGCCGCGCTGGACCTGCTGGCCAAGGAAAACCTGATCCAGCAGTCCCTGGAGCTGGCGCCTTACTTCGAGAAGGCCATCCACGGCCTGAAGGGCGCGAAGAACGTCGTCGACATCCGCAACTGCGGCCTGGCCGGCGCGATCCAGATCGCCGGCCGTGACGGCGACGCCATCGTGCGTCCGTTCGAAGCCAGCATGAAGCTGTGGAAAGAAGGCTTCTACGTGCGCTTCGGCGGCGACACCCTGCAGTTCGGCCCGACCTTCAACGCCAAGCCCGAAGACCTGGACCGCCTGTTCAGCGCCGTCGGCGACGCCCTCAACGGGGTAGCGTAAGTGAGCGAGCGTCCGAAGGCCGTCCCGACGGTACAGATCGACAACGACAAGGTCCTGGTCACCGAGTGGCGCTTCGCCCCCGGTGCCGAGACCGGCTGGCACCGCCACGGCATGGAATACGTTGTGGTCCCGGTGACCCACGGCGAGCTGCTGCTGGAAACCCCCGAGGGCGAGCGGCGCGCGCCGCTGGTCCTGGGCCAGAGCTACACCCGTCAGATCGGTACCGAACACAACGTGATCAACCCCTGCGATCACGAAGTGGCCTTCATCGAGATCGAGCTCAAGCAAGGCGACCACCCGCACGAGCATTGAGCACGCGGGCACGCAAGCAGGCAGCGCCGGACGAGTCGCCTTAGAGTGGCTGCCGGCGGGCCCGCTGCCCGGCACCGACTAAATCCCCGCTCCCCCGGGAGCGGGCTAGGGTGAGGGGCTCTTGAAAGAGTCCCGCCCCACACTTTCAGCGAGAAGAGACAACCCATGACCATCGTCAAGCACCTGATCGGCGGCGAGATGATCGCCGACACCGGCCGCACCGCCGACGTCTTCAACCCGTCCACCGGCGAAGCCGTGCGCAAGGTCCCGCTGGCCAGCCGCGAAACCGTCCAGCAGGCCATCGACGCCGCCAAGGCCGCCTTCCCGGCCTGGCGCAACACCCCGCCGGCCAAGCGTGCCCAGGTCCTGTTCCGCTTCAAGCAACTGCTCGAAGCCAACGAGCAGCGCATCGTCCAGCTGATCAGCGAAGAACACGGCAAGACCATCGAAGACGCCGCCGGTGAACTCAAGCGCGGCATCGAGAACGTCGAATACGCCTGCGCCGCCCCGGAAATCCTCAAGGGCGAGTACAGCCGCAACGTCGGTCCGAACATCGACGCCTGGAGCGACTTCCAGCCGATCGGCGTGGTCGCCGGCATCACCCCGTTCAACTTCCCGGCCATGGTGCCCCTGTGGATGTACCCGCTGGCCATCGCCTGCGGCAACACCTTCATCCTCAAGCCGTCCGAGCGTGACCCGAGCTCCACCCTGCTGATCGCCGAACTCTTCGAAGAAGCCGGCCTGCCCAAGGGCGTGCTGAACGTGGTGCACGGCGACAAGACCGCCGTGGACGCGCTGATCGAGGCCCCGGAAGTCAAAGCCCTGAGCTTCGTCGGCTCGACCCCGATCGCCGAGTACATCTATTCCGAAGGCACCAAGCGCGGCAAGCGCGTACAGGCCCTGGGCGGCGCCAAGAACCACGCGGTGCTGATGCCCGACTGCGACCTGGACAACGCCGTCAGCGCCCTGATGGGTGCGGCCTACGGCTCCTGCGGCGAGCGCTGCATGGCCATCTCCGTGGCCGTTTGCGTGGGCGACCAGATCGGCGACGCGCTGGTCGAGAAGATCGTTCCGCAGATCAAGGCCCTGAAGATCGGCGCCGGCACCTCCTGCGGCCTCGACATGGGCCCGCTGGTCACTGGCGCTGCCCAGGCCAAGGTCACCGGCTACATCGACAGCGGCGTCGCACAAGGCGCCCAGCTGCTGGTCGACGGCCGCAACTACAAGGTTGCCGGTCACGAGAATGGCTTCTTCGTCGGTGGCACCCTGTTCGACAAGGTCACCCCGGACATGACCATCTACCAGGAAGAAATCTTCGGCCCGGTGCTGTGCATCGTGCGCGTGAACAGCCTGGAAGAAGCCATGCAGCTGATCAACGACCACGAATACGGCAACGGCACCTGCATCTTCACCCGCGACGGTGAAGCGGCCCGCCTGTTCTGCGACGAGATCGAAGTCGGCATGGTCGGCGTCAACGTACCGCTGCCGGTACCGGTGGCCTACCACAGCTTCGGCGGCTGGAAGCGTTCGCTGTTCGGCGACCTCCACGCCTACGGCCCGGACGGCGTGCGCTTCTACACCAAGCGCAAGGCGATCACCCAGCGCTGGCCACAGCGCAAGTCGCACGAAGCGGCGCAGTTCGCCTTCCCCAGCAATGGTTGATGGTGGCTGAGTGACAGAGAAAGGCCGGTCTTGTGACCGGCCTTTTTTTAGGAGTTATCTATTAGATAATTCAATTCGTCTTTATAAGCTAAAGTCGGATCGTATAATTGATAGTAACCCCTGCCTACGGCTCCTCGGAACTGAGTCAACTGTGGCGGCCTGTCGCCAATTGCGAGAATGTGGTCCTTTGCAATTCCTGGGTAAGGGTCGATAAAGATAATTTCCTTGATCCCCAGTTGGTAGGCTTTTTTGGCACAGAGTTCACAGGGGCTGGCTGTTGTAAATAGTTTTCCACCTTCTATAGCTGCGCTTCCATATTTTGCTAGTTGAAGGAAAGCGTTTTCTTCTGCGTGTAAGGATCGTGTATGGACCTGATTTCCTTTGTTGTCTAGGGAGTTCTTCAGGTCCTTGAAGCAATAAGAGAGATTTTTCCCTTTAACTCCATCGGAATCGGTGAGCTTAATTAGTTGGTCCTTTGCGGCAAGTCTAAATCTGCCGTTATTTCTCTCGTACTCGCTATAAGCGATTGGGTCGAAGTCGTTCAATAAACCAGGTAGTGACCTTAAATTGCAGGGGACTTGGCCTTTGGCGACATCATTCCAGCCGACAGATTTTATTGAGTAATTATTGTCTGTCACTACTGCACCAACTTGTCTGGAAATACAGCCTGAATTGCTTTTGGCTGTATAGGCAATTTGCATTACGCGTTCTAATGCGGTGGGTGTTGTCAGCCCGGGGTGCAGCATTAAGGATAAGTACCAGGCAAGTTGTGCTTTCAATACATTGTTGTTTTCAAGCTCATTTCTTGGGTTGAGTATATGAATGTCAGAGATTTCTATGCATCGCTGCACATTTTGGCTTATGAAATCACTGTCCCCAATTGTTGTTTTGCCAGACTCCCTGCGCTCTAGTTGGTCGAATTCATCAACGCTGAATTTATGGACATTTTGTAAGTAGCTCTTTCTGTCGTCGTCTGGCGCGTTGATTGATACTAGATAGAATGCGGAGTATCGCTCTCTGAAGTATTTTGCTTCATAAGGATTTCGTATTGCATCAATAACAATAAAGGTTCTTTCATGTAACTTTCGGAGAATCTTTATTGTCCTGTTTATGGTTTCGGGAAGATGGAATACTGAAGTTGGCTGAAACTCACGCTCTATGTAGTTCGGGAGAACTAATCCAATCTTTCTAATTGAATTGCCTGCTGCTTGGTAAACCTTTATGTATAAATGATTGTCGAGCGATTGCAGTTCGCTTTTGAAATCTCTCGTGAATTTCCTTATTAATTTTAAAAATCGTAGGAAGTTGGATCTTTCTTCTTCGTCTAGGCTTATTTCTTTGTTGTGATCTAATAGGTTTGCTAATATCTTGTGGAATTTCTGAATAATATAGTTATTCGTGAATTTCCCGTCTTTTATGATTTTCTTGATTCTGGACTTTGTTATTGTTTTGTCTTGCGCGTAGATAAATTCTGTTGCTTCATCTACAGTCAGTAGTAATAGATATGAGGAGATTAGGTCGCTTACTTTAATGGATATGAATTGTTGGAAGTTTTCTCTGGAATATCGTGAAAGAATGTCGTATCTCTTAGAGTCAAGCCCGTTAAAGAATGGACTTCCTTTATGCTCGAATAAGGGATTTTGGGGGAACTCTGGATCTTTGCTTTCTAGAATATTTGCGGCTGTTGTGCACCCTGAGCCAGTTCGTCCTGTCAGACCTATTACTACAAATTTGCTTCTTTCTAGAAATAGACTTGAAATCATCTGACTATTTTTATTGACGCTTGTCATTTCATTCATCTCCTTATCAGTCAATCCCTGTGACACTCTGTAGGTATATTGCCATGAAAGCGCATTGCCACTACAGGATTTAAGTCGAAATGGCGGAGCTTGAGTGCTCAGAATGATTATTTACTGTCAGGGTAGTCTCGGGCCTCCAGCCCATCTCACCTATTGCAAATTTTTCTAGTTAACGCTTAGCCTTGGTTCTAGCTCCCACGGCATCGCGTGCGAGCGCCGGAGGTCGAGGTGTTGACCATTCTTCAGGCCGTTACCACTACGATAAATAGGGCCGCCGAAGCGGCCTTTTTGTTTAGGCTAGTCGCACCATATGAGCTTCGGTACGTCTTCCCAGCGCATCCACATTCCGCCCTGCCAGTTCAGCAACAGCCAGCGCTTTGCATCCCACGCCAGCATCACGCGCCTTGGCGCGTCGGTATCCGCTGCGTGTTCGTCGCGCAGGGTCGGGATGACGTCCTGGGTCAGCCAGCGGTCGAGGGCTTCGAGTTCGGGGTGGCCGAAGCGGAGCAGAGCTTTGTAGACGGCGGCTTCGCTCAGCATCACGGTGGGTTCTTCTGCGCCGGAGCTGTTGGCGAGGCGGACGGTCTGGACTTCGTGGGGGTAGAAGCGGTGGTGGATGCTATGGGGGAAGCGATAGGCGAGCAGGCGGGCGATGTCCGAGGCGACGAACCAGGCCTGGTTGTCGATCATGACGCCGCGTAGGAAGCGTTTGTGGCGGGTGAAGAAGGTTGGGGTGTATGCGTCGTGCATGGATGGAGCTCCTATCAATTGAATGAGCTGCCACCTGCGTCGCCAAACGAAGGGAGGCAGACCGCGCGGGGTTGGCGAACCGGTTGATAGGACCCGGCAGACACGAGGGTCTCCCCGCGCGATCTGCCATTAGCGTTGCAGAAAATTCTGCAGTTGTGCGAATGCCTGCAAAAACTTACGCCGTTTTCGCACGCACCTTGTGGCGCAATCGCGCCTATCAATAACCAGGTCGCCAAACCCGGGTCACGGAATGTGACGGCGGGAGGATAGAAATGGAGCGGGTTTCCCAACAAGCCAGCCGATTCCGGGAGACCTGTAGGAGCGGACTTTGTCCGCGATGCTCTTGTAGGGCGGATAACGCTCCAAGCGTTATCCGCCGTCTTGTTCGGTGTTTCCGCGCCGCTTCGGCGTGTGCTGGGACTTTTTGTTTCGCCCCCTCGGGCGACCCACTTTGGCAAACGACCCAAAGTGGGCAAAGGTCTTGCCCCATCATCCGGGTCCCGCTTCGCGGGACTTCCCTCGCTCCATCGAAGTTTCAGGGGCACGCGTCGACGGGCCATCCCTGGCCCAACGACGCTCTCGCGACATCCATGTCGCTCAACCCCTGAAACTCCGATTCCACTCGGCCTCCTGAAGGGGCGCTCGGAGTGCGCGGAGATTTTTCTGGAAGTCTTTAAAGCCAGAGCCAGAGCGGAAGCAGCGCTCTTCGTAGGAGCGGACCTTGTCCGCGAAATCCATCGCGGCGGAATTTGCGCTTCCAGGGAAGCGCAGATGCCAGCCGCCAATCTGCAGGACCGAGGGGGACGCCTAGTCCTTGCTCGCGAACCAAGGCCGATCGCGGACGGAGTCCGCTCCTACAAGAGCTGCATGCTTCCGTAGGAGCGGACTCTGTCCGCGATGCTTGTGTAGGGCGTATAACGCGCAGCGTTATCCGCCGTGATGGGTATCGCTTCGCTCCACGCCATCCTACGAAGAGCAATCCAGCATGAAGCAGCCAAAGTGTCAGGCGCGTGCAGAGTCCCGTCAGGAGGCCGAGTGGAGGTATTGCGCAGAGGGGCGAGCGGCATGGATGCCGCGAGAGGCGTAAAGGGCCAGGGATGGCCCTTGTACGCCGACCCTCGGAGCGATACCGGAAGGAGGGGACCCCGGCGGAGCCGGGGCCGGATGTCGGGACGAGCCCTTTGGTTACTTTCTGGGGGGCGGCCATCCGTCGTTTGAGAAAGTAACTCGCCCGAGGGGGCGAAACAGAAGACATCCGAGCATGCCGAAGCGGCGCAGAAACACCGGGCAAGACGGCGGATAACGCCAAGGCGTTATGCGCCCTACGAAGAGCAAGAGCATCGCGGACGGAGTCCGCTCCTACGGGAGTTCATCGCGCCGCGTAGAGGCGGGCTCCAGCTGAGATCAGCCGAAGTGTTTCTTCAGGTAGATACGCTGATGCCCCGGCGGGCAGTCTTCCAGCACGCCCATGCGCTCGAAGCCCTGCTTCTCGTAGAACACCGGTGCCTGGAAGCTGTAGGTGTAGAGGAACACCCCCACGCAGCCACGACGGCGGGCCTCGGTTTCGGCCTGGGCGATCAGCTGCGCACCCAGACCGTTGCCGCGCTGGTCGCCCTGCAGCCAGAGGTAGTCGATATACATCCAGCCCATACCCGATTGGCCGAACATGCCGCCGACCACTTCGCCACGCTCATCGTGGGCGTAGAGCTCGAAGTCGTCGTAGGTGTTGCTGCGGCCCATCTGCTCGAAGTTGTAGGCCAGCAGGCCCTGGACGACGACCTCGCGCGCGTGCGGGTCGACGCCGAGGGTGAAGTTGAAGGTGGGTTGCATGGGGCCCTCCGGATTGGCGAAAGCGACCAGTCTAGGGAGCTGGCGGCGGGTTGGGTAGGGTGCCTTTGGTAGGACGGCGGAAGCGCTTCGTGGAGAAGCTCCGCTCCGACAAAAGCCTCGCGCCATCGCTCCTGCAGGATTGCTCGCTCAGAGCAGTTCGCTGCGCGTGGTCTTGATCAGTTGCAAGGTGGTATCGCGGAAGTACAGGTAGCGGTAGGCGCCATTGCTGGGGCCGTACATCCAGGTTTCCAGCTGCGGATCGCCGGGGATGAACTGGTCGTCGCCGCCGCGCCGAGGCGGGGTCGGCGGGGTGACCACGCGCTTGGCCGGCTGGCCGCACTGGGCCAGGACCTGGTCCATCTGATCGCCTTCGTTGATCAGGCCGGTGCCGCAGCGCAGGGTGTCGGCCTGGGCGGTGCCCAGGGCCAGCAGGCTGGCGGCGAAGAGGAAGAGTGCTGTCCGTGGCATGGGGATTCCTTTGCGGATCTGCGGCGTATGACGATCGATGTTATACGCCGTTTGACCTTGGCGGCAGGGCTCCGGGGTCGGCCATGGCGCCAACGATGAGCGCGGTGTATCGGCGTACAACCGCGAACGGTTGTACGCCCTACGTTTCGGCAAACTCGCACTTGTCCCGCCCGCTGCGCTTGGCGTCGAGCAGCGCGGCGTCGGCGCGGCTGACGGTCTGCGAGTAGCTTTCGCCGGGCTGGTGCTCGGCCACGCCGAAGCTGGCGGTGACGGAGAGGGCTTCGGTGCCCACCCGTACGGTGAGGCAGCGGATGTCGCTGCGCACGCGCTCGATGATGGCGGCGGCGTCGGCCAGGCGGGTTTCCGGGAGGAGGATGAGGAATTCCTCGCCACCCCAGCGGCCGCACAGGTCGTACTGGCGCAGCGCGGCCTGCATGGCGCGGCCGATTTCCACCAGCACGCGGTCGCCGACGTCGTGGCCCCAGGTGTCGTTGACCTGCTTGAAGCGGTCCACGTCGAGCATGGCCAGGACGTAGGTTTCGCGGTTGCGCCGGGCGCGTTCGCTTTCCTCGCGCAGGCGCTCCATCAGCAGGCGGCGGTTGGCAATGCCGGTGAGTGGGTCGTGGGTGGAGGCTTCGCGCAGGGCGATGTTCAGGTCGCGCATCATGTTCTGGTAGCGGTCGGAGATGCGCGCGACCTTTTCCAGCTGGCGCAACTGTTTGTGGTAGCGCTCGGACAGGGTGCTGTTCTGCGCCCGGGCCATGGACTGGAAACCGTCGGAAATCTTCGCGATGCGCTCCAGGCGCGCGAGCTGGTCGAGCGATTGCTGGTGTTTCAGGTACAGGGCCTCGCGCAGGGGGTGCCCCTCGTACTGAGGGTCGGCCAGCAATTCGTCGATCAGCAGGTCCAGCTCGCGCTCGCTTGTCATGGCTCTTACTCGTCGTAGGCTTGGATGACGAACGGGAAGGTACAGTCCTCGCGGAATTCCTCGGCCAGCTCGGCGACGCGCTCGTTGCGGCGGTCGTAGTGCCAGGTGACGGTGGCCGCGCGGCCTGCGCGGTGGGCTTCTTCGAGTAGGTCGAAGATGTCCATCATGGCCTTGATGGAGCTGGTGTTGAGGTACAGCAGGCGCAGGTCGAGGGCGAGCGGGCGTTGTTCCTGGGCGAGGAAGCGCTCGACCCACTCGATCACCTGGCCGAACAGTTCATAGGAGTTTTCCGGGTAGGAGTCGCCCTGCATGGTGAGGGTGCCGGCCTGCCAGTCGCCCTGGATCGCGGGGGTGGACTGGGTTCCTGTGATGTTGAGCTCGGTCATGGCTGGGTGTTCCTGAATTCGCAGGTTCAGATCACGGCGCGCAGGCTGAAGAAGGCGCGGCCATCGGGTTGTTCGGTGAGAGAGGTCTTGAGCGGTGCGCTGGATTTGCGGGCGATGTCCAGCAGGCCAAGGCCCGCGCCGGAGGTGGCTTCGGCATCGCGCGGGCGGCGCAGTTGTTCCTTGTAGGCGGCCTTGAGCTGGGCTTTGTCGAGCCCGGCGATGGCCTCGATGCTGCGCACCAGGCCGCGGCCGTCTTCGAGCTCCACCAGGTTGCCGGCGGAGACCACGTAGTGACCTTCGTCGTTACGGGCGATGGCGACGGTGGCCGAGGCGTCCTGCTCGCCGTAGCCGCGCACGGCGGCGTAATGGCGGATGTTCTGGGTCATTTCGATGTAGACCGCGAACACGTCCATGGCCTCGCTGGGGTGCGCCTGTTCGGCCTGCAGGTAGTTGCGCAGCGCGTGGCCGATTTCCTCGATCAGGCTGCGCGAGATGGGCCCGTTGAAGCAGAGCAGGATGCGTTGTCGGGTGAAGCTTTCACGCATGGCCAGCAGATCTAGCGATTCCATGGATTAACCCCTAGTCGAAGCGGAAAGAGAGAATGGTGATGTCGTCGCGCTGCGGCCGCTCGCCCTGGTACTGCGCCAGGGTCGCGGCGAACACCTCCGCCTGCTCGGCCAGCGGCCGGCGCGCGTGGCTGCGCAGCATGTCGGCGAAGCGGCTGTTGCCGAAGCCGAAGCCGTGCTCGCCGCCGGCCTGGTCGAGGAAGCCGTCGGTGCACAGGTAATAGGTCCAGCCCGCTTCCATGGGGATCTCGACGTCCTGGTAGTCGCCCTGGCGCTTGTCGCCGATGGCGCGGCGCGCGCCCTTGTACTCGCGCACGTCGGTGCCGTCGCTGGCGAACAGGGAGATCTTCGCGCCGGCGAAATGCAGCAGGCGGCGGTCGTGGTCGACGCGCACCAGCCCGGCATCCATGTTGGTGGCCAGGGAGCGGGTGACCTGCTCCTCGCTGAGCATGCCGCGCATGACGTGGTCGGTCTCGCGCAGGATGGCGGCCGGGTCGTGGCTCTTCACGCTGTCGATGGCGTGGTCGATGGCGGCCAGCGCGAGCATGGTCATCAGCGCGCCGGGCACGCCGTGGCCGGCGCAGTCGACCACGCCGATCAGGCTGTCGAGGGGGCCTTCGCGGTAGATGTAGAAGTCGCCGCCGACCACGTCGCGCGGCTTCCACAGGACGAAATGGTGCTCGCCCAGGGACTTCTGCAGCTGGCGGTCGGGGAGGATGGCGCGCTGGATCAGGCTGGCGTAGTCGATGGAGTCGCCGATCTTCTTCTGCGCGGCGGCCATCTCGCGGTTGGCGGTTTCCAGTGCCTGGGTGCGTTGCTGCACCTTGTCTTCCAGCTCCTCGGTGTGCCGGCGAACCTGGTCGGCCATGCTGGCGAATGCCGACGACAGTTCACCGATCTCGTCCGGGCGGGTGCGCGGCAGCGGGCTGTCGTACTGGCCGGCGGCGATCGCCTTGGCCGATTGCTTGAGGCCGCGCAGCGGGCGCAGCACCAGCAGGTCGACGGTGTAGGCGAAGCCGAGCAGGAGGATCGCCAGCAGCCCGGCGAGGGTGCCCACCAGCGGCCAGATCCAGCGGTTGTCGAGCACCTGGGCGGCGTGCAGGTCGATGGCGCTGAGCACGTGCCAGCGCAGCTGCGGGATATAGGCCATGGCCAGCAGCTGCTCCTTGCCGTCCACCCTGGCCCACATCGTCTCGACTTCGCCGGGGTTGGCCTCGGCCTGGCGCATGGTCTGGCGCAGGGCGGCACGCTCCTGCTCGCTGCCGAGCAGGTCGAACACGCGGTGCTGCGCCTTGGCGCCGGAACCGGAGGAGAACGCGATCAGCTGGGTGTCCGGGTGCGCCTGGATGGCGCCGTCGGGGTCGACGATCATCGGTGTCACCCCGGCTTCGCGGCGCGAGATGAACTGGTCGAGGAATTCCGTGAGGTCCAGGCCGCCGCCGGCCAGGCCGATCTTCTCGTTGCCGGCGCGGACCACCATGTTGAACCAGACCTTGGTGACCTTCAGCTTGGCGTCGTAGTTGACGTTGATGTTGTAGGTCTCGTCGCTGGCCAGGGTATCGAAGTACCAGCGGTCCTGCGGGTCGTCCTTGCTCAGGGTGTAGCGCGGCGAGTTGGAGAGCGGCGAGCTGGAGTCGTTGAAGTAGTAGTGGTGCGAGGCGTTGACCACCACGAAGTAGGAGTAGTTGTGCTGGTCGGCGCGGAAACCCTCGGCTTCGCGGAAGAACAGCGCACGGCGCGCCGGATTGTTCTCGGCAAGCAGCCAGTCCTGGGTCACCACGGATTCGGCCAGCCGCCGCGAGAGCGCCAGCTCGCGGATCACCGGGGCGATGATCTTCTGCTGGTTGAGCAGGGTGAAGTTTCTCGCAAAGGCGAGGCCGAAATGCGTGCGGATATCCTCCATGGCCTTCCAGCCCAGCAGGACCGCCGGAACCAACGCCAGAAGACAGGCGATGAGCAATGCCACCACCGATTTACCGCGCAACCCCCATCTTGCCGCCATGGCTCTCTCAGTTCCCCTCGTCGCCCGCCGTCTGCCGGTCTTTTGGCGAAAGCCCGATTGTGCAGTGGGTGTGCAGGCACAATCAAACCAAATTGATAGCGCAGCGCCATAATCCTGGCGCCACCCTATCGACAGGGGAGTCTAGTCATTGTCTGAAAGGTCGCTCAGGCAGTGTTTCGATTTCGTGCACTGTTAGACGCGATTTCCTCCTCCGCTCAGTCGCGCCTGGTGCAACAGTGCCGTGGCGATGCGCTCCAGCGGCAGCACTTCCTTCGCCGCGCCCAGCTCCACCGCCTCGCGCGGCATGCCGTAGACCACGCAGCTGGCTTCGTCCTGGGCGACGGTGTGGCCGCCGGCCTGGCGGATCGCCAGCAGGCCGCGCGCGCCGTCCTTGCCCATGCCGGTGAGTAGGGCCGCCAGCAGGTTGCGTCCGGCGCAGCGGGCGAGGGAGTCGAACATCACGTCCACTGCCGGCCGGTGGCCGTTGACCGCCGCTTCGTGCTGCAAGTGCACCACGTAGTTGGCGCCGCTGCGCCGTACTTCCATGTGGAAGTCGCCGGGGGCGATGAGGACGTGGCCGGGGAGGATGCGGTCGCCGTCGCGGGCCTCGCGCACGGTCAGCCGAGTCTGACGGTCCAGGCGTTCGGCATAGGATTTGGTGAAGCCCGGCGGCATGTGCAGGGTGACCACGGTGCCGGGGCAGTCCGGCGGCAGCCCCAGCAGCACTTCCTTGATCGCCTCGGTGCCGCCGGTGGAAGCGCCGATGGCGATGATCTTCTCGGTGCTCAGCAGCGGCCCGCAGGCCGCGACGTTCGCCCCGGCGGTGGCGCCGGGCTTGCGCATCCGCGCACGGGCGGCGGTCTTGAGCTTGGCGCGGATTTCCTCGGTGTAGGCCTGCATGCCTTCGGCTATGCCCAGGCGCGGCTTGGCGATGAAATCGATGGCGCCCAGTTCCAGGGCGCGCAGGGTGGCTTCGGAGCCTTTCTCGGTGAGCGAGGAAATCATCAGCACCGGGGTCGGCCGGCCCTTCATCAGCTTGTCGAGGAAGGTCAGGCCGTCCATGCGCGGCATTTCCACGTCGAGGGTGATGACGTCCGGCGAATGCTGCTTGATCAGGTCGCGGGCGGCGAAGGCGTCCGGCGCCAGGCCCACCAGTTGCAGCTCCGGGTCGCCCTGGATGATCTCCTTGAGCAGGCTGCGGACCAGCGCCGAATCGTCGACCACCAGAACCCTGACCGCCATGGTGCTCTCCTTTCAGAACAGATCGATGGTGCCGCCGCGCGTCTGCCGCGACAGTTGCTGGCGGTACTGCCGCTCGCGCTGCAGCAGGGTGTCGTTGGCCAGCACGCGCAGCTTGCGCACCAGCACCCGGCCGCTGCCGGGGAAGAAGTAGACCTTGCGCGGGTGCACGTCGAGCAGGTCCTGGGCGAGCACCGGGATGTTCTCGGCGCTCAGGTAGTCGAGGACGAACGCGACGTTGCGCTGGCCGACGTCGGCGCTGAGATTCTGCAGCACCGAGCCGCCGCCGAACACCTTGGCCTCGAAGTTCCGGCGCTGGGCGCCGCGACGCATCAGGCCGTTGATCAGCAGGTCCATGGCGTGCACGCCGTAGCGTCCGGAGCTGGACAGCAGGCTCTGGGTGCCGGTGTCGCCGGGCAGCATGAAGTGGTTCATCCCGCCCAGCCCGTTGCTGCGGTCGCGCAGGCAGACCGAGACGCAGGAGCCGAGCACGGTGACGATCATCAGCTCTTCGTCGGTGACGAAGCATTCGCCGGGCAACAGCTTGACCGCGTCCAGGCCGAAGCGCGGGTCGTAGTAACGGTTGAGGCTGTCGCGCGCCGCGCTCATCCGGCCGCCTGGTAGGTCGTGCGGCCCACCGAGCGCACCAGGTGCGCGGCATGCACGAAGTTCTCCGAGTGCCCGGCGAACAGCAGCCCGCCGGGCCGCAGCAGGGCGACCATGCGTTCGAGCAGGCGGGTCTGGGTCGGCTTGTCGAAGTAGATCATCACATTGCGGCAGAAGATCACGTCGAGCCCGCCGCTGATGCCCCAGTTGGCGTCGAGCAGGTTGATCTGGCGGAACTCCACCATCTGCCGCAGTTCGCCGACCACCCGCGCCTTGCCGGCGTTGGCGCCGGTGCCACGCAGGAAGAAGCGCTTCTTCTGGGTGGTGCTCAGCGCTTCCAGGCGCTCCATGGGATAGATGCCCTGGCGCGCGCTGTGCAGCACGCCGGTGTCGATGTCCGAGGCGATCAGCTGCACCGGCGGGGTGAAGCTGCCCAGGGCGTCCACCAGGGTCATGGCGATGGAGTAGGGCTCCTCGCCGGTGCTCGATGCGGCCGACCAGACGCGCAGCGGGCGGTGGTCGAGCAACTGCTCGTCGGCGAAGCGCGCCAGGTGTTCGAAGTGATGGCGCTCGCGGAAGAAGGCGGTGAGGTTGGTGGTCAGCGCGTTGACGAACTGCTGCCACTCGTCCTCGTGGTTCTCCAGGTAGGCGAAGTACTCGGCGAAGCTGTTCAGCCGCAGGTAGCGCAGGCGCCGGGAAAGGCGGCTGTAGACCAGTTGTTCCTTGTTTTCAGACAGGCTGATGCCGGTGTGGCGGTACAGGCGGTCGCGTACCTGCTGGAAGTCCCGGCGGGTGTAGTGGAATTCATGGTCGGGGGCTGGCAGGTTGATCGACATCGTCAGTCTCGATGGTGAGCAGCTTGCGTGGGGCGGATAACCTGGCATGGGTTATCCGCCACGGCGGCGGATAACGCCTGTGGCGTTATGCGCCCTACTGAGAAAAGGTCGTAGGAGCGGGCCATGCCCGCGAAGAACCGCCGGCGCGAAGCGGATCGCGGGCATGGCCCGCTCCTACAGGGCGACTCCGGTATTGCGGCAAGGCTCATCCCAAACCATCCCTGGTCAGCTCGCGGTAACCGGCCCTCCCATTGCTCCGGCCGCCGCCATCCCTGCGCCCCGCCCGATCAGAACTCTTCCCAATCCTCCTCCTTGCCCTTGGCCCGCACCGCCTTGGCCACCCCGCGCGAGGCGCGGGAGGTGTGCGCCGGCGCCTCGGCCCGCGCCGGGCGGGCGACGGCCAGGGGCACCACGGTGGCCGAGGTGTCGAGCTTGAACACCGAGACCGACTGGTTGAGCAACCCGGCCTGTTCCTGCAGCGCCTCGGCCGAGGCCGCGGCCTCTTCCACCAGCGCGGCGTTCTGCTGGGTCATCTCGTCCATCTGGGTCACCGCGCCGTTCACTTCCTCGATGCCGCTGCTCTGCTCGGCGGAAGCGGCGGCGATCTCGGCCATGATGTCGGTGACGCGCTTGATCGCCACCACGATGTCGCTCATGGTCTGCCCGGCCTGGGCGACCAGGGTGTTGCCGTTCTCCACCTTGTCCACCGAGTCGTTGATCAGCGTCTTGATCTCCTTGGCGGCGGCGGCCGAACGCTGCGCCAGGGTGCGCACTTCACCGGCGACCACCGCGAAGCCACGGCCCTGCTCGCCGGCGCGCGCCGCTTCCACCGCGGCGTTGAGGGCGAGGATGTTGGTCTGGAAGGCGATGCCGTCGATCACGCCGATGATGTCGGCGATCTTGCGCGCCGAGTCGTTGATGGCCGACATGGTGCCCACCACCTTCTGCACCACGTTGCCGCCCTCGGTGGCGACTTCCGAGGCGTTCACCGCCAGCGAGTTGGCCTGGCGGGCGTTCTCGGCGTTGAGTTTCACCGTGCTGGTCAGCTCCTCCATGCTCGAGGCGGTTTCCTCCAGGCTCGACGCCTGCTGCTCGGTGCGGGTGGACAGTTCTGCGTTGCCGCTGGCGATCTCGCTGGCGGCGGTGTGGATGGTGTCGGCGGCTTCGCGGATCTGCCCGAGCATGCGTGACAGGCTCTGCGCGGTCTCGTTGGAGTAGTCCTTGAGTTCGCCGAAGGTGCCCTGGTAATCGGCGTCGATGCGCTGGGTGAGGTCGCCCTGGGCCAGCGCGCTGAGCATCCGGGTGACGTCGCGCAGGCCCTTGTCGGCGGTTTCCACCAGTTGGTTGAGGCCGCTGGTGAGGTTGAGGAGGAAGCCGGACTTGCCCTCCTCGGCGATGCGCGTGGAGAAGTCGCCAGCGGCAGCGGCGTTGACCAGCCCCGCCACCTCGCGCTCGACGCTCACCTCCAGCGTGCGGTCGTTCCATTCCACCACCGAGCCGAGGCGCTCGCCGGTTTCGCTCATGACCGGGTTGGCCACCAGGCCGAAGGTGCGTCCGCCGACTTCGATCTGGGTGCGGAAGGTGCTGGTGAAGGTGGCGAGCAGGCGCTGCTGGTGCTCGGGATGCTTGTGGAACTGGTCGATCGAGCTACCCATCAGCTTGTTCACCGAGAAGTTCGGCAGTGCCTTGCGCAGATCGGCCTCGGCATTCTGCAGCATGGCGGTGACGGTCTTGTTCATGTAGATGATGTTGCGGTCGCCGTCGGCGATCATCACGTTGGTGCTGCAGTTGTCCAGGGCGCTCTTGATGCGCGCGTTCTCCCCGGCGATGCGTTGCTCGCGCTCGCGGGCGGCCAACTGCTCGGTGATGTCCTGCCACTCCACCACGGCGCCGAGACGTTCGCCGGCTTCGTTGATCACCGGGTTGGCCACCACGGTGAGGGTGCGTCCGCCCAGCTTGATCTTGGCCTCGTAGGTGCCGCTCAGACGGTCCAGCAGGCCGCGCTGGTGCGCCGGCTGCTTGTGGAAACGGTCGATGCTGCCGCCGAGGATGTTGCTGGCGCGGAAGTCCGGCAGTTCCTTGCGGATATCGGCTTCGGCAGCGAGGAACATCTGCCCCACGGCCTGGTTCATGTAGACGATGTTGAAGTCGCGGTCGGCGATCATCACGTTGGCGGTGACGTTGTCCAGCGCGCTCTTGATCCGTGTGTTGACCTCGGCGGCTTCGGCGTTGGCCTTGAGGCTGGCGCGCACGCCGTCGATGGCCTCGGTGATCACCGCCTTCTTGCCCGGCAGGCGGTCCATCTCCACGCTGAGGTCGCCACGGCCGTAGGCGGTGACGGTGGCGACCACCTTCATCTTCACCGCGATGTGCGCGGCGACCAGCTCGTTGATGCCCTTGGCGATGCGCGCCTGGCGGCCGCTGAGCTTGTCGGCGGGGATCACTTCGTCGATCCAGCCCAGCTCGTGCTGGCGGGTCATCTCCACCAGCCCGGCTTCCAGGGCTTCGTCCTGCGCCTGCTCCGCGCGTTGCTCGCGCAGGGTGCGCTGCACGTTGCGCAGGCCATCGTAGAGGCGCTCGTAGCCGGGCGCGGGCGCCTCGCCGATGGCGACATCGAGGTTGCCGTCGACCAGGCTGTGGAGAATGGCGGTGATGCGGTCGGCGCGCTGCTGCGCCACGGCGTGTGCGTTGAACAGACCCATTGTCGTTATCCTCGGCTCAATCTTTTTTTGTCGTGTGGCAGTCAGGCGGCGGCTTCATCGACCAGCGCCATCTCGCGGCTGGTCATGAGTTTCTCGATGTCCACCAGGATCAGCATCCGCTCGCCCGCGGTGGCCAGGCCGAGCAGGTATTCGGTATCGAAACTGGCGGCGAACTCCGGCGGCGGCTTGATCTCCTCGCCGGACAGGGCGATCACGTCGGAGACCGAATCCACCACCGCGCCGACGATGCGCCGGCCGACGTTGAGGATGATCACCACGGTGAACTGGTCGTAGCTGATGTCGGCCAGGTTGAACTTGATGCGCAGGTCGACGATGGGAACGATGGCGCCGCGCAGGTTGATCACACCCTTGATGAAGGCGGGCGCGTTGGCGATCGCGGTGACCTGGTCGTAGCCGCGGATTTCCTGCACGCGCAGGATGTCGATGGCGTATTCCTCGCGGCCCAGGGTGAAGGTCAGGTACTCCTGTGCGGGGCTGACCGCTGCGCTGGCTTCAGTGGCGCTCATGGGTGGTTTCTCCTTGTGCCGCCAGGCGCGGCAGCGCGTCGACATCGAGGATCAGGGCGACGCTGCCGTCGCCCATGATGGTGGCGCCGGCGATCCCGTCGATCCGGCGGAAGTTCTGTTCCAGGCTCTTGATCACCACCTGCTGCTGGCCCACCAGCTCGTCCACCTGCAGGGCGAAGCTCTTGCCCTCGGATTCGAGGATCACCACGATGGCCTGCTCCGGCGGCAGGGGCATGGCGTCGATGTGCAGCAGCGCATGCAGGGAGAACAGTGGCAGGTACTCGCCGCGCACGCGGATCACCGCCGCTTCGTCGCCGGCCATGCCGCGCACGTCGTCGGCGCGGGCCTGCAGCGACTCGATGATGTAGGTCAGCGGGATCACATAGTTGACCTTCTCCACCGCGACGATCAGGCCGTCGAGGATGGCCAGGGTCAGCGGCAGGCGGATGCACAGGCGGGTGCCCATGCCGGGCGCCGAGTCGATCTCGATGCGTCCGCCCATGGCCTGGATGTTGCGCCGTACCACGTCCATGCCGACGCCGCGCCCGGAGAGCTCGGTGACGGTCTCGGCGGTGGAGAAGCCGGGCATGAAGATCAGCTGCCAGACTTCGGCATCGGTCATCCCGTCGTGCACCGCCAGGCCCTTCTCGCGGGCCTTGGCGAGGATGCGCTCGCGGGACAGGCCGCGCCCGTCATCGGAGATTTCCACCACCACGCTGCCGCCCTGGTGGCTGGCGGCGAGCTTCACCGAGCCCTGCGCCGGCTTGCCGGCGGCCAGGCGTTCGGCGGGGGTCTCGATGCCGTGGTCGATGCTGTTGCGGACGATGTGGGTGAGCGGGTCGCTGAGTTTCTCGATGACGCTCTTGTCCAGCTCGGTGTGTTCGCCCTGGAGGATCAGTTCGACCTGCTTGCCCAGGCGCGCCGAGGTGTCGTGCACCAGCCGCGGGAAGCGGCTGAAGATGAAGCTGATCGGCAACATGCGGATCGACATCACCGATTCCTGCAGGTCGCGGGTGTTGTGTTCCAGTTGCGCCAGGGCCTGTTGCAGGCGCTCGTAGTGGGTGGGGTCGAGGTCTTCGCTGAGCTGGCTGAGCATGGCCTGGGTGATCACCAGTTCGCCGACCAGGTTGATCAGGCTGTCGATCTTCTCGACGCTGACGCGGATCGAGCTGGACTCGCCCTCGCTGCGATTGTCCGTGCGCGCTGCTGCCACGGGTTTGGCCGGAGCCGGTGCGGGGACCGGAGTGGGCACGGGCGCTGAGGGTGCTGCGGTGGCGGCGCTGGGGGTACCCGGTGCATCGTCGAAGAAACCGAAGTCTTCGCTGGCCGGCGCGGATTCGGCCGGGGGCGTGCCGGGGGCATCAGCGAAGAAGCCAAAGGCGTCGTCATCGCTGGCGCCGGCTGCCTCGGGATTGCCCGGTGCGTCGTCGAAGAAACCGAAGCCGTCGTCGACGGGCGCGCTCGCCGGCTCCGCCAGCCAGGCGCGCAGGCGTTCCACCGTGTCCTGCACCGGCACGCTCGGGTCCGGACACTGGTCGCGGTGGGCGTCGAGCAGACGCTGCAGCACGTCGCGGGCTTCGAGGAACACCCCGATCATCTCCGCGCGCAGGGCGGTCTGCCCGCAGCGGATGCGGTCGAGCAGGGTTTCCAGTTCGTGGGTGACGGCGGTCAGGTCGTCGAAGCCGAACATGCCGCTGGAGCCCTTGATCGAGTGGGCCGCGCGGAAGATACCGTTGAGCGCCTCGGCGTCCGGCTGATCGAGGTCGAGCCCGATCAGCAGGAGTTCGAGGGTGGCCAGGTGTTCGTCGGTTTCCTCGAAGAACACCTGGAGAAATTGCTCCATGCCAGTAGCCATCTGCGGTACCCCTAGGGCAGGACCTTGCGGGTCACTTCAAGGAGCTTGGGCGGGTCGAACGGCTTGACCAGCCAGCCGGTGGCGCCGGCGCTCTTGCCCTGCTGCTTCATGGCGTCGCTGGATTCGGTGGTCAGCATGAGGATCGGCACGCTGCGGTAGCCGGCCATGTCGCGCAGGCTGCGGATCAGCGACAGGCCGTCCATGTTCGGCATGTTCTGGTCGGTGAACACCAGGTTGTAGGTCTTGCGCTGGGCCTTGCCCAGGCCGTCCTTGCCATCGACGGCTTCATCCACTTCATAGCCGGCGGACTTGAGCGTGAAGCTCAGCATCTGCCGGATCGACGCCGAGTCGTCGACGATCAGAATCTGCTTTCCCATTGCGTGACTACTCCTTGTTCCAAGGGGTTGGCATTCGGGGATACGGACTGGGTTCAGCCCACCAGGGCGATGTTCGCCAGGTACTCGATGATCGACTGCAACATCTTCACTGCCTCCCACGCACCGTCGGGTGGTGCGTTCAGAACAGCTCGACTTCACCAGCGCTGAGGCTGGTCTGTGCCACCGGGTTGCTCAGCGGGCGGCCGAGTTCGGCGACTTCCTCGCGCAGGCGCTCGCCCCATTCCCGGGGATCGCGCCCATCCAGCGCGCCGAGGCCGACCGCCAGCGCGCCGAGACGCGCGCCGTGCTTGCCGATCTGCCCCAGCAACTGGCTGCTCATGTCCTGGAACTGCAGGGCGGTCACGGCGGCGTTCACGCCGTCGCCCACTTCCAGGGATATCCGGTCCAGCTCCTGCACCACCTTGACGGTGTGCTGGTTCATGGCGTCCAGGTCGTCGAGCATGGTCTGGATCTTCTTGCGCGAGTCGAGGGCGAAGGACATGTCCTTGTCGGCCAGCTGGGCGATGGCGCCCTCGGCGTCCCTGATCTCGTGGTAGACCACGTCGACGTGCTCACGAATGGCTTGCGAGAAGTGCGTGGAGCGGGTGGACAGCGCGCGCACTTCGTCGGCCACCACGGCGAAACCGCGGCCGCTCTCGCCGGCGCGGGCGGCCTCGATGGCGGCGTTCAGGGCCAGCAGGTTGGTCTGCTTGGCAATGGCGTCCATGTCCTGGGTGGACTGCAGGATTTCGCCGATCTTGTGGGTGACGCGGTCCATCCGCTCCACCAGCTGCTGCGAGGTGCGGCTGGTTTCCAGGGTGGCCTCGACGAACAGCCCGAGGGTTTCCTGGGTGGCGTGGATGAAGCGCTGGAAGTCGATGTCGTCGTCCAGGTGGCCGCGCCCGTCGTAGCGCTCGATCAGCGAGTGGGACAGGCCGCGCTGGGTGTCGATGCGCTCGGCCAGACCGTGGAAGCTGTCGGTGAGCTGGGCGATGGCCTGGTGCAGGATGCTGTCGATCTGGTGGGTGTGGCCGTTGAGGCTGGCCAGGTGGCTGTCCATGGCGTCCTGCAGCGGGCGCCATTTCGGCAGTTGCTCGCTGTCCAGGCGCACCTGCTGGGTTGTCGCTTGCGCCTGGGGGGGGCCGCCGAGCAGCGGAGTCAGTGCGAGGCTGGCGATTGCGCCCAGCGGCAGCAGTACCCAGATCGGCAGGCCCGCCCAGTAAAGCCCGGCCACCGCCACCCAGGGCAGCGACTGGAGAACCAGGCGTTTCGGCCACAGGTGGCCGTCGGCCTGTTCGACAGGCGTATCGAATCGGGTATCGCGCATGCTGCACTCCGTTGCCGGCGCCAGGAGGGGAGGCCGTCGGCTGCTGAGGTAGGTCCTGAGCAGTGCGTCGGCCTGGCTTCTTAAAGCTAGAGTGCCGTTGGATGATGTCAAATTGACGCTATTTTGTCGGCGTCAAATGAGGGGCTTGATTTGGATGGATTTTTGCCTGGAGTACCGCTGGTCGGGCTTCGCATCTGGCGACAGACGGTAGTCTGAAAGCCCCGCCTGGTGGGGGCTGCAGGCATTTCAGGGAGTGGCAATACGGGTCGGGACTGGCATTGCGGGCCAGCCCGATTTTCCGTCGAGGGTTCAGCGCGCGAGGAAGGGCGGCGGCGCGTCGATTACCCCGGTTTCGTTGACGTACTGCTTGTAGTGCTCGACCAGCGCTTCCAGCTTTTCCGGCTGGAGCTTGGCCAGGTCCTGAGTCTCGCCGGGGTCGCTGGCCAGGTCGTACAGCTGCCAGGTGGCCGGACCGACCGGCGCCGGCAGGTACACCGCCTTCCAGTCGCCCTGGCGGATGGCGCGCATGCCGAACAGCTCCCAGCCGGTCACGGTCTTCTCGTCATGGGCCTGCTCGGTCTCGCCGGAGAGCCAGCCCAGCCAGGACTTGCCGCGCACCTCGGCCACCTCGCGGCCACGCCAGCGTTTGCCGGGGTGGCGCACGCCGGCGAGGTCGAGGATGGTCGGGGTGATGTCCATCACCGTGGAGAAGCCGTGGCTGATCTCGCCCTGGCGCTTGAGTTGCGGGTAGCGCACCAGCGCCGGCACGCGGATGCCGCCCTCGGTGGTGAAGGCCTTGTACAGGCGCGACGGCGCGGTGGCCGCCTGGGCCCAGCGCGGGCCGTACCAGATGTAGGAGTTGGCGCGGCCGATGTTCTCCAGGCTGTTGTCGTAGTGCTGATCGAGGAAGCTCAGGAGGTCCGGACCGAAGCGCGGGAAGGCTTCCAGCAGTGCGCCCTCGGCGCCGTTGTCGGACATGAACAGGACGAAGGTGTTGTCCAGCTCGCCCTGCTGGCGCAGGTACTCGACGACGCGGCCGACGTTCCAGTCCAGGCGCTCGACCATCGCCGCGTAGACCTCCATGGCCCGCGCCGATTTCGCTTTCTCTTCGGCGCTGAGTTGCGCCCATTCCTTGCTGATTGCCAGCACCGGATGCGCCTTCACGTCGGCATCGATCAGGCCCAGCTGCTTGAGCCGCTCCAGGCGCTCCAGGCGCAGCGCCTCGGGACCGGCGTCGTAGCGGCCCTGGTACTTGTCGACCACCTCCTTGGGCGCCTGCAATGGCCAGTGCGGCGCGGAGAAGGGCAGGTAGGCGAAGAACGGCCGGCTCTGGTCGCGCTCCTTGAGGTACTGGATCAGCTTGTCGCCAAAGGCATCGGAGGAATAGAAGTCCGCCGGCAGCTCGTCGATGAACCGGTCGTCCTCGACGTACAGCGCCGGGGTGCTCTTGAGGATGCCCGGCGTGGTCTCGTCGTAGGGTGGCTCGAAGCCGTAGTGGTTGGCCGCGCCGGGCAGCAGCGAGAAGGAGCGCTCGAAACCGCGCGCGTGGGGTGCCTGTTCCAGCTGCAGGCCCAGGTGCCATTTGCCGGCCATCAGCGTCTGGTAGCCGGCCTCGCGCAGCAGCTCGGGCAGGGCCACCACGCGGTCGTTGAGGTAACCCTCGTAGCCGGGCTTGCCTTCCAGCTCCGGGGTCAGCGCCTCGGCCATGGTGCCGATGCCGGCGATGTGGTGGTCGGTGCCGGTGAGCAGCATCGAGCGGGTCGGCGAGCAGGTCGGCGCGGTGTGGAAGTCGGTCAGGCGCAGGCCGTCGGTGGCCAGGGCGTCGAGGTGCGGGGTGGAGATCTCGCCGCCGAAGGCGCCGAGGTCGGAGAAGCCGAGGTCGTCGGCGACGATGACGAGGAAGTTGGGGCGTTTGCTCATGATTGGGCTCGTATGACTGGGAGGATGGGTGCGTTGGGCGTGCCCTCACCCCAGCCCTCTCCCAGGGGGAGAGGGGGCAGTCCGTGCCGGCTGAAGCCGTAATCCCAGCCGGCGCCGATCGGTCCCCTCTCCCTCCGGGAGAGGGTTAGGGTGAGGGTGCTCTTGCCGTCAGCAGGCAATGAACTCAAACGGCAGGTCTTCCACCCGCCTCGGCTGCGGCGCGACGTAATCGCCATCGCCGGTCAGCTCGTGCAGCAGCGCCTCGCGCTGACGCAGGAAATCGAAACCGCCGCGCTCGCGCGGATGCGCCAGCGGCACCTCGACGATGCGCTTGATCCGCCCCGGCCGTGGCGCCATCACCACCACGCGGTCGGCGAGGAACAGCGCCTCCTCCACGTCGTGGGTGACCAGCACGGTGGTGATGCGCTCGCGCTGGCGGATGCGCAGCAGCTCTTCCTGCAACTGCTGGCGGGTGAGTGCGTCCAGCGCGCCGAAGGGTTCGTCCAGCAGCAGGATGCGCGGGCTGGCCACCAGCCCGCGGGCGATCGCCACGCGCTGCGCCATGCCGCCGGAAAGCTGGTGCGGGTAGGCCCGTTCGAAGCCCTTCAGGCCCACCAGTTGCAGGTAGTCGGCAACCCGGCTGGCCTTGCCGAAGGCGCTCAGCGATTCGTTGACCAGGCCGAGCTCGACGTTCTGTTCCACCGTCAGCCAGGGGAACAGGCGGTGTTCCTGGAACACGATGCCGCGCTCGCCGCCGATGCCGTCGATGGGGGCGCCGTCGATACTGATTTCGCCCTGGAACTCGCGGTCCAGCCCCACCAGCAGGCGCAGCAGGGTCGACTTGCCGCAGCCGCTGGCGCCGACGATGGCGATGAATTCGCCGTCGGCGATCTCCAGGTCGAAACGTTCGATGGCCTGCAGCTCGCGGCCGTCCACGGGGAAGGTCTTGGCGACCTGGCGAAAGCTCACCAGCGCCGGGGAAGTGAAGGCGTTCATGCGTGTCTCCAGCGCGTCGCACGCGCTTCGATGCGTTGTCCGAGGGCGGCCAGCAGCGCGCCGGTGAGGCCGACCAGCAACATGCCGGCGCCGACCAGGTCCATGCGGAACAATTGCTGGGCGCCGATCATCAGGCTGCCGATGCCGCCGTTGGACGGCATGAAGTACTCGGCGCCGATGGTGCCCAGCCAGGCGTAGATCAGCGCCAGGCGGATGCCGGCGAACACCGAGGGCGCGGCCCCCGGCAGCACCAGCCGGCGCAGCCGTTGCCAGGGCGACAGGCGCAGCGCGAGGGCCGCCTCGCTCAGTTGCGGCGGCAGGCTGGCGACGCCGCGCTGGGTGGCCAGCAGCAGCGGGAAGAAGGACGCGAGGCCGACGAACACCACCTTGGCCGTCTCGCCCAGGCCGAACCAGGCGGTTAGCAGCGGCACCCAGGCGAAGATCGCCACCTGGCGCAATGCGGCGAAGCTCGGGCCGAGCAGGCGTTCGGCGGGGCGCAGCAGGCCGAGCGCGAGACCCAGGCCGAAGCCCAGCGCACCACCCAGCAGCAGGCCGCCGAGGGTGCGTTGCAGGCTGCTCAGCAGTGCGCCGGGCAGGCTGCCGTCGAGCAGCCCCTGCCAGAGGGCGACGGCCACCGAAACGGGGCTGGCGAGGATCGCCGGATCGACCCAGGCGAAGGTGCTCGCGGCTTGCCACAGGGCGAGCAGCGCCAGCGGCAGCAGCCAGGGTTGCAGGCGTTGCCAGCCGTGGCCGCGCCCACTGCGGCGCAGCTCTCCGGCGGCCTGTTGCGGCCAGTGCAGCAGGCGCTTGTCCAGGGCCTGGATGCCACGGTCCATCGCCGCGCCAACCAGGCCGACGACCAGGATGCAGACGAACACCGTATCGAGCATGAACAGCTGGCGCGCCTGCACCATCAGGTAGCCGATGCCTTCGCTGGAGGCCAGCAGTTCCACGGCCAGCAGTGAGGTCCAGCCTTGCGCCAGGGCCAGGCGGACGCCGGTGAGGAATGAGGGCAGCGCCGCCGGCAGGATCAGCCGCCATACCAGCAGGTGACGCGGCAGGCGCAGCACGGCGGCGGCCTCGCGCAGGCGCGGCTGGGCGTCGCGCACGCCGACCAGGGTGTGCAGGGTGACCGGGACGATCACCGCCTTGATCAGCACCACCAGCTTGAGCAATTCGCCGATACCGAAGAACAGCATGAACAGCGGAATCCAGGCCAGGGTCGGAACCTGTGCCAGGGCGCTGAAGGTGGGCAGGATCAACCGCTCGGCACGCCGGCTGAACCCCAGCCAGGCGCCCAGGGCGAGCCCGCTGGCAATCCCGGCGAGCAGGCCCCAGGCCAGGCGCTTCAGGCTGACGCCCAGTTGCAGCCACAACTCGCCGCCGAGCAGCTCGCGGGTGGCCTGCAATACCAGCTCCGGGGTCGGCAGGATCTGCGCCGACATCCAGTGCCGATGGCTGGCGACCCACCACAGCAGCGCCAACGCGGCCGGCACCAGCCAGGGCAGCGCACGGGAGGCCGAAACCCACGGCAGGCGCGGTGTGGCCAGCGCCGGACGAGGAGCGGGGAGGGCAAGGCCGGAGGCTTTATTAATATTCTTCATTGGAATATGAAAAAACCAATCAATGCATTTATGAGCTAAGAAAGGCCCATTTAAGGGAAGCCCTCCCATCGCAGCCAATGCATTCGAGGAATATTTTTTATGCCCTGCGAGCATTCCCTCGCAGAGCCCGAGCGCGTCTGATTTAGGTCTTTCAGTTACTAAAAAATAAGTTTTTATTATTTTATTTACAGGCCAGGAACTGCCTTTAGTGCCTCCCACGCATTCATCCCATTGCAGGAGGCAGGCGCCATGAAGGCCCTCACCCAACAGTTGCTGTCCCTCTTCGCCGCGCCGGTCCTGGCGGGGCTGCTCGGCGCCTATCCGACCTTCACCCAGGCCGCGCCGGTCAAGGAAATCCGCATAGCCGTGCCCGATGTCAGCGCCGGGCCGAAGCCGTCGGGCGGCGGCATCGTCGACGTGCTCACCACCCGCCAGCTGCTGGAAAAGGAATTCGCCGCCGACGGCATCCAGATCAAGTGGACCTTCTTCAAGGGCGCGGGCCCGGTGATCAACGAAGCCCTGGCCAACGACCAGGTGGACTTCGCCTACCTGGGCGATCTCGCGGCGATCATCGGCAAGTCCAGCGGGCTGGACACCCGCCTGCTGGCCGCCACCGCGCGCGACGTCAATCATTACCTCGGCGTACAGCCGGGTTCGGACATCAAGTCCCTGGCCGACCTCAAGGGCAAGCGCGTGGGACTCTTCCGCGGCACAGCGAGCCAGTTGTCGTTCGACAACGCCCTGGCCAGCGCCGGGCTTTCCGAGAAGGACCTGAAGGTCATCAACCTCGACTTCAGCGCTGCGCTGGCGGCCCTGGCGGCGAAGCAGATCGACGCCACCTGGGGCCTGGCCGGGCTGTTCGCCCTGCGCGAGAAGGGCCTGGCGGACATCGTGCTGAGTACCCACGACCTCGGCGGCGCCGGCACCCTGCAGGCGGGGCTGGTGGGCAATGGCGCCTTCGTCGACGCCCATCCCGACCTCACCGAGCGGCTGCTGAAGGTGCAGCTGCAGGCGGTGCAGTGGGCCAGCGCCGAGGCCAACCGCGATGCGTACATCGAGCTGGTGTCCAGCCAGGCCAATTACCCGGCGGTGATCTTCAAGAGCGAGTACCAGGGGCGCACTCTCGCGGAGGTGTTGTCGCCGAAGCTGGATGCGGGGTTCCTGGCGAAGCTCGATGCCTCCATTCAGGCGGCGAAGAGCTATGGGTTGATCCGGCGCGAGTTCAAGGCGGCGGAGTGGGCCAGGCCTGAGTTGCAGGAGGCGGCGGGCAAGCAGATTGCCGGGCAGCCGGTGGCGGCGATCCAGTGAGGCAGGGCGCCCTGCGGGCGCCTATCGCGGGCATGGCCCGCTCCTACTGGGGGCGTACGCTTTCGTAGGAGAGACGGGGGCGCCTAGCCCTTGTCCGCGAAATCCATCGCGGCCGATTCGGTGCTCTATGCGGATGCCGGAGTCATTCGCCCGCGTAGGAGCGGACTCTGTCCGCGATGCTTTTTGTTGGGGTGTTCGGCGCCGCTTCGGCGTGTGCGGGGACTTTTTGTTTCGCCCCCTCGGGCGAGTCCCTTTTGGCAAACGCCCCAAAAGGAACCAAAAGGTCTTGCCCCATCATCCGGGTCCCGCTTCGCGGGACTCCCCTCGCTCCATCGAAGTTTCAGGGGCACGCGTCGACGGGCCATCCATGGCCCAACGACGCTCTCGCGACATCCATGTCGCTCAACCCCTGAAACTCCGATTCCACTCGGCCTCCTGAAGGGGCGTTCCGGAGTGCGCGGAAATTTCTCTGGAAGTCTTAGAGAGCCAGAGCCAGAGCCAGAGCGGAGCTGCGCTCCCGTAGGAGCGGACCTTGTCCGCGAAGGTTAGCTACTGCATCCACTTTGCAGGATGAACACCTGTAGGAGCGAGCTTGCTCGCGAACCCGGCCTGACGCCGGCCTTGCCGGCTGATCGCGGACGGAGTCCGCTCCTACAGGTCTGGCGGTATCGCCCGGCTTTTCCTGGGCTGGGACGACATGCCCCGCCTGGTCACCGACGGCCTCTAGCGCAGCCCGTCACGCCACCGCGCTGGCCACATCCCCATCCAGCTCCACCAGCAGCTCGATCATCGCCCGCGCGGCCGCCGAGAGGCGGTCGCCGGTGCGGGTGACGATGCCGCAGCGGGCCTGGAGGATGTCGACGTTGGGCGGCAGGTTGCGGAAGTACAGGCGCTCCAGTTCACCACGGGCCATGGGCTCGCTCACCGCTTCCTCGACGGCGATGCCGATGGCCTCGGTCTGGCTGACGATGCGCACCAGGGAGGCCATGTCCTCGCACTGGATGTTGGCGGTGACGTCGATCTTGCCGCTGAGATTCGCCAGCATCTTCCGCGCGCTGGGCGGGATCAGGGTGGCGGCCAGCGGGTAGGCGAACATGTCGTTGGTGGAGAGGCTGTCCTTGGCCAGCAGCGGGTGCCCCTGGCGGCAGAAGAACAGGCCTCTGCGCGGCTTCAGCGGACGGGTCTGGAAGTTCGGGTCGGCCTCGAAATGGCGGATGTCGGCGACGAAGAATTCGATTTCCTCGCGGCTCAGGTTGCGCGCCAGGCGCTCCCAGTTGTCCACCCCGAACTGGATGTGGATGCGCGGATGGCGCCGCACGAACTGCACCACCGCATCCGACACCAGTTTCTGCGCCGGCGCCGGGCCGCAGCCGAAGCGCAGCTCGCCGGAATCCAGCTGGTTCAACTGGGCGATGGCGTGGCTCAGGTTGTTCGCGCCCTGCACCAGGCTCAGCGCGTGCTGCAGCACCACCTGGCCCTCGGGTGTGGGGCGCAGGTCCTTGCTGGCGCGGTCCACCAGGCGGCAGCCCAGTTCCTGCTCCAGACCCTGGATGCTGCGGCTGAAGGCCGGCTGGGTGATGCCCATGGCGTCGGCGGCACGGACGAAACTTCGGTGTTCGTTGAGGGCGATGAAGTACCGCAGCTGGCGCAGATCCATGATGCATTTCCGGCATTGAAAATAGTGGGCAAAGGCATTTGCCGTGGGTGATGCGCTGGTTTTAAATGCAAGCTCTTATTCCGTCAACGAAGAATAAAACTTAAATCTATTCTTTTTAGACATAAGAATATGCACGAGACCAGGAGCCGCCCGATGCATACCTTGAGCCGCCCGCCTTACCGAATGTGCTGTCCCTGCGGCCGTCCGCGCTGCTGCTGACCGCCTCGCCGCGCTGACGCGGCGCCATCCCGAATCACTGAGTTGCCGTTCGCCGCGCTGACGCGGTGCGGCCCCCTTTTGCCCGCGCATTTCGCGGACGCCCAAGGAATCACCCCATGAGTTCGAGACAGCACTTCCCCTCCATCGCCCCGCGCCGGCTGCGCGCGCCGGACTACGCCGTCATCCTGCTGCTGGCCCTTGGCGGCGCGCTGCCGGTGCTTGCCGCCGAGCAGGACGAGGACGCCACCACGACCACCACCGAGGCGCCTGCCGCCACGTCCAGCAAGGCCACGTCGACCAAGACAGAACCCGCCAAGGCCGACGCCACCCTGGGCAAGGTCACCGTGACCGCCCGCCGCCGCGAGGAGGACTCGCAGAAGGTGCCGACGCCGATCACCGTGCTCGGCGGCGAGACCCTGGAAAGCCAGCGCATCTACAAGGTGCAGGACCTGCAGCAGGTGCTGCCGAGCGTCAACGTCGCCTTCATCCACGCCCGCCAGTCGAGCATCGCGGTGCGCGGCATCGGCAACAACCCGGCCAGCGACGGCCTGGAAGGCAGCGCCGGGGTCTACCTGGACAACGTCTACCTGGGCCGCCCCGGCATGGCGGTGTTCGACCTGCTGGACATCGAGCAGCTGGAACTGCTGCGCGGCCCGCAGGGCACGCTGTTCGGCAAGAACACCACCGCCGGCGTGCTGAACATCAGCACCCGCGCGCCGACCTTCACCCCCGAGCGCAGCGTCGAGGTGTCCGGCGGCCAGGACGGCTACTTCCAGGGCAAGGGCACCGTCTCCGGCGCGCTGACCGAGACCCTGGCCGGGCGCGTGTCGGCCTACCGCACCCGCGACGACGGCTACATCAAGAACATCTACGACGACAACGACCTCAACGGCGGCGCGCGCCAGGGCATCCGTGGCCAGCTGCTGTTCAAGCCCAACGACGATTTCGACCTGCGCTGGATCAACGACTACAACGAGGAGGACTCCAGCGTCGGCAGCATGGTGGTGTACGGCGCCGCCGACCGCTTCTGGCAGCGCGCCGCCGCCGTGGGCGCATCGCCGATCCGCGATCCGGACCGGCACAAGGTCAACATCAACGGCCGGCAGAACGTCAGCGTGCACCAGGGCGGCAGCTCGGTGGAGGCCAACTGGAACCTCAATGGCGGTTTCAAGCTGACCTCCATCAGCGCCTACCGCTACTGGCACTTCACCCCGGCCAACGACGAGCAGCTCAACGTCTCGGCGATCAACAACACCGGCGTGGAAGTCCACGACCGCCAGTTCTCCCAGGAAATCCGCCTGGCTTCGCCCACCGGCGGCTTCTTCGACTACGTGCTCGGTGCCTATGCGTTCAACCAGAACCTGGGCAACAAGACCTTCACCGACTACGGCCCGCTGGCTGACCGCTACCTGCTGGGCACCAACCTCAACGCGCTGAACAACACCTACACCAAGGCCAACGGCAAGATCGAGACTGACAGCTTCGCGCTGTTCTCCCAGGGCACCTGGCACCTCACCGACAAGCTGGACTTCACCGCCGGCCTGCGCGGCACCTACGAGGAAAAGGCCGCCAAGGTCGAGCGCTTCGCCCCCGAGGGCGGCGCGCCGGTGACGGGCATCGGCGCGGTGGTGCGGCGCAACCAGCTGGGCGCCTACGACTCGGGCGACCTCGGCCTGTACAGCTTCGCGCCCTCGGCGCTGCTGAGCCTGAGCTACCAGTTCAGCGACGAGCTGCTGGGCTACGCCTCGCTGTCCCATGGCGAGAAGTCCGGCGGGGTGAACCTGGCCGTGGCCAGCGCGCCCACCGCCGGGGCGGACTCGCTGCTGGTCGGCCCGGAGCGCGCCAACGATGCCGAACTGGGGATCAAGTCGACCCTGTTCGACAATCGTCTGCAGCTCAACACCAACATCTTCTGGACCGGTATCCATGGCTACCAGGCGACCACCCTGTACCAGCCGCCGGGTTCGTCCCAGCTGGTCTCGGTGCTCTCCAACGCCGGCAGCGTGCGTTCGCGCGGCCTGGAGTTCGAAGCCACGGCGCTGCCGCTGCGCGGCCTGACGATCAACTTCAACGGCTCCTACAACGACGTCACCTACCTGTCGTTCAAGGACGCCCCGTGCCCGGCGGAGGTTTCCACCAAGCCCGGCGCGCCGGCCACCTGCGACCTCACCGGGGAAAACGTGGTGGGCGCCTCGAAGTGGATCGCCAACCTCAACGGCGAATACGCCTGGAACCTCGACGACGGCATCCGCCCCTACGTGACCGGCAGTTACGCCTACCGCTCCGAGGCCGAGGGCACGCTGGACAACTCCGACCTCTCGAAGATCGACGGCTACGGCCTGGCGAACTTCTCCGTCGGCCTGCGCAAGGACGTCGGCGACGGCCAGCTGGACGCCTCGGTCTGGCTGAAGAACGCCTTCGACAAGGACTACTACCTGGCCGCCTTCGCCAGCATCAACGGCTCCTACACCGCCTCGGTGGGGCAGCCGCGCACCCTCGGCGCGTCGGTCCGTTACGACTTCTGATCCCACTCCCGCGCCGCCCGCGGCGCGGTTCATTGCCACAGTAAGAGGACTTCGACATGAGCAACGCAGCACAAGTCATTCCGCAACAGGGCATCGAACTCGACATCCATCCGGTGGCCGGCCGCATCGGCGCCGAAATCCGTGGCGTGACCCTCTCCGGCAATCTCGACGCCGCCACCGTCGAGGCGATCCAGGCCGCCCTGGTGAAGCACAAGGTGATCTTCTTCCGGGGCCAGACCCAGCTCGACGACGCCGGCCACGAAGCCTTCGCCCAACTGCTCGGCGAGCCGGTGGCGCACCCCACGGTGCCGGTGCACGAGGGCACCCATTACCTGCTGGAGCTGGACGGCGCCCAGGGCCGCCGCGCCAATTCCTGGCACACCGACGTGACCTTCGTCGACGCCTATCCCAAGGCTTCGATCCTGCGCAACCTGGAGGCGCCCGAGGCCGGCGGCGACACCGTCTGGGCCAATACGGCGACCGCCTACGACGACCTGACGCCGGAGCTCAAGGCCCTGGCCGATTCGCTCTGGGCGGTGCACAGCAACGAATACGACTACGCCGGCATCCGCCCCAACGCCGACCCGGTGCGCCTGGAGGAGTACCGCAAGGTGTTCACCTCCACCCTCTACGAGACCGAGCACCCGGTGGTGCGCGTACACCCGGTCAGCGGCGAGAAGACCCTGCTGCTCGGGCACTTCGTCAAACGCCTGAAGGGTCTGACGCAGCATGACTCGGCGCACCTCTTCGCGGTGTTGCAAAGCCATGTCACCCGCCTGGAGAACACCGTGCGCTGGCGCTGGCAGCCGGGCGACGTGGCCATCTGGGACAACCGCGCGACCCAGCACTACGCCGTGGACGACTACGGCACCCAGCCGCGCATCGTGCGCCGCGTGACCCTGGCCGGCGATGTGCCGGTGGGTGTCGACGGGCAGCGTAGCCGGACGATCAAGAAGGTTTGACCTTTTCCCCAGAGCCCCTCACCTCCGCCCTCTCCCAGTGGATCGGTGCGACGGGATAACCCGCTGCATCGGACTGCCCCCTCTCCCACAGGAGCAGGGTGCCTAGCCAGGGCGGGGGTGAGGGAGGCCGCCAACTCAGGATTCTCGACATGACCCAATCCACCGCCCTCAAGCAATCCACCCCCGAACCCTTCGCCATCGTCCCCCTCGACGCCCCGCTGGGCGCCGAAGTACGTGGCCTGGACGCCCGCGAGCCGCTGACCCCGGAGCAGGTCCTGGCGATCAAGCAGGCCCACCGCGACCATCACATCCTGATCTTCAAGAACCAGGACCTGGACGATGAGCAGTACCTGCGCTTCGCCACCCTGTTCGGCGCCGTATTCCAGCCGCCGGCGGACGTGCCGGTGCTGTCCTCCGGCACCGACGGCAAGGCGCCGGACATCGTCAAGGTGGCCAATACCGGCGACGGCGAGCTGGGCAATTTCGCCCTGCCAGCCCATGTCGATCACCAGTGGACGCCAGTGCCGTCCTCCGGCTCCTTCCTCTACGCGCTGGAGGTGCCGAAGACCGGCGGCGAAACCCTGTTCACCAACCTGGCCCGTGCCTACGAGACGCTGGACGAAGCGACCCGCGCCGAGATCGATCCGCTGCGGCTGATCAACTACAACCCGTTCATCCGCCTGAAGAACGGCGGCTACAACGGCGGCTTCGTGCGCTACCGCACGCCGGACATCGAGCCGATCCAGGGCACCGAGCACCCGCTGGTGCGCACCCATCCGGAAAGCGGCAAGCGCGTGCTGTTCCTCTCGGTGCACACCGAGGTGGAAATTCCCGGCCACGATCCGCAGCAGGGCGCGGCGCTGATCGAGCGGTTGCGCGAGCACCTGCAGCGGCCGGAGCTGAGCTACACGCACAAGTGGGAAGTGGGCGATATCGTCTGGTGGGACAACCAGGCCACGCTGCATGCGCGCAACGCGTTCCCGGCCAGTGAACGGCGGCGGCTCAAGCGTATAAGCCTGGGTGGCAGCCGCCCGTTCTAAGAGCCAGCTCACGATCTGCTGCGCGTCGGCATAACTGCGTTAAAAACAGGCTCGGACTGCTCATTTACTGCTCGTAAACTCCGCGTCCTCGCCTGTTTTTGCCTTGTTCTGCTCTAGCTCGCGAGATCGTGAACGGGCTCTGAAAGAGCAATGAGGCGCGGGGGAACGGCCGGCGCCCCATCCGCCAGCCGTTCCGCCGCGCCTCACCATCTACCGCTTACAGGGTGCCGAGCAGCTTGCGCGCGGCCTGGGTGTGGTCGGCGATCAGGCGCTTGAGGTCGAGGCCTTCGACTTCGCCGTCGATGACCCGCCAGGTGCCGCCGATCATGATCCGGTCGGCCTTGTCGGCGCCGCACAGCAGCAGCGCGGAGAGCGGATCGTGGCTGCCGGAGAAGCGCAGTTCGTCGAGTTTGAACAGCGCGAGGTCGGCCTGCTTGCCCACCGCCAGTTCACCGATGTCGCTGCGGCCGATGAGCTTGGCCGAGCCCCTGGTCGCCCAGCCCAGCGCGCGTTCCGGGGTGATCTTCTCGGCGCCGTAGCGCAGGCGCTGGATGTACAGGGCCTGGCGGGCTTCGAGGATCATGTTCGAGGCGTCGTTGGAGGCCGAGCCGTCCACGCCGATGCCCACCGGTGCGCCGGCTTCTTCCAGGGCCACGGTCGGGCAGATGCCCGAGGCCAGGCGCATGTTCGAGCTGGGGCAGTGGCACACGCCGGTGCCGGCTTCGCCCAGGCGGCGGATTTCCTCGTCGTTGAAGTGGATGCCGTGGGCCAGCCAGGTGCGCGGGCCGAGCCAGCCGACGCTGTCCAGGTAATCCACGGTGCGCTGGCCGAAGCGCTGCAGGCAGAAGTCTTCCTCGTCCAGGGTTTCCGCCAGGTGGGTGTGCAGGCGCACGTCTTCGCGCTCGGCCAGCTCGGCGCTGGCGCGCATGATTTCCGGGGTGACCGAGAAGGGCGAGCAGGGCGCCAGGGCGATCTGCACCTGGGCGCCTTCGCCGCGCTGGTGGTAGTCGCGGATCAGGCGCTGGCTGTCGTCGAGGATGGCCTCGGCGCTCTGTACCGTCTGCTGCGGCGGCAGGCCGCCGTCGGCCTCGCCCAGGCTCATCGAGCCACGGGTGAGCATGGCGCGCATGCCCAGCTCGTTGACCACGCCGGCCTGCACGTCGATGGCCTGCTCAAGGCCGTCGGGGAACAGGTAGTGGTGGTCGGCGGCGGTGGTGCAGCCGGAGAGCAGCAGTTCGGCCAGGGCGACCTTGGTCGCCACCGCCAGTTGGTCGGGGGTCAGGCGTGCCCACACCGGGTAGAGGGTCTTCAGCCAGGGGAACAGCGGCTGGTTCACCACCGGCGCCCAGGCGCGGGTCAGGGTCTGGTAGAAGTGGTGGTGGGTGTTGATCAGGCCGGGCGTCAGCACGTGCTGGCTGGCATCGAAGGTCTGTTCGCAGGGAGTGGAAGGCTGCTGGCCGGCAGCGACCAGTTCGACGATGCGGCCGTCCTGCACGACGATGCCGCCACGGGCGTCCTGATCGTTGGCAGTGAATACGGCGAGGGGGTTGCGCAGCCAGAGGCGGGTGGAAGGCATGAGTGATTCCTCGTTGGGCGGAGCTGCCGCGTGAGGCGAGCCGGCTCCTGTATTGAGAGAGCCAGCTCAGTGTTCACCCTGTCTGCTGATCCAGGTTCGTTGACCCACAGGTCAGACGTGGGCGCATGGTAACCCCGCCGGGGCGGTTCGTCACCAGTCGATCGTCGTCCCCTGGTAGTCCAGGTAGAACTGGCCGCCGCGCCCGGCGTGGCTTTCGATCTGCTCGACAAGGCCTTTCACGCTGGTGTGCACGTCCAGCGGCGCGGCTTCGCCGCCCATGTCGGTGCGCACCCAGCCCGGATGCAGGTTGAGCACGGTGATGCCGGTTTCGCCCAGTTCGGCGACGAAGCTGCGAGTCAGCGAATTGAGCGCCGCCTTGCTCGCCCGGTACAGCGCCATGCCGCCGGATTCGTTGCCGGCGACGCTGCCCAGCTCCGAGGTCATGAAGGCCAATACGCCTTGCTCGCCATCCAGGCGCGGCAGCAGGCGCTCGGCCAGGCGCAGCGGCGCCACGGCGTTGACCATGAACAGCTGGCCGACCTCGGCCAGCGTGGCGTCGATGGCGGACTGGTGCGCTGGGCCGTAGATGCCGGCGTTGATGAACACGAGGTCGTAGTGCGCGCCGGCCAGGGTTTCGGCGAGGCGGTCCTGGGAGTGGATGTCGTCCAGCAGCAGCGATTCGATGCGCAGCGGCAGGCCGGCCAGGTCGCCGGGGTGGGCGGCGTCGCGCACGGTGGCGGTGACGTCCCAGCCGCGCTCCAGCAGCTCACGCACCAGCCCCAGGCCGAGGCCGCGCGAGGCGCCGATGATCAGGGCGGATTTTGCAGTGTTCATGGCGCTCTCCGGTGGCGTTGGCGGGCCTCCAGCATAGTCTCAGTTCTCCGCGCGCAGGCGGTCGAGGCGCAGGCGGTCGCGCTCGTCGGTGAGCCGCCAGGCCGACAGCCAGACCGCGCCGAGTGCGGTAGCGAAACCGGCAGCGGCCAGCAGGAACATCAGCAGGATCTGGTAGCGCGCGGCGTCCAGCGGGTCCATGCCGGCGAGTATCTGCCCGGTCATGATGCCCGGCAGGGTGATGATGCCGGCGGCGGCCATCTGGTTCAGCGTGGGGATCAGCCCGTTGTAGAGCGCCCGCCGCATCACGCCGCCGAGGGCGGTGTAGCGGTCGGCCCCCAGCGCCAGGCGCGCCTCGATGGCGGCGCGCTCGCGGGTGACGCTGGCGAACACCTGGTTCAGCGCCAGGCTGCCGGCGTTCATCGCCGTGCCGAGGATGATGCCCACCAGGGGGATGGCGTGGCGCGCGTCGTACCAGGGCTGCGGGCGCAGGCTGCTGGAGAGGGCGAACAGGGCGATGCCGAGGGTGGCGACGCCCACCGTGCCGCCACCGATGCCCAGGTGCCAGAAACCGGCGAGGCGGCGCCGCTGCCGCGAGCCGACCTCGAAGGTGGCGGCACCGAGCATGCCCGCCACCACCAGGGCGGTCAGCCAGGGCGAGGAGAGGGCGAACACCTGACGCAGGAACAACCCCACCAGCACCAACTGCACCACCAGGCGCACGGCGGAGACCAGCAGCGTGCGCTGCAGGCCCAGGCGCAACGCCCAGGACAGCGCGGCGGCGGCAACGATCAGCAGGGCCGCGAGGGCCAGTTCCGGCAGGTTCAGCTGGATCGGTGTCATGCCGTCACCTCATGCAGGCCCTGCTGGTCGAGCAGAAGTCGCACATCCCCCAGGCGGCGCGCCTGCTCGCCGTCGTGGCTGACCAGCAGCAGGCCCATGCCATCGGCCAGCAGGCGTCCGAGCAGCTGTTCGACGCCGTCCCGGCTGGCCGGGTCGAGCGCCGCCGTGGGCTCGTCGAGCAGCAGGAAGCGCGGCTTCTGCACCACCGCACGGAGCAGCGCCAGGCGCTGGCGCTCACCAGTGGACAGTTGCATCACCTGGGCCTGCAACAGCGTCGGGTCGAGGTTCACCTGCGGCAGCAACGGACGCACGGCATCGAGGTCGGCGAAGTGCGCGGCGACGCTGTCCTCCCACCAGCCGGACTCGGCTGCAACATAAGTGACCAGGCGCCGCCAGGTGCCGGCCGGCAGGCTCTCGCGGCTGACCCCGGCGAGGCTGACCCGACCCTGGTTCGGGTCCAGATCGGCGAGCATGCGTAGCAGCAGACTCTTGCCGATGCCCGACGGCCCGCTGAGTACCGTGCAGTGGCCGGGCGCGAGATCGAGATCGAAGGGGCCGCCGTGCGCGCCGCGCAGTTCGCGGGCTTGCAGCGGGCCGAGGGGAATTTGCGGAAGGTTCATGGAGGGCCTTCGCCGGGGAAGATGAAGGCGAGCATAACAAGGGCGCCTGACGGTTTCTCCGGAAGCTGATTCTACAAAAAACAGCCGAACCCTCTGCCGAGCTGGAGCCCGAAACGACAAGGCCCGGCATTGCGCCGGGCCTTGTGGATAAAACGCCCCGGAGAGTGTGCGCCGGGGCCTGGGCAAGCAGCCCAATCAGTCGGTGGTGATCTTCGAGTGCTTCTGGGTGTCCTTCATGGTCACGTAGACCAGCAGCGAGCAGGCGATGCACGCGGTGACGTACCAGTAGAAGCCGCTTTCCATGCCGATGCTCTTGAACCACAGCGCCACGTACTCGGCGGTGCCGCCGAAGATGGACACGGTCAGCGCGTACGGCAGGCCCACGCCCAGGGCGCGGATCTCGGTGGGGAACAGCTCGGCCTTCACCACGGCGTTGATCGAGGTGTAGCCGCTGACGATGACCAGCGCGGCCATGATCAGGAAGAACGCGCCCCACCAGGTGTCGATGCTGTGCAGGGTGCTGAGGATCGGGTAGGTGAAGACGGTGCCCAGCACGCCGAAGGCGATCAGGATCGGGCGACGGCCGATCTTGTCCGACAGCGCGCCGACGATGGGCTGCAGCAGCATGAACAGGAACAGGGTGGCCGCCGAGATCATGGTGGAGTCGGTCTTGCTCATCCCCACCGTGTTCACCAGGTACTTCTGCATGTAGGTGGTGTAGGTGTAGAAGGCCAGGGTGCCGCCCATGGTCAGGCCGACCACAGTGAGCACTTCCTTCGGATGGCGCAGCAGGGCGCGGATCAGGCTCTCCTTGGGCTCTTCCTTCTTCCTGGTGAAGGACTCGGTCTCTTCCATGCCGCGACGCAGGAACATGGCCACTACCGCGCACAGCGCGCCGATGAAGAAGGGCACGCGCCAGCCCCAGCTTTCCAGCTGCTCGGTGGTCAGGGTCTGCTGCAGCACGATCAGCACTGCCAGGGCGATGAGCTGGCCGGAGATCAGGGTCACGTACTGGAAGCTGGAGAAGAAGCCGCGCTGATCCTTGTTGGCCATCTCGCTCAGGTAGGTGGCCGAGGTGCCATATTCGCCGCCGACCGACAGGCCCTGCAGCAGGCGCGCGAGCACCAGCAGGATGGGCGCGCCGACGCCGATGGTTTCATAGCTGGGGGTCAGGGCGATGATCAGCGAGCCGAAGCACATCAGCAGCACCGAGGCCAGCAGCGCCGCCTTGCGGCCCTTGCGGTCGGCATAGATACCCATCAGCCAGCCGCCGATCGGGCGCATCAGGAAGCCCACGGCGAAGATCGCGGCGGTGTTCAGCAGCTGGGCGGTCATGTCGCCCTGGGGGAAGAAGGCCTTGGCGAAGTACAGCGAGAAGGCGGCGTAGACATACCAGTCGTACCACTCGACCAGGTTGCCCACCGAACCGCTGAAGATCGACTTGATGCGCTGGGAAGTCGTACGGGGTGCGGCAGAAGCGGAGACGGCGCTTGCGCTATCCATGGGTATTCCTCTTGTCGTTGTTGTCGTCAGGCGTGCGGACTACGGAACGGCACGCCGGCGCGCCGCGAGGGCGGCGCAGTGTCGAGGGCGATAGCAGGCAGCGTGCCAAGGCGGGAAAGCCGCGTGGCAGAAGGGTTTCAGCGATTCATGGAGGGGCGCGGGCAGGCGAAGGAGCGCCGATGGATGCGGGTGGTGAGCGGAAATCCGCCGATCACGGCGCCGGCATTTCCCTGTAGGAGCAACTGTCTCCTTCTGGGGGGCCGTGCCAATGCATCCCCCTCACCCCAGCCCTCTCCCTCAGGGAGAGGGAGCAGTCCGAGCCGACTGACACCAAGGTTTCATCCTGCGTCGAACGGTCCCCTCTCCCCCTGGGAGAGGGTTAGGGTGAGGGCCAACCTGAGCGCAGATATATCTCGTAGGAGCGGGCCATGCCCGCGATCGCGCGCATGGCGCGCTCCTACACAAGGTGCTCCGGCGTGGCTTCGGTATGGGGTTGGCCAATCGCGGACGGAGTCCGCTCCTACGCGGGGACGGGCGTTGGGTAGGAGCGGACTCCGTCCGCGATCGACATCCGCCGGCACAGACTACCTCTGTCGGAACAAATCCCCCGGCGTAAACCCGAACAACCCCTTGAACGACGCGATGTACGCCGAGGTCGAGTCATACCCGCAATCCAGCGCCGCCGCTGTCACGCTGTCGCCGGCCTCCAGCGAGCCGAGGGAGGCGAGCAGGCGCTGGCGCTGGCGCCAAAGGCGGAAGGTCATCCCGGTCTCGCGCTGGAACAGCCGCGACAGGGTCTTCTCCGAGGTGCCGATGCGCTGCGCCCAGTCGCCCAGGGTCTGGTTGTCGGTGGGGTGGTCGATCAGCGTCTGGCACAGCTGCAGCAGCCGGCCTTCCTGCGGCATCGGCAGGGAGAAGGCGACTTCCGGCAGGGTGCGCAGCTGGTCCAGCAGCACCTCCACCAGTCGCGATTCGGGGCTGTCGCCCTGGGGATAATCCACCGGCAGCTCGCAGAAGCTCTTGATCAGCTCGCGGGCCAGCGGCGTCACCTCCAGCACCCGGCAGCGGTCCGGCGCCCAGGCACAGGCGTCGTCGCGGATGTACAGGCTGCGCATCTCGGCCTGGGTCGAGGTCACTACCTCATGCTCGAGATAGGCCGGAATCCAGATCGCCCGCTGCGGCGGGGCGAAGAAGCTGCCCTCGGCGGTGTGCACCCCGAGTACCCCGGTGATGGCGTAGGACAGCTGCACCCAGGCGTGGTGGTGGCGGCTGGTCCAGGAACCGGCGCGCAGGCGTTCGGCGCGGGCGTAGACCGGCCGCGGCAGGCGTTCGAGCACCGGGATCAGGCGCTGCAGTTCGGGAGCTTGTCCTTTCATCGGTATATCTTGAAGGTATGTCGCTAGCTGACGAAGTCTGGCAGGGCTACCCTGCCGTCTCAAGCCGTATCCGGAGGACGCCGATGCTCAGTTTTTCCGCCCAGGAGTACCCCTATCCCTCGCAGCGCTCGCTGGTCTTCGGCCGCCGCGGGATGGTCGCCACTTCGCAGCCGCTGGCCGCGCAGGTGGGGCTGGACATGCTCAGGCGCGGCGGCAACGCCATCGACGCAGCCATCGCCACGGCGGCGGCGCTGACGGTGGTCGAACCCACCGGCTGCGGCATCGGCGGTGACGCCTTCGCCCTGGTCTGGGTGAAGGACCGGCTCCATGGCCTGGACGCCAGCGGCCAGGCGCCGCAGAAACTCTCCATCGAGGCGGTGCAGGACGCCGGCCATGCGAAGATGCCGCTGTACGGCTGGACTCCGGTGACCGTGCCGGGCTGCCCGGCGGCCTGGGCCGAGCTGTCGCGGCGCTTCGGTCGCCTGCCGTTCGCCGAGCTGCTGGCGCCGGCCATCGAGCTGGCGCGCGACGGCTTCCCGGTGTCGCCGGTGATTGCCGGCCTCTGGCAGAGCGGCCTGGACAAGTTCCGCGCGGCGCTGGCGCAGCATCCCGAGTTGCAGGCCTGGTTCGACGAATTCCTCCTCGATGGCCGCGCGCCGTTCGCCGGCGAACTCTTCGCCAACCCGGCCCAGGCTGACACCCTGCAGGCCCTCGCCGAAAGCCAGTGCGAAAGCTTCTACCGCGGCGAGCTGGCGCGCACCATCGCCGCCCACGCCGAGCGCAGCGGCGGCTACCTGCGCGCCGATGACCTGGCCGCCTACCAGCCGCAGTGGGTCGAGCCGATCTCGCTGAACTACCGGGGCTACGACGTCTGGGAGATCCCGCCCGCCGGCCAGGGCCTGGTGGCCCTGATGGCGCTGAACATCCTCAAGGGCTTCGACTTCGGCGACCGCGACAGCCCGGAAACCTGGCACCGCCAGCTGGAGGCGATGAAGCTCGCCTACGCCGATGGCCGCGCCTATATCGGCCAGCCGGACTGCATGCGCGTCAGCGTGGCCGACCTGCTCAGCGACGACTACGCCGCCAGGCGCCGCGAGTTGATCGGTGCGCGGGCGCTGGAGCCGCACCCGGGCAAGCCCAGATCCGGCGGCACCGTGTACCTGGCCTGCGCCGACGGCGAGGGCAACATGGTCTCGTTCATCCAGAGCAACTACCACGGCTTCGGCTCCGGCGTGGTGGTGCCCGGCACCGGCATCGCGTTGCAGAACCGTGGCGCCGAGTTCAGCCTCGACGCCCGCCACGTCAACGCCCTGCAACCGGGCAAGAAGACCTTCCACACCATCATCCCCGGCTTCCTCAGCAGGGACGGCGTGCCGCTCGGCCCGTTCGGCGTGATGGGTGCCTACATGCAGCCGCAGGGGCACGTGCAGATGGTGATGAACCTGGTGGATTTCGGCCTGAACCCCCAGGCCGCCCTCGATGCGCCGCGCTGGCAATGGCTGGGGGACAAGCGCGTGGGCATCGAATACCACGCGCCGCGCAGCCTGGCAGCGGTGCTGACACGTCGCGGCCATCACATCGAAGTGGCCCACGACCTGACCACCTACGGCCGTGGTCAGATCGTCCTGCGCGACCCGGTGAGCGGCGTTCTCTGCGGTGGCACCGAGCCCCGCACCGACGCGCATATCGCGGTCTGGTAGCACAACCGCCCGGCGGTCCGGTGCAATCCGCAGGTGTGGCGCGCGGCTGCCTCTGGCATTATTCGCGCCCGAAAAAACGCGTGACGCTTCCCACGGGGGATTGTGTAGATTTCCCACAGAAGACTTGTATACACAATTCGAAATGATTCGATTCAACACAGAATTGCCATGTATCCAATTTTCTCCCCGGGAACCGTAAAAGCCTCAGCCGAATGGCGTGATGCTGCCCTGAATTCGGCAAAAGTTGTCTGGCGGGTCAGAAAATCTGCCCATCCAGAGCCGGTCGGCGACTGTCCGCCACCCGGGCCGGGGTCACGCAAAACGTACGGATCGTTCTTCGATCCGGAAGAAAAATGGAACACCTGGTCAGGTTTGGCTCCAATCTTGCTTTTCCAGGCCAGACCTGACTTTCCGGACAGGTTCCGCTGACAACTAAAAACGTAATTCGACTGCACTGATTTAGGAGCAACGCATGACTCGCACTCTCGCATCCCTGCTGTTCGCCAGCGGGTTGCTGGCGGCCGGCCAGGCCATGGCTGGCGGTGAAGACCTGACCCCCGGCGCGGTCGTCGACGACGGCCCGCTGATCTGGCACAACGAAAGCCTGTCCTACCTGTGGGGCAAGAACTACAAGGTCGATCCGCCGATCCAGCAGACCTTCACCCTCGAGAGCGCGAGCGCCTGGACCTGGGGCGACATCTGGTTCTTCGTCGACCAGATCAACTACAACGGCAAGGAAAGCCCGGTAAACGGCAAGAACAGCTACTACGGCGAGTTCAGCCCGCGTCTGTCCTTCGGCAAGATCACCGGCACCGACCTGTCCTTCGGCCCGGTCAAGGACGTGCTGCTGGCCAGCACCTACGAGTTCGGCGAAGGCGACGTCGAGTCCTACCTGCTCGGCCCGGGCTTCGACCTGGCCCTGCCCGGCTTCGACTACTTCCAGCTGAACTTCTACTACCGCAAGCCCGATGGCGACCGCGTGCCGTCCGGCGCCTGGCAGATCACCCCGGCCTGGGCCATCACCTTCCCGGTGGGCAACTCCGACATCCTGTTCGACGGCTTCATGGACTGGGTCGTGAACAACAAGGACGCCAGCTCCGGCCACCCGAACCAGTCGGACTACCACGCCAACCTGCACTTCAACCCGCAGATCAAGTACGACCTGGGCAAGGCCATGGGCTACGAGGCCAAGCACCTGTACGTGGGTATCGAGTACGACTACTGGTCCGACAAGTACGGCATCAAGGATTCCCAGTACTTCACCACCGACCAGAACACCATGAGCGCACTGGTCAAGTACCACTTCTGACGGCTCGCCGGACCCCGCCAGGCGGCGGGGTCCGCGTTCCCTCGTGGCGCATTGCCACTCATTTTCTCCGGCGAGCGCTTGAATCGCCCGCCCCGCCTGGGTTATCCATGCTGCGCCCCCCGTAGACGTGGACCCGCCACATGACTCTCCAAGTGCCCGCCCATACTGCCCAGAACGGTGAAAAGCCCGCTGGCCGCATTCGCCAGAAGAACGAAGTCGCGATCCTCGCCGCCGCCGAGGAGGAATTCGCCCGTCACGGCTTCAAGGGCACCAGCATGAACACCATCGCCCTGCGCGTCGGCCTGCCCAAGGCCAACCTGCACTACTACTTCAGCAACAAGCTGGGGCTGTACGTGGCGGTGCTGAGCAACATCCTCGACCTGTGGGACAGCACCTTCAACCACCTCACCGTGGACGACGACCCGGCCGTCGCACTGGCCGCCTACATCCGCGCCAAGATGGAGTTCTCCCGCCGCTACCCGCAGGCCTCGCGGGTGTTCGCCATGGAGATCATCAGCGGCGGCGAATGCCTGACCGAGCACTTCAGCCAGGACTACCGCACCTGGTTCGCCGGCCGCGCCGCGGTGTTCCAGGCCTGGATCGACGCCGGCAAGATGGACCCGGTCGACCCGGTGAACCTGATCTTCCTGATCTGGAGCAGCACCCAGCACTACGCCGACTTCGCCACCCAGATCGCCTTCGTCACCGGCCGCAAGCGCATGTCCAAGCAGGACTTCGGCAACGCCAGCGACAATCTCATCCGCATCATCCTCAAGGGCTGCGGGCTGACGCCGCCGGCGACTGCATGAGTTTCACCCTCGCCGCCCCCGCCCAGTACGAGGAAGACATCCGCAAGAGCCGCTTCCACTGCGTCGCCGCGCCGATTGCCAGCGAGGCCGAGGCGCAGGCCTTCCTCGCCGCACACCGCGACGCCAGCGCCGGGCACAACTGCTGGGCGTGGAAGCTGGGCAACCAGTACCGCTTCAGTGACGACGGCGAGCCCGGTGGCACCGCCGGCCGGCCGATGCTGGTGGCCATCGAGGGGCAGGACATGGACCGCGTGGTGGTCATGGTCAGTCGCTGGTTCGGCGGCATCAAGCTCGGCACCGGCGGCCTCGCCCGTGCCTATGGCGGCTGCGCAGCGAAATGCCTGCAGGACGCGCCGCGCGTGGAGTTGGTGCCCAGCAGCCGGCTGGCCTTCGAGTGCAGTTTCGCCGAGCACGCGCTGTTCAAGGCGCGACTGCTGAGCCTGGGCGCTGCCATCGAGGACGAGGCCTTTGGCGCCAGTGGCGTACGCCTGACGCTGAACCTGCCCACCGCCCAGGTGGATGCCCTGCAGCGGCTGCTCAGCGACCTCAGCCGGGGGCGTATCCAGGCCGAGTCCCTGGACGCCTGACGCTTCTCCCCAATCGCCGTGGAACCGCCTGTGGATAACCTGTGGTCCGACGTCGCTCGCCCCGATGAATCGTAGTGTTGCACCTTCTGGTTGATTTTTGATCAAAAGCACCGTCGAGCGCTGAGCATTATTTGAACAAGCTGTGGAAAAGCTGTTGGCAATTTTCGCGGGCTTTTGCTGATCGGACGACCCTCGAATTATTCAGTGAGCTTATGCAGCGCCCGCAGCGCTTGGCCCCGGGCCTTTCGAGCGAATGTTCAGCGGCGGTGGAGAACCCGGTGTAAAAGCTCTGAACAATCTGTGGGTAGTCTGTGAGCGATTCGGGCCCGATCATTGCTGATCCGGGGCGATGATCGATCACCAGGGTGCACCGACAAGCGGGTTGTGCGAAACGAGAAGCCTCGCCAGCCTGTGGGTAACTTTGGGGAAAAAGGCGCCGGCGCAAAGGCCAGCGCCTCGGGCTTACAGGCGGAATTGCGCCATCTGCCGCGCCAGGTCGTCGGCCAGGGCGCGCAGTTCGCGGCACTGCTCGCTGCCGTGCTGCACTTCGCGGCTGGTGGCGTGGGCGAGGTCGGCGATGCCCTGCACGTTGCGGTTGATCTCCTCGGTCACCGCCGACTGCTCCTCGGTAGCCGTGGCGACCTGGTGGTTGATGTCGCTGATGCGCTCCACCTGGTCGGCGATGGCGCCCAGCGAGGCGCCGGCCTGTTCGCTGGCGGCCAGGCTCTGGCCGGTGGCCTGCTGGCCGGAGTGCATCGAGCGCACGGCCGTGTCGGCGCCGTTCTTCAGGCGCTGGATGATGGCGAGGATCTCGTCGGTGGAACCCTGGGTGCGGCTGGCCAGGGTGCGCACCTCGTCCGCCACCACGGCGAAACCGCGGCCCAGCTCGCCGGCCCGCGCGGCCTCGATGGCGGCGTTGAGGGCGAGCAGGTTGGTCTGCTCGGAGACGCCACGGATCACCGCCAGCACCTGGTCGATGCTCGCCACCTGGTCGGCCAGCTGGCCCACCGCGCTGGCGGCCTCGCCGATCTCCCCGGACATGCGCTGGCCGAGCTGCAACGAACCGTCGACCACCCGGCGCGCCTCGCCGGCCTCGTCCCGCGCCTGCTGCGAGGCGCTGGCCGCCTGCTCGGCGTTGCGCGCGATCTCCTGCACGGTGCTGCCCATCTCGTTCACCGCCGTGGCGACCATGTCGGTCATCTCCTGCTGGCGGCCGGCGTGTTCGGCGGTGTTCTCCACCACCCGCGCCACTTCGCCGACCGTCTGCAACAGCCGCTGGCTGGTGGCGAGCACGGCGCCGATCAGCGCGCGCTGGCCTTCGAGGAAGCGGTTGAAGCCGCGCGCCAGGTCGCCCAGTTCGTCGGCGCGGCTGTCGTCCAGGCGGCGGGTCAGGTCGCCACCGCCGCCGCCGATTTCCAGAAGGGCGCCGGTGACCTGGCGGATCGGCCGGGCCAGGCTGCGCGCCATCAGCACCACCAGCGCCAGGCAGAGCAGCGCGACGATGGCGCCGGCCAGGCCGGAGAACGCCAGCGCCTCGCGGGCGTCGGCGTAGATTTCCGCCTCGGGCACTTCGGTCACCAGGGTCCAGCCCAGGTCATGCAGCGGCAGGCTGGCGGCGAGGAAGTCTTCGCCGTCGCGCTCGAAGCGGGCGCTCTGGAAATCCTGCCGGCCCAGCAGCGCGGCCGCCGCCTGGGCGCCGACCAGGTCGCCCAGAGTGAGGCCCTTGGGCAACGAGGGATCGGGATGGATCTGCACCTGCCCGTCGTTCTTCACCAGGTACACGCGCCCCGACTGGCCGAAGCGGAAGTCGCGGATCAGCGCCGACAGCTCGCGCATCTCCAGGCCCAGCCCGGCGATGCCCAGCAGCTTGCCGTCACGCTCCACGCGCTGGTCGATGAACAGCGCCAACTGGCCGGTGCCGCCGTCGACGTCGATGTTCCACATGCGCGGCTTGCCGCTGTCGATGAACTGGAAGTACCAGCTGTCCTTGGGGTCGCTGCGGCTCAGGGTGCGTTCCTTGCCCTTGTCGCTGTAGTAGGCGCCGCTGGCGTTGGACGCGATCAGCGCCGCGAAGGCCTTCTGCGAGGTGCGGATGCCGCCCAGGTAGCGGGTGAATTCGGCAACCCGTTCCGGGCTTTCGCCACCGGCCAGCCAGTCCTGCACGAGGGTGTTCTCGGCAATGCCGGAGGCGGCGGTGATGGGGCCGGTGAGGCGTCGCTCGAAGTCGTTGGCGATCGCCTGGATGCTCGCTGGCAAGGCCTGCTCGAGCAGGTAGCGCTCGCTCAGGCGGTTGACCAGCACGGCATACAGGCCGAGGACGATGAGCAGGCTGATCAGCAGGGCTGCGCCCATGCTGAGGATGAGTTGGGTCTGGATACTTCGCAGGCGCATATTCTTGTTTTCCTCCGAACGCACGGCGAACTGCACGTGACTGGGCACGGGCAAAGAGACGGGGTCAGGAGGTTATCGGCGGGTACGCGAAAAACTGTCGTCTAATCAGTCAGCTTTTCGTCGGGTCGCCGCACAGCGCGGTCCAGGCGACGCCTTCGCGCGTCTGGCGCGGCGGCGCGTCCTGGTGATAGCGGGCGATGACTTGCGCTGCGATGGAGATGGCAACCTCCAGCGGCCGCTTGCCGGGTACTTCGGCCAGGCCGATGGGGCAGTGCAGCTGGGCGATCACCTCCGGCGCATAGCCGTGCTGCTCCAGGCGCATCCGGAAGCGCTGGGCCTTGGTGCGCGAGCCGATCATGCCGAGGAAACCGGCGTCGCCGCGCTTGAGCACGGCTTCGGCGAGGGCGTAGTCGAGCGGGTGGTTGTGGGTCATGACCAGGAAGTAGCTGCCCGGTGTCGCTTCACTCACCGCATCCTCGGGGTCGTCGAGCAGGCGCATGCGGACGCCGTCGGGCGCCTGGGCGGGAAACTCCGCCGCGCGGCTGTCGACCCATTCCAGGCGCAGCGGCAGGCCCGCCAGGAGCGGCGCCAGGGCGCGGCCCACGTGGCCGGCGCCGAACAGGATCACCTGCGGCCCGCGCGCGGCGAAACACTCGAACAGCAGGCTGGCACGCCCGCCGCAGCACTGGCCCAGGCGTGGGCCGAGGGGGAAGTGTTCCAGCGCCTGGGCGTCCTTGCCGGTCAGCAGGAGCTTGCGCGCGTGTTCGATGGCGGCGAATTCCAGATGACCGCCGCCGATGGTGTCCACCGTGCCCTCGGCGGTGACCAGCATCTTGCTGCCGGACTCGCGTGGGGTGGAGCCCTGCACGCCGATCACGGTGACCAGCACGTAGGGCTCGGCGCTGTCGCGCAGGCGGGCGATGGCGTCCATCCAGGTTCGGGTCATGCTCGGGTCTCCTTGCGCATCGCCTCACAGGCCCAGAGTACCCGCTCCGGCGTCGCCGGCGTATCCAGGTCGGGGCTCACCCGGTAATCCGCCAGGCTGGCGACGGCATCGCGCAGCGCCGACCACACCGAGATCGCCAGCATGAACGGCGGTTCGCCCACGGCCTTGGACAGGTACACGCTGTCCTCCTCGTTGGGACGGTCGAACAGCGCCACCCGGAAGTCCTCGGGCATGTCGCTCACGGCCGGGATCTTGTAGGTCGCGGGTCCCACCGTGAGCAGCCGACCCTTGTCGTCCCAGCGCAGTTCCTCGGTGGTCAGCCAGCCCATGCCCTGGACGAAGCCGCCCTCGATCTGACCGATATCGATGGCCGGGTTCACGCTGCGGCCGACGTCGTGGAGGATGTCCACCCGCCGCACGCGGTATTCGCCGGTCAGCGTGTCCACTTCCACCTCGGAAACCGCCGCGCCATAGGCGAAGTAGAAGAACGGATGGCCCTGGCCCTTTTCGCGGTCGTAGAAGATCTTCGGCGTGCGGTAGAAGCCGGTGGCGGAGAGCTGGATGCGCGCGAAGTAGGCCGCCTGGATGACCTCGGCGAAGCCCAGGTGCCGGCCGCCGACCGTCACGCCGCCGTGTTCGAAGCGCACCTCCTGCGGCTTCACGCCGTCGCGCTCGGTGAGAAAGTCGATCAGCCGTTTCTTCAGCGTGCGCGCCGCGTCGCGGGCGGCCATGCCGTTCAGGTCGGTGCCGCTGGAGGCGGCGGTGGGCGAGGTGTTGGGCACCTTGTCGGTGCGCGTGGCGGTGATATGCACCTGCTCCAGCGTTACCTGGAATTCCTCGGCGACGATCTGCGCGACCTTGGTGTTCAGCCCCTGGCCCATCTCGGTGCCGCCGTGGTTCAGCTGGATGCTGCCGTCGGTGTACAGGTGGATCAGCGCGCCGGCCTGGTTCAGGTGCTGCGCGGTGAAGGAGATGCCGAACTTCACCGGGGTCAGCGCCAGGCCCTTCTTCAGCACCGGGCTCCGCGCGTTGAATTCATGGATCGCCGAGCGCCGTGCCTGGTAGTCGCTGCTCTGCTCCAGCCGCGCGATCAGCTCGCCCAGCAGGTTGTGCTCGACCTTCTGGTGGTAGGGCGTCAACTCGTGCCCCATTCCTCCGTAGAGGTTGAGCTTGCGCACCTCGAGCGGGTCCTTGCCCACGGCGCGGGCGATGTCGTCCATGGCGCGCTCGATGATCATCATCCCCTGCGGCCCGCCGAAGCCGCGGAAGGCGGTGTGCGAGACGATGTTGGTGAAGCTGCGGTAGCCGGAGATGGCCACGTCGGGGATGAAGTAGGCGTTGTCGGCGTGGAACATCGCGCGGTCGACGATGGCGTCGGAGAGGTCCGGTGAATGGCCGCAGTCGCCCACCACCTCCAGCTGCGCGGCGAGCAGCCGGCCTTCGTCGTCGAAGCCGATGCGGTAGCGGTTGTGGAAGGGGTGGCGCTTGCCGGTCAGGCGCATGTCGTCGGCGCGCGGCAGGCGCAGCTTCACCGCGCGGCCGGTCTTGCGCGCGAGCAAGGCGGCGAGGCAGGCGAAGGGCGCGGCCTGGGTCTCCTTGCCGCCGAAGCCGCCGCCCATGCGCCGCACTTCCACCGCGACCTTCGCCAGCGGAATCGCCAGCACCTCGGCCACCAGTTTCTGCACTTCGCTGGGGTGTTGGCTGGAGGTGTGCACCAGCATGCCGCCGTCGTCGGTGGGCAGGGCCAGCGAGGCCTGGCCTTCGAGGTAGAAATGCTCCTGGCCGCCGACGAACTGGCGGGCTTCCAGCACCTGCGGTGCAGCGGCCAGCGCGGCTTCGGCATCGCCCCGGTGCATGTGGTGCGGCGGGCGCACGAAGCGCTCTTCGGCCTTGGCCTGGAGCGGGTCGAGCAGGGCAGGTTCCTCGGCGTATTCGACCTTTGCCAGGCGCACCGCGCGGCGCGCCTGGATCAGGCTTTCGGCGGCCACGGCGAACAGCGCCTGGCCATGGTATTTCACGCGATCCCCGACCAGCAGCGGGTCGCCGGGGAACACCGGGCCGATATCGGTGTGGCCGGGCACGTCGTCCAGGGTCAGCACCGCCACCACGCCGGGGGCGGCACGCACGGCGTCGAGATCGAGGGCGCGCACGGCGCCGCAGGCGATGCCGGTCAGGCCGACGGCGGCGTGCAGCAGCTCGCGCGGCTCCTTGAGGTCGTCCACATAGCGTGCCGCGCCGCTGACGTGCAGCGCCGCGCTGTCGTGTTCGCGGGCCTGTCCCGCGCTGTGTACGGCGGCGGTTACGCCGTTGCTGGCCAGCGGCGGCAGACTACGCATGGCGCACCTCCGCAGGGCTGTGGGTCCATTCCAGTAGTGCGCGCTGCAGGAGGTTCTGCGCCACCTTCAGGCGATAGGCGGCGCTGGCGCGCAGGTCGTCGATGGGCTGGAAATCCTGCGGGATGGCCGCTTGCGCAGCGGATACGGCAGCGGCGTCGAAGGGCCTGCCGCGCAGCGCCGCTTCGGTCCGGGCGCCGCGTAACGGCGTGGCCGCCATGCCGCCACAGGCCAGGCGCGCATCGGTGACGATGCCGGCGTCGTCGAGGTCCAGGCGCAGGGCCATGCACACGGCGGAAATGTCGTCGTCGCGGCGCTTGGAAATCTTGTCGACGCGGAATTTCTGCCGGGCCTTCAGGCGCGGAATCAGCACTGACTCGATGTATTCGCCGGGTTGCAGGATCGTGCTGCGATAGCCGGTGAAGAAGTCGTCGATGGGGACCTCGCGCACGGCTCCCGTCATGCGCAGGCGCAGGCGCGCATCCAGTGCGAGCAGCACCGGCGGCATGTCGCCGATGGGGGATGCGTTGGCGATATTGCCGCCGAGGGTGCCGCGCTGGCGGATCTGCAGGGAGCCCAGGCGCTCCAGCAGGGCGGCGACGCCGGGGAATTCCTCCAGTGCTTCGAGACAGTCGGCGTAGGGGCGGGCGGCGCCGATCAGCAGGTGGTCGGGGTGGGTTTCCAGGCGCTGGAGCTCGGCCACCCGGTCAAGGTGGATCAGCGCCGGGAAGGCTTTCAGGTTCTGTGTGGCTTCCAGCGCCAGGTCGGTGCCGCCGGCGATGAGCCGGGCCTGCGGATGGCGTTGCAACAGGTCGTCCAGCTCCTTCGGCAAGGTTGGCAGCCAGGCCTGTTGTTCGCCGTCTTGCAGCGTGCCTTCCGTAGGCAATTCGCGGAGGCGGGCGAGGGTCAGGGCAACGTCCCGGGAGAAGCGGTCGGTGCAGGGCTGCGCGGCGATCTGCGTGGCGGCATCGAGGATCGGCCGGTAGCCGGTGCAGCGGCACAGGTTGCCGGACAGCGCGGTCAGCGCCGACTCGCGGTCGTGGGGCGGCGGCGAGTGCCGCCAGGCGAACAGCGACATGACGATCCCCGGCGTGCAGAAGCCGCATTGCGAGCCGTGGCAGTCCACCATCGCCTGCTGCACCGGGTGCAGCGCGCCGGGCGCGCCGAGGTGTTCCACGGTCAGCACCTGGCGCCCGTGCACCGCGCCGAGCAGGGTGATGCAGGCGTTCACCGCGCGGTAGCGCAGCGACTCGCCGTCGGGCTCGACCAGCACCACCGTGCAGGCGCCGCAATCGCCGGAGGCGCAGCCCTCCTTGGTGCCGGTACGGGCCAGGTGGCTGCGCAGGTAGTCGAGCAGGCTGGTTTCCGGCGCTGCGCCGTCGGCCCGGATCAGCTCGTCGCCCAGCAGGAATTGGATCATGCGGAGTCCTCGTCGTCAGGCGCTGGCGCCCTCAAGGCAAGCATAGGCTCGCAGGGCTTTTTGACCAGACAGCCAGGAATAGCGAGGGCGCAGGACGTAGGACGCGGAAGCGGGTTTCGATAGGAAACTTCTTCCTTTTATATATCCTTTGATAGAGACACTCAATCTACATGATGCCCTAAATCAATGGGCCTTTCCTGTCATCAGGCGATAATCTTGCCCCTGTCGAATTTCAACCGATCGACCACTCGATTAAACGACAACTCTCTACGAGGAATTGCCTAATGAACCTGATCAACACCCAAGTTCAACCGTTCAAGGTCAACGCTTTCCACAATGGCAAGTTCATCGAAGTCACCGAACAATCCCTGAAGGGTCACTGGTCGGTTCTGATCTTCATGCCGGCAGCCTTCACCTTCAACTGCCCGACCGAGATCGAAGACGCCGCCAATAACTACGCCGAGTTCCAGAAGGCCGGTACCGAGGTCTACATCGTGACCACCGATACCCACTTCTCCCACAAGGTGTGGCACGAAACTTCCCCGGCCGTCGGCAAAGCCAAGTTCCCGCTGATCGGCGACCCGACCCACCAGCTGACCAACGCTTTCGGCGTGCACATCCCGGAAGAAGGCCTGGCCCTGCGCGGCACCTTCGTGATCAACCCGGAAGGCGTGATCAAGACCGTCGAAATCCACTCCAACGAGATCGCTCGTGACGTCGGCGAAACCCTGCGCAAGCTGAAAGCTGCCCAGTACACCGCCGCTCACCCGGGCGAAGTCTGCCCGGCCAAGTGGAAAGAAGGCGAGAAGACCCTGGCTCCGTCCCTGGACCTGGTCGGCAAGATCTAAGAACGGCCGGGAAGCGGTTGCGCGGCGGCTCCCGCCACGCAACTTCCGGGCGCCTGCTCACGACGCTTCCCACTCCGTTTTACGCAGTACCCCGAGGATGCCTACCGGCATCCTCCCTGCCAAAGCCAAAAGCGTGCGCAGGGTGGGCTGAAAAGCCTGCCGGGGAATCCCTTTGCTCAAATTCCGAGGATTTGAATCATGTTGGACGCCACGCTTAAAACCCAGTTGAAGGCCTACCTGGAAAAGGTCCAGCAGCCGTTCGAGATCGTCGCGTCCCTCGATGACAGCGACAAATCCCGCGAGATGAGCGAGCTGCTGCATGAAATCGTCGGCCTGACCGACAAGATCACCCTGCGTGAAGATGGCCGCGACGAGCGCGTGCCGTCCTTCTCGCTGAACCGCCCGGGGGCGAACATCGGCCTGGCATTCGCCGGCATCCCCATGGGCCACGAATTCACCTCCCTGGTGCTGGCGCTGCTGCAGGTCGGCGGCCACCCGTCCAAGCTCGACGCCGATGTGATCGAGCAGATCAAGGGCATCCAGGGTTCGTTCGAGTTCGAAACCTACTTCTCGCTGTCCTGCCAGAACTGCCCGGACGTGGTCCAGGCGCTGAACCTGATGGCCGTGCTCAACCCGAACATCCGCCACGTCGCCATCGACGGCGCGCTGTTCCAGGAAGAAGTCGAGCGTCGCCAGGTGATGGCTGTCCCGAGCATCTACCTCAACGGTGAAGTGTTCGGCCAGGGCCGCATGGGCGTGGAAGAAATCCTCGCCAAGATCGACACCGGCGCCGCTGCCCGCGAAGCCGAGAAGCTCTCGGCCAAGGAAGAGTTCGACGTGCTGGTGGTCGGCGGTGGCCCGGCTGGCGCTGCTGCTGCAATCTACGCCGCGCGTAAAGGCATCCGTACCGGTGTGGCGGCCGAGCGCTTCGGCGGCCAGGTGCTGGACACCATGGCGATCGAGAACTTCATCTCGGTGACCGAGACCGAAGGCCCGAAACTGGCTCGCCAGCTGGAAGAGCACGTCAAGCACTACGACGTCGACATCATGAACCTGCAGCGCGCCAGCGCCCTGATTCCGGCGAAGACCGCCGGCGGCCTGCACGAAGTGCAGTTCGAGGGCGGCGGCAGCCTGAAGGCCAAGTCCGTGATCCTGGCCACCGGCGCCCGCTGGCGCGAAATGGGCGTGCCGGGCGAGAAGGAATACAAGGCCAAGGGCGTGTGCTTCTGCCCGCACTGCGACGGCCCGCTGTTCAAGGGCAAGCGCGTGGCGGTGATCGGCGGCGGTAACTCCGGCGTCGAAGCGGCCATCGACCTGGCCGGTATCGTCAGCCACGTGACCCTGCTGGAGTTCGACAGCAAGCTGCGCGCCGATGCCGTGCTGCAACGCAAACTGTTCAGCCTGCCGAACGTGGAAGTCATCACCAGCGCGCTGACCAGCGAAGTGAAAGGCGATGGCCAGAAGGTCACCGGCCTGGTCTACAAGGACCGCAACTCGGAAGAGTTCAAGTCCATCGACCTGGAAGGCATCTTCGTGCAGATCGGCCTGCTGCCCAACAGCGAATGGCTCAAGGGCACCCTGGAGCTGACCCCGCGTGGCGAGATCATCGTCGATGCGCGCGGCGAGACCTCGCTGCCGGGCATCTTCGCCGCCGGTGACGTGACCACGGTGCCGTACAAGCAGATCGTGATCGCGGTGGGTGAAGGGGCGAAAGCGTCGCTGTCGGCCTTCGATCACCTGATCCGTAGTTCTGCGCCGGCCTGATAGGTTCGCGCTAATAAAGACGCCCGGCTCACGAGAGTGAGCCGGGCGTTTTCTTTTGGGCGGCGTTTACCGGTCGAAAATGGTGCTCGGGTTAACCCTCACCCCCGCCCTCTCCCAGAGGGAGAGGGAGCTGCGTGTGCCGGCTGATGCTGTGGTTTTATCCTGCGCCGGACCAGTCCCCTCTCCCTTTGGGAGAGGGTTAGGGTGAGGGGCTTCTGACCTTGTAGGAGCGGGCCATGCCCGCGATCGCGCGCATGGCGCGCTCCTACGGGGTGCACCGATAAATCAGAGAATCGGCGACACCAGCCGCGCCACCCGCATGCCCAGTTGCTGCAAGCGGTGCAGCCGCTTGCGGTCGTCCAGGGTCATCTCCACCGATTGTTCGAAGTCCGCCTCCAGCATGCGCTCCACCTCCTGGGCGAAGCCTTGGTCGACGGTCACCACCATGATCTCGAAGTTCAGCCGGAACGAGCGGTTGTCCAGGTTGGCGCTGCCCACCGCCGCCGTGTCGCGGTCGATCAGCACCACCTTCTGGTGCAGGAAGCCCGGCTGGTAGCGGAAGATACGCAAACCGGCGCGCACGGCGTCCAGCGCGTACAGGCTGGACGCGGCATACACCGTCTTGTGGTCGGGCCGCGAGGGCAGCAGGATGCGCACGTCCACCCCGCGCAGGACCGCCAGGCGCAGCGCCGCGGCCACCGCCTCGTCGGGGACGAAATACGGCGTGGTGATCCAGATGCGTTCCACTGCCGAATTGATTGCCTCGACGAAGAACAGCGAGCAGGTCTCCTGGGCGTCCGCCGGGCCGCTGGGCACCACCTGGCAGAGCATCCCCGAGTCTTCGTAGGCCTTGGGCAGGATCAGCGTCGGCAGCGTATGGCTGGCCCAGTACCAGTCCTCGGCGAAGCACTCCTGCAGGCAGGCCACCGCCGGGCCGCGCAGTTCGATGTGGGTGTCGCGCCAGGGCGACAGCGGCGGCTTCTCGCCGAGGTATTCGACGCCGACGTTGTGCCCGCCGACGAAGCCGCGCACGCCATCGACGACCACGATCTTGCGGTGGTTGCGGAAGTTCACCTGGAAACGATTGATCATCCCGCTGCCGGTGCTGAACGCGTGCACCTGCACCCCGCCATTGCGAAGCTTCTCGACGTAGCGGCCGGGCAGGGCGTGGCTGCCGATGCCGTCGTAGAGCAGGAACACGTCCACGCCGTTGGCAGCACGCTCCAGCAGCAGTTGCGCCAGGCGCTGGCCGAGGGCGTCGTCACGGACGATGAAGAACTGCACCAGGATCACTTTCTGCGCACTGGAAATGGCTTCGAACATGGCATCGAACGACGCCTTGCCGTTCACCAGCAGGCGCACATGGTTGTTCGCCAGGGTTGGCATGCGCGCCAGCCCGACCATCGCCTTGAGCCCCTTGTAGCCGTCGTACTGACGCGCCGCCAGGGCCTCCTCGACCCAGGGCCGCCAGTCCAGCTCGGCGGCGGCCACGTGCATTTCCTCGTTGGCCTGGCGCCGCGCGCCGATGTAGGCGTCGAAGCGGCTGCGGCCGAACACCAGGTAGGGCAGCAGGGTCAGCAACGGCATGAACACCAGCGAGGTGGCCCAGGCGATGGCGCCCTGGGCGGTGCGCACGGTGAGTACGGCGTGTACTGCGGCGACGATGCCCAGGAACTGGATCAGCACCAGCAGGTGGGCGATGTAGGCGGAATACTGCATGGGCGCGCGATCGAATCCTTGTGGTCGGCGTGTGTCCTGAGCTTAGTCGGTGGCCGGGGGCTGCGGCCACTGTGGCAGCGGGCCGCGCCAGCGTTCCCAGGCCTTGCCCAGGCGCAGCACCTCGACGTCGGCGAAGCGCGGGCCGACGATCTGCAAGCCTATGGGCATGCCCTCGGCGGTGAAACCGCAATTGATCGAAAGCGCCGGCTGCTCGGTCATGTTCCATGGCACGGTGAAGCCGATGTGCTCGAAGGGACGTGCCGGGTCATTGGTGGGCGAGGCGAACTCGGCGGGGAAGGCGGCCACCTGGTTGGTCGGCGAGAGCAGGAAGTCGATGCCCTGGAACTGCTCGGCGGCGCGCCGGCGCATCTCGAAGGTGCGGTTGAAGCCGCGTACGGCCTCGGCGCCGGAGACTGCCGCGCCGCCTTCGGCCCATTGGTAGATGTAGGGCAGCACCTTGGCCTGGCGCTCGGGCGGGAGGTTCTCCAGCTCGGCCCAGAGGCGCGCGCGCCAGAATCGATCCAGGCCTTCCAGGAGTTCGCGGTCGAGGATGGGCCGTACTTCGATGATCTCCGCGCCGGCTTCAGCGAAGCGCCGGGCAGCGGCTTCGATGGTGGCACGCACCTCGGGTTCGGGTTGCAGGCCGCAGCCGGGGTCGAGTTGCAGGCCGATGCGCAGGCCGCGCACGTCGGCGGGCTGGATGTGCCAGTCGAGATCGGCCGGCGGCAGGGCGGTGGCGTCACGCCAGTCGGGGCGGGACAGGTGCTGCATCATCAGCGCCGCATCGTCCAGGGTGCGGGTCATGGGGCCGGCACAGCGCCCGGTGTAATAAGGGTCGATGGGAATGCGCCCGAGGCTCGGCTTGAAGCCGACCAGTCCGCACCAGCCGGCGGGCAGGCGCACCGAGCCGCCGATGTCGGTGCCGATGTGCAGCGGCCCGTAGCCCGCGGCTGCTGCCGAGGCGGCGCCGGCGCTGGAGCCGCCCGGGCTCATGCGCAGGTCCCAGGGGTTGCGCGCCAGCTTGTGGAAGCTGGAAAGCCCGGAGGAGAGCATGCCGTAGTCCGGCACCGTGGTCTTGCCCAGCAGGATGGCGCCGGCCTCGAACAGGCGCGCTGCGGGCGGCGCGTCGGCGCTGGCCGGTTGCAGCAGGGTGGCGGCGCTGCCCAGGGGAATCGGGTCGCCGCGGGTGGCGATCAGTTCCTTGATGGTCACCGGCACGCCGTCCAGTTCGCCGCAAGGGGCGCAGCGTATCCAGCGCGCCTCCGAGCGCCGCGCCTGTTCCAGCGCGCGCTGCGGGTCGAAGGCGTAGAGCGCGCAGAGCTGCGGCTCCCAGCGTTCGATATGGGCGATCAGGTGCTTGAGGTACTCCACCGGCGAGAGCTGGTGCGAGCGATACAGGGCAAGCAGTTCGACGGCGGACAGGTCGTGCAACGGTGGCATGGCGGTCTCCGGCGGGGGCGTTGTTTCACCCTAGCCGAATCCGCGCCGGGAGGGGATAGGTACGGTGGTCACACCACACCGGAGCCGGAATCAGGCGCGCCGGCGCGACTGCTGGTCGATCAGGTACTGCAGGCGGTACAGGTGGCGGTAGCCGGCCTCCCAGGCAGCGTGCCCGGATTTCACGTTGATGTGCCCGGCCGATGGCAGGATCACCGTCTCGGCGCCCCAGGCGCGGCCCAGGATCAGCGCGCGCTGCGGACTGCAGGCGGCGTCGTTGTCCGAACCCACCAGCACGGCCGGGAAGGGCAGCGCTTCACGGGCGATGGGCGCGAAGTTGCGCAGGGCCTCGTGGCAGGTTTCCCGCTCCACGTCGGCCGGCGCCACCAGCAGGGCGCCGGAGACTTGCGCCAGCACGCGGCGGTCGGCGCGGGCAGCCCAGGCGGCGACGGTGACGCAGCCCAGGCTGTGGGCGATGAGCACCACGCGGCCCGGCTCGCGGCGAATCTCGCGGTCCAGTTCGGCGACCCAGTCGGCGCGCTGCGGATTGATCCAGTCGCGCTGCTGCACCCGCGTGGCGTTGGGCAGGGCGCGTTGCCAGTGGCTTTGCCAATGGGCGTCCTCGGACCCGTGCCAGCCGGGCACGATCAGGTAGCGGATGCGTTCGTTGCGCATGGAGCGGCCCTCTCGAATCGTCATGAGAAGGCATTCTAGGGAGGGTTTTAATATTCGTTAAGGAATAAGAAATTCTTTGCTTATGCAATATTTCGGCTAAACGAATCGCTATAAGGGCCTATTCCTGTGCCCGGCGCAGCGGGCAGCAGCGCGCCAGGATGCCTTCCAGGTTGAGGTCGGGCATGGCGTAGTCGCGCAGCGCCTTGGCGGTCTGCTCGACGTAGTCGCGGGTGGTGCCGAAGTGACCCTGGGCGCTGTCGAGCACGTGCCGGAAGATGCTGTCGGGCAGGGAGCCGGCGTAAGTGGGCAGGTGACGTTCGAGGACGAAGCCCAGAGCGCGCACGCGGGTGCCGTCGTCCAGGCGGCAGCTCAGCCATTCCGGGCGGTAGGAGGCATAGGGCATCTCCCGTTCCCAGAGCGCGTAGAGGTTGGCGTCGAGGTTTTCCTCCGGCAGGCGGAAGGCGAAGCCGGAGCAGGAGCCGCCCCGGTCGAGGCCGAGCACCAGGCCCGGCGCTTCCGGCGTGCCGCGGTGGGTGAGGGACCACAGGTAGAGACCGCGATGGTAGCCGTGCACCCGCGCGCGGCGGGCCTCGGCCACCGGGAACTCCGGCCGCCAGATCAGCGAGCCGTAGGCGAACAGCCAGACGGGACCGGCGCCGTGGTCGCCCATGGTGATGTCGAGCGAGGCGCGCAATTGCTGTGGTGTGAAGCGTTCCGGCACCCCCAGTGTCGGTGGGTAGAACGGGCCATCCAGGGCGGGAGACGATGTCATGCGGTACCCCTCAGGTCTCCAGACTGTCATCAACTTAGTTTATGCGCGCGAGGTGCGGAAGACCCTGATGTGCAAAGGGATATCGCCGGAGCGGGGATGACGACGAACGGTGGGGGATAGCGGTTGGTGGGGCAACCGTAGGAGCGGCTGCCGGTGCGAAGCGCGGATAAAAAAAGGCCGCTCACCCCTGCCTGAGTATTGGGTGAGCGACCTTGAAGCCTGTGGCGTTGTGGAGGTCCCGTTTTACGCCCGCTCTATTTCAAGGGTTTTACAGCCTCCTCAACGCGCGGTGATCACCGCCAGCTTGGTAATCCCGGCCTTCTCGATGGAGGCCATGGCCTTGGCCACCTGGCCGTAGTTCACGCCCTCGTCGGCCTGCAGCTGCACGCGTACTTCGGCATCTTTCGCCTTGGCCGCCGCCAGGTTGCTCTGCAACAGGTCCGGCTGGATCTCGTCCTTGTTGATGAACCACTTGCCGGCGCCGTCGATGCTCACCACCAGCGGGTCCTTCTGCTCCGGCGGGGCAACCGCCTCGGTCTTGGGCAGGTTGATCGGGATGGCGTTGGTCAGCAGCGGCGCGGTGACGATGAAGACCACCAGCAGCACCAGCATCACGTCCACCAGCGGGGTGACGTTGATCTCGGAGAGAACCTCGTCGCTGTCCTGGGTCGAGAAGGCCATGTCAGCTCGCCTCCTTCACGCTGGCGCCGGCAGCCGGTTTGCGCACGGCGGTGGGCAGGCTGACGACACGGAAGGCGCTCTTCTGCGCGAGGCTGTAGAAGTCGTGGGCGAAGTCGTCGAGGTCGGCCGCGGTGAGCTTCAGGCGGCGGAGGAAGTAGTTGTAGACCAGCACCGCCGGCACGGCGACGGCGATACCCACGCCGGTGGCGATCAGCGCGCTGCCGATGGGACCGGCGACGGTTTCCAGGCTCGCGGAACCTGCGGCGCTGATGCCCTTGAGTGCTTCCATGATGCCCCACACGGTGCCGAACAGGCCGATGAAGGGCGAGGTGGAGCCGATCGAGGCGAGCACCGCCAGACCGGACTCCAGGGAGCGGCGCTCGCGCTGGATCTGCTGGCGCAGGGCGCGTTCGAGACGGTCCTGATGGTTGATCGACTGGGCCAGGTCCGGCTGGCCGTTGTCCTGTACCTGGATGGCGGCGAAACCGGCCTGGGCCACGCGGGCGCCGGCGCCGGGCTTGCCGGCGGCCTGGTCACCGGCCGATTCGAGGCTGGTGGCGCTCCAGAACTGCTTCTGGAAGCGCTTGTCCTGGGACTTCTGGCGGGTGAACTGGACGCCTTTCACCAGGGCCAGCGCCCAGGTGACGACGGAGAAGCCGACCAGCAGCCAGATGACTGCGCCTTCGACGGATTCCAGGGGGTTCAAGGGCAGACTCATGGTTTTCTCCTTCCGCAGCTCTTGTGCGGCTTATCGATGCGGTTCGAATCAGTGCAATTTGAAGTCGATGGGTACGCTGACCCAGCCGTCCTGGGCCACGTCGCCGCGCTTGGCAGGGACGAAGCTCCAGCGTTTCACCGCGCGCACCGCGGCATCGTCCAGGGCGTCGCGACCGCTGCTCTTCTGCACCTGGATCTCGCTCGGGCTACCGCTGGCGAGAACGTGTACACGCAGCAGCACGGTGCCTTCCCAGCCACGGCGCTGAGCCAGGGGCGGGTATTCCGGCGCCGGGTTCTTCAGGTAACCGGCGCTGGCCGAGGGCGGCGTCAGCGGGGCCGGAGCCGGTGCCGCCGGGGCGGGCGGAGCCGGTTGCGGCGGTGGGGTTTCGGCCTTGGGCGGCGTGGGTTGCTCGACCGGCTTGGGCACGGGCTTGGGTTTGGCCACCGGTTTCGGCTTGGGTTTGGGGATCGGCTTGGGCGGCGGCGGTTTTACCGCGTTCTCGTCCACCACCGGAGGCGGCGGCTCCTGCACGACCGGCTCGGGAATCGGCTCGGGTGGCGGCGGTTCCACGACCGGCGGTGTCGGCGCGGTGAATTCGATGGTCATCGGCGGCACCTGCGGCGGTACCTCCGGCAGCTTCGGCGTGGGCTGCTGGCTCAGCCAGTAGACCACCGCGCCATGCAGGGTCAGGGCGAACAGGCCGAGCAGCACCGCTTCGCGGCGGCTCAGAGTGCGGGCTTTCGCCGGCACATGGCGACCCAGCTCCAGCGCATGGCGCAGCGGGCGGCCGAGATCGACCAGGTCGCCGCCGGGCACGTGGCGCAGGAGGGCATCCGGCGCGAGGGCATGCTGGGGTTGAGCCATGAACGATCTCCTTGCAGGTCTGCGCGGCTCTACGTCGCGCTTGAAACGGACCTGCATGATTGATGGAGCGTCTTAGCTCTTGAAGTGATTATTTTTGTTATTTAAATAACTTTTAGGACTAAATGATTCTGCCTGATCGCTGCAGACCGCGTGGCGCGTGGTGTTGCGCGAGGTCGGGAAAAACCGATGCTTTTACAGCATGAAAAATATGCGGGGAAGGTTGGTGCCAAACGTCCCAGAACTGCGGGATAGAGCCTATCTGTAGGAGCGAGCTTGCTCGCGAACCCGCCCAGCTCCGGCGCGACCGGCGAAACTCTGTTCGCGAGCAAGGAATAGGCGTCCCCCTCGGTCCTACGAAAGGCGAAAAGCCAGAAACGAAAAAGCCCGGTCATTCGACCGGGCTTTTCAGGAACCTCAGCTTCGCGGCGATCAGAACGCCGGAACCACGGCACCCTTGTACTTCTCGAGGATGAACTGCTTCACCTCCGGGCTGTGCAGGGCGGCGGCCAGCTTCTGCATGGCGGCGCTGTCCTTGTTGTCCGGACGGGCAACCAGGATGTTCACGTAGGGCGAATCGGAACCTTCGATGGCCAGCGCGTCCTTGGTGGGGTTCAGCTTGGCTTCCAGGGCGTAGTTGGTGTTGATCAGGGCGAGGTCGACCTGGGTCAGCACGCGCGGCAGGGTGGCCGCTTCCAGCTCACGCACCTTGATGTTCTTCGGGTTCTCGACGATGTCCTTCGGGGTGGCGGTGATCGAGGTGTTGTCCTTCAGCTTGATCACACCGACCTTGTCCAGCAGCAGCAGGGCGCGGCCGCCGTTGGTGGCGTCGTTGGGGATCACCACGGTGGCGCCGGCGGGCAGTTCTTCCAGCTTCTTGAACTTGGTGGAGTAAGCGCCCAGCGGCTCGATGTGCACGCCGGTGACGGCGGTCAGGCTGGTGCCCTTGGACTTGTTGAACTCGTTCAGGTACGGCTGGTGCTGGAAGAAGTTGGCGTCGAGACGCTTCTCGGCGACCTGGGTGTTGGGCTGCACGTAGTCAGTGAATTCCTTGACCTTCAGCTCCACGCCTTCTTTGGCCAGCATGGGTTTGACGAAGTTGAGGATCTCGGCGTGCGGCACCGGGGTGGCGGCGACGGTCAGGGTGTCGGCGGCCTGGGCCAGCGGGGCGGAGAGGGCTGCGGCGGCAGTGAAGGCGGCGAGCAGTTTTTTCATTGTTGGCTCCTGGAAAAAGCCCGCGTCCGGCGGGCCGTGCGGTTACTTGCGGGAGAAGTGGACCACCAGCTTGTCGCCGACGGTCTGCAGGATCTGTACGAGCACCAGCAGCATCACCACGGTGACCACCATGACGTCGGTCTGGAAGCGCTGGTAGCCGAAGCGGATGGCCAGGTCGCCCAGGCCGCCGGCACCGACCACGCCGGCCATCGCGGTGTAGGACACCAGGGTGATGGCGGTGACGGTGATGGCGGCGATGATGCCCGGACGGGCCTCGGGCAGCAGGGCATTCCAGATGATCTGGCGGGTGCTGGCACCCATCGCCTGGGTGGCTTCGATGATGCCCTTGTCCACCTCGCGCAGCGCGGTTTCCACCAGCCGCGCGAAGAACGGCGTGGCGCCCACCACCAGCGGCGGAATGGCCCCGGCGACGCCCAGCGAGGTGCCGGTGATCAGCACGGTGAAGGGGATCATCACGATCAGCAGGATGATGAACGGCAGCGAGCGCAGCACGTTCACCACGAAGGACAGCAGGGCGTAGACCGCGCGGTTCTCGAACATCTGCTTGGGCCCGGTGAGGAACAGCAGCACGCCCAGCGGCAGGCCCAGGACGATGGTGAACAGCAGCGAACCGCCGAGCATCCAGAAGGTGTCGATGCTGGCCTGGAGAATCTCGGACCAGTCGATGTTTGCAAAGAACTCATTCATGCGCGCAGCACCTCGACGTGGACTTCGGCGGCGTTCAGCTGCGCCATGGCGGCCTCGATGTCACCGCCCACCAGGGACAGGGTGAGCTGGCCGTAGGGCTGGTCCTTGATGCGGTCGATACGCCCGGCAAGGATGCTGTAGTCGACGCCGGTCTGGCGCGCGACGGTGCCCAGCAGCGGCGCGTAGGTTGCCTCGCCGCGGAAGGTCAGGCGCAGGATGCGGCCCGGCACGTGGGCGAAGTCGTCGTGCTGTTCGTCCTCGTCCACGCGCTCGGCCTCGAAGACGAAGCGGCGGGTGGTGTCGTGCTGCGGATGCAGGAACACGTCGGCGACGTCGCCCTGCTCGACGATGCGGCCGGCGTCCATCACCGCCACCTGGTCGCAGACGCGGCGGATCACATCCATCTCGTGGGTGATCAGGACGATGGTCAGCTTCAGCTCGCGGTTGATTTCAGCCAGCAGCTGCAGGACCTGGCCGGTGGTCTGCGGGTCGAGGGCGCTGGTGGCCTCGTCGCAGAGCAGGATGGTCGGCCGGCAGGCGAGCGCGCGGGCGATGCCGACGCGCTGTTTCTGGCCGCCGGAAAGCTGGGCCGGATACTTGCGGGCATGGTCCTTGAGGCCGACGCGCTCGAGCAGCTCGCTCACCCGCGCGGTGATTTCGGCGGCGCTGTAGGTGCCGGCGAGCTTCATCGGCATGGCGATGTTGTCGGCGACGGTCTTGGAGGCCAGCAGGTTGAAGTGCTGGAAGATCATCCCGACGCGCTGGCGGAAGCGGCGCAGGCCGTCGGCATCCAGGGCGGTGATATCTTCGCCGTCGATGACGATGCGCCCGCCGCTGGGCTCTTCCAGGCGGTTGATCAGGCGCAGCAGGGTGCTTTTACCGGCGCCGGAATGGCCGATCAGGCCGAAGACCTGGCCGCCCTCGATGGTCAGGCGGGTGGGATGCAGGGCCGGGATATCGCGTCCGGCGACGCGATAGGTCTTGTGGACGTCGTGGAATTCGATCACGTAGCAAACCTTGTGGGTACGGCGTGTGGGAACCTGTTTATGGCGTGCTGCGCGTCGGCATTACTGCGTTGAAAACAGGCGAGAAATGCTCATTTACGCGTCAGTAGACTCCGCTTTCTCGCCTGTTTTCGCCTTGTACTGCTCTAGCTCGCAAGCCCTAAACAGGTTCGGGACCTACTAAGTTGTCGAGGGATAAACGACAAACGTAGGCGGTCAGCCAAAACCGCGCATTTTAACCTGCTTTTTTATGGCTGATTAATCTTTGTTCAGATAAGGGCAGAACAAAAGAGAATAAAGGGCGCCACGAATGGGCGCCCGAGGGGGTTACGGCGTGCAGTTCGGCTGGGCGGGCGGAGCAACCGGAACCGCGGGCTTCTGCAGGCCGCTGACGTCGGCGGCGACGCCGGGGGCGCGCGGCATCAGCGAGCGGGCGCGGGTCAGATTCGCGCTGGCGCCGTTGACGTCGCCGTTCTGCAGGGCCTTGCGGCTGCGCTCCAGGTAGGCGTCGGCCAGGCGCTGGCGGCGTTCGGTGAGCTGGGTCGCGGTTTCCTGTTCGGAGCCGAGCTTGAGCTGCGCGGATTCCAGACGGCCGGCGGCCAGTTCGGTTTCGAAGCCACTGCTGCTGGTCGGGTTGCTCGCGGTGCTCTGGCAGGCCGCGAGGGCCAGTGCCAGGGTCATCAGCGCGAACAGGCGGATGACGAACGACTTCATGCGTCAGGGTCTCTTTTGATCAAAAAATCGCCAAATTCTACACCGTACGGCGCGGCAGGACAAAACTCAGCAGGAACAGGGCCGCCGCACTGACCACGATGGAGGGGCCGGCGGGGGTGTCCTTGAACCAGGACAGCGACAGCCCCGCGCACACCGCTATCAATCCGATCAGACTCGCGCCGAAGGCCATTTGTTCAGGGCTGCGCGCATGCCGTTGGGCGGCGGCGGCGGGGATGATCAGCAGGGAGGTGATCAGCAGCACGCCGACGATCTTCATGGCCACGGCGATGACGATGGCGATCAGCAGCATCAGCGCCAGGCGGATGGCGGTGACCGGCAGGCCTTCGACCCGCGCCAGTTCCTCGTGCACGGTGATCGCCAGCAGCGGCCGCCACAGCCAGCAGATCAGGCCCAGCACCAGGGCGCTGCCGGCGATTATCCACAGGAGGTCGGTCTGGCTGACGGCGAGCAGGTCGCCGAACAGGTAGGCCATCAGGTCGACGCGCACTTCCTTCATGAAGCTCAGGGTCACCAGGCCCAGGGACAGCGTGCTATGGGCGAGGATGCCGAGCAGGGTGTCGGCGGCCAGCGGCTGGCGCTGCTGCAGGGTCACCAGCAGCACGGCGAGCAGCACGCAGCCGACGGTCACCGCCAGGGTCGGGCTGACGTCCAGCAGGAAGCCGAGGGCCACACCGAGCAGCGCGGCGTGGGACAGGGTGTCGCCGAAATAGGCCATGCGCCGCCAGACGACGAACGAACCCAGGGGCCCGGCGACCAGCGCCAGGGCCAGCCCGGCGAGGAGGGCGTTGAGCAGGAAATCAGCCATGGTTGCAGTCGGGGCCGTGCTGGTGGACCGGAGTGAAGCGCGTGCCGGCGGGGAAGGCGGATTTCACCACCTCGCCGTGCAGGTCGTGGGAATGGTCGTGGTGGTGGTGATAGACCGCGAGGCTGCGGGCGTCCTGGCCGAACAGCTCGACGAAGGCCGGGTCGCCGCTGACCTGTTCCGGGTGCCCGGAGCAGCAGACGTGGCGGTTCAGGCAGACCACCTTGTCGGTGGCGCTCATCACCAGGTGCAGGTCGTGGGAGACCATCAGCACGCCGCAGCCGAGGCGGTCGCGCAGGCGGCCGATCAGGCGGTACAGCTCGGCTTGCCCGGCAACGTCGACGCCCTGTACGGGTTCGTCGAGCACCAGCAGTTCCGGTTTGCGCAGCAGGGCGCGGGCCAGCAGCACGCGTTGCAGCTCGCCGCCGGAAACACTCTGCAGCGGCTTGTCGATCACGTGGGCGGCACCGACTTCCTTCAGCGCCTCCAGCGCCTGGGAGCGTTGCACGCCGGGCACCAGGCGAAGGAAGCGCAGCACGGTGAGCGGCAGGGTCGGGTCGACGTGGAGCTTCTGCGGCATGTAGCCGATGGACAGTTTCGGCTGGCGCCAGACGCTGCCGGTGTCGGGCTTGAGCAGGCCGAGCACGCTGCGCACCAGGGTCGTCTTGCCGGCACCGTTGGGGCCGATCAGGGTGACGATCTCACGCGGGGCGATGGTCAGGTCGACGTTCTGCAGCACCGGCTGGCCGGCGTAGCTGACGCCGACGCCTTGCAGGCGGATCAGGGCGTCGCTCATCAGGCCTCCCGCTTGCCGGGGGCGCAGGCGCCGCAGAGGCCGACCACTTCGACGGTCTGGGTTTCCACCGCGAAACCGACGCCCTTGGCGCCGGCGACGATGGCTTCGCTGATGGCCGGCTGTTCCAGCTCGATGGCGGTCTTGCAGGCGCGGCAGATCAGGAACTGGCCTTCATGGGCATGTTCGGGGTGGGCGCAGCCGATGAAGGCATTGAGCGAGGCGATGCGGTGCACCAGGCCGTTTTCCAGGAGGAAGTCCAGCGCGCGGTAGACCGTCGGCGGCGCCGCCTTGCGGCCGTCTTCCTCGCTCAGCACGGCGAGGATGTCGTAGGCGCCCAGCGGCTTGTGGCTGGCCCAGACCAGCTCCAGCACGCGCCGGCGCAGCTCGGTCAGGCGCACGCCCTGGCGCGCGCACAGCGCATCGGCGTCGGCCAGGGCGCTGGCCACGCAATTGGCGTGGTCATGCGGGCGGCAGGCGAGGGGAGTCTTGGGGGCGATCTTGTACATGCGGCGGCGACGCTCGTGTGTAGAGACGTTATTATATTACTCTTTCATCATCCCCCTGTGTGAGTGCCGCCGTGTCCTTCCGTCCCGCCGCTCTGCTGATCACCTGCTGCGCCCTGCTGCTCAGCCTCCCCGCCCGTGCCGAGGTCAGCGTGCTGACCAGCATCAAGCCGCTGCAGCTGATCGCCGCCGCCATCCAGGACGGCGAAGGCACCCCGGATGTGCTGCTGCCGCCGGGCGCCTCGCCGCACAGCTACTCGCTGCGCCCATCCGATATCCGCCGGGTGCGCGACGCGCAGCTGTTCTACTGGGTCGGGCCGGACCTGGAAAACTTCCTGCCCAAGGTGCTGGAAAGCCGCAAGGGCCCGAGCGTGGCCGTGCAGGACCAGGCCGGCATGCACCTGCGCAAGTTCGCTGACTTCAGCGGGTCCAACCATCCGGACCACGATGATGACGATACGGGCCATGACCACGACCACCGCCCCGGCATGATCGACGCCCACCTCTGGCTGCTGCCGGCCAACGCCCAGGTGATCGCCGCGCGCATGGCCGAGGACCTGGCCATCGCCGATCCGGCCAACGCCAGCCGCTACCAGGCCAACCTGAAGGCCTTCGACGAGCGCATGGAGCAGCTCGATGCGCGCCTCAAGCAGCGCATCGATCCGCTCAAGGGCAAGCCGTTCTTCGTCTTCCACGAGGCGTTCGATTACTTCGAGGAGGCCTATGGCCTGCGCCACACCGGGGTGTTCGCCGTGTCCGCCGATGTGCAGCCGGGCGCGCGGCATGTGGCGTCCATGCGTGCGCAACTGCAGAAGGCCGGACCTTCCTGCATCTTCAGCGAACCGCCGATCCGCCCGCGCCTGGCCGACACCCTGAGCCAGGGCCTGCCGGTGCGCCTGGCCGAGCTGGATGACCTGGGTGTGAGCGTGAAGGTGGATGCCCAGGGTTACGAGAACCTGCTGGGCAACCTGGCGGGTGAGTTTGCGGGGTGTCTGGAGAAGCTCTGATTCGGGCTTCCCGGAATTTCCTCGGCCAGGGGCGTCCCCTCACCCCAGCCCTCTCCCAAGGGGAGAGGGAGCCGTCCGTGCCGGCTGAAGAGGCGGTGCCACCCTGAAGCAGACAGTCCCCTCTCCCTCTGGGAGAGGGTTAGGGTGAGGGACTCTTCGTGAGTTACGACCTGACCCGCGTCCGGAATAGCATCGCGGACAAAGTCCGCTCCTGCGGGGGCATTCCCCGCGCCTGATCGTCGCACCCGTCCCCCTGCGAAAACTCTCTCCTCCTGTCTCCAAACCTGCCGATCGTCTGGAACTCCGGCCCCATCGCAGCGTCTGCCGTCCAACCGACTATGTTGTCTTGTTGGGAGCTTGCGGCACTACATATTGATGTCTGTCAGTTTTTTGCTCCCACATATTGGGTTTACTCGCGCTCCATTGTGCCTGCCACCCAACTGCCAGGAGGTTATTTCCCGGATGGCCAAGACCGATGCGCGCCCCCGTGGCGCAGACCAAGGAGTCCTCGCCCTGCAACCCGCTTCGCAGGATATCTGGGACAGCAAATACCGCCTGAAGCACAAGGACGGCAAACCCATCGACGCCAGCGTCGACGAGACCTGGCAGCGGGTCGCCCGCGCCCTGGCCGGGGTCGAGGCCAACAAGGCGCAGCGCGAGCACTGGTACGAACGCTTCCTCTGGGCTCTGCGCAATGGCGCGATCCCGGCCGGGCGGATCATTTCCAACGCCGGTGCCCAGGGGCACAAGCCGGCCACCTCGACCATCAACTGCACCGTCTCGGGGATCATCCGCGATTCCATGGACGACATCCTGCAGAAGGTCCACGAGGCCGGACTGACGCTGAAGGCCGGCTGCGGCATCGGCTACGAATTCAGCACCCTGCGCCCGCGCGGCGCCTACGTTTCCGGGGCCGGCGCGCACACCAGCGGGCCGCTGTCCTTCATGGATATCTACGACAAGATGTGCTTCACCGTCAGCTCCGCCGGGGGGCGGCGTGGCGCGCAGATGGGCACCTTCGACGTCAGCCACCCGGACGTCCGCGAGTTCATCCGCGCCAAGCGCGAGGATGGCCGCCTGCGCCAGTTCAACCTCAGCCTGCTGATCACCGACGGCTTCATGGCCGCGGTGGAGGCCGATGAGGAGTGGCCGCTGGTGTTCCCGGTGCACCAGAAGGAACGCGACGAAGTCGACCTGGAAGACGCCGAGCAGGTGGTCTGGCGCGACTGGCCGGTGCACGAGGAATACCTGGTGCGCGACGACGGCCAGGTGGCCTGCCGGGTCTATGGCCGGGTCAGGGCGCGGCACCTGTGGGACATGATCATGGTCTCCACCTACGACTACGCCGAACCGGGCTTCATCCTCATCGACCGGGTCAACGAGCTGAACAACAACTGGTGGTGCGAGGCCATCCGCGCCACCAACCCCTGCGGCGAGCAGCCACTGCCTCCGTATGGTTCCTGCCTGCTGGGCTCGGTGAATCTCACCTGCTTCGTGAATGAGCCCTTCGGCGAGAACGCGCGCTTCGACTGGGAACGCTTCCGCGAGGTGGTGCGCGTCTTCACCCGCATGCTCGACAACGTGGTGGAGATCAACGGCCTGCCGCTGGCGCAGCAGCGCGCGGAAATCCTCGGCAAGCGTCGTCATGGCATGGGCTTCCTCGGCCTGGGCTCGGCGCTGACCCTGCTCAAGCTGCGCTACGGCAGCCCGGAAGCCTGCGTGTTCACCGAGGAAGTGGCGCGGGAAATGGCCCTGGTGGGCTGGGAAGTGGCCCTGGAACTGTCCCGCGAGAAAGGCCCGGCGCCGGCCCTGGCGCAGGACTACGACGTGACCGCCGAGATGCTGCGTAAACGCCCCGAGATGGCCGACGATGGCTACAAGGTCGGTGACAAGGTGGCCGGCCGTGTACTCCACGCCAGGTACTCGCGCTACATGCAGCGGGTCGCCGAGTACGCGCCGCAGCTGGTGAACGAATTAGCCGAGCAGGGCGCGCGCTTCACCCACCACAGCTCCATCGCACCCACCGGAACCATCAGCCTGAGCCTGGCCAACAACGCCTCCAACGGCATCGAGCCGAGCTTCGCCCACCACTATTCGCGCAACCTGATCCGCGCCGGGCGCAAGACCAAGGAGAAGATCTCGGTCTACAGCTACGAGCTGCTGGCCTACCGCGCCCAGGTGGATAACCACGCGGTGCCGGACGCCGAAGAGGAGAAGCACCGCCTGCCGGACTACTTCATCACCGCCGACGACATCACCCCGCAGCAGCATGTGGACATCCAGGCGGCGGCGCAGAAGTGGATCGACTCGTCGATCTCCAAGACCGCCAACGTCCCCACCGACTACCCGTTTGAGCAGTTCAAGGACATCTACCTCTACGCCTGGCGCCAGGGCCTGAAGGGCTGCACCACCTTCCGCTTCAACCCGGCGGCCTTCCAGGGCGTGCTGGTGAAGGAGGCGGACCTGGAGAAGACGGTGTACCGCTTCGAACTGGAAGACGGCAGCGTGGTGGAGTTCAGGGGCAACGAGGAAGTGGAGTACGACGGCGAGATTCACACGGCCGCCAACCTCTTCGACGCCCTGAAAGAAGGCTATTACGGCAAGTACTGATACCCCTGGAGATACGTGATGAGTGTCAAGATCAACCAGAAGATCAAAGGTTTCCAGGTGGTGGACGTGGCCGAGGAAAAGGCCCGCGCCGAGGCCGCCCAGGCGGCCGCCGTGGTGAAGATGGACGAGACCCTGCAGCGGCCGGAAATGCTGGTGGGCGCCACCTACAAGATCAAGTCGCCGCTGTTCGAGCACGCGCTGTACGTGACCATCAACGACGTGGTGCTCAACCCTGACACGCCTTATGAGCAGCGCCGGCCCTTCGAGATCTTCATCAACTCGAAGAACATGGACCACTTCCAGTGGATCGTCGCGCTCACCCGCATCATGTCGGCGGTGTTCCGCAAGGGCGGCGATTGCACCTTCCTGGTGGAGGAGATGAAGGCCGTGTTCGACCCGCGCGGCGGCTACCTCAAGCGCGGTGGCGTCTACATGCCTTCCATCGTCGCCGAGATCGGCGCCGTGGTAGAGCGCCACCTGGTCGCCATCGGCCTGATGGAGGGGCCGCAGCTGGACGAGGAGCAGCGCCTGTACCTGGCCGAGAAACGCGCGGCCTATGAAGCGGCGCAGGGCACCAACAAGGCCGAGCCTGGCGAAGGCTTCCCCGCTGGCGCGCAGCTCTGCGGCAAGTGCAACACCATGGCGGTGGTGCAGATGGATGGGTGCGCCACCTGTCTCAACTGCGGACATTCGAAGTGTGGGTGAGCCGGAGCGACGCGACGTATACGTCGCGCCGGCGAACGCCCGGCCACGGATAGCCGGGCCGGGGTTGACCTTGAGCAGAGGAGTCACGGCAGGGATGCCTGCTCCGGGTTGGATCTTCACACCACCCGCTTCGCACCGGACTGCTCTTTTGTAGGAGCGAGCTTGCTCGCGAACGAACTCCGCTGCGGGGCTGTTCGCGAGCAAGCTCGCTCCTACAGGAAACCTCTCTCCACGGACGGAACCTGTAGGAGCGCGCCATGCCCGCGATCGCGCGCATGGCGCGCTCCTACAAGGGAGTCATCAGTTTCCGGCAAGCGCAGGGTTGTACTCGTAGGAGCGGACCTTGTCCGCGAAGGTCCGCCGCCATTCCCGTGTTGAAGGCTGAACACCCTTGATGGGATGGGCGCAATGCCGAGGTGTTTCCCTGTCAGATGAGACACCGCCGCGAGGGATTTCGCGGACAAGGTCCGCTCCTACGGGGGCAATTCGTCCAGGCTCGGCTACGGAGTGGCGATGCGGTGAGGTGTATCAACCGGTGTACAGGGCTCTCGTAGGAGCGGATTTATCCGCGATCCGGCCGGCAGGCTGGTGTCACGGCTATCGCGGACGGAGTCCGCTCCTACGGCTCAACACCGCCGCATTACAGCGCAAACGGCAAATGAATCTCCACCTTCTGCCGCTTCGCCAGCCGCCGCTCGAACTCGCTCGGGTCATGGATCAGCACATCCTGCCCGGCGAACGCCTCGGCCGCGATCAGCCGCGACAGCCAGAAACGCACGCAGGCCACCCGCAGCATCTCCGGCCACAGCTCGGCCTCCAGCGCGGTGAACGGCCGCTTGGCCGCATAGGCCGCCAGCAGCGCACGGGCGCGCGGGCCGTCGAGGGCGCCGTCGTCAGTGGAGCACCAGTCGTTCACGGTGATCGCCAGGTCGTAGAGCATCCAGCCCGAGCAGGCGTTGTAGAAGTCGATCAGCCCGGCCAGGTGCGGGCCGTCGAACAGCACATTGTCGCGGAACAGGTCGGCGTGCAGGTTGGCACGCGGCAGCGCCGGCTGCTCAGCGAGCAGGCGGGCGATTTCTTCCAGGGCGTCGGCCAGCAGCGTGGCGGCAGTGCCGGACAGGTGCGACTGGAAGGCCTGGCCTTCATGCAGCATCCAGCTCAGGCCGCGATCGCTGGGACGTTCGATGATGCGTCCGCGGGTTGCCAGGTGCAGGCGGGCCAGCAGGTTGCCGACTTCCTGGCAATGGTGGTTGTTCGGTGTGCGTTCATGCCGGCCCGGCAGACGCGGTTGCAGCAGCGCCGGCTTGCCTTCGAGCTGGCGCAGCGCCTCGCCGTCCTTCGTGCGCAGGGCATAGGGCACCGGCAGGTCGGCGTCGTGCAGGACGTCGAGCAGCTCGATGAAGAACGGCATTTCCTGCACCGGGCCGCGTTCGACCAGGGTCAGGACGAACTCGCCCTGCTCCATGCTGACGAAGAAGTTGCTGTTTTCCGAACCCTCGGCAATGCCACGGAAATCATGCAGGCGGCCGAGGCCGTAGGGGGCGAGGAACTCTTCAAGAACGGGACGTTCCAGAGGTGTGAATACCGACATGCTCAATCCTCTGGAGCGTCGTGGGTGAATGGGTTTACCAGCTGAAGATCTGCCACTGCGGGATCAGCTTGTCCGGTTGGTCCGAGCGGATGAAGTTGCCGTCGCTGCCGTCCTGGCGCACCAGGAAGTACGGCTTGCCGTGCTTGGGGGTGACCTTGATGGCGTAGAGGAAGCCGTTCACACGGTATTCCTGGATGGTCTTGTCGCCGTCCTGGCGGATGGTCACATCCGGTTCCGGCGAGGGTGCATCGTCCGCCGCCATGACGGAAGTCGCGCCAAGACCCAGCACAGCGGCGAGCAACAGGCGGTTCAACGTACGCATGATAACCTTGTCCCTTTGTCGAATTGGCTACGGACAGTTTAGCCCGAGCCCTTCTGAAAAGGTTGATTCCCCTCATGAGCCAAGCACCCCTCGTCCTCGTGGACGGCTCTTCCTACCTGTATCGCGCCTTCCATGCCCTGCCGCCGCTGACCACCTCCACCGGCATGCCGACCGGCGCGGTGAAGGGCGTGCTGAACATGCTCAAGAGTCTGCGCAAGCAGTACCCCGACAGCCCCTTCGCGGTGGTGTTCGACGCCAAGGGCCCGACCTTCCGCGACGCGCTCTTCGCCGAGTACAAGGCCAATCGCCCGTCGATGCCGGACGAGCTGCGCGTGCAGGTCGAGCCGCTGCACGCCAGTGTGCGGGCGCTGGGCCTGCCGCTCTTGTGCGTGGAGGGCGTGGAGGCGGACGACGTGATCGGCACCCTGGCCCGGCGCAGCGCCGCGGCGGGGCGGGCGGTGGTGATCTCGACCGGTGACAAGGACATGGCGCAGCTGGTCGATGGGCACATTACGTTGGTCAACACCATGACCGGAAGCGTGCTCGACCCCGATGGCGTAAAAGAGAAATTCGGTGTCGGTCCTGAGCTGATCATCGATTACCTGGCACTGATGGGCGACAAGGTGGACAACATTCCGGGCGTGCCCGGCGTGGGCGAGAAAACCGCGCTGGGCCTGCTGGTCGGCGTCGGTGGTGGCCTGGATGTGCTCTACGCCAGCCTGGACAAGGTGCCCGAGCTGCCGATCCGCGGTGCCAAGGGCCTGCCGGCCAAGCTGGAAGAGCATCGCGAGATGGCTTTCCTCTCCTACGAGCTGGCGACCATCAAGACCGACGTCGAACTGGACGTCGAAGTCGATGCGCTGCATCCGGGCGAGCCACAGCGCGAGGCGCTGATCGGCCTGTACCGCGAGCTGGAATTCAAGAACTGGCTGGACGACCTGCTGCGCGAGGCCAAGGACGAGGGCGGCGGCGACGCCGAGGCCGTGTCGATCCAGGCCACCGCCCAGTACGACACCGTGCTGGAGCAGGCCGAGTTCGACGCCTGGCTGAAGAAGCTGGAAGCCGCCGACCTGATCGCCTTCGACACCGAGACCACCAGCATCGACCCGCAGCAGGCGCAGGTGGTGGGCGTGTCCTTCGCGGTCAAGGAAGGCGAGGCCGCCTACGTGCCGCTGGCCCACAGTTATATGGGCGTACCGGCACAGCTGGATCGCGACGCCGTGCTCCGCGCCCTCAAGCCGCTGCTGGAGGACCCGAAGAAGCGCAAGGTCGGCCAGCACGCCAAGTACGACATGAATGTCCTGGCCAACGCCTCGACGCCCATCGCCGTGCAGGGCATCGCCTTCGACACCATGCTCGAATCCTACGTGCTGGACTCCACCGCGACTCGCCACGACATGGACAGCCTGGCGCTCAAGTACCTGGGCCACAGCACCATCCGCTTCGAGGACATCGCCGGCAAGGGCGCCAAGCAGTTGACCTTCGACCAGATCGCCATCGAGCAGGCCGGCCCCTACGCGGCCGAGGATGCCGACGTGACCTTGCGCCTGCACCAGACCCTGTGGGCCAGGCTGCAGGCCATCCCGTCGCTGGAGAAGGTCCTCACCGAGATCGAGATGCCGCTGGTGCCGGTGCTGGCGCGCATCGAGCGCAACGGCGCGCTGGTCGATGCCAACCTGCTGGGCAGGCAGAGCGTCGAACTGGGCGAGAAGATGGTTGAGCTGGAACGCAAGGCCTATGACCTGGCCGGGCAGGAGTTCAACCTCGGCTCGCCCAAGCAGCTGGGCGCCATCCTTTATGAAAAGCTCGGCCTGCCGGTGCTGGCCAAGACCGCCACCGGCCAGCCGTCCACCGCCGAGAATGTCCTCGCCGACCTCGCCGAGCAGGACTACGAGCTGCCCAAGGTGATCATGCAGTACCGCTCGCTGAGCAAGCTCAAGAGCACCTACACCGACAAGCTGCCGGAGCAGATCAACCCGCGCACCGGGCGCATCCACACCAGCTACCACCAGGCGGTGGCGGCGACCGGCCGGCTGTCCTCCAGCGACCCGAACCTGCAGAACATCCCGATCCGCACCGCCGAGGGCCGGCGCATCCGCCAGGCCTTCGTCGCGCCCAAGGGCTACCAGCTGCTGGCGGCTGACTATTCGCAGATCGAGCTGCGCATCATGGCCCATCTGGCCAAGGACGAAGGCCTGCTGGACGCCTTCCGCCACGACCGCGACGTGCACCGCGCCACCGCCGCCGAGGTCTTCGGCGTGCCGCTGGACGAGGTGACGGGTGATCAGCGCCGCAGCGCCAAGGCGATCAACTTCGGCCTGATCTACGGCATGAGCGCCTTCGGCCTGGCCAAGCAGATCGGCGTCGAGCGCAAGGAGGCCCAGGCCTACATCGACCGCTATTTCGCCCGCTATCCCGGCGTGCTCGCCTACATGGAGCGCACCCGCGCCCAGGCCGCCGAGCAGGGCTTCGTCGAGACGCTGTTCGGCCGCCGCCTGTACCTGCCGGAAATCGCCTCGAAGAACGCCGCCATGCGCAAGGCCGCCGAGCGCACCGCGATCAACGCGCCGATGCAGGGTACCGCTGCGGACATCATGAAACGCGCCATGGTGGCTGTGGATAACTGGCTGCAGGACAGCGGGATCGACGCCCGCGTGATTCTCCAGGTGCACGACGAACTGGTGCTGGAGGTGCGCGAAGATCTGGTACAGCAGGTCAGCGACACCATCCGCCCGCTGATGAGCGGCGCGGCGGAGCTGGACGTGCCGCTGGTGGTCGAGGCCGGCGTGGGTGCGAACTGGGACGAGGCACACTGACGAACGGTCGAGAGGCCCGGGTGGCGGGCCTCTCACTCGGCCGATGAGCGGTAGTTCAGGGGCTTGCGGAAAATATTTTCGTGGCCTGCTGAACTTTCCCGCAAAGGCCCCAGTCAGAACACGTGAATGGCTGGTGAAGCCCTTCGATGCTCCTTTGCAGTGTTTAGTGTTGGCAGATTACTGGACCCCGCCCTAGCGGTCCGGACTTAAACCCCGAACTTCCCCCTCCCCATACGAAGCTCGGGGTTTTTTTTGCCTGCGATTTGGCCTCAGGCTTCCTCGCCGGCCTCCTCTTCCTCGTCATCCAGCAGCCCCAGCCAGCCGGCCAGGACCATCTGTGCCTCTTCCACGCCCTGGCGCTTGGGCGCGGAGAACAGCTGCAGGGTGGCGACGTCGCCCCAGCCCTGCTGGATTTCCTTGCGTACCTTGAGCAGCGCGTTCTTCGCCGCGCCGAAGGCGAGCTTGTCGGCCTTGGTCAGCAGCACGTGGATCGGCAGCCGGCTGGCCTGGGCCCAGTCGAGCATCAGGCGGTCGAAATCGGTCAGCGGGTGACGGATATCCATCAGCAGTACCACGCCGGCGAGGGCGTTGCGGCTGCTCAGGTAGGCCTCCAGGTGCTGCTGCCAGTGCAGCTTCAGCGGGATCGGCACCTTGGCGTAGCCGTAGCCGGGCAGGTCGACCAGGCGGCGTTCGTCATCCAGGCGGAAGAAGTTCAGCAGCTGGGTGCGGCCCGGGGTCTTGGAGGTGCGCGCCAGGTTCGCATGGGTCAGGGCGTTCAGCGCGCTGGACTTGCCTGCGTTGGAGCGGCCGGCGAAGGCGACTTCCAGGCCGGTGTCTTCCGGGCATTGGTTCACCTTGGCGGCGCTGATGAGGAAAGTGGCCTGTTGGCACAGGCCGAGAATCGGGTTTTTCGCAGGGTTCATCGAGGACATTGGCATCTTCGCAGAGGGGTGCGACCAGGTGTCGCGGGGAGCGGGCTCGTTTCCGTTTCGGCATTGGAAGTATATAATGCCGCGGATTTTGTGTGCGCTTTATCCCCCAGGGTCGGGCGCCACGGGGACCCCATTAGCCCGCGCATCAGAACGCGGACGTTCCCAGACGATGAGGATAATCATGAAGAAACTGCTGTTCGCAGCCATCGTTGCCGCGCTGGCCACCAGCGCTCAGGCCGCTCAGGATCCGGAAGCCGTGTTCAACCGAGCCTGTGGCGCCTGCCACAGTGGCCAGTTGCCGATGGCGCCGAAGAAGGGCGACGCCGCAGCGTGGAAGCCGCGCCTGGAAAAGGGCATGGACACGCTGGTGCAACATGTGACCAACGGTTTCAACGCGATGCCTCCTCGCGGCCTGTGCACCGACTGCAGCGCCGAGGATTACCAGGCCATCATCCAGTGGATGTCCAAGTAATCCCGGAAGCCCTACTCTTTCACCCTTAGCCGTTATTGGATTAGCTGATGAACAAATTGATCGTGAGTCTGCTGTTGACCCTGGGCCTTACCGGCGTTGCGCACGCCGCTGGCGATGCCAAGGCCGGTCAGGCGAAAGCTGCTGTGTGCGGCGCCTGCCATGGCGCCGATGGCAACAGCATGGCGCCGAACTTCCCGAAACTGGCCGGCCAGGGTGAGCGTTACCTGCTCAAGCAGATGCACGACATCAAGGAAGGTCGCCGCACCGTGCTGGAAATGACCGGCATTCTGACCAACGTCAGCGATCAGGACATGGCCGACATCGCTGCCTACTTCTCCAGCCAGAACGCCAGCATCGGCATGGCCGATCCGAAACTGGTCGCCCAGGGCGAAGCCCTGTTCCGTGGCGGCAAGCTGTCCGAAGGCATGCCGGCCTGCACCGGTTGCCACAACCCCAGCGGCCTGGGCAACGCCGCCGCCGGCTTCCCGCACCTGGGTGGCCAGCACTCGGCCTACACCGCCAAGCAGCTGACCGCCTTCCGCGAAGGCGAGCGCACCAACGACGGCGACGCCATGATCATGCGCAGCATCGCCGCCAAGCTGTCCAACAAGGACATCGCCGCGATCTCCAGCTACATCGAAGGCCTGCACTAAGCGGCGCGCCGGGCGGAAATCGCCGGGATGAAAAAAGGGTGGCTTCGGCCGCCCTTTTTCGCATCCGCCGCCACTACAATGCTGGAACCGTGCCTGGCGCCTCAGGTCAAAACCGCTTCATCCCGCCGCGCCCGAGCGAGGCGGATCCGCTCAGCCAAGGAGTGAACCATGCGTAACCTGATTTTCACCGCCGCGCTTGCCTTTGCCGGCCTGTTCGCCCTCAACGCGAATGCCACCGAGTTCGAAGCTGGCAAGAGCTACACCGAGCTGAGCCAGGCCGTGCCTGTGTCCCAGCCGGGCAAGATCGAGGTGGTGGAGCTGTTCTGGTACGGTTGCCCGCATTGCTACGCCTTCGAGCCGACCATCAATCCGTGGATCGAGAAGCTGCCGGCCGACGTGCACTTCGTGCGCATCCCCGCCATGTTCGGCGGCCTGTGGAATATCCACGGCCAGCTGTACCTGACCCTGGAATCCATGGGCGTGGAGCAGAAGGTTCACCACGCGATCTTCGAAAAGCTGCACAACAATCCCAAGAGCCTGACCACCCCGGAAGAAATGGCCGCCTTCGTGGCTGAGCAGGGCCTGGACAAGGACAAGTTCCTCAGCACCTACAACTCCTTCGCCATCAAGGGCCAGATCGAGAAGGCCAAGAAACTGGCAATGGCCTACCAGATCAGCGGCGTACCGACCATGGTCGTCAACGGCAAGTACCGCTTCGACATCGGTTCGGCCGGCAGCCCGGACGCCGCGCTGGAGCTGGCTGACCAGCTGATCGCCAAGGAACGCGCCTCCGCCAAGGCCGCTCAGTAAGGAGCTGGCGATGCTGCGCCGGCGGACTCGCGATCGTGTCGCAGGGGCCTGCGTCCCGAAGGTGAATCCCGTCCAGGGGAGCGCCTCCGGCTTGCCCGACGACGGCCGGCTCCGCCTGCTCAGCTTCAACATCCAGGTCGGTATCAGCACCGAGCGATACCGGCATTACCTGACTCGCGGCTGGCAGCACCTGCTTCCGACCGCGGGGCGGGCCAGCAACCTGCAGCGCATTGGCGAGCTGCTCGCCGACTACGACGTGGTCGCACTGCAGGAGGCCGACGGCGGCAGCATCCGCTCCGGCAACATCAACCAGGTCGAGCACCTGGCCCAGCTCGGTGCCTTCCCCTACTGGTACCAGCAGCTCAACCGCAATCTCGGGCGTATCGCCCAGCACAGCAACGGCCTGCTCAGCCGCCTGCAGCCCACCGCCCTGGAAGATCATCCGCTGCCCGGCCCGCCCGGACGCGGTGCGATCCTCATGCGCTTCGGCGAAGGCGAGGACGCCCTTGCGGTGGTGATGATGCACCTGGCCCTGGGGGCGCGAACCCGCACCCGCCAGCTCGCCTACATCCGCGAACTGCTGCAGGGCTACCGCCACCAGGTGCTGATGGGCGACATGAACACCCACGCCGCCGATCTGCTGGAAAGCTCGCCCCTGCGCGATCTCGGGCTGATCGCGCCGCAAGTGGAAGCCACCTTCCCCAGCTGGCGCCCGCAGCGCTGCCTGGACCATATCCTGCTCAGTTCCGAGCTGGCGCTGGAGCGCGTCAGCGTCCTGCCGCAACCGATTTCCGATCACCTTCCGGTGGCCGTGGAAATCCGTTTGCCGGATGCCTTGCGCACCTCCTCGTCGCTTGCGTTGCGCGGCGAGGCCCCTGAATGAGTCGCGAAGCCGAGCCACGCTGGAAACAGAAGTATCTCGATAACCTCGAGCAGCAGGAAAAGCTCGAACGGCGCTGGAACGCCCGCGTCGACCTGCTGCGCCGCGGCCTGGTGCGCAGCAGCCTGGCGGCCGAAGGCAGCGACAAGGCGGTGGACGCCTGCATGAAGGAGCTGCGCGAGGTCCTGCGCCGCGACGAGATGGACGCTGGCCTTGCCCGCCTGATTCCGCAACTGGAACGTGCGGTGCTCGACTCCGAACAGCGCCGCCAGCAGCGTATCGAACAGAACATCGCGGCACTCTCCCAGCTCGCCCAGCAACTGCTGGCGCTGGAGCTGCCGGGAGAGGTGCGCAAGCCGCTGAAGAGCTTCGCCCGGGACATCGCCGCGCGAGCCAGCAGCTCCCGCGAGCTGCCGGCGCTGCTGTCTGAGTTGAGTGGTTTGCAACGTCGGGTACTGGAGCACTTCGACGGCGCTGGCGGCGAGCAGCGCCCCGGCCTGCTGCAACGCCTGTTCGGTGGTCGTGAAGCGGCCGCCGATGCGCCGGAAGAGCCGCTGGCGGCGACTGTCGCCGTGGCCGAGGCGCCCTTGGCCGAGGCAACGGTGCTGGGCGAAGCGGTGGCGCACCAGGCCGAATCCCTGGCACCTGCACCTGCACCTGCACCTGCACCTGCACCTGCACCGGTCGAGCCCGTTGCCGAACAGGCCAATGTGGCGACCAGCCCGGTGATTGCCGAAGTGCCGGCCGTATCTCCCGGCGTAACGTCCGCTCCGGCCCTGCTCGACAGCCTGCCATTGCCCCCCGGCCTTTTCGGTGAACCCGCCGAGGCAGCCGACCCCTACGCCCTGCCGGCGCGTCCGGAGCCGGGCTACAGCGCAGTCGCTCCGCATATCGAAGCCAGCCTGCTGCACCTGCTGGACGAAATGCACCTGCCGATGACCCACCAGCCCCAGGCCGATGCCCTGCGCACGCGGATTCACGGCAGCCTCAACTGGTACGAACTGGTGCCGGTGCTGGATGACCTGGCGGCGCTGGTGCTGTCGCTCAACGACAGCGGGCAGCGCGAGTTCGAAGGCTACCTGCACCAGCTCAACGAGCGCCTGGGCGCCTTCCTCGACGGATTGCAGGCCGTACATGACAACCACGCCGGCGCCAGCTCCAGCGCCCGCAGCCTGGACGACACGCTGCGCGAGCACGTCAGCGGGCTGAAGGACAGCGTGCTGGAGGCCACTGACCTCGAGAGCCTCAAGCGCCATGTGGAAAGCCGCCTGCAAGGGCTGGTCGGGACCATGGACCAGTTCCGCGAGGAGCGTGAAGCCCGTGAGCGCGAAGTGGGCGAGCGTATCCAGTCGCTGATGACGCGGGTGGCGAGCATGGAAGCCGAAGCCCAGACCTTCAAGGCCAACATCGAGGACCAGCGCCAGAAGGCCATGACCGACGCGCTCACCGGCCTGCCCAACCGCGCCGCGCTGATCGAGCGCCTGGAGCAGGAAGTGGCGCGCTGGGAGCGCTCCGGCGGCGATCTGCTGCTGGCGATCCTGGATGTGGACCACTTCAAGCGCATCAACGACGACTTCGGCCACCTGGCCGGCGACAAGGTACTGAAGATCATTGCCACGGAGCTTTCCAAGCGCCTGCGCAAGACCGACTTCATTGCCCGCTTCGGTGGCGAGGAGTTCGTCGTGCTGCTGCCCGCAACGCCCCTGGAAGGCGGCCAACGGCTGCTCGACCTGCTGCGCGGCGCGGTGGAAGCCTGTCCGTTCCACTTCAAGGGCGAGCGCCTGGTGATCACCTGCTCGGCCGGCTTGACGGCCTTCCGAGCCGGCGAGCGTGGTGATGTGGCCTTCGAGCGCGCCGACCAGGCGCTGTATCGCGCCAAGCGGGGCGGGCGCAATCGGCTGGAAGTGGACTGAGCCCCGCTCGGTGTTCCCGTAGGGCGTACAACCGCGAACGGTTGTATGCCCTACAGAAAAACTTTCCATTCACGCCATCAAATCTTGACGAACGAAAGCTCTTGGGTTTTGATTCGCACACTTATCTTTCGAATCGAAACTTAATCGTTCATGTCGAAACGCAACACGCCGCAACGCCGCCACGACATCCTGGCGCTGCTCGCCGAACAGGGCGAGGTCAGCGTGGACGACCTCGCGCACCGTTTCGCCACCTCCGAGGTCACCATCCGCAAGGACTTGGCCGCCCTCGAAGGCAATGGCCTGCTGCTGCGCCGCTATGGTGGCGCGGTACCGATGCCGCATGAGCTGATCGGCGAGCCGAGCCAGCCGCTGTCGCGCTACAAGCAGGCCATCGCCCGGGCGGCGGCGAGCTGCATCCGCGAGCATGCGCGGATCATCATCGACAGTGGCAGCACCACCGCGGCGTTGATTCCCGAGCTGGGGCGCAAGCCGGGCCTTGTCGTGATGACCAACTCCCTGAGCGTCGCCAACGCCCTGCGCGAGCTGGAGCGCGAGCCGGTGCTGCTGATGACGGGCGGAACCTGGGACCCGCACTCCGAGTCCTTCCAGGGCCAGGTCGCCGAGCAGGTGCTGCGTTCCTACGACTTCGACCAGCTGTTCATCGGCGCCACCGGCCTGGACATCGAGCGCGGCACCACCACCTTCAATGAATTGCTGGGGCTCAGCCGGGTCATGGCCGAGGTCGCCCGCGAAGTGATCGTGATGGCCGAGGCGGACAAGCTGGGTCGCCGTATCCCCAACCTGGAACTGCCCTGGAGCAGCGTCCAGATCCTGATTACCGACGAACGCCTGAGTGACGAGGCGTTCGAACTGATCCAGGCGCGTGGCGTGAAAGTGATCCGCGCGCGCTGCGAAGACTGAAAAGGAGAGCCAATCCATGTGTGGAATCGTAGGCGCCATCGCCGAACGTAATGTGACCCCGATCCTCGTCGAAGGCCTCAAGCGCCTCGAATACCGTGGCTATGACAGTGCCGGGGTGGCGGTAGTCGAAGGTTCCGGCGCGTTGGAACGCCGCCGCCGCGCCGGCAAGGTGTCCAGCCTGGAGCAGGCCATCGAGGAGCAGCCGCTGCTCGGCCGCCTGGGCATTGCCCATACCCGCTGGGCCACCCATGGCGCGCCCACCGAGGACAACGCCCACCCGCACTTCTCCCATGGCGAGCTGGCGGTGGTGCACAACGGCATCATCGAGAACCACGATGCGCTGCGCGAAATGCTCAAGGCGCGTGGCTACGTGTTCACGTCGCAGACCGACACCGAAGTCATCGTCCACCTGCTGCACCTGCGCCTGAGCGAGATGGGCGATCTCACCGTCGCGCTCAAGGCCGCGGTCAGCGAACTGCACGGTGCCTACGGGCTGGCGGTGATCAGCGCCAAGCAGCCGGATCGAATCCTCGCCGCCCGCAGCGGCAGCCCGCTGGTGATCGGCCTGGGCCTGGGTGAAAACTTCCTGGCATCCGATCAGTTGGCCCTGCGCCAGGTCACCGACCGCTTCATTTATCTGGAAGAAGGCGACATCGCCGAGATTCGCCGCGACAGCATCCAGCTGTGGGACGTGAAGGGCAATCCGGTGCAGCGCGAGGCCGTGCGTTACCACGAAGGCGCCGAGGCCGCCGATAAGGGCGAGTACCGCCACTTCATGCTCAAGGAGATCCACGAGCAGCCCTCCGTGGTGCAGCGCACCCTGGAAGGTCGTCTGGGCACCGAGCAGGTGCTGGTGGACAATTTCGGCCCCCAGGCCCGCGAACTGCTGGCCAAGGTGCGCAACGTGCAGATCGTTGCCTGCGGCACCAGCTACCACGCCGGCATGGTGGCCCGGTACTGGCTGGAAAGCCTGGTTGGCATTCCCTGCCAGGTCGAAGTGGCCAGTGAGTTCCGTTACCGCAAGGTCGCGGTCCATCCGGATTCGCTGTTCGTCACCATTTCCCAGTCCGGCGAAACCGCCGACACCCTGGCCGCCCTGCGTTATGCCAAGGAACTGGGCTTCCTCTCCAGCCTGGCCATCTGCAACGTCGCCACCAGTTCGCTGGTGCGCGAGTCGGACATGACCCTGCTGACCAATGCCGGCCCGGAAATCGGCGTGGCCTCGACCAAGGCCTTCACCACCCAGCTGGTCGCCCTGCTGCTGCTGACCCTGGGCATCGGCCAGGTGCAGAAGCGCCTGAACGACGGCGTCGAGGCCGAACTGGTGGCCGAGCTGCGCCGCCTGCCGACCCGCCTGGAAGAAGCCCTGGCAATGGATAAGGTGGTGGAGAAGATCAGCGAGCTGTTCGCCGAGAAGCACCACACCCTGTTCCTCGGCCGTGGCGCGCAATACCCGGTGGCGATGGAAGGTGCGCTGAAGCTCAAGGAAATCTCCTACATCCACGCCGAGGCCTATCCGGCCGGCGAACTCAAGCACGGCCCGCTGGCCCTGGTGGACGCCGACATGCCGGTGGTCACCGTGGCGCCGAACAACGAACTGCTGGAGAAGCTCAAATCCAACCTGCAGGAAGTGCGCGCCCGTGGCGGTGAACTGGTGGTCTTCGCCGAAGGCGGCAGCGGTATCGCCAATGGCGAAGGCACCCACGTGGTGGGCATGCCGGCGATCCACGATTGCCTGGCACCGATCCTCTACACTGTGCCGCTGCAGCTGCTGTCCTACTACGTCGCGGTGCTCAAGGGCACTGACGTCGACCAGCCGCGTAACCTCGCCAAGTCCGTGACCGTGGAGTAAACCGTTCGCCGTCGCGATCCCCGCGGTGTCGGCACCTTGCGCCGTCACCGCGGTCCTTCCTTTGCCCGCTTCTGATGTGTAGGCGTTTTCGTCGTAATGCCGTCACACTTTCTCTACTAATCTTTCACAAATTCTTCTCACGCCTGCCAAGACGATGAGTCAGCCTTTGCGCGGCGTCCTAGACGGATGCCGTGCGTAGCCGAGCCCCTTGCGGCCCGGACCATCAAGACCAGGGATCGGCCCTTGCCGGTCACCACAACAACACTCTGGCTCGGGCGACCCATGACGATCACAGCGTTCGTGCAGACAAGGGATATTCCTGCCCCCGGCTTCAGCTGGGGACTGTATCCATGAAGTTCCTGGTCACCGGCGCCGCCGGTTTCATCGGCTTCCACACCGCGCAGCGGCTGTGCCGCGACGGCCACGACGTGGTCGGCATCGACAACCTCAACGATTACTACAGCGTCGAGCTCAAGCAGGCCCGGCTGGCGTTGCTGCGCCAGGAGCGCAACTTCCGCTTCGAGCAGCTGGACATCGCCGATGGCCCGGCCCTGGCCCAACTGTTCCAGCGTGAGCGCTTCGAACGGGTGATTCACCTGGCCGCCCAGGCCGGGGTGCGCTACTCGCTGGAAAACCCCCAGGCCTACGCCGACGCCAACCTCACCGGCTTCGTCAACCTGCTCGAAGGTTGTCGCCATGGGCAGGTCGGCCATCTGGTGTATGCCTCCAGCAGCTCGGTGTATGGCATGAGCCGCGACATGCCGTTCAGCACCGACATGGCAGTGGACCAGCCGGTGTCGCTTTACGCCGCGACCAAGCGCGCCAACGAGCTGATGGCGCACACCTACGCACACCTCTACCGCCTGCCGGTCACCGGCCTGCGCTTCTTCACCGTCTACGGCCCCTGGGGCCGTCCGGACATGGCGCTGTTCAAGTTCACCCGGGAGATCCTCGAAGGCCGCCCCATCGATATCTACAACAACGGCGAGATGTCCCGCGACTTCACCTACATCGACGACGTGGTGGAAGGCGTGGTGCGCATCCAGGACTGCCCGGCCGAGTCGGGCGAGCACGGCGAGGCGCCGGTGGCGCTCTACAACATCGGCCGCGGCGAGCCGGTACGCCTGCTCGACATGGTCGAGTGCGTGGAGAACGCGCTGGGGCGCCGGGCCGTTCGCAACTATCTGCCGCTGCAGCCGGGTGACGTGCTGCAGACCTGGGCCGACGTCGAGGCGCTGGCACGGCGCACCGGTTTCCGTCCGGCGACTTCGCTGCAGAGCGGCGTCGAGCGTTTCGTTCATTGGTACCGCGAGTTCTACGCGATTGAAGAGCCCTGCGCCGGCGCGGCGTGAGGGTCATGGAGCAAGATCCGAGCATGTCCAACAGCCCTTATGTGTCGGTGCTGATTCCGGCGAAGAATGAAGCCGAGAACCTTCCCGGGCTCCTCGAGGAAGTCCGCCAGGCCCTGGCCGGCGAGGTGTTCGAAGTCATAGTGGTCGACGATGGCAGCACCGACGCGACCCGCGCCGAGCTGCAGAAGCTGCAGCAGGGCGGCTATGCCGAGCTGCGGGTGCTGACCCACGAGCGTTCGCTGGGCCAGAGCACCTCCATCTATCACGCCGCCGAGGCCGCCCGTGGCCGTTGGCTGGCGACCCTGGACGGCGACGGACAGAACGATCCGGCGGACATCCCCGGGATGCTCGCCATGGTCCGCGCCGCCGACTGCCCGGCCGACCTCAAGCTGATCGCCGGGCACCGGGTGAAACGCCAGGACAGCGCCAGCAAGCGCTGGGCCTCGCGTTTCGCCAACCGCCTGCGCGGCCGCCTGCTCAACGACCACACGCCCGATACCGGTTGCGGGCTCAAGCTGATCGAGCGCGAAGCCTTCCTGCGCCTGCCGTATTTCGATCACATGCATCGCTTCATTCCGGCGCTGATCCAGCGCCACCAGGGCCGCATGCGCGTGCACCCGGTGAACCACCGGCCGCGCAATGCCGGGGTGTCCAAGTACGGCAACCTGGACCGGGCGCTGGTGGGCATCCTGGACCTGTTCGGCGTCTGGTGGCTGATCCGTCGCACACGCCTGGATGCGGTTCCCCGCGAACTGGGGCGCTGACCCATGGCCAATCAGGGCGAGCCAGGCAATTCCCTTCCCCGCCTGACGCCCCTGCGTGTCGGGACCGGTGCGCAGTTTTCCTGGTTCTGGCGTTGCGCCGAACGGCCCTGGTTGCTGCTTTTGCTGGCGGCCCTGCTGCTGGGCGCCGGCCTGGGACTTCGCCAGCCGAGCAACGTCGACGAAGAGCGCTTCCTCGGCGTGGCCCTGGAGATGCTGCAGAGCGGCGACTGGCTGATTCCCCACCGCGCCGCGGAAATCTATCCGGACAAGCCGCCGCTGTTCATGTGGCTGGTGGCGCTGCTGGTGCGCCTGGGGCTGGCGCCGAACCTGGCGCTGTTCCTGCCGGCCTTCGGCTCGGGCCTGGTAGCGACCGCCTGCCTCTACGACCTCGGCCGCCGCCTGTGGAACCGCCGCATCGGCCTCGTCGCCGGGTTGTTGTTCCTGGCTACCTACCAGACCTATTCGGTGCTGCGCGATGGCAGCATCGACGGTTTCCTCTGCCTGTGGATAAGCCTGGCCGTCTATGGCCTGTGCCGGCACCTGTTGCTCGGCCCGGCGTGGCGCTGGTTCTACCTGGCGTGCGCGGTGATGGGCCTGGGTGTCATCAGCAAGGGCGTGGGCTTCCTGCCGGCACTGATGCTGATTCCCTACGCCTATGCGGCGCGCAAGGGTTGGTCCGGCGTGGTGCGCATGCCCGGTCAGGCGCGCGCCTGGTGGCTGGGGCTGCTGGTGGCCCTGGGGGCTATCGCACTATGGCTGGTGCCGGTGGTGCTGCACGTGCTCCTGAGCGGCAGCGCCGATGGCCGCGCCTACCTCGACGACATCCTCCTGCACCAGACCGCCAAGCGCTACGCCAGCGCCTGGCAGCATCAGGAGCCGTTCTGGTACTTCTTCGCCAAGGTCATCCCGCAGTACTGGCTGCCTCTGGTGCTGACCCTGCCGTGGATGGTGCCCGCCTGGCGCCGCCAGCTGGCCCGCCATGACGGCCGCCTGCTGGTGCTGCTCGGCTGGGTGGCGCTGGTGCTGCTGTTCTTCAGCCTGAGCTCCGGCAAGCGCAAGCTCTACATCTTCCCCGCGCTGCCCGGCCTGGTGCTGGCCATGGCGCCGCTGGTGCCCTGGCTGCTGCGCCGCTGGTTTGCCGAGCGGCCGAGGGCGCGCAAGGTGTTCCTGGTCATCGCGGTGGTCTGGTTCACCGCCTGGTTCGCCCGCGGCTTCATCGAGCCGCTGCGCGACCCCGGCGATGACCGTCGTCCGCTGATGGCCGAGGTGGCTCGCCTGAGCGGCGGCGCCGAGCTGGTGCTGACCAACTGGCGCGAGGGGCATTGGCTCTACGCCCGCCAGCCGCTGGTGCACTTCGGCCTGGATACCCCCGACCCGCTGGGCAAGGCACTGACCTGGTTGCGCGGTCATCCGCAAGCGGTGGCCATGGTTTCCGCCGAAGGCCTCGAGCGTTGCTTCCACCGCGAGCGTGCCCGCGAAGTGAAGGGCGACTACGAGGAGCAGTGGTTCCTGGTCGACGCCGATGCCGACAACGGCCAGTGCGCCGACGACGCTTCCGCCCCGGCCTACCGCTTCGCCTGGAAGCCGCCGCTTTTCTGAGTTTCCACTTTCCTGGGAGTCCGAACGTGAACAGAGCTGCCGACAGCGTGGACGTCATGCAACTGCATCCCCTGCGTCGCCGCTTCGACCGGCGCACCTTGCTGTGGCTGCTCCTGGCCCTGGTGCTGGTCGTACCGGGCGTGACCTTGCTGCTCATGAAGCTCTTGCCGCAACAGGCCTACTTCTACTTCAGCAGCCAGCTGCACGCGTCCGAGTGGGCCGGGCGCAGCGTCTGGCTGCCGGACTACAAGGTGGTGATCGACGCAAAGCCGGTGAAGGGCATCGAATCCGACCTGTCCGCCCTGAGCTACGACTTCGACCACGACCGCCTGCTCGCCGTGACCAATGCCGGTGCCATGAAGCTGACGGTGTTGAGCAAGACTGGCGAGCTGCTGGCGCAGTACCCCATGACCGGTTTCGAGGACGTCGAAGGTGTGGCCTACCTAGGCGGCGGCCTGGTGGCGGTATCCGACGAGAACCTGCAGCAGATCGATTTCTTCGCGCTGCCGGATCAGCCCGGCCGGACGATCGACGCCCGCGAGGCGCAGTCGTTCGCCCTGGAGATCAAACCGAGCATCCACAACAAGGGCTTCGAAGGGCTCACCTACGACCCCGACCACGATCGCCTGTTCATCGGCAAGGAGCGCGGCCCGCGGCAGATCTACGAAGTCACCGGCATTCGCGCGAGCCTGGCCGGCAAGCTGCAGCTCAAGGTGATCGACCACACCGACTGGGTGAAGCGCAGCGTGTTCGGCACCGACATCTCCGACCTCCACTACGACCGCAAGAGCGGCCACCTGCTGGTGCTCAGCGAGGAGTCGAAGCTGATCATCGAGCTGGACGGGCAGGGCAAGCTGGTCAGCTTCCGCTCGCTCGGCGGCTTTGGCGACCTGAAACACGCGGCGCCCCAGGCCGAGGGGCTGACCATGGATGCCGACGGCAACCTCTACGTGGGCAGCGAGCCGAACCTCTTCTACCGCTTCGAGAAGCAGCGCTGAGGGGTTCGTTTCAAGGTGTGCTGAAGGCTGTCGCCGAGGCCCGCGGACGGCTCTTCTCCAGAGTCGCGCGAGCCTTTGTCATGCATCGCTGAAGGCGTTCATCAGGAGCCGCCGAAGGCTCACTGGCTCTGCTGCGCGCTGGCGCCTTCGGCCTGGGCCTGGCGCCGGATCAGCGCCAGGTTGCGCAGGTAGACCACGATGCCGAAGGACTGGCCGAGGATGATGATCGGGTCGCGCTGCGCCACGGCGTAGCTGAACAGCAGCACGCTGCCGGCCATCGACAGGTACCAGAAGTAGATGGGGTTGACCGGGCGTCCGGCGCGCTCGGAGTACCACAGCTGCAGCACGAAGCGCCCGGTGAAGAGCACCTGGCCGACCATGCCGATCACGGTCCACAGCGGGTCGGCGCCAGTGATGACCTTGAGGATCGGTTCAGGTTTCGACATCCAGCCCAAGGCGATCGCCACCGCCGCCCAGGTCAGCCAGGGCCAGGCGAAGAACAGCGGCCGGCCGCCGCTGTGGCGACGATCCAGTTCGAGATTGCGCAGGTAGATGGCGAGGCCGGCGAGCTGCCCCAGGCAGATCACCAGGTCGCGCTGGTGGGTGGCGTAGGCCAGCAGCAGCACGGCGCCGGCGCAGCTGAAATACCAGAAGTGCACCGGCATCAGGCTCTTGCGAGCGCGCTCGGAAAGCACCCATTGAACCAGGAAGCGAGCAGAGAAAGCCGCCTGTGCGGCCAGTCCGATGGCAAACCACAATGGATTGGCTGCGTTCAAGCAGAGCCCCCCGGTCGAATCGTCGAGCGCCGCGCATTTCGCGGCCTGTAGCGCTGCCCCGCAGTATACACGGGACGCATGTCTCTTTAATGGCGGCGACGAGTGGTCGGGCGGGATGACCGGGCGGGGCAGGGGCGGTCAACATTCCCCCGGTGCCTGCACGTCCGGGGGTGTGGACGGGGCACCGAGGCCAGGCGGCAGGAGCCGCAACACGAGGGGAATGGAAATCGACCTTGTCTTGTGGACAAGGTCGGACCCCGACCCTTCGAGGGGTACCTGACAAGTCTCCCGAAGGATGCGAGGCGGGCCAACGATAGAAGCTGGCCACTGGCCGGTCAATCGAAAACGACAAACGTGCGTTGGGCATGGCCGATATTCGAACCGAAACCAAGCCGGGGAAGCCGCTGACTTCGTTAGCCGGCTATCGGAGGTGTCTATACTGTTACCGAGTGTGTCAGCGACGCAGCGCCGGGCAAGGTTGGCGAAGCGTCTGATACGGGGCGGCCAGGGACTTCCGCCCAGACTTCCGGGAAGCCGTTCAACCCAACCAGAGAAGCCCCATGAACGCACCGTCCTCCGTACCGCAATACTCTGCCCATGAGCGCCGTACGCGCATCCTCGCCATCGTCGGCGCCTCCTCGGGCAACCTGGTGGAGTGGTTCGACTTCTACGTCTATGCCTTCACCGCCCTCTATTTCGCCCACGCCTTCTTCCCCTCGGACAACCCGACGGTGCAGTTGCTCAACACCGCCGGGGTGTTCGCCGCCGGCTTCCTGATGCGTCCCATCGGTGGCTGGATGTTCGGCCGCATTGCCGACAAGAAGGGCCGCAAGACCGCGATGATGATCTCGGTGCTGATGATGTGCGGCGGCTCGCTGGCGATTGCCGTGATGCCGACCTACGCGACCATCGGTGTCGCCGCGCCGGCCCTTCTGCTGCTCGCGCGGCTGTTCCAGGGACTTTCGGTGGGCGGTGAGTACGGCACCAGCGCGACCTACATGAGCGAAGTGGCGCTCAAGGGCCAGCGCGGCTTCTTCGCCTCCTTCCAGTACGTCACCCTGATCGGCGGCCAGTTGCTGGCAGTGCTGGTGGTGGTGGTCCTGCAGCAGCTGCTGACCACCGACGAGCTGAAGGAATGGGGCTGGCGGATTCCCTTCGTGGTCGGCGCGATCACCGCGGTGATCGCCTTCTACCTGCGTCGTTCGCTGAGCGAGACGGCCAAGGCCGACAACCTCAACCGCAAGGAGTCGGGCACCCTCACCGAGCTGTTCGCCCACCACAAGCGCGCCTTCTTCACCGTGCTCGGCTTCACCGCCGGCGGCTCGCTGATCTTCTACACCTTCACCACCTACATGCAGAAATACCTGGTGAACACCGCCGGGATGGACGCCAAGGTGGCCAGCGGCGTGATGACCTTCGCGCTGTTCTGCTACATGTGCATGCAGCCGCTGTTCGGTGCGCTGTCCGACCGCATCGGGCGCAAGACCTCGATGCTCTGGTTCGGCGCGCTGGGGATGATCTTCACCTGGCCGATCCTCTCCGCGCTGAAGGCCGTGAGCAGCCCCTACCTGGCTTTCGTGCTGATCATCGCGGCGATGGCCATCGTCAGCCTGTACACCTCGATCAGCGGCCTGATCAAGGCGGAGATGTTCCCGCCACAGATCCGTGCCCTGGGCGTGGGCCTGTCCTACGCGGTGGGCAACGCCATCTTCGGCGGCTCGGCGGAGTACGTGGCCCTGGGCCTGAAGAGCCTCGGCGTCGAGGAGTACTTCTACGTCTACGTCTCGGTCATGTGCGGCGTGGCGCTGGTGGTCTGCCTGCTGCTGCCGGACCTGCGCAAGGTCAGCTACCTCAACGACGAGGACTGATCCTCAGTCGCTGCCCCGGCCACGCAGCGCGTGGTCGGGCAGTGCCAGGGCGATCAGCAGCGCCAGGGCACCGAAGCCGGCGTTGATCAGAAACAGATGGCTGAACACCCGGTCCAGCGTCAGCCGCTGCGTCTCGTGGCCCGCGCCGCCCAGGCTTTCCAGCATCGCACTGGCCGAAAGGCCCTGGCCGGCGTCGCCCGCCAGCGGTTGCAGCATGGCCAGCAGCAGGGCCGACATCAGCGCGATGCCCACCGCGCCGCCCAGGGAGCGGAACAGCGTGATGTTGCTGGTGGCCACGCCCAGGTAGCGGGTGTCCACCGCGCTCTGCGCCGCCACCAGGCTGGTGGGGAACTGGGTGCCGGCGGCGATGCCGGTCAGCAGCATGCACAGACCCGAGAGCAGGTAGGCGTCCGGCGAAGCCAGCGCCAGACCGGCGATGGCGCAGGGCGTCAGCAGCGCACCGGCGACGATCTGCGGCTTGTAGCGCCCGAGGATCGCGGTCAGCCGGCCGCAGTAGTACGCGCCGATCGGCACCCCCATGGCCAGCGGCAGCAGGTGCAAGGCGGCGCTGTCGGCACCGGCGCCGGTGACCGACTGGAAGCGCAGCGGTACCAGCACCGACAGCGAGATGACCTGGAAACTGGCGAAGAAGCTGATCAGCCAGCTCAGCGTCGCCGCGCGGATGCGGAACAGGTGCATCGGCACCAGCGGTTCCGGCGCGCGGCGTTCCTGCAGCACGAACAATGCGATCAGCACCAGCGCGGCGGCGAACAACCCGAGCATCTGCGGATCGTTCCAGCGCGCGCCCTGGCCGACTTCGGTGATCGCCAGCAGCAGGCTGCCGAGCCCTGCGATCATCAGCGCGGTGCCCAGGTAATCGATCACCGGCTGCCGTCCCGGCACCGGCAGGCCGCGCAGGGTGCGGCGCGAGACCGCGAGGGCGACCAGGCCCACCGGCAGGTTGATCAGGAACACCCAGCGCCAGGACAGGTACTCCGTCAGCAGGCCGCCGAGCACGGGACCGGCGATGCTGGCCACGGCATACATGCTGCTGAAATAGCCCTGGTAGCGACCCCGTTCGCGCGGCGGGACGATGTCGCCGATGATCGCCTGGCTCACCGACATCATGCCGCCCGCGCCGATGCCCTGCAGCACGCGGGCCAGCACCAATTGCTCCATGCTCTGCGCGGCGCCGCAGAGTGCCGAGGCGGCGGTGAACAGGCCGATGGCGAACAGCATCAGCACGCGGCGCCCGTAGAGGTCGCCGAGCTTGCCGTAGATCGGCATGGAGATGGTCATCGCCACCATATAGCCGGAGATGACCCAGGCGAGCAGGTCGAAATCGCCGAAGCCGGCGGAGATCGCCGGTAGCGACACGGCGACGATGGTCTGGTCCAGCGCACCGAGGAAGATCGCCAGCATCAGCCCCACCAGTACGGTGCGGACCGCCGGACGCGGCGCGGAGAAGGTATTCAAGGTAGCCCCCTTCACTGCAGAGGTCCTCCGGTCGGAATGCATGCGGAGGGAGCGACAGTGTAGTCCAATGGAGTCATGGACTGACACGCCGACGCCATTGTTGCCGGCTGGGAAAGGCTCTATCTCAAGGCTGGAGACGAAGTCTCGCGGATGCGCTGCTACGCTTGCGTAGCGAACTATCGTTCCGCGCGTTGTTTTTTGGAACGCCCGGGGCCGGGTTGCACTCCACTGCAAGGGCCCCGGTCGACGCATCGCCACGGCGGTGCCCGATAGCGTTCCGCAGGCCAGGCCATAGGGACAGACTATGGAGGAACTGGTCTATAGTTTTTCAGCCCTGTGACCAGGAGGTATGCATGAAAGCCAATCTGCCCTCTGAGTTGCTGTCCCTGCAGTTGCCGTTGCGTATCCGCATCGGCGAGGCCCAGGCCTTCGACCTGGGGCCGGACCCGCAGGTAACTCTCGTCGTGCGTGACCCGACGCTGCTGACCGAGATCACCCAGCCCAGCCTCGATATGCTGGGCCGCGCCTACGTCGAAAGGCGCATGGATATCGAAGGCCCGATCGGCGAGGTGATCGCCATGGGCGATGCCCTGAGTGCGGCCCTTGGCAGCGACGATGGCGCGGTTGACTACGTGCGCAAAAGCCACGACAAGGCCACCGACGCCGAGGCGATCCACTACCACTACGACCTCTCCAATGACTTCTACCGGCTCTGGCTGGACCCGGAGATGGTGTACTCCTGCGCCTACTACGAGACCGGCCATGAGGACCTGGCCACGGCCCAGTTGGCCAAGCTGCGCCACCTGTGCCGCAAGTTGCGCCTGAAGCCGGGCGAGAAGTTGCTCGACGTCGGCTGCGGCTGGGGCGGGCTGGCGCGTCTGGCGGCGAAGGAATTCGGCGCCCTGGTGCACGGCATCACCCTCAGCGAGGAGCAGCTCAAGCTCGGCCGCGAGCGGGTCAAGGCCGATGGCCTGGAAGGCAAGGTGACCCTGGAGCTGCGGGACTATCGCGACCTGCCTCGCGACGGCCGTTTCGACAAGGTGGTCAGCGTCGGGATGTTCGAGCACGTCGGTCACGCCAACCTGGGCCTCTATTTCCAGCACCTGTTCGACGCGGTACGGCCGGGCGGGCTGGTGATGAACCACGGCATCACCTCCAGCAATACCGATGGGCGTCCGGTGGGGCGCGGCGCCGGTGATTTCATCGACCGCTACGTCTTCCCCCACGGCGAGCTGCCGCACCTGTCGCTGGCTGTTGCTCGCATGGGTGAGTCCGGGCTGGAGGTGGTCGATGTCGAAGGATTGCGCCTGCATTACGCGCGCACCCTGGACTTCTGGAGCGCGAGCCTGGAAGCGAAGCTGGCCGAAGCGGCGAAGATGGTGCCCGAACAGGCCCTGCGCATCTGGCGCCTTTACCTGGCCGGCTGCGCGTACGGCTTCAAGAAGGGCTGGATCAACCTGCACCAGATCCTCGCCAGCAGGCCGCATGCCGATGGCTCGGATGAGGTGCCGTGGAGCCGGCGCGATATCTACCAATGAGACTCGGGATGGGGCAGATCGTCCGGGTCTGCCCCGCGCGGCGCGTTCGGTATTCGACCAATGGTGATGTCGAAATGCTTGCATTGTGGGGCGCGAGAGGATAAACCGTCGCCTCCGTTTGGCTTATCCCTTCAGGTCATGGTGTCTTTCTACTCCGAGCTGTCCCTCGTCGAGCTGCCCGCCGACAACGCGCCCTGGCCCCTGCTGCTGTTGGCCGACCCTTGTCGCGAACAGGTCGAGCGCTATCTGCCGCAATCGCGTGTCCTGGCCCTGGCCGAGGAAGGCGCGGTGCGCGGGGTGCTGACCCTGACAGCACGCAGCTGGGGAGTCATCGAGATCACCAACCTTGCCGTGGCCGAGGAATGGCAGGGGCGTGGCCTGGGCCGGCGCCTGCTGGAGGCCGCGATCGATGCAGCGCGCAGCGCGGGTGCGCTGCGCCTGGATATCTGCACCGGCAATTCCAGCCTGGCGCAACTCGGCCTGTACCAGCGCATGGGCTTCCGCATCGCCAGTGTGGAGCATGATTACTTCTCGCTGAACTACCCCGAGCCCATCATCGAGAACGGCATCCGTTGCCGGGATCGTCTGCGCCTGGACATGGTGCTCTAGGCCCGCGTCCAGCGGCTGACCGCCACCGCGTCGTGGGCATGCAGGCTTTCCGCATGCACCACCTGCACCTCGAATCCGCTCACCTGTTCCAGCTGCACCAGCGCCCGGTGCAGCCGGCGTGCGGCATCCTCGCAGAACATCAGGTTCTGCCCGTTGGCCAGGGCGAAGGCCTGCTCGTCGGCACGCTTCACCGCAGTCTGCACGGCGGTGCCGAGGGCGGCTTCGGCCTGGTCGATCAGCGCGTTGAAGGGCAACTCCGCAACTGTCGGATCGAGCCTTAGGCGCAGCTGAGCCTCGCTGCGCTGGCTGTGCGGCGTGGCGACGATGCCCTGCGTGCTGCCGAGCCAGGCGCGGACTTCACCGGCGTGCAAGGTCCGGCCGGCGAAGTCGCTGTCGAAGCGCTCCTGGATCAACTGGCGCGCGAGGGCGGCGGAGCAGGGGCAGGTGGAGGAATAGGGCAGCGACAGGCACAGCTCCAGTTGCAGGGCGTCGCCTTCCCGCCGCGCGTGGATTTCGCAGGGATAGCGCTTCCAGCCGCTCAGCGGACTGACCAGCGCCGGGCGGCGCAGCATCAGTTCGAAGCGCAGCACCAGGCTGGCCTGCCGGGAAAGCTGCGCATGGCTTTCGAGGAAGCGCCCCAGCGTTTCACGCAGCAGGGCGGACGAGAGTTCGTTCTCGGCCAGCGCTTCCAGCGCCAGATACAGGCGCGACATGTGGATGCCCCTCGTCTCGGCATCATCGAGACTGACGCCCGCATCGGCAACGGCGGCAATGCGCTCGCCGGCGATCCGCAGCGGCACGGCAATGCCCCGCATGCCGACCCAGTCGAGCGCAATGGGCAGGTGGGTGGACTGGCAGGCGATGTCGGGGAGGAAGGCGGTCATGGGCGGGTCACGGATGGCAATTGTTATAATATAACGTATTTGCCTGGCAGCGATTGCGCAATGAATTCCTTCAGCGCGCCTGCTGCTTGCAGCCGCTGACCCGCCCGCAGGTCAGGCGGGAGCTGTCGCCGGAGGAGTTGCTGAAGCGGCTGATCGTGGTCCAGCCGATGCCCCGGCTGGTGCCGACCCATACCTGCCCGTCGCTGGCGATGCCGCTGAAGAAAGTCAGGTCGCCGTAGCGCGTGCCGGTCTGCGCCCAGTGCCGCCCACTGGCGGCCTCGAAGCCGCGCAGATAGGTGTCATGGCCCCGGGTGGCGACGCTGTAGAGATCGCCTGCGTCGGTCATGCAGGCCAGAACCTGCGCCGACCAGGCGCAGCGTGCCGGTGCTTCGCCGGGGAAGGGCAGCGGCGGCTGGCCGCTGGCGTGGGCGAGCGGGGCGAACAGGCAGAGCAGCAGGGCGCGGCGCAGCATCGGGAATCCGGAGCATCGGTGAGAGCAGTGGTATCGCACGTCGGTGGTCGCTTGTCGATCTTGCATTGTTATAATATAACATAAAAGATCACCTCCGATCCGGAGACGGCCATGACCGAACAGGAACTGCTCGCCCAGCCCGGCGAGGCCTACATGAGCGAGGCGCAACAGGGCTATTTCCGTGACCTGCTGCTGAACCAGCGCGGCGAGTTGCAGGCGCGCATCGACGAGGAATTCCATGCCCTGCAGGACGGCGAGCGGCCCAGCGACGACGCCGACCTCGCCAGCCGCGAGGAGGCGCGCCAATGGCAGCTGCGCGTGCTGGAGCGCGAAAAGAAGCTGCTGGACAAGATCGACCAGGCGCTGGAGCGCCTGGCCCGGGGCGAGTACGGCTGGTGCGAGGAGACCGGCGAGCCGATCGGCCTGCGCCGTCTGCTGCTGCGCCCTACCGCCTCGCTCTGTGTTGAGGCCAAGGAGCGCCAGGAACGGCGCGAACTGCACGTCCGCGAAGCCTGACTCTCTGGAGCACCCCGTGAACAAGCCACTCCCCGTTACCGTCCTGTCCGGCTTCCTCGGCGCCGGCAAGAGCACCCTGCTCAACCATGTGCTGAAGAACCGCGAAAACCTCAAGGTCGCGGTCATCGTCAACGACATGAGCGAAATCAACATCGACGGCCGCGAGGTGCAGCGCGACGTCAGCCTCAACCGGGGGCAGGAGCGCCTGGTGGAGATGAGCAACGGCTGCATCTGCTGCACCCTGCGCGAGGACCTGCTGGAAGAAGTCAGCCGCCTCGCCCGCGAGGGCCGCTTCGACTACCTGCTGATCGAGTCCACCGGCATCTCCGAGCCGCTGCCGGTGGCCGAGACCTTCACCTTCCGCGACGAGCAGGGCCGCAGTCTGTCCGACCTGGCGCGCCTGGACACCCTGGTCACGGTGGTCGACGGGCTGAACTTCCTCGCCGACTACGAGGGCGCCGACAGCCTTGCCGAGCGTGGCGAAACCCTTGGCGAGGACGACGAGCGCTCGCTCAGCGACCTGCTGGTGGAGCAGGTGGAATTCGCCGACGTGATCCTGGTGAGCAAGATCGATCTGATCGGCAACGCCGAGCGCGACGAGTTGCTGGCGATCCTGCGCAAGCTCAATCCGGACGCCTATATCCAGCCCATGGTGATGGGCCAGGTGCCGCTGGCGCGCATCCTCGATACCGGACGCTTCGACTTCCAGCGTGCCGCCCGCGCCCCTGGCTGGCTCAAGGAACTGCGCGGCGAGCACCAGCCGGAGACCGAGGCCTATGGCATTTCCTCCACCGTCTACCGCGCGCGGCGCCCCTTCCACCCGCAGCGTTTCCACGACTTCCTCGCCCGGCCCTGGAGCAACGGCCGGCTGCTGCGCTCGAAGGGCTTCTTCTGGCTGGCCAGCCGCTACCGCGAGGCGGGCAGCTGGTCCCAGGCCGGCGGCCTGATGCGCCATGGCCTGGCCGGGCGCTGGTGGCGCTTCGTGCCGCGCGAATCCTGGCCGCAGGACACCGCCGAGCTGCAGGTCGTGCTCAAGCATTGGGATGGCGACAGCGGCGACTGCCGGCAGGAGCTGGTGTTCATCGGCCAGGACCTGGACTTCGGCCGCCTGTTCGCGGAGCTGGACCGCTGCCTGCTGGACGATGCCGAGATGGCCGCCGGCGCCAACGCCTGGAAGCATCTGCCCGACCCCTTCGACCCCTGGGAGGCGCAGGCCTGATGCTCGCTCTCGACACGCCGGCCTGGCCGCGCCAGGTGCTAGGGAGCGATCCGCAGGTGCTGGCCGAGGTCCTGAAGGATGATGTCAACCTGGCCGTCTGGCAACGCACGCTTTACCCGGAACTCAGCGCCTTCGCCGATCGACTGGGTAGCCGGCCGCTGGACCTGAAGCAGAGTCTGGATGTGCAGGATGAGCGCGTCGTGCTGGGTGAACTGCTCGAGCATGCACCTTTCGACGGCTGCGCGCTGTTCCGCGCCGACCTGGAGTGGCTGCTGGAAGCCTTTGCCTGCCTCACGGGCGCTCGCCGCATCGGCCTGCGCGTGCGCAGTCTGGACTGCGCCATGTGCCCACGCTTTCACGTCGACCATGTGCCGCTGCGGCTGGTCACCACCTACGCTGGTCCTGCCAGCCAGTGGCTGGAGGAGGGGACGATGGCCCGCACCTGCTTGGGCGAGCCGACGGCGGAGCCCGCCGGCTCTGCGCTGATACGTCAGATGGCGGCCGGCGATGTGGGGTTGTTCAAGGGCGAGAAGTGGGCCGGCAATCTTGGCCGCGGCATCGTCCACCGCTCGCCGCAACCGGCGCCTGGTGAGCGGCGCCTGCTGCTGACGCTGGACTGGCTGGGCTGAATTCCGCACCACCGGACCGGCGCCGGACAGGCAAAAAAAATGGGTCGTCAGGGGATGACGACCCAATTCACCAAGATCATGTTCGGCGTGGGGTGCCGAGAGGGTGTGAGGTACCCAGCGACAGTAAGCCTGAGGCGTATGACAGGCCGATGACCGTGCCTCAGGGCTTGCGCCACTGGCCGTTGCTCTGGCCCTCGCAGAACGGCTGGAGGATGCGCGCGTCGCTGGCAACCCCGTAGTAATGGATATCCTGGCGGTAGGGCATGCCCTGCACCTGGGCGTTCTCGCAGACGCCGAAAGCACCGCTCGGGCAACTGTCGGCATAGGTGACCTGGACTTTCTGGTCCTTCAGTTGCGGCTGGCAGAATCCTTCGCGGAACAACTTGGCGGGAATGCTGCGATTCTGCTGGCAGACCTTCACGTCGAGGTTGGCGCCCTGGCTGTGCACCACGCAGGCTTCGCCGTGGGCGAGCAGCGGCAGGCAGGCGAGGGCTACGGGCAGGAGCTGGCGCATGGTCGATCCGGGGTGCGATAAGAAGCCGCGACTCTAGCGCTTTTCCCGGCGAGCGTCAGGCGGCACCATGGCGGAATGTTGAAGCAGATCCCGACTCATCTCATCGCCGGCCCTCTCGGGGCGGGCAAGACCAGCCTGCTGCGCGACCTGCTGGCCCAGCGCCCGGCGGACGAGCGCTGGGCGGTGCTGGTCAACGAATTCGGCCAGGTCGGCCTGGATGCCGCACTGCTCAGCCGCGACGAGGACGGTGTCGCCCTCGGCGAAGTCGCTGGCGGCTGCCTGTGCTGCGTGAATGGCGCGCCTTTCCAGGTCGGTCTCGGCCGGTTGCTGCGCAAGGCCCGGCCGCAGCGGCTGTTCATCGAACCCTCCGGCCTCGGCCATCCGTCCCAGCTGCTGGCGCAACTGGGCGCCGCGCCCTGGCAGGGCGTGCTGGCGGTGCAGCCGCTGGTGATGGTGCTGGATGCCGCGGCGCTGGCGGCCGGGCAAGCGTTGCCCGAGTCGCAGCAGAATGCGCTGGGGCAGGCCGGGCTGTTGCTGCTGAACAAGAGCGAGGCCCTCGATGATGCGGCCCGCGCCGCGCTGCTGGCCGGCTTGCCGGCGCTGCCGACACGCTGGACCACCCAGGGCCGGCTGGCGCTCCCCGAGTTGCCCAGCGTGCCCCTGACCGAGCCCGCGGCCGAATTACCGGTGCTGCCCAGAGGCGTGGAAGGCGTCGTGCTGCTGCGCCGCGACCAACCCTTGCGGCAGGAGCGCATCGAGGAGGGGCGGCAGGCGATTGGCTGGCGCTTCCACCCGGACTGGCGTTTCCGTATCGGCGAACTGGATGCGTGGCTGGCCACGCTGCCCGGCCTGCTGCGGGCCAAGGCGGTCCTGCATGGCGAGGCGGGGTGGACGGCGTGCAACCGCACCGACCGGCCAGCGGCCTGGACGGACAGCGCCTGGCGTCGCGACAGTCGGATCGAATTGATCCTGGCCACGGAAATCGACGCGCAGTTGCTTCAGGATGCGCTTCTGCGCTTTGCCATCGCTCCGCTCTGACGGACGAGGTTGCCCTTGCGGGCTGAGTGAATGATAATAATTATCAGAAGATAGTGCTTCCTGAACTCTTTCCGCAGGAATTCTCATGTCCTTACCCCAACTGCGCGAAGCGGCTGATAGCGATCTTGCCGTGTCCGCCGAGGCCCCGCTGTTTCCCGCCACGAAGGCGGAAGACGGCGCCGTGCTGCCTAGCGTGAACGCCCAGCGCGTCAGCGAGGCCAACCTGCGTCTGGTCAGTTGCGAGGGTGAGCGTCGGGATGCGGAAGTGGTTCCCGAAGAGGTGCTGATCCCCTACGCCATCCCCGTGGAAGGCGTGGAGGAGGGCGAAGAACCACCGCGTCGTGGCGGCTGGTGGAAGTCCTCGGGCCTGGCGATCGGCATGCACGTCGCGATTGTCGCCGCGCTGTTCTGGGTCGTGCCGACGCCGGCTGAGCTGAACCTGGGACAGGGCGAGATGCCCAAGGCGATGCAGGTCAGCATCGTCACCCTGCCGCCCAAGCCCGAGCCGGTGCAGCAACCGCCGGCCGCCGCGCCAGTGCCGACCCCGCCTGAACCGGAGCCGCCCAAGCCGGTCGAGCCGCCCAAGCCGAAACCCAAGCCGGTGGAAAAGGCCATTCCCAAGGTCGCGCCCAAGCCCAAGCCGAAACCCAAGCCCGAGCCTGAGGCGGAAGCTGCGCCGGAAACCACCGCGCCGCCGACCCCGGCCGCCCCGCCGCCGCCCGCCGCGCCCACCGTTGGCCAGTCCACCCCCGGTGCGCAGTCGGCGCCGACCGGCTCCCAGGGCCCTGCCGGCCTGCCGACCGGCAGCCTCAACGACAGCGACATCAAGCCGCTGCGCATGGACCCGCCGACCTACCCGCGCCTGGCCCAGGCGAAGCAGATCCAGGGCCACGTGAAGGTGCTGTTCACCATCACCAGCGATGGCCGGATCACCGACATCCAGTTCCTCGAATCGACCCCGCCGCGCGTGTTCGAGCGCAGCGTGCGCGATGCCATGGAAAGATGGCGCTTCGAGCCCCGTACGGTCGGCGGCCGGATCGTCGCGCGCCAGGCGACCAAGGTGTTCAACTTCGAGTTGAAGAAAGCCCGCTGAGGTGTTTCCGCACTCAACAAAAAACGCGCCCAGGGGCGCGTTTTTTGTTGCCGCGATTCGCACCGCATGGCTCTTCGTAGGAGCGAGCTTGCTCGCGAACAGGATTAGCCGGCCCGATTGAAGTCGGGCGGTTCGCGAGCAAGCTCGCTCCTACAAGGGCAGCAGCTCCGCACGCAACAACTCCAGCGCCTCCCGCGTCCCGCCAACGGCGACCTGCGCCGGCACGCCGAGCATCAGGTTCAGCGGCAGGCCGAAGGCTTCCACCTGGTTGCCGTCGCGGTCGCGGCCCGGCTGGTTGCCCTTCCACTCGCACGGCAGGCGCTCGGCGCAACTGCCGCCTTCCTGGATGTAGCCGTACAGCGGCTTGCCGAGCGCGGCGGCATAGCCCAGCTCGAAGGCCGTGCCGCTGTCCGGTTCGGCGCCGCGGAAGGGGTTGAGGTTGGCGACCACCGCGTCGGCCTCGGCGATCAGGGCGAGGTTGGCCTGGTAGATCCACAGCGCCTGGTCCTGCGGCCGGTCAATCCCCTCGGGCACCGAGTGATCCAGCGGATACAGCCCCTGCAGGCCGAACTCGGCGCACAGGGCCTTGAGCCGTTCGCCCTGCTCGAAGGCATCGGGGCGGAACACGTCGGGGCCGGCGAGGTAGATCTTGAGCATGGTCAGAGTCCCATCAGCGACAACATCAGGAAGGTGGCGAACAGCACGAAGTGGGTCATGCCCTCGATGGCGTTGGTCTTGCCGTCGTGCAGGTTGAAGCCGGCCACCACCAGGGTGATGAACATCATGCCGGTCTGCAGCGGGGTCATCGCCATCTGGATCGGCTGGCCCTTGAACAGCGCCAGGGCCTCGATCACCGGCACGGTGAGGATCACCGTGGACAGCGAGGCGCCCAGGGCGATGTTGACCACCGGCTGCATGCGGTTGGCCAGTGCGGCGCGCAGCGCGGTGAGGATTTCCGGGCTGGCGGAGATCGCCGCCACCAGCAGCGCCGGGACGATCGCGGGCACGCCGCTGCCTTCCAGGCCGACGTCCAGGGCCTTGGACATCACCTCGGCGAGCGCGCCGATCAGCACCACGCCAACCACCAGCAGGGCCATGGACTGTTTGCTGCTGCCCGCCGCCTCGTGGTCTTCGGCGTGTTCGCCGTGGGCCGCGTAGTTGTAGCTGAAGAAGTAGCTGTGCTGGCCGGTCTGCATGCGCAGGAACAGCGCATAGAGCATGACCATGCAGCCGATGGTGAAGAAGGAGTAGAGCTTCCACTGCTCGGCCGGGATCAGCTCCGGCACCACCATGGAGATGCCCACTGCGGTGAGGATCATGGTCACGTAGGTCTTGCCCGAGTCGTCGTTGTACGACTGCTCGCCGTGCTTGAGGCCACCCAGCAGCGCGGCCAGGCCGAGGATGCCGTTCATGTCCAGCATCACCGCGGCGTAGATGGTGTCGCGGGCCAGGGTCGGGGAGTGGTTGTGGCCCATCATGATCGCCAGGATCACCACTTCCACCAGTACCGCCGCCAGGGTCAGGATCATGGTGCCGTAGGGCTCGCCGACCTTCTCCGCGAGGATTTCGGCGTGGTGCGCCACCCGCAGCGAGACGCCGATGATCACCGCCAGCAGGGCCGTGGCGGTGATCCCGGCGAGCAGCTTGCCGCCGCCCAGCAGCCCATGTTCCAGCGGGTACACCGCGATCGCCACCAGCAGGGCGAGGAGGAGGAATTTTTCGTCTTTGAGCGCGCGCAGCATCGAGGGCTTTCCATTTCCGGTTAGAGCGAGTGCGCCATCTTAGGCAATGCCCGGAAGGCGCACCAGACGCAGACGGACCTCGTCGGGGAGCGCCGGACTGTCAGCGCTCGGCGGTCAGTTCAGCCTGTGCCTTGCGCGGCGCATCCTCGATGTCCGCTACCTCGGCCTGCTTCTCCTGCAGCTTGGATTGGGCCTTGGCGATTTTCCCGGGATCGCCCTTGGCTTGGGCTTCGCGCAGGTCGACCTGGGCTTCCTGGACGTCTTCCTGCTTGTCGCGCAGTTTGTCCTCGAACTTCGTCACTCGCTGTTCGGGGCTCCAGGTCGAATGGGCGGCGCTGTGGTCGAAGCAGTGGGCATTGGTTTCGCTCAGTGCCCTTTTCAGGCCGGCTACGCGATGGCTATTGCCATACTGTTGCGCCTTCTGGAGCTGATACTCGAGCGAGGCCCGCTTGTGCGCGCAATCCGCGGAAGCCAGGGTGGAGAACCCTGCAGTCATGGCGAATACAAGAGGAAGGACAGACAGTTGCCGCTTGGTCATAGTGAAAATCCTCAAACAAATTTCACAAGGCAGGAGAGATTTCTACCTCGACCACTTTAGGACGATCGTTCCACTAACCGGTACCGCTCGAAACCCAAGTAACCACTGGAAACTGTCGCTATTCCTGTAGGGCTATTCGCCGGGGCGTGCGACCTCGCATTCGCCCTGCGCTCTTCGCGGGCCGTGCGATAATTTCCCCGACCGCCTGATAACGAGACCTCACCATGTACGACTGGCTCAATGCCCTGCCCAAGGCCGAACTGCACCTGCACCTGGAGGGTTCGCTGGAGCCCGAGCTGCTCTTCGCCCTGGCCGAGCGCAACAAGATCGCCCTGCCCTGGGGCGACGTCGAGAGCCTGCGCAAGGCCTATGCCTTCAACAACCTGCAGGAATTCCTCGACCTCTACTACGCCGGCGCCGACGTGCTGCGCACCGAGCAGGACTTCTACGACCTGACCTGGGCCTACCTGCAGAAGTGCAAGGCGCAGAACGTCATCCACGTCGAGCCCTTCTTCGACCCGCAGACCCACACCGACCGTGGCATCCCCTTCGAGGTGGTGTTGCGTGGCATCCAGGGCGCGCTCAAGGACGGCGAGAAGCAACTGGGCATCCGCCATGGCCTGATCCTGAGCTTCCTGCGCCACCTCTCTGAGGATGAAGCGTTCAAGACCCTGGAACAGGCCATGCCGTTCCGCGACGCTTTCATCGCCGTCGGCCTGGACAGTTCCGAAGTGGGCCATCCGCCGAGCAAGTTCCAGCGCGTATTCGACCGCGCCCGCGCCGAAGGCTTCCTCACCGTGGCCCATGCGGGCGAAGAGGGTCCGCCGGAATACATCTGGGAAGCCCTGGACCTGCTCAAGATCGAGCGCATCGACCACGGCGTGCGCGCCATCGAGGACGAGCGCCTGATGCAGCGCATCATCGACGAGCAGATCCCGCTGACCGTCTGCCCGCTGTCCAACACCAAGCTCTGCGTGTTCGACCACATGCGCGAGCACAACATCCTCGACATGCTCGAACGCGGGGTGAAGGTGACGGTGAACTCGGACGACCCGGCCTACTTTGGCGGCTACGTCACCGAGAACTTCCAGGCGCTGCACGAGCACCTGGGCATGACCCAGGAGCAGGCGCAGCGGCTGGCGCAGAACAGCCTGGATGCGCGGCTGGTGAAATGACGCGTGGCGCCCTCCCCCTTCAGGGGAGGGCGATGGTATCGGCCGCCGCCGTCGAGGCCGTCAGCGCGGCGGGGAAGTCCGGGTGATAGATGGCCGCCCTCGGCGCATCGAGTATCCCGGTCTTGCGCAGCTTGCCCAGCACCCGTGCGTTGGCCTCGCACAGGCGCACCTCGATGCCGCGCCGCTGGAGGTCCTCGATCACTTCCTGCAGCGTCTGCAGGCCGGTGATGTCCATGAAGGGCACGCGGCGCAGGCGGATGATCAGCACCTTCGGGTCGGTGTGGGTGGTGACCAGGGCACGCTCGAAGGTCTCCACCGCGCCAAAGAACAGCGGTCCCTCGATGCTGTACACCAGCACCCCTGGCGGCAGTTCGGCCAGGCCGCGGCCGCGCAGCTCCACCTCCAGCTCCGGACCTTCGTTGGCGTGCACTTCCACCGACGATGCCATGCGCCGCATGAAGTGCAGCATGGCGAGGATCACGCCGATGTTCACCGCGATCACCAGGTCGCTGAACACCGTGAGCAGGAAGGTGATCAGCAGGATCGCCACGTCGGCCCGCGGCGCGCGCTTGACCATGAACACGAAGTGCCGCATTTCGCTCATGTTCCAGGCGACCACGAAGAGAATCGCCGACAGCGCGCAGAGCGGGATGTTCGAGGCCAGCGGGGCGAGGAACAGCAGGATCAGCACCAGGGTCGCGGCATGAGTGACGCCGGCCAGCGGACTATTGCCGCCGTTGCGGATGTTGGTGGCGGTGCGGGCGATGGCGCCGGTGGCGGCGAAGCCACCGAACAGAGGGGTGACCAGGTTGGCGATGCCCTGGCCGATCAGCTCCTGGTTGGAATCGTGGCGGGTGCCGGCCATGCCGTCGGCGACCACCGCCGAAAGCAGCGACTCGATGGCGCCGAGCATGGCGATGGCGAAGGCCGGGCCGATCAGTTCCAGCACGCGCGGCAGGGTCACCTCCGGCAGGCTGAAGCTCGGCAGACCCTGGGGAATGCCGCCGAAGGCGCTACCGATGGTGGCCACGCCGTCGAAGTGGAACAGCGACTGGATGGCCGTCACCACCACCATCGCCACCAGCGGGCCGGGCACCCGCTGCAGCGCCTTGATGCGCGGCGTGAAGAGCACCAGCGCCAGGCTCAGTAGCGCCAGCAGGGTGGTCGCGATGTGCAGTTGCGGCAGTGCCTGCAGCAGGTGCCAGAGCTTCTGGTGGAAGTGTTCGCCGCTGACGGCGGGCAGGCCGAAGAAGTCCTTCCACTGGCCGACCCAGATGATCACTCCGATGCCGGCGGTGAAGCCGACGATCACCGGCGCCGGGATGAAGCGGATGATCACGCCCAGGCGGCTCATGCCCAGCAGCACGAGGATGGCGCCGGCCATCAGCGTGGCGATCTGCAGGCCGTCGACGCCGTACTTGGCGGTGATCCCGGCGAGGATGACGATGAAGGCGCCGGTGGGCCCGGCGATCTGCACCCGGCTGCCGCCCAGCACAGAGACCAGCGCGCCGGCCAGGATCGCCGTATAGATGCCCTGTTCCGGCTTCACCCCGCTGGCGATGGCGAAAGCCATGGCCAGCGGCAGTGCCACCACCCCGACTATCACCCCGGCCACCAGATTGCGTGTCCAGTGCTCACGGCCGAACAGGCCGGCCTTCCAGGCGTCTCGCAGAGCGATCATCGCAGTCTCCGACGGTGTACTGGCTGTGGATACTAACAGGGCGGCGGATGGCCGGGCGCTGGCGCAGGTCACGGCCGCGGCGTGCTGTCGCAGGTTGAACGGTGTGAACAAAATATTGCACAACCCTGATGGCGCCTGCTGTCCGGCGTGCTCTTCAGGCGCCTATATATGGGCGTTCATACCCATGATCGACGGCGTCGATTTGCCTGATGACCCGAAAATCGGCATAATGTGTTCATTATGTTGAACATCAAGGCTCTACCTCTCCCCACTTCCCGCCTGGTTTCGCGCGAGCGTTACTGGACCGGCGACCTCTAGCCCCTCCCTTCGGTAGCCACCTGAGCGTGGCGCCAAGCGCGGCGGAACCTCCGTCGCCCGAGTCGGCGCCACCGAACCCGAACCGAAAACCGCCGCAAGGATGCTTTCAGAGCCTTTTTACGATCCAGCGAGCTAGAGCTGGAGTAGGCGGAAAGTAGCCGAAGAGCGGAGTTTGCGACTGCAAATGAGCATCTGAGGGTAGTTTCCAACGCCCTCCAGCCGACGCGCAGCAGATCGTAAACAGGCTCTTAGATTGCGCGCGGCCGCCCATGGAGGGCTTGTACCATGCGTTCCTGGATCTATCTGTTTGCCGCCATCGGCTTTGAAGTCGTTGGCACCACGTCGATGAAATTCACCCATGCGCTGTACCCGGTCGCGGGTCTGCTGCTGATGTACCTGATGGTCGGCCTGTCGTACTACTTCCTGTCCCTGGCCATCAAGCATGTGCCGGTGGGCGTGGCCTACGCCCTGTGGGAAGGCATCGGCATCGTGCTGATCTCCCTGGTCAGCGCCGCCTGGCTGGGCGAGGACCTGACCTTGGAGAAGGCTCTGGGCCTGGTCGTGATGATCGCCGGCATCCTGCTGGTGAAGTCCGGCACCCGCAAGAACGAGCGTGAGACCGACATGGAGGCCGTAGCATGCTGAACCATGACCTGATTCCGATGGCCTGGCTGGGCCTGGCCATCGTCCTGGAAGTGATTGCCAACCTGCTGCTGAAGTATTCCGACGGCTTCCGCAAGCGCCTCCTCGGCGTCACCTCGATTCTCTTCGTGCTGGCTGCCTTCACCGCGCTGTCCCAGGCGGTCCGTGGTATCGAACTGTCGGTGGCCTACGCGGTGTGGGGCGGCTTCGGCATCCTCGCCACCGTGGCCATGGGCTGGGCCCTGTTCGGCCAGCGCCTGTCCTGGCGCGGCTGGCTGGGCCTGGCGATGCTGATCCTGGGCATGGGCCTGCTGAAGCTGGCCTGATCACCCTGCATCGTCCGGAAGGCGGAGTCTCCGAAAGGGGCTCCGCCTTTTTCATGGGCGCTGCCTGTCGGCGGTTTGTGTCTCGGCATGCGGGATCGTTCATCTATTGTGTTGAGACGCTTCCTACAGCTCTGCTTCCACCGTGAGGCTATGCTCGATGGGTCCACAGGGCTGTGGATTGTTCGTTCCGATCGATGAGAAGGACCTTCATGATCTCCGTCTACCAACTCAAGTCGCGCTTCCAGAACCTCCTGCGTCCCCAGGTGACGCGCCTGCACCAGCGTGGCGTGACCGCCAACCAGGTGACGCTCGCCGCGTGCGGCGCCTCGCTGCTGGTCGCGCTGGTCGTCGCGCTGCTCAGTGCCCATCTCTGGATTTTCCTGCTGATTCCGCTGTGGATGTTCGTGCGCATGGCGCTCAACGCCATGGACGGGATGCTCGCCCGCGAGTTCGGCCAGCAGTCGAAGCTCGGCGCCTACCTCAACGAACTCACCGACGTGATCGCCGACAGCGCCCTGTACCTGCCGTTCGCCCTGCTGCCGGGCGTCGCGCCAGGGCTGGTGGTGCTGGTGGTGCTGCTGGCGATCATCAGCGAGTACGCCGGCGTGCTGGGCGTGATGGTCGGCGCCTCGCGCCGCTATGACGGTCCGATGGGCAAGAGCGACCGCGCGCTGTGCTTCGGCATTTTCGGCGCGGGGCTGGCGACGGGAATCCTGCCGCTGGGCTGGCTGAACGACCTGCTGGTGGTGGTGGCGGTGCTGCTGCTGCTGACCATCGTCAATCGCGTGCGCCATGGCCTCTCCGAGCAGCGGGAGAAGTCCGCCGCCTGAGTACGCACCAAGACCTGAACGGCGGGGACGGGATCGTCCCCCAAGCCATCGAACAGAGGAAGTTATGCGCGAATCTTCGAATCACCACTTCGTGACCCACGACGGCGTCGAACTGTTCTACCGCCACTGGCCGGCGCTATCCGCCGCAGAGGAACCGCGCCGGGCGGTGCTGCTGTTCCATCGCGGCCACGAGCACTCCGGACGCATCGCCCACCTGGCCGACGAGCTGGACATGCCCGGCTTCGACATCTTCGCCTGGGATGCCCGTGGCCACGGCCAGTCCCCCGGCGCGCGCGGCGACAGCCCGAGCTTCGGCACCAGCGTGCGCGACGTGCAGACCTTCGTCGAGCACATCGCCGCTCACCATGGCATCGCCGTCAGCGACATGGCGGTGGTGGCACAGAGCGTCGGCGCCGTGCTGGTTTCCACCTGGGTGCACGACTACGCGCCGCCGATTCGCAGCCTGGTGCTTGCCTCGCCGGCCTTCAAGGTCAAGCTTTACGTGCCCTTCGCCCGACCGGGGCTGAAACTGGCTCGCTGGTGGCGCGGCAATTTCTTCGTCAACAGCTACGTCAAATCCAACTTCCTGACCCACGACCCGGAGCGCATCGCCTCCTTCGACAGCGACCCGCTGATCGCCCGCGCCATTTCGGTGAACGTGCTGCTCGGCCTCTACGCCGCTGCCGAGCGCGTGGTGGCCGATGCCCAGGCGATCCAGGTGCCGACCCAGCTGCTCATCTCCGGTTCCGACTTCGTGGTGCACCGCAAGCCGCAGCAGCGCTTCTTCGACACCCTCGGCACGGCGCGCAAGGAGTTGCACGTCCTGCCCGGCTTCTTCCACGACACCCTCGGCGAGCTGCACCGCGAGCAGGCGGTGAGCCGCGCCCGGCGCTTCCTGCTCGAGTGCTTTGCCCGGGCGCCGGAGCGCCCCGACCTGCGCGCTGCCGATCGCTTCGGCTACACCTGCGCCGAAGCCGAGGCGCTGGCCACGCCGCTGCCGGCCTGGTCGATCCGCGACCTCTACTGGCGCGCGACGCGGGCCAACATGCGCCTGGGCCGCCTGCTCTCGGACGGCATCAACCTGGGCTTCCAGACCGGTTTCGATTCCGGCAGCACCCTGGATTACGTCTACCGCAACCAGCCCGCCGGCGCCGGGCCGGTGGGCCGGATGATCGACCGCACTTACCTGGAATCCGCCGGCTGGCGCGGTATCCGCCAGCGCAAGGTGAATATCGAGGAACTGCTGCGCCAGGCCATGGCCAGCCTCCGCGAGCAGGGCCGTGAGGTGCGCATCCTCGACATCGCCGCCGGCCACGGGCGCTACATCCTCGAAGCGCTGCAGGGCGTCGAGCCGCTGCCGGAGAGCGTGCTGCTGCGTGACTACAGCGAGCTGAATGTGCGCGAGGGTTCGGCGCTGATCGAGCGCCTTGGCCTCAAGGAGCGCGCCCGCTTCGTGCAGGGCGATGCCTTCGACGGCGCGGACCTCGCCGCCGTCGAACCGAAGCCGACGCTGGCGGTGGTCTCGGGCCTCTATGAACTGTTCGCCGACAACGCCATGGTCAGCGGCTCGCTGGCTGGCCTTGGCGAGGCGGTCGAGGAGGGCGGCTACCTGATCTACACCGGCCAGCCCTGGCACCCGCAACTGGAACTGATTGCCCGCGCCCTGACCAGCCACCGTGCCGGCCAGGCCTGGGTGATGCGCCGCCGCACGCAGCTGGAGATGGACCAGTTGGTGGAAGCCGCCGGCTTCCGCAAGCTGGCCCAGCGTATCGACGAGGACGGCATCTTCACCGTGTCCCTGGCTCGCCGGGAGCGCGGCTGATGGCGCCGCGCGAGCCCGGCGTGCTGCGCCGGGCGGTGATCTGGCTGGTGTTCCTCGGGCCGTTCTTCTTCGCCAGCTACGGCTTGGCCAACTGGGCGGCGGCGCAGCGCGAGTCGGTCGGCGTGCTGGCGTTCGACTGGGAACGCGGTATGCCGCTGTGGCCCTGGACGATCATCCCGTACTGGTCCATCGACCTGCTCTACGGCTTGTCCTTCCTGCTGCCGCGCACGCGCCGCGAGCTGGACAGCCACGCGCTGCGCCTGCTCAGCGCACAGGTGATCGCGGTGAGCTGCTTCCTGCTCTTCCCGCTGCGCTTCAGCTTCGAGCGGCCGGCGCTGGACGGCGTGTTCGGCTGGCTGTTCGACCTGCTGATGGGCTTCGACAAGCCGTTCAACCAGGCGCCTTCGCTGCACATCGCGCTGCTGGTGATTCTCTGGGTCGCCTACGGGCGCTACGCCAGTGGGCTGTGGCGCTGGCTGCTGCACGGCTGGTTCGCGCTGATCGGCCTGTCGGTGCTGACCACCTGGCAGCACCATTTCATCGACGTGCCGACCGGCGCGCTGGTCGGCTTCCTGTGCGTCTGGCTGTGGCCGCGCGAAGGGCGCTCGCCCGTCGCCGCCTGGGCCCTGAGCGGTGATCCGCGCCGGCTGCGGCTGGCGGCGTCCTACGCCATCGGATCGGCCGTGTGCGCGACGCTGGCGCTGGTTGGCGGTGGCGGGTGGCTGTGGTTGTTCTGGCCGGCGGTGTCGCTGGCGCTGGTTGCGCTCTGTTACCTGGGCATCGGCTCGGAGGGCTTCCAGAAGCGCGCGGACGGTGGGCAGTCGCTGGCGGTGTCCTGGCTGCTGGCGCCCTATCTGCTCGGCGCCTGGATCAACTCCCGCGCCTGGACGCGCCGCCATCCGCAGCCGGACGAAGTGCTGCCCGGTCTCTGGCTGGGCCGCTTGCCTGGCGCTTCCGATCTTGAAGCAAGGCCCGACCTCGCCGTGCTGGATCTGTGCGCCGAATTGCCCTGCATGGCACGGGCTCGCCGCTACGCGTGCCTGCCGCTGCTCGACCTGGTGGCGCCCAGCGTCGAGCAGTACCGGCGTGGCGCCGCGCTGATCGACGAGTTGCGTGCCTCCGGGCCGCTGCTGGTCTGTTGCGCCCTGGGCTATTCGCGCAGCGCCACGCTGGTCGCGGCGTGGCTGCTGGTTTCCGGCCATGCCCGCTCGGTCGAGGAGGCCGTGGCGCAGCTTCAGCGTGCACGACCGCAGGTGGTGCTCAAGGCCGAACAACGGGCGGTGCTGGCGCAGATCGCCGGCCAGCCGAGCCTGTCGCAGGAGGTGATCCATGTCGGTTGATCCGGGCCTGACCCTCGTCGCCAGCCTGTTGCGCCGTGGCAGCAGCCTCAATGGCCTGTCCTCCGCGCTGACCGTGCTGGCCCTGGCGCTCGGCTTCTATGGCGTGCTGATGGCCAGCGCCACGCTGGCGTTCAGCCTGAGCATGGCGTTGCTGGTGCTGCTGGGCCTGGTGCAGAAGTTCTACGCCATGCGCGTGGCGCTGGACGCCGATCTGTTCGAGGCCATGGCCAACGCCGGCGATGCGCTGCCGGAGAAAACCCGGCAGCTGGACGACGCGCTGGCCACCTACGCCGGAGTACCAGCGGACAAGGCCGGCCGTCCCTGGAGCGAGCGCAGTCGAGGCGCGCTCGCGCTGTTGCGCAGGCAGGTTCTGCTCTGCGCGGTGCAGTGGCTCGTCGCGCTGCTGTGCCTGATCACCCTGACCTTCCAATCCTGAGGAACGTACCCGGAATGCTGGAACGACTCTTCGCCTACGCCATCATCGCCGGTGCCCGCGCGGTGACCGGCCTGCGCAGCCTGTGGCTGGGCACCACGCCCATTCCCGCGCAGCGCATCTACTACGCCAACCACAGCAGCCACGGCGATTTCGTCCTGCTCTGGGCCTCGTTGCCGCCCGAGCTGCGCGCCCGTACGCGCCCGGTGGCGGGCATGGACTACTGGGGCAAGGGCGGCCTGCGCGGCTTCATCATCAACCGCGTGTTCCACGGCGTGCTGATCGACCGCCAGGGCAGTGCGGAGGGCCGCAATCCGCTAGAGCCGGTGGAGCAGGCGCTGGCCGACGGCGACTCGCTGATCCTGTTCCCCGAGGGCACGCGCAACCTCGACGAGGAAGTGCGCCTGCTGCCGTTCAAGAGCGGTATCTATCACCTGTCCAGGAAGCATCCGCAGGTGGAGCTGGTGCCCGTGTGGCTGGACAACCTCAACCGCGTGATGCCCAAGGGCCGCGCGCTGCCGCTGCCGCTGCTGTGCACCCTGAGCTTCGGCGCGCCGCTGACGGTAGAGGAGGGCGAGGCCAAGGAAGCCTTCCTCGAACGCGCCCGCGAGGCGCTGCTCAAGCTCGCCGCGCCGGAGGGCCATTGAGATGAACCAGACCTGGCTGCTCTTCGGTGGCATCGGCGCCATCCTCGTCCTCGCCTCGCTGGTCGGCGCGGTGCTGCGCTGGAAGGCGCCACCCGGACCGAACGCGGTGATCGACAACCTCAACGCGCGGATCAATGCCTGGTGGGTGATGGTCGCGGTGATCGGCGGCGCCTTCGCGCTCGGCCAGTGGGCGGTGATCCTGCTGTTCTATGGCGTGTCCTTCTACGCCCTGCGCGAGTTCCTCACGCTGATGCCGACCCGGCGCAGCGACTACCCGGCGCTGGTGGCGGCCTTCTACTTCGTGCTGCCGATGCAGTACCTGCTGATCGGCATAAAGTGGTACGGGCTGTTCTCCATCTTCATCCCGGTCTACATGTTCCTGCTGCTGCCGATCCTCGCTTCGCTGGGCGGCGACTCCAAGCATTTCCTCGAACGCGCCTCGAAGGTGCAGTGGGGGCTGATGCTGGCGGTGTTCTGCATCTCCTTCGTGCCGGCATTGCTGACCCTGGACATCGCCGGCTACGAGGGGCGCAACCTGCTGCTGATCGCCTTCCTGGTGATCGTCGTGCAGCTCTCGGACGTACTCCAGTACGTCTGCGGCAAGCTCTTCGGCAAGCGCAGGATCGCGCCGAACCTGTCACCGTCGAAGACCGTGGAAGGCTTCGTCGGCGGCGTGGCGCTGGCCACCCTGATCGGCGGCGCGCTGTGGTGGATCACCCCGTTCAAGCCCTGGCAGGCGCTGCTGATCGCGCTGATGATCAACATCCTCGGCTTCTTCGGCGGGCTGGTGATGTCGGCGATCAAGCGCGACCGTGGGGTAAAGGACTGGGGCCACATGATCGAAGGCCACGGCGGCATGCTCGACCGCCTGGACTCGGTGTGCTTCGCCGCGCCGGTGTTCTTCCACTTCGTGCGCTACTGGTGGACCTGACGAGCGGCGGGCCAGAGGCGGCGAGGCCCGGGCCGGTTTTTCCGCCCTGGCCGGGGCCCGCGCCTTCCGGCCGGCCGGTTCGCGGCTACGCTTGAGTTTGCCGCTGGTCGATTCTTGTACGGCCAGCGGGGCGCCAGGGGGCAGCAGCACGATTGCGTACGAGGCCGTCAGGCAATGGGAACTCACTTTCCGGTTGAGCTGTTCCGGTGTGTTGCCCGCGGGGTTTGTGCATGAGCACGCTATTTAGCGGCATTTCCTCCCCCACCTGCCTGATCACGGCCACCGGCGCGTTCTGCGCCGAGGCGGTGATCGATTCACTGCGCCGCCATTCCAATGCGCGGCTGCTGGGCACCAACTACCGGCCGCCGGAGTGGTGCGCCACCTCGGCCTTGCTGGATGCCGCGTTCCAGGTGCCACCCGCGCGGGAGGTGGACGCCTATGTCCGGCGCATACTGGAGATCTGCGACGCCGAGCGGGTGACCCACGTCCTGCCGATGATCGATCCCGAGGTCGATGCCTTCGCGCTGCACCATGAAGCCTTCGCCGCCCGCGGCATCACCCTGTGCATGCCGCCGCTGGAGAGCATCCGCGTCGCCCGCGACAAGTGGCTGGTCCACCAGGCGTTCCAGGACGTCCCGGGCATACGCACCATTCCCACCTGGCGCCTGCGGGACCTGCCGGTGCCGGGCCTGGAGCTGCCGCTGATCGCCAAGCCCTGCGACGGCCGCAACTGTGAGGGGCTGGTGCGTATCCAGGACCCGGACTACCTGCGCTACATCCAGGACAAGTGCCGGGATCGCGACTACATCGTGCAGCCGCTGCTGCCCGGCGAGGTGTGCGTCGTCGACGTGGTGCGGCAGGCCGGCACGGGGCAGTGGGCGGGCATGGCCCGGCAGGAACTGATCCGCACGCCCACCGGCGCCGGCCTGACCGTGCAGATGCTGCCCGATGCGTCGCTGGTCGAGGCGGCGGGCCGTGTCGCCGAAGTGCTGGGGGTGAATGGCTGCATCAACATGGAATTCCTCGTCCATGACGGCGAGGCGCTGCTGATGGACGTCAACCCGAGGTTCTCCGGCGGGATTGCCTTCAGCTACCTGTCCGGTTACGACATGGTGCTCAACCACTTCCGCTGCTTCTCGGGCGGCGAGCTGGATGCGCCGGTGATGCCGGCGCCGGCCATCCATGCGCGGCATTACGTGGAGGTCACCACCGTCAGCGGGACGTGAAGCAGCGCTTTGCATTGGGGCGGATACCACACCCGCACGGATCCATCACCTTCCATCGCTCCGCACGCCGCTGCACCGATGCAACGGTTAATCTGCCCGTTGCGCTGCGCGAATGCGCAACATGCTGCGATTTTGCACACAGTCTCTCGCGCCACCCCGCAGGGCATGGGCGTTGCACGCTGGCATGCAACATGCCTTGTTCTCCACGCGAGCCGCCAGACGGCTGCACTGTCGTGTTGGGAAATTGCATTGGAGAGGGAAATGGACCCGCTAAAACTGCTGCTGGACAGGGGCCTGCTGCTGTCCGACAGCCTGACGTCCCAGGGGCGCTTCATCGAGGTTTCCGCCGAACAGACCGACCAGCTCGGCTATCCGCCGGGTTCGCTGGACGGGCAGGGCATCGAGCAGGTCTATACCGCCGAGTCGGTCAATGCGCTGCACCAGTTGTTCGCCAACCCGCCGGCGGACGAGCGCGTGCAGGATCTGGAGCTGACCCTGATCCGCCATAACGGCGGCCTGCTGCCGGTGCTCGCCAGCGGCGTGCTGCAATGGCGTGATGGCGAGCCGGCGCGCCTGCACCTGGTGAAGATGCCGCTGGGGCCGATCAGCCGCCGCCTGGGCGAGCTGCAGAGCGCCAACGAAGTGATGAGCCAGATGCTCTTCAGTGCGCGGGTGGCCTACTGGTGCATCGAGTTCGCCGAATCGGTGGACGTGCGCGAGACGCCCGACGAGATCGTCCGCCAGGTGTTCGAGAACCGCTCCTACTGGCGTATGTGCAACCGCGCCATGGCCAACATCTACGAGATGCCCGCCGATGTCGATTTCAGCGAGCAGCCGGTGCGCCTGTACTGGCCGCGCAGCCCGGCCAACGAGGAGTTCGTGCGGCGCCTGATCGAGGCGGACTTCCACGTCGATGGCGCGCTGTCGGTGGACCGCCGCCACGACGGCTCGCCCGCCTACGTCGAGAACGACGTGCGCGCCAGCATCCACAACGGCCGAATGCTGCGCATGTGGGGCAGCCTGCGCGACGTCAGCCAGGAACTGCGCATGCAGCACGACGCCGAGCAGCGCATCGAGGCGCTGCGCCGGGTGTTCGACGCGGTGCCTGACGCCGTGCTGGTGATCGACGAGCAGGCCCAGCCGCAATGGCGCAACGCGGCCTTCGAGCAGACCTTCGGCATCACCCGCGCCGCCGGGCTGGCCTCGACCCTGAACCGCCTGCCGCTGCCCGAGCGCACCTGGCAGCTGCTCGACCTGCCGGACCAGTTCGGCAACTACCTGTCCTTCAACAGCCACTGCTCGCGCATCCTCATCCGCGAGGGCGTGGCCTGGCGCGTCTTCGTGCTGCGCCAGGCGAGCGAGGCGACGGAACTGCATCCATGAATGAAGAAGGCTTCTTCGCGTCCCCGCGCATGGGCATGCGCTCCTCGGTCAGCGCCTCCGGGGAGATGCTTTCCGCGCTGCTGGAAACGCCGGCGCTGCACGCGCTGCTGGACAGCTTCGGCGAGGCGGTGATCGTCTGCGACGGCGACTCGCGGGTGCGCTTCATCAACCTCGCGGCCGAGCGGGTCAACCGCGTCGCCCGCGCGGATGTGCTGGGGCTGCCGGATGCGGACTTCTTCCAGCGTTCGGCCTTGCAGTTCGACGACTTCCTGCAGGTCCTGCGGCGTGGCGGCAAGAGCGCGCTGACCCGCTCGCGCGATGGCCGGGTGTTCCTCACCCGCGCCCAGGCCGTGCCCACGGGGGCCTACGAGAAGCCTTACACCCTGCTGGTCCAGCGCGAATACGAGCCAGGCACCGCCGGCAGCCTGCGCAGCCCGTCCGGGCGCGCCTCGACTACTGACCTGCAGGGCCTCGGCGACCCGCAGGACAACGCGCTGCACATGTCGCCGCTGCTCTCCTCCATCGCCGACATGGGCGTGCGCGCCTTCCGCCGCCGCGCGCGCCTGCTGCTGCTCGGCGAGCCCGGTGTGGGCAAGACCGCCATCGCCCGGCATATCCACCGTGCCGCCGGCTGGGGCGACCGGCCCTTCATCGACGTGAACTGCGCGAGCATCCCGGAAACCCTGTTCGAGTCGGAGATGTTCGGCTACGAGCGCGGCGCCTTCACCGGCGCGCTGCAGTCGGGCAAGCGCGGCTACATCGAAAGCGCCTCGGGCGGCACGCTGTTCCTCGACGAGATCGGCGAAATCCCGCTGCAGGTGCAGGCCAAGCTGCTCAAGTTCCTGGAGGACGGCACCATCCAGCCAGTGGGTTCGCCGTTGTCCAAGCAGGTGCAGGTACAGGTGATCGCCGCCACCAACAAGGACCTGCGCGCCCAGGTGGCGGCCGGTGAATTCCGCGCCGACCTCTACTACCGCCTGGCCGTGCTGCCGGTGGAAATCCCGCCGCTGCGCGCCCACCGCGACGACCTGCCGGTGCTGATGGACATCCTCCTGGCGCGCATCAACCGCGACCGCCAGCCGCCGCTGCGGCTCGCCTCGGCATGCCGCGAACGCCTGCTGGACTATGACTACCCCGGCAACATCCGCGAGTTGGTGAACATCTTCGAGCGCCTCGCCGTGCTGGCCGACGACGTGGCCGAAGAGCTGCACCTGCCGCCGGAACTGCTCGGCGCGCCGCCGGCCGGCAGCCCGGTGGCCCTCGATGAGCCGGCCGCCGCCATCGACGACCAGCCGCTCAAGGCCCAGGTGCAGCGCTACGAGCGCCAGGTGATCCTGCGCGCGGTGCGCCTGTGCGGCAGCAAGCGCAAGGCGGCGATCCACCTGGGCATCGACGTCGGCACGCTGATCCGCAAGTTGCAGCGGGACGAGTGAGCGCCAGCCTGCCGGCCGGCTCGCGGGCATGGCCCGCTCCTACATGAACGTCCGCGCCGTGCTGCCCGGTTACTGTAGGAGCGGGCCATGCCCGCGACCGCATCACTCCGACCCTATCGCGGACGAAGTCCGCTCCTACGCAAATCCCACCCACGGCATCTATCCGTGTGACCGAATGGTCACGCCGCCTTCCTGCGTCCAGCGGAGCTGCCCTTGCGACAATCCACCGCTGCAAGCCTGCCTACAGGCGTTGTCATTTCTGCTTACACCTCTATCCCTGTTTATTATTTTTATTCTTTAATTTCAATAACTTAACTATTTGGCACAGCCTGTGCTCTATGTCTCTGCGACCCGTGACCGTGCACGGGTCCTCGAATCGCGCCGCTGCTTCTGACTTCAGAGCCGCGGCAGTTCTGGAGGCACAAGAACAATGCTCATCACAGGTATCAAGAGCCGGCCGGTCTATGACCAGTTGCGCCCGCTCGCCGGTGGCCACCACCACATCATCGCCGGCCAGGGCAGCGGCGGCGCCGCCATGCTCCGCCTGCTCGCCGAGATGCCGCGCACTGCGCCCATCCGCGTGCTGTATTCCACCGAATCCTTCTCCGGCCAGGATCACCTCGCCGCGCTGCGCGACATCACCGACGTGGAGCTTTCGATCTACCCGAGCAACCGCGCGCTGGTCGATGACCTGCACGCGCTGCTGGGTCAGTCGCGCATGGGCACCCGCCTGTACCTGGCTGGCTCCGAGAGTTTCATCGGTACCGCCATGCAGGCCGCCGACGCGATCAACCTGAACAAGGACGAAGTGCTGCGCGAGCACGCCGGTTCCTTCGTCCGTCGCGTCTGGTGCGTGCACTGCGACGGCTACACCGAGAACGTCACCCAGCGCGTCTTCGACTGCCCGCACTGTGCCCGCACCCTGGTGGTCCGCGACCACTACTCCCGCCGCCTGGCCGCCTTCCAGGCGGTGAAGGCCGACGCCGAAGTCCCCGGCGAACTGCCCGAAGCCGAGGAGCTCGACACATGAGCCAGTCCAACGGAACCCTGAATGTCCGCGTCACCCGCATCGAGCAGGTGACCCCGGAGATCAAGCGCTTCACCCTGGCCTCCACCGACGGCGCGCACCTGACGCCGTTCTCCGGCGGCAGCAACGTCGTGGTGCTGATGCCCCACGCCACCGGCACCTACCGCAACGCCTACTCGCTGATGAGTTCGCCCTACGACGCTAGCGCCTACCAGATCGCCGTGCGCCGCGTGGAAGACGGTCGTGGCGGTTCGAAGTACATGCACGACGTGGTGAAGGAAGGCGACGAGCTGGAAATCCTCCGCCCGGTGAACCTGTTCCCGCTGAGCAAGCATGCGCGCCTGCACCTGTTCATCGCCGGCGGCGTGGGCATCACCCCGGTGTGCTCGCAACTGGCCGAACTGCGCCTGCGCGGCACCCCGTTCGAAGTGCACCTCGCAGTACGCGGCGACGCCCATGCGCGCCTGGGCGAAGAACTGCTGCAGGAATACGGCGACGCCGTGCGCCTGTACCGCGACGACCGCGGCGAGCGCCTGGATATTTCCGCCGTACTGGCCGACCGCCCGCTGGGCAGCGACGTCTACGTCTGCGGTCCCGAGGGCATGATCCAGGCAACGATCGACGCCGCCCACGCCCACGGCTGGACCGACAGCCACATCCACTACGAGCGCTTCCTCGAACAGGGCAGCGTCGGCGAGGCGTTCCAGGTCACCCTGGCGCGCAGCGGCGCGACCATCCAGGTGTCGCCCGACCAGAGCCTGCTGGAGGCCGCCGAGGCCGCCGGCCACGAAATCCCGTACCTGTGCCGCGGCGGTGCCTGCGGCATGTGCGAGACCAACGTCCTGGAGCTGGAGGGAGAAATCCTCCACACCGACGACTGGCTGTCCGACGAGGACAAGGCCGCCAACACCAAGATCATGCCCTGCGTGTCGCGCGCCAAGTGCTCGCGGCTGGTCATCGACTGCTGAGCCGGAGAACGACCATGACCATCCAATTCCGCCCCGACGAAACCTACCGCGACGACTACACCTACGCGAACAGCCAGGCCTGCATCGACCGCGCGCCCTGGCCCTTCCCGGATGACGAGTACATGTACTCGATGAACCTGGAGCCGCACGTCAGCGTGGGCGACGGCGCCTTCCGCGCGGTGTTCGACATCGACGAGCACTACATCAGCGAGTGCCGCGACCGTGCGATCACCCTGGAGAAGGACCCGGGCATGCACTACGTCTCCGCGCCGCACATGATGGAGGCGCAGTGGGACCTGCTCGAACTGATCATGGAGTCCTATGCCAAGGACTACCCGGAATACTTCTCTCTGGAGAAAGACGGCACCCGCTGGCACTGGACCAACAAGCTGCTGAACATCGACGACACCTTCACCTTCGGTGATCCGTCGACCCTGCCCTATGAGCCGATGGAGTACGTCACCCGCCAGGCCCAGGGCGACTGGGTCCTGCAGGAAGAGCGCGACGGCACCCTGTACTGGGGCGCGGGCATCGCCACCCAGCGCGCCGACTACTCGCTGCGCTTCAACCTGGGCATGGCCTGGCACGAGTTCCACGGCCCGGTGCCGCTGGTGAAGGAAACCGGCATGCTCGACCGCGCGCTGAAGTTCCTCCTGCGCCTGCGCAACGGCCACCCGGTGCGCCGCCTGAACTGGTCGCTGACCGTCAACCCGCGCCTGGACGTGTCCGCCGAGTCCCTGCCTGAGTGGGCGCCGGACCGCACCACGGTGACCGCCGAGAACGCCGGTCAAAAGGTCTACTTGCGCATCGAACTGCAACCGCTGCACCGTTTGCCGCGCAGCAACGCCATCGTGTTCCCGATCCGAACCTACCTGCTGAGCCTGGAAGACATCGCCACCAACCCGGCGTGGGCCAAGCGCATGCACCGCGTGCTCAAGAGCCTCAACCAGGAACTGGTCGACTACAAGGGCTTCACCCGCTACCGCGACCAGGCAGTGGAGTGGCTCTCGCAGTTCGACGACGGCCAGTAACGCTCCACCAGGAGCAAAGCCGCGCAGTACACACAACTACAAACCCGAAAAGGGAACCGGCGGGCGTCGTGAGGCCCGCCGGCCGATTGCCTTCTGCCCATCAACCCCTGAGAGGAAACAACGATGAGTGGGTCCCCTGCCAAGCGTGCCGCTGGCGTAACCGATTCCGATGCCGAGCAGCTCGCTGCCCTCGGCTACAGCTCCAACTTCGAACGCAGCATGAGCCTGTGGGAGAACTTCTCCCTGGGCTTCACCTACCTGTCGCCGGTGGTCGGCGTCTACACCCTGTTCGGCCTGTGCCTGGCCGCCGGTGGTCCGCCGATGTTCTGGACCTACCTGCTGATCGGCCTGGGCCAGATGCTGGTGTGCCTGGTGTTCTGCGAAGTGGTCTCGCAATTCCCGATCTCTGGCGGCGTCTATCCCTGGGCGCGCCGCCTGGTGGGCAAGCGCTGGGCGTGGATGGTGGGCTGGGTGTACGCCTGGGCGCTGTGCACCTCCATCGCCGGCATCGCCGTGGGCGCCAGCCCGTACATGGCCGCCATGCTCGGCTTCGAGATGCACGGCAACGCCGCCATCGGCATCGCCCTGGCGCTGATCGCGCTGTCCACCGTGCTCAACCTGTCCGGCACCAAGCTGCTGGCCCGCGTCGCCATGTTCGGTTTCCTCTGCGAGCTGGGTGGTGCGCTGCTGGTGGGCGGCTACTTGCTGATCTTCGAGCGCCACAACGACTTCAGCGTGCTGTTCAACACCTTCGACATCAAGATCGACGGCAGCTACTGGCCGGCCTTCCTCGCCGCGTCCCTGGCGGGCCTGTTCCAGTACTACGGCTTCGAGGCCTGCGGTGACGTCGCCGAGGAAACTCCGAACCCGGGCAAGATGATTCCCAAGACCATGCGCATGACCATCTACATCGGCGGCGCCGCCGCGATGTTCGCCTGCCTGGCGCTGATCCTCTCGGTGCCCGACATCCAGCGCGTGATCAACGGCGAAGACACCGACCCGGTGACTACCATCCTCGCCAATGCCTTCGGCCCGGTCGGCTCGAAGCTGGTGATGGCGGTGGTGATGGTGTCGTTCGTGTCCTGCGTGCTGAGCCTGCAGGCTGCCGCCAGCCGCCTGCTGTTCGCCTATGCCCGCGACGAGATGATCGTCGGCAGCAAGGCGCTGTCCAAGCTGAACACCAACCACGTGCCGGCCGTTGCGCTGGTGGTGGCGGGCGTGATGCCGGCGGCCATCGTCTGCCTGGGCCTGTTCATGGGCGACGCCGTGGCCACCATCGTCGGCTTCGCCGCGATCGGCATCTACGTGTCGTTCCAGCTGATCGTCATCGCCTCGCTGATCGCCCGCGCCAAGGGCTGGGTGCCCGGCGGGCAGTTCACCCTCGGCAAGTGGGGCGTGCCGGTGAACGTCGCGGCGCTGATCTACGGCGTGGCGGCGATCACCAACATGGTCTGGCCGCGCACTCCGGATGCGCCCTGGTACATGAACTACTCGATGATCCTCACCACCGTCGTGGTGATCGGCGCGGGCCTGGTCTACATGCTGCTGGCCAAACCCTACGACAAGGGCACCGCACCGGCGGGCGACGCCCATCGGATTTCCGGCCGCCAACTACCCGCGCGCGCTGCGGGCGCGCTGACCGAACCGGCTTGATCGCAACGTTGACGCAATTCGGGCCATACGCCTGAGGGGCTGCGTCTGGTCCGTCATCATCTTCCCCCGTGACGGACCCCTGCGTTTGCGCAACGGACCACCATCCCCGCGATGGCTGGTCCGTTTTTTTATTCCCGGCTTTTGTAGGAGCGAGCTTGCTCGCGAACGGACTCCCCGGCGGCTCCGGCGCTGGGCGGTTCGCGAGCAATAACGACGGTGTCCCCCTCGCTCCTACAGGGAAATTTCTGTGCTCGAATCAGCCCTCACCCCAGCCCTCTCCCAGAGGGAGAGGGAGCTGCTCGTGCCGGCTGACGTTGCGCTGCCATCCTGCTCCAGACGGTCCCCTCTCCCTCCGGGAGAGGGTTAGGGTGAGGGGAAGCACAGGTACAGGTTTACCCAAGAAAAGACAGCCTTAACGAGCGATCCACAGCAGGCACAGCGACAGGGTCACCAGCGACCCCAGCGTCGACACCAGAATGCTCCGCGACACCACCGCCGCCTCGCGCTGGTAATACTCGGCGAGCATGAACGGCCCGGTGCCGGTGGGCAGCGCACTGAGCAGCAGCGCCGAGTCCGCCCACAGCGGCGGCAGGTCGAAGACCTGGTAGGCGAGGAAGCCGGTGAGCAGCGGCTGGCCGATCAGCTTGATCGCCACCAGCGGCCAGGCGCCGGCCTGCGCATCCTGCGGCTCCTGCTTCTGCGCCAGGAACAGGCCGAGCGAGACCAGTGCGCAGGGCGTGGTAGCCGCGGCGAGCATGTCGAGGAAATGCAGCAGCGGCTCCGGCAGGCCGATACCGGACGCTGCCCACAGGCCGCCGATGATGGGCGACACCACCAGCGGATTCTTGCCCAGCGCCTTGCTCACCACCCAGATGGCGCGGCCGATGTGTTTCTCCTCCTGCAGGCCGACTTCGATGCACACCACGGCGATGGCGAACAGCACGCAGACCACCAGCAGCGAGGCGATCAGCGCCGGCTCCAGGCCGTCCTGGCCGAACACCAGCAGGCACAGCGGGATGCCCATGTAGCCGGTGTTGGCGTAGGACGCGCTGAGCCCGTCGATGCTCGCCGCCGGCAAGGTGCGGCCCTGCATCAGGCGCCAGGCGAGGGTGGCGAAGAACACCAGCAGGCAACCGCCGGTGAAGGCGGCGAGGAAGCCCGGCTGCCAGATTTCCGCCCAGGTTGCGGTGGCGGTGACCTTGAACAGCAACGCGGGCAGGCACAGCCAGACCACCAGCCGGTTGATCTCCGAGGCGGCCTGCGGGCCGAGGCGATTAATGCGCCGGCACAGCCAGCCGACCAGGATCAGCGCGAAGATCGGCAGGACGACGGACAGGACGTGGGACATGGCAACGCAACCGGACAGCGAAACGGTTGGCGAGCATAGGGGCCGAGGTCGCTGCCGTCCAATGCGACCTCGGTCCGAAGTCAGACCCGCCCGGTGACCGGAATGCAGGCGCCGGTGATCGCCGCCGCGCTGTCCGAGGCGAGGAACAGCAGGGTCGCCGCCAGTTGTTCCGGGCGCACCCAGCGGTCGAACTCGGCGTCGGGCATGTCGGCGCGGTTCTGCGGGGTGTCGATGATGCTCGGCATCAGCGCGTTGACGGTGATGCGTGCGTCCTTCAGCTCTTCCGCCAGTGCCTCGGTCAGGCGCATCACCCCGGCCTTGGACGCGGCATAGGCGCCGGTCCCAAGCGCCGCGCGGGTGGCGGCGGCCGCCGCGATATTGAGGATGCGCCCGCGGCCGCGGGCCTTCAGGTGCGCCAGTGCGGCCTGGCTGGAGACCACGGCGGTGCGCAGGTTGATGCGGTACATCAGATCCCAGGTGTCGACGTCGCCGTCGGCCAGGGTTTCCCAGTGGAAGCCGCCGGCCACGTTGATCAGCGCATCGAGTCCGCCGAAATGTTCGCTGGCGCGGTCGATGGCGGCGCGGGCGGCGGCCGCGTCGGTCAGGTCGACGCCGCCCAGGGACAGCGCACCGGCCTGTGGATAACGCGGACTCACGGCCCGGTCGAGCAGCGCGACCTGCCAGCCGGCGTCGGCGAACGCCTGGCCGACCACGCTGCCGAGGTGGCCGAAGCCGCCGGTGATGGCGACGATCCTGTTCATGCAGTGCACCCTCAAGGCGTTGGAAGAGCGGCCCTTATAGGGTTAGCACGGCGCGCGGAGAAAGGTCGCCGACGACAGATCTACGGACGAATCGGGACGCACCGGTCTAGCCGTGCATCAGCTCGCCCAGCAGTTCGTCCTTGAGCCGTTGCAGCAAGGGCTCGGCGCGCTGGCGCGGGTGCGGCAGGTCGACCCGCACCTCATGGCGAATCCGCCCCGGCCGCGCATCCATGACGATCACCCGGTCACCCAGGTACAGCGCCTCTTCCACGTCGTGGGTGACCATGATCATGGTGCTGCGCTGCTGCACCCAGATGCGCTGCAGTTCGTGTTGCAGGCGCACGCGGGTGAGGGCGTCGAGGGCGCCGAAGGGTTCGTCCAGCAGCAGTACCTTGGGCCGGGTGATCAGCGCGCGGGCGATGGCGGCGCGCTGCGCCATGCCGCCGGAGAGTTGGTGCGGGTAGGCGTGCTCGAAGCCGGTCAGGCCCACCAGCTCCAGGTGGTCGGCGACCAGCTCGCGCTTCTCGGCGCGGCTGAGCTTCTGCTGCTTCAACGCCAGGGCGACGTTTTCTTCCACGGTCTTCCAGGGGAACAGGCGGTGGTCCTGGAACACGATGCCGCGCTCCAGGCTGGTGCCGGTGACCGCCTTGCCGTCGAGCAGGATGCGCCCGCTGTAGTCGTTCTCCAGGCCGACGATCAGCCGCAGCAGCGAGGATTTGCCGCAGCCGCTGGCGCCGACGATGCTGACGAACTCGCCGGGGCGTACTGCCAGGTCGATGTTCTCCAGCACCGGCAGGCTGCGCCCGTCGATGGAGTAGGCCTTGCTCAGGCCCTGGATGGCCAGCGCGCCGGATTGCGCCTGCTGGGCCGGTAGAATGGCGGGGTCGAGGATCGCGTTCATGGTCTGGGCACTCATGGCAAAAGGGTCAGCGCAGGTTGCGCCAGCGCAGCAGGTGGCGCGCGGCGCGGGCGAACAGCTGGTTCATGGCGTAGCCGAGCAGGCCGATGCTGAGCACGCCGATCACCACGATCTCCATGCGCGAGCCGGTCTCGGCGTTCATCATCAGGTTGCCCAGGCCCATGCCGGTGGAGAGGAACAGCTCACAGCCCACCGAGCTGACCCAGGCGAAGGCCAGCGCGTGCAGCACGCCGTTGCTCAGGCTGGGCAGGGCGCCGGGCAGCAGCACTTCGCGGAACTGCTGCCAGGGGCCGAAGGCGTACAGGCGGCCGACTTCGCGGTAGCGCTTCTCCACGTCGCGGAAGCCCTCGAAGGCGTTCAGCGTCATCGGGTAGAAGGCGGCGAGGCTGACGATCAGCACCTTGGACGCCTCGCCGCTGCCGAACCACAGGGCGATCAGCGGGATCAGGCCGAGGATCGGCACCTGGCGGATGGTGTGGTAGAGCGGCGCGAACAGTCGCTCCAGCGGCCGCGACAGTGCCATGCCGGCGCCCAGGGCGAAGCCGGCGAGCACGCCCAGCAGCAGGCCGAGGCAGGTGCGCTTGAGACTGGCGGCGACGCTCAACCACAGCTCGCCGGTGTCGATCAGCTCGGCGAAGCCGGCGCCGATGCGCTCCAGCGGCACGAAGGCATAGGCGGCGCTGGCGCCCTGTTGCGACTGCCAGTGCCAGCCGGCGATCAGCAGCACCGGCAGCACCAGCCCGCGCAGCTTTCTGAGGTGTTGGATCATGGCGTCGGTCTCCAGCGCAGCAGGCGCTTCTCCAGCAGGCGGAAGGCGAAGTCGAGGATGAAGCCGATGGCCCCGGTGATCACCACGCCGACCATCACGATGTCGATGCGCAGCATCTGCCGGCTCAGTTCGATCATCTGCCCCAGCCCGCTGTCGGCGGCGAGCAGTTCGGCGGCCACCAGCACCATCCAGGCGCGGCTCAGGCTGATGCGCAGGCCGGTGACGATGGGTGGTGCGGCGGCGGGGAAGGCGACGTCGCGCAGCAGGCTCCAGAGCGGCAGGCGGTAGACGCTGGCGACCTCGAAGTAGCCGCGCGGAATGCCCTTCACGCCTTCGCTGGCGGCCAGCGCCACGGGGAAGAAGGCGGCCTTGGTGACGATCAGGACCTTGAAGGTTTCTTCCACGCCGAAGAACAGGATGAACATCGGGATCAGTGCGATCGACGGCACCTGGCGCAGGGTATGGAACAGCGGCGCGCAGTAGGCTTCGACTGTCTTCGACAGGGCCATGGCGGTGCCGAACAGCAGCCCGCCGACGGCGCCGATGGAGAAACCGATGGCCAGGCGCGACAGGCTGTTGACCACGTGCTCGCGCAGTTCGCCGCTGGCCAGCAGGTCCTGGAAGCTGGCCCAGACTTCCGCCGGCGGCACCAGCAGTTGCGGGGGGAACCAGCCGGCGCGGGCGGCGACGAACCAGGCCAGCAGCAGGAGCAGCGGCGAAGCGAACCAGCTCAGGCGATCGAATGTTCGGCTCATGTGTCAGCCCTCCTGGCCGAGCAATGGCCCGGCACTGTGGCGGCGCAGCTTGCGTTGCCAGCAGAACAGCGCGGCCAACAGCACCAGGGGAATCCAGCAGAGGAACAGGTTGCCCAGCCCGACGAAGTGGCTGATCGCCCCGCCCAGCAGCGCGCCGGAAAAACTGCCGGACATGGAGGCGAGGTTGAACAGCCCGGAAATCTTGCTCTTGTCCATGGCGTGCTCGCCCAGCTGGGCCATGTTCACCAGATGGATGAGCGCCGCCGCCGCGCTGAGCAGCACGCCGCCCAGGGCCAGCAGCCAGTAGTCGCGGGCAACCCCGAGCAGCAGCAGCGCAGCCAGCGCCGCTGTGAGGCTGCCGATGTAGGCCAGGCGCCGGCCGCTGCGTTCGATCAGGTAGCCGAAGCCGAACAGCCCGAGCACCGAGGCCAGGCCCTGGATCATCACCAGGCTCACCGCCTGGCCTTGGGACAGGCCAACGACCTCCATCGCCAGCAGCAGGATGAAGGTGCCGAACAGCGCGCTGGTGGCGGCGCTGAGCAGCTCGATCAGGCAGCTCTCGGCGATCTCGACGTTGGCCAGCATGGCGCCCACCTGTTGCAGCAGCCCGCCGGTGGCGGCGGCGACGGGTATGTCATCGCTGGGCACTTCGCCTTCCCAGAAGCCGAGGCTGTAGAAGGCCATCAGGCCGAAGCACAGGCCGATGGCGGCAAAACCCCAGGTGAAGCTCGCCGCGCCGCTCAGCCAGTTGCCCAGCAGCGGCCCGAGCAGGCCCATGCCCAGGGTCAGCGAGCCGCGGTACCAGCCGGCCTTGTCGTTACCGATACGCTTGAGCTGGCGCAGGAAGGCGCTGTTCATGGCGACGATGCGGAACGGGATGCACAGGCCGATCAGCAGGCGCGCTGCGGCCAGCCACAGCCAGCCGCCGACCAGCGGGATGGCCAGGTTCAGCAGCATCGGCCCGAGGCTGGCGAGGAAGTACACCCGGCGCGCGCCGAAGCGGGCGATGACGAAGCCGGCGGGCAGGGTGAGGATCACCATGCCCAGGGCTTCCATGGCCGAGATGATGCCGATCTGCATGGCGTTGGCGCCGATGCTGATGGCGTAGAGCGTGGTGACGATCTTCGCCATGCCGATGGTGGCGCCGCTGAACGCCGCCAGCAGCATGAAGTTGAGCAGGAAGGCGGCGGGCCGCGCCGGGCTAGATGGCGACATCGATCTTCCCCAGCAGGGCTTCCAGCGGACGCGGGTCGATCCAGTCGTCGACGCTGAAGTCGGCGCCGATGAAGTCCCAGCGCTGCAGGAACGAGGTGAGGTCGCGCAGGGCGTTCACCGAGCGTTCCGCCAGGTTGGTCTGCAGGCGCAGATGGGCGTCCTCGCCATAGGCGCTGGCGACCCAGAACTCGCTGGTGTTCAGCTCGCGGGCGAGGAAGCGGCGGGTTTCCTCCGGGTGCGCCCAGGCCCATTGCTCGGCACGCAGCACGGTATCGAGCACCAGCACCGCGGCATCGAAATGTTCGTCCAGCAGTTGCTGGTCGACGGTCAGGGTGCGTGGCGTGCCGATGTTCGAGCGCACCAGCGGCTCGGGGTGCGAGCCGACGTCCAGCACCACGTGCAGGCCGAATTCGTGGGCCAGCTGCAGGCCGTGGGCGCCCTTGAGGAAGAGGGCGTCGATGTCGCCGCGCAGCAGGCCGATCAATTCGTTGTTGCGCTGCACCACGCGGTTGCCCTTGAGCGCCACCTGGGCGCCGAACACGTGGCGCACCGGGTCGTCGCTGTAGGTGCCGCCGTAGGGGTAGTCCACCAGCTCCACGTCGCGCACCTCCAGGCCTTCCAGGCGCAGGGCGTTTTCCAGGCCGCGCAGCGACTGGGCGCGGGTGAAGTCGATCTGCACGTTGGCCCACTTCGGCAGGCCGAAGCGCCGGTGGCGCAGGTCGCGGATGCTGCGCACGCCGCTGTCCGGGGCGCTGACGATGAGCTGCACTTCGTCGCTCCACGACAGGCCGATCACCCGCGTGGACGCGCCGCTGGCACGGGCCCAGATAGCGGGGATGTTGCCGCCGTGGCGCACGGAGTAAGGCAGGTGATGGTCGAAGTGCGCCTCGCGCACCTCGCGTTCGGACGACTCGCGCAGCGACTGGATGCGTGTGCCGAAGGGACGGAAGGCCTGGGCCAGGCGCCCGGATTCGACGGCGATGCCGAGGCCCGTGGGAACGGGGCTGTGGGTGTACCAGAGGGTTTCCAGCGGTGTGCTCATGGGTGTCCGTCAGGGATGAAAGCCCCCGCGCCGTCGCGCGGGGGCCAGGTCGGGAAACAGAGGGAATCGCCCTCGTGACGTTGGTCAGCCAGCTTTTTGCGCCAGAAGGCTGCGCAGGGTTTCCAGCGGGCGCGGGTCGATCCATTCGCGCACGTCGACGCGTGCCGGGATGAAGTTCCAGCGCTGCAGGAAGTCGGTGAAGTCCTGCAGCGCGAGGATCGAGCCTTCGTCGAGGTTGGTGCGCAGGCGCAGATGGGCGTCCTCGCCATAGGCGGTGGCGACCCAGAACTCGCTGCTGTTGGTTTCCCGCGCCAGGTAGCGGCGGGTGTCGTCCGGGTGCTGGTGCGCCCAGTCCTCGGCACGCAGTACCGAGGCGAGGATCGCGGTGGCGGCGTCGGGGTGGTTCTCCAGCAGGTTGAGGTCGACGCTCAGGGTGCGTGGCGTGCCGTTGTTGGCGCGGATCAGCGGCTCCGGATGGGCGCCGGTGTCGATCACCGTGTACAGGCCGAACTGCTGTGCCAGCTGCACGGCGTGGGCGCCCTTGAGGAAGATCGCGTCCACCTCGCCGCGCAGCAGGCCGACCAGCTCCGGGTTCTGCCCGCCGCGACGGCGGCCGCCGTGGCCGGTGATGCCGACGATGTTGCTCGGCGTCTCGTCGCTGAAGGTGCCCTTCAGGCCGAAGTCCACCAGCTCGACGTCGCGCACTTCCAGGCCTTCCAGGCGCAGGGCGTTTTCCAGGCCACGGATGGCCTGGGCGCGGGTGAAGTCGATCTGCGCGCCGCTCCAGTCCGGCAGACCGAAGCGCCGGCCCTTGAGGTCGCGCACGGTGCGGATGCCGCTCTGTTCGGTGGTCAGGATCAGCTGCGCCTCATCGGCCCAGGACAGGCCGATCACGCGGGTCTCGCGGCCGCTGGCGCGGGCCCAGATGGCCGGGATATTGCCGCCGTGGCGCACCGAGTTCTGCAGCGTGTGGTCGAAGTGCGACTCGCGCACCGCCTGGTCGGCGGACTCGCGCAGCGACTTGATCTGCGTGCCCTGTTCGGCCAGGGCTTCTTCCAGCCAGCCTTTCTGCACGGCGATGCCGAGGCCGGTGGGGACGGGGCAGCGGGTATACCAGAGGGTATCGAGGGGACGGGACATGTTCAGCTCCTTGTGGCTCAGGCGCGGGCCTTGAGTTCGTGGACGTCGGCGCGTTTGCCCTGCACCAGCGGCAGGACTTCCTGGCCGATGCGCAGGGCTTCTTCCAGGTGCGGATTGCCGGCGAGGATGAAGGTGGAGAAACCGGCGTCGCGGTATTCGGCGAGGCGCTCGGCGACGTTCTCGTGGCTGCCCACGAGACCTACGGTCGGTCCCGGCTTGGCCTTGCCGAAGCCGGCCCAGAGGTTGGGGCCGAGGATCAGGTCGTCGAAGCGCTCGACGTTCTGGTGGTAGGCGGTCTGCCGCGCGGCGCCGACGGAATCCGAGCCGGTGGCGAAGTTCTTGATGAAGGCGCTGGTGCGCGCGTCGATGCGCTCGTATTGGCGGCGCAGTTCGCTCCAGGCGGCCTCTTCGGTCTCGCGGGCGAACAGGTCGATGCGGATGCCGAAGCGGATCTCGCGGCCCTGCTTGTCGGCCAGCTCGCGCACGCGCTCCAGGTGCGGCTTGAGCTTGTCGATGGGCTCGGCCCAGTTCAGGTAGACGTCGGCGTGTTTAGCCGCGACGTCCAGCGCCGGATCGGAGAAGCCGGAGAAGTACACGCCGGGCTTGCGCACGTTCTTCAGTGCGATGGGCAGCGAGCCGTTCTCCAGCTGGTAGATGTCGCCCTGGTAGGAGAACTGCTCGTTCTTCCACAGGCCGTCGATGATGTCGAGGAACTCGCCGGTGCGCTGGTAGCGCTTGTCGTGTTCGAGGAAGTCGCCGTTGGCGCGCTGGCTGGCGGGGTTGCCGCCGGTAATGATGTTCCACTCCAGGCGCCCATGGGACAGGCTCTGCAGGATCGCCGCCTGCTGCGCGGCGTAGGCCGGCAGGGTCCAGGCGGCCTGGAAGGCGATCAGGAACTTGATCCGGCGGGTCTCGCGGGCCAGGGCGGCGGCGGCGATCCACGGCTCCGGCCCGGTGGGCAGCAGCGCGCCCTCGAAGCCGGCGATCTCGGCGGCCTTGGCCACCTGGGCGATGTAGTCGATGTAGGTGAAGCCGTCCGGCTCGCCGTTGGGCAGGCGGCCCGGGGCGATGTTGCCGGGGCGCTCGATGTGGCTGCCGCGGTTGTTCTTGTCCGAGGCGAGATAGGGACCGTCGCTGCCCAGCGGCAGTCGCCAGAAGAATTCGGTACTCATGGCCTTGCTCCTTTGCTTTGCGGGGGCAGCGTCGTGCTGCTCGTGCAGGGTCTTGAGCAAGGGCTGTGCCCAAAGCCTGCAGGCCAGGCGGGGCGGGGCTTTCAGGGTGGTGTGCTGCTGTGGCAGCAGGGCGTTTGTCTGTACAGCAGCAATAGGGCAGCAGGGGATGCTGGACGGGCAGCAATTTCCGCCCTGTTCGGGGCCCTGGTGGCTTCCCGGTTGCTCGTGTGAGTCGTAACTGGCTGATTTGTATTGGTATTTCTGAGTGGCACAAGTCCTGCTCAGTCAGTGGAACACCGCCACGCGGTTCATCCATCCCCGACTGCCAGGAGACATTCCATGTCCACTCTCGACCCGCAACTCGCCAGCCAGCTCGAACAGGTCCGCCGCGATTTCGCCAAGGCCTTCCGCGTGCTCAAGGAAAGCCGCACCCTCACCGCCACCAACACCTACCAGGCCTACGTGCGGGTGCCGGACAGCGACAAGGTCATCGCCGTCCACGCGCCGAGCCCCTGGGCCGACGACCAGGAAATCCGGGCGGTCATCGCCACCTGGGACGGCGAAGTGATCCTCGACGAAAGCATCCCTGGCGCGACTCCGCTCAGCGGCCGTGGCGCGGGCGGCAACGGCAAGCGCTATGCACCGATCTTCCAGGCGCGCCCGGAAGTGAATGTGGTGATCCACGTGCACACGCCCTACCTGGGCGGCTGGGCCAGCGCCCACCGCGTGCTGCCGATCCGCTACGCCGCCTCCCAACGCGTGACCCTGGCCCGCGAGCTGCCGATCTATATCGACCGTCGTCAGCCCGAGCCGCTGTTCATCCTCGACAAGCTCGCCGAGAACCCCAACACCCCGGCCATCCTCGAAGCCAACGGCGGCGCGACCTTCTGGGGCGAGGACCTGATCAAGGCGTCCAAGCTGATCCTGCTGATCGAGGAGGGCGCCTACTTCCAGGGTCTCGCCGAAGGCCTCGGCGGCTCCCGGGAATTCGGCCCCGGCGTGCTGGAGCAGCAGTGGAAGATGACCGGGCTGTGGGAGCAGGGGCAGAAGCTGCTGGAAGTGGCGGCCTGAGTTTCCTGCCGGTATGAAAAAGCCCTCTTGCGAGGGCTTTTTTGTGGGTGCGGACTGCGCTTTTCGTAGGGCCGAGGGGGACGTCCAGTCCTTGCTCGCGAACCGCCTCCGCAGCGGGGTTTGTTCGCGAGCAAGCTCGCTCCTACAGGTCCACTCCGCTGCTCCCTGTAGGAGCGGGCCATGCCCGCGAAGAGGTTCGCTTCCTGCCGACTCATCCGGCTTGCCTGGGTCGGGATTTCGCGGACAAGGTCCGCTCATACAGGTTACGGCTCAACCGCCGCTGCGTCTGCGCGCGGCACGTTCGAAAACGTTCTCCGCCCATTGATTCAGGCTCTTGCCAGAGGCCTTTGCAGCGATGGCCGCTGCCGCATGAACTTCCGGCCGGATGCGCAGCATGATCTTCCCGGACGCTGGCTTCTCCGGCTCCACGCCGCGTTCGGCACAATCGGCGAGGTAGTCCTCGACCGCTTCCTGCAAGGCGGCGTGCAAACCGCCGACACTGTCGGCATGGAAGCTGATGATGTCGTGCACCCCCAGCAGGCGGCCGACAAAGAGGTCGTCGCGGTCGTCGAATTCGATGCGGGCGGTGTAGCCCTTGTAGGTCATGCGGCTCATGCTTCCACTCCAGCCCGGCGCAGAAAATCGCGGGCTTCCTCGACCTGGTAGCGCTTGGCTTCCTTGCCCGGATGCGGGCGATGGCAGCGCCAGGTCTGGCCATGCAGCACCAGCTTCACTCTCGATCCTTCGCGCTCTTCCACGATTCCGCCCAGATGCAGGATCAGGGCCTCGATGTCGGCAAAGACGATGCCCGCACTGGTCGGCGTGCGGAAGATCATGGTGAGGGTCTTTCGGTGGCGGTTCTGCATCTCGAAATGCTATCTCTGGATGATAGCATCCGGCGTCGGGATTCCGCGCTAATCCGGCCGGAAGTGTCGAGTCTTTCTGTAGGAGCGGGCCACGCCCGCAATTGCGGACGAGGTTCGATTGCGACGATGCCTCCCTGTGGCTGTGGTGCGTGGGCTTACCCCTCACCCCAGCCCTCTCCCCAAGGAGAGGGAGCCGGCTGACGCCTGGATTACTCCCTGCTCCGAACCGTCCCCTCTCCCGCGTGCGGGAGAGGGTTAGGGTGAGGGGCTCTTGATCTTGTAGGAGCGGACTTCGTCCGCGATCCGGCCGAGAGGCCGGCAAGGAGCATCGCGGACGGAGTCCGCTCCTACGGTTTACATCACGGCTTGGCGGCAACAGCCGGGCCGGCGCTGCCCTGCCAGAAACTCTCCAACTGCAGATCCTTCAACCCCTGCTCGACGAACTTCGGTTCCAGCAGGTCCTCCACCTTCACCTCGCCCCGAATCAGCTTCGCCTTCTGGCTGTAGGCAATCCCATCGCTGTAATGCTGGCGCAGGGCCTCGTCGTAGAGCGGCGAGAAATGCGCCGACCACGGCTCGCCGGCCACTTCGCGCTGCAGCACATTGAGCGGCACGCCGGAGCGGGCCTGTGCCTCCTGGTAGGCCGCCTGGTTGGCGTCCTGGGAGACCCACCAGGCGGCTTTCAGGTAGGCGTCCACTACCAGCTGGGTAAGGTCCGGATGCGCCTTGACGAAGTCTCGCGCGCCCCAGAGTTCGGCGCGCATCTTCCAGTCGGCCGGGGCCTGCTTGCTCGACCAGATGATCCGGCCGACCTGCTTGTCCTCCAGCAGGAAGGCATCGCTCAGGGTGAAGAAGGCGTCCACCCGCCCGGCGCTCAACGCAGCCGCGCCGGCCTGCGGGTTGAGGTTGAAGATGCGGAAGTCCTCGAAGCTCAGGTGGTTGGCCTCCAGCAGCTTGGCGAACGACAGCTCCCATGGCCGGCCACGGTGCAGGGCAATGCGCTTGCCCTTGAGGTCGGCGATGGATTTCGCCGTGGAGCCGGGCGGCACCACCAGGTAGACGTTGTTGCCGATGCCGCCGGGAGCGATCAGCTGGGTCTGCACACCGGAGGCATTGGCGATGATCGACGGCAGGTCGCCGTAGAAGGCGAAGTCGATACGCTGGTTGGCGAACTCCTCATTGACGAAGGTACCCACCGAGGCGGTGGCGGCGGGCACCCATTCCAGCTTGATGCCGCGCTGGGCCAGTTGCTGCTCCAGCCACTTGTCGCGCTCGATGACGTAAGCCGGGCCATTGAAGGTGACTTGCCCGGCATTGGCGTAGGCCACGGTGGCGATGCGCAGGGTGGTCGGCTGCTCGGCGGCCAGGGCACCACCTGCGAGCAGCAGGGCGGCGGCCGGCAGCAGCCGACGCAGCGTGCGATGGATCAGGGACATGCGGTTTACCTCGCTTAGAAGTCGGTGGTGACCGAGACGCCGAAGGTGCGCGGGTCGCCGAACATCAGGGCGGCGGTCTGGAAGCCGCCGGGCAGGGTGTGGTTGCGGTATTCCTTGTCGGTCAGGTTGTTCACGTAGGCGGTGACGCGGGTGGTTTCGCCCGGCAGTTCGTAGGTCACCTGCGCGTTGCCCAGGGTGTATCCGCCGCTGCGCATGTTGGCGCTCTGGTCGTTGCTGAAGAAGTACTGGCGGCTGCGGGTGTTCCAGTCGGTGCCGAGGATCACCGCGCCGCCGACGTTCAGCGGAATGCGGTAGTCGGCGCCAAGCACGGCCGAGACGTTGGGCGCCCGGACGAAGTTGTTGCCCGAGTAGTCGTTGGGGCCGGAGGTGTAGTCGGTGAACTCGGTGTGCAGCAGGCCCAGGCCGAAGTTGACGTGCAGGTTCTCCACGGGGATGGCTTCGAGCTCGAACTCGGCGCCGTAGGCCTCGCCCTGGGCGCCGTTGGCCAGGCGCGAGACGGTCTGGTTGTTCACCGCGGTGACGATGTTGAGCTGGATGTCCTTGTAGTCGTAGTAGAAGACGCTGGTGTTGGCGTTCAGGCGGCCGTCCAGCCATTCCGACTTCAGGCCCAGTTCGTAGGAGGTGAGGTATTCCGGGTCCACCGTGGCGACGGTGGCCTGGCTGGTCACGCCGGTGTTGTAGCCGCCGGAACGGAAGCCGCGGGCATAGCGGAAGTAGGCGCGGGCGTTGTCGGAGATGCGGTACTCCGGGGTCAGGTCCCAGCTGTAATCGCTCCAGGTGTTGCTCGCGTCCTGGGTGGCGTTGGGTACCAGGGGCGAGAGGACGTTGTCTTCCTTCCACCAGTCGCCATTGCCGAACACCGCGGGGCCGCGGTTCTGCAGGCGCAGCAGGTCGATGTCCTTGGTCTCGCGGGTCCAGCGCAGGCCGGCGGTGAGGCTGAAGTCGTCGGTGAAGTTGTAGGTGGTGCTGCCGAAGATGGCGTAGCTCTCGGTCTGCTGGTCGTAGCTGACGTTGTTGTAGTAGCGCGGGATGTAGGGGTTGGTCAGCGCCGCGTTGGCGTTTTCCGCCTGCAGGTCCTCGTTGAAGTAGTGGAAGCCCAGTACCCAGTTCAGCCGGTCGGTGCGCGGCGAGGCCAGGCGGAACTCCTGGGAGTACTGCTGGCTGTCGGCGTAGCCGTAGCTGCGTTGCAGTTCCAGCGGGGTGTTGTCGCTGTCGCTCCAGCCGTCGCGGGTGAAGTGCTCGAAGGCGGTGATGGAGGTCAGCTCCAGTTCGCCCAGTTGCCAGACCAGGTTGAGGTTGCTGCCCAGCTGGTCGATCTCGGCCTGGTACTTGGCATTGAAGTTGGCCTTGCCCAGTTTCGGGTCGATGGAATAGCCGAACTGGTTGGTGCCGTTGGGCCGGGTGCCGTAGCTGACGGTGTTGTAGCTGGCGGTGTCGTGGTAGCTGCGGGCGTGCAGGTTGAGGTTGGCGTCGAGGTCGTCGTTGATCCGCGCGGCGAACTGCAGGCGCACGGCGTCGTCTTCCAGCGCGCCCTGGTCGTCGTTGTCGTTGATGTTCTCGGTATAGCCGTCGCGGCCCTGGTGGTGGAAGGACAGGCGACCGGCCAGCTTGTCGTCCACCAGCGCGTCGCTCACCGCGCCTTCGACGATGCGGTTGGCGTAATTGCCCATGTCGACCTTGAAGTAGCCCTCGGGGCTGAAGGTCGGCCTGCGCGAGATGAAGTTGATCGCGCCACCGGTGGTGTTCTTGCCCCACAGGGTGCCCTGCGGGCCGCGCAGCACTTCCACGCGCTCCTGGTCGAACAGCGGGAAGCCGGTGGCACTGATGTTGGCGATGTACACGTCGTCGACATAGATGCCGATCGGGCTGACCGTGTTGGCGCCCTGGTCGCCGGTACCCAGGCCGCGAATCCACCAGCGCGGACGGCCGTGGCCGTCGGTGGTGCCGGCGGAGGCGTTGGGCGTGTAGCGGGTCACTTCGTTGGCCGATTGCAGGGAGGCGTCGCGGATCTTCTCGCCGCTGATCACGGTTATCGGCGCCGGCACTTCCTGCACCGACTCCTCACGCTTCTGCGCGGTGACCACCACCTTGCCCAGGGTGGTGGGCGCGGCGCTGGTGTCGTTGTTCTGCTGGGTGTCGTTGTCGTCCGCCACGGCGTGCTGGCTGGCGAGTCCCCCCAGACTCAGGACGATGGCGAGGGAAAGGGTACTGCGTTTGAACATGGTGTCCCCAAGGGGCGGCGAAAGGACGGCCGGCTCTGTGGTGCTCGGTCGTCGCCGCAAGGCATCAAGCTGTTGTTGCGTTGCTCTTGTGCTGGCTCACGCGTGATAAGGCCGGTTGGCTTGATGGGGACATCGCAACATCCGTACCGCTTTGCGGTTTTATTGCAAGGCATTGATATGAAAGAGGTTTTAATTTCTGCTGCGTGAGCGTTGCTGCTGGGGAAGCAGTCCATGCTGGCCTGTCGCTGCGTGGGCAACAGCACGCCAGCAGGTCATCCCGCTTTCGTCGAAAGGCCTCGGGATCGCCATCTGCCGCTGTTAAGCTGGAGCCTCGCCAGACCAGGAGATGGTGATGAATACCCTGTTGCCGGAACGCCCCCTGCAACGTTTCCCGCGCAACCTGCGTGGCCGCGATTTCGTGGTCGGGGATGTGCATGGCCATTTCGAGCTGCTCGAACGCCTGCTGCAGCGGGTAGCGTTCGATACCGCCGCCGACCGCCTGTTTGCCGCCGGTGACCTGGTGGATCGCGGCCCCTATTCGCCGCGCGTGCTGGAGTGGCTGGAGCACCCCTGGTTCGCCTCGGTGCGCGGTAACCATGAGCAACTGGTGATCGACTCGGTGCTGGCCGGCGATGACCGCGACCTGCACTTCCGCAACGGCGGCGCCTGGCTCTATCTACTGGAGCAGGCGGAGCGCGAGCGCATCGCACGGCGTCTGCAGAACCTGCCGCTGGCCATCGAGGTGGACATCGGTGAGGGGCGCCGTGTCGGCATCGTCCATGCTGAAGCGCCGATCTCGTCGGCTTTCCCGGACTGGAACAGCGGCATGGCGGCACTGGCGGGAGAGCTGGGCAACGCTGCCCGGCGGAACGCGGCAGCATTGGCAATGTGGGCGCGCACCCGCATCGAGGGCGAGGACGAGACGCGGGTGCCCGGCGTCGAGCGCCTGTATGTCGGCCACACGGCGCAGACCCGCGTGCGTCGGCTGGGCAACACGCACTACATCGACACCGGCAGCGGCTACGCCGACGGTGCCTTGAGCCTGGTGGACCTGCACAGCGGGAAGGTGGAAACGGCGACCGCGCATTGAGCGGCCGTCCGCGTCCGTTTACTCGCCGCGGATGTATTGCTCCAGCTGACGGATCAGGTCGGCCTGCTCGGCGATGGCCGCCTTCACCAGATCGCCGATGGACAGCAGGCCGAGCAGCTCGCCGTTCTCCACCACCGGCAGGTGACGCAGGTGACGCTCGGTCATGATGCTCATGCAGGCGTCGATGTTCAGGTGGGTGTCCACGGTGATCACCGGTGCGGTCATCACCGCGCTGATCGGCGTGTCCTCCGAGTTGCGACCCTTGAGCGCCAGGCGCCGGGCGTAGTCGCGTTCGCTGAAGAAGCCGACTACCTGGTTGGCCTCCACCACCGGCAGGCCGCCGAGGTTCTTCTCCGCCATCAGGCGCAAGGCGTCGATCACCAGCGCGTCCGGGCTGATGGTGTAAACCTGCTGGTCCGCCTTGGCGTTCAACAGCTGAGCCACATTCTTCATTCCTGCCCCCTTTCGTCGTTTCACGGCGCGATGCCCGAGGTTCATAGAGAATCGTGGACAGATGACAATCCGGCAAGATTGGAAAGCGCCGTTGACACCCTTGAAAGCGTCATCCCCGATGCTGCGATTTATACTGTCCCTCCACTCCTGCCTTGCTGATCGACCATGACTGACGACGACCGCGACCTCCCCGAGCCCGAACACGACCACCTGCTCGACCTCGACGACGACCTCGACAGCCTGCTGGACGCGGACGCAGCGTATTTCGACGACCAGCCGGATGACGACGAGGAGCCGGAGGAGTATCACTCGGGTCTGGACGACGACTGGCGGGAAGACTGATTCCAGACCGCTTCTTTGCGTCACGAAGTGCTGGCAGAATGCCCCGCAGCATAAGAGGGATCACCATGCGCTACCTCCCCATCGTCCTGAGCCTGGCCCTGCTGGGCGGCTGCTCCTCCTCGGTCCGCACTGACGAGCGCGGCGCCCCAATTTCCCTGTACCGCGATACCCGCCACAACCTGGTGGTGAACTTCCAGCCCGACGCCCAGGTGGCCGCCAACCCGCGCTGGAGTGTGCTGATGAACAGCTGGCGCGAGTCCCTGCGCGAAGAAGCGGATTCGGCGGACTATCAGCTCTCGGTACAGGATGGCCAGCCGCGCGCCACAGAAACCCTGTCCACCCTGGTGGTGATCGAGGTGGGCGCCGGCCACAGCGCCAACAACCGCCCGCGCGCCGAAGAAGGCGAGTGGATTACCTCCACCGTGCGCTACCACGACGGCCTCACCGGCCAACTGCTCGCCTCGCGCCGTTACGACAGTGAGGTGCAAGCGTCCGGCGACCTGTTCGCCGCGATGGGCCCCGCGCAGCTCGATGCGGTGTCCGAGCAGATCGTCGAGGAAATCACCGGCGCCTTGCTGGTGGCCCGGCCGTCCCGCCCATTGCCGTCGCCCACGACGCCTGCCGCTCCGGTAGCGCCGCAGCGGAACGTGCCGGCTCCCGCCGCGCCTACGGCGATCGAAACCGTCGCCCACGCCGCCACGCCGCCGCGCAGCCAGGAGCAACAGATCCTCGATCTGCAGCAGCGCAACCTGCCGTACGAGCAGTATCGGGACGAGTACCGGCGGATCATGGGGCGCTGAGCGCCCCTACGCGAGGTCGAACGGTCGGGGGTTACCAGAACCAGCCGCCGTTCGACAGCTCCTGTTCGCAGCTCTTGTACTGGGCGCTGTACAGCGAGGCGCGGGCCTGGACCTTCTGCGACACCTTCTTCAGCCACGGCTTGGCGTCGTAACTGCGCTGGCGATAACCGCCCCAGCCCTCGTGGTAGTTCAGGTACTGGGCGTAGGCGTCCCACTTGGAAACACGGTTCACGCTGTAGGTCTTGTTCATGTACCAGCCCATGAAGTCCAGCGCGTCGGCGAAGTCGTCGCGGTCGGCGCCCCAGTCCCCGGCGTCCTTCTTGTAGTCCGCCCATGTCTCGTCCTTGGCCTGGGCGTAGCCGTAGGCGGAACTGACCCGGCCCCAGGGAATGAAACCGAGGAAGTAATAACGGGGTGGCAGCGCGTCGTGCTTGAAGGACGACTCCTGGTACATCATCGCCATCGGCACCTGAATCGGCGCGCCCCAGCGCTTCTGCATCTTCAGCGCGGCTTCGTGCCATTCCGGCTTTTCGCGGAAGATCTCGCAGAGGTTTTCGGGGTTCGCGGGAGGCTTGGTGGCGCACCCGGCAAGGGCCAGGAGCAGGGCCGGCAACGAGAGCCGAAGCATTGGCGGTATATCCTTTTCGCGCGCGATGGCAGCAGGCTTATACAGTCTTTGATGGCGAAGTGGAATCGTAGGGCGTCGAGGCCCGGCGCGGCGGCAGGGCCCGCCAAGCGGTGCGTTTAAGACAAAAACAGGAAAGCCCGCACAGGGCGGGCTTTTCAGGTGGTTCCGCAGACTGCCGGGGGCAGCTCGAAACAGGTAGATGGCGCATCCGGCGGGATTCGAACCCACGACCCCTGCCTTCGGAGGGCAGTACTCTATCCAGCTGAGCTACGGATGCGTATGCCGCGCCTGGCGCGGCAGGCGGCAATCATACGCATCTCGGGCTTGGGCGTCCAATAGCAGTACGCTCGTTCATGATATCGAACGAAATGCGCCGTCTGTCGGTAGAAATGCTCCGAAAAGGCTCTGCATCCTGATACCTTCGTTGGTTTTGTCGAACAAGCTCTTGCCCTTTACAGTCAAGGGCCCTAGGATTCGTTTGAGATTTCAAACGCCTCCCCATCACAACAACAGGAGACCGGAGAATTGGCATCACACCAGCCGGCCAACCGCCTGCGGGATGACATTCTTCCGTTGTGCCAACCGCTTGTCTTCAATGACAGCAGGTCCCTGTGCGGCTTCCGTCGATCAGCGTACCGGAAGGTTGTAGGGCAGACGTCTTCTTGGATTCAATCCAGGAATCCGTGCGTGAGCGAACTGGACCAGACCGGGCAATGACCCCGGCCTGAGTTTTTTCGTGTCCGCATGCCGAGCGAACTAAGAGCCGTTCGCCTGGCGTCGCCCCTTGCAGTGGCGACCTTCGCCTCTGGCGCCGATGGTGATCGGCCGGGGCGAATGAACGGCAGAGACTGCGGTCTCTCCATTCCAGACAACAGACGGGCGGGGCTCCAGACAGACCCGCCGTCCACAGGCTTTCCTCGAAAGGAGACAGGTCATGCAACTCAAAGACGCCAAGCTGTTCCGCCAACAGGCTTACATCGACGGTTCCTGGGTCGACGCTGATGGTGGCAAGACCATCAACGTGAACAACCCGGCCACCAACGAAATCATCGGCACCGTGCCGAAGATGGGCGCCGCCGAGACCCGTCGCGCCATCGAAGCCGCCGACAAGGCCCTGCCGGCCTGGCGTGCGCTGACCGCGAAAGAGCGTGCCAACAAGCTGCGCAAGTGGTTCGACCTGATGATCGAGAACCAGGACGACCTGGCTCGCCTGATGACCATCGAGCAGGGCAAGCCGCTGGCCGAAGCCAAGGGCGAGATCGCCTACGCCGCCTCCTTCCTCGAGTGGTTCGGCGAAGAAGCCAAGCGCATCTACGGCGACACCATTCCGGGCCACCAGCCCGACAAGCGTATCATCGTGATCAAGCAGCCGATCGGCGTGACCGCGGCCATCACCCCGTGGAACTTCCCGTCCGCGATGATCACCCGTAAAGCCGGCCCGGCCCTGGCCGCTGGCTGCACCATGGTGCTCAAGCCCGCTTCGCAGACCCCGTACTCCGCCCTGGCCCTGGCCGAGCTGGCCGAGCGCGCCGGCATTCCGAAGGGCGTGTTCAGCGTCGTTACCGGCAGCGCCGGCGAAGTCGGCGGTGAGCTGACCAGCAACCCGATCGTGCGCAAGCTGACCTTCACCGGCTCGACCGAAATCGGTCGCCAGCTGATGGCCGAATGCGCCAAGGACATCAAGAAAGTGTCCCTGGAGCTGGGCGGCAACGCGCCCTTCATCGTGTTCGACGATGCCGACCTGGACGCCGCCGTCGAAGGCGCGCTGATCTCCAAGTACCGCAACAACGGCCAGACCTGTGTCTGCGCCAACCGCCTGTACGTGCAGGACGGCGTGTACGACGCCTTCGTCGAGAAGCTGAAGGTCGCCGTGGCCAAGCTGAACATCGGCAACGGCCTGGAGCAGGGCATCACCACCGGTCCGCTGATCGACTCCAAGGCAGTTGCCAAGGTCGAAGAGCACATTGCCGACGCCGTTTCCAAGGGCGCCAAGGTCCTCTCCGGCGGCAAGCCGCATGCCCTGGGCGGCACCTTCTTCGAGCCGACCATCCTGGTCGACGTACCGAAGAACGCCCTGGTGTCCAAGGACGAGACCTTCGGCCCGCTGGCGCCGGTGTTCCGCTTCAAGGACGAGGCCGAAGTCATCGCCATGTCCAACGACACCGAGTTCGGCCTGGCTTCCTACTTCTACGCCCGTGACCTGGCCCGCGTGTTCCGCGTGGCCGAGCAGCTGGAATACGGCATGGTGGGCATCAACACCGGCCTGATCTCCAACGAAGTGTCGCCGTTCGGTGGCATCAAGGCTTCGGGCCTGGGCCGCGAAGGTTCGAAGTACGGTATCGAGGACTACCTCGAGATCAAGTACCTCTGCCTCGGCGGTATCTGAGCTGATTTTTCCGTGGGCGCGCGGGTGGCAGGCAAGAGCTGACAGCCACCTTCGCGTCGGCGTTTTCCGGTGGTAGCACCGGACAACCCGTCTGGCGGGCCGCAAGTTCCACGACAGTCGATCATCGTATGCTGTCGCGTGAGGCTTCTCCCCGCTTTCATCCTTTGATCCGGTCGCCCGATGAGCGGCCACTGAGGAAGCTATGAGCAAAACCAACGAATCCCTGCTGCAACGTCGTCAGGCCGCCGTACCGCGCGGTGTAGGCCAGATCCACCCGGTCGTCGCCGAGCGCGCCGAGAACTCCACCGTGTGGGACGTCGAAGGTCGTGAGTACATCGACTTCGCCGGCGGCATCGCAGTACTGAACACCGGCCACCTGCACCCGAAAGTGGTTGCCGCCGTTCAGGAGCAACTGACCAAGCTGTCCCACACCTGCTTCCAGGTGCTGGCTTACGAGCCCTACATCGAGCTGGCCGAAGAGATTGCCAAGCGCGTCCCGGGCAACTTCCCGAAGAAGACCCTGCTGGTCACCTCCGGCTCCGAAGCCGTTGAAAACGCCGTCAAGATCGCCCGTGCCGCCACTGGCCGCGCTGGCGTGATCGCCTTCACCGGCGCCTACCACGGCCGTACCATGATGACCCTGGGCCTGACCGGCAAGGTCGTTCCGTACTCCGCCGGTATGGGCCTGATGCCGGGCGGCATCTTCCGCGCCCTGGCTCCGTGCGAACTGCACGGCGTGAGCGAAGACGAGTCGATCGCCAGCATCGAGCGCATCTTCAAGAACGATGCCCAGCCGCGCGACATCGCTGCCATCATCATCGAGCCGGTTCAGGGCGAGGGTGGCTTCTACGTCAACTCCAAGCCGTTCATGCAGCGCCTGCGCGCCCTGTGCGACGAGCACGGCATCCTGCTGATCGCTGACGAAGTGCAGACTGGCGCTGGCCGTACCGGCACCTTCTTCGCCACCGAGCAACTGGGCATCGTTCCGGACCTGACCACCTTCGCCAAGTCCGTTGGCGGCGGTTTCCCGATCTCCGGCGTTTCCGGCAAGGCCGAAATCATGGACGCCATCGCTCCCGGCGGCCTGGGCGGCACCTACGCCGGTAGCCCGATCGCCTGCGCCGCGGCCCTGGCCGTGCTGAAAGTGTTCGACGAAGAGAAGCTGCTGGAGCGTTCGCAGGCTGTTGGCGAGCGTCTGAAGGCAGGTCTGCGCGACATCCAGGCCAAGCACAAGGTAATCGGCGACGTTCGTGGCCTGGGTTCGATGGTTGCCATCGAGCTGTTCGAAGGCGGCGATCACAACAAGCCGGCTGCCGAACTGGTCAGCAAGATCGTGGTTCGTGCCCGTGAGAAAGGTCTGATCCTGCTCTCCTGCGGTACCTACTACAACGTCATTCGCTTCCTGATGCCGGTCACCATCCCGGACGCCCAGCTGGACAAGGGCCTGGCCATCCTGGCCGAGTGCTTCGACGAGCTGGCCTGAGCCTTGACGGTTTAGCCGCTGTAACGAAAAAGGCCCGCGCAAGCGGGCCTTTTTTTTGTGTCCGAAATTGATGGTGCGCATGGGAAAGCGCCTAGGCTTTGGACTACGCTGCGCATTATTCCGTAGGCCTCACGCTGGCGGCATCCGAGGAAGCGCAGACCGGCAGGGACCGCTCTGGATCGGTTGTTCGTGCCGGCGTTTGGCGTCTGTATCGAACGAGGTGATCCATGAGCGTTTCTCCTGGCGTGTTGGTTGCGGCCAGCGATCCCTGGAGCCGCGAACTGCTGGGCCAACTGGTGCTCAGCGTACGTTGCGATGCCACAGTGCAGTTCTGCGAGGACGGGCTGGCGGCAATCGATGCCTGCAAGCGACAGCCGTTCGCCCTGGTGCTGGCTGAACAGGAACTGCCCGGCAGCGATGGCCTGGAGCTTCTGCGTCAGGTCCGCGTATTGCGCCGGGGGGCGGCGCAGCCCTTTATCCTGATCAGCGCAAAGGCGGATGCGGCCAGCGTGCGCGCGGCCCTGCCGTTGGCGCCGACGGCCTATCTGGTGAAACCGTACAACGCCGAGAACCTGCGCGAGCGTCTGCGCGCAGTGCTGCTGGCGCCGGGGGAGAACATCGTCTGTGAGTTGCCTGCCCTGGAGCAGAGCCTTTCGCTGGGGCGCTTCCTGCAGGGCGAGCGCGACGCCACCGAGGGTGCCCCGCTGATGGGCGAAGTCGGCAAGGCGGTGAACCGCTGCATGGAGGCCGGCGACATCAACCTGGAGATGCTGGAGCAGGAGTTCGGTCATGATCCGCAGATCACTGCCTGCCTGATCTCCGCCGCCAACAGTGCCGCGCGGCACGTCGGCATGCCGTGCCAGACGCTCCTGCAGGCGCTGTCGCGGCTGGGTGTTGCCCATGCCCTGAACCTGATGCTGGCGGTGGCGCTGCAGCGTGCTGCCACGCTGGACGATCCGTTGCTCAAGGAGCATGCCGAACGCTTCTGGCAGCTCTCGCGCCACACGGCCGATGGCGCCTTTGCGCTGGCCGAGTCGCTGGGAGCGGATGCCGACCGTTGCTTCACCGCGGGCCTGCTGCATTGCCTGGGCGACCTGGCCTTGCTGCGTAGCCTGCAGGACTGGAACAGCGCGGGTGGAGCGCTCAGCGAGGGCGAAGTGGACGCGGCATTGGCCGAGCACGGCGCCAGCTTCGGCTCGGCGTTGCGCACCCGTTGGCGCCTGCCGCTGGAGTTGCGCAACCTGATCGCGGCAGCCTACGCCCTGAACGGTGGCGTGCTCAGCCGCGAGGCGCTGATCGTCAACCTGGCCGCCAACGCGGCGCGCCTGCCGGAAGCCGAATTACCGAGCCTGTCGGAGCACAAGGCGGTGCGCATGCTGCAGCTGACGCCGGCGCAGCTGGGTTTTCTCAGCAGAAGCTGAAGAAGGGAAGGCCGCGCCTGGCGGCGCGGCCACTTACGCTTAGCGCGCGGCGAGCAGTTCCTTGCCCCGCACGACGGCGGCGCGAACCTGCTTGGGCGCGGTGCCGCCGATGTGGTCGCGGGCGTTCACCGAACCCTCCAGGGTCAGCACGGCGAACACGTCGTCGCTGATCTGGTCGCTGAACTGGCGCAGCTCGTCCAGGCTCATCTCGGCCAGGTCCTTGCCGCTGTCCACGCCGTACTTCACCGCATGGCCGACGATCTCGTGGCAGTCGCGGAAGGGCAGGCCCTTGCGTACCAGGTAGTCCGCGAGGTCAGTGGCGGTGGAGAAGCCGCGGCGGGCCGCTTCGCGCATGATCTCGCGCTTGGGCTTGATCGCCGGAACCATGTCGGCGAAGGCACGCAGGCTGTCGCGCAGGGTGTCGGCGGCGTCGAACAGCGGCTCCTTATCTTCCTGGTTGTCCTTGTTGTACGCCAGCGGCTGGCCCTTCATCAGGGTCAGCAGGCCGGCGAGGTGGCCGAACACGCGGCCGGACTTGCCGCGTACCAGCTCCGGCACGTCGGGGTTCTTCTTCTGCGGCATGATCGAGGAGCCGGTGCAGAAGCGGTCGGGCAGGTCGATGAACTGGAACTGGGCGCTGGTCCAGAGCACCAGCTCTTCGGAGAAGCGCGACAGGTGCATCATCGCCACGGCGGCGGCGGCGCAGAATTCGATGGCGAAGTCACGATCGGAAACGCCGTCCAGCGAGTTGCCGGAGATGGCTTCGAAGCCGAGCAGCTCGCAGGTGATGGTGCGGTCGATCGGGTAGGTGGTGCCGGCCAGCGCGGCGCTGCCCAGGGGCATGCGGTTGGCGCGCTTGCGGCAGTCCACCAGGCGCTCGTAGTCGCGGCTGAGCATTTCGAACCAGGCCAGCAGGTGGTGCCCGAAGGTCACCGGCTGGGCGGTCTGCAGGTGGGTGAAGCCGGGCATGATGGTGTCCGCTTCGGCTTCCGCCAGACCCAGCAGGCCCTGCTGCAGGCGGGTGATTTCGGCCAGGATCAGGTCGATCTCGTCGCGCAGCCACAGGCGGATGTCGGTGGCCACCTGGTCGTTGCGCGAGCGGCCGGTGTGCAGTTTCTTGCCGGTGATGCCGATGCGGTCGGTCAGGCGCGCTTCGATGTTCATGTGCACGTCTTCCAGGTCGACGCGCCAGTCGAAGTTGCCGGCCTCGATCTCGCTCTGGATCTGCTTGAGGCCATCGATGATGGTGTCGCGCTCGGCGTCGGTCAGCACGCCGACCTTGGCCAGCATGGTGGCGTGGGCGATGGAGCCCATGATGTCGTGGCGGTAGAGGCGCTTGTCGAAGTCGACGGAGGCGGTGAAGCGGGCGACAAAGGCATCGACGGGCTCGCTGAAGCGGCCGCCCCAGGACTGGTTGGTCTTCTCTACGCTCATGGATTTCTCTCGCGGAAACGGGCAGGCGCGGCGCGCGGCCTGCATGACGGGCAAAGTGCGACGATAATAGCAGGCTGAACGACAAAACCGGCGGCGCTTTGGCGGTTGGAGTGGGGGAGTGGCCGGGAATCGCCGTGCAACCCCGGCCGATCCTTGCGCTCTCCGACAATTCCCGGCTCTGGTCGCACGCCGTGCTTGCCGCCGTGCGGACGCTTACGGAAACTGCGTCGATGCTCATACTTGCCAAGACCGGCGCCCGACCGGCACCCGAAGACGACTTCTTCATTCCCGAGCTCTGCCAGCCCGAGGCGCTGTTCAGCCTGGTGGTGCTGGCCGAGATGCTGGTGCTGGTGATCGTGCTGGCCGAACCGATGACGCCCAGTTTCAACTGGGTGCGCCTGTCATTGATCTCGCTCTTTGTGCAGTGGATCGTGCTGCTCTCGGCCGGCCTGCTGTGCCGCCTGCGGCCGCTGCTGGCGCGTTGGCCAGCCTGGCGTGCGGGGGCGATCAGCTGCGCGCTGGTGGTGGCGCTGACCCTCGGCTGCACGGCGGCGGCTGACTACCTGTCCCTGGGCGGGCCGATGTCGCGCACCGGCGAGGTGAATCTTTACCTGCGCCATGCATTGATCGCCCTCATCATGTCCACCCTGTTGCTACGCTACTTTTATCTCCTGAGCCAATGGCGGCGTCAGGAACAGGCCGAACTGCGGGCACGGATCGAGTCGCTGCAGGCGCGTATCCGTCCGCATTTCCTGTTCAACAGCCTCAACAGCATCGCCAGTCTGATCGAGCTCGATCCGGGCAAGGCCGAGCAGGCGGTGCTGAATCTGTCGGACCTGTTCCGTGCCAGCCTGGCCAAGCCGGGAACATTAATTTCCTGGGGGGAGGAACTCGAGTTGGCCAGACGCTATCTTTCCATAGAGCAGTTTCGTCTTGGCGACCGCTTGCAGCTGGACTGGCAGGTGGGTGGCGTGCCCGATGGCGTGCCGATCCCTCAGCTGACGTTGCAGCCCTTGCTGGAGAACTCGCTGATTTATGGCATCCAGCCGCGCATTGAAGGCGGACTGGTGAAGGTTGAGGCGGACTACCGTGACGGTGTATTCCAGCTCTGCGTGAGCAACCCGTACGACGAGTCGACGCAGACGCTGCCCACGAAGGGGACCAAGCAGGCGCTGCAAAATATTGCGGCGAGACTTGCGGCACTTTTCGGGCCAAAAGCTAGTCTCAGCGTCGAGCGCCGTGACGGACGGCACTACACCTGTCTACGCTATCCATGTGCGCGTCTCATGCAGGAAGCCTGAGCTTATGAATGTCCTGATCGTCGATGACGAACCCCTGGCGCGAGAGCGCCTGGCCCGGCTGGTAGGGCAAATGGACGGCTATCGCGTCCTCGAGCCCTCTGCCAGCAATGGTGAAGAAGCGCTGACACTGATCGACAGCCTGAAGCCGGATATCGTCCTGCTGGATATCCGCATGCCCGGCCTGGACGGGCTTCAGGTGGCGGCCAGGCTGTGCGAGCGTGAAGCCCCGCCGGCGGTGATCTTCTGCACCGCCCATGACGAATTCGCCCTGGAGGCGTTCCAGGTCAGCGCGGTCGGCTACCTGGTCAAGCCGGTCCGCAGCGAGGACTTGGCCGAAGCATTGAAGAAAGCCTCGCGGCCCAACCGCGTGCAGCTGGCGGCGCTGACCAAGCCCCCGGCGGCCGGTGGCCCTGGCCCGCGCAGCCACATCAGCGCGCGGACTCGCAAGGGCATCGAGCTGATTCCGTTGGAAGACGTGATCTTCTTCATCGCCGACCACAAGTACGTGACCCTGCGCCACGCTGCCGGCGAGGTGCTGCTGGATGAGCCGCTGAAGGCGCTGGAAGACGAGTTCGGCGAACGCTTCGTGCGCATCCACCGCAACGCGCTGGTCTCCCGCGAGCGCATCGAGCGTTTGCAACGCACCCCGCTGGGGCACTTCCAGCTCTACCTCAAGGGGCTCAATGGCGATGCCCTGACCGTCAGCCGCCGGCATGTCGCAGGCGTACGACGACTCATGCATAACCTGTAGCGACACAGTGCCGCATTCCGCGTGAAGCCTGGGCTCCCCGCCCGGGTTTCTGCGCGCGCGAGCTGTTATGATGCGGGCAATCTGGTGCACGCTTTAATTGCACGCTTTCTACTGCACGGAAATGCCCATGTCCTCTCGCGAAATCCGTATCGCCACGCGCCAGAGTGCGCTGGCCCTGTGGCAGGCCGAATACGTCAAGGCCCGCCTGGAGCAGGCCCATCCCGGCCTGGTCGTTACCCTCCTGCCCATGACCAGTCGTGGCGACAAGCTGCTCGACGCGCCGCTGGCGAAGATTGGCGGAAAGGGCCTGTTCGTCAAGGAGCTGGAGACCGCGCTGCTGGAAAACGAGGCGGACATCGCCGTGCACTCCATGAAGGACGTGCCGATGGACTTCCCCGAAGGCCTGGGCTTGTACTGCATCTGCGAGCGCGAAGATCCGCGCGACGCCTTTGTCTCCAATACCTATGCCAGCCTCGATGAGCTGCCCGCCGGCAGCGTGGTCGGCACTTCCAGCCTGCGTCGCCAGGCCCAACTCCTGGCTAGCCGCCCGGACCTGCAGATCCGCTTCCTGCGCGGCAACGTCAACACCCGCCTGGCCAAGCTGGATGCCGGCGACTACGACGCGATCATCCTCGCCGCCGCTGGCCTGATCCGCCTCGGCTTCGAAGACCGCATCCGCTCTTCGATCAGCGTCGAAGCCAGCCTGCCGGCCGGCGGCCAGGGCGCGGTGGGCATCGAGTGCCGTACCGCCGACAGCGAAATCCACGCACTGCTCCAGCCGCTGCATCACGCGGAGACCGCCGTGCGCGTGACCGCCGAGCGCGCCCTGAACAAGCGTCTCAACGGTGGCTGCCAGGTGCCTATCGCCTGCTACGCCGTGCTCGAAGGCGATCAATTGTGGCTGCGCGGCCTGGTTGGCCAGCCCGACGGTAGCCAACTGCTGCGTGCCGAAGCTCGGGCCGCGCAGGCCGACGCTGAAACGCTCGGCGTGAAGGTGGCCGAGGCGCTGCTGGAGCAGGGCGCCGAGGAAATCCTCAAGGCGGTGTACGGCGAGGCCGGTCACCCGTGAGTCACTGGCGGCTGCTGCTGACCCGTCCCGAAGAGGAGTGTGCGGCACTGGCCGCGAGCCTCGCTGAGGCGGGCATCCACAGCGCCAGTCTGCCGTTGCTGGCGATCGCCCCGCGGGAGGAGACCCCGGCCGAGCGCAGCCTGATTCTTGACCTGGACCGCTACTGTGCGGTTATCGTGGTCAGCAAACCGGCGGCGCGCCTGGGACTTGAGCGGCTCGACCGCTACTGGCCGCAGCCACCGCTGACGCAGAGCTGGTTCAGCGTGGGCGCGGCGACCGCGGCTATCCTCGAAGACTACGGCCTGACCGTGCACTACCCCGCAGACGGCGACGACAGCGAGGCCCTGCTGAGGCTGCCGGCGCTGGAGCAGGCCCTGCAGGTGCATGATCCGAAAGTGCTGATCCTGCGTGGCGAAGGTGGCCGAGAATTCCTCGCCGATTGCCTGCGCGGCCAAGGCGTGGCGGTCGACTATCTGGAACTCTACCGGCGCGAAATGCCGTCTTATCCCGCGGGTGAACTGTTGCGGCGCATCCGCGAAGAGCACCTGAACGCCGTGGCGATCAGCAGCGGACAGGGGCTGGAATATCTGCATCAGCTGGCGGCGCAGGACTGGCCGCAGGTGTGTGCGCTGCCGTTGTTCGTGCCCAGTCCGCGCGTGGCCGAGCAGGCCCGCGAACTGGGCGCGCAGCGGGTGATCGATTGTCGGGGCGCCAGCGCTGCGGCACTGATGGAGGCGCTGCGGAGCGCCGACAAGAACAATTTCTGAGCGAAGGATGGATCTGTGAGCGAAGCCGTCACTCCCCAAGAGACTCCCACTCCGACCAATCCGGCCCGTGAGCCTGCACCGCGCAAAGGCGGCACCGGCATTGCCCTGCTGGCCCTGCTGGTCGGCGCCGCCGGCCTTGCTGCGGGCGGCTGGGGTGTCTGGCAAGTCCAGCAGCTGAAGATCGCCGAGCAGCAGCGCGCTGCCCAGCTGGAGGACGCCCGCGCGCAGGCGCAGAGCGTGCAGAACAGCAACGCCCTCCTGAACAAGCGTCTGGACGCCTTGCCGAGCGCCGAAGAACTCGATGCCCGCCGCCGCCTGGTGGTAGAGCTGCAGGGCGACCAGCAGCAGCTGGCCAAGCAGCTCAAGCAGGTGCTGGGCCAGAGCCGCCAGCAGTGGCGCCTGGCTGAGGCCGAACACCTGCTGCGCCTGGCTGCGCTGCGTCTGTCGGCATTGCAGGATATCGACAGCGCGACCGAACTGGTGCAGGGCGCCGACGATATCCTGCGCGTGCAGAACGATCCGGGCGCCTTCGCTGCCCGCGCGCAACTGGCCAAGAGCCTGGAAGCGCTGCGCAGCCTGCCGCGTCCGGACCGCACCGGGCTGTTCCTGCAACTGGGCGCGCTGCGTGACCAGGCTGCACAACTGCAACCGTTGAACCCCGCCTTCAAACCCGCCGATGCCGGCACCGGGCCGAAGACCGCCTGGAGCGATGGCAACGATCGCTGGAGCGAATGGTGGGATCGCATCTCGCAGTACGTGCGCATCGACTTCAACGCCGGCCAGGACATCCGCCCGCTGCTCTCCGGCCAACAACTCGACCGCGTGCGCCTGGCCCTCAGCCTGGCACTGGAACAGGCGCAATGGGCGGCTCTGAACGGCAAGCAGGAGGTCTACCAGCAGGCGCTGAAACAGGCCCGGCAGATCGTCGGCGACTTCTTCAACGCCGATCTTGCCGACAGCCGCGCCCTGGCGACCCGCCTCGACGAGCTGAGCAGCCAGGCCGTCACCGTGCAGACGCCGGACCTGGGCCCCGCCCTCAGCTCGCTGCAGGCCTATCTCTCGCGCCGCGACGCCGCTGCCGCGCAGCAGGAAACCGTCGCGCCTGACGCGGGGGCCCAGCCATGAGCCGCGTCTATGTGCTGATCCTGGCCGTCGTGCTGGCGGCCACCCTGATCGGTCTGGCCGTTGCCGAGCAGTCGGGCTACGTGCTGATCGCCTACAAGAGCTTCCGCTACGAATCCAGCCTGTGGACCTTCCTCGCACTGCTGGTGGTGTTCTGGGCGGTCTACCTGGCGGTACGGGTAGCGATGCGTCTGCTGGGCGTGTCCGGGCGGGTGGTCAACCCCTGGTCGCGCTTCAACCGTCGCCGCCGTTCGCTGTTGGCCGAGGAGAACGGCCAGCGAGACCTCGCCGAAGGGCACTGGCAGCAGGCGCTGCGTCACCTGCGCCGCGCCGCCGAGTTGAGCGAGCGTCCGCTGCCGCACTTCCTGGGCGCCGCCCGCGCGGCCAATGAACTCGGCAAGACCGAGGAATGCGATGAGCTGCTCGATCACGCCCTGAAGCGTGAGCCGGGCGCCGAGCTGGCCGTGGGCCTGACCCGTGCCCAGCTGCTGATCAACCGTGGCGATGTCGGCCAGGCGCGTACCGTGCTGGACAAGCTGCACCAGGACCATCCGCGCCATCCCACTGTCCTGCGCCTGCTCCAGCAGCTGTACGTCAGCCTGCACGACTGGCAGGCGCTGTGCGTGCTGCTGCCCGAGTTGCGCAAGGAGCGGGTGCTGCAGAACGCCGAGCTGGCGGACCTGGAGCGCCGCAGCTGGATCGCCTCGCTGGGCGAGGCCGGCGAGCAGGGCATGGGGCAGGGCGAGCGCAGCCTGCATGCTCTGAGCCAGCGCTGGCAGAACGTGCCGTCCAATCTTCGCGCACAGCCGCCGCTGGTGGCGGCGTACGCCGAGCAGCTGCTGCGCCTGGGCGCTCCGGAAGAAGCCGAAGACGTGCTGCGCAAAGCCCTCAAGGAAGGCTACGACAGCCGCTTGGTGTACCTGTATGGCCGCGCCCGCGGTCGCGATGGCGCGCATCAGCTGAAGACCGCCGAAGGCTGGCTGAAGCAGCATGGGGACGACCCTGAGCTGCTGCTCACCCTCGGTCGCCTGAGCCAGCAGAACAAGCTGTGGGGCAAGGCGCGCGAGTACCTGGAGGCCAGTATCGCCCGCCAGCGCAGCGCGGAAGCCTGCGCCGAGCTGGCGCGTCTGCTCGCGCAACTGGGCGAGGTGGAGCGCAGCAACCAGCTGTTCCAGGAAGGCCTGGGCCTGCTGGCGCCGTCGGCTTCGTTGCCGGTGGCGGCTCGGGCCTGATCCCGATGCCTGAAGAAACGGCGCCTGCGGGCGCCGTTTTGGTTTCTCAGGGCTTGTCGTAGCTGATGCGATATATCGCGCCTTTCTGGTCGTCGCTCACCAGCAGCGCGCCGTCGGGCGCCACCAGTACGTCGACGGGGCGGCCATGCACGCCGCCGTTCGCGTCCAGCCAGCCTTCGGCGAATACGCTCTGGCGCTTGAGCGTACCGTCCTCGTTGAGCTCGACGCGGGCGATGCGGTAGCCGATCTTCTGGCTGCGATTCCAGGAGCCGTGCTCGGCGATGAACAGGTTGTTGCGATACTCCGGCGGGAACTGGTCGCCCGTGTAGAAGCGCAGCCCTAGCGCCGCCACATGCGGACCGAGCTTGGCTACCGGGGGAGTGAAGGCGGAGCAGGGCGTCTTGCCTTGCTCGGGGTCGGCAAGGTCGCCCTGATGGCAGTCGGGATAGCCGAAGTCCTCGCCCACGCGGCTGACCTTGTTCAGCTCGTCGCTGGGCCGGTCGTCGCCCAGCAGGTCGCGGCCGTTGTCGGTGAACCAGAGTTGCTGCGTCTGCGGGTGCCAGGTGAAGCCGACGGTGTTGCGGATGCCGTAGGCGACCACTTCGCGGTCGCTGCCATCGAGGCTCATGCGTTGCAGGTTGGCGTAGCGTTCGCGGTCCGGGCGGCAGATGTTGCAGGGCGCTCCGACCGGAACGTAGAGCTTGTCATCCGGCCCGAAGGCGATGAATTTCCAGCCATGGGCCGTCTCGGCGGGGAATCGGGCGGGCAGCTCCTCGGGCGCAGGCGGTGCGTCGAGGTGCTTCTCGATATCGCGCAGGACCAGGACGCGGCTGATGGCCGAGACATACAGGTCGCCCTTGCGGAAGGCTACGCCCACGGGCATCTGCAGCTTCTCGGCCACCACCGAGACACGGCCGTCCGGGCGCACGGCATAGACCTTGCCAGCGCTCGAACTGCCGACGAACAGGGTGCCCGCATCGCCCCAGGCCATGGCGCGTGCGCCAGGCACCTGGTCGGTAAACAGGCTGATGTGGAAGCCCTCGGGCAGTCGGATGAATCCCAGTGAGTTGTCCGAACAGGCTGGCAGGCTGATCAGACACAACAGCGCAAAAAGCGGCAGCGGACGACGCATGGCATGGATTCCCGGATGAGTGCCACCGGCAGTTTAGACAGCCGCCTTGAAACGGCGCCGGTCTTTCCTCTACCGTAGCGCCCTTCCTGCAGCAGCCCATTCAGCGGAGCCGCCATGAACCTGGCCAGCCCTCGTTCCCTGTTCTTCCTCGCCTTCCTCGCCTGCGCCGCCATGCTCGGCACCGGCTTCTACCTGCAGTACGTGATCGGGCTGGAGCCCTGCCCGTTGTGCATCCTGCAGCGCATCTTCTTCGCGGGCGCCGGACTCTTCGCGTTGATCGCCGGGCTGCATGGCCGTGGCGCTCGCGTGTACTCGGTGCTGATCCTGCTCTGTTCACTGGCCGGTGCCGGCACCGCGGGCCGGCAGATCTGGCTGCAGACCCTGCCGCCGGACCAGTTGCCGGCGTGCCTGCCGCCGCTGGATTACATGCTCGAAAGCATGCCCTACACCAAGATCATCTACACCATGTTCCACGGTTCGGCCGATTGCGCCGAGGTCAGCTGGACCCTGCTCAGCCTGAGCATTCCGGAGTGGAGCCTGCTCGCCTTCATCGCGTTCTCGCTGTTCGCCATCTTCCAGTTCTTCCGCCGCGGCTGAGCGTCGCAGCCCTTTCGGCCCTGGTCTGCGCTGTGCGGCGCAGGCCAGAGAGGCCGCGGCTTGCCGATTAAACGCTCGTATTAATTTTCCGCGCACCGGTGTCTTGAAGGCAGAATCGGGCGGGCATACTCTGGATTTCCATTCCGCCGGAAAGCCGCCACCGAAGAAAACCAATTTCGCGGATGTCGAACGTCGACAGAATATTGTCCCGGGGCGGACATTGCCGGGACGGCGACAAGGGAAGTGAGGACAACATGCTCGAGAGCTGCCGTAATGCCCAGGAACGTTGGGGAGGCGTACACCAGCTGATCGACCGCTGGCTGCGGGATCGACATGAATTGGTCCGGGCATTCGATTCCCTGGACGGTGTCCAGGCGCCGAAGACCAACGCCCAAGACCTCCAGAGCTTCTGCCAGCTTCTGCTCGACTACGTGTCGGCAGGGCACTTCGAAGTCTACGAACAGCTGATGAACGAAGCGCAGGCCTTCGGCGACACCCGGGGTCTGGAACTGGCCAAGCAGATCTACCCCCGCCTCGAAACCATCACCGCCAACGCACTCAACTTCAACGATCGCTGCGACAACGGCGACTGCCGCGAAGGCACCTGCCTGACCAGCGAGTTGAAGAGCCTGCGTCAGCAACTGCACGAACGCTTCGAACTGGAAGATTGCCTGATCGAAGTGCTGCACAACGCACACGGACAGAACGTCGCCACGGTCTGATCGATCGCCTTGTGCGAAAACGGCGCGAGCGCTTTGAGCGATCGCGCCGTTTTTGTTTCAGCGACTCTCCAGCAGCTCGATCTCGAACACCAGGGGCGCGTAGGGTGGAATCAGGTCGCCCGCGCCGTCGGCGCCATACGCCAGTGCCGAAGGCACCACCACTCTCCAGCGAGCGCCTACCGGCATCGCCTGCAGCGCCGTGCGCCAACCGGGAATGACCGCGTCGAGACGGAACCATTGCGGTGAGCTGCTGGCATCGAACGGGCTGCCGTCCGCCAGGTTGCCGCTGTAGTTCACCCGTGCCTCGCGCAGTTGTGGATTGTTGTTGCCGCGTCCTGCTTTCAACTCGCTGACCAACACGCCACCGGGCAATTCGCGAACACCGTAGCGAGCCTTTTCGTTGACCAGAAAACGCTTCTCCGCAGCCCTTGCGGAGTTGCTGGAATCGGTGGGCGCAGGGGAGTTTTTCTGCTCCTGATCGTGGGCGCCGAGCACCGTCGCCATACGCTCGGGCGGCAGTGCCAGCGGCTCGCCGCGATAGCTCTGGCGCAGGCCTTCCAGCAGGTCGTTGATGGCGATGTCGGGGACTTCCTGATGCAGTCTTTCGCCCAGTTGCACACCCAGGCTGTAGGCCAGTTCATCCTTGGGTGGTGCGGCGCTGGCCAGCAGAGGGGCGAGGAGCAAGCAGAGCGGGGCAAGACGAAGCATGGGTTCTCTCGGCTGTGAAATCCGCTGGAGATTATGCCGGGCGCGGCCTCCAGCTCAATCAGGACAGTGGCGAGCGGCTTCTGACGGGGCTAGTATGGGCGCAACCACGTCCGCCAGGAGGCACGTCATGTCGGCCAACAAGAAACCAGTCACTACCCCTTTGCACCTGCTGCAGCAGTTGTCCCACAGCCTGATCGATCACCTCGAAGACGCCTGCAAGCAGGCCCTCGTCGATGCAGAAAAACTCCTCGCCAAACTCGAGAAACAACGCGGCAAGGCACAGGAGAAACTGCACAACGCTCGCACCAAGCTGCAGGACGCCAGCAAAGAGGGCAAGGCCAAGGCTCAGGCCAAGGCGAAGTCCGCCATCGCTGAGCTGGACGATGCGCTGGAAACTCTGAAGACCCGCCAGACTGAAACCCGTGCCTACATTGCTAACCTCAAGCGCGATGTTCAGGAAAGCCTGAAGCTCGCCCAGGGCGTGGCAAAAGTGAAGGAAGCTGCAGGCAAGAGCCTGGCCAGCCGCAAGCCGGCCGCCGCTGCCAAGCCGGTTGCCAAGCCTGCTGCTAAAGCTGCCGCCGCGAAGCCTGCTGCCAAACCGGTTGCCAAGGCTGCTGCCGCGAAGCCCGCCGCTAAACCGGCTGCCAAGGCTGCTGCTGCGAAGCCCGCTGCCAAACCGGCTGCCAAAACTGCTGCCGCGAAGCCCGCCGCCAAGCCGGCTGCCAAAGCTGCTGCTGCGAAGCCTGCCGCAAAACCGGCTGCCAAAGCTGCTGCTGCGAAGCCCGCCGCCAAGCCGGCTGCTAAAGCTGCTGCCGCGAAGCCCGCCGCCAAGCCGGCTGCTAAAGCTGCTGCTGCGAAGCCCGCCGCCAAGCCGGCTGCTAAAGCTGCTGCTGCGAAGCCCGCCGCCAAGCCGGCTGCTAAAGCTGCTGCTGCGAAGCCCGCCGCTAAACCGGCTGCCAAGGCTGCTGCTGCGAAGCCCGCCGCCAAACCGGCTGCCAAGGCTGCTGCTGCGAAGCCCGCCGCCAAACCGGCTGCCAAGCCTGCTGCTGCGAAGCCCGCCGCCAAGCCGGCCGCCAAGCCTGCTGCTGCGAAGCCCGCCGCCAAACCGGCTGCCAAGGCTGCTGCTGCGAAGCCCGCCGCCAAACCGGCTGCCAAGCCTGCTGCTGCGAAGCCCGCTGCCAAACCGGCTGCCAAGCCTGTTGCAGCCAAGCCGGCCGCTCCGGTAGCGCCTGCCGCACCGGCTGCTCAACCGACCGCGCCGGCTGCTCCTGCCGCTGCTCCGGCCGCCAGCGCCACTCCGGCACCGGCAGCTCCGGCCAGCACCAGCAACACCTCCTCCAGCGCTTCCTAAGGCTCAGGAGAGGCTCGCCGCGGTGCGCAGGGTTTCCCGCGCATCGCGGCGCAAGCTGCCAGCGTCTCCCGCCGCTGCATCCAGCCAGCGCGACAAGTCTTCCGCTTCACCCCGTGGCCAATCCTTCGCCACGCTCTCAAGCCGCTCCAGCAGGACCTTTTCCGCGTCCAGCTCCAGTTGCTTGAGTCGTTCGCGCAGACCGGCCAGCGCCGCATCCTGCTGCGCCGCTTCGCGCCATTGCTGACGCAACGAACGCAGCGGCACTATCACCTGATCTCGCCAGTTTCGCGCCGTGCTTTCCAAGGCACTGATACGTGCCGGCGAAAAGGCCACGCCAGTGCTTCCCAGCCACGTCGAAGCGAGCATCAGGCAGACATCCGCACCACCTTCCTGCAGCGCCAGGCAGGCCGCCTCAACCCCGGGGCGGGCGTAGAGTTGCAGCGCATACGACCAGACATCATCAGACATAGAGCACCCACAGCGATTGCCAGGCGAAGCTGATAAACTCCGCCGCCATGATTCGACTACAAAATCTTACGCTACAGCGTGGCCCCCAGCGCTTGCTGGAAGGTGCCGAACTCACCCTGCACGCCGGACAGAAAGTCGGCCTGATCGGCGCCAACGGCGCCGGCAAGTCGAGCCTGTTCGCCCTGCTGCGCGGCCAGCTCGGCCAGGACGCCGGCGACTGCTACCTGCCGGCGGACTGGCGCATCGCGCACATGCGCCAGGAGGTCGATACCCTCGACCGCCTTGCCGTCGACTACGTGCTCGACGGCGACGTGCACCTGCGCAAGATCCAGGCGGATCTCGCCGCGGCTGAAGAGGCCCACGACGGCACCGCCCTGGCGCGCCTGCACAGCGAACTGGACAGCGCCGACGGATACACCGCCGATGCCCGCGCGCGCAAGCTGCTGGCCGGCCTTGGCTTCACCCCCGAGCAGATGGATCGCCGCGTCGGCGACTTCTCCGGTGGCTGGCGGATGCGCCTGAACCTGGCGCAGGCGCTGATGTGTCCCTCCGAACTGCTGCTGCTCGACGAACCCACCAACCACCTCGACCTCGACGCCATCCTCTGGCTGGAAGAGTGGCTCAAGGGCTACCCGGGCACGCTGCTGCTGATCTCCCACGACCGCGACTTCCTCGATGCCGTGGTGGACAACATCGCCCACCTCGAACAGCGCAAGCTGACCCTGTACCGCGGCGGCTACTCGGCCTTCGAGCGCACCCGCGCCGAACGCCTCGCCCAGCAGCAACAGGCGTACGAGAAGCAGCAGGCGCAGCGCGCCCACATGGAAAAATACATCGCCCGCTTCCGCGCCCAGGCCACCAAGGCCCGCCAGGCGCAGAGCCGGATCAAGGCGCTGGAACGCCTGGAAGAACTGGCGCCGGCCCACGTCGACTCGCCGTTCGACTTCGCCTTCCGCGAGTCCGACAAGATTTCCAGCCCGCTCTTGAACCTCTCCGAAGCCCGCCTGGGCTATGGCGAGAAGACCGTGCTGGAGAAGGTCAAGCTGCAACTGGTGCCCGGTGCGCGCATCGGCCTGCTCGGCCCCAACGGTGCGGGCAAGTCGACCCTGATCAAGACCCTGTCCGGCGACCTGTCGCTGCTCTCCGGCGAGCTCGGTCGCGGCGAGAACCTCGCCATCGGCTACTTCGCCCAGCACCAGCTCGATTCGCTCGACCCCAAGGCCAGCCCGCTGCTGCACCTGGCGCGTATCGCCCCGGCCGAACGCGAACAGACCCTGCGCGACTTCCTCGGCGGCTTCGACTTCCGTGGCGATCGCTGCGACGAACCGGTGCTGAACTTCTCCGGTGGCGAGAAGGCGCGCCTGGCCCTGGCGCTGATCGCCTGGCAGAAGCCCAACCTGCTGCTGCTCGACGAACCGACCAACCACCTCGACCTGGAAATGCGCCTGGCGCTGACCCTGGCGCTGCAGGAGTTCTCCGGCGCCGTGGTGGTGGTGTCCCACGATCGTCACCTGCTCAAGAGCACCACCGACGAATTCCTGCTGGTGGCCGACGGGCGCATCCGCGAGTTCGACGGCGACCTCGACGACTACGCCCGCTGGCTGGTGGATTTCCGCGCCCGGCAGACGCCTTCCACCCCTGCCGCACCGGCCGGCGACAAGACCGACAAGCGCGCCCAGCGCCAGGCTGCCGCTGCATTGCGCCAGCAACTGGCCCCGCACAAGCGCGAGGCGGAGAAGCTGGAGAAGGAGTTGGGCAAGGTCCACGAACAGCTCGCCGAACTGGAAGAGCGCCTGGGCGACAGTGCGCTCTACGAAGCCGCGCGCAAGGATGAATTGCGCGACCTGCTGGCCCGCCAGGCAGCCCTCAAGACCCGCGAAAGCGAACTGGAAGAGGACTGGCTGATGGCGCTGGAAACCCTCGAAGAGCTGCAACGCCAATTGGAAGCCAGCGAATGAGGGCGGGCGTGAGCCTGCCGCTGGCGCGGATCGAATCTTCCCACCACCCCTGACGGACATCCCCCACTATGGAATGGCTCACTAGCCCCGAGATCTGGGTTGCCTTTCTGACCCTGACCGCCCTGGAAATCGTTCTGGGCATCGACAACATCATCTTCATCTCGATCCTGGTCGGCCGCCTGCCGGCTGCCCAGCAACCCCGCGCACGTTTCTTCGGCCTGGCGCTGGCGATGGGTACGCGCATCCTGCTGCTGCTGTCGATCACCTGGGTGATGCGCCTGACCGCCGACCTGTTCACAGTGTTCGAGCACGGCATTTCCGGGCGTGACCTGATCCTGTTCTTCGGCGGCCTGTTCCTGCTGTTCAAGAGCACCCTGGAAATCTTCCACAGCCTCGAAGGCGCGGAAGAGGGCGGGCAGCAGGGCGGCAAGACGCGCGGCTTCATGGGCATCATCATCCAGATCGCGATCATCGATATCGTGTTCTCCCTGGACTCGGTGATCACCGCAGTCGGCCTGGTGCAGCACGTACCGGTGATGATCGCCGCGATCGTCATCTCGGTCGGCGTGATGATGCTCTCGGCCGGCACCATCAGCGCCTTCATCGACAAGCACCCGTCGTTGAAGATGCTGGCGCTGTCGTTCCTCATCGTGGTCGGCACCGTATTGATCGCCGAATCCTTCGAAGTCCACATTCCCAAGGGCTACGTGTACTTCGCCATGGCCTTCTCGCTGGCGGTGGAGGCGATCAACATCCGCCTGCGCGGCGCCATGGCGCGCAAGCGCGGCGAAGAGCCGGTGAAGCTGCGCAAGGATGTGCCGAGCTGATTGCTCCGACGTCATCGAAAAGCCCGGCCATGCGCCGGGCTTTTTATTTGTGTGTAGGAGCGGGCCATGCCCGCGATCGCGCGCATGGCGCGCTCCTACAGGTCGACTCCTTGCGATGGGAAATGCGTCTGTCGGCAACACTGGGCGGCGCTACACGACTAGGGCACACTGAGCCTCCGTAACAAATTATTGCGCCTGCCTGGGCGCCGTGAGGTTCGAGATGCTCGCCAGTACCTGGTTCGCCTTCTTCATTGCCTGCTGGGTGATCAGCCTGTCGCCCGGCGCCGGGGCCATCGCCTCGATGTCGTGCGGGCTGCAGTACGGCTTTGCGCGCGGTTACTGGAACGCGCTGGGCCTGCAGTTCGGCCTGGCCCTGCAGATCGCCGTGGTGGCCGCTGGCGTCGGCGCACTGCTGTCCGCCTCCGCGCTCGCCTTCAGCGCGATCAAATGGTTCGGCGTGGCCTACCTGGTCTACCTCGCGTACCGCCAATGGACCTCGCCGCCCCAGGCGATGGTCGCGGAAGGGGAACGCCCCATCGGGCGGCCGCTCTCCCTGGTGCTGCGTGGCTTCCTGGTCAATGCCAGCAACCCCAAGGCGGTGATCTTCATGCTCGCGGTGCTGCCGCAGTTCGTCGATCCGCACCGGCCGATGGCGATCCAGTACGTGATCATGGGCGCGACCATGATCACCGTCGACCTGATCGTCATGGCCGGCTACACCGGTCTGGCCGCCCGTGTACTGCGTGCATTGCGCTCGCCGCGCCAGCAGCGGCTGATGAATCGTACCTTCGCCACCCTGTTCGTGGGCGCCGCCGGGTTGCTCGCCAGCGTGCGCCGCGCCGCGGCCTGAGGGCCTTTGCGCCGCCTCCGCGGCGTCGTCACTGACGCCTCGGATACGGCCTTGCGGGACATTGTCCTTGCATAGACGGAAACCTGAGGTGACAATTTAACCTCATTCATTCTCATTTAGCTTCCGTTATGCAACCCTCCAAACTTCTCGTGTGGCTGTTGCCGCTGGTCGGCCTTTTCAGCCTTGGAGCTCAAGCCGACACGGTTGTCGACCCGTCCCAAGCCCTTCATCTGCTCAGTTATCTCGCCGCCGACTACCCAGCGACCGTTGCGGACGGCCAGGTCGTCGATACCAGCGAATACAAGGAGCAGCTGGAGTTCGTCGGCAACCTCCACGCGCTGATCCTGACCCTGCCGGCCCGCCCTGAGCGCGCCGACCTGGAGAAGGCGGCCGATGCCCTCAAGCAGGCCATCGAGCAACGCCAGCCGGGCGCACAGGTCGCCCAGCAGGCACGTCACCTGGAGGCGCGCGTCGCCGATATCTACCAGGTGGTGCAGACCCCGGCGATCACGCCCGATCCGTCCCGCGCCGCCGATATCTACGCCCAGCAGTGCTCGATCTGCCACGGCGACGCCGGCAAGGGCGACGGCCCGGCGGGCATCGGCCTGGAGCCGCCGCCGGCCAACCTCACCGATCGCGCGCGCCTGGATCACCTGAGCCTGTACGACCTGCACAACGTCATCGGCCTGGGCGTCGCCGGCACCGACATGCCGGCCTTCGCCGACCAGCTCGATGAGCGTCAGCGCTGGGACCTGGCAACCTACGTCGCGAGTCTCAGTGCCGGCCAGGCCAAGGCCGATCCGGCCCATGCCTACCCGCTGGCGACCCTTGCCACCCAGACCCCGGCCGAAGTCGCCGAGCGCGATGGCGAGGCTGCGGCCGAGAGCTTCCGCGCCTTGCGCGCCCGCCCGCCGCTGGAACACCGTGGCCCGGCGCAGCAGATCGACTACACCAGCGCGACCCTGGACAAGAGCTTCGCGGTGTACCGCGCCGGCGACCGCGACCAGGCCTACGACCTCTCCGTGGCGGCCTACCTGGAAGGCTTCGAGCTGGTGGAAAGCTCGCTGGACAACGTCGACGCCGACCTGCGCAAGGCCACCGAGAAGCAGCTGATGGCCTACCGTCAGGCCCTGCGTGATGGCCTGCCGGAGGCCGAGGTGGCGCAGCAGCTGGAGCTGGCCAAGGCCAAGCTGGCGGCTGCCGCCAAGGCCCTGAGCGGTGATTCGCTGAGCTTCTCCATCAGCTTCGTCTCGGCCCTGCTGATCCTCCTGCGCGAAGGCGTGGAAGCGATCCTGGTGCTGGCGGCGATCCTCGCCTTCCTGCGTAACACCGGGCAGGAGAGGGCCGTGCGTGGCGTCCACGTCGGCTGGGGCCTGGCCTTCGTCGCCGGCTTCGCCACCTGGGCGGTCGCGGCTTACGTGATCGATATCGGCGGCGCCCAGCGCGAGCTGATGGAAGGTTTCACCTCGCTGTTCGCCTGCGTGATGGTGCTCTGGCTCGGCGTGTGGATGCATGACCGCCGCCACGCCGCCGCATGGCAGGACTACATCCGCAGCAGCCTGGTCGGTGGCGGTGGCCGCTTCGGCTTTGCCGTGCTGGCGTTCTTCTCGGTGTATCGCGAGCTGTTCGAGGTCATCCTGTTCTACGAGACCCTCTGGCTGCAGGCCGGCCCGGCCGGTCACAACGCGGTGATCGCCGGCGCGGGTACGGCGGTGGTGATCCTGATCGCCATTGCCTTCGTCATCCTGCGCGGTTCGGCGCGTCTGCCGCTGAAGCTGTTCTTCACCGTCAACGCCGCGCTGCTCTGCGCGCTGTCGGTTGTGTTCGCCGGCCATGGCGTGGTGGCGCTGCAGGAAGCCGGGGTGATCGGCACCCGCCCGGTACCGTTCTTCGACTTCGACTGGCTCGGCATCAAGGCCGACGCCTACTCGCTGTCGGCCCAGGCCTTGGCGCTGCTGGCGGTGGTCGTGCTCTACGGCCGCAGCTACTTCAGCGAGCGCCGCAAGGCGGAGAGCATTGTCTCCTCCTGATGCGATAACCACGCGGTTCACAACGGCCAGTGCGATACTGGCCGTTGTGCTTTTCGAAGGAAGGTTTTCCCTGATGCGTATCTGGATCGACGCCGACGCCTGCCCTCGGGCGGCCAAGGAGCTGGTGGCGAAGTTCGCCTTGAAGCGCAAGCTGGAGGTTGTGATGGTCGCCGGCCAGCCCGTGGCCAAGCCGCCGTTCGCCTGCGTCAGCCTGGTGGTGGTGCCCAGCGGGATGGACGCCGCCGACGACTACCTGGTGGAGCAGGCCGAACCCGGCGACCTGGTGATCTGCAGCGACGTACCGCTGGCCGACCGGCTGGTGAAGAAGGGCGTCGATGCCCTCGACCCGCGTGGCCGCGAATTCGACGAGAAGAACATGGGCGAGCGCCTGGCGGTGCGCAACCTGTTCACCGACCTGCGCGAGCAGGGGCAGGTGGGAGGCGGGCAGGCGCCCTACGGCGACAAGGACCGGCAGGCGTTCGCCAATGGCCTGGACCGGCTGCTGACGCGGTTGATGCGCGAGGCGGAAGCCCGCAAGCCATGAAAAAACGCCCGGCATTGCCGGGCGTTTTCATTCAAGGCTGAGCGTAGGAGCGGACTTCGTCCGCGATAGGTCCGCAACGCGCCGGAAACCATCGCGGACGGAGTCCGCTCCTACGAGGTCAAAGGCCCATCAGGCTCAGGCCAGCTCCAGCACCCGATCAACCGCCTTGTTGATGCCGCTGGCGGCCTCGGCGATGGATTGCGCGAGCATGTAGGCCGGGGTGGTGACCAGCTTGTGGGCCTTGTCTTCGACGATCTCTTCCACGCTGCAATCGATGTGCTTGGCGCCCATCCTGGTCAGCGCCTGGGCGGTGCCTTCGTCGGTGCCGATGGTGCATTCCACGCCGGCGCCGTAGATGCGCGCGGCCATGGCCGGGGCGATGCAGATCAGGCCGACCGGCTTCTTCGCCGCGGCGAAGGCCTTGGCCAGGGCCAGCACGTCCGGCTGCACTTCGCACTGGTCACCCTTGAAGGCGAAGTCGCTGAGGTTCTTCGCCGCGCCGAAACCGCCGGGCACGAGCAACGCATCGAAGTCCTCGACCCTGGCTTCGCGAACGTCCTTCACCTCGCCACGGGCAATACGCGCGGATTCGACCAGCACATTGCGGCTCTCGGCCATTTCCTCGCCGGTCAGGTGGTTCAGCACGTGGTGCTGGGCGATGTTCGGGGCGAAGCACTGTACCTTGGCGCCGCGCTGGGACAGACGCAGCAGGGTGATCACGCTTTCGTGGATTTCAGCGCCGTCGTAGACGCCACAGCCGGAGAGGATGACGGCAACTTTCTTTTGCATGGACTGCTCCTGTTCGGGAATGCCGGGCGTGTCGCGATATGCCGCCCGGGTTGTCACCGGCGGTCGGGGCCGGCGATGGGCAAGGGGCTAGGATCAATCATCAGGGCGCGTCGGCCCTGAGGCCTTCCCATAAGCATAACGACTCGGCCGAGCCATGAACTACATCCTCTTCGCCGTACCCTTCTTTTTCCTCCTGATCGCGATCGAGTTGCTCGCCGATCGCTGGCGGGGCATCAGCACCTATCGCCTGAGCGATGCGCTGAACAGCCTCAGCGCCGGGGTGCTGTCCACCACCAGCGGACTGCTGACCAAGGGCCTGGCGCTGGTCACCTACACCCTTGCCTGGCAGCACCTGGCGCTGTTCGAACTGTCGGCGCAGAGCCTCTGGGTCTGGGTGTTCGCCTTCGTCTTCTACGACTTCTGTTACTACTGGAACCACCGCCTGGGCCACGAGCGCAACGTGCTCTGGGCCGCGCATTCGGTGCACCACCAGAGCGAGGACTACAACCTCTCCACCGCGCTGCGGCAGACCAGCACCGGCTTCCTCTTCGGCTGGCTCTTCTACCTGCCCATGGCCGTCGCCGGCGTGCCTCCGCTGGTGTTCCTCACCGTCGGTGCGCTGAACCTGCTGTACCAGTTCTGGGTGCACACCCGGCACATCCCCAAGCTCGGCGTGCTCGAGTGGGTCTTCATCACGCCGTCCAACCACCGCGTGCACCACGCGCAGAACCCGGTGTACATGGATCGCAACTACGGTGGCGTGTTCATCGTCTGGGACCGCCTGTTCGGCACCTTCCAGGAGGAGCTGGACGAGGAGCCGGTGGTGTTCGGCGTGACCGTGCCGCTGGCGAGCTGGAACCCGCTGTGGGCCAACCTGCAGGTCTACGCGCACCTGTGGAACGATGCACGCCGTGCCGGCAGCGTCCGGGACAAGCTGCGTATCTGGTTCATGCGTACCGGCTGGCGTCCGGAGGATGTCGCCCGGCCCTATCCCATGGTCAAGCCGGACCTGGCGACCTTCCGCAAGTTCGAGGTGCCGCTGACGCGCGGTCGAAAGGGGTACGCCGGCGTGCAGTTCGCCACTTACGTGGTGGCCGGCACCTGGCTGCTGGGCGTGGGGGAGGGCTGGCAGGTGCTGCCGCTGGCGATTGGCCTGGCCTGGATGGCGTTCGGGCTGTACGCCATTGGCGCCTGGCTGGAAAACCGCGCCTGGGCACTGAAGCTGGAAGTGCTGCGCCTGGCGCTCAACGTCCCGGTGCTGGCGGCATTGGTGCTGTGGGGCGGGATCGAATTGCCGCAGTGGGCGCCCTGGGCGCTGGCGGTCTACGCCCTGGCGAGCCTGATCGGACTGCTGGGCCTGCGGCGCGCCGAACGGCTGCCCCAGGCCGTCTGAGGGTCAGGTCTTGCTGGCGTTCCTGAAGCGGCGGTGCAGCCAGAGCAGCAGGCCAATGACGATCAGGCCGCCGAGCACCATCAGCTCGTACTTCTTGATGTTGCCCAGCACGCCCTCGAGCACGCTGCCGAAGTAGTAGGCCGCCGAGCCCAGCACGGTGGCCCAGACGATGGCGCCGATGCCGTTGAGCAGCAGGTAGCGTCCCGGCGGATAGCCCGACAGGCCGATGGCCACCGGCATCACGGTACGCAGGCCGTAGACGAAGCGGAAGCTCAGGACCCAGACGTCCGGGCGACGGCGCACATGCTCCAGCGCCTTGTCGCCCATCTGCTGCCAGCGCGGCTTGCGCGCGAGCAGCTTGCGGCCATGGCGACGGCCGAGGAAGTACCACAGCTGGTCGCCGGCGTAGCTGCCCAGGAAGGCCACGGCGATCACGTATTCGAGCTGCATATAGCCGCGAAATGCCAGGAACCCGGCCAGAACCAGAATGGTCTCGCCCTCGAAGAAGGTGCCGAGGAACAGGGCGATGTAGCCGAAATCCTGCAGGAATTGTTGGAGCATTATCGAGGCAACGCAGCGAAATGAACGCGAAGCCTAACCCGGTTGTCGCTCCGGGGGAAGGCGTGCCAGTCGTCACCCCTGACCTGGGGCAACTTCCCGCCGCCGCCAGCTGTCGCCCGGCCGGTGCGGCGGGATGCCGCGACCAAGGGTCACTGTTACCGCTTGTTACCAATCGGTCATAATTCACGGCTATAACTGTCACACTGTGCCTGCCTGTCCAGGCCCCGGAGTACGCCGTGAGCTTCATTCCTGCCGATCGTGCCTTCCCCTTCGCCCGCCTGCGCCGTAATCGCCGCGACGACTTTTCCCGTCGCCTGGTGCGCGAGAACGTGCTGACCACCAACGACCTGATCCTTCCGGTGTTCGTCCTCGACGGCAAGAACCAGCGTGAAGCGGTGCCCTCGATGCCGGGTGTGGAGCGCATGTCCATCGACCTGCTGCTCAAGGAAGCCGAGGAGCTGGTGGAGCTGGGTATCCCGGCCATTGCGCTGTTCCCGGTGACCCCGCTGGAGAAGAAGTCCCTCGACGGCGCCGAAGCCTTCAACCCCGACGGCATCGCCCAGCGCGCCACCCGCGCCCTGCGCGAGCGCTTCCCGGAGCTGGGGATCATCACCGACGTGGCCCTGGACCCCTTCACCAGCCACGGCCAGGACGGCATCCTCGATGAAGACGGCTACGTGCTCAACGACGTGTCCGTCGACGTACTGGTCAAGCAGGCGCTGTCCCATGCCGAAGCCGGCGCCCAGGTGGTTGCGCCCTCGGACATGATGGACGGTCGGATCGGTGCGATTCGCGAGGCCCTGGAGTCGACCGGTCACCTCAACACGCGCATCATGGCCTATTCGGCCAAGTACGCCAGCGCCTACTACGGTCCGTTCCGCGACGCCGTCGGCTCGGCCGCCAACCTCGGCAAGGGCAACAAGGCCACCTACCAGATGGACCCGGCCAACGGCGACGAAGCGCTGCACGAGATCTACGCCGACCTCGCCGAAGGCGCCGACATGATCATGGTCAAACCGGGCATGCCGTATCTCGATATCGTTCGACGGGCGAAGGACGAATTCCGCGCGCCGACCTTTGTCTACCAGGTCAGTGGCGAATACGCGATGCACATGGCCGCCATCCAGAATGGCTGGCTCAGCGAAGCGGTCATCCTGGAGTCGCTGCTGGCCTTCAAACGTGCCGGCGCAGATGGCATCCTGACCTACTTCGCCAAACGCGCTGCAGAACAATTGAAAAAGGGGGGCTGACCCCCGCCGACGAGACTTGCGATGAATACCGAAGGCCTTAGCGAAACCGAAGTTATCGACGCTGACATCACCGAGATCGCCGTGGCGGAGACCACCGAGGCGACGCCTCCGCCGCCGGAGGTGACCGCTCCTGCGGTCAACGTGGACGACAGTGCCCTCTACATTCATCGCGAGCTCTCGCAGCTGCAGTTCAACATCCGCGTGCTGGAGCAGGCGCTGGATGAGTCCTACCCGTTGCTGGAACGCCTGAAGTTCCTGCTGATCTTCTCCAGCAACCTCGACGAGTTCTTCGAGATCCGCGTTGCCGGCCTGAAGAAGCAGATCACCTTCGCCCGCGAACAGGCCGGCGCCGACGGCCTGCTGCCGCACCAGGCGCTGGCGCGCATCAGCGAGCAGGTGCACGAGCAGGTCGCCCGCCAGTACAGCATCCTCAACGACATCCTGTTGCCGGAGCTGGCCAAGCACGACATCCGTTTCATCCGCCGCCGCTACTGGACGCCGAAGATCAAGGCCTGGGTCCGTCGCTTCTTCCGCGACGAGATCGCACCCATCGTCACCCCGATCGGCCTCGATCCGACCCACCCGTTCCCGCTGCTGGTGAACAAGAGCCTGAACTTCATGGTCGAGCTCGAAGGCCTGGACGCCTTCGGCCGCGACTCGGGCCTTGCGATCATCCCGGCTCCGCGCTCGCTGCCGCGGATCATCCGCCTGCCGGAAGAGGTCGCCGGAGCCGGCGACAACTACGTGTTCCTCTCGTCGATGATTCACGCCCACGCCGACGACCTGTTCCACGGCATGAAGGTGAAGGGCTGCTACCAGTTCCGCCTGACCCGTAACGCCGACCTTTCGGTGGACGCCGAGGACGTCGAGGACCTGGCCCGCGCGCTGCGCGGTGAACTCTTCTCGCGCCGCTATGGCGACGCCGTGCGCCTGGAGGTGGTGGACACCTGCCCGACGCACCTGTCGAATTACCTGCTCAAGCAGTTCGGTCTGTCCGAGACCGAGCTGTACCGCGTGAGCGGCCCGGTCAACCTGACCCGCCTGTTCAGCGTCACCGGCCTTGCCAGCCATCCGGAGCTGCAGTACCCGCCGTTCACCCCGGCGATCCCCAAGCTGCTGCAGAAGAAGGAAAACCTGTTCAACGTCCTGGGCAAGCTCGACGTGCTGCTGATGCACCCGTTCGAGTCCTTCACCCCGGTGATCGACCTGCTGCGCCAGGCCGCCAAGGACCCCAGCGTGCTGGCGATCAAGCAGACGCTGTACCGCTCCGGGGCCAACTCCGAGATCGTCGACGCGCTGGTGGAAGCCGCGCGCAACGGCAAGGAAGTGACCGTGGTGATCGAGCTGCGGGCGCGCTTCGATGAAGAATCCAACCTGCAGCTGGCCAGCCGCCTGCAGCAGGCCGGTGCCGTGGTGATCTATGGCGTGGTGGGCTTCAAGACCCACGCCAAGATGATGCTGATCCTGCGTCGCGAAGACGGCGAGCTGCGCCGCTACGCGCACCTGGGCACCGGCAACTACCACGCCGGCAACGCCCGCCTGTACACCGACTACAGCCTGCTGACCGCCGACGTGGCGCTCTGCGAGGACCTGCACAAGCTGTTCAACCAGCTGATCGGCATGGGCAAGACGCTGCGCATGAAGAAGCTCCTGCACGCGCCCTTCACCCTGAAGAAGAACCTGCTGGAGATGATCAACCGCGAGGCCGCCCAAGCCGCCGAGGGCAAGCCGGCGCACATCATGGCCAAGGTCAACTCGCTGACCGACCCGAAGGTCATCCGCGCGCTGTACAAGGCCAGCCAGGCCGGCGTGAAGATCGACCTGGTGGTGCGTGGCATGTGCTGCCTGCGCCCGGGGGTGCCGGGGGTTTCGCACAATATCCAGGTACGCTCGATCATCGGCCGCTTCCTCGAGCACAGCCGGATCTACTACTTCCTCAACGGCGGCGACGAGAAGCTCTATCTCTCCAGTGCCGACTGGATGGAGCGCAACCTCGACATGCGCGTGGAGACCTGCTTCCCGGTGGAAGGCAAGAAGCTGGTTCAGCGGGTGAAGAAGGAGCTGGAGTCGTACCTGGCCGACAACACCCAGGCCTGGGTGCTGCAGGCCGACGGCAGCTACGTGCGCCAGAGCCCCAGCGGCAACCAGAACGCCCGCAACTCCCAGGCGATCCTGCTGGAGCGCCTGTGCACGCCGGTGATCAGCTCGCGCTGATTCCTCGGTCTCGCCGAAAGCCCTGCCTCGCCGGCGGGGCTTTTTATGTGCGTATCAGGGGGGCTTTTCGTAGGGGCGAGCTTGCTCGCGAATCCATGCCCCGCTGCGGGGATCGTTCGCGAGCAAGCTCGTTCCTACAGGTTCCAGTATGCGTTGGGCGCCGCACACCTCCGGAAACCAGAAGGCCCCGGCGCTTGCACGCCGGGGCCTTCTATCTTGCCTGGGGGGTGATCAGCTCACGCTGATCGAATACCCCACGCGCTTGAGCCACTCCGCTTCCTGCTCGAAGTCCGCCTGGGTCAGCGGGTTGGCCGCCAGCCAGCCGTCCGGGAAGCGCACGTCCAGCGACTTGCCGGAGGCCTTCAGGGCCACCGCCGGCATTTCCTGGGTCCCACGGATGTGGTGGAAGAGGATGGCGAAGCGCAGCACGATGCACAGGCGGATCAGCTTGTCGCCTTCGTCGCCCAGTTCGTTGAACTTGTCCGCCGGGATGTTGCGGCGGTGGCCGCGCACCAGCAGCGCCAGGGTCTGCTGGTCGACGCGGGAGAAGCCGGCCAGGTCCGAGTGTTCGAGCAGGTAGGCGCCGTGCTTGTGGTAGTGATAGTGGGCGATATCCAGGCCCAGTTCGTGGACGCGGGCGGCCCACATCAGCAGTTCGCGATGGCCCTCGTCGTTCAGGTCCCAGGCCTCGGCGACCTGGTCCAGCGATGCCAGTGCCTTGGCCTCGACACGCGCGGCCTGCTCCGGGTCGACGTGATAGCGCTCCATGAGCGCGCTGATGGTGCGTTCGCGGACGTCCTCGTGGTGATGGCGGCCGAGCAGGTCGTAGAGCACGCCTTCGCGCAGGGCGCCTTCGGAGTGGTCCATGCGGCTCAGTTCGAGGGCATCGAACAGCGCCTCGAGGATCGCCAGACCGGCCGGGAAGATCGGTCGGCGGTCGGGCTTGATGCCGTCGATATCGAGCTTCTCGGCTTCGCCCGCCTTGAACATCTTGCGCTTGAGCCAGGCTAGGCCCTCGGGGTTGATCTCGCCGTTGCCGTGGCCGCCGGCCTGGATCGACAGGCAGATGGCGCGGATGGTGCCGGAGGCGCCCACCGCCTCGTCCCAGCCCAGGCGGCGCAGGCTGTTCTCGATGCTCATCAGTTCCAGGCGCGCCGAGGTGTAGGCCTGGGCGTAGCGCGCAGGGGTGATCTTGCCGTCCTTGAAGTAGCGCTGGGTGAAGCTCACGCAGCCCATCTGCAGGCTCTCGCGCAGTTGCGATTCGAAGCGCTGGCCAATGATGAACTCGGTGCTGCCGCCGCCGATGTCCACGACCAGGCGGCGACCGGCGGTGTCCGGCAGAGTGTGGGACACGCCCAGGTAGATCAGGCGCGCTTCTTCACGGCCGGAGATGACTTCCACGGGGTGGCCGAGGATCTGGTCGGCGACGCGGATGAAGTCGGTGCGGTTGCGCGCCTCGCGCAGGGCGTTGGTGCCGACCACGCGTACCGAGCCCGGCGGCATGCCGCTGATGAACTGGGCGAACTGCTTCAGGCAATCGAAGCCGCGCTGCATGGATTCGGCGGTGAGCATGCGGTCTTCGCCGATGCCGGCGGCCAGCTGGACCTTCTCGCCCAGCCGCTCAAGGATGCGTATCTCGCCGTGATCGGCCTTCGCCAAAACCATGTGGAAACTGTTCGAGCCGAGGTCGATGGCCGCGATCAAGGGAAAGGTCTTGGCTGGGGTATAGGGCATGTTTGAAGGTCCGGACGAATACAGGAGACATCCTGCCATTTTAGGCAAGGAGTGCCAATGAAGAGGGTGTCACCGATCAGCGAATGCCGCATCAGCGATAGATAGACTCAATCAGCTGTGCCTTTCGGTGCGGGCCGAGGCGGGATATGATGACGGACACTTTTTCGCATCCGATTGACGGAGAGAATACATGAGCGAACATATCGTCAATGTTACCGATGCCAGCTTCGAGCAGGACGTACTGAAGTCCGACGGTCCCGTGCTGGTCGACTATTGGGCCGAATGGTGCGGCCCGTGCAAGATGATCGCCCCGGTACTCGACGAGATCGCCAAGGACTATCAGGGCAAGCTGAAAGTCTGCAAGCTGAACATCGACGAGAACCAGGACACCCCGCCGAAGTACGGCGTGCGCGGCATCCCGACCCTGATGCTGTTCAAGGGCGGCAACGTCGAAGCGACCAAGGTTGGCGCACTGTCCAAGTCCCAGCTGGCAGCCTTCCTCGACAGCAACATCTGAGTCGAAGCCTGCATGAAAAGCCCCGCAAATCAGCGGGGCTTTTTTCTTTTTACCGCTATTTTTCCCTAGACGCTCCGAAACCCGGGTGTTAAATTCGGGCGCACAACGTTGATTTACGTTGTTCCCTGCAAGCCGTCGCCGACGCACTTCCTATTCGAATTCCAAGCGATCCTGTCCGTCATCTGCGGCACGGCTCTTCAAGCATCACGCTTGTTCCCTTTTCCCCTTTCAGCGTATTTACGTCCCCTTCTATGAATCTGACCGAACTCAAGCAAAAGCCGATTGCCGAATTGCTGGAAATGTCCGATGCCATGGGCCTGGAAAACATGGCTCGTTCGCGCAAACAGGACATCATCTTCGCGCTGCTGAAGAAGCACGCGAAAAGCGGTGAGGAAATCTCCGGCGACGGCGTGCTGGAGATTCTGCAGGACGGCTTCGGCTTCCTGCGCTCCGCCGATTCCTCGTACCTGGCCGGCCCCGACGACATCTACGTCTCGCCCAGCCAGATCCGGCGCTTCAACCTGCGCACCGGCGATACCATCATCGGCAAGATTCGTCCGCCGAAGGAAGGCGAGCGTTACTTCGCGCTGCTCAAGGTCGACACGATCAACTTCGACCGCCCGGAAAACGCGAAGAACAAGATCCTGTTCGAGAACCTGACCCCGCTGTTCCCGAACAAGCGCCTGACCATGGAAGCCGGCAACGGCTCCACCGAGGACCTCACCGGCCGGGTGATCGACCTCTGCGCCCCGATTGGCAAGGGTCAGCGCGGCCTGATCGTCGCACCGCCGAAAGCGGGCAAGACCATCATGCTGCAGAACATCGCGGCGAACATCACCCGCAACAACCCCGAGTGCCACCTGATCGTCCTGCTGATCGACGAGCGCCCGGAAGAAGTGACTGAGATGCAGCGCACCGTGCGCGGCGAAGTGGTCGCCTCCACCTTCGATGAGCCGCCGACCCGCCACGTGCAGGTCGCCGAGATGGTGATCGAGAAGGCCAAGCGCCTGGTCGAGCACAAGAAGGACGTGATCATCCTGCTCGACTCCATCACCCGTCTGGCCCGTGCCTACAACACCGTGATCCCCAGCTCCGGCAAGGTGCTCACCGGCGGTGTCGACGCCCACGCCCTGGAAAAGCCCAAGCGCTTCTTCGGCGCCGCGCGCAACATCGAGGAAGGCGGTTCGCTGACCATCCTCGCCACCGCGCTGATCGAAACCGGCTCGAAGATGGACGAAGTGATCTACGAGGAATTCAAGGGCACCGGTAACTCGGAGCTCATCCTCGACCGTCGCATCTCGGAAAAGCGCGTGTTCCCGGCGATCAACATCAATCGCTCCGGCACCCGTCGCGAAGAGCTGCTCACCGGTGAGGAAGAGCTGCAGCGCATGTGGATCCTGCGCAAGATCCTCCATCCGATGGACGAGATCGCCGCGGTCGAATTCCTGCTCGACAAGCTCAAGCAGACCAAGACGAACGATGAGTTCTTCGACTCCATGAAGCGCAGCAAATAATCGCTCTGAGAGTACAACGAGGCCGGGGAAACCCGGCCTTCGTGTTTCTGCGAAGCGTTGTTAGCGGCTAAACTGTCGCATCTTCACCTTCGCATCGAGACTCCTCATGCAGTATCGCGACCTGCGCGAGTTCATCGCCGCCCTTGAGCAGCGTGGACAGCTCAAGCGCATCCAGGCGCCGGTTTCCCCCGTGCTGGAAATGACCGAGGTGTGCGACCGCACCCTGCGCGCCAAGGGCCCGGCCCTGCTGTTCGAAAAGCCCACCGGCTACGACATCCCCGTGCTCGGCAACCTGTTCGGCACGCCCGAGCGCGTGGCCCTGGGCATGGGCGCCGAGGATGTCTCCGAGCTGCGCGAGATCGGCAAGCTGCTGGCCTTCCTCAAGGAGCCCGAGCCGCCCAAGGGGCTGAAGGACGCCTGGTCCAAGCTGCCGATCTTCAAGAAGGTCATCAGCATGGCGCCCAAGGTCCTGAAGGACGCGCCCTGCCAGGAAGTGATCGAGGAGGGCGACGACGTCGACCTGTCGAAGCTGCCGGTGCAGACCTGCTGGCCCGGCGACGTGGCGCCGCTGATTACCTGGGGCCTGACCGTCACCCGCGGGCCGAACAAGGAACGGCAGAACCTCGGCATCTACCGCCAGCAGGTGATCGGCCGCAACAAGGTCATCATGCGCTGGCTCAGCCACCGCGGCGGCGCGCTGGACTACCGCGAGTGGTGCCAGAAGCACCCGGGCAAGCCTTACCCGGTGGCCGTGGCCCTGGGCGCGGACCCGGCGACCATCCTCGGCGCCGTGACCCCGGTGCCGGACACCCTTTCCGAATACGCCTTCGCCGGCCTGCTGCGCGGGCACAAGACCGAGCTGGTGAAGTGCATCGGCAGCGACCTGCAGGTGCCGGCCAGTGCCGAGATTGTCCTCGAAGGGGTGATCCATCCCGGCGAGATGGCCGACGAAGGCCCGTATGGCGACCACACCGGCTACTACAACGAGGTGGACCGCTTCCCGGTGTTCACCGTCGAGCGCATCACCCGCCGGCAGAAACCGATCTACCACAGCACCTACACCGGCCGCCCGCCGGATGAACCGGCGATCCTCGGCGTGGCGCTGAACGAAGTGTTCGTGCCGATCCTGCAGAAGCAGTTCCCCGAGATCACCGATTTCTACCTGCCGCCCGAGGGCTGCTCCTACCGCATGGCGGTGGTGACCATGAAGAAGCAGTATCCCGGCCACGCCAAGCGCGTCATGCTGGGTGTGTGGTCGTTCCTGCGACAGTTCATGTACACCAAGTTCGTTATCGTCACCGACGACGACATCAACGCCCGCGACTGGAACGACGTGATCTGGGCCATCACTACGCGCATGGACCCCAAGCGCGACACGGTGATGATCGACAACACGCCGATCGACTACCTGGACTTCGCCTCGCCGATCTCGGGCCTGGGCTCGAAGATGGGCCTGGACGCCACCCACAAGTGGCCGGGCGAGACCAGCCGCGAGTGGGGCAGGGTGATCGAGAAGGACCCGGCGGTGACCCGCCGCGTCGACGAAATCTGGGCGAGCCTGGGCATCGATTGAGGCGCAGGTAACCTTGTAGGAGCGGGTCATGCCCGCGACCTGGCGCCGCTGCATGGCAAGGTTCGCGGGCATGGCCCGCTCCTACAGAATCAAAAGAACGAGAACAACGCTTGAAAGTGACCTTGCAACCCTCCGGCGCCCGGCTTGAGCTGAGGCCCGGCGAACGTATCCTCGACGGTGCGCGGCGCCTGGGCTACGAGTGCCCGCAGAGCTGCCGCAACGGCAACTGCCACATCTGCGCGGCGCTGCTGGTGGAGGGGCGCGTGCGCCAGGATGGCGAGGTGCGCGACCACGGCGAACTCTTCACCTGCCTGGCCGAGCCGCTGGAAGACTGCGTGCTGCACTGGGACGGCGTGCTCGCCCCCGGCGAGCTGCCGGTGCGCTCTCTGGCCTGCCAGCTGACCCTCTGCGAGCCGGTGGGCGGCGACGTCTGGCGCGTGCGCCTGCGCGCGCCGGCCGGCAAGCCGCCGCGCTACCACGCCGGGCAGTACCTGCTGATCGAGCGCGAGGGCAGCGATCCGGCGGCCTTCTCCATGGCCTCCGCGCCGCAGGAAGGGCGCGACCTGGAGCTGCACATCCTGGCTCGGGAGAACAGCGCCATCGACCTGCTGGCGCAGTTGCAGCGCGACCGTTTCGCCCGCGTGCAGATGCCCTTCGGTGATGCCCACCTGGCCGACCTGCCCGACGGCCCGCTGGTGCTGATCGCCGCCGGCACCGGCATGGCGCAGATGCACAGCCTGATCGAATACTGCCGCGCCGCCGGCTTCAGCCATCCGGTGCACCTGTACTGGGGTGTGCGTCGTCCGGAGGACTTCTACGAGCTGCCGCACTGGGAGCAGTGGCAAGGCGTGCCCAACCTGTATCTGCACAAGATCGTCAGCGACCTGTGCGGTTGGGCGGGGCGCTGCGGCCTGCTGCATGAAGCGGTGTGCGAAGACTTCACCGACCTTTCCGGCCTGCGGGTGTACGCCAGCGGTTCGCCGGCGATGGTCTATGGCACTCTGGATGCGTTGGTGGCGGCGGGCATGGACCCGCATCAGATGCGCGCCGACGTGTTCGCCTACGCGCCGCGGGGCTGAGCCTAAGGGGGCTTTTGTAGGATCGAGGGGGACGCCTAGTTCTTGCTCGCGAACCCGGCTCCCGCTGCGGGGCTTGTTCGCGAGCAAGCTCGCTCCTACAGGGTCACGCCCTGGATGCGTAGCGCCTCGCGACTCAGTTAAACGGAGACCCGCTGGAAAACTCTTCCTGCAACGCCGCCCGAATCCACTCCTCGAACCACGCCACGTCGGCACTGACCGGCCCCGGCGGCAGCAGCAACTGGTAGCTCTCCAGCGGCACTTCCTCGGTCAGTGGCCGCACCAGGGTGCCGGCGGCGAGCTGGTGCTTCACCAGCACCAGGTTGGCCAGGGCGATGCCGTGGCCGGCCTCGGCCATGGACAGCGCGTGGTCGTTGCTGACGTAGAGCACTTCCGGACTCACCCGCAGGTCCAGTCCGATGGTGGACAGCCAGAGGTTCCACCATTCGCCGTCGTCCACGTGGATCAGCGCGTGCTGCGCGAGGTCGCGGGCGCTGCTCAGCGGGCCGTGCTCGGCCAGGTACGACGGCGAGCAGACCGGGAACACCGCCGGGCGGATCAGCGTCGCGTGGCATTGCGGGTAGATGCCCGGCAGGCCATAGACGATGCCCAGGTCCGCGCTCTTGCCGTCCACTTCGGTGAAGGTGGGGTTGGGCTCCACGGCGACCTTCAGGCCCGGCCGCTGCTGGCGCAGGGTTTCCAGGCGTGACATCAGCCAGCGCTTGGTGAAGGCCGGCACCGCCATGATCTTCAGCCAGCGCGCCGAGCCGCCGGGAGCCAGCTCGTGGCCGGCGTCAGCGATCTGCTGCAGGGCTGTGGATATCTTCGCGTAATAGCGCTGCCCGGCCGGCGTCAGGCTGACCCCGCGTGGGGTGCGCTCGAACAGCTGCACGCCCAGCCAGTCCTCCAGCAGCTTCACATGGCGGCCGATGGCCGGCTGCGTGACGTGCAGGTCCCGGGAGGCCGCGACATAGCTGCCCAGCCGGGCGGCGGCCTCGAAGGCGCGGACGGCATTGAGCGGCGGAAGGCGCTGGATCGACATGGAAATGGCCTCGGCGGTTAGCTGTTAATTTTTTTAATACCGACTGTAAGAAAATTGAGCTTTTCGCTCAACTGCCTTTCTTCGAATATCCGCTTCAGGAGCACCACGATTTTCAGGGCCGAGCATACGGCCGGCGCTGCTTCCAGCGTTTCTCTAGTCCTGCCAGAACAACTACAAGATCCCCCGACCGCCAGCGTGCGGCGGACGGGAAGGATGCGGAGGTTTCACCATGAATGCCCTGCACAGCCTGCAGACGGCGGCGGTCTCGATCCGCTCCGTACGCAAGGTCTACGGCGACCCGGCCAGCGGTCCCGTCGCGCTCAAATGCGTCGACCTGGACATCCGCGACAACGAGTTCTTCACCCTGCTCGGTCCTTCGGGCTGCGGCAAGACCACTCTGCTGCGGATGATCGCCGGCTTCGAGTTCCCCACCGCCGGGGAAATCCGGCTGTACGGCGAGAACATCGCCGACCGCCCGCCGTTCGAGCGTCCGGTGAACACCGTGTTCCAGCACTACGCCCTGTTCCCGCACATGACCATTGCCGAGAACCTGGCCTTCGGCCTGGAATCGCACCCGATGGGCAAGCGCATGAGCAAGGCGGAAGTCGCCGAGCGCGTCCGCGAGATGCTCGCCCTGGTGCAGATGGAACGCTTCGCCCAGCGCAAGCCGACCCAGCTCTCCGGCGGTCAGCAACAGCGCGTCGCCCTGGCCCGCGCCCTGGCGCCGCACCCCAAGGTGCTGCTGCTCGACGAGCCGCTCTCCGCCCTCGACCTCAAGCTGCGCCAGGCCATGCGCGAAGAGCTCAAGGCGATCCAGTCCAAGACCGGCATCACCTTCATCTTCGTCACCCATGACCAGGAAGAAGCCCTGACCATGTCCGACCGCATCGCCGTGCTCTCCGAGGGCGAGGTGCAGCAGGTCGGCTGCCCGGACGAAATCTACGAGCATCCGCGCAACCGCTTCGTCGCCGACTTCATCGGCGAGACCAACTTCCTCCCGGCACGGGTCGAGAGCATCGCCGGCGACTGCGCGCAGTTCCGCATCCCCGGTGGCCAACTGATCCAGGCGGTCAGTCGCGAGGGCCTCAAGGCTGGCGCCGAGGTCACCCTGTCGATCCGCCCGGAGCGCCTGCAACTGGTGGCCGAGGACAACCCGTCCGCCACGCCCTGCAGCATCGCCCAGCAGATCTACCTGGGCACCGACCTGCAGTACCAGGTCAGCCTGGCCGACGGCACCCGCCTGACGGTCCGCGCGCCCAACAGCGCCGGCCAGCGTCAGCGCCTGGTGGCCGGGCAACGCGCCGGGCTGCTGTTCGAAACCGGCAGCGCCAGCGTCCTGCTGGACTGAGCGGGGGTGAGCATGAACCAGATATCCACCACCGGCGGCGCGCTGGAGCGGCGCAAGGCGCTGAGGAGCTTCCTCGGCGTATCGCCCGCGCTGGCCTCCATCGGGCTGTTCCTGATCGTGCCGATCTTCATCGTGATCGGCTATTCGCTGATGCAGGCCAACCCCTATGGCGGGGTCAATCCGCACTTCAGCACCGACGCCTACGTCTCGCTGCTGTTCGAGCGCCAGCTCGACGACAGCCTGGCCTTCGCCGACTCCTACATGGTGATCGCCCTGCGCTCCATCGGCATCGCCGCCGCGACCACCTTCATCACCCTGCTGGTGGGCTTCCCGGTGGCGGTATGGCTGGCGATGCAGCCGGCGCACCGCCGTGGCCTGCTGATCTTCCTGATCACCGTGCCGTTCTGGGCCAACCTGCTGATCCGTACCTACGCCTGGATCCTGCTGCTGCGCGGCACCGGCGTGATCAACGGCACGCTGATGAGCCTCGGCATCATCCACCAGCCGCTGGACCTGCTGTACACCGACGGCGCCGTGCTGCTGGGCCTGGTCTACACCTACGCGCCCTTCGTGGTGCTGCCGATCTACGCAACTCTCGAGAAGATGGACATGCGCCTGCTCGAAGCTGCCCAGGACCTCTACGCCGGGCGTATCCGCACCCTGCGCAAGGTGGTCCTGCCGATCGCCCGTCCGGGGATTCTTGCCGGCGCCATCCTCACCTTCGTGCCCTGCCTGGGCGCGATGATCGCCCCCGAGCTGCTCGGCGGCGGCACCAAGATGATGCTCGGCAACCTGATCTTCCGGCAGTTCAGCGATGGCCGCAACTGGCCCTTCGGAGCGGCGCTGTCGCTGGTGCTGATGGCCGCAGTGATGCTGGTGCTGATGTTCTACGCGATGCGCGCCGAGCGCCTGCGCATCGCCCGGGGAGGTGAATGATGCTGTCGCTGCTGAGCAAGCGCCGTCTGGGCGTGCAGGACTTCCGTGGCTTCGGCGCCCTGAGCCTGCTGTTCTACATCTACCTCTATGCGCCCATCGTGGTGCTGGTGGTGCTCTCGTTCAACGCCAACCAGTCCGCCACCGTGTGGACCGGCTTCAGCCTCGACTGGTACCGCAGCGCCTTCGCCAACCAGGCGCTGCGCCAGGCCGCCGGCAACAGCCTGCTGATCGCCGTGTGCGCCTGCGTGATTTCCACCGCGATCGCCACCCTGGCCGCGCTGGGTACCTCGCGTGGCGCCAAGTTCAAGGGCCTGCGCCTGTCCATGGGGGCGATCATGCTGCCGCTGGTGCTGCCGGAGATCGTGGTCGGCGTCGCCACCCTGGCGCTGTTCTCCACCCTCGGCCTGTCGCTGGGCTACGGCAACCTGATCATCGCCCACACGGTGTTCTGCATCCCGTTCGCCTACCTGCCGATCCGCGCCCGGCTGAACGACATGGACCTGTCCCTGGAACAGGCCGCCGCCGACCTCTATGCCGGTCCCTGGCGGACCTTCCGCAAGGTCACCCTGCCGCTGCTGACCCCGGGGATCGTCTCCGGGATGATGCTGGCCTTCATCGTCTCGCTGGATAACTTCGTGATCTCGATGATGGTCTCCCAGGCCGGTACCACTACGTTGCCGATCTTCATCTTCGGCCTGCTGCGCATGGGCGTGACGCCCGACGTGAACGCGGTGTCGACCCTGATCCTCGGTGTTTCCGTGCTGTTCGTAACGTTGTCCTTCCTGCTTGGCAAGAAGAAAGCCTGAGCCACTTCCGGAGAATAAGATGAGCAAACTGATCGCTGCTGTAGGCGCCACCCTGACGCTGGGCCTGATGGCCCAGGTGCACGCCGCCGAACAACTGAACGTCGTCAGCTGGAGCGGCTACTTCACGCCGCAGATCCTGGAGAAGTTCGAGAAGGAAACCGGCATCAAGGTGACCGTGGATTCCTACGACTCCAACGAGACCCTGCTGGCCAAGCTGAAGCAGGGCGGCACTGGCTACGACGTGGCCATCCCCTCGCACCAGTTCATCCCGATCCTGGTGAAGGAGAAGCTGCTGGAGCGCTTCGATCCCGTCAGCCAACCGTACTACGCCAACCTCGTGGACAACCTGAAGAAGCCCACCTGGGACCCGGAAGGCGCCTACTCGGTACCCTTCATCTGGGGCACCACCAGCGTGGTGCTGGACACCGCCAAGTACAGCGGCCCGATGGACAGCTACTCGGTGCTGTTCACCCCGCCCAAGGAGCTGCAGGGCAAGATCAACATGCTGGACTCCTCCAGCGACGTGATCGACACCGCCAGCCTCTACCTGGGCATCCCGCTGTGCAGCGAGGACCCCAAGCAGATGCAGCAGGTGCTGACTCTGCTGAAGAACCAGAAGCCCTTCGTGAAGACCTACAGCTCCAAGGCCGGCTCGATCCGCGAGAACCTGGCCTCGGGCGAAGTCGACATGTCGATGTTCTGGGGCGGCTCGTCGATGCGCGCGCGTGAGATGAAGCCCAGCCTGAAGTACCTCTACCCGAAAGAAGGCGTGACCGCCTGGGTGGACAACCTGGTGATCCCGGCCGGCGCCAAGCATCCGGACAGCGCCAAGAAGTTCATCGCCTTCCTCAGCAAGCCCGAGAACTCGGCGATGACCCAGAACTTCCTCAAGCACCAGAGCCCGATCAAGGGCGTGGAACCCTTCCTCGATGCCGGCCTGAAGGATGCGCCTGAACTGCACATCCCCGAAGGCACCAAGGTGGTGTTCAGCCAGACCTGTGGCGAAGGCGCGATCCGCCTGGCCGACCGTGTCTGGACCAACCTGATGCGCTGAGTGCGTTAGCTGGCCCCCCGCGTTCGCGGGGGAGACGGGGAGAGTGGTGAGCGTGGTGCCTCCAGGCGCCAGGGCACCGCTCGCCCCGACGAGACGCGCTGCGAATGAGCGCAGCGCTGTCTTTCCCTGAGCGTCGGCATGCCTGGCGCCCGCACTGTCCGTGATTCGTCATCCCCGCGAACGTGGGGACCCAGTAGAACGCAAGGCAACGCCGTATGAGCCAGAACCCGCACAACGAAATCGTCCAGCTCCAGGCCCACGAACTGGCCCAGCTCATCCGCCTGCGCCAGGTGTCGTGCCGCGAAGTGATGCAGGCGCACCTGGCGCAGATCGAGCGCTACAACCCGGCGGTCAACGCCATCATCAGCCAGCAGCCGGGCGAAACCCTGCTCGCCGAAGCGGACCTGCGCGACGCCGAGCTTGCCCGCGGCGAGTACCGTGGCTGGATGCACGGCCTGCCCCATGCGGTGAAGGACCTGTCGCTGACCCAGGGCATTCGCACCACCCTCGGCTCGCCGTTGTACCGCGACTACCTGCCCGAGCGCGACGGCATCATGGTCGAGCGCATCAAGGCCGCCGGCGCGATCATCATCGGCAAGACCAACACCCCCGAATTCGGCCTCGGCTCCCACAGCTACAACCCGATCTTCGGTGCCACCGGCTGCGCCTACGCGCCGGACCGCACCGCCGGCGGCAGCAGCGGCGGCGCGGCGGCGGCCCTGGCGCTGCAGATGGTCCCGGTGGCCGACGGCAGCGACATGATGGGCTCGCTGCGCAACCCGGCGGCCTTCAACAACATCATCGGCATGCGCCCATCCCAGGGCCGCGTGCCCTTCGACGACAGCGCCGACCTGTTCATCGACCAGCTCGGCTACGAAGGTCCCATGGGCCGCAGCGTGCGCGACGTGGCGCTGCTGCTGTCGGTGCAGGCCGGCTTCGATGCTCGTGCGCCGCTGTCCATCGCCCAATCCGGCGAACAGTTCGCCGGCTCGCTGGAGCGCGACTTCAAGGGCGCGCGCCTGGGCTGGCTGGGCGACCTCGGCGGCCATCTGCCGATGGAGCGCGGCGTGCTGGAGCTGTGCCGCAAGTCCTTCGCCGACTTCGAAGCCATCGGCTGCCAGGTCGAAGACACCGCCATGGGCTTCTCCCCGGAGCGCCTGTGGGACACCTGGCGCACCCTGCGTCACTGGATGGTCGCCGGCTCCCTGGGCGCGACCTACGCCGACCCGGCCAAGCGCGAGCTGCTCAAGCCCGAGGCGATCTGGGAGATCGAGAACGGCCTGAAGCTCTCGGCCGTCGAGGTGTTCCGCGCCTCCGCCGCGCGCAGCGACTGGTACCGCGCCATCAGCCAGTTGTTCGAGCGCTACGATTACCTGCTGCTGCCCAGCGCCCAGGTGTTCCCGTTCGACAAGACCTGGGACTGGCCGAAGGAGATCGCCGGCAAGTCCATGGACACCTACCACCGCTGGATGGAGGTGGTGATCCCCGGCACCCTGTCCGGTTGCCCGGTGATCAACGTGCCGGTCGGCTTCAATGAACAGGGCCTGCCCATGGGCGTGCAGATCATCGGCAGGCACCAGGCCGACATGGCCGTGCTGCAACTGGCCCACGCCTACGAGCAGGCCTCGCGCTGGTACCAGCGCTGCCCGCCGCCGCTGTTGAAGGGCGACTGATCCACTTAGCCACACGTGAGGGGGACGCATGAATATCAGCTTCTTCCAGGAACTGCTGCAAAGCATCACCGAGCGCGGCCGGCAACTGCTGGAGTCGCGCGAGCCGGCGCCGGGCAATGCCCAGGCGCTGGCGCAGGCTTGCCACAAGCTGGTTTCCAGCCACGGCGAAGCCTCGGGCGTTGCCCTGGCGCAGCAGGTGCTGTGCGCCTACCGGGATTGCCCGCAGGACCAGCAGAAAGCCTTCTTCGACATCCTGCTGAAGGACTTCGCGCCGCCCCATGACGCACTGGCGCAAGCCTGCCAGCGCTACCTCGATGATCCGTCGTCGGCCAATACCACGGCGCTGTTCCAGGCCAGCGAACCGCCGCGCCAGGAGCTGTTCCGCCGCCTCAACCAGGCCCCCGGCGGCACCGCCGAACTGATCGCCATGCGCCGCCTGCTGCTGCAGGAGCTCAAGGCCAGGCCTGAGCTCGCGGCGGTCGACCACGACCTGCAGCACCTGCTGGCCTCCTGGTTCAACCGGGGCTTCCTGGTATTGCGGCGCATCGACTGGTCGACGCCGGCGTCGATCCTGGAAAAGATCATCAAGTACGAGGCCGTCCACGCCATCAAGGACTGGGACGACCTGCGCAGCCGCCTGCAGCCGGCCGACCGCCGCTGCTTCGCCTTCTTCCACCCGGCCCTTGCCGACGAGCCGCTGATCTTCGTCGAAGTGGCGCTGACCCGCGCAATGCCCGGGGCAATCGCCGACATCCTTGAGGCCAAGCCAGAAGCGCAGTCGGCGGAGGAGCCGGACACCGCGGTGTTCTACTCCATCAGCAACTGCCAGGACGGCCTGCGTGGCATCTCCTTCGGCAACTTCCTGATCAAGCAGGTGGTGGAGGAACTGGCGCGGGAGATACCCGGCCTGCGCCAGTTCGTCACCCTGTCGCCGGTGCCCGGCTTCCGCCGCTGGCTCGACAGCCTGGGCGATGACCTGCAACTGGGCGCGGCCGCCGCCGAGCTGCTCAAGGCGCTCAAGCCCGACGCACCGCCACCGCCGCGCACGGAACAGCCGTTGCTGGCGCTGGCCGCCGAATACTTCCTGCACGCCAGGAACGGCGGCGGCCTGCCGCTGGACCCGGTGGCGCGCTTCCACCTGGGCAACGGCGCCCGCCTGGAGCGCCTGAACTGGCGCGGCGACCTCTCCGCCAGCGGCCTGCGCCAGGCCGCCGGGCTGATGGTCAATTACCGCTACGAACTGCGCCAGATCGAAAAGAACCACGAAGCCTACGCCAACCAGGGCGCGGTCACGGCCTCTCCCGAGGTTCGCAAACTGGCCACCCTGTCAGCGAAAACGAAACGCTAGGACCCGCACATGAACCAGAGCCTTTTCGCCGAAGTCGGCAAACACCTGCCCAGCGACCTTTCCAAGCCCTTCATCCGCACCCCGGACGGCGGCGGCTACAGCTACGCCGACATGCTGCGCAGCACCTCGCAGTTCGCCCACGCGCTGGTGGAACTCGGCGTGCAGCCGGGCGACCGCGTCGCCGTGCAGGTCGACAAGAGCCCCGAGACGGTGATGCTTTACCTCGCCGTATTGCGCGTCGGCGCGGTCTACCTGCCGCTCAACAGCGGCTACACCGGCGAGGAGCTGCGCTACTTCCTCGACGACGCCGAGCCCTCGCTGTTCGTCTGCGCACCGGCCTTCGAGGCCCAGGCCCGCGAGCTGGCGAAGGTCAGCGGCGTGGCCCACGTGGAGACCCTGGGCGACGCCGGCAACGGCTCGCTGATGGAGCGGGTGCAGGGCAAGCCGGGACGCTTCGCCGACGTCGAGCGCGCCGCCTCCGACCTTGCCGCGATCCTCTACACCTCCGGCACCACCGGGCGCTCCAAGGGCGCCATGATCAGCCACGGCAACCTGGTCTCCAACGCCCGCGCGCTGGTGGATTACTGGAAGATCAGCGCGGACGACTGGCTGCTCCATGCGCTGCCGATCTTCCACATCCACGGCCTGTTCGTCGCCTGCAACAGCCTGCTGATGGCCGGCGGCTCGATGCTCTTCCTGAGCAAGTTCGACGCCGCGCAGATGCTCAAGCTGCTGCCGCAGGTGAACCTGCTGATGGGCGTGCCGACCTTCTACACCCGCCTGCTCGACCAGCCGGGCCTGACCCGCGAGGCGGTGGCGCACATGCGCCTGTTCATCTCCGGTTCCGCGCCGCTCACCGCCGAGACCCATAAGGCCTTCTCCGAGCGTACCGGCATGGCCATCCTCGAACGCTACGGCATGACCGAGACCGGCATGAACACCTCCAACCCGCTGGACGGCGAGCGCATCGCCGGTACCGTCGGTTTTCCGCTGCCGGGCGTCGAACTGCGCATCACCGACCCGGCCAAGGCCGAGCCGACCCTGCTGCCCCAGGGCGAACCGGGGATGATCGAAGTGCGCGGGCCGAACGTGTTCCAGGGCTACTGGCGGATGCCGGAGAAGACCGCCGAGGAACTGCGCGCGGACGGCTACTTCATGACCGGCGACATCGGCTTCGTGGATGAGCGTGGTTACGTGCAGATCGTCGGCCGCAACAAGGACATGATCATCAGCGGCGGCTTCAACGTGTATCCGAAGGAGCTGGAAGAAATCCTCGACGCCCTGCCCGGCGTGGCCGAGTCGGCGGTGATCGGTGTGCCGCACCCGGACTTCGGCGAGGGCGTGACTGCGGTGCTGGTGGCCAGCAAGGGCGAGGCGCCGACCGAGGCGCAGGTACTCGCCGCCCTGGACGGCAAGCTGGCGCGCTTCAAGCAGCCCAAGCGGGTGATGGTGGTCGATTCGCTGCCGCGCAACGTGATGGGCAAGGTGCAGAAGAACGTGCTGCGCGAGCAGTTCAAGGGGCTGTATTCCTGATACTGCGCCCAACGCTGGTACCCCCTTGTAGGAGCGGGCCATGCCCGCGATCGCGCGCATGGCCCGCTCCTACAAGGGGACTTCGGCGTTTGCGCTTTCGTAGGAGCGGACTTCGTCCGCGATGCTCTTGCTTCTGGTTGGGTATTTCTGCGCCGCTTCGGTGTGCGCTGCGAGATTTTGTTTCGCCCCCTCGGGCGAGTCACTTTCTCAAACGCGAGAAAGTAACCAAAGCGCTTGCCCCTCCATCCGGTTTTTCGCTTAGGCGAAAAATTCCCTCATTGAAGCGAAGTTTCAGGGGCACGCCGCGAAGGGCCATCCCTGGCCCATCGCGGCTCTCGCGGCATCCATGCCGCTCAACCCCTGAAACTCCGCTTCAACGAGGCCTCCTGAAAGGGGCCGTCCGGAGTGTGCGGATGTTTCTCCGGAAATCTTCAGAACCAAAGCCAGAGCTGGATCGGTGGGGGCGGGGACTCTTCGTAGGACCGAGGGGGACGCCTAGTTCTTGCTCGCGAAACGCCCAACACCGGATTTCCCCTGTAGGAGCGGGCCATGCCCGCGATCGCGCGCATGGCGCGCTCCTACAGGTTGGCCTCGGAACGAAAAAGCCCCGCTCACGCGGGGCTCTTTGCTTTCGTAGGAGCGGACTCCGTCCGCGATCGCGGATGAAATCCGCTCCTACAGGGAACATGGAATCAGCGCACCGTTACCACCACCTTCCCCACCGCCTTGCGCTGGCCGAGGTGATTGATCGCATCCGCCGCCTTCTCCAGCGGATAGGTCTGCGACACCAGCGGCTTGATCCTGCCCTCGGCGAACCAGGTGAACAGCTGCTGGAAATTCGCAGCGTTGTCCTGCGGCTGGCGCTGGGCGAAGGAGCCCCAGAACACGCCGACCAGCGACGCGCCCTTGAGCAGGGTGAGGTTGGCCGGCAGCGACGGGATGGTGCCGCTGGCGAAGCCCACCACCAGCATGCGGCCGTTCCAGGCGATGGAGCGGAAGGCTTCCTCGAACAGGTCGCCGCCCACCGGGTCGTAGATCACGTCCACGCCCTGGCCGCCGGTGATGGCCTTGAGCTGGTCCTTCAGGCTGCCTTCGCTGTAGTTGATCAGCACGTCGGCGCCTGCTGCCTTGGCCACTTCCAGCTTGGCGTCGCTGCTGGCGGCGGCGATGACCTTGGCGCCCATGGCCTTGCCGATCTCCACCGCCGCCAGGCCGACGCCGCCGGAGGCGCCGAGCACCAGCAGGGTCTCGCCCGGCTGCAGGTTGGCGCGCTGCTTGAGCGCGTGCATGGAGGTGCCGTAGGTCATGCCGAAGGCGGCGGCACTGGCGAAGTCCATGCCGTCGGGGATCGGCATCACGTTGTAGCCGGGCACCGCCACTTCCTCGGCGAAGCTGCCCCAGCCGGTCAGCGCCATCACCCGGTCGCCGGGCTTCACGTGGCTGACCTTCTCACCCACCGCCGCGATCACGCCGGCGGCTTCGCCACCCGGCGAGAACGGGAAGGGCGGCTTGAACTGGTACTTGCCCTCGATGATCAGCGTATCGGGGAAGTTCACCCCGGCGGCGTGCACCTGCAGCAGGACTTCGTTCTTCTTCGGCTCGGGGCTGGCGATGTCTTCCAGCACCAGGGTTTCGGCGGGGCCGAAGGCTTTGCACAGCACGGCTTTCATGCGGAGTACTCCACTCTGGGTATCGGCGCAGTGTAGGAGTGCGCGCCGAGGGGGCAAATCACCATGGTCCCGGCTTATGCCCCGATATAGCTTGGGCGGCGGCGCGAGTGTGGCTATCCTTTGGACCATCGAATCCGGAGACACCGCCTTGAGAGCTTTCCTCGCCCTGTTGCTGGTCCTTTCCTTCAGCCCCTTCGTCATGGCCTCCGAGTCCGAAGAGGGGAAGGCGGAAGACGCCAACAAGCCCGTGTTCATCGACCTCACCCCGGCGCTGGTGGGTAACTACGGCAGCGGCCCGAAGCTGAAGTACTTCAAGGCCGACATTGCACTGAAGGTCACCGGCAAGGAGGCCTCGGAGAAGGTCGAGCACCATGAGCCGCTGATTCGCAACCAGCTGGTGATGCTGTTCGCCCAGCAGACCGACGACTCCCTCGGCAGCGTCGAGGGCAAGGAGAAGCTGCGCCAGGAGGCCCTCAAGCAGGTGCAGGACGTGCTGCAGCAGGAAGAGGGGAAGCCGCTGGTGGACGAGGTCCTCTTCAACAACCTCATCGTCCAGCCCTGATCGCGGGGCTCAGGCCCCCGCCACATCTGGCGTGTAGGAAATTTCCTAGTCACGCCTGACTTGCATCAAGCCCCATTCGCCACCGATCACCGATGATCCCTTCATGATTCGCTCGAATCAGAGCGCAGCAGATGAGGATCATCGGATGACAGGAATCGCAAAAAGCTGGCGCACCCGCGGACTGATCGTGGTGGCTGCGGCCGTGCTCGCCGCGCTGGCCTGGCAGACGTTCAAGCCCAACGGGCTCCCCGACGGATTCGCCAGCGGCAATGGGCGCATCGAGGCCACCGAAGTCGACGTGGCCACCAAGCTGCCCGGCCGCGTGGCGGAAATCCTGGTGGACGAAGGCGACTTCGTGAAAGCCGGCGACGTGGTGGCGAAGATGGACACCCAGGTGCTCCAGGCCCAGCTCGCCCAGGCCCAGGCGGAGGTGCGGCGGGCGCAGAACGCCCAGCTCACCGCCGAATCCCTGGTGGCCCAGCGCACCAGTGAGAAATCCACCGCCGAAGCCGTGGTTGCCCAGCGCCAGGCGGAACTGACCGCCGCGCAGAAGCGCTTCAGCCGCACCGAGCAGTTGGTCAAACGCAACGCCCTGCCGCAGCAGCAACTGGATGACGACCGTGCGGTGATGCAGAGCGCCCAGGCCGCGCTGGCCGCATCGCGCTCGCAAGTGGTCTCGGCCCAGGCCGGCATCGCCGCCGCGCGTTCCCAGGTGATCGAGGCGCAGTCGGCCATCGAGGCCGCCACCGCGAGCACCGTGCGCCTGCAGGCGGACATCGACGACAGCCTGCTAAAGGCCCCGCGCAACGGCCGCGTGCAATACCGCGTGGCGCAGCCGGGTGAAGTGCTGGCGGCCGGCGGCAAGCTGCTCAACATGGTCGACCTGGCCGACGTCTACATGACCTTCTTCCTGCCCTCGGGCCAGGCCGGCAAGGTCGAACTGGGCCAGGAGGTGCACCTGGTGATCGACGCCGTGCCCGAGTACGTGATTCCTGCGAAGGTGTCCTATGTCGCCAGCGTCGCGCAGTTCACGCCCAAGACCGTGGAGACCGCCAACGAGCGCGAGAAGCTGATGTTCCGCGTCAAGGCGCGCCTGGATCCGGGGTTGCTGGCGAAATACATCACCTACGTGAAGACCGGCGTACCGGGCATGGCCTACCTGCGCCTCGACCCGCAGGTTGAGTGGCCGGCGCAGCTGCAGATCAAGGTCCCGCAATGAACGCCGCCGACTGCGTGGCCCGTCTGGCTGGCGTCTCGCTGCGCTATGGGCAGACCCGCGCAGTCGACGACGTCAGCCTGGAAATCCCGGCCAACCGCATGGTCGGCCTGATCGGCCCGGATGGCGTCGGCAAGTCCAGCCTGCTGGCGCTGCTGGCCGGCGCGCGGAAGATGCAGGACGGCGAGATCCAGGTGCTCGGCGGCGACATGCGCGACGCGCGCCACCGCCGCGCCGTATGCCCGCGCATCGCCTACATGCCGCAGGGCCTGGGCAAGAATCTCTACCCGACGCTCTCGGTGTTCGAGAACGTCGACTTCTTCGGCCGCCTGTTCGGCCACGACAAGGCCGAGCGCGAGCGGCGCATCGCCGACCTGCTGCGCAGCACCGGTCTTGCGCCCTTCGCCGAGCGCCCGGCGGGCAAGCTCTCCGGCGGCATGAAGCAGAAACTCGGGCTGTGCTGCGCGTTGATCCACGACCCCGACCTGCTGATCCTCGACGAGCCCACCACCGGCGTCGACCCGCTGTCGCGCAACCAGTTCTGGGAGCTGATCGCACGTATCCGCGCTGGCCGCGAGGGCATGAGCGTGCTGGTGGCCACCGCCTACATGGAGGAGGCCGAGCGCTTCGACCATCTGGTGGCGATGGACGAGGGCAAGGTGCTCGCCACCGGCACGCCCGCCGAACTGCGCGAGCAGACCAGCACGCAGAATCTCGAAGAAGCCTTCATCGCGCTGCTGCCCGAGAGCAAGCGCGCCGGCCACCACAAGCTGGTGATTCCGCCGCGCGCGCAGAGTGAAGGCGCGCCGCAGATCGCCATCGAAGCCGAGGGGCTGACCTGCCGCTTCGGCGATTTCGTCGCGGTGGACCACGTCAGCTTCCGCATCGAGCGCGGGGAAATCTTCGGCTTCCTCGGCTCCAACGGCTGCGGCAAGTCCACCACCATGAAGATGCTCACCGGCCTGTTGCCGGCCAGCGAAGGCACCTGCGCGCTGTTCGGCCAGCCGGTGAACGCCAACGACATGCAGACGCGTCGGCGCGTCGGCTACATGTCCCAGGCCTTCTCGCTGTACGCCGAGCTGACGGTGCTGCAGAACCTCGAATTGCACGCGAAGCTGTTCCACATTCCGCATGAGCAGATCGCGCCGCGCGTGGAGGAAATGCTCCAGCGTTTCGACCTCGGCAAGGTCAAGGACGAGCTGCCCGACAGCCTGCCGCTGGGCATCCGCCAGCGCCTGTCGCTAGCCGTGGCGGTAATCCACAAGCCGGAAATCCTGATCCTCGACGAGCCCACCTCGGGCGTCGACCCGGTGGCCCGCGACGGCTTCTGGGAGCTGATGGTGGAGCTGTCGCGCAACGACGGCGTGACCATCTTCATCTCCACCCACTTCATGAACGAGGCCGAGCGCTGCGACCGCATCTCGCTGATGCACGCCGGCAAGGTGCTCGACAGCGACACCCCGCAGGGGCTGATGCACAAGCGCGGCCTGCCGACCCTGGAAGCCACCTTCATCGCCTACCTGGAAGAGGCTGCCGGCAGCGCGCCGGTGCCCGACGCCGTGCCCGCTCCCGAGCAGCCTGCCGCGCCCGCCCGCTACCAGGGCAGCGACCGATTCAGCTGGCTGCGCCTGTTCAGCTACGCGCGCCGCGAGGCCATGGAGCTGCGCCGCGACCCGATCCGCCTGACCCTGGCGCTGCTGGGCACCGCGCTGCTGATGTTCATCATCGGTTACGGCATCAACATGGACGTCGAGGACCTCACCTACGCGGTGCTCGACCGCGACCAGACCACCACCAGCCAGGCCTATGCGCTGAACATTTCCGGCTCGCGCTATTTCATCGAGAAGGCGCCGATCCAGAATCCCGAGGAGCTGGAACGGCGCCTGCGCAGCGGCGACATCAGCCTGGCCGTGGAGATCCCGCCGAACTTCGGCCGCGACCTGAAGCGCGGCGCCGACCCGGCCATCGGCGTGTGGATCGACGGCGCCATGCCGACCCGCGCCAACACCGTACTCGGCTACGTGCAGGGGCTGCACGCCAGCTACTTGGCCGACCTTGCGCGACAAAATGGCAACGCCGCCGCCAGCGCGGCGGCCAGCACCGAAGTGCGCTTCCGCTACAATCCGGACGTGGAGAGTCTCAAGGCCATGGTGCCGGCGGTGATACCACTGCTGCTGATCATGATCCCGGCAATGCTCACCGCACTGGGCGTGGTGCGCGAGAAGGAGCTGGGCTCGATCACCAACCTCTACGTCACCCCGGTCACGCGCCTGGAGTTCCTGCTCGGCAAGCAGCTGCCCTACATCGGCATGGGCATGATCAACTTCGTGCTGATGCTGGCCATGGCCGTGCTGCTGTTCCAGGTGCCGCTCAAGGGCAGCTTCCTGGCGCTGCTGGTCGGTGCGTTCCTTTACGTGGTGACCAGTACCGGGCTCGGCCTGCTGCTCTCGACCTTCATGAAGAGCCAGATCGCCGCGGTGTTCGGCACCGCCATCGCCACCATGATCCCGGCGATCCAGTTTTCCGGGTTGATCCACCCGGTGTCCTCGCTGGAAGGCGCGGCGGCGGTGATTGGCCAGCTCTACCCGACCTCGCATTTCCTCATCGTCAGCCGTGGCACCTTCTCCAAGGCGCTGGGCTTCGCCGACCTGTGGGTCTACTACCTGCCGCTGGCGGCCATGGTGGTGGTGCTGACGCTGCTCAGCGTGGCCTGCCTGAAGAAGCAGGAGGTCTGAGATGAGCAAGCTGGCGAACATCTTCAACCTCGGCATCAAGGAATTCCGCAGCCTGGGCCGTGACTACGCGATGCTGATCCTGATCGCCTGGGCCTTCACCCTGGGCGTCTACAGCTCGGCCACCGGCGTGCCGGAAACCCTGCACCACGCGCCCATCGCCATCGTCGACGAGGACCAGTCGCAGCTCTCCTCGCGCATCGTCAACGCCTTCCAGCCGCCGTACTTCCGGGTGCCGGAAATGATTGGCCACGCGCAGATGGACCGCGGCATGGACGTTGGCCTGTACACCTTCACCCTGGACATTCCGCCGGACTTCCAGCGTGACGTGCTGGCGGGGCGGCAGCCGGCGATCCAGGTCAACGTCGATGCGACGCAGGCCGGCCAGGCCTTCTCCGGCGCCGGCTACATCCAGAACATCGTCGGCACCGAGGTGCGCGAGTTCGTCAGCCGCTACCGCGCCGAGGCGGCGATGCCGGCGGAGCTGGCGGTGCGCATGGAGTTCAACCCGAACCTGACCCAGGCCTGGTTCGGCGCGGTGATGGAGGTGATCAACCAGATCACCATGCTGTCGATCATCCTCACCGGCGCCGCGCTGATCCGCGAGCGCGAGCACGGCACGGTGGAGCACCTGCTGGTGATGCCGCTGACCGCCTTCGAGATCATGATGGCCAAGGTCTGGTCCATGGGCACCGTGGTGCTGGTGGCGGCGGCGATCTCGCTGCAGCTGGTGGTGCGTGGCTGGCTCGACGTGCCGATCAGCGGCTCGGTGGGATTGTTCCTGCTGGCCGCGGCGTTGCACCTGTTCGCCACCACCTCCATGGGCATCTTCCTCGGCACCGTGGCGCGTTCGATGCCGCAGCTGGGCCTGCTGGTGATCCTCACCCTGATGCCGCTGCAGATTCTTTCCGGTGGCACCACGCCACGAGAGAGCATGCCGGAGCTGGTGCAGCACATCATGCTGGCGGCGCCGACCACCCACTTCGTCAGCCTGGCCCAGGCGATCCTCTATCGCGGCGCGGACCTGTCCATCGTCTGGCCGCAACTGCTGGCCATCGTCGGGATCGGCGCGGCGTTCTTCTTCGGCGCGCTCTGGCGCTTCCGCCGGACCATCGGGCAGATGGCGTAACGCCCGCTCTTTGTTCTTCGTAGGACCGAGGGGGGCGCCTGGTTCTTGCTCGCGAACCGTCCAGCGCAGGCATTTCCATTGTAGGAGCGGGCCATGCCCGCGATCGCGCGCATGGCGCGCTCCTACAGGGAGTCGTGATTCATGCGCTCCATTGTGTCTCTCCCTTCAGGGAGAGGGTGCAAGGCCCGCGCGCCGACCTGACAGATCACTCCACCGGCCACACGCACGTCTGGTTCCGTCCCTTGCGCTTGGCCGCATACAGCGCCTGGTCCGCCTGGGCGATCAATTGGTCCGGCTCGCTGTCCTGGCCAGGCTTGGCGATGGCCACGCCGATGCTGATGGTCAGCCGCCCCAGCTCTGTCGCCGGGTGGGCGATGGCCAGTTCGGCGATGTGCTGGTGCACCCGCGCGGCCACATGGGTCGCCCCATTCAGGCTGGTATCGGCGAGGATGATCACGAACTCCTCGCCACCGTAGCGACAGGCCGCGTCGCCTTCGCGCTGCAGACAGCCGCGCAGGGCCCCGGCGACCCGGCGCAGGGCGTCGTCGCCGGCCAGGTGGCCGAGGCAGTCGTTGAACAGTTTGAAGTGGTCGACGTCGAGCATCAGGATCGCCAGCGGTGAATCGGAGCGGCGCAGGCGGCGCCATTCGCTCTGCAGCTGGCGGTCGAAGTAGCGACGGTTGAACAGGCCGGTGAGGCCGTCCTGCTGCGACTGCTTCTGCAACTGGGCTTCCAGTTGCAGGCGTTCGCCATTGTCGCGGGCCACGGCGATCAGGTACTCGCGTTCGCCCTGGCGGGCCAGCTGGGTATTGATTTCCGCCGCCTGCAGGCTGCCGTCGCGGCGCTGCATCTCGCGCTGGAAGATCATCGCCAGGTTCAGCCGGTTGGCCTGCTGCACCAGCTGCAGCCAGGCGAAGAAGCCGGGGATCAGCCGTTCCGGGTCGTCGCGCAGCAGCTGGCGGAAGTCCTCGGCGCTGTAGCCCAGGCTGCTGTAGGTGGCGCGATTCATGTGCAGCAGCTCGCGGGTCTGCAGGTCGAAGATGAACAGGGCGTCGCGGCTGGAGTCGGTGAGGTCCAGGACCAGTTGCAGGCGCTCGCGGCTGTCGAGCAGGTGGCCCTCGATGGCCTGGCGCTGCTCGGCTTCCAGGTTGAGCAGGCGGTTGCTGGCGCTCAGCGCGGTGGCGCGGCGGGCGTTGTCCCGCGCCAGGGCGAGGGCGGCGACCAGCAGCAGGCTGATGGTCACGGCAGCGCAGAAGACGACCGTCGGCAGCGGTGTGGAGAGCGACTGCACCAGCGTCGCGCTGGGGCTGAGCTCCAGCTCGAAATTGCGATTGTTCAGCAGCTGCAACGGCAGGCGCAGGGTGTCCTCGGCCCGGCTGTCCGGCTGGTCGCGGGTATAGAGCGGCTGGCCATGTTCCAGCAGGCGCACGCTGAACAACTGGTCGTCGGCCTGCTTCAGCAGATGGTCCATCAGGTTGCCGACACGGAAGATGCCTTCCATGAAACCGTCGAAGATCCGCGTACCGTCTGCGCCGCGCAGGTAGACCGGTGTGTAGAGCACGAAGCCGCGCCCGCCCTGGAGCAGCTCGATGCTGTCGCTCAAGCCTGGCTTTCCGGTGTCGCGGGCCGCGATCGCAGTGGCGTAGCCGGGGCTCATCGGCGACAGCCAGTAGTTCAGCGCCACCTCGTTGCCTTCCAGGGGCTCCACCCAGCGGATGCGCAGGCCCGCATCGGCCCACTGGATCGACTGGTAGCCGGGGAAGTTGTCGATGTAGAAGCGCGCATTGAGCTCCCACTCCGAGCGCGGGATGCGCCCGTGGTGGGTCCAGATCTGCGCCAGCAGGTTCAGGCCCTGAACCTGTTCGTGCAGGTTGGCTTCCAGCTGGTGGGCGAGGGCGCGCGCCTGGTAGCTCAGGCGTTCGCGAACCCGTTGCCGCTCGCTGCTGGCCAGCTCATGGCCGAGCCAGGCACTGGCCAGCAGCAGAACACAGAGCAGGCCGCCAAGTCCGAGATAGGTGGCAAAGGAGGACTTCAGGCGATCCATGCGGTGAATTCCGAAAGCGTTCCTTACCTAATAGCACAGTGCTATCGGTCTTTCACGGCCGGCCATTTCCGGAAATGGGGTCCTCTCACCGCCGGGCCAGACCCAGCACGATCTGCCACTGCTCCTCGGTCACCGGCATTACCGACAGACGGCTGCCGCGCTGCACCAGCGGCATTTCCTCGAGGCCCGCCTGGGCCCTGAGCGCGGCCAGCGGCAGCACCGACCTGAACGCCTCGACGAAGCCCACGTCGCGGGCGGCCCAGGGGTTCTTTTCCGCGCTGGCCTTGGGGTCGTGGTAATGGCTCTGCGGGTCGAGCGCGGTGGGGTCGGGGTAGGGCTCGCCTTCGATCTGCGCGATGCCGGCGATGCCCGGTTCGGGGCAGCTGGAGTGATAGAAGAAGAACAGGTCGCCCGGCTGCATGCTGCGCATGAAGTTGCGCGCCTGGTAGTTGCGCACGCCGTCCCAGCGCGCGGTCTTCAGACGCTCGAGGTCGTGAATCGAGAGTTCGTCGGGTTCGGATTTCATCAGCCAGTAAGCGCGTGCCATTCGCGAGGGCCTCCTTGTGTGTGGCGAATTTCCGGACGCGGTCGCGAGGTCCGGCCGGGGACTAAGGGTAGGTGCTTCCCCTGCGACAAGCTGCCGGCTCGCAGGAGATTTTCTGTAGGAAGAAAATGTAGGAAAACGGCATGAACCTTGCCTGAAAGTGCCCGAAGTTTTGGCAGGCGAGCCTCCTCCGACGATCGGTTGGCGTCAGAATTGCGGGAAGCTTTTCATTGTCGGAGAATGCCGCCGTTTTTAGCTTGGCCCGCCGGACGGACAAAAAAACACCGCCGGCCATCGTGGACAGTTTGCCTGGAAGGGGGAGGCAATCGATGAAACGCAAGCCTGATCTTTTGTGGGTTCTGGTAATCCTTTTCGGCCTGGGGGTCGTCACCACCGGTTACACCCAGAGCCTCTGGGAACGCCAGGGCAATATTCCTGCCCAGGTGACTCAGCAGCCGTGATTCCCCGCCGGGTGTCGCAGGGATCGCGACGCCTGTGCGAGACGGCCATACCAGCCGCCATCCGTCACCGTGCCCATCAGCGGTACGTCCCAGCTGGCCAGTTCCAGCCGATCGACTTTCTGACATTCGTGCGCCAGACCCAATAGCGTCGGTGTGTGCCAATTTTTGCGCATGCCCAGGTACGCCAGGGTGCGGTCGTAGAAGCCTTTGCCCATTCCCAGGCGTCCGCCTTGCGGGTCGAAGCCCACCAGCGGCAGCAGCAGCAGATCCAGTGCCCAGGCAGGGCGCTGCTGGCCTCGATTGGATACCGGCTCGGCGATGCCGAAGCGGTTGCGCGTCCAGCGTTCGCCAATGCCGACGCGCTGGAAGGTCATATGGGTCTTCGGCCAGTCCGACAGCACCGGCAGGTAGGTCGCCTTGCCGCGCTTCTGCGCCGCCTTCATCAGCGGTCGTGGGTCGATCTCGCCGTCAGCCGGCAGGTACAGGGCAATGTGCTTCGCCCGGCGAAACAGCGGATGCTGCGCGAGCTGGCGGTACAGGGCCCGGGCGGCGAGGCGTTGCTGAAGGGGGGTGAGCGCGCGCCTGGCCTGGCGCAGCTGGCGGCGCAAGGCAGGGCGGGAGAGACCGTCGGATCGGATCATGGAAGGGTAAAGCTCCCCGGACATGCCGCTGTCGGGTTAGCCCTTGAACCCGAGAGTTCAAGGTGGTGGTTGCAGTAGGCTTTAAGGCTTTCCGTCGTGCGGACATGCACACCAGCCCAACTGGCAACCCCCGTTGTTGCAATTATCGGCTCAGGGACATCACCGACTGGCAAACACACCAGGGAACGGTGTGGATTATACCCCAAGGAAATTTCCAGGGTCAGACTTCACCCGGTTCCTTATCGGTGGTAAGGGCACGGTCCACGCGCTCGAGCAGTTCGCGCACGCGCTCGCGGGTGGAGCTGGAGTCGTGGTCCTGGCGCTCCTGCTTGTGCAGCAGGTCGTGGGTGATGTTCAGCGCGGCCATCACCGCCACGCGGTCGGCGCCGATAACTTTGCCGCTGGAACGGATCTCGCGCATCTTGCTGTCGAGATAGCGCGCGGCGCTTTCCAGGTTGACGCGCTCGTCCGGAGGGCAGGCGATGCAGTACTCCTTGTCGAGGATTTGAACGTTCAGGGTATTCGACTGGCTCATGAGTCCTGCTCCAAGGCTTTGAGTCGCAAAATCATCGCTTCGACCTTCTGCCGAGCCAATTCGTTCTTCTCGATCAGATGGGCGCGTTCTTCCCGCCAGCTTTTCTCGTTCGCCCGCAGCAGCCGGTTCTCGGCCTTGAGCTGCTCCAGGCGCTGGAGCAGCTGGTCGAACTTGGCGATCAGCGCGTGCAGGTCGGCGTCTTCCATGGGTTCTCGCTTGGCTCTTCAGACTGAGAATGGGAGTGACCGCAGACTATATAGGACCGCCGCGGGGGCGGGTCAACGCGGCGACCCGTTACATGGTCTTGCACCGGGCGGCGGTGCTAGGATACGGGACCACATTCTATGCGCGGCGCCCGATGGCGCCTAGCTGCCTTACCCCGGGTTCGATCATGTCCACGTCAAGTTCCGCCTATTCCGCCTTTGCCACTCTGCTCGCCGAGGCCGCCCTGCCGATTTCTCCCGCCGAACTGCACGGCCATCTGCTCGGCCGCGTCTGCGCGGGTTCCGGTTTCGACCAGGACGAATGGCTGCAGGCCGCGGGCGAACTGCTCGGCGGCGAGCCGGGCGAGCGCCTGGGCGCGGCACTGGGTGGCCTGCTGGGCATGGTCCAGCAGGACTTCAGCGCCGGCGAGATGGCCGTGGTGCTGATGCTGCCCAACGACGACGCGCCGCTGGCCGAGCGCGCCGCGGCCCTGGGCCAGTGGTGCCAGGGCTTCCTCGCCGGCTTCGGCCTGGCGCTGCGTTCCCCGAGCCTGTCGGATGAAGCCGACGAAGTGCTGCAGGACATCGCCGCCATCGCCCAGGTCCAGGGCGCGCTGGAAGATTCCGAAGACGGCGAGGCCGACTATATGGAAGTGCAGGAGTACCTGCGCGTCGCCCCGCTGCTGCTGTTCTCCGAATTCGGCAAGGTGCCGGCACCGGCCGAGAAACCGTCCCTGCATTGAGGTTGCTGCATGATCCGTATCGCCAAGTCGGAATACGCCCGTCGGCGCAAGGCGCTGATGGCGCAGATGGAACCCAACAGCATCGCCATTCTCCCGGCGGCGCCGATGTACATCCGCAACCGCGACGTCGAGCACGTCTACCGCCAGGACAGCGACTTCCAGTACCTCACCGGCTTCCCCGAGCCGGAAGCGGTGATGGCGCTGATCCCCGGCCGCGAGCATGGCGAGTACGTGCTGTTCTGCCGGGAGCGCGATCCGGAACGTGAACTCTGGGACGGCCTGCGCGCCGGCCAGGACGGTGCGATCAGCGCCTACGGCGCCGACGATGCCTTCCCCATTGGCGATATCGACGACATCCTCCCCGGCCTGATCGAAGGCCGCGACCGCGTCTACTACGCGCTGGGCGCCAACCAGGAATTCGACCGCCGGCTGATGGACTGGATCAACGTGATCCGCTCCAAGGCCCGCCAGGGCGCGCAGCCGCCGAACGAGTTCGTCGCCCTCGACCACCTGCTGCACGACCTGCGCCTGTACAAGAGCGCCGGCGAGGTGAAGGTGATGCGCTATGCCGCCGAGGTTTCCGCCGGCGCCCACGTGCGTGCCATGCAGATCTGCCGTCCGGGGCTCTACGAGTACCACCTGGAAGCCGAACTCGACTACGCCTTCCGCAAGGGCGGGGCGAAGATGCCGGCCTACGGCTCCATCGTCGCCACCGGCCGCAACGCCTGCATCCTGCACTACCGCGAGAATGACGCGCAGATCAAGGACGGTGACCTGATCCTGATCGATGCCGGCTGCGAGATCGACTGCTACGCCAGCGACATCACCCGCACCTTCCCGGCCAATGGCACCTTCAGCCCCGAGCAGAAGGCCATCTACGAGCTGGTGCTTGAAGCCAACATGGCGGCCTTCGATTACATCGCCCCCGGCCGCCATTGGAACGAGGCCCACGAAGCCACCGTGCGGGTCATCACCGCCGGCCTGGTGAAGCTCGGCCTGCTCAGCGGCGACGTCGACGAACTGATCGAAAGCGAAGCCTACAAGGCCTTCTACATGCACCGCGCCGGTCACTGGCTGGGCATGGACGTGCACGACGTCGGCGAATACAAGGTCGGCGGCGAATGGCGCGTGCTCGAAGTCGGCATGTCGATGACCGTCGAGCCGGGCATCTACATCGCCCCGGACAACACCGACGTGCCGAAGAAGTGGCGCGGCATCGGCGTGCGTATCGAGGACGACGTGGTGGTGACCAAGACCGGCTGCGAAATCCTGACCAACGGCGTGCCCAAGACCGTCGCCGAGATCGAGGCGCTGATGGCGCAAGCCAAGGTTCAGGCCGCCTGACATGCAACGTACGCAACTGGCCATCATCGGTGGCGGACTGGTCGGCGCGAGCCTGGCGCTGATCCTCCAGGCCGGCGCCCGCGAGCGCGGCTGGAAGATCGTACTGATCGAGCCCTTCGCCCCCGGCGATGCCTACCAGCCCAGCTACGACGCGCGCTCCTCCGCGCTGTCCTTCGGCAGCCGGCAGGTCTATGAGCGTCTGGGCCTGTGGCAGCAGATCGCCCAGCGCGCCGAGCCGATTACCCAGATTCACGTCTCCGACCGTGGCCGCTTCGGCTCCGCCCGCCTGACGGCGGTGGAAGAGGGCGTACCAGCCCTGGGCTACGTGGTGGAGAACGCCTGGCTCGGCCAGTGCCTGTGGCACGCGCTGGACCCGGAGGTGGTGAGCTGGCGCTGCCCCGCCGAAGTGCGGCGGATGGAAGCGATTGGCGACGGTTACCGCCTGACCCTGGACGATGATTCGCAGCTGGATTGCGACCTCGCCGTACTGGCCGACGGCGGCCGCTCGGGCCTGCGCGAACAATTGGGCATTGGCGTGCGTTCGTCCTCCTATGGGCAGACCGCGCTGATCGCCAACGTCAGCCCGTCCGAAGCCCACCGTGGCCAGGCTTTCGAACGCTTCACCGAGAACGGTCCGCTGGCCCTGTTGCCGCTGCCGGACAACCGCTGCGCGCTGGTCTGGACCCGCAACGGCCGCGATGCCGAGCGCCTGCGCGAGCTGCCCGATGCGGCCTTCCTCGCCGAGTTGCAGGACGCCTTTGGCTATCGCCTGGGCGCCTTCCGTCAGGTCGGCGTGCGCCATGGCTATCCGCTGAGCCTGATCGAGGCCGAAGAGCAGATTCGCCCGCACCTCGTCGTGCTGGGCAACGCCGCCCACAGCCTGCACCCGATTGCCGGGCAGGGCTTCAACCTGTCGCTGCGCGATGCCCAGGCATTGGGCGACCGGCTGCTGCAGGAAGAGGCCGCGCCGGGCGACTTCGCCGTGCTGCAGCGCTACCTGGACGGCCAGCGCCTGGACCAGCAGATGACCGTCGGCTTCTCCGACCGCGTCACCCGCCTGTTCTCCAATGCCCAGCCGCTGCTCGCCACCGGCCGCAACCTGGGGCTGCTCGGCCTCGACCTGCTGCCGCCGGCCAAGCGCTGGTTCGCCCGCCAGGCCATGGGCCTGGGCGCTCGCCCGGTGTGACAGCCCCCAGCCATAAGGAAATTCGATGCACGCGGATCTGGTAATAGTCGGCGCGGGAATGGTCGGCAGCGCCCTGGCCCTGGCCCTGGAAGGCAGCGGCCTGGACATCCTGCTGCTGGACGGCAGCCCGCTGAGCGTCAAGCCGTTCGACCGCGAGGCGCCCTTCGAGCCGCGCGTCAGCGCCCTGTCCGAGGCCAGCCGGCGCATCCTCCAGCGCCTGCACGCTTGGGACGGCATCGCCGCGCGTCGCGCCGAACCTTATCGCGAAATGCAGGTATGGGATGGCTCCGGCACCGGGCAGATCCACTTCAGCGCCGCCAGCGTGCACGCCGAAGTGCTCGGCCATATTGTCGAGAACCGCGTGGTGCAGGATGCCTTGCTGGACCGCCTGCATGACTCCGCCCTCGGCCTGCTGCCCGGCGCGCGTCTGGAGCAACTGCGCCATTCCGGCGACGACTGGCTGCTGACCCTGGCCGATGGCCGGGAAATCCGCACGCCGCTGGTGATCGCCGCCGACGGCGCCAACTCCGCCGTGCGCCGCCTGGCCGGCTGCGCCACCCGCGAGTGGGATTACCTGCACCACGCCATCGTCACCAGCGTGCGCTGCGAGAAGCCGCACCTGGCGACTGCCTGGCAGCGCTTCACCGACGACGGCCCGCTGGCCTTCCTGCCGCTGGCGAAGGAGGGCGATGCGCACTGGTGCTCGATCGTCTGGTCGACCACGCCGGAGCAGGCTGAAAAGATCATGGCGCTGGACGACGACAGCTTCCGCGCCGCGCTGGGGCGCGCCTTCGAGCATCGCCTGGGCGCCATCGAGCACGCCGACCGTCGCCTGTGCATTCCGCTGCGCCAGCGTCACGCCAAGCGCTATGTGGAACCGGGGCTGGCGCTGATCGGCGACGCCGCGCACACCATCCACCCGCTGGCCGGGCAGGGCGTGAACCTCGGTTTCCTCGATGCCGCGGTGCTCGCCGAGGTGATCCTGCATGCCTACGAGCGCGGCGAGAACATCGCCGAAGAGCGCGTGCTGAGCCGCTACGAGCGCCGCCGGATGCCGCACAACCTGGCGATGATGGCGGCGATGGAAGGTTTCCAGCGCCTGTTCCAGGCCGACCCGCTGGCGGTGCGCTGGCTGCGCAATGCCGGGTTGCGGCTGGTGGACAAGCATCACGAGGCCAAGGGGATGTTCGTGCGGCAGGCGCTGGGGCTGTCGGGCGATCTGCCGACGCTGGCGCGGGTGTGAGCCGGACGCCGCTATTGTCGGCAAAGTCCTACGACGATTAGGTGATAATCCTTGCCTTGCCGCTGTCGTCGCGGATGGCGCCAGGCGGGTGGCGTTGTTACAAATCTGACCTCATTTCATGGGCCGGCTCATTGCCGGCCTGTCACCCCGAGGTCCGACCATGACTCCCTTTTTCCCCCGGCTGTTTTCTTCCTGCCTGATGCTCTGGACCTGTGCGGGCATGGCCGGCCCGCTGTCCGTGGATAGCAGCCAAGGCAAGCTGGTGGCGGGCAAGCCGCAGACGTTCTATCTGAAAGTCGCGGTAACGGTGCCCGAGGATGGGCCCGAAAAGGCCACGCAGACGCCGTTGAACGTGGCGTTGGTCCTGGATAATTCCGGCTCCATGCAGGGCGAGCGCATCGACTATGCCCGCCGCGCGGCGCTGAGTTTTGTCGAACGCCTGCAGACGCGTGATCGTCTGGCCCTGGTGACTTTCTCCGAACAGGCAGAAGTACGCTATCCCTCTACTCAGAACGTCGATAAGACGAAGCTCCGGGCGATCATCGGCAAGATTCGCGACGACGCCTACACCGCACTCTACGACGGCGTGGAGACCGGTGCCGGACAGGTAGCCGAGCACCTGAGCAAGGCCCAGCTCAATCGCGTGGTGCTGCTCTCCGACGGTGAGGCCAATATCGGCCCGTCCAGCCCGCAGGAGCTGGCCGAATTGGGCCGTGGTCTGGCGAAGAAAGGCATCTCGGTCACCACGGTCGGATTGGGCGAGTCCTACAACGAAGAGTTGATGATGAAGCTGGCGGCGGCGAGTGACGGCAACCACGTCTTCGCCCGCAACGCTGCGCAGCTCGAAGGTATCTTTGGCGCCGAATTCGACGATGCGCGAGCCGTGGTGGCGCGCGATGCGCAATTCGATATCCAGTTGCAGCCGGGTGTCGAGCCGGTGCGAGTGTATGGCTATGACTCGGAGATCAAGGGTCAGGACATCAAGGTGAAGATTCCGCAGCTGCGTGGCGGTCAGGAGAAGTACGTGATTGTGGAGGCCAAGACGTCACCGGGGAGTGCCATGGACAAGCTGCCTCTGGCCAAGGTGGGGCTGGCCTATCAGTCGATGAACGGAGAGACCGTCAAGGCTCAGGTGGACAGCCAGGCCGAGCTGGTGCATGACGAGAAGGCCGCCGTGGCCAGCGCCAACCCGGCGGTGATGGAGAAGGCCATGCTGCAGGTGGGGACTGCGCAGAACGAACAGGCACTGCAGGCCATCTCCAGGGGCGATGTCGCCAAGGGAAAGCAACTGCTGAAGGACAACGCCGTGATGCTCGAACGCAATGCCGAGATTCTGAACTCGAAGGAGCTCAAGTCGATTGGAGAGCAGACCCGCAGTTACGAGAAAATGGCGAGCGAGCCGGTGCGAGAGTCGGAGTTGAAGAAATCCATGTCGCAGGATGTGTATAACCAGAAGACCCAGAAGGTGTTCAAGTCCAGCGCATCCACGCCATGATCGAAGGTTGAAACACCCCGACACACCTGCGCGACCCAATGGCAAATGCGGTTCCTTATCATTTGCGGGATATCTTTCCCGCAAAGGACACGCCCATGCTCATGCGCAAAGGTCTTCTCGCCACCCTCCTGCTGGCCGCCATCGGTAGCACCGCCCAGGCCGCCGACGAAGTGGTGGTCTACTCCTCGCGCATCGACGAGCTGATCAAGCCGGTGTTCGACGCCTACACCGAGAAGACCGGGGTGAAGATCAAGTTCATCACCGACAAGGAAGCGCCGCTGATGGCGCGGATCAAGGCCGAAGGCGCCAATACCCCGGCCGACCTGTTGCTGACCGTCGACGCCGGCAACCTCTGGCAGGCGGAGAAGATGGGCATCCTGCAGCCCTTCGATTCGCCCACCCTGGACGCCAACATCCCGCCGCAGTACCGCTCCGGCACTGACAGCTGGACCGGCCTGTCGCTGCGCGCGCGCACCATTGCCTACTCCACCCAGCGGGTGAAGCCCGAGGAGCTGAGTACCTACGAGGCGCTGGCGGACAAACAGTGGGAAGGCCGCCTGTGCCTGCGCACGGCGAAGAAGGTCTACAACCAGTCGCTGACTGCCACCCTTATCGAGACCCACGGCGAGCAGAAGACCGAGCAAATCCTCAAGGGCTGGGTGAGCAACCTGGCCACCGACGTGTTCTCCGACGACACCGCGCTGCTCCAGGCCATCGCCGCCGGTCAGTGCGACGTCGGCATCGTCAACACCTATTACTTCGGCCGCCTGCACCAGGAGAAGCCGGACCTGCCGGTGAAACTGTTCTGGCCGAACCAGGGCGACCGTGGCGTGCACGTCAACCTGTCGGGCATCGGCCTGACCAGGTACGCGCCGCACCCGGAGGCGGCGAAGAAGCTGGTGGAGTGGATGACCGGCCCGGAGGCCCAGGCGCTGTTCGCCGGCATCAACCAGGAATTCCCGGCCAACCCGAAGGTGGAGCCTTCGAAGGAAGTGGCGGCCTGGGGCGCGTTCAAGGCCGACAGCATCCCGGTGGAAGTCGCCGGCAAGCGCCAGGCCGAGGCGATCAAGCTGATGGATCGCGCCGGCTGGAACTGATGGGTAGCCCTCAGGGCGCGGGCTGGTATTGCACGGAAAGCGGCTTGCCGCTCTCCGCCAGCAGGCAGGTGAAGTGTCCGTCCAGCTGTTCGCCCTTGCGCAGGGTGGCGCGCAGCGCCTTGCTGGCCACCACGCCCTTGACCTCGCCGGTATAGCTTTCCTCCCGCACGCTGCTGGCATCCAACCAGGTCTGCTGCCAGCGTTGCTGCATGGTCGGATCGCTGGCAAAGGAGCGCGAGGCCAGGTCCATGCAGGCTTCGAGCGAGCTCGGTGGCTCGGCAAAGGCGGCGCCGCACAGCGAGCAAAGCAGCAGGGCGGGGAGGGTTGGGGTGAGCCGCATGGGGTTTCTCCTGAGGGACGGCGATGGCAAAGTGGCCGATTCGACCGCTCTACCTTGCGCTTTATCCCTGCATCCTCGCGATCAGTTGATTTCGAGTCTGCGAGCGGATATTTCCCGGTGTCATTCGGATACGCCTGACACTGATGCTCTTCAAGCGAGAGCGCCCACGGACGTTTCTGGATAACCCGTTACATGCGCTTCAACCGCTGGTATCCCATCACCTTCATCGTTGCCGCCCTGGTATTGCTGCCGATCAGCGTGCTGCTGCTGAGCTGGGCGGAGATCGACCGGGAAATCTGGGCGCACCTCTGGGATACCCAGCTACCGCGCCTGCTGGGCAACACGCTGGTGCTGGTCGGCGGCGTCGGCGTCGGGGTGACGCTGCTGGGCGTGAGTCTCGCCTGGCTCACCAGCCTCTGCGAATTCCCCGGCCGGCGCTGGCTGGACTGGGCGTTGATGCTGCCCTTCGCGGTGCCGGCCTACGTTCTGGCGTTCGTCTTCGTCGGCCTGCTGGACTTCGCCGGACCGGTGCAGACGCTGCTGCGCGAGTGGTTCGGCAGCGGCCTGCGGCTGCCCCGGGTGCGCTCCACCGGCGGGGTGATCATCGTCCTGGTGCTGGTGTTCTACCCCTACGTCTACCTGCTGGCGCGCACCGCCTTCCTCGCCCAGGGGCGCGGGCTGACCGAGGCGGCGCGGGTCCTCGGGCTGTCGCCCTGGATGGCGTTCTGGCGGGTCGCCCTGCCCATGGCGCGGCCGGCGATCGGCGCGGGCCTTGCCCTGGCGATCATGGAGACCCTGGCGGACTTCGGCACCGTCTCGGTGTTCAACTTCGATACCTTCACCACTGCGGTGTACAAGACCTGGTATGGCTTCTACAGCCTCTCCAGCGCCACCCAGTTGGCCAGCCTGCTGCTGCTCTTCGTCATGCTGGTGCTGCTGGGCGAGCGCTACAGCCGGGGCCGCAGCGGCGTGCCCAGCGAGCGGCCGCGTGGTGCTGCCCTGTATCGCCTGCATGGTTGGAAGGCGTTCGCGGCGACGGCCTGGTGCCTGCTGGTGTTCGCTTGTGCCTTCGTCATTCCCGTGCTGCAACTGCTGGCCTGGTGCTGGCAGAAGGGCCGTTTCGATCTCGACGAGCGCTATTGGGGGTTGATCCTGCACAGCCTCTACCTGGGCGGGCTTGCCGCGCTGGTGACGGTGGCGGTGGCGCTGCTGCTGGCCTTTGCCCGCCGCCTGTCGCCCACCGCGGCGGTGCGTTCGGCAGTCGGCATTTCCAACCTAGGCTACGCGCTGCCCGGCTCGGTGCTGGCGGTGGCGATCATGCTGGCCTTCAGCTGGCTGGATAACCATGCGGTGATCCCGCTGTCCTCCGCCTTGGGCGGCGCCGGCAAACCCCTGCTGCTGGGCAGTCTCGGTGCGCTGCTGGTGGCCTACCTGATCCGCTTCATGGCGGTGGCCCACGGCCCGCTGGAGGGCGCCCTGGCGCGTATCCGTCCGTCGCTGCCGGAGGCATCGCGCAGTCTCGGAGTGGGCGGAGCGGGACTATTCTTCAGGGTCTACCTGCCCCTGTTGCTGCCGGGGACGCTGAGCGCCGCGCTGCTGGTGTTCGTCGATGTGCTCAAGGAAATGCCCGCGACGCTGCTGATGCGCCCCTTTGGTTGGGACACGCTGGCCGTACGGGTCTTCGAAATGACCAGCGAGGGCGAGTGGGCGCGGGCCGCGCTGCCGGCCCTGACGCTGGTGCTGGTGGGGCTGTTCCCGGTCATCGGCCTGATCCGTCGTTCGGCCCGTGCGGCCGGTTGTGCCGATCGCTGAGATTCGACCGTCGGACCCGCTGTCCACGGGCCGGTCATGCGACTACAATGCGCGCGTTTCGTGCGGGCCGTACTCGCGCTCCGCACCCGCCTCGCCCGGAAGGAGACCACCCATGGGACAGCGCACACCGCTCTATGATTTGCACGTCGCCCTCGGCGCCAAGATCGTCGATTTCGGCGGCTGGGACATGCCGCTGCACTACGGTTCGCAAGTCGAAGAGCACCACCAGGTACGTCGCGACTGCGGCGTGTTCGACGTTTCCCACATGACCGTGGTCGACGTCACCGGTCCGCAGGCGAAGGAATACCTGCAACGACTCCTGGCCAACGACGTCGAACGACTGCAAACCCCGGGCAAGGCGCTGTACAGCGGCATGCTCAACGACCGTGGCGGGGTGGTCGACGACCTGATCGTCTACCTCGGCGTGTACGGCTACCGCGTGGTGGTCAACGCCTCCACCCGCGACAAGGACATGGCCTGGATGCAGGCCCATACCGAAGGCTTCGACGTCACCCTGACCGAGCGCGCGGACCTCGCCATGCTGGCCGTGCAGGGCCCGAATGCCCGCGAGAAGACCGCCGAGCTGGTCACCCCTTCGCGCGCTGCGCTGATCCGCGAACTCAAGCCCTTCCAGGGCAAGGCCGACGGTGACTGGTTCATCGCCCGCACCGGCTATACCGGCGAGGACGGCCTGGAAATCATGCTGCCGGCCGCCGAGGCGCCGGGCTTCCTCAACGAACTGGTCGGCGCCGGCATTGCCCCGGCGGGCCTGGGCGCGCGCGACACCCTGCGCCTGGAAGCCGGGATGAACCTGTACGGCCAGGACATGGACGAAGACATCTCCCCGCTGGCCGCCAACATGGGCTGGACCATCGCCTGGGAGCCGGCCGGGCGCGACTTCATCGGCCGCAAGGCCCTGGAAGCGCAGAAAGCCGCGGGCGATACGCCCAAGCTGGTCGGTCTGGTGCTGGAAGAGCGCGGCGTGCTGCGCGCCCACCAGGTGGTGCGCGTCGCCGGTGTCGGCGATGGCGAAATCACCAGCGGCAGCTTCTCCCCGACGCTGGGCAAATCCATCGCCCTGGCCCGCGTGCCGGCGGCCACCGGCGACCGCGCCGAGGTGGAGATCCGTGGCAAGTGGTACCCGGTTCGCGTCGTTCAGCCGAATTTCGTGCGTCATGGCAAAGCCCTGATCTAAATTGCATGATCTAACTTGAATAGGGCGGCACCGCCGCCCGTCGCCCAGTCACCGAGGAAAAACAACATGAGCAATATCCCCGCCGACCTGCGTTACGCCGCCAGCCATGAGTGGGCGCGCCTGGAAGCCGACGGTACCGTGACCGTGGGCATCTCCGACCACGCCCAGGAAGCCCTGGGCGACGTGGTCTTCGTCGAACTGCCGGAAGTGGGCAAGACCCTCGCCGCCGGCCAGGAAGCCGGTGTGGTCGAGTCGGTGAAGGCCGCCTCGGACATCTATGCCCCGGTGGGCGGCGAAGTCATCGCCGTCAACGACGTACTGGCCGACACCCCCGAAGAAGTGAACAACGACCCGTACGGCTCCTGGTTCTTCAAGCTCAAGCCGAGCAACCCGGCCGAGCTGGACAAGCTGCTGGACGCCGCCGGCTACCGCGCGGCCAGCGACGCCGACGCGTAAGACACCGCTGTACACACAGGCCTCGACTCGTCGGGGCCTGTTCTTTTAGGGAACGACTTTTTTCGAGACCGACGCCATGTCGAACACCCCTTCGCTGTCCCAGCTGCACCAGCCCGACGCTTTCCTCGCCCGCCACCTGGGGCCCGATGCCGTCGAACAACAGGCCATGCTCGACACGCTAGGCGTCGCCAGCCGCGATGACCTGATCGTGCAGACGGTGCCGCCGGCCATCCGCCTGAACCGGCCGCTGGACCTGCCGGCCGCGCTCGACGAGCAGGGCGCGCTGGCGAAGCTGAAGGGGTATGCGCAGAAGAACGAGCTGTGGACCAGCCTGATCGGCATCGGTTACTACGGCACCCTGACCCCCACGGTCATCCTGCGCAACGTGCTGGAGAACCCGGGCTGGTACACCGCCTACACGCCGTACCAGCCGGAAATCGCCCAGGGTCGTCTGGAATCCCTGCTGAACTTCCAGCAGATGACCATCGACCTCACCGGCCTCGACCTCGCCAGCGCCTCGCTGCTCGACGAAGCCACCGCCGCCGCCGAGGCCATGGCCCTAGCCAAGCGCGTGGCCAAGTCCAAGAGCAACCTGTTCTTCGTCGACGCCCAGTGCCATCCGCAGACCATCTCCGTGGTGCAGACCCGCGCCGACGCCTTCGGCTTCGAGGTGGTGGTCGACGAGGTGGACAACCTCGGCCAGCACGCGGTGTTCGGCGCGCTGCTGCAATACCCCGATACCCGCGGCGAGATCCGCGACCTGCGCAGCCTGATCGACGCGCTGCATGCCCAGCAGGCTATCGCCTGCGTGGCCAGCGACCTGCTCGCGCTGCTGCTGCTCACCCCGCCGGGCGAGCTGGGCGCCGACGTGGTGCTGGGCAGCGCCCAGCGCTTCGGCGTGCCCATGGGCTACGGCGGCCCGCACGCGGCTTTCTTCGCCTGCCGCGACGAATACAAGCGCGCCATGCCGGGCCGGATCATCGGCGTGTCCAAGGACGCCCGTGGCAACACCGCGCTGCGCATGGCGCTGCAGACCCGCGAGCAGCACATCCGCCGCGAGAAGGCCAACTCCAACGTCTGTACCTCGCAGGTGCTGCTGGCCAACATCGCCAGCCTGTACGCCGTGTACCACGGCCCGCAGGGCCTCAAGCGCATCGCCCAGCGTGTGCACCGCCTGACTGCCGTACTGGCCGCCGGCCTGACCGCCAAGGGCGTGAAGATCGTCAACCAGCACTTCTTCGACACCCTGACCCTGGACGTCGGTGCTGGCCAGCAGGCCATCGTCGAGCGCGCCCGCGCCGCCCGGGTGAACCTGCGCATCGTCGGTGAGGACCGCCTGGGTGTGAGCCTGGACGAAACCAGCAGCGCCGACACTCTCGCTACTCTATTCGACATCCTGCTGGGTGCCGGCCACGGCCTGGACGTCGCCCAGCTCGACGCCGGTAATGTCGCCGATGGCATCCCCGCCGACCTGCAGCGCAGCAGCGGCTACCTGACCCACCCGGTGTTCAACCGCCACCACAGCGAAACCGAGATGCTGCGCTACCTGCGCCAGCTCGAAGGCAAGGACCTGGCGCTGAACCAGGCGATGATCCCGCTGGGCTCCTGCACCATGAAGCTCAACGCCACCAGCGAGATGATCCCGATCACCTGGCCGGAATTCGCCAGCCTGCACCCCTTCGTGCCGCGTGAGCAGGCCGAGGGCTACCGCCTGATGATCGAGGAGCTGGAGCGCTGGCTCTGCGCGATCACCGGCTTCGACGCCATCTGCATGCAGCCCAACTCCGGCGCCCAGGGCGAATACGCGGGCCTGCTGGCGATCCGCAAGTACCACGAGAGCCGTGGCGATGCGCACCGCAACATCTGCCTGATCCCGTCCTCGGCCCACGGCACCAACCCGGCCTCGGCGATCATGGCGAGCATGCGCGTGGTCATCGTCGAGTGCGACAAGGGCGGCAACGTCGACCTGGAAGACCTCAAGCGCAAGGCCGAGGAAGCCGGTTCGCAGCTGTCCTGCCTGATGATCACCTACCCCTCCACCCATGGCGTGTACGAGGAAGGCATCCGCGAGATCTGCGAGGTGATCCACGCCCACGGTGGCCAGGTCTACATGGACGGCGCCAACCTCAACGCCCAGGTGGGCCTGGCGCGCCCGGCGGACATCGGCGCCGACGTGTCGCACATGAACCTGCACAAGACCTTCTGCATCCCCCACGGCGGTGGCGGTCCGGGCATGGGCCCGATCGGCGTGAAGAAGCACCTCGCGCCCTTCGTCGCCAACCACCCGGTGATCCGCATCGAAGGCCCGAACCCGCTCAACGGCGCGGTGAGCGCCGCGCCCTGGGGCAGCGCCAGCATCCTGCCGATCAGCTGGATGTACATCGCCATGATGGGCCCGCAGCTGGCGGATGCCACCGAGGTGGCGATCCTCAATGCCAACTACGTGGCCAGCAAGCTCGACGGCGCCTTCCCGGTGCTCTACCGCGGCCGCAACGACCGCGTCGCCCACGAATGCATCCTCGACCTGCGCCCGCTCAAGGCGCAGACCGGGATCAGCGAGGAAGACGTGGCCAAGCGCCTGATGGACTACGGCTTCCACGCGCCGACCATGTCCTTCCCGGTGCCCGGCACCCTGATGGTGGAGCCGACCGAGAGCGAGTCCAAGCATGAGCTGGACCGCTTCATCGAGGCGATGCTGTCGATCCGCGGAGAAATCGCCAAGGTCGAGAGCGGCGAATGGCCGGCCGAGGACAACCCGCTCAAGCGTGCGCCGCACACCCTGGCGGACGTCACTGGGCTGTGGGAGCGCCCGTACGAGATCGCCGAGGCGGTGACGCCGACCGAGCATACCCGCGCCTTCAAGTACTGGCCGGCGGTGAACCGCGTGGACAACGTCTATGGCGACCGCAACCTGTTCTGTGCGTGCGTGCCGGTGGATGACTATCGCGAGTGATCGCTGAGTCGGACTGAAAAAGCCGCCTTCGGGCGGCTTTTTCGTGGTGATGATTTCGCCGCTATGGACGGGCTTTTCGTAGGAGCGAGCTTGCTCGCGAATTGTCCCAGCGGCGGAGTCGCCTGTAACCACGTTTCGTAGGAGCGGACTTCGTCCGCGATGCTCTTGTAGGGCGAATAACGCTCCAAGCGTTATCCGCCGATTTGACATTCGGCGTTTCTGCGCCGCTTCGGCGTGCTCGGATGTCTTCTGTTTCGCCCCCTCGGGCGAGCCGAACTGAAAAGCCGCCTTCGGGCGGCTTTTTCGTGGTGGCGATTTCGCCGCTATGGACGGGATTTTCGTAGGAGCGAGCTTGCTCGCGAATTGTCCCAGCGGCGGAGTCGCCTGTAACCACGTTTCGTAGGAGCGGACTTTGTCCGCGATGCTCTTGTAGGGCGAATAACGCTCCAAGCGTTATCCGCCGATATGACGTTCGGCGTTTCTGCGCCGCTTCGGCGTGCTCGGATGTCTTCTGTTTCGCCCCCTCGGGCGAGTTACTTTCTCAAACGACAGAAAGTAACCAAAGGTCTTTGCCCCATCATCCGGGTCCCGCTTCGCGGGACTTCCCTCGCTCCATCGAAGTTTCAGGGGCCCGCGCTGACGGGCCATCCCTGGCCCGACAGCGCTCTCGCGGCATCCATGCCGCTCAACCCCTGAAACTCCGATTCCACTCGGCCTCCTGAAGGGGCGTTCCGGTGTGTGCGGATGTTTTTCTGGAAGTCTTAAAGTGCCAGAGCCAGAGCCAGAGCGTGGCGCTCTGGCTCCCGTAGGAGAGACGGGGGCGCCTAGCCCTTGTCCGCGAAATCCCGCGCGGAGGACCCCGTTGCTACAGGAAAACGTCAGGGCCTTGCGCCTCCTGTGGCGAACCTGGCTGATCTGCCGGTGCATCGCGGGCATGGCCCGCTCCTACAGGGAGGCAGGAACGTAGGGCGTATAACGCTCGACGTTATACGCCGATTAGCCTTGTCCTGGTGGCGCTGCGGGGTTTGGTCTCGGAGCCGGCTTCAAATCGGGGTTTAACGGCGTACAACCGCGAACGGTTGTACGCCCTACGGTGCGACGGCCAGCGTTAGGGCGTGACGCTGGGCGGGCGGAGTAACCCGATCCTCCCGCCGGCCACGCCAGCAGGGAACGGCCCGTGGCGAGCGCCAGGGGCCGCGCCGGTGGGGCTCAGTGGGCAGGTGCATCGTCGCTGCGGGCCAGGATGGCGTTGGCCAGGTCCATGTCGCTGCGATCACGCAGGCTGGGATTGTCGTTGCGCAGGCGGGTCAGGGCGGATTCAAGGTAGGGGCCGCGGATCGCACCGTCGCTGGCGACATAGGCGCTGGCGTCGTCCTGGGCGGCGACGATCAGTTTGTGGTCATGCCTGAAGGTCAGGTAGAGCGACGCGGTGGTCGCGCCGGACGAGATGATATCGCGCAGGAAGTCATCGGCCAGGGCCGAGGTAACGGGCAGGGCGAGCAGGGCGAGTACGGTGGCCAGTTTGGCGGTGTGCATCAGAATCACCTCCGGAGGGTCCGTGTACAGGTGAGATGCGCGGGGTTTGCGGGGAGTTCCACCTTTGCGCCGGGCGGCGCGCACCGTGTGGGGAGGCGGCGCGCGCCGTGGCGGTCAGCGTTGACTGGCGAGCAGGGCGGTGGCCAGTTCCGCGTCGCTGGCGTTGGCCAGTGCCGGGTTGCCGGTGCGCATCTGCTGCAGCGCGGCCTCAAGGTAGGGGCCGCGAATGGCGCCATCGGTGGCGATGAAGCTGGCGGCATCGTCCTGGGCCGGGCCAACCAGTTTGTGGTCGTCGCGGCTGGTCAGGTAGCTCGAGGCGGTGGTGGCGCCGGAGGTCAGGACCGAGTGCCAGAAGTCGCTGTCTTCGGCCATGGCCGAGGCCAGCGGGAATAGGGTGAACGCAATGACGGCGGGGATGAAGCGGCGACGCATGGTAACTCCTTGATTGAGTGCGTCTGTCAGAGCGTTTGCCGCTTCCTGAGTTCCCGCCTGCTCGTCGGAAGATTCACTCACGCTTGAGCGTGGGATCGTCCGGATTCTGTTGCTCCAGTTCCGCCAGCAGCATCTGCACCTTCTGCATCTGCCCGGTCTCGCGCAGGTAGCCGATCAGCGCCAGGCGTGCCGTACGGTTGGCCGGGTGGCGCTGCAGCAGTGCCTCCAGCTCATGGGCGGCGGCGTCGGCTTCGCCGCTGTCGTGCAGGGCGATGGCCAGCACGTAGCGGAACTGGTCGTCGTCCGGCGACAGGCGCACCGCTTCGCGCAATTCCTTGAGCGCCGCCGGGCGCTCGCCCTGGCGCACCAGGGCGAGGCCCTTGACGTGGTGCAGCAGCCCGGCGGACGGATGCTGGCGCAGGGCGTCGTCGAGCAGTTGGCCGGCATCGGCCTGGCGACCGTTGGCTTCCAGCCACTGGATCAGCGTGACGGTGGCTGGCAGGAAGTCCGGGTTGTGCTGTATCGCCGCGCGGAGCGCCGGCTCCACCTGGTCGCTCCGACCGGTTCGCTGGTAGAGCATGGCGAGGTTGAGGTTGGCCTCGGCGCGCTCCGCCAGGCTCTTCTGGACTTCCTCGTATTCGCGCAACCCCTTGTCCAGGGCCTCGTCGAGGCCGGGGCGAGCCTGCGGCGGCAACTGCGACAACTGCCAGGCCGCGGTGATGCGCACGGCACGGATCGGGTCATTCAGCAGGGGAGCCATCAGGGGCACCAGCACCAGGGCCTGCTGCGGCCCATTGGCGAGGGGCATGACGACGTTGATGGCGGCCGTGCGCACCAGCGGATCGGGGTCCTTCAGGCCCTGCGCCGCCAGTTCCAGCGAGCGGGGGCTGGGGTAGTCAGGCAGTTCGGCCAGCAGTGTCGCGCGGCGGATCGCCGGCAGCTCCGGCGAGGCCAGCAGCAGGTGCAGCGCACGGGAAGCACCCGGCTTGCCGTCACGGGCTTTCCAGAGGGTGTCGTCGTAGCGTGGCGTGGGATTGCCCGAGGCGTTCGGCTTGGCCGGCTGTTCGCTGGCGTACCACTGCTGGAACTGCTCGGCGATCTTCTTCGCCGGGGTGTCCTTGTGGCAGGCCAGGCAGGCGTCGGGCGCGCCGATACGCCGTGCATGCGCGGGGTCGGGCAGGCTGAAACCGTGGTCGTGGCGGTAGTCGTTGACCATGTAGTAGCGGCCCGGCATGTGACAGGACGTGCACTGCGCACCGGGGCTGCCGGGTTCGTGGTGATGGTGCTCGGGCGAGTCGTAGTTCTTCGCCTTCAGGCCCTTGCCGTCGATCTGCGGGCGCACCGGCTTGCCGGCGGTGTTGTGGCATTGCAGGCAGACGCCGTTGCCTGGCGCCTTCAGCTCGCCGCTGTGGGGATTGTGGCAGTCGGTGCACTGCACGCCCTTGGCGAACATCTTGCTCTGGGTGAAGGAGCCCCATTCGAAGACTTCGTCCTTGATCTTGCCGTCGATCTCATAGAGCTCGTGGGTCAGGGTGCTGGGCAGGTAGTCGTCCATGAAGCGGTTTTTGTTCTGGTAGCCGTCGCCCAGCGGCGCGCGGCGGGCGTGGCAGCGTGCGCAGGTTTCCACCACGGTGCTCTGGCTGGCATTTTTCAGCGGCACCTCGAAGCCCTTGTCGGCGCTGCGGTCCGGTTTCTGCGCCCATTCCAGGTGCTTCGATGCAGGGCCATGGCAGGCCTGGCAGCCGACGCCGAGGCTGTTCCAGTGGCTGGCGAAGCTGTCGGTTTTGGCGTCGTAATTGCGCTTGAAGCCGGTGGTGTGGCATTCGACGCACATGAAGTTGGCGTTCTGCGCCGGGCGGGTCCAGTGCAGCTCGTCCTTGTAGTCGATGCGTTGGCCGGGCATCAGCTGGAACCAGCGGTGCTTGCGGCTATCCCAGGCAACGCCGAGGGCCTGAAGACGGCCACCCGGATATTCCAGCAAGTATTGTTGCAGGGGTTCGATGCCAAAGGTGTAGGCCACCTTGAAGTCCGCCGGCTTGCCGTCGTTGCCGGGGGTGTTGACCCAGTATTCGTCGCCCTTGCGGAAGAAACGGGTGGTCTCGATCTCGCCCTTGAAGGTGACGTCGGCGAAATCGCCGAGCACGTTGCCTTCGCTGGCCGGCTTCATCGCCTGCTGGTGATGGGAGCCCTGCCAGTCCTTGGTCTGTGCCTGGTGGCACCCGGTGCAGGTGGATTCGGCAACCAGTTGCGCGGATTGCGGCGCAGGTGTCGGCGCCTGTGCAGCCGGTGCGGGGTTCCGGGCCGGCGGCTGGCCGCTCGGCAGGGTGACGCCATTGTCCTGCTCTACCCAGATCCAGGCGCCGACGGTGGCCGCCAGCAGCAGCCCGGCCACCACGGCGAGCCAGGTGCGGCGCGGTGCGGACGGTTGGGGCGCGTGGGGAGTGGGGCGAGGCTTCTTGGTCTTGTGGGACATGGACATCCGTTGTTCCGCGACGACTCCAGGGGTAAGGGAGCTTCCGCGAGCAGGGGGAGGCTGTCAACGCGGGCGGGCCGTCTTCGTCGTGGGGTGGCGGCCCGCCACTATGTCGGGATGAGGCTCAGGGCTGGCGTATTTCCGCGACCCGCGCGCTGTCGACTTTCACCTCCGGATTGCCGAACTGCGCGGTGAGGTAGTTCACCAGGGTGGCGATCTGCTCGTCATTGAGAGTCCCCGCGAAGCCGGGCATGAACAGCTCCTGGTCGCCGACCTTGCGGTGCACGCCGCCGAGTACCACCTGCACCAGGTTGTCCGGCTGCAGGGCGCCGACCGCGCTGTTCTTCAGCAGCATCGGGTAATAGCCGTCCTTCACCCCTTCGCCGCTCCAGGAGTGGCAGCTGGCACAATTGCCCAGGTAGAGGCGGGCGCCGTCGACCTGATTTTGCGCGGCGAAGTCCTGGCCGCGCAGGGTGACCACGTCCTCGGCCGGCTTGCCCCACTGGAAACGCGCCTTGCGCTCGCCATCGCTGACCGCCGGGACGCTGCGCAGGTAGGTGGCAATGGCTTGCAGGTCCGCTTCCGTCAGGTACTGGAAGCTGTGCTCCACTGCCTCGCCCATGGGGCCGGCGGCCTGGGCCTTGCCCGGCACGCCGCCGGTCTTGAGGTACTGCACGATCTCCGCGTCGCTCCAGCCGCCGATGCCGCTGTGGGTGTCGGGAGTGATGTTGAAGGCGTACCAGCCGCCCAGGGCGGCACCGGCGAGGAAGCCGGTGCCCTGTTCGTTCATGGCCTTCTCCTGGAAGGCCATGCCGCGAGGGGTGTGGCAGGTGCCGCAGTGGGCCAGGCCCTGGACCAGGTAGGCGCCACGGTTCCAGGCGGCACCCTGCTTCGGATTGTTCTGGTAGACCGCATCGTCGTGGAACAGCAGGTTCCAGATCGCCAGCGGCCAGCGCACGTCCAGCGGCCAGGCGATGTCCGACTCCTGGTTGGGCTGCGCCACCGCCTGCACGCCGCCGTTGAGGAACCAGGCGTAGAGCGCCTTCATGTCGTCGTCGTTGATCTTCGCGTAGGCGGTGTAGGGCATCGCCGGGTAGAGGCGGGTGCCGCCCTTGGCCACGCCGTCGCGCAGGGCGCGGGCGAAGTCGTCGTAGCTGTAGCTGCCGATGCCGGTCTTCGGGTCGGGGGTGATGTTGGTGGAGTACACCGCGCCCAGCGGCGTGGCCAGCGGCAGCCCGCCGGCGAAGGGCTTGCCGCCCGGCGCGGTGTGGCAGGCGGCGCAGTCGCCGGCACGGGCCAGGTACTCGCCGCGTTGCAGCAGTTCCTGTGGCGCCGGGTCCAGCGCATTGGCGGCGTGGCCCGAAAGGGGAGCGGCGAGCAGGGCGAGGAGTGCCAGGGCTTTCATCGTCAGGCCTCCCGCTTCAGCTGGTCGGCCAGGCGCAGGGCCAGGGCGGCGATGGTCAGGGTGCAGTTCACCGAGCCGACGGTGGGCATCACGGCGCTGCCGGCGATGAACAGGTTGGGGTGGTCGTGGCTGCGGCAGTGGCTGTCGACCACCGAGTCCTTCGGGTCGGCGCCCATCAGGGTGGTACCGGTGATGTGGTTGTTGTTGGCGAAGTTGTCCTCGAACACCACCTCGGTGCCGCCCAGCAGTTTCGCCGCGTGGGTGTACACCTCGCGGGTGTGCACCGCGCTCTTGTGCACATAGTCGTCCATCGCGTAGGTGAACTCCGGCTTGGGGATGCCCACGGCATCGCGCTCGCTGGTGCTGGGGACGATACGGTTCTCCGGGTGCGGGAGGATTTCGTGGAAGCTGTCGAAGCGCACGAAGCGTGCGGCGCGGTCGCGGATCTGCGCCTCCAGTTCGCGGCCCAGCAGCAGCGGGCCCTTGCGGATCAGCTCGGCGGCCACCTGGTCGGTGCGCGAGAGGTTGGACAGGTGGATCTTCTTCGAGGCGTACTGGCTGCGGAACGCGCCATCGCGGAAGCCCACCATGGAGGTCATTTCCTGCGGCCCACGGCCTGGCCAGAGCTTCTCGTCGGCATAGAACTGCACGGCGGTGCCGGGGTGGTCCATGAGGTTGCGGCCGACCATGTCCGAGCTGTTGCCGACCTCCGACATCAGCATCAGCTTGGGGGTCTCGATGCCGTTGGCGGCGAGGATGAAGGTGCCACCTTCGACCCGGTGCTCGTTGCCCTGCGGGTCCTTGTACAGCGCGGCGCTGATCTTGCCGCCGTCGCCCTTCTCCAGCTTGAACACCACGGCGTTTTCCACCAGTCGCGCGCCGGCGGCTTCGGCCTTCTCGACGTGGACGATGCCGTTGTACATGGCGCCGATGGGGCAGATCGGCATGCAATTGTTGTTGCCGCAGCAGGTGGGCCGCGCGTCGTAGGGGCGGCTGTTGCGCGCCACCGGCTCGGTGACTACGCGGTAGCCATTGGCGTTGAGCAGGGTCTTGATGCGCTGCTCGTTCCACGACAGCGGCAGTGGCGGCATGGGGTAGGGCTGGCTGCGCGGAGAGTCGAGTTCCTCGTCGCCCGGTCCCCAGACGCCCAGTTCCTCCTCGGCGCGCTGGTACCAGGGTTCAAGCTCCGCGTACTCGATGGGCCAGTCGCGGCCCACGCCGTAGAGGCTCGCCAGCTTGAAGTCGTTGGGCAGGAAGCGCCAGGCCGAGGCCGCCCAGTGCCAGGTGGTGCCGCCGACCACGCGCAGGTACTGCACGTCGTAGGGGTGGGTGCCCTTCTGGATCAGGTAGTGGTTGTCCGGCTTGAACTGCGGGTGCGGCGCGTGCGGGCTGGACGGGTAGGCCGCCTGGTTGTCGGACTTGTCCGCCTGGTTGCGGAAGCGCTCGACGATCTCCCAGCGCGCCATGCGCGGCCCGGCTTCGAGGATCAGCACGTCCTTGCCGGCCAGCGCCAGTTGATGAGCCACCAGCGCCCCGGCGACGCCGGAGCCGACCACTACGAAATCCGCGCGTTGCGTCTCGGCCATGTTCACACCTCCCGCTCGGCCGGCTGGGCCGCCCAGAAGCCCGGCTTGTTCGGGCAGTAGCTGCGGATCACCAGCACGTCGTCCACCGCCTTGAACATCAGCGCCTGCTCATAGGTGATCAGCGTGGCGTTGCTGGCATCGCCGATCTGCCCCAGGTACCAGCCGCCGAGGATCTGCCGGGCCAGCCACTGCTGGCGCTCACCCCAACTGGCGGGCGGGTCGGCCAGGTGCGCCTGCAGCTCGGCGAGGCTCTGCTTGAGCGCGGTGTCGCGCTGGGCCAGCGCTTCGAACAGGCGCTGGCCGATGCGCGGGTCGAGGTTGCTGCGGCCGGTCAGGCGCTGGGAGAGGATCATAAAGCTGGCCAGTTCCGCCTCGGCCTGGGGCGTCAGCGCGGCCCAGGTGCGGACGGCGGGGCTGAGCAGTACGCCGCCGACCGCCGCGGCGGTGCAGGCCGCCGCCAGCAGTTGACGGCGGGAAAGGGGGAAGTCGGGCAATTGAACGTCGGACATGCAGACCTCTCTGGCACCAGGCAAGGGCGGCGGCGGTCGGACGCCGCCTGCGTCGTGTCGTTCGAAACGGAGTGCGGCCACCGGGCCGGTCGGGGTGGCGAGAGCGGGCCGCGCCCCTTAGTATTGCCGCTTGTTCAGATTCTGCATGGGCGGATCGACCCGCCGGCGGCCACCGCGAGCCGCGCCGCAGAGCCTCACCGGATGAAACAGCACCGATGAAACAGTACCTCGACCTCATGCGCCACGTGCGCGAACACGGCACCTTCAAGAGCGACCGCACCGGCACCGGCACCTACAGCGTATTCGGTCACCAGATGCGCTTCGACCTGGCCGACGGCTTCCCGCTGGTGACCACCAAGAAGTGCCACCTGAAATCGATCATTCATGAGCTGCTGTGGTTCCTCAAAGGCTCGACCAACATCGCCTACCTGAAGGAAAACGGCGTCTCCATCTGGGACGAGTGGGCCGACGAGAACGGTGACCTCGGCCCGGTCTACGGCTACCAGTGGCGCTCCTGGCCGGCGCCGGACGGCCGCCATATCGACCAGATCGCCAACCTGATGGCGATGCTGAAGAAGAACCCGGACTCGCGCCGCCTGATCGTCTCCGCCTGGAACCCGGCGCTGATCGACGAGATGGCCCTGCCGCCGTGCCACGCACTGTTCCAGTTCTACGTCGCCGACGGCAAGCTCAGCTGCCAGCTGTACCAGCGCTCGGCCGACATCTTCCTCGGCGTGCCCTTCAACATCGCCAGCTACGCGCTGCTGACCCTGATGGTCGCGCAGGTCGCGGGCCTGCAGCCGGGCGAGTTCATCTGGACCGGCGGCGACTGCCACCTGTACGCCAACCACCTGGAGCAGACCGACCTGCAGCTGACCCGCCAGCCGCTGCCGCTGCCGACCATGAAGATCAACCCCAAGGTGAAGAACCTGTTCGACTTCCGCTTCGAGGACTTCGAGCTGGTCGGCTACGAGTCTCACCCGCACATCAAGGCACCGGTCGCTGTCTGACCTGCCCTTGCGAAGAAAAAGGCCGGCGTAATGCCGGCCTTTTTCGTTTCTGCGGGGCTGATTTGGTAGGAGCGGACTCTGTCCGCGATGTGCAACCGGCTGGCTCGGAGCGGCCGGCAATCGATCGCGGATGAATCCGTTCCTGCGCTCCACGACATGCCGTGCCGCAGCATTCATCTTGTGAATAACTGTTTCGCCTGGCGGCACGAGGTTTCATGAGGCTGTGTTGCATTGCTATGCTCCCCCGGCTGGCCGCCGACCTGCGGCCCACGCCGTTTCCGCAGTACAACGACAAGACCGGGGACCGCCATGCAGCCTTTCAGCTTCGCCACCACCGCGCAGATCCTCTGCGAGAGTGGTTCCGCTGTCCGCCTGGGTGAACTTTGCCGCGAGCGCGGCGCCCAGCGCGTGCTCATCGTTACCGACCCTGGAATTACCCGGCTGAACATGCTCGACGATGTTCTACCGGGCTTCGCGAGGGCTGGCGTGGCGGTGGAAGTCTTCGACCAAGTACTGGCCGACCCGCCGGAAGGCGTGGTGCTGGCCGCCGCCGGACAGGCGCACAGGATGGCCGCGCAACTGGTGATTGGCTTCGGTGGCGGCAGCTCGATGGACGTGGCCAAGCTGGTGGCGCTGCTGGCGCATCCGCTGGCGACGCAGGGTCTCAAGGATATCTTCGGCGTCGGCAACGCCCGCGGCCCGCGTCTGCCGCTGATCCAGGTGCCGACCACCGCCGGCACCGGTTCGGAAGTCACGCCCATCGCCATCGTCACCACCGGCGAGACCACCAAGATGGGTGTGGTCAGCCCGCACCTGCTGCCGGACCTGGCGGTGCTCGACGCCGATCTCACCCTCGGCCTGCCGCCGGCAGTCACCGCCGCCACCGGCATCGACGCCATGGTCCACGCCATCGAGGCGTACACCAGCAAGCTGAAGAAGAACCCGCTGTCCGACCTGCTGGCCCGCGAGGCCCTGCGTCTGCTGGCGCTGAACCTCGACGAAGCGGTGCACAACGGCCGCAACCGCGAGGCGCGCCAGGCCATGCTGCTGGGCGCGTGCCTGGCCGGACAGGCCTTCGCCAATGCCCCGGTGGCCGCGGTGCACGCGCTGGCCTACCCGCTGGGCGGGCACTTCCACATTCCCCATGGCTTGAGCAATGCACTGGTGCTGCCGGAAGTGATCCGCTTCAATGCGCCCACTGCCAGCGCGCTCTACGCCGAACTGGCGCCGCTGCTGCTGGGTGAGCGCCTGCGTACGGATGCCGACCGCACCGAGCAATTCATCGCCGAACTGGCCGAACTCAGCCCGCGCTGTGGCCTGCCCTCGCGCCTGCGTGACGCCGGTGTGCCGGAAGACAGCCTGCCGCGCCTGGCGGCCGACGCCATGCTGCAGCAGCGCCTGCTGGTGAATAATCCCCGCGAGGTCAGCGAGCGCGATGCGCTGGCCATCTACCGAGCCGCCTATTGAGAGAGCGATGAGCGAACAGCATCCCAGCCGCGCCGACTACGCGCACTTCCTGCCGATCACCACCCGCTGGCACGACAACGACATCTACGGTCACGTGAACAACGTGACCTACTACGGCTTCTTCGACACGGCGGTGAATACCTACCTGATCGAGCGCGGCGGCCTGGATATCCACGACGGCGAGGTGGTGGGCTTCGTGGTCAGCTCCAGCTGCGACTACTTCGCCCCGGTGGCCTTCCCCGAGCGCATCGAGGTCGGCCTGCGGGTCGGCAAGCTGGGCAACAGTTCGGTGCAGTACGAGCTGGCGATCTTCCGCGAAGGCGAGGAGCTGGCCTGTGCGGCGGGCAGGTTCGTGCATGTGTTCGTCGACCGGGCGAGCAATAGCCCGGTACCGATCCCGGCGCCGCTGCGCGAGGCGATGGAAGTATTGCTCCGCGCCTGAACGGCTTTTCGTAGGAGCGGACCTTGTCCGCGATGTTTTCTGCTTCTGGCTGGGCGTTTCAGCGCCGCATCGGCGTGCGCTGAAAAATTTTATTTCGCCCCCTCGGGCGAGTTACTTTCTCAAACTACGGATGGCCGCCCCACAGAAAGTAACCAAAGGTCTTGCCCCATCATCCGGCCCTGGCTTCGCCGGGGTTCCCTCCTTCCATCGAAGTTTCAGGGGCCCGAACTAGGCGTCCCCCCGTCGAAGGGCCATCCCTGGCCCATCGCGGCTCTCGCGGCATCCATGCCGCTCAACCCCTGAAACTCCGATTCCACTCGGCCTCCTGAAGGGGCGCTCGGAGTGTGCAGATATTTCTCTGGAAGTCCTCAAGAGCCATAGCTAAAGCCAGAGCGGAGGGGCTCCCGTAGGAGCGGGCCATGCCCGCGAAATCCTTCGCGGATGGATTCCTCTCCTACCGGAAAACACTCATGCTGAGCGCCCGCGTAGGAGCGGACTTTGTCCGCGATGGGCGCGATGCCATATGGATAGGGCAGCGCTCACCACCCCATCGGATAATGCTGAATCCGGCAGGGCTTGGGATTGCCGTCGTTCTTGCACTCTCCATCCAGGTACTGATAACGCATCCACACCCGCTGGCCCGGCTTGGGCCAGTGCCTGCGCGCAATCATGCTCTGGTAATCGGCGCTCTCCGGCGCGAAGGCGATCACTTCGCCGCGAATCGGGCACTCGGTCGACGCCGCCTGGGCCTTCACCGACTCCACCCGCCCCTTCAGGGCAGGGTGGGGCTGGGTCACCGTCCCGGTGATCTCCACCTCCATCCGGCAGACCTGCCAATTCGCCGCCTGAGCGCAGGGTGCAATGAACAGAGGCAGGAACAGTCCAGCAGCAACTTTCACGACAAGAACTCCTTGTAGGCAGTGATCCTTCACCCGCAAGCCTATACCAGACGCGCCGGGTGGGCGGGCGGCCACCGGTCGAGCTGAGCGCGCTGCTCTCGGTGCTGCCGGCTCGCCAGGCCTGAAATGAAAGAGCCCGCCGGAAGGCGGGCTCTTTCTGGAGTCAACGCAGCATCAATCGTCGTCGTGATGCTTGTGTTTGTGCTTATGGTGGCCCTTGGCCTTGTGATAGCCGTTGTCATGATGGCCGTCGTGATCGTCGTCGTCATCGTTGTTCTTGTCGGCCATGTGGTTGCCCAGCGCGCCGCCCGCGGCGCCGCCCAGGCCTGCGCCGATGGTGCCGCCGGTGGAGCCGCCGACCTTGTTGCCGATGACCGAGCCGCCAGCAGCACCCAGGCCGCCACCAATGGCTGCCTCGGTCTTGTTGCCGTTCTTCGCGCCCATTGCACCGCCGGCCGCGCCGCCGACGCCCGCGCCGATGGCCGCGCCGGTGGAGCCGCCCAGGGCGCCGCCAACCACGTTACCGAGTGCGCCGCCCACACCGCTGCCAATCGCAGCCTTGGTGTCATCGGCCATGGCGTGGCTGGCCAGGAGAGCCAGCGCCAGAACAGAAAGAGTCTTACGCATCTTGCGAACCTGAATCCTGAATGGAGAGTAGGGGTGGGGAATTGTCCCGCACACAAAACAGCCGGGCAATGTAGGCCCGGCTGTCAGTCATCGTTTCCGTGGACTGATCGCGGTTTGTATTGCGCAGATCAATCCCAGTCGCGGTGGTGGTGCCTGTGGTGCTTGTACCAGCCGCGATGGCGACCGTTATCGTGCCAGTCACGGTCGTAGTAGCGGGCACGACGGTAGCCGTGATGGTAGTCATCATCGTCGTCGTCGCGGTTGTTATCGGCGTAATGGTTGCCCAGTGCGCCGCCTGCGCCGCCACCCAGGGCCGCGCCGATCAGGCCGCCAGTAGTGCCGCCCATCTTGTTGCCGATTACCTGGCCGCCGGCTGCGCCCAGGCCACCGCCGATGGCGGCTTCTGTCTTGTTGCCGTGGCGGGCACCGACCGCACCACCGGCCGCACCGCCGATACCACTACCAATGGCGGCGCCGGTGCTGCCACCGACCGACTGGCCGATGACCGAACCCAATACCCCGCCCAGGGCGCCACCGACGCCGGCACGGGTGTCGCCGTCCGCGAAGGCGGTGCCACCAACCAGCGCAAGAGACAACAGGAGCATCGAGGAGTATTTCATAGAGAGGATCTCTCTGTGGGGATGTTGGAAGCGATCCTCGGTTCGTGCGAAGGCTCTGACAAGGCACTTCCGACGAATAACACGACTTTCATCAAATAATGCAAGTATTTGATTTAAAGTCGGAACTTTTTCGATTTGGGGCAGTCTGAGTGTTATTCCAGGGCTTTGTTTTGCGTGTGTTTTTGACGCAAAGTGCCATTGCAATGATGGCTTTTCACGCGACTCCCTGGTGCCCTTCCGAGTTTACCTTTCATTCCCTTCCTGCGTGATGCAATTCCGGCGGATTTTTCGCAGGACATGGCCCCGTGCATACGCAGAAAAGCCCCGGGAGCGTAGGGCGTATAACGTTCGACGTTATACGCCGCCTGACCTTGGCTCTCTTCCGCATGGACTTCAGCCTGGATGCCCATCACGGAGCGCTTGGAATCCGGCCCACGCGCCAACCGGCCAGGCAGGGTGAATCGGCGTACAACCGCGAACGGTTGTACGCCCTACGCACCCGGTGCGATCACAGGATCCGCAGGCTCGGCCGCGCCTTCTCGAAGCGGATGGCGACGAACTTGGAGGTCGGGGTGTAGCTGCCCACGCCGTGGCTTTCCAGCGGCACCAGCGGGTTGGTCTCCGGGTAGTAGGCCGCCGCCTGGCCCGCGGGGATGTCGTAGGCCAGCAGGGTGAAGCCGCTGACCCGGCGTTCCACGCCGTCCGCCCAGAGCGACACCATGTCCACCTTCTCACCCGGCTCGAAGCCCAGACGGCGGATGTCCGCTTCGTTGGCGAACACCACCTCGCGCTGGCCGCGCACGCCGCGGTAGCGGTCGTCCAGGCCATAGATGGTGGTGTTGTACTGGTCGTGGGAGCGCAGCGTCTGCAGGATCAGGTGCGGCTCCTGGCCGGTCTTGCGGACCTTCTCGTGGACCAGGTCCGCCGGCAGCGGGTCGCTGTGGAAGTTGGCCTTGCCGCTGGCGGTATTCCAGCGCCGCTCGGCGGCGGCGTTGCCCAGGTGGAAGCCGCCCGGGTGCGCCACGCGACGGTTGAAGTCGGTGAAGCCGGGGATGGTGTCGGCGATCAGGTCGCGGATGCGGTCGTAATGGGCGATCAGCGCATCCCAGTCCACCGGATGGTTGCCCAGGGTGGCCTTGGCGATGCCGGCAATGATCGCGGGCTCCGAGCGCATCTGCTTCGAGGACGGCTCCAGCTGGCCAAAGGAGGCGTGGATCATGCTGAAGGAGTCTTCCACGGTCACCGCCTGCGGACCCTCTGCCTGGCGGTCGATGTCGGTGCGGCCCAGGCACGGGAGGATCAGCGCGTCACCGCCTACGGTGAGGTGGCTGCGGTTGAGCTTGGTGCTGATCTGCACGGTCAGTGCGCAATTGCGCAAGGATTGATGGGTGCGTGCGCTGTCCGGGGTGGCCTGGGCGAAGTTGCCGCCCAGGCCGATGAAGACTTTCGCCTCGCCCTTGAGCATCGCCTCGATCGCCTCGACCGTGTTGTGGCCGTGCGCGCGCGGCACCTTGAAGCCGAAACGGTCTTCGAGGGCGTCGAGCAGCGCCGCGGGCGGGCGGTCGTTGATGCCCATGGTGCGGTCGCCCTGCACGTTACTGTGGCCGCGTACCGGGCACAGGCCGGCGCCGGGGCGGCCGACGTTGCCGCGCAGCAGTTGCAGGCTGACCAGTTCCTGGAGGGTCGGCACCGAGTGGTGATGCTGAGTCAGGCCCATGGCCCAGCAGACGATCACGCGCTCGGCGCGGCGGTACATGATCGCGGCCTGCTCGATCTCCTCGAGGCTGAGGCCCGACTGCTGGACGATGTGGTCCCAGGGGGTGTCGTCCACCGTGGCCAGGTAGGCCTCGATGCCCTGGGTGTGCTCGGCGATGAAGGCATGGTCGAACACCGCCGGTTCGCCCTTGGCCTGGGCCTCGCGGGCCCATTGCAGGAGGAACTTGGCGATGCCGCGCACGGCCGCCATGTCGCCACCCAGCGCCGGGCGGAAGAACGCGGTGTTCAGCGGCTCGGAACTGTTGGTGAGCATCTCCAGCGCGTTCTGCGGATGCTGGAAGCGCTCCAGGCCGCGCTCCTTGAGCGGGTTGAAGGCGACTACCTGGGCGCCGCGCTGCACCGCCTCGCGCAGTGGTTCGAGCATGCGCGGATGGTTGGTGCCGGGGTTCTGGCCGAACACGAAGATTGCATCGGCATGTTCGAAGTCGTCGAAGGTCACGGTGCCCTTGCCGACGCCGACGCTCGCTCCCAGGGCTACGCCGCTGGCTTCGTGGCACATGTTCGAGCAGTCGGGGAAGTTGTTGGTGCCGAAGGCGCGGACGAACAGCTGGTAAAGGAAGGCGGCTTCGTTGCTGGCCCGGCCCGAGGTGTAGAACTCGGCCTGGTCGGGGCTTTGCAGCGCATTCAGGTGCCGGGCGATGAGGGCGAAGGCATCGTCCCAGGCGATCGGCAGGTAGCGGTCGGTGGCCCGGTCGTAGCGCATCGGCTCGGTCAGCCGGCCCTGGTATTCGAGCCAGTAGTCGCTCTGCTCGCGCAGCGCGCTGACGCTGTGGCGGGCGAAGAAGGCGGCGTCCACCCGGCGCTTGGTGGCTTCCCAGTTCACCGCCTTGGCGCCGTTCTCGCAGAACTTCACCCGGCCGTCCTCGGGGGAGTCGCCCCAGGCGCAGCCGGGGCAGTCGAAGCCGCCGTTCTGGTTGGTCTTGAGCAGGGCGCGCAGGTTTTTGAAGGGCTGCTTGCTGTCCAGCCAGAAGCGCGTGACGCTGATCAGCGCGCCCCAGCCGGCGGCCGGGCCCGTGTAGGGCTGGTAGCGGGGTTTTTCGTGTTGCAGGCTCATGGAGACTCTTTTTCGTTAGACGGCTTTCGGCGCCGGGCTGTAGACCCGGGGGGCGTTGCGGTGGGGCAGGTGGATCAGGTTCAGGTTGTGCCGGCGGGCCCACTGCACGGTAAGGGCTGTGGGCGCGGAGAGGCTGACCAGGGTGGAGAGCCCCGCGCGCACCGCCTTGTGGATCAGCTCCAGGCTGCAGCGGCTGGTGACCACGGCAAAGCCATCGCGCGCGTCCAGGCGCTGGCGCTTGAGGGCGCCGATCAGCTTGTCGAGGGCGTTGTGGCGGCCGATGTCCTCGCGGCACAGGCGGATCTCGCCGCTGCCATCGACGAACAGCGCGGCGTGCACGGCGCCGCTGCGCCGGGCGATTTCCTGGGCAGCGTTCACCCGCTCGCGCAGGCCGTCGAGGTGTGCGGCGGGCGGCAGCGGGGCGGACGGCAGCACCGGCAGCTTCGGCAGCGCCTGGTCCAGCGCCTCGACGCCGCACAGGCCGCAGCCGGTATTGCCGGCCAGTTGCCGGCGTTGCTCCTTGAGTGCCCAGAAGGCGCGGCTGCTCACCTGCACCTCGGCGGCAATGGAATCGCCATGGGGAGTCAGGCGGATGTCATAGATGTCGTCGATGGATTCGATGAAGCCAGCGCCGAGGCTGAAGCCGTGTACGAAGTCTTCCAGGTCGTTCGGTGAAACCATCATCACGGCCTGGCTGAGGCCGTTGTAGGCAATGGCGAGGGCGATCTCGTCGGCCAGCGGGGCGCTGCCGGTGTCGTTTTCCGGGGTGAGTTCGACGTAGGCATAGCCTTCGGCGGACGTGTCGGGAGCCCGGTCCTCGGCGGCGGCCGGGTGGGCGATCAAGCAAGGCATGGGCTGAGCCCTATGGTTCTCTAGTAATAGCGCCAGACTAGGCCCATCCGTCGGGGGCGTCTAATGGGTAGTTTCGATACCGTGATCGACGCCGTCTATCACTCGCCCGGAGAACCGTCCAGCAAGGTGGCCGCTTCGTGGAAACAGGCCTCGGCCAACGCCGAGCGCGGTTCGCCCCGGCGAATGATCAGGCCCAGCGGGGAGAGGGTGCGGGCGTCTTCTATCGGAGTGAGGGCGAAGTGCTCGCCCTGGGCGTCCAGCCCGCTGCCCAGCGGCATGATCGCGCAGCACAGGCCTCGCTCCACGGCTTGCAGCAGCTGGTGCACGGCGTCGGTTTCCAGGCGTGGCTGGGGTGTCAGGCCACGGCTGCGGAAGCCGTGGTCGATGGACTGGCGAAAGTGCATGCCGGTGGCGAGAAGGCCCAGGGGCAGGTCCGCCAGTGCCTCCCAGGCGAGGCTCGGACTGTCGAACTGGAAGTGCCGGCAATCGTGCAGCAGGCCCATGCGCGTGCTCGCCAGCTCCAGTCCTTCGAAGTGCTCGCGGTCGAGGCGGTCGAGGTAGGACAGGCCGAGGTCCAGCTGGTTGCGGGCGAGGCCTTCGAGGATGTTCTCCGAGCTCAGTGCGTAGAGCTGGAAGCGCAGTTCCGGGTGGCGCTGGGCGAACAGTTCGATCAGCCGCATGGGGTCGAAGCCCGCCAGCGGCACCAGCCCCAGGCGCAGCGTGCCGACCAGTTGGCCACGGCAGGCGGCAGCCTCGGCATACAGGCCATCGCGGGCGGCCAGCAGGCTGCGCGCCCAGGCCAGCACGCGCTCGCCGGCTTCGGTGAAGCCTTCGAAGCGCTGCCCGCGCCGCACCAGTTCCAGGCCCAGCTCTTCCTCCAGATTGCGCAGGCGCATCGACAGGGTCGGCTGGGTGACATGGCAGCGCACTGCTGCCTGGCCGAAGTGTCGCGTCTCGTCGAGGGCACAGAGGAACTTGAGCTGTTTGATGTCCATCGGGGGATGGCTCCGGAAAGCGGCGTCTGTCGGATGAAGGCGGGCTGGGAAGAATCCGGCGGGCGCTGTCGATCTTGCCGACTAGACTCCAACCCCTCGCGGTCCGCCCAATGCCGGCCGCCTGTCACTGTAACCGTAGGGAGGTTGGATATGGGCATTTTTGCGTTCGTGAAGGAAGCCGGTGAGAAACTCTGGGAAAGCATTGTGGGCCAGGAGGCACAGGCTGCCGAATCGCTCAAGGAGCACATCGCCAAGGTCGGCCTGGGCAACCCGGCCATCCAGGTCAGCGTCGAGGGCGACAAGGTGATCGCCACCGGCGAGGTGGCCAGCCAGGAAGAGAAGGAAAAGATCCTGCTCACCCTGGGCAACGTCGCTGGCGTCTCCGGCGTCGAGGATCACATCACCGTCGCGGCTCCCGCACCGGAAGCGCGCTTCGTCACGGTGAAGAAGGGCGACACCCTGAGCGCCATCGCCAAGGCCGAGTACGGCAATGCCAATGCCTACATGAAGATCTTCGAGGCGAACAAGCCGATGCTCAGTCACCCGGACAAGATCTATCCCGGCCAGGTGCTGCGGATTCCGGCGTAGCGTAAAGGAGCCCGGCCCAGTGCCGGGCTCTTTCATTTCCGGCGAGCGGGAATCAGAGCCCCTCGATCAGCGTCCGGTAGCTGTCCTGGGCGGCGAATTCCTCGGTGTCCTTGAGCGCGCCACGGCTGTCGGGCTGACGCACCGCCAGCAGGTGGCCGACGCCGAACTGCCGCGCCGCGCGCAGGATCGGCAGGCTGTCGTCGATGAACAGGCTGCGCGCCGGGTCGAAACCGATATCGGCCTGCAGCGCTTGCCAGAATTGCGGGTCTTCCTTGGGGTAGCCGTAGTCGTGGGAGCTGATCAGGCGGTCGAACCAGGGTTCGAGCTCGACCCGCTCCAACTTCAGCGACAGCGAATCGCGGTGGGCGTTGGTGATCAGCACCGCGCGCTTGTTGTGCAGGCGCAGGGCGGCGAGGAACAGGTCGGCGTCCGGACGCAGGGCGATCAGATGGGCGACTTCGCGCTTGAGATCGAGGACCGACAGCTTCAGCTCGCGGGTCCAGAAATCCAGGCAGTACCAGTTGAGCTGTCCGGCGTGGTCGCGGAACAGCGGCAGCAATTCGGCGTCGGCCTGCTCACGGCTGATGCCGTGGTGTTCGGCGTAGCGCCTGGGCAGGTGCTCGAGCCAGAAATGATTGTCGAAGTGCAGGTCGAGCAGGGTGCCGTCCATGTCGAGCAGGACGGTATCGATGGCTGACCAGGGCAGGCTTGGCATGGTGGGCTCGGTAACAGGGTGTCGTAATTGCGCAGCGGATCGGCAGGCTCCGCGCAACATCCGACACGGACAATCGGAAAAGGCGGGTTATCATAGCCGACCCGGCCACCCCCAGGAGTCGCCCCATGCGTCAGAAACCCACGGTGCTCGCCCGCGAGATCGTCGCCAAAAGCCGACTGTTCGCCGTCGAGGAGCTGCAATTGCGCTTCTCCAACGGCGTGGAGCGCACCTATGAACGCCTGGTGGGCAAGGGGCAGGGCTATGGCGCGGTGATGGTGGTCGCGATGCTCGACGCCGAGCACGTGGTCCTGGTCGAGGAATACTGCGCCGGGGTCGACGAGTACCAGCTGTCGCTGCCCAAGGGGCTGGTGGAGCCGGGCGAGGACATCCTCGCCGCGGCCGACCGCGAGCTCAAGGAAGAGGCGGGCTACGGCGCCGGCGAGCTCGAATACATCACCGAGCTGTCGCTGTCGCCCGGCTACATGAGCCAGCGCATCCAGGTGGTGCTGGCGCGCAATCTCTACCCCGAGGCCCTGCCCGGCGACGAGCCGGAGCCGATGCGGGTGGACAAGATCAGCCTGCGCGAGCTCTCCAGCCTCGCCCAACATGCCCAGTTCAGCGAAGGGCGCGCTCTGGCCGCGCTCTATCTGGTGCGCGACCTGCTGACCCAACGAGGGGAGTACCAGCCGTGATGCACGCCTTTCTTCCTGCGGTCATCGACCTGGTGCACAAGGCGGGCGACGTGATCCTGCCGTTCTGGCGCAGCGACCTGGACGTCGAGCAGAAGGCCGACGAATCCCCGGTAACCGCCGCCGACCTGGCCGCCCACCGCCTGCTGGCCGACGGCCTGCGCGCGCTGGCGCCGGAGGTGCCGGTGCTGTCGGAGGAGGACTGCAACATCCCGCTGGAGCAGCGCTCCCAGTGGACCCGCTGGTGGCTGGTGGACCCGCTGGACGGCACCAAGGAATTCATCGCCGGCAGCGAGGAGTTCACCGTCAACGTGGCGTTGATCGAGCGCGGCCGCGTTGTGTTCGGCGTCGTCGGCGTTCCCGCCAGCGGCCGTTGCTACTACGGTGGCGCAGGGCTTGGCGCGTGGCGTGAGGAGCGCGGTGGCGAGCCGCAGGAGATCAGCGTACGGGTCAGCCCGGCCGAGGCTTTCACCGTGGTGGCCAGCAAACGCCATTCGAGTCCCGCCCAGGAGCGCCTGCTGGCCGGTCTGGCCGAGCGTTTCGGTGATCTGACGCTGGCCAATATCGGCAGCTCGCTGAAGTTCTGCCTGCTGGCCGAGGGCTCGGCGGACTGCTATCCGCGCCTGGCGCCGACCTCGCAATGGGATACGGCGGCGGCCCAGGGGGTGCTGGAAGGCGCCGGCGGCGAAGTGCTCGACCTGCATGGCCAGACCTTCACCTACGAGGCGCGGGAGACGCTGCTCAATGAATCGTTCCTCGCCCTGCCGCAGGCCGCGGAATGGCGCGGGGAGCTGATCCAGCTGGCGCGGGCGCTGGACTGAATCGTAGGGCATACAAGCGTTCGCGGTTGTACGCCGATACACCTTGCTCGATCACGGGTGCCAATGCCGAATCGAGGTGCCCTGATATCGAGGTCATACGGCGTATAACGTCGAACGTTATACGCCCTACAACTCATCAGACTCCCGTAGGAGCGGACTCTGTCCGCGATGCTCTCGCGCCGGGGCTATCGCGGACGGAGTCCGCTCCTACAAAAGCTCCACACGCCTCACCGTGGGCGCAGCCTTCTTGCAAGGCATTTGCTTTTTTTGATGTTCGCGAGCAATAACTAGCTATCCCTTCGCTCCTACAGAATCCTCCTGCGTATCGATCCATGCCTGAATTACCCGAAGTCGAAACCACCCGCCGGGGCATCGCGCCCTACCTCGAAGGCCAGCGCGTCAGTCGCGTGATCGTCCGCGAGCGCCGCCTGCGCTGGCCGATTCCCGAGGACCTCGACGTGCGCCTGTCCGGGCAGCGCATCCTGCAGGTGGAGCGGCGCGCCAAGTACCTGTTGCTCAACGCCGAGGCCGGCACGCTGATCAGCCACCTGGGCATGTCGGGCAGCCTGCGCCTGGTCGAGTGCGGGCTGCCGGCGGCGCGCCACGAGCATGTGGATATCGAGCTGGAGTCGGGCATGGCGTTGCGCTACACCGATCCCCGGCGCTTCGGCGCGCTGCTCTGGAGCCAGGCGCCGCTGGAGCACGAACTGCTGCGCCACCTGGGCCCCGAGCCGCTGACCGACGCCTTCGAGGGCGAGCGGCTGTACCAGATGTCCCGCGGCCGCAGCATGGCGGTGAAACCCTTCATCATGGATAACGCGGTAGTGGTCGGCGTGGGCAACATCTACGCCACCGAGGCGCTGTTCGCCGCCGGTATCGACCCGCGTCGCGAGGCCGGCACCATTTCCCGTGCCCGCTACCTGAAGTTGGCGCAGGAGATCAAACGCATCCTGGCGATCGCCATCGAGCGCGGCGGCACCACGCTGCGCGATTTCGTCGGCGGCGACGGCCAGCCGGGCTACTTCCAGCAGGAGCTGTTCGTCTACGGACGCGGCGGCGAGTTCTGCAAGGTCTGCGGCTCGACCCTGCGCGAGGTCCGTCTCGGCCAGCGCGCCAGCGTGTACTGTCCGCGCTGCCAACGCTGACCCTTCCCGCCGTCGTTAATCTGTCGCTCTAAAATAATCCATAACAACAATGGCCCCTCTCGAGGGGGCCACCAGGTGATTCATGTCCGGTAATTATCTGCCCCGCAACCCGCTGGCCGAGGCGCTCGGCCACGCCATGCTGCGCGTCGCGGGCTGGCGCATCGAGGGCTCGCTGCCCGCCCTCGACAAGTTCGTGGTGATCGGCGCCCACCACACCTCCAACTGGGACTTCATGCTGTTCCTCGCCGCCAAGTTCGTGCTGCGCCTGAATGCCCGCTGGTTCGGCAAGCACACCCTGTTCCGCGGTCCCTGGGGCGGGCTGATGCGGCGCTGGGGCGGTATTCCGATCCAGCGCCACCTCAAGCTCAATACCGTGGACCAGGCGGTGCAGGCCTTTCGCGACAGCCGCGAGATGATGCTGATCCTCTCGCCGGAGGGCACGCGCAGGAAGGTCGAGCGCTGGAAGATGGGCTTCTACCATATCGCCCGTGGTGCGGGCGTGCCCATCGTCCTGGCCGCGCTGGACTATCCGGGGCGGCGCATCGTCATCGGCGAGCCGTACTGGCCGACGGGAGATGAGGCGGCCGATCTGCGTCGGATGCTGGATTTCTACCGGCCGTTTGTACCGAAAAAGCCTGAATATGCATTCTTCGGCGATTGAAGGCTGTCACGCGACAAGTCACGGAGCGCTGTTATAGTTAATGGCAGTCTGCCTGCCCAACTACATAAAAAGGACTTCTCTCCATGAACCTGTTTCGCACCACCGCCGTTGTCCTGGCTCTGACCTGCGGGCTGTCGTCGATGCCGGCCGTCGCCGAAGAAGTGGTGGCTTCCAGCGCCAGCGGCGATCCGCTCTATACCGTCGAGGCGCCGCCCGCATACGCCATGATGGGTGACCTGATCTTCGCCCGTCCGCTGCTGATCGCCGCGACCGTGGTGGGCGCCGCGGCGTTCGTGGTGACCCTGCCGTTCAGCGCGCTGGGTGGCAACGTCAAGGAAGCCGGCGAGGCGCTGGTGGTCGAGCCGGGCAAGTCCGCCTTCGTTCGCTGCCTGGGCTGCACCAAGAGCGGCTACAAGCAGGACTGAGTTCTGCCCACCGGGGCGGCCGCGTCCGGGCCGCCCGTCACATCGAACGCATCCCCGGCGATGCGTTGAGCCCAGCAGGTAACGTATGGATACGACCCGGCTGAAGAAGCACCTGCGTCCGGTGCTTCTGTCGCTGGTTGCCGTTGGTCTTGGCTATGGCTTCTGGTCCAGTGCCGGTCTGCTGCAGTTGGGCGCGGGGCTGGCATTGTTCCTGTTCGGCATGCAGTGCCTGGAAGAGGGCCTGCGTGACTTGGCCGGAAGCCAGCTGGAGCGCTGGCTGGAGAAAAGCACCGCGACCCGTGGCAAGAGCCTGCTGTTCGGCCTGGTCGGCACCTTCCTGCTGCAATCCTCCACTCTGGTTTCCCTGCTCACCATCGCCTTCATCAGCACCGGGCTGATCCAGCTGGCCGGTGGCATCGCCATTCTCTTCGGCGCCAACCTCGGCGCCACCAGCGGCATCTGGCTGCTCGCCCTGGCCGGGCAGAACCTCAGCCTGAGCCCGCTGGCACTGCCGCTGCTGGTGTTCGGCGTGCTGATGGGCTTCAACGGCGACAAGAGCAAGGCCGCCGGGCGCATCCTGCTGGGCATCGCCTTCATCTTCCTGGGCATCGACCAGATCAAGGAGGGCTTCTCCAGCTTCGGCGACGCCCTGGACACCAGCGAACTGCAATCCGAGGGCATGCTCGGCGCGCTGCTGTTCGTCACCTTCGGCGCGCTGATCACCGTGGTCCTGCAATCCAGCCACGCCACCCTGATGCTCACCCTGGCGGCACTGGCCGGTGGTCAACTGGAGCTGGGCCAGAGCCTGGCCATCGCCATCGGTTCCAACGTCGGCAGCAGCGTCACCACCGCCTTCGTCGGCTCCCTGGGCGGCAACCGCAGCGGGCAGCGGCTGGCATTGGCGCACGTGTTGTTCAACGTGGTGACCGGTGTGTTGACCTTCATCCTGCTCTCGCCCCTGACCTGGCTGGTGCACGCGCTGGTGACGCCGTTTGGGCTGGCGGACAACCCGATGATCCAGCTGGCGCTGTTCCACACGCTGTTCAACGGCATGGGTGTGCTGCTGTTCTGGCCATTGCAGGGCGCGCTGGCCAAGGCACTGGTGCGCTGGCTGCCGGAGGTGGAAGAGCCGACGGTGCTGATCACCGACATGGCACCGGCCCTGCCGAGCATCGAGCGCACCCATGCGCGCTACCTCAACGAGCGGGCGCTGGACTCCGCCGACGCCTCGGCCAGCGCGGTGCTGCAGGAGCTGCGTCACCTGGGCCGGCTGAGCATCGAGGTGATCTGCCACGCCTTGTACCTGCCGGTGGAGATGCTCGCCCAGCCGCGTGTGGATGAAAGCCAGCTGCAGGCCGCGCCGGACCGTCACGCGCTGTCCGCGGAAGTGCTTTACCAGCGTCATATCAAGGGCGTCTATGGCGACCTGCTGAGCTTCATGGGGCGCCTGGAGGTACCGCTGGACGAGGAGCACCAGCGGCTCTGGCTGTCCTGCCAGGTGGTGGCGCTGCAACTAGTGGATGCGGTGAAGGACGCCAAGCACCTGCAGAAGAACCTCGGCCAGGCGCTGCAAGGCGAGCCTTCGTCCATGCGCGAGGCGTACGTGGAGCTGCGTCGTCACCTGCTCGGCATGCTGCGGGAAGTGCGGGCGATGGGCGTGCTGATCGGCGGGGAGTTACCGGAAGACGCGCTCCTGGCGCGCCTGCAATTGCTCGACGAAAGTGCTGCGGCGTTCGACGCGGCCTTCCGCCAGCGCCTGTTCGCCGCGGTGCGCCGGCAGGAGCTGGACGGCCTGCAGACCAGTTCGCTGATGAACGACCTGGGCTACGTCAGCCGCATCGTCCAGAGCCTGCGCAACGTGCTGCAACTGGGCACCGAGCACGGTCTGTTCGAGCCGCAGGACGACGAGGCTCCAGCGCTCATCCTCTCCTGATCAGCGCATCGGCATCGCGAGTTCGGTAGCGATGCCAATGCCGCGCGGATCGCTGGCCGTCTGCACCTCGCCGGACTTCTTGTTCCACAGCAGCACCTGCTGGTTGCCATAGGCGCGGCCGACATCCTTGAGCGTATAGCCACGGCGGTTCAGCTCGGCCATCTGGCTGCCGCTGAAGGCGCGCGGTTCGTGCTCGATCACGTCCGGCAGGTACTGGTGGTGATAGCGCGGGGACGACACCCACTGCTGGATCGGCTTGCCGTCCAGGTAGTCCAGCATCGACAGCAGCACCATGCTGGGAATGCGGCTGCCGCCGGGGGTGCCGAAGGCCGCCAGCTCGTTGGAGCTTTCGATGAAGCTCGGGCTCATGCTCGACAGCGGGCGCTTGCCGGAGGCCACGGCGTTGGCCTGGCTGCCGGCCAGCTGATAGGCGTTGGCGCCGCTGACATCGGTGGCGAAGTCATCCATCTCGTCGTTGAGCAGCACACCGGTGCCGGGCACGGTGAAGGCGGCGCCGAATGGCAGGTTGACCGAAAGGGTCGCGGCCACCGCGTTGCCGTCCGCATCCATGACCACGAAGTGGGTGGTATGGTCGCCCTCGCGCCAGGCGGGCGCCGGAGGCAGGGACGAGCTGGGAGTGGCGCGCTGCGGGTCGATGCCACCGGCCAGGCGCTTGAGGTAATCGGGCGCGAGCAGTTGCGGCACCGGGTTGGCGACGCGATCGGGGTCGCCCAGCAGGCCGCGATCGCGGTAGGCGCGGCGCAGCGCCTCCACCACATAGTGCGCGCGCTGCACCGGGTCGGCCTTTTGCCACGGCAGTTGCTGCAGCATCCCCAGGCTCTGGGCCAGGGCCACGCCGCCGGCGGAGGGCGGCGGTGCGCTGATGAGCTCACGCCCATCATTCAGTGGGTAACGCAGAGCCGGGCGCTCCACGGTGCGGTAGCTGACCAGGTCCTCCAGGCTCCAGACGCCGCCGGCGGCGCGCACGCCCTGCACCAGCTTGTCGGCGGTTTCGCCTTCGTAGAAGCCGATCCGGCCATAACGGGCCAAACGCTCCAGGGTGCGTGCCAGCTCCGGCTGGCGCACCAGGTCCCATTCTTCGGGCAGGTTGCCGCTGGGAAGGAAGATGCGCGCGGTTTCGCGGTCCTTGCGCATCGCGTCCAGGCGCCAGGAGGCGCGGTCGATGTAGATGCGGTCAACGGAGACGCCGTCGGTGGCCAGGCGGATCGCCGGCACCAGATTATTCGCCAGGGTCTTCCTGCCGTAGCGGCTGGTGATATCCGCCAGCGCCGCGGGCAGGCCGGGGATGCCGGCAGCCAGCGGGCCATTGAGCGACAGCTGCGGGTCGACCTTGCCGTTGCGCTCGTACATCCGCGCGTGGGCGGCCAGCGGGGCGCGCTCGCGGGCGTCGATGAAACGGTAGGTCGGCGGGTCGCCAGCCTGGCGCAGCAGGAAGAAGCCGCCGCCGCCCAGGCCCGAGCCATAGGGTTCGGCCACCGCCAGCGCGGCGCTGATGGCCACGGCGGCGTCGAAGGCGTTACCGCCGTCGGCGAGGGTTTCCAGGCCGGCCACGGTGGCGGCGGGATGGGCAGTGGCAACGCCGGCCTGCGCCGGGTGTTCCGCGGCATGCAGGGCGGCGCTGAGCAGCAGGAGGCTGCAGAAGCCGAGCAGGGTGGCGCGGGAGCGGATATTCAACAGGGACATGGCATCTCACGAACCGCCGGCTGCACCGGCTGGAAAACCTGATTGGGCGAACTAGGGAGGATAGACAATCCCACGGCCCAAGGGTTTGTGAGAGCTCAATGAAAAAGTGTCGAACCGCGCGGGATCAGGCCTTGCCGGTGAGCTTCTTGTACTTCTCCATCAACTGCTCCTTGCTCTCGACGTTGTTCTCGTCGAGGGGGATGCAGTCGACCGGGCAGACCTGCTGGCACTGCGGCTCGTCGTAGTGGCCGACGCACTCGGTGCACAGGTTCGGGTCGATCACGTAGATCTCCTCGCCCTGGGAGATCGCGGCGTTGGGGCACTCGGGTTCGCAGACGTCGCAGTTGATGCAATCGTCGGTGATTTTCAGGGACATCGAATAACTCCGGCCATGTCCGGGGGCATGGCTGTCAGCAACAGGAATGCTGGAATTGTGCCGCATCGGGGGCTTGCGCGCACCTGCCGGCTGACCGACCAGCCCATGAAGAATTCGCAGGAATGCGCAAAGCGCCGCAGGAAGCTGAAAGATCGGCGGCTTGCGACAGCCCTAGTCTGGCGTCGAACCGAACTCGGCCGGCGGTGGCCGCCGGGGTCAAGCCATAGTCGTCAGAAAGGAAAAGCGCACCATGAATGCTCTCGAACACTTTGCTCGGCTCAGCGGTTGCCAATGGATCGACGGACAACTGCGCCCGGGCTCAGGCGGCGCAAGCCAGGAGGTCCTGGACCCGGCCACCGAGCAGTGCATCGGCCAGATCAGCGACGCCAGCCGCGAGGAGGTCGAGCGCGCGGTCGCTGTGGCCAATCGTGCCCAGCAACTGTGGAACCGCAGCAATGGCCTGCATCGCGCCGAAGCGCTGCACGCGGTGGCCGCGGAGATCCGCCGGCAGCAGCCGCTGGTAGCGGAGATGCTCACCCGCGAGATCGGCAAGACCTACAAGGAGTCCTTCGATGAGGTGTCCTGGTCCGCCACCGCAGTGGACTACTACGCGGAGCTGGGCCGCCATGAGATCGGCCGGGTCACGGGCCCGGTGGTGGACGGCCAGTTCAACTTCTCGCTGAAGGAGCCGCTGGGCGTGGTGGTGCTGATCCTGCCCTTCAACTATCCGCTCTGCCTGCTCTGCTGGCAGGCCGCCGCGGCGCTGGCGGCGGGCAACTCGGTGATCATCAAGCCGTCCGAGCTGACCTCGCTGACCACCCTGCAGTTCGTCCAGGCCTTCGCCGCGCTGGGCGAGGGCCTGGTGCAGGTGCTGACCGGCGGCGCCGAGGTCGCCCAGCAGCTGGTACGCCACCCCAACACGCACATGGTGGCGTTCACCGGCGGGATCGAGACCGGGCGCATCGTCGCCCGCGAGTGCGCCGGGCTGTACAAGCGCACCCTGATCGAAACCTCGGGCAACGACCCCTTCATCGTGATGCCCTCGGCGCCGCTGGACATCGCCGCGCGCGGCGCCGCCTTCGGCGCCTACCTCAACTGCGGTCAGGTCTGCGCCTCGTCGGAGCGCTTCTATGTGCACGATGCGGTGTACGACGCCTTCGTCGAACGGCTGGCCTATCATGCCGGGCGCATCCGCGTCGGCAATGGCCTGGACAAGGTGGACATGGGGCCGCTCGCCTCCAAGGTGCAGCGTGAGCGCTACGAGCGAATTCTCCACCGCGCCATCGAGCAGGGCGCCCGCGTCGCCGCCGGTGGCGGTCGCCCGCGCGGCCTGGAGCGGGGCTGGTTCGCCGAGGCGACCGTGCTGCGTGACGTGCGTCCGGAGATGGACATCCTGCATGACGAGAGCTTCGGCCCGGTGGCGCCGATCTGCCGGGTCGAAAGCCTGGACGAGGCGCTGAAGCTCTCCAACGACTCGCGCTACGGCCTGGGCTCGACCATCTACACCACCGACCTCGAGGAAAGCATGCGCGCCGTGCACGCGCTGGAGGCCGGCATGGTGTGGGTCAACGCACCGCTGCTGGACAACGACGCCGGCCCGTTCGGCGGCCGCAAGCAGTCGGGCATGGGACGCCAGCTGGGGGCCGAGGGCCTGGATACCTTCCGCCACAGCAAGTTCGTGATGATGGATCCGGCGGCCTCGGCGCAGGACTTCTGGTGGTTCCCGTTCCGCGACGAGGAAGCCTTCCCCGGTACGCGCTGAGCCGGTAGCCGAAGCAAACATTCCGCCGCGCCGGCACGGGCGGCGGACCTTTCTGGATGAGGGCCGAAAAAATGCAAGAACAAACGGGCGAACTGGAAAGACGTCTGCGGTTGCTGGAAGACCCGGATGAGCAAGGCGAAGACTTCGATGCGATGAGCTGGTTCTGGCTGCTCCTGCTCGGGCTGGTCCTGCCGGTGGTGGCGCTGGTAGCGGGGTGGTACGCATGAACGGACACCTATCCGCGACCTCGGCAGCCGCCGGGGGCGCCACCAGTGCCGCCGTCGAGGCGGACAAGAGCGCCCTGCCGCTGCTGCGCAGCGAGCGCACCTGGGGCAGCTGGAAGCTGGGCATCTCGCTGGCCACCGCGGCGGCGGCGACCTGGTGCTATCTCATCGGCGGCTATGTCGGCGCCTATCTGCCGTTCCTCAGCGGCTCGATCTCCCTCAGCGCCGGCTGCATGATCGGCATGCTGCTGGTGGCGCTGGCCGTGGTACCGGTGTGCATGCGATTCGGCGTCGACTCGATCGCCTCGGTCAAGCCGCAGTTCGGCAACCGTGGCTGGGTGCTGGTCAGCGCCATGCAGTTCATCTCGATCGTCGGCTGGAACTCCCTGCTGCTGATCTTCTTCGCCAAGTCGACCACCCAGTTGCTGCTGGCGCTGGGGGTGATTCAGGACGGCAGTGGTGCCTTGCTGGTGCCGATGACCATCCTGCTGGCCTGCTCGCTGGTGTTCTGCTTCCTGCTCAAGGGTTCCAGCGGGGTCGACCGGGTCGCCAAGATCCTAGTGGTGCACGTGCTGGTGGGCTTCTGGATGCTCTACATCATCGTCAGCCAGCGCTGGGGCGAGCTGGCCAGCGCGGTGCCCGCATCCGCCTCGCCGGACCGGCTGTGGAACTACACCACCGGGGTCGAGATCGGCATTGCCTCGCTGCTGTCCTGGTGGCCGTACATGGGCGCCATGGTGCGGATGGCGCCGAAGGGCCGCACGGCGGCGCTGCCGATCATGCTCGGCATGTCGGCGCCGGTGCCGGCCCTGAGCCTGATCGGCATCGCCGGGGTGCTGGTGTTGCAGGTGTCCGATCCGTCGGAGTGGCTGCGCAGCATCGGCGGGCCGACCTACGGCATCGTTGCGCTGCTGTTCGTCGCTGCCGCCAACCTCGGCACCGCGGTGGCGGGTGTCTATGCCTCGGCCATCGGCCTGCAGCACTTCAAGGCGCTGGAGCGACTGTCCTGGCCGGCGATCCTGCTGATCACACTTCTGCCGGTGGCGCTGGTCGGGTTGATCATTCCGGAGCTGTTCTTCGCCAACTTCGGCACCTTCCTCGCCTTCATCGGGGTCGGCTTCGCGCCGCTGTGCGGCATTCAGATCGCCGACTACTACCTGATGCGCCGGCGCCGGATCGTGGTACGCGCACTGTTCGACAATGGTCCGGACAGCCCCTACCGCTTCTGGCTCGGGGTCAACCCGGCGGCAGTATTGGCGATGGCCGCGGGGTGCGCGACCTATGTCGTCCTGCTCGATCCGCTGACCTACGAAAGCCATGGCCCCTATGCCTTCACCACCGCTTCGCTGCCGTCGGTGCTGGTCGCGGCGGTGGTGTATGGCCTGCTGACTCGGCTCTGGATCATGCCGGCAGGCAAGGGTGGCTACCGCTGAGCCCGCGCCCGGGGCTCGCTCGCCGGGCTCCGGCTGTCAGTCGCCGCCGCGCTGGCGGAAGCGTCCGGGGGTTTCCTGGCAGGTGCGGTGGAAGCACGCGGTGAAGTGGCTCTGGCTGGAGAACCCGGTGGCCAGGGCCACGTCGCTGATGCGCGCGTCGGTTTCCCGCAGCAGCGCCTTGGCGCGCTCGATGCGCCGCTGCAGCAGGTAGTGGTAGGGCGACACGCCCATGGCCTTGCGGAAGGTGTGGGCGAAGTGACAGGGGCTGCTGTGCGCCGCCGTGGCGATGTCCTCCACCGAGATGTTCTGCGCCAGGCTCGCCTCGACGAAGTCCAGCGCCGCCTTGAGCTTGTGCGGCGAGAGCGCCAGGCGCTCGTCCGCTTCCTCCGTCAGCAGGTTGCAGTGGCCGCGCAGCAATTCCAGACAGAAGGTCTGCGTCAGGGCCTGCACATAGGCCCGTGAGCCGGGCTTGTTGCCATGCAGCTCGTCGAGCAGGCCCAGGCCGATGTTGTAGATCGCCGGGTTCTCCAGGCCGATGCCATCGGTCAGTTCGAAGGCCGGGATGTCCGCCTCGCGCGCCGTGCGCCGCAGCACCTGCGGGTCGAGGCAGACGTGCAGGGAGTCGATCGCCGACGACCATTCCCAGGCGTTCTCCTGGTTCGCCGACATGATCGAGATCTGCCCCGGGCGGCTGTGTCCGCGCAGCCATTCGCCATTGAGACGGACGCCGAGATCGCCGGGCGTTTCCAGGTGTATGACGATGAAGTGCGCCGCCAGCGGTGGCGGCTCGATGTGCCCGCGGTTGGGGTGCAGGTGGCGGCGGGCGGTGATCGACGTCCAGCCGTGGCTGTCGCTGGAGGATTGTGCGGGGGTGGGCATGAAGCTCGCCCACTCCTGCGGTGAAAGCGCATCGGGGTGCTGGCTCTTGCGGAGCATGGCCTCGCCTCTTGTTGTTCTTCTTGAGGAGACGTGTCCGTGTCGTTCGGCGGAGTGTGCCCCTGGTTCCGCAGGGTGCGGCGGGGCTCTGCTGTTCTAGCAGAAAAGCCGGGCCTGGGGGAGGCCCGGCGTGCGGTCGGGGACCGCTGGCGGGGTCAGCGCTTGAAGCGCTCGGCCAGGGCGCTGGCCACGGCGGGATGGACGAACTTGGCGATGTCGCCGCCCAGCGCCGCGATTTCGCGCACCAGGGTGGAGGAGATGAAGGAGTACTTCTCCGACGGGGTGAGGAACATGCTCTCCAGGTCGGGGGCGAGCTGGCGGTTCATGTTGGCCAGCTGGAATTCGTACTCGAAGTCCGACACCGCGCGCAGGCCGCGCAGCAGGATGTTGGCGTTCTGTTCCTTGGCGAAGTGCGCGAGCAGCGAGGAGAAGCCGACGACTTCGACGTTGGGCAGGTGCGAGGTGACCTGGCGCGCCAGCTCGACCCGTTGCTCCAGCGGGAACAGCGGATTCTTCTTGGGGCTGGCGGCGACGGCAATGATCACCTGATCGAACAGACGCGAGGCGCGTTCGACCAGATCGGCATGGCCTTTGGTGATGGGGTCGAAGGTACCCGGGTACAGCACTCGATTCATCGCGGCGTCCTGGTCGGCTCTTGTTGGCAGGCTGGGCATCAGCGGGGCGGATGGTAACGCAGCATGTCCGTGGGGCCAAGCGACCTTGGTAGTGCTTCCGCGCGCGGACTACCTGAGTTTATAGCTGACGGACCGGTCAGTCACGCGCAGGCCCCGTTCCAGAGCCTGTGCGTGCGGGAGCCCTTCTGTAGGAGCGAGCTTGCTCGCGAACCGCTTACCTCCGATGTATCGGGGAAACGTTGTTCGCGAGCAAGCTCGCTCCTACAAGAGACCTTCAGCTTCGGCGCGTCAGGCCTTGCCCAGTCGCTCGGCCAGCGCGGCGCTGAGCTGCGCGGTGAGGCCGTACACCGACAGCTGCGGGTTGGCACCGATGCTGGTGGGGAACAGCGAGCCGTCGTGGATCGACAGGTTCTGCAGCTGGTGGTGACGGCCGAGGCTGTCGCACACCGCCTGCTTCGGGTCCTCGCCCATGGCGCAGCCGCCCATCACGTGGGCGCTGCCCAGGCGGGTGCGGTACAGCTCAAGGCTCAGGCCGTCGATCAGGGCGTGGGCTTCCTTGGCGCTCTTCACATACCCGGCGTCGGCATGCAGCGGCAGCACGGCCTTGGCACCGGCGGCGAACTGAATGTCGGCCATGGTGTGGAAGGCGCGGCGGATGCCGTCCCAGGTGTAGTCGGTCATCTGGTAATCCAGTACCGGGGTGTCGTCGCCGCGCAGGCTGACTGTGCCGACCGCACTGTCGGGGTGGAAGCCGTCGCGCATCAGCGCCAGGATCACGTTGGTGTGCGGCAGCTGCTCCATGCGCAGGGCGTTGTCCTCGCCGAAGCGGCCGAGCAGCGTGGCGCTCAGCGAGGGCTGCAGCGGTGGCACTTCGAGCTTGTAGGACATGCGCCCGGTGGCGCCGTCGTCCCACTGGAAATGGTCGGAGTAGATCGACTGCGGCGCGCCGTAGAAGGGGTTTATCACCTCGTCGAACAGCCCGGCGCTGAAGTTCACCACGTGCAGGAAGGTGCGCTGGCCGACGCGGCCGTTCGGGTCCGGCGCCTTGGAGCGCAGCAGGATCGCCGGGGTGTTGATGCCGCCGCCGGAGAGCACGTAGTGGCGCGCCTTGACGGTGATCTTGCGGCCGGTCGGGGCGACGCAGCGCTCGTCCATGGCCACGCATTCCAGGCCGCTGACCTGGTCGCCGTCGATCAGCAGGCGGTTGGCGCGGGCGAGGTAGAGCAGCTCGCCGCCCTTGTCCAGGGTGGCGGGGATGGTGGTGACCAGCATCGACTGCTTGGCGTTGGTCGGGCAGCCCATCCCGCAGTAGCCCAGGTTCCAGCAGCCACGCACGTTGCGCGGGATGACCTTCCAGTGCAGCCCGAGCTTGTCGCAGCCCTTGCGGATCACGTCGTTGTTGGCGTTCGGCGGCAGGGCCCAGGGCGCGACGCCCAGGCGCTGTTCCATCTTCTCGAACCAGGGCGCCATCTCGGCCACGCTGTGGCCCTTGACGCCGTGCTCCTTGGCCCAGTGTTCCAGGGTCAGGTCCGGCGTGCGGAAGCTGGAAGTCCAGTTGACCAGGGTGGTGCCGCCCACGGCGCGGCCCTGGAGGATGGTGATGGCGCCGTCCTTGCTCATCCGGCCGATGCCTTCCTGGTACAGGGTCGGGTAGGCCTCGGCTTCCTGCATCTTGAAGTCGGAGCTGGTGCGCAGCGGGCCTTCTTCCACCAGCAGCACCTTGTAGCCGGCGGCGCTGAGGGTTTCGGCGGTGGTGCCGCCGCCCGCGCCGGTGCCGACGATCACCACGTCGGCTTCGAGGGTCAGGTCGTTTTCCAGGCGGGAGCCGTCATGGACTTTCCAGCCACCGGCCAGGCCGGCAGCGAACAGATCGGGTACAGGCATCGGGATTCTCTCAGGCGAATTCTTGTTGTTCTGGCCAGGTCAGACCTTCGGCGGGCCGGGGTAGCCGCAGTGGCCCCAGGACTCCGGGCGGCCGTACCAGGCCATCAGGACCAGTTGCAGCAGCGAGCTGTGGCCCATCTTCAGCAGCGAGATCGAGCTGTTCTGCCAGCGTTCGAGGAAGTGCTTCACGTCGGCGGCGCTGGCGTTGTCCCAGCTGCCCCAGATGCCGGTCAGCGGGCCGCGGGTGATCGGCAGGGCGAGCACGTCGAACAGCTGGACGGTGAGCTTGAGCATTTCCGGAGAGAGACGGTTCAGGCTGAAGTCGAGGCTTTCCAGGGTGCCCTTGACCGCGTCGGCCATGCGCTCGGCGGGCACGGCGCCGGCCAGCATCACCGGGATCAGCGCACGCAGGAAGGGCATGTCGGAGTCGCGCAGGACCTTGTAGCCATTGGCCGGCACGCTGGCCGAGCAGCCGCTGAGCGTGGCAGTGACGCCGGCGGTGGCGAGGAAGGCGCCACCGAGCAGGCCGATTTTGAGAACGCCGCGCCGGGACAGGCCCGGTGCGCTCAGGGAGGTGTCTGTCATTCTTGTTCTGTCACCTTTGTAGAGGGCACCTGTGAGGGAACGCCGCCGGGGTTGCCGGCGGCCGGGAAGATCAGCGGACGAACAGCTTGTACACCAGCTTCTGCAGCGCCTTGCCGTAGGGCGGGTAGATCACCCGGGCGGCGTTGAAGCGCGGCTTGGCGAACACGCCCTTGGCCTTGCTGAAGGTCAGGAAGCCTTCGTGGCCGTGGTAGTGGCCCATGCCGGACGGGCCGATGCCGCCGAACGGCATGTCGTCCTGGGCCACGTGCAACAGGGTGTCGTTCAGGCACACGCCGCCCGAGTGGGTCTGCGCCAGCACGTAGTCCTGCTCGCGCTTTTCGTAGCCGAAGTAGTACAGGGCCAGCGGACGGTCGCGCTCGTTGATGTAGCTCAGCGCCTCGTCGAGGGTCTGGTAGGGGATCACCGGCAGCAGCGGGCCGAAGATTTCCTCCTGCATCACCTTCATCTCGTCGCTCACGTTCAGCAGCAGCGCCTGCGGCAGGCGGCGACCCTGGGCCTGCGGGAACAGCGGGATGACGGTGGCGCCGCGTGCCTTGGCGTCGGCCAGGTAGCCGTTCAGGCGCGACAGCTGGCGCTCGTTGATGATCGCGGTGTAGTCCGGGTTGTTCTCCAGTTTCGGGAAGAAGCCCTGCACCACCTGGCGGTAATGGTCGACGAACTCGTCGACGCGGTTGTGCGGCACCAGCACGTAGTCCGGCGCCACGCAGGTCTGCCCGGCGTTGAGCGACTTGCCGAAGGCGATGCGCTCGGCGGCGTCCTTCATCGGCACGCTGGCGGAGACGATGGCCGGCGACTTGCCGCCCAGCTCCAGGGTGACCGGGGTGAGGTTCTCGGCGGCGGCGCGCATCACGTGCTTGCCGATGCTGGTGGCGCCGGTGAATAGCAGGTGGTCGAAGGGCAGCTTGGAGAAGGCCACGCCCACTTCCACCTCGCCTTCGACGACCGCCACCATGTCCTCGGGGAAGATCTTGCCCAGCAGCGCCTTGAGCATACGCGCGGTGGCGGGGGTGGATTCGCTCATCTTGATCATCACGCGGTTGCCGGCGGCCAGGGCGCCGGTCAGCGGGCCGATGGCGAGGAACAGCGGGTAGTTCCACGGCACGATCACGCCCACCACGCCCAGCGGCAGGTAGATGACCTTGGCCGAGGCCGGCTGGAACAGCATGCTCACGCTGCGCCGCGACGGCTTCATCCACTTCTTCACGCGCTTGGCCGCGTAGTGCACGCCGTGCAGGCTGGGCATCACCTCGGCGAGCAGCGTTTCGTCGGCGGAGCGATTGCTGAAGTCGCTGTTGATCGCCTCGATGATCGCCTGTTGCTCGCTGACCAGCAGGTTGGCGAGGCTCTTCAGCCAGGCGATGCGCTGGCCGGCGTCGGGCATCGGGTTGGCGCGATAGGCCTGACGCTGGCGTTCGAGAAGGGATTCCAGCTGGCTGATCTGCTGCTGGCTCTGCTGCAGGTAGGCGATGTCGGCGACCATGACGGGGCTCCTTGGCGGAAGCGACGGGGAAGCGTCCGGTGGGTGGGTGCTTCGGGTTGTTGTGCTGTCGCTGGATTTTTAGAGCAATTACTCTAGACTGTCAATCAGCATGACTGACCGGCTTCGCCTGGCCCAGCCAACGAAAAGTTGGGATGCGTCGGCAGAGGTGTTACGCGGTAGCAATCGGTGTACCTTTGCCGCGCATTTTTCGTTTTCACGAGTTCCGCGAATGGCCCCACGCATCAAGACCCGCGAGCGCATCGCCCAGGCCAGCCTGGAGCTGTTCAACGCCCAGGGCGAACGCAGCGTCACCACCAACCACATCGCCGCGCACCTGGGCATTTCGCCGGGCAACCTGTACTACCACTACCGCAACAAGCAGGCGATCATCGCCGAGCTGTTCGCCGAGTACGAAGGGCATGTGGACCAGTTCCTGCGGGTGCCGGAAGGCCGTGCGCTGACGGTGGAGGACAAGCTCTACTACCTCGAGTCGCTGCTGGCGGCGATGTGGCGCTACCGCTTCCTGCACCGCGACCTCGAGCACCTGCTCGACGCCGACCCGGAGCTGGCCGCCAACTACCGCAGCTTCGCCCGTCGCGCGCTGGTCAACGCCAAGGCCGTTTATCGCGGTTTCGTCGACGCCGGCATCCTGCTGATGGACGACACCCAGCTCGAAGCCCTGACCTTGAACGCCTGGATCATCCTCACCTCCTGGGTGCGTTTCCTGTGCACCACCCGCGAAGTGGCTGGCGACCTCAGCGAAGCCGAACTGCGCCGGGGGCTCTACCAGGTGCTGGCGCTGGAAAGCGGGCACATCGCTCCGGATGCGCGCGAGGCGGTGGCGGCGGTGTTCGACCGGTTGTACGTGCCGTTGGGAGAGTGATGCGGCGAGGGGGCTGATCGGCGGATAACCGCAAGCGGTTATTCGCCCTGCATGACCGGTCCCCGTAGGGCGCATAACGCGCCAGCGTTATCCGCCGCTTTTCAGATATCCGCCTTGCGCGGCCCCGGAACCCTCGGCCGACGCAGCGCGATGCCATGGCGCAGGAAGAATCCCTCCACGCCCTCGGTGGCATCGGTGTAGAGCGTGCGCTCTGGATGGTCCGCCAGGAAGCGCGCCATCAGCAGGCGCCCGACGCCGCGCGACTGGAAGCCCGGCAACACGGCGATCTCCGCCAGCCAGGTAGTCTGTGCCGTCTCACTCTCTGCTCGCAGCAGACCGATGACCTGCTCGCCCTCCTGGGCCAGCAGGGTGTAGCTGGAGAACTCGTAAAGCTCACGCAGCTCCAGCGTCGTGCCGGGCGAGCCCCAGCCCACCGCACGGTAGAGCGCGGCGATCCCGGCGCACTGCGCATCGCTGAGTGCCGGGTTGTGCAGAATCGTCAGCGCCGTGGTGGTCATGGCATCACTCCTGTTCGGCCTTCCCTTCCTGGGTACATCTTCAGTCTGCCCCATTGCTGCCCCGGGCGGCTGATCCAGGGCAGTCAGGCGCCGTGCCGGTGTAGCAGCCACTGCGGGATGCGGCGTTCCAGGTAGTAGTCCGGCCGGCCCGGCGAACCACCGATGAAACCGACATGGCCGCCGCGGGCCAGCAGTTCCAGTTCGGTGGAGGCCGACAGCTCGCTGGCTGAAGGAATGCTCTGGGCATGGATGAAGGGATCGTCGCTGGACTGGATAACCAGGGTCGGCACGCGGATGCCGCCCAGGTAATAGCGGCTGGAGGCCCGTCGGTAGTAGTCGTGCACGTCGGCAAAACCGTGCAGCGGCGCGGTCACCCGGTCGTCGAAATCCCAGAAGGTGCGCATGCCGTCCAGCGGGCCGAGGCGCTCCAACGCGGCGAGATTCTCGGCGTGGCCGCCAGCGGCGAAGGCCTGGCGCTTGGTCTGTACATAGGCCACCAGCTCGCGCATGAAGTGCGCCTGGTAAACCTTGGAGAAGCCGATGCCGATGCGGTCGGCGCACTGGTCCAGGCGGAACGGCACTGACACCGCTACCGCGCCGCGCAGCGGGCAGCTTTCCGACGACTCGCCCAGGTACTTGAGCAGCACGTTGCCGCCCAGCGAATAGCCCACGGCGTAGAGCGGCGCCATCGGCCGCTTGGCTCGGACGTGTTCGACCACCGAAGCGAGGTCTTCGCTGACGCCGGAGTGATAGCCGCGCGGCAGCAGGTTCGACTCGCCCGAGCAGCCGCGCCAGTTCAGCGCCACGCTGGCCCAGCCCTGGGCGGCCAGTTGCTGCTGCAGGCCGAGGATGTAGTGCGACGACGACGAGCCGGTGAGCCCGTGCAGCGCGACCACCAGTGGCGTGTCGGCCTCGTGCGGGCCGTGCCAGTCCAGGTCGATGAAATCGCCGTCCTCCAGCCACAACCGCTCGCGGCTGCGCTCGAGTGCCGGCAACTGGCGCAGCAGCGAGCCGTAGAGGGTCTGCAGGTGCGGGCCGGGCAGCCACCAGGCGGGTTTGAAAGGGGCGTTCATGGGCGGGGCATGTGGCAAGTGGAAGGCCAGTTTAGCGCCATCCACTTGCCGGCGGAGCGCCGGGGTTCAGGCTTCCCGCTGCCACAGCGAGTAATGCACCGCGCCGGCCTTCTTCTCCCGGTGCAGGCGCCAGTTGGCCGGCAGGCCGAGGCTGGAGGGTACGGCTTCGCTTTCGGTGTAGACCCACGCGTCCTTGGCCAGCCAGCCGCGTTCTTCCAGCAGGCGGCAGGCGTTCTGCAGCAGGTCCTGGTGGAAGGGCGGGTCGAGGAACACCAGGTCGAACGGAGCGGCCGGTTGGCTCTCCAGGTAGCGCAGGGCGTCGGTCAGCAGGACCTGGCCGCTGCTGCACTGGAGGGTGGCGAGGTGGCCGCGCAGGGCGGTGGCCGCTTCGGCGTTGGTGTCCAGCGCGAGGCCCGCGCTGGCGCCGCGGGACAGGGCTTCGAGGAACAGCGCACCGCTGCCGGCGAAGGGGTCCAGTACGCGGGCACCGGGCACGTAGGCTGCCAGCCAGTTGAACAGGGTTTCGCGCACCCGGTCCGGCGTCGGGCGCAGGCCCGGGCCGTCGGGGAAGGCGAAGCGCCGGCTGCGCCATTCGCCGCCAATGATGCGCAGCTGGCCCTGGCCGCCATGGGGCTTCTGTGCGGCGCGCGGGGCGCCGCCGTGACCTTTGCTCATCAGTGCTCCGGTACGCCGGCGGGTTGCTCGGCGGGTTTGTCGGTGGGCGGCGGCAGGGGTTTCTGCGGCACGGTGGGGCCGGCGGTGACGATGACGAAGGCGTCCGGGTCGAGGTGGCGGCGCATGGCCTGCCGCACCTGTTCGACGCTCAGCGCCTGCACCTGGCTGAGGAAGGTTTCCAGGTAGTCCAGCGGCAGATCGTAGAAGCCGATGGCGCCCAGCTGGCCAACGATGTCGGCGTTGCTCGCGGTGGACAGCGGGAAGCTGCCGGCCAGCTCGCGCTTGGCGTCGTCCAGTTCCTTCTGGGTCGGGCCCTTGTCGAGGTAATCGCGGACGATGTCCTGGACCAGCTTGAGGGTGCCTTCGCTCATTTCGGCGCGGGTCTGCAGGCCGATGGTAAACGGCCCGCGCGCTTGCATGCCGGTGAAGCCGGAGTACACGCCGTAGGTCAGGCCGCGTTTCTCGCGCACCTGGTCCATCAGCCGGGTACCGAAGCCGCCACCGCCGAGGATCTGGTTGCCCAGGTAGAGCGCGGCGTAGTCCGGGTCGTTACGGGTGATGCCCAGCTGCGCCAGCATCAGCTGGGTCTGCTTGGACGGGAACTCGATGTGGGTGAGGCCGGCCTTGGGCGTCTGGGGCTCGGCCGGGGCCGGCAGGGCGGGACCCTTGGGCAGCGACTGGGACACGCGGTTGGCGATGCCTTCGGCCTGTTCGCGGGTCAGGTCGCCGACCAGCGCGATGACCACGTTGCCGGCGGCGTAGCCCTTCTGGTGGAAGGCGCGCAGCTGGGCGGTGGTGATCTTCGGGATCGACTTCTCGTTGCCGTCGCTGGAGTGGGCGTAGGGGTGGTCGCCATAGAGCCGCTTGAACAGTTCCAGGCCCGCCAGCTTGCCGGGGTTCTGCTTCTGGTACTCGAAGCCGGCCATCACCTGGTTCTTGATGCGCACCAGGGCGTCCTCGGGGAAGGTCGGCTGGCCGATCACCTGGTCGAACAGCGCCAGCGCGGCGTCGCGCTTGACCGGTTCGCTCAGGCTGCGCAGGCTGGCCACGGCCATGTCGCGGTAGGAGCCGTTGCCGAAGTTGGCGCCCAGGTCGTCGAAGCCGGCGGCGATGGCGCTGGTGTCCTTGCCGGGCACGCCTTCGTTGAGCATGGCGTTGGTCAGCATGGCCAGGCCGTAGGCGTCGCCGTCCTGGCTGCTGCCGGCGGCGAAGGTCAGGCGCAGGTCGAACATCGGTAGCTCATGGGCTTCGACGAAGAGCACGCGGGCGCCTTCGGCGGTCTTCCACTGCTGGATGTTCAGCTTGCGGTGACCAGGCGCCTTGCCGGCGGCTTCGGCGAGGGATTGCAGGCCGGTGGGCGCGCTCGGTTCGGTGGCCGGCTTGGCGACCCCGGTATCGGCGGCAGGTCGGGAAACGAACAGTACCAGTCCGGCGATCAGCGCGATGACGATCAATCCGACCAGTGCGTAGCGCAGGCCATTGCGTTCACTCATGGCTCGGCTCCTTGTCGGTGGCGACTTCCGGCAGGACCTGGGCGAGGGTCAGGCGGGAGCGGGTGAAATAGGTGCGGGCGGCTTTCTGGATGTCCTCGGCGGTGACCGCCTGGAGGGACTCCAGGTCCTGGTCGGCGACTTTCCAGGACAGGCCGACGCTTTCCAGCTCGCCGATGGTGCTGGCCTGGCTGGCGATGGAGTCGCGCTCGTAGACCAGCCCGGCGATGACCTGGGCGCGCACGCGCTCCAGCTCTTCATGGCTCGGCGGAGTCTTCTTCAGGTCTTCCAGCTGTTGCCAGAGGGCGGTTTCGACCTGGTCGAGGGTCTTGCCGGTCTGCACGTTGGGCGTTGCGCTGAGGAAGAACAGGCTGTCGCCGCGGGCGAAGGCGTCGTAGGAGGCGGAAGCGCCGGTGACGACTTCCGCACCGCGCTCAAGGCGCGAGGACAGGCGGGCGCTGTAGCCGCCGTCGAGGATTGCCGTGAGCAGGCGCAGGGCGTTGACCTCGCGTGGGTTGTCGGCGCTGCCCAGGCTCGGCACGTTGAAGCCCATGATCAGGCTCGGCAGCTGGGTGCGCACATGCAGGGTCAGACGGCGTTCGCCCGGCTCGGCCAGTTCCAGCGGCTTGCGTGCCGGGGGCAGCTCGCGCTTGGGAATCTCGCCGAAATACTTCTGTGCAAGGGCCTTCACCTCGTCGCCGCTGACGTCGCCGACTACCACCAGGGTGGCGTTGTTCGGCGCGTACCAGGCTTCGTACCAGCGGCGCAGGTCGTCGTTGGTCATGCGCTGCAGGTCGGCCATCCAGCCGATGGTCGGTGTGCGGTAGCCGCTGGCGGGGTAGGCGGCGGCCTTGAAGCGTTCGAAGGCCAGCGCGTTGGGCTTGTCGTCGGTACGCATGCGGCGCTCTTCCTTGATCACCTCGATCTCGCTCTTGAACTGGTCGGCCGGCAGGGCGAGGTGCGCCATGCGGTCGGCTTCCAGTTCCAGCGCCACCGGCAGGCGGTCGCGGGCCAGCACCTGGTAGTAGGCGGTGTAGTCGTCGGTGGTGAAGGCGTTCTCCTCCGCGCCGAGCTCGCGCAGCACGAGGGATGCCTCGCCGGGGCCGAGCTTGCGGCTGCCCTTGAACATCATGTGCTCCAGGGCGTGGGACAGGCCGGTCAGCCCGGGCGTCTCGTAGCTGGAGCCGACCTTGTACCAGAGCTGGGAGACCACCACGGGGGCGCGGTGGTCTTCGCGGACCACGACCTTCAGGCCATTGTCCAGGGTGTATTCATGGGTGGGCTGCGGATCTGCGGCCACCGCCATCAGCGGCAGCAACAGGGAACCGAGCAGCAGGCCGGCATGGCGGCGTGCAGGGGTTTTCATCGTCGAATGAACCTTTCGGGCTATCCGCAGGGTCTATGCAGGCTGGCGACCAGCCTCTTAACCCCGGCGGGCGAGGAGATGCTAGGATACCCATCCGTTTTCCGGGCGGCCATGTTCAGGGCTTCTCAAAGCTGTTTCGAGGCTTTTTTGCTGCCTGTATCCGTGGCGTCCCCTAGAGATTCGATCCCTACATGTTTGGTTCCAACGACGACAAGAAGGCCCCGCCAGCCGGGGAAAAGAAGGGTCTGTTCAGCTGGTGGCGCAAGAAGCCGCAGGCCGAGGAGCAACCCGCCGCGCAAGCCGAGCCGCAGGTTGAACAGCCTGTCGCCGCCGAACCGATTCCCACACCCGAGCAGGCCCCGGTCGCCCAGGTCGAGCCGGCAGCCCCGCGTGTCGAGCCAATCCCGGAGCCGACCCCGGAGCCGGTGCTCGACGTGGTGCCCGCCAGCGTTCCCGTCGAGCCGGTAAAGCAGCCCGAACCGCAACCGCCGGTCGTTGCCGAAGCGCCGCAGCCAGTCGCCGAGCCCGTGCAAACCGTACAGCCCGTCGAACCGCCGCCGGCTCCGGTCGCCGCGCCGGTACAGCCCGCGCCCGTGGCGCCTGTCGTGGTTGCCCAGCCGGAGCCGCACCCCACGCCCGAGGCTCCCGTCGCTGTCGCCCAGCCTGAAGAGCAACCCGCTCCCGCAGCACAGCCCGAGCCGCAAGCCACGCCTGCTGCTGCCGAACCGGCCAAGCTCGGCTTCTTCGCCCGCCTCAAGCAGGGCCTGTCGAAGACCAGCGCCAGCATCGGCGAGGGCATGGCAAGCCTGTTCCTGGGCAAGAAGGCCATCGACGACGACCTGCTGGACGAACTGGAAACCCGCCTGCTGACCGCCGACGTCGGCGTCGAGGCCACCACCACCATCGTGCAGAACCTGACCAAGCGCGTGGCGCGCAAGGAACTGGCCGACAGCGAGGCGCTGTACAAGGCCCTGCAGGAAGAGCTGACCGGCCTGCTGCGCCCCGTGGAGCAGCCGCTGGCCATCGAGTCCGGCAAGCAGCCCTACGTGATCCTGGTCGTCGGCGTGAACGGCGTCGGCAAGACCACCACCATCGGCAAGCTGGCGAAGAAGCTGCAGCTGGACGGCAAGAAAGTCATGCTGGCCGCCGGCGACACCTTCCGCGCCGCCGCCGTCGAGCAGCTGCAGGTGTGGGGCGAGCGCAACAACATCGCGGTGATCGCCCAGCACACCGGCGCGGATTCCGCCTCGGTGATCTTCGATGCCGTGCAGGCCGCCAAGGCCCGTGGCATCGATGTGCTGATCGCCGATACCGCCGGTCGCCTGCACACCAAGGACAACCTGATGGAGGAGCTGAAGAAGGTGCGCCGCGTGATCGGCAAGCTGGACGAGACGGCTCCCCACGAAGTCCTGCTGGTGCTGGACGCCGGTACCGGGCAGAACGCCATCAACCAGGCCAAGCAGTTCAACAACGCCGTTGAACTCACCGGCCTGGCCCTGACCAAACTGGACGGCACCGCCAAGGGCGGGGTGATCTTCGCCCTGGCCAAGCAGTTCGGCCTGCCGATCCGTTACATCGGTGTCGGCGAGGGGATCGACGATCTTCGAACCTTCGAGGCCGAAGCTTTCGTCCGCGCACTCTTCGAGACCCGGGAGATCGCATGATCCGTTTCGAGCAGGTAGGCAAACGCTATCCCAACGGCCATGTCGGCCTGCACGAGATTTCGTTCCGCGTGCCGCGCGGCGAGATCATGTTCGTCACCGGCCACTCCGGCGCGGGCAAGAGCACCCTGCTGCGCCTGATCCTGGCGATGGAGCGACCCACTTCCGGCAAGCTGCTGCTCGGCGGGCAGGACGTGTCGCGCATCTCCACCGCGCAGATTCCCTTCCTGCGCCGGCAGATCGGCGTGGTGTTCCAGAACCACCAACTGCTCAACGACCGCAGCGTGTTCGACAACGTCGCCCTGCCGATGCAGATCCTCGGGTTGCCCAAGCCCGAGATCGCGCGCCGCGTGGAAGAGGCGCTGGAGCGGGTGAACCTCAAGGAGAAGGCCGACGACCTGCCGTCCGACCTCTCCACCGGCCAGCAGCAGCGCGTCGGGATCGCCCGCGCGGTGGTGCACCGTCCGGCCCTGCTGCTCGCCGACGAACCCACCGGTAACCTGGACCCGCGCCTGGCCTCGGAAATCATGTCCGTGTTCGAAGACATCAATCGTCTCGGCACCACCGTGCTGATCGCCAGCCACGACCTGGCGCTGATCGCGCGGATGCGTCACCGGATGATCACCCTGCAGCGCGGCCGCATCATCGCCGACCGCGAGGAGACCGCCTGATGAGCGCCAACGACCTGCCCCACGGCCCGGAAGAGGGCACGCCGCAGCGCAACACCCGCGAGCGCCCGGACGAGCACGAGAACCAGGACCAGAGCGCCTCGCTGGCCGCCTATGTAGAAAACCACCGCGCGAGCCTCGCCGACAGCCTGCACCGCCTGTTCAGCCACCCCTTCGGCAGCTTCTTCACCTGCCTGGTGATGGGCATCACCCTCAGCCTGCCCATGGGCCTGTCGCTGCTGCTGCACAACGTCGAGCGCCTCGGCGGCTCCTGGCAGCGCGCCGCGCAGATTTCGTTGTTCCTCGACCTGAAGGCCACTGACAGCCAGGGGCAGGACCTGCGCGAACAGATCGAGAAAATGCCCGATGTGATCGAGGCGCAGCTGATCAGCCGTGACGATGCGCTGAAAGAACTGCAGGAGCAGTCCGGCCTGGGCGAGGCGCTCAAGGAACTGCCCGACAACCCGCTGCCGGCGGTGATCTCGGTGACGCCCAAGCAGATCGACAAGGCCCAGCTGGATGCCTTGCGTCAACGGCTCGCCGAACTGCCGGGTGTACAACAGGCGCAGCTGGACCTGGTCTGGGTCGAGCGGCTGTCGGCAATCCTCAAGCTGGGCGACCGCTTCGTCTTCGGCCTGACCATCCTGCTGGTGCTGACCCTGCTGCTGGTCATCGGCAACACCATCCGCCTGCACATTGAAAATCGCCGTAACGAAATCGAGGTGATCAAGCTGGTTGGCGGGACGGACGGTTACGTGCGCCGCCCCTTCCTTTATATGGGCGCGCTGTATGGCCTGGGTGCGGGCATCCTGTCCTGGGCGCTGCTGGCCTTCGGCCTGGACTGGCTGAACGGCGCGGTGGTCAATCTGGCCGGGCTCTACGGCAGCGACTTCGGCCTCGCCGGGGTGCCGGTGGATGATGGCCTGTCGCTCACCGTCGGTGCCGTGCTGCTGGGCTGGATCGGCGCCTGGCTGGCCGTGGCGCGCCACCTGCGGGAGCTGGCGCCGCGCTGAAACCCCCTGAATTTAAGGGGGTCAAGCGGGTGTAAAGGAACTTTTACACCCGCTTGCAGTCAGATTTCGCAGTGCTACACTGCGCGAGTTTCGTGAATCGGAGGATTCGCATGACCACTTCTCTGCAACCTGTTTATGCCCTGGTTCCCGGTGCAAACCTGGAATCCTATGTGCACTCGGTGAACAGCATTCCGCTGTTGTCGCCGGAGCAGGAGCGCGAACTGGCTGAACGCCTCTTCTATCAGCAAGATCTGGAAGCGGCACGGCAAATGGTTCTGGCGCACCTGCGCTTCGTCGTGCACATCGCCCGGAGTTATTCCGGGTACGGCCTGGCTCAGGCCGATCTGATCCAGGAAGGCAACGTCGGCCTTATGAAGGCCGTGAAGCGCTTCAACCCGGAAATGGGTGTGCGCCTGGTGTCGTTCGCCGTCCATTGGATCAAGGCGGAAATCCATGAGTTCATCCTGCGCAACTGGCGGATCGTGAAAGTCGCGACCACCAAGGCGCAGCGCAAGCTGTTCTTCAACCTGCGCAGCCAGAAGAAGCGTCTGGCCTGGCTGAGCAACGACGAAGTGAACAGCGTCGCCGAAAGCCTGGGCGTCGAGGCCCGCGAAGTCCGCGAGATGGAAAGCCGTCTCACCGGGCAGGACATGGCCTTCGACCCGGCGGCCGACGCCGACGACGAAAGTGCCTACCAGTCTCCGGCGCATTACCTGGAAGACCATCGCTACGACCCGGCGCGCCAGCTGGAGGAAGCGGACTGGAGCGACAGCTCCACCGCCAGCCTGCACGAGGCGCTGGAAGGCCTGGACGAGCGCAGCCGCGACATCCTCTACCAGCGCTGGCTGGCCGAGGAGAAGGCGACGCTGCACGACCTGGCGGCCAAGTACAACGTGTCCGCCGAGCGTATCCGTCAGCTGGAAAAGAACGCGATGAACAAACTCAAGGGTCGCATCGAAGCCTGACCGGCTTCGACGCGCCCCGGCGAGTCCGAGAACCGCACCCTGGTGCGGTTTTTTTCTGCCCGTGCAACCGGAGAGCTCCATGCCGCGCCTTCGCCCCGCCTATGGGCTGTTCTTTCTCGTCATCGCCGCGCTGGCGTTCGCCCTGGGCTCCTGGATTGCCCGCACCTCGGCGCCGCCCAAACCGCCGCAATGGTTTGGCGACTGGAAGGAGAAGGTGTTCGAGCCGCTGGCCGATGACCGCCTGAGCCTGAGCGACCTGCAGGCGCAACTGCCGGGCGAGCTCTGGCTGACTGCCAGCCAGGACGGGCCGCAGCTGCATTACCGCGGTCAGTTGCATACCGATGAAGGGCTCTGGCACGTCGAGGCGGAGCTGGGGTTGAGCGCGGACGAACACGCCAGCCTGGCCAAGGCCACCGGCATGCAGGCGGGCAGCAAGGACCAGCCGTTGAGCGCCGAGCTGATGGGGCAGTTGGCAAGCAAGCCGGTGGCCGAGTTGGCGCTGGCGCCCCAGGAAGAGCTGGCCGTAGGCCGTCTGGCGGTCAGCCTGGGTGATCCGCGGCTGCGCCTGCAGACTGAAGGAGGGGAGGCCTGGGTCTACCCCGAGCGAGGGCTGACGCTGCTGCACAAGGATGGTTTGCTGCAATGGCTGCGCATCGTGCCGCGCAACACCTTCGTGAAGACCCGGCCGCACTGAAGCTCAGGGATTACAGGCGATCGAGGTAGTCGCCGCCGCCCAGTTGCCACATCTGCTGGCGGATCCAGGCGGCGCGCTGGCGCACATAGGCGCCGGGACGGCTGGCGCTCCACTTGCGCGGGTTGGGCAGCACGGCGGCGAGCAGACTGGCCTGCTGCTGTGACAGGCGCTTGGCATCGACGCCGAAGTGGTGCTGCGCGGCAGCCTGGGCGCCGAATACCCCGGAGCCCCACTCCACGCTGTTCAGGTAGACCTCGAGAATCCGCTGCTTGGGCCAGAAGGTCTCGATCAGCAGGGTGAACCAGGCCTCGAAGCCCTTGCGAACCCAGCTGCGACCGGACCAGAGGAAGACGTTCTTCGCCACCTGCTGGCTGATGGTGCTGGCGCCGCGCACGCTGCCGCCGTGCTCGTTGTGAGCCAGCGCCTGCTGGATCGCCGGCAGGTCGAAGCCGTGGTGTTCGGCGAATTTCTGGTCCTCGCCGGCGATCACCGCGATCTTCAGGCTCTCGGGCAGCTCGTCCCAGGAGCGCCAGCTGCGCTGCAGATCGATCGGCTGCCCGTCGAACCAGGATTCGATCTTGCGCTCGACCATGACCATGGTGCCCGGCGGCGGCACCCAGCGCAGGACGATGACCAGCGCCACGCTGCCGGCAACGAACCAGAGCGCGAACTTGAACAGGCGGCGGAGCAGCTTTGGCATTCGAGACTTTGCCGGGGCGGATGAGCGGGCCATTATAGCGGCACTCATCTGCCTGGAGCTTTCGCATGCTGCGCATCTTCCTCATGCTCGCCGCCTTTTTCGGTTTCACCGGCGTGGCCCTCGGCGCCTTTGCCGCCCACGGCCTCAAGAACCGTCTCACACCGGAGTATCTGGCGGTGTTCCAGACCGGCGTGCACTACCAGATGCTGCATGCCCTGGCCCTGCTGGGCGTGGCGCTGCTCTCGGTGCAGGTCGGCGGTGCGCTGGTGAAATGGGCGGGCTGGGCCTTCGCCGTCGGTATCCTGCTGTTTTCCGGCAGCCTCTACCTATTGACCCTGGCGGGGCTGAGCGTGGGCATCGTCACTCCGATCGGCGGCCTGTTCTTCCTCATCGGCTGGGCCCTGCTGTTCGCTACGGCCGCTCGCCTGGGCTGACCCGGACGTCAGAAAAGCCGGCCTGCGGCGCCCGATGCCTTGGTCATCGGGCGTGATCGGGCTAGAATGCCGACCCCTCCAGCAATGACCGTCCCGACCATGCGTATTCAGTTGAACGGCGAATCTTTCGAGCTGCCCGACGGCCAGACCGTCGCCAACCTGCTCGAGCGTCTCGACCTCACCGGCAAGCGTGTCGCGGTCGAACTCAATCTGGACATCGTGCCGCGTAGCCAGCACGCCGCCACCGCCCTGAGCGAAGGCGACCAGGTGGAAGTGGTGCATGCCATCGGCGGCGGCTAGAGCCCGCCGCTACATCTTTCAGGCCCCGCAAAGCTTTCCCAATTCCTGAGGAGTGATCCGATGAGCCAAGCTTCCTCCACCCTGCCGGTCGACAAGCCCTTCACCCTGGCGGGCCGCACCTACAATTCGCGCCTGCTGGTCGGTACCGGCAAGTACAAGGACCTCGAAGAGACCCGCGTGGCCATCGAGGCCTCGGGCGCCGAGATCGTCACCGTTGCCGTGCGCCGCACCAACATCGGCCAGAACCCGGGCGAGCCCAACCTGCTGGATGTGATCCCGCCGGATCGCTACACCATCCTGCCGAACACCGCCGGCTGCTACGACGCGGTCGAAGCCGTGCGCACCTGCCGCCTGGCCCGCGAGCTGCTGGATGGCCACAACCTGGTCAAGCTGGAAGTCCTGGCCGACCAGAAGACCCTCTTCCCCAACGTCGTCGAGACCCTCAAGGCCGCCGAAGTGCTGGTCAAGGACGGCTTCGACGTCATGGTGTACACCAGCGACGACCCGATCATCGCCCGCCAGTTGGCCGAGATCGGCTGCATCGCGGTGATGCCGCTGGCCGGCCTGATCGGCTCGGGCCTGGGCATCTGCAACCCGTACAACCTGCGCATCATCCTCGAAGAAGCCAGCGTTCCGGTGCTGGTGGATGCCGGCGTGGGCACCGCCTCCGACGCCACCATCGCCATGGAGCTGGGCTGCGAGGCCGTGCTGATGAACACCGCCATCGCCCACGCGCAGAACCCGGTGATGATGGCCGAGGCCATGAAGCACGCCATCGTCGCCGGCCGCCTGGCGTACCTGGCCGGCCGCATGCCGCGCAAGCTGTATGCGAGCGCGTCGTCGCCGATGACCGGTCTCATCAACTAAGTATTTCCACCTCAACGCGGGCCGGTCTGCCTCGGGTAGCCGGCCCGCGTGTGCATTTATCCGCAAGGTCCGAGTCATGAGTGACATTCCCGAGAATCAGCCCGAAAACCAGCCCGATGCCGAAAACCGGCCGATGCGCACCATCAAGAGCTTCGTGATGCGCGCCGGGCGCATGACCGAGGGCCAGCAGCGCGGCCTCGAGCAGGGCTGGCCGAAGTACGGCCTGGAACTGGCCGACGGCCTGCGGGACTTCGACCAGGTCTTCGGGCGCAAGGCGCCGCGCACCTTCGAGATCGGCTTCGGCATGGGCCACGCTACCCTGGAGATGGCCGCCGCCGCGCCGGACCAGGACTTCATCGGCGTGGAGGTACACCGTCCGGGTGTCGGCGCGCTGCTCAACGGCATGCTGACCGACAACCTCAGCAACATCCGCGTCTACAGCTGCGATGCCCTGGAAGTGCTGCGCGACTGCGTGGCCGACGCCAGCCTCGACCGCGTGCTGCTGTTCTTCCCCGATCCGTGGCACAAGTCCCGCCACCACAAGCGCCGCATCGTGCAGCCGGCCTGGGCCGAGCTGGTACGGCAGAAGCTGAAGGTTGGCGGTGTGCTGCACATGGCCACCGACTGGGAGCAATACGCCGAGCACATGCTGGAAGTGATGAATGCCGCACCCGGCTACCGCAACCTTTCGGCGGATAATACCTACGTGCCGCGCCCTGAAGAGCGCCCGGTGACCAAGTTCGAACGGCGCGGCGAGCGCCTCGGCCATGGCGTCTGGGACCTCAAGTTCGAGCGCGTCGACTGATTCACCCAAGGCCTGCACCGCAGGCCTTTTTCATGGACGAACACACAAGCAGACCGGGACCACCCGGCGGCCGGGACGGCCACACCTCACCTCCTGAACAAGAGCGGCATCCGCCGCCAATAAAAAATAAGAGTGACGGACTGAAGTCCGTCGCAAAGGAGTCTGCTGTGTTGAAGAAACTTGCCGTACTGCTGGTGGCAGGGGTGTGGGCCCTGCCGACGCAGGCAAAGGTCGACGCCGCCGAAGCGGCACGCCTGGGCCGTGACCTGACGCCGATGGGGGCGGAGAAGGCCGGCAACGCCGGTGGCGCCATTCCGGCCTGGACGGGTGGCATCACCACGCCGCCGGCGGGCTATCAGCCCGGCGCCCATCATCCCGACCCCTATGCCGGCGATGCCGTGCAGTACAGGGTCGACAGCAAGAACCTGGCGCAGTACCAGGCCCTGCTCACCCCGGGCACCCAGGCGCTGCTGCAGGAGAACCCGGACTACTACCTGCGCGTGTTCCCCAGCCGCCGCAGCGCCGCGCTGCCCCAGCGCATCTACGACGCCACCCGCTTCAATGCCGAGAATGCCGAGCTGATCGCCGACGGTAACGGCGTGCAGGGCGCCGCCGCCGGTGTGCCGTTCCCGATTCCGAAGAACGGCCTGGAGGCGATCTGGAACCACATCATGCGTTACCGCGGCGAGCAGATTCACATGGTCACCAACCAGGCCGCCGTGCTTGCCAACGGCAGCTACAACCTGCTCAAGCTCGACCGCTACGTGTACTTCAACTATGGCCGCGAGGGCATGACTCCGCAGGACCTGAACAACACCCTGTTCTACTACAAGTACGAGGTGGTCGCCCCGGCCAAGCTGGCCGGCTCCGCGCTGGTGGTGCAGGAAACCCTCGACCAGGTGCTGTCGATCCGCAAGGCCTGGCGCTTCAGTCGTGGCGAGCGCCGCGTGCGCCGTCTGCCTAGCCTGGCCTACGACAGCCTGCAGCCGGACACCAATGGCCTGGCTACCGCCGACACTGTGGACGTCTACAACGGTGCACCGGACCATTACGAGTGGCAGCTGCTGGGCAAGCGCGAGATGCTGGTGCCCTACAACAGCTACGCGGTGCACCAGAAGGGCATTCCCTACGCCGACATCCTGCGCACCAAGACCCTCAATCCCGAACTGCTGCGCTACGAGCCGCACCGCGTCTGGGTGGTCGAGGCGACCCTGCGCAAGGGCATGAGCCATCCGTTCGCCAAGCGCCGTTTCTACCTGGATGAAGACAGCTGGCAGATCCTCGCCAGCGACATCTACAACCAGGACGGCAAGCTGATCCGTGCCCAGGAAGTGCACCCGATCAACTACTACGACGTGCCCATGGTGCTGAGCACCCTGGAAGCGCTGTACGACCTGGAGGGCGCGCGCTACTTCGTCGACGGCCTGGACAACAACGAGCCGATGTACGACTTCAACGCCTCGCTGGGGCCGCGCGACTTCACGCCGCAGGCGCTGCGCCGCGAGGGGAACTGAGACAAACGAAGGCCGCCGCGGGGCGGCCTTTGTGCATCTGGACGGTGTGGGTGGAGGAGCCTGTGCTCGCGAATGTGCTATCCGGCGGTTCGCGAGCAAGCTCGCTCCTACGAAAAGCACTGCCCCGTAGGAGCGGACTCTGTCCGCGATGCCGTCCGAAGGACGGCCGATCCGCCGCGCGTTACTCGATCAACTCCGCCCCCAGCACCGTAGTCTCCGGCATGCGCATCGGCGCCGGGCTGATCTGCAGGTACTTGATGCTGGTGCGGGGAATGATCAGCAGGTCGCCGTCCACTTCGATGGCAATCGCGGGCGACTCCATCTGCTTGCGAATGCCGCGAGCCACTTCGGCAGGGTCTTCACTCTGTTGCGGGAAGCGCAGCGCCAGGCGCTGTCCGTCGACGAAGTGCAGGTAGAGGTGCTTGATCGGCTTCATGGTTCCTCCGGTGGTGGTGGCTGACCGCCGGAGGCACGCAGGTCAGCTGCGGTCGGCGATCATGCCAATCACGAAGAACACTAGCAGCAGGATCGGCGCCAGGGTGTAGTTGTTGAAGTAGCCCAGCCCCTTGGCCAGCCACGGGGTGACGAATACCATCGCCAGGCCGTAGCCCACGGCGCAGATCAGCACGAACAGCAGGGTGCGGAAGACGAAGTTCAGGCTGCCGATGCGTTGCTGTATCCAGGCGTTGATCGCCGGGCCGAACAGCACCAGCACGGTGGCCATGATCGCCAGGGCGATGTCGGACAGGTGGCCGCGGCACCAGCGGGAGACGTTGGCAATCAGGTCGAGCGCGAAGTCCATTGGGGCTCCTTGGGATCGAGAGTCGCCGGGGAGTGTACACGGGCGGCGCCGGCAGCGTCGCCCGTCGGTTCTCAGGGAAGGAAGCGCTGCAGCAGGTCGTTGAGGAACAACTGGCCGCGCTCGGTGGGCGCCAGGCGCTGCGGGTCGTCGACCAGCAGGCCGTCCCTGCGTGCTTGCCGGCAGGCTTCGTCGATGGCGGCCAGCGGCAGGCCGGTGCGCTCGGTGAAGGTCGCCGCGGGGACGCCATCGGTCAGGCGCAGGGCGTTCATCATGAACTCGAAGGGCAGGTCGTCCGCTTCCAGGTCGCGCTCGCCGGCCTGGAAGGGTTTTTCCGGGTTCAGGTAGTCCTTCGGCAGACGGGTCTTCCAGGTGCGCAGGATACGGCCTTCCGGCGTGCTCAGCTTGGCGTGGGCGCCGGCACCGATGCCGAGGAAGTCGCCGAAGGTCCAGTAGTTCAGGTTGTGCCGCGCGCGCTTGCCGTCACGGGCGTAGGCGGAGGTTTCGTACTGCAGGTAGCCCGCTTGCGCGAGCAGGGCTTGCCCGGCTTCCTGGATTTCCCACAGCTGGTCGTCCTCGGGCAGCTCCGGCGGCTGGCTCCAGAACACCGTGTTGGGCTCCATGGTCAGTTGGTACCAGGACAGGTGCGTTGGCGCCAGGGCGATGGCTTGCTCCAGGTCGGAGAGTGCGTCGGCGACGCTCTGCTCCGGCAGGCCGTGCATCAGGTCCAGGTTGAAGTTGTCGAAGCCGGCGCGGCGGGCCATGTCGGCGGCACGCACGGCTTCGTCGCCGTCGTGGATGCGGCCGAGCGCCTTGAGCTTGGCGGCCTGGAAGCTCTGCACGCCGATGGACAGGCGGTTGATGCCGAGCTCGCGGTAATCGGCGAACTTGGCCTGCTCGAAGGTGCCGGGGTTGGCTTCCAGGGTGATTTCGATATCGCGCTCGAAACCGACCTGGCGCTCCAGGCCTTCGAGGATGCGGCCCAATGCGTTGGCCGAGAACAGGCTGGGGGTGCCGCCGCCGAAGAAGATCGAGGTCAGCTTGCGGCCGTGGACATGCGCGCCGTCGGCGGCCAGGTCAGCCAGCAGCGCCTCGACGTAGGCGTCTTCCGGCAGCTCCGGCCCGGCGGCGTGGGAGTTGAAGTCGCAATAGGGGCATTTGCGCACGCACCAGGGGATGTGCACGTATGCAGACAGTGGGGGGAGCTGAAAGGCAGAATCGTTGGGCACAGTGACAGGCTTGAGTCGTTGGGGGGACTATCGTGGCATAACTTCGCCAAAGTACCAGCGTTGGCAGATGAAGCGTCCGTCAGGCTGGTCAGGGTCGGCGCAATCGATATGGACGCCAAGCTCGGAACTGCCTGGGTCCAGCCGAAGCTGCCATTCTTCAGCGAGGCTGGATGTCAGATGGCGGCTTTTGCCAGCTGGGCCTTCCGCTTCTCGCGTGTGACTCGCGAAGTAGCCTTCGTCCTTGTAGATGCAGACTTCGCTGGTGAAGAAGTCCGGCAGGCATATCACAGCGGTTACCCGCCAATCCTTGGCGAATTCGGGTTTGCTCTGCATCAAGTGCTGGCAGGCATCTATCAGAAATTGCGCGCACTGCGCCTGGATTTCCGGCGTCGTGTAGCGGCCTTGGACAAGGCTGATCTGGACCGGAATCTTCCAGTTCCAATAACGCTCGGTCAGTGGTACGTCGGTAGGGAAACAGTTCTGAAAGCTATCAGCCCACTTCTTAAGGGCGCGCAGTCGGCGCTTCACTCCGCGAAGTTTCTTTTCGCTGAACAGGAGGCGCCGTCCCAATCAGAGCCCCAGCCGCTGCTTCAGCAGGGCCATCGCGCGGGCGCGGTGGCTGAGCTGGTTCTTCTGCTCGGGCGGCAGTTCGGCGCTGGAGCACCCGGCTTCCGGCACCCAGAACAGCGGGTCGTAGCCGAAGCCATGCTCACCGCGGGCCTCGCGCAGGATGCTGCCGTGCCAGAGGCCTTCGCAGAGGATCGGCAGCGGGTCGTCGGCATGGCGGACCAGGGCCAGCACGCTGACGAACTGGGCGCCGCGCTGTTCGTCCGGCACGTCCTTCAGGGCGTCCAGCAGCTTGGCGTTGTTCGCCGCATCGCCCTTGCCGTCGGCGTAGCGCGCGGAATAGATGCCCGGTGCGCCGCCGAGGAAGTCCACCGCCAGGCCCGAGTCGTCGGCCAGCGCCGGCAGGCCGGAGATACGCGCGGCGTTACGGGCCTTGAGGATGGCGTTCTCGACGAAGGACAGGCCGGTTTCCTCCGGCTCCACATCGCTGAACTCGCCGATCGAGCGCACCTTCACGTGGGCGCCGAGCATGGCCTGGAGTTCCTTGAGTTTGCCGGCGTTGTGACTGGCCAGCACCAGTTGTTCGAGCTTGATCATTCGTCGGGGAAGATTTCCTGCATGAAGTCGAAGCTTTGCGGCGCTCCGCCTCCGGACTGGACCTGGATGGTGAAGGTCAGGGTTTCGCGGCCTTCGATGGGGAATTGCGCCAGGTTGTAGACGGCGCCTTCCTCGACCACGCGCTTGAAGGTCAGGGGGATTTCCTGGCCCATCAGGTTCTTCGCGGAACCTGCGACGGTGGCGTTGGCCGGCTTGCCGCTGGCGTCCAGCGGCACGATGTTGACCACGCCCTGGGCTTTGCTGCGTACCACGCCCACGGCCTGTGCGACCTTGGGCTGGAGGAAGCTGGAGTTGAACACGCTGTAATGCACTTGCAGGTCGCCCAGGCGCTTCACCTGTTCGGCGAAGGCAGGCAGGGCGAGGACCAGGCAGGCAATGAAGGTAAGCAGGCGGCGCATGTTAGTTCTCCTGGGGTCGATCAGATGGCGATGCGATGGTCCTGCACGCCAGGGCCACTGACCCGATAGATACCGATCTCACCCAACAGATTAGGCCAGATTCGCGAGGCCCAGCCATGCTGGTGCTCGCGGTCCACCGCCAGATGGTCGAGAACCTTCACCTGCAACTGCCGGCACAGGGCCTCGAAGTCGCGGAAGGTGCAGAAGTGGATGTTCGGCGTGTTGTACCAAGTGTACGGAAGGAAGTCCGACACCGGCATGCGACCGTTGCGCGCGAGGTACCAGCGGCAGCGCCAGTGGCCGAAGTTGGGGAAGGTGATGATGCAGGTCTTGCCGACCCGCAGCATTTCCGCGAGCACCTTGTCCGGGTAGCGCAGGGCCTGCAGCGACTGGGTCATCACCACCACGTCGAAGCTGTTGCTGGCGAAGTTGCCCAGGCCCTTGTCGAGGTCCTGCTCGATGACGTTGACGCCGCGTTCGATGCATTTGGCGATCTTTTCGGCGTCGATCTCCAGGCCGTAGCCGCTGACCTGCTTGTGGTCGCGCAGCCAGGCGAGCAGTTCGCCGTCGCCGCAGCCCAGGTCGAGTACCCGGCTGCCGGCGGGGATCCAGTCTTGGATGATGTCCAGGTCGGCGCGCATGCTGTTCCTTCTTATACGCTGATGCGGTTCATGTAACCGCCAAAGGCTTGCAGGTAGCGTGGAATCGGTATCAGGAAGGCGTCGTGGCCTTGCGGCGCATCGATTTCCAGATAGCTGACGTTCTTCTTCGCCGCCAGCAGGGCGTCGACGATCTCCCGCGAGCGCGCCGGGGAGAAGCGCCAGTCGGTGGTGAAGGACATCAGGCAGAAGTCCGCCTTCACCCCGGCGAGGGTCCGCGCCAGGTCGCCGCCGTGGGCCGCGGCCGGATCGAAGTAGTCCAGCGCCTTGGTCATCAGCAGGTAGGTGTTGGCATCGAAGCGGGTGGAGAATTCCTCGCCCTGGTAACGCAGATAGCTTTCCACCTGGAACTCGACGCTGTGCAGGTCGTAGTTGAGCTTCTCCGACTTCAGGTCGCGGCCGAACTTGGCGCCCATGGCGTCATCGGAGAGGTAGGTGATGTGCCCCACCATCCGCGCCAGGCTCAGGCCGCGGCGGGGAATCACGTCATGTTCCTGGAAGTGGCCGCCGAAGAATTCGGGGTCCGAGAGGATCGCCTGGCGTGCCACTTCGTTGAAGGCGATGTTCTGCGCCGACAGCTTGGGGGCGCTGGCGATGCACAGACAGTGGCGCACGCGCTCGGGATAGCTGATGGTCCATTGCAGGGCCTGCATGCCGCCCAGGCTGCCGCCGATCACCGCCGCCCACTGCTGGATGCCCAGACGATCGGCCAGGCGCGCCTGGCTGTGGACCCAGTCTTCCACGGTGACCACCGGGAAATCCGCGCCATAGGCCTTGCCGGTGGCGGGATTGAGGTGGGTCGGTCCGGTGGAGCCGTTGCAGCCGCCCAGGTTGTTCAGCGAAACGACGAAGAACTTGCGGGTGTCGATGGGCTTGCCGGGGCCGATGCAGCTGTCCCACCAGCCCGGCTTGCGATCATCGATGCTGTGGTAGCCGGCGGCGTGGTGATGGCCGGACAGCGCGTGACAGATCAGCACGGCGTTGCTCGCCGTGGCGTTCAGCTCGCCGTAGGTCTCGATCACCAGCTGGTATTCGGGCAGCGTCTTGCCGCAGGCCAGGGGCAGCGGCTCGTCGAACTGCAGTGTCTGGGGGGAGACCAGACCGACGGAATCTTCGGGGAAGACTGTAGGCATCGACCCAGCTCAAGGATAAAAAAGGACAGCCAGTCTAAAGAGCCCCGCCCCCAGCGGCAAGCGCTGCGGGGCGGGGTTCAGGCGCGTTGCGAGCCGGGGAGGGTGACGACCTTGGCCTGGCGGTGCAGCGGCGAGGGACGACGCAGCTGGCGGTGGATGTCGCAGGCCTCGGCGAGCTGCTTTTCCAGCTCATCGGTATAGCGCCCCAGCAGCAGCGAGCGATGGCGTGCCTGCTGGGTTTCCTGGGCGAGAGACTTCAGCCGCAGCATGTGGGTTTCCAGCAGCTGCTTGTGCTCCAGGCTGTACTGCATCAGCGGCATCAGGGCATCGGAGGCCCACTGTTCGGCCTCTTCGCGCAGGCGCTGGTGCAGGCCGATGACTTCCTGGGCCACGGTGGCGAAGAAGCGCCGGGTGAGGGTGCGCTGTTCGGTGAGCAGGGTCTTCAGGTGCAGGCGGAAGCGGTCGGCCTTTTCCTCCAGCTGGACCAGTTCGCGCAGGTAGCGGTCGACCCGGAACTGCGGTGCCTGCAGGGCATTGAGCGGGTTTTCCTGGTTGTGCCGGTGGTAGATGACCTCGACCATGCGGTTGGTCGCCTGCGCCTCGTGGTGCAGGCCATTGAGGTCACCCTGCACGGTGCGGAAAAACTGCAGGATGGCCTGGTTGATGCCCACGGTGGTCCAGCTGCCGCGCAGCTTTTCATGGACCTTCTTCAGGTGCTGTTCCAGGCGCTCGGCGCGCACCGCTTCGCACAGCTGCTCGCCCTGGTGGCGCAGCAGGCGCTGGTTGGTCTTCAGGTTGAGCAGGCGCTTGTGATGCAGGCTGTGATCTTCCTTGGTCCTGGCGGTCAGCTCGAACAGCAGCTGGCCGCTGTCATGCTGCTGGCTGTCGAGCAGCGCGTGCTGCTCCTTCACCTTCTCCAGGCGTACGCGCAGGGTGTGCTGGGTGTTGTTCACCAGCGCCAGCACCTGGCCGACCACGGCGTCTTCGAGCAGGCGCTCCTTCTGCGTGACGATCCGCTCGCAGAGCAGGTCCTCCAGGCCTTCCAGCTGGCTGCGGGCGAGCAGTTCGCGGTCGCCGCGGACCTTGGCCAGCAGCGCCTGCTTGGCCGACAGCGGCAGCACGTCATGGCGGGCGATGCCCAGCTGGCGTGCGGTGGTGTCCTGGACCTGGCGGATGGCGTTCTGCACGAAGCTCTCGCCGGCCAGGTCGTCCCACAGCACGTCGATCTTGTTCAGCACCGCGTAGAGCGTGGTGTGGTTGTCCTCGCCCAGCTGGCGGATGTGGTTCTGCCAGATCGCCATGTCGGAGGCGGTGACGCCCGTGTCCACGGCCAGCAGGAAGAGGATCGACTGGGCGGCGGGCAGCATCGACAGCGTGAGTTCGGGCTCGCTGCCCAGAGCGTTCAGGCCGGGGGTATCGAGAATGCGCAGGCCCTGGCGCAGCAGCGGGTGGTTGAAGTTGACCAGCGCGTGGCGCCAGGCCGGCACCAGCACGATGCCGGGCTTGTCGGTGGCTTCCAGCAGGTCTGGGTGGAAGCCCAGCTGGATCGCCTGTTCCACCGGCAGCGGCTTGGTCTTGGCGACCTGAGCAAAGGCCAGGGCCATGTTGGCCGGGTCGGAGGTGTCCAGCGGAATGTTCACCCAGTGCCGCGGGATGCGCTTGAACTGCGCAACGCTGGCGTCGGCCACGCGGGTCTCGATCGGCAACAGGCGGATGTAGGGTCGCTCCGAGCGTGGGTCGAAGAACAGCTCGGTGGGGCACATGGTGGTACGCCCGGCCTGGGACGGCAGCATGCGCCGGCCGTAGCCGGCGAAGAACAGGCTGTTGATCAGCTCGGTCTTGCCGCGCGAATACTCGCCGACGAAGGCCAGGGTGATGTGGTCCACGCGCAGCAGGCGCAAGGTGCGGTCAAGGCGACTTTCTATTTCCGGCGTGTTCAGCCGGCTACGCTCCAGCAAACTGCGATAACGGGTGATCTCCCGGACCAGTTCCCGCTTCCAGGTAACGTAGGCATCGATCTGCTGACTGAGACGCTCCATGCTCATCAGGCGGTCCTTGGGCTGGCGCGTCCTGCGCGGGGATGAATACCGTGGATTATGCGATGACGCGCAATAGCGTCAATTGGCCTTCATCACAATATCGAACGTAAGGTCGGCCAAGGCTACCGAGCGGTAATCCCCAATTCTTCCGGCAGTTTCGCCGGCTTTGGAATGCGCACGCGCTTCTGCCGGTTCAGCTCGCCGCTGACCAGTTGCACCTGGCTCTTGGGAACGCCGAAGGCCTTGCCGAGGAACGCCAGCAGGTGGGCGTTGGCCTTGCCCTCCACCGGCGGCGCGGTGAGGCGGATTTTCAGGCGCTCACCGTGCAACCCGGCGAACTCGTCACGGCTCGCCTTGGGTTGCAGGTGGCAGTCGAGGATCAGGTCCTCGCCGTCCCAGTGATAGAACGGCATGCCGATTACATGAAGGGGCTGAGGATCTGCGGCATCCCGGTCATGGCGGCGAGGTTGCCGATCACCAGCATGTCGATCAGTTTCAGCGCAATGAAGGCGAAGATCGGCGAAATATCCAGGCCGCCGAGGTTCGGCAGCAGCTTGCGGAACGGCGCCAGGAAGGGCTCGCAGATCTGGTTCACCAACTGGGCGCCGGGGTTGTAGCTGCCCGGAGCGACCCAGGAGAGGATCACGCTGATGATCAGGGCGAAGAAGAACACCTTGAGGAACAGCGAGGTCACCGCGATCACCGACCACACCAGCAGTTGCAGGATGTAGCCGCCCACGCCGTAGCCCATCAGGGTCAGGGTGACGATCATCAGCACCAGTTGGACCAGGATGGCCAGCACCAGCGAGGCGAAGTCGACGCCGCCGAAGCCGGGGATCACGCGTCGCAGCGGGTTCAGCAGCGGCTTGGTGGCGCGCACGATGAACTGGCTGAGCGGGTTGTAGAAGTCGGCGCGCACCAGTTGCAGGATGAAGCGCAGCAGGACGATCAGCAGGTACAGGCTGCCCAGGGTCTGGATGACGTAGATGGCAGCGGTGGAAAGACCGGTCATTGAGGGCTCCTTGTCATTGACCCAGTTGTTCGGCCAGCTCGGCGGAGCGGTGGTCGGCGGCGCCTACCGCCTTCTCTACCAGCGCTTCGAAACCGTTGGCCTGGAAAGTCTTGATGGCGGCTTCGGTGGTGCCGTTGGGCGAGGTCACGCGGCGGCGCAGTTCGGCCGGGTCGACATTGCTGGTGGTCGCCATCTGCGCGGCGCCCAGGGCGGTCTGGCGGGCCAGCTGGCCGGCGACCTCGCGGGACAGGCCGAGCTTCTCGCCGGCGGCGGTCATGGCTTCCATGAGAAGGAAGAAGTAGGCGGGGCCGCTGCCGGAAACGGCGGTGACCGCGTCGATCTGCTTCTCGGCGTCCAGCCACAGGGCGATGCCGACCGCGCTCAGCAACTTTTCGGCCTGCTCGCGCTGGGCGCTGCTGACGCGGGCGTTGGCGTACAGGCCGCTGGCGCCCAGGCCGACCAGGGCCGGGGTGTTGGGCATGCAGCGGACGATGGCGCGCGCCTGGCCGTTCACCGCACCCAGCCAGCGCTCGAGGCTGGCGCAGGGGATGCCGGCGGCGATGGAGACGATCAGGGCGTTGCCCGAAAGCGCCGGGGCCAGGGCCTGGCAGACGTCCTTCATGACCTGCGGCTTGACCGCCAGGACCACCACGTCGGCGCCGGCCACGGCGCTGGCGTTGTCGGCAACGACCTCGATGCCGTGCTCGGCGGCGATCTTCGCGCGTTGCTCGGCGCCCGGATCGCTGGCGCGGATGTGGCTGGCTTCGACGCCCTTGGCGCGCAGGCCACCGATGAGACTGGCGGCCATGTTGCCGGCGCCGATGAAGGCAATGCGGGTGCTGCTCATGGAGTCTCTTCCTTTATTCAGTGGGAAGCGCCGTAGTCGCGGGCGCCGAACAGGGCGGTACCGATCCGCACCCAGGTGGCGCCTTCGTCGATGGCGGCTTCGAGATCGTGGCTCATGCCCATGGACAGGCTGTCCAGGCCGAGGTTCAGGGCGTGCATTGCCTCGCGCAGGCGGGCGAATGCGGCGTGCTGTGCGGCAACATCGTCAGTGGGTTCGGGAATCGCCATCAGGCCGCGCAGCGTCAGGTTGGGCAACTGCGCCACCGCCTGGGCGAGGGCGGGCAGCTCCTCGGGGGAGCAGCCGGACTTGCTGTCCTCGCCACTGACGTTCACCTGCAGCAGCACGTTCAGTGGCGGCAGGTGCGCCGGGCGCTGTTCGGACAGGCGCTGGGCGATCTTCAGGCGGTCCACCGAGTGCACCCAGTGGAAATGCTCGGCGATCGGCCGGGTCTTGTTGGACTGGATCGGGCCGATGAAATGCCAGGTCAGCGCCAGGTCGGCCAGTTCCGTCTGCTTGGCCAGCGCTTCCTGCAGGTAGTTCTCGCCGAAATCGGCCAATCCGCAGGCGAAGGCTTCGCGAATATCGGCCGCCGGTTTGGTCTTGCTGACCGCCAGCAGGCGCACCGTCTCCGGGTCGCGCCCGCAAGCTTGCGCCGCCTCACGGATGCGTGCGCGAACCTTTGCAATATTCTCTGCTATCGTGGACATTACCGTCGCTTTTCCGCCCGGCTGCTGCGAGTTCTGCGGCATTCTACCTGCTTGCTCTTGATTGGGGAGTCCCATGGATATTACCGAGTTGCTCGCCTTCAGCGCCAAGCAGGGCGCTTCGGACCTGCACCTCTCGGCCGGTCTGCCGCCGATGATCCGCGTCGACGGCGATGTTCGCCGGATCAACCTGCCGCCTCTGGAGCACAAGCAGGTCCATGCGCTGATCTACGACATCATGAACGACAAGCAGCGCAAGGATTACGAAGAATTCCTGGAGACCGACTTCTCCTTCGAAGTCCCCGGGGTCGCCCGTTTCCGTGTCAACGCCTTCAACCAGAACCGTGGCGCCGGCGCCGTGTTCCGGACCATTCCCTCCAAGGTACTCACGATGGAGGACCTGGGCATGGGAGAAGTGTTCAAGCGTATTTCGGACGTGCCGCGCGGCCTGGTGCTGGTGACCGGCCCGACCGGTTCGGGCAAGTCCACCTCGCTGGCGGCGATGCTCGATTACCTGAACAACACCAAGTACAGCCACATCCTCACCGTCGAAGACCCGATCGAATTCGTCCACGAGTCGAAGAAGTGCCTGGTCAACCAGCGCGAGGTGCACCGCGACACCCTCGGCTTCAACGAGGCGCTGCGCTCGGCCCTGCGTGAGGACCCGGACATCATCCTGGTGGGCGAGATGCGCGACCTGGAGACCATCCGCCTGGCGCTGACCGCCGCGGAAACCGGCCACCTGGTGTTCGGCACCCTGCACACCACCTCCGCGGCCAAGACCATCGACCGTATCGTCGACGTATTCCCCGCTGAGGAAAAGTCCATGGTTCGCTCCATGCTCTCCGAATCCCTGCAGTCGGTGATTTCCCAGACCCTGCTGAAGAAGATCGGCGGCGGCCGTGTCGCGGCCCACGAGATCATGATCGGCACCCCGGCCATCCGTAACCTTATCCGCGAGGACAAGGTCGCGCAGATGTATTCGGCGATCCAGACCGGCGGCGCGATCGGCATGCAGACCCTGGATATGTGCCTGAAGGGATTGGTCGCCAAGGGCCTGGTGACCCGCGAGGCGGCGAAGGAAAAAGCCAAGATTCCAGAGAACTTCTAACTCCACCGGGCCGCATCCCGGCCCGGCGCACGGAGCGCGCCACACGCACCCGCTTCGTGATCCGACAGCCCTGTCGTACTCAGCGTGAACCTGGCGAGAAAGATCATGGAATTCGAGAAGCTGTTGCGCCTCATGGTGGAAAAGGGTGCCTCCGACCTGTTCATCACGGCGGGCGTGCCGCCTTCGATGAAGGTCAACGGCAAGGTGCTGCCGGTGACCAAGACCGCGCTGTCGCCGGAGCAGACCCGCGAGACCGTGCTGTCGGTAATGAACGAGCAGCAGCGCCGCGAGTTCGCCGAGAACCACGAGTGCAACTTCGCCATCAGCGCCCGTGGCGTCGGCCGCTTCCGCGTCAGCGCCTTCTACCAGCGCAACCTGGTGGGCATGGTGCTGCGCCGCATCGAGACCAACATCCCGACCTTCGAAGACCTCAAGCTGCCGGAAGTCCTCAAGAAGCTGGCGATGACCAAGCGCGGCCTGGTGATCTTCGTCGGTGCCACCGGTACCGGTAAGTCCACCTCGCTGGCGGCGATGATCGGCTACCGCAACAAGAACTCCACCGGCCATATCATCTCCATCGAAGACCCGATCGAATTCATCCACCAGCACCAGGGCTGCATCGTCACCCAGCGCGAGGTGGGCCTGGATACCGACTCCTTCGAAGTGGCCCTGAAGAACACCCTGCGCCAGGCGCCGGACGTGATCATGATCGGCGAGGTGCGCTCGCGCGAGACCATGGACCACGCCGTGGCCTTCGCCGAAACCGGCCACCTGTGCCTGGCGACCCTGCACGCCAACAACGCCAACCAGGCGCTGGACCGGATCATTCACTTCTTCCCGGCCGACCGGCATGACCAGGTGTGGATGGACCTGTCGCTGAACCTCAAGGCCATCGTCGCCCAGCAACTGGTGCCGACCCCGGACGGCAAGGGCCGTCGCGCGGTGATCGAAGTGCTGCTGAACACCCCGCTGGCCGCCGATCTGATCCGCAAGGGCGAGGTGCACGAGCTCAAGCCGCTGATGAAGCGCTCCACCGAGCAGGGCATGCAGACCTTCGACCAGGCGCTGTACCAGCTCTACAGCCAGGGCGAGATCACCTACGAAGACGCGCTGGCCTACGCCGACTCGGCCAACGACCTGCGCCTGATGATCAAGCTGGGCTCGGAAACCGACGCCGACCACCTGTCCAGCATGACCCAGGGGCTCACCCTGGAGATGAGCGACGACGATCCCAATCGTCGTTTACGCTGATCCTGCTTTCCAAACAGATAGCGTCCGAGGAGCCCGCCTAGCGCGGGCTTTTCGTTTATTCTGGGTGCATCGCAATGACACGGGAGAAAGGCATGTCTGCCAACCCTGATACCCACAGCAAGGTCATCGGCTACCTGCTGTGGATCTTCGGCTTCACCGGCTCGCACCGCTTCTACTATGGCCGGCCGATCACCGGCACGATCTGGTTCTTCACCCTCGGCCTGTTCTTCATCGGCTGGATCATCGACCTGTTCCTCATCCCCTCCATGGACGATGCGGCGGACCGGCGCTATCGCGCCGGCGGCGTGGACTACAACGTCGCCTGGATCCTGCTGACCTTCCTCGGCGTGTTCGGCGTGCACCGCATGTACATGGGCAAGTGGCTCACCGGCATCCTCTACCTGTTCACCGGTGGGCTGTTCTTCATCGGCGTGCTCTATGACTTCTGGACGCTGAACAGCCAGATTTCCGAGCGCAACGGGCCGCAGCGGATCTGATACCCGCTCACTCCCCGTAGGAGCGGACTCCGTCCGCGATCGATTTCCGGCGGCTCCGTGCTGGCCGGTTGCACATCGCGGACGAAGTCCGCTCCTACGCACGTCCCACCCTCTTTCTTTCGTCGCGCCGCCTGGCGCGAGCTGTGCCCGCCGCCTAAGGTCAGGAGGACAGTAGCAGGCGCACCGGGCGATCCCCGGCACGCCGCAGAAGGAGTGGCTGCCATGAGCAACGAATCCCGCCCAGCCGTACTCGACCTGATCGGCAATACCCCCATGGTCCGCGTGACGCGCTTCGATACCGGACCCTGCACCCTGTTCCTCAAGCTCGAATCGCAGAATCCCGGCGGCTCCATCAAGGACCGCATCGGCGTCGCCATGATCGAGGCGGCCGAGCGCGACGGCCGGCTCAAGCCCGGCGGCGTGATCGTCGAAGCCACTGCCGGCAACACCGGCCTTGGCCTGGCGCTGGTGGGCCGGGCCAAGGGCTACCGGGTGGTGCTGGTGGTGCCGGACAAGATGTCCACCGAGAAGGTCCTGCACCTGCGCGCCATGGGCGCCGAGGTGCACATCACCCGTTCCGATGTCGGCAAGGGCCACCCCGAGTACTACCAGGACGTCGCCGCGCGGCTGGCCAAGGAGCTGCCCGATGCCTTCTTCGCCGACCAGTTCAACAACCCCGCCAACCCGCTGGCCCACGAAACCGGCACCGGCCCGGAAATCTGGGCGCAGACCGGCCATGACCTGGACGCCGTGGTGGTCGGCGTCGGCTCCGCCGGCACCCTGACCGGCCTCACGCGCTTCTTCCAGAAGGTCCAGCCGAAGCTGGAAATGGTCCTGGCCGACCCGGTGGGCTCGATCATGGCCGAGTACTCGCGCTCCGGCGCCATCGGCACGCCCGGCTCCTGGGCGGTGGAAGGCATTGGCGAGGACTTCGTGCCCTCGATCGCCGACCTTTCCAGCGTGCGCCACGCCTATTCGATCAGCGACGAGGAAAGCTTCGCCACCGCCCGCGAACTGCTGCGCAACGAAGGCATCGCGGCCGGTTCTTCCACCGGTACCCTGCTGGCCGCCGCGCTGCGCTTCTGCCGCGAGCAGACCGAACCCAAGCGAGTGGTCAGCCTGGTCTGCGACACCGGCACGCGCTACCTGTCAAAGATCTACAACGATCAGTGGATGACCGACCAGGGCCTGCTGCAGCGCAAGCGCTACGGCGACCTGCGCGACATCGTCGCGCGGCGCTTCGAGGAGGGCCGCGTGGTCAGCGTCGGCCCCGGCGACACGTTGCTCACCGCCTTCCAGCGCATGCGCCTGGCGGACATCTCCCAGCTCCCCGTGCTCGATGGCCAGCGGCTGGTCGGCGTCATCGACGAGTCCGATATCCTGCTGGGCGTGCATGACGACCCCGAACATTTTCGCAGCGACGTTGCCAGCGCCATGAGCACGGCTCCGGAGACCCTCGCACCGGGCGCGAGCCTCAAGGAGCTCGAAGCCGTGCTGGCGCGCGGTCTGGTCGCCATTGTCGCCGACGCCTCGGGCTTCCACGGCCTGATTACCAGATTCGACCTGCTCAACCATTTGCGGAGGACCCTCGCATGAGCCAGCACGACGACCGCCTCGGTTTTGCCACCCGTGTGATCCACGCCGGGCAGGAGCCGGACCCGTCCACCGGGGCGATCATGCCGCCGATCTATGCCAACTCCACCTACCGCCAGGACAGCCCTGGCGTGCACAAGGGCCTGGATTACGGGCGCTCGCACAACCCCACGCGCTGGGCGCTGGAGCGCTGCGTGGCGGATCTGGAAGGCGGCAGCAAGGCCTTCGCCTTCGCTTCGGGGCTGGCGGCCATCTCGGCGGTACTGGAGCTGCTCGACGCCGGCTCGCACATCGTTTCCGGCAACGACCTCTATGGCGGCACTTTCCGGCTGTTCGAGCGGGTGCGTCGACGCAGCGCCGGGCATGACTTCCACTTCGCCGATCTGGCCCAGCCCGGCGCGCTGGAAGCGGCGATTACCGACAAGACCCGAATGGTCTGGGTGGAAACCCCGAGCAACCCGCTGCTGCGCCTGACCGACCTTGCCGCCATCGCCCGCACCTGCCGCGAGCGCGGCATCCTCTGCGTGGCCGACAACACCTTTGCCAGCCCCTACGTGCAGCGCCCGCTGGACCTGGGCTTCGACATCGTTGTGCACTCCACCACCAAGTACCTCAATGGCCACTCCGACGTCATCGGCGGCATCGCCATCGTCGGCGACAACCCCGACCTCGCCGAGCGCCTGGGCTTCCTGCAGAACTCGGTGGGCGCCATCGCCGGCCCGTTCGACGCCTTCCTCACCCTGCGCGGGGTGAAGACCCTGGCGCTGCGCATGGAGCGGCACTGCGCCAATGCGCTGGAGCTGGCCAAGTGGCTGGAGCAGCAGCCGCAGGTGAAGCGCGTCTACTACCCCGGCCTGGCCTCGCACCCGCAGCACGAACTGGCGCGCAAGCAGATGAAGGGCTTCGGCGGGATGATCTCGCTGGACCTGAATACCGACCTGGCCGGCTCCAAGCGCTTCCTGGAGAACGTCCGGTTGTTTGCCCTGGCGGAAAGCCTGGGCGGCGTGGAAAGCCTGATCGAGCACCCGGCGATCATGACCCACGCCAGCATCCCGCCGGAAAACCGCGCGGCGCTGGGCATCGGCGATTCGCTGATTCGCCTGTCGGTGGGGGTGGAGGACGTGGAAGACCTGCGCGCCGATCTGGCCAAGGCTTTGGCGATGATCTGAATACGTTCTCCGAGCTGCTTTTTGTAGGAGCGAGCTTGCTCGCGAACATCTCAACTCCAGAGGTGTGCGGTTCGCGAGCAAGCTCGCTCCTACAAGAGCAGCCTCTGTGTGCGGATTCCCACCGCACGCCGGAGCACTTTGTAGGAGCGGACCTTGTCCGCGAAGTCTTGCCGACACCTCGGAGTGTTCAGGAGGGAGCTGGCGCAGGCCGCTGCTGTATCTCGAAAGGCGGGGTGCCCGCCGCGAAGGGTTTCGCGGACAAGGTCTGCTCCTACGCCCGCCGGTTGGCGCCGGTGCACCCCGTAGGAGCGGGCCATGCCCGCGATCGCGCGCATGGCGCGCTCCTACACGGGCCCCATGAAAAAGCCCGCCAATCGGCGGGCTTTTTCATGGGTGGCGCAACGTTACACCGCGTGGACGATATGCCCGTCCACCAGGGTGCAGCGCACCACGCCCGGCAGGCAGTGGCCGAGGAACGGGCAGTTCTGGCCACGGGAGTGCCAGGTTTCGCCCGCCAGGGTCTGGCCGTCGGCTTCGAACAGCACCACGTCCGCTGCCGCGCCGACCGCCAGTTTGCCGGCCGGCAGGCGCAGGGCGGCGGCGGGGCCGCTGGAGAGGCGCGCGAGCAGGGTCGGCAGGTCCAGCAGGCCGTCCTGCACCAGGGTCATGGCCAGAGGCAACAGCAGTTCGACGCTGCTGATGCCCGGGTCGGTGGCGGCGAACGGGGCGTTCTTCGCGTCCTGCTCGTGGGGCTGGTGGTGGCTGGCGATGGCCTGGATCACGCCGCTCTTCACCGCTTCGCGCAGGGCGTCGCGGTCCTTGCGCGAGCGCAGCGGCGGCTGCACATGGTACAGGCTGGAGAAGTCCGCCAGCGCCTCGTCGGTGAGGATCAGCTGGTACAGCGCCACGTCGGCGGTGACCGGCAGGCCGCGGGCCTGGGCCTGGGCGATCAGCTCGACGCCACGGGCGCTGGTCAGCTGGCTGAAGTGCGCGCGTACGCCGGACTGCTCGACCAGCAGCAGGTTGCGGGCCAGGGCCACGGTCTCTGCTGTTTCCGGGATGCCGGCCAGGCCACGGAAGCTGGCGGTCGGGCCTTCGTGGGCGAGGCCGCCCTCGGCCAGGTCGTGGTCCTGGGAGGTGAAGATCACGGTCAGGTCGAAGGTCGCCGCGTATTCCAGCGAGCGCAGCAGCACGCGGTTGCTCGCCATCGGCGCCAGGCCGTTGGTGAAGGCCACGCAGCCGGCGTCGCGCAGGGCGACCAGTTCGGACAGCTGTTCACCGGCCAGCCCCTTGGTCAGGGCGCCGATGGGGAAGACCTTGGCGTTGCCGGCTTCGCGGGCGCGGTCGAGGATCAGCTCGGCGACGGCGGAGGTGTCCAGCACCGGCCGGGTGTGCGGGGGGAAGCACAGGCTGGTCACGCCACCGGCGGCGGCGGCGCGGGTTTCGCTTTCGATGCTGCCCTTGCGGCTGTAGCCCGGCTCGCGCAGGGCGACGCTCAGGTCCACCAGGCCGGGCGCGGCGATCAGGCCGGCGGCGTCGATTTCCTGGGCGGCGTGGAAGCCGGCCGGCGCTTCGCCGATGGCGACGATCTTGCCGGCCTCGATGTGCAGGTCGCAGACCTTGTCCAGGCCGCTGGCCGGGTCGATCAGGTGGGCGCCACGAATACTGACGGTCATTGCGCGTCCTCCTGTTCCAGCTGGCGTTGGGCGTTCTGGCCGCTCATGGCCATGGACAGCACGGCCATGCGGATGGCGATGCCGTAGGTGACCTGGTTGAGGATCACCGACTGTTCACCGTCGGCCACCGCGGAGTCGATCTCCACGCCGCGGTTGATCGGGCCGGGGTGCATGACGATGGCGTCGGGCTTGGCCAGCTTCAGGCGTTTCTGGGTCAGGCCGTAGAGCTTGAAGAATTCGCCTTCGCTGGGCAGCAGGCCGCCGGCCATGCGCTCGCGCTGCAGGCGCAGCATGATCACCACGTCGACGTCCTTCAGGCCTTCGTTGGCGTCGGTGTAGACCTTCACCCCGTACTGCTCTTCCAGACCCACCGGCAGCAGGGTGCGCGGGGCGATGACGCGGATGTCCGGGCAGCCGAGGGTCTTCAGCGCCAGCATGTCGGAGCGGGCCACGCGCGAGTGCAGGATGTCGCCGACGATGGCCACCGAGAGCTTCTCGAAATCGCCCTTGTGGCGGCGGATGGTGAGCATGTCGAGCATGCCCTGGGTCGGGTGGCCGTGGCGACCGTCGCCACCGTTGATCACGGCGACGTTGGGGCTGACGTGTTCGGCGATGAAGTGCGCGGCGCCCGAGTCGCTGTGGCGCACGACGAACATGTCGGCGGCCATGGCCTCGAGGTTGCGCAGGGTGTCGGTGAGCGTCTCGCCCTTGCTGGTCGAGGAGGTCGACACGTTCAGCGAGATGACGTCGGCGGACAGGCGCTGGGCGGCCAGTTCGAAGGTGGTGCGGGTGCGCGTGGAGTTCTCGAAGAACACGTTGCACACGGTCTTGCCGCGCAGCAGCGGGACTTTCTTCACCGCGCGGGCGCCGACTTCGAGGAAGGAGTCGGCGGTATCGAGGATTTCAGTCAGCAGTTCGCGGGACAACCCGTCGAGCGAGAGGAAGTGGCGCAGCTGGCCCAGGTCGTTGAGCTGCAGCGGGCGCTTGGCGTCGGTCGGCATGTGGCAGGCCCTGAAAGTTGGGGGTGGAGGTCCGGGCACGCGAAGTTACAGCGCGGAGCTGAGAAGCGTACGCTCGAGGACGAGTGGTGCGGGACCGCGCAATTTTACCCGCTCGTTGGGGGCGAGCGACAGGGTTTCGCCGACCACATCCGGACGAATCGGCAGTTCGCGCTTGTTCAGGTCGACCAGGCAGACCAGGGTCACGCTGGCCGGGCGGCCGTAGTCGAACAGCTCGTTGAGCGCGGCACGGATGGTGCGACCGCTCATCAGCACGTCGTCCACCAGCACCAGGTGCTGGCCGTCGATCTCGAAGGGCAGCTCCGACGGACGGACCTGCGGGTGCAGGCCGCTGCGGGTGAAATCGTCGCGGTAGAAGGAAACGTCGAGGATGCCGAGGATTTCGTCGCTGCCCAGTTCCTTGAGCAGCGCCTGGGCGACCCAGATGCCGCCGGTATGGATGCCGACGAAGCGCGGCGAGTCGATGCCGCGCTGCGCCAGGTAGTTGCGCAGGTCGGTGGCCATGCGGGGGAGGAGTTCGGCGGGGCTGGGCAGGGTCATGACGTCTCCGGTTCGGTTGGCGAGGCCACCCGGCGCGGGCGGCCTTCGGGGCGGACCGTTCCGGGGCGGACTGGTCCGGCAAGCATAGTGGCTTTCGCTCTCTTGGCGCTGCCTCAGGTCAAGCGGGGGCGTGCTCGGCCAGCCAGCCCTCCAGCAGCAGGGCGGCGGCCAGGGCGTCCACCGGGCGCTCTCGGTAGCCGTCGCGCTGGCCCTGGGCCAGGCGTTCGCCCTTGGCGGCGTAGGTGGTCAGGCGTTCGTCGTGGGTGTGCACCGGCAGGTTGTAGCGCCCGTGCAGGCGGCGGGCGAACTTCTCGGCGCGCTCGCTCATGTCGCTGGGGGTGCCGTCCATGTTCAGCGGCAGGCCGACGACGATGGCATCGGGTTGCCATTCCTTGATCAGGGCTTCCACGCGGTTCCAGTCCGGCACGCCGTTCTGCGCCTTGAGCACGCAGAGCTCGCGGGCCTGGCCGGTGATGGCCTGGCCGACAGCGACGCCGATCTGTTTGGTGCCGTAGTCGAAGCCCAGCAGCAGGCGCAGGGGTTTGCTCGACATCAGGCGTGCCCGGCCTGGGCGGTGAGCAGGCTGAGGTTGACCCCCAGGCGCTCGGCGGCGGCGGACAGGCGCTGTTCGGCCGGAACCTCGAAGAGCACCGCCGGATCGGCGGGGCAGGTCAGCCAGGAATTGTCGGTGAGTTCCGCCTCCAGCTGGCCGGCATCCCAGCCGGCGTAGCCGAGGGTGATCAGGTGCTGGGCCGGGCCGCTGCCATCGGCGATGGCGAACAGCACGTCCTGGGAGGTGGACAGCGACAGCTCGCCCAGCTCCAGGGTGGCCTGGTAGCTGCGTCCGGCCGGGTGCAGGACGAAGCCGCGGTCGGTCTGCACCGGGCCGCCGTTGTAGATGACCATGCCCTGGCAGCGTGCCGGCGGCAGTTCGTCCGGACGCAGCTGTTCGAGCACGTCGGAGAGGCTCAGGCCGCTGGGGCGGTTGATGATCAGGCCCATGGCGCCCTGCTCGTTGTGTTCGACGATGTAGGTGACGGTCTGGGCAAAGTTGGGGTCCGCCATGTGCGGCATGGCGATCAGGAAGTGGTGCTTGAGCGAACTTGCGGCTGTGCTTTTCATGCCAGCTAGTTTCAGGCCTGGAGCGTCAGGGGACAAGCCTTGAAAGCGCCACCGCGTGCCGCCAGGCACGACAGCTTCAGCGGCTGGACAGGCGGTCGCCGCGTTCGAAGCGCCAGGTGCGGATGATTTCCAGGCGGTCGATGTCGTTCAGGTCGCCCGAGAAGGGCGCGAACGGCGCGGCCAGGCGCACGATGCGCTGGGCGGCCTGGTCGAGGGTGGGCTGGCCGGAGGATTCCAGCACCTGCACTTCATAGAGGGAGCCGTCGCGGTTGATCGACACCAGCAGGCGCAGGCTGCCGTAGATGCGCTGGCGGCGGGCCTCGTCGGGGTAGTTGAGGTTGCCGATGCGCTCGATCTTCTTGCGCCACTCTTCCTTATACCAGGCACCCTTGTCGCGCATGGTCGAGGCTGCGCTCAGGCGGTGGATGCGCGGGCGCTTGGCGTAGGCCTGCTGCTCGCGGGCGAGGTCGGCTTCAAGGCTGGAAATCTGCGCGGACAGCTGGCTGGAGTCGAACTGCGGCGCGGGCTTGGCGACGGTCTCCGCCTTGGGCGTCTGCGGCTTGGCCTGGACCTTGTCCGGGCGCGGGCTGCGGGTGCTGACCGCGGTCTTGGGCGCTTCCGGGCTCTTGGCCTGCTTCGGGGTGGCCGGCGGCGCGACCTTCTTCACCTCGGTGTCCTGGAACGGCGCCTGCTCGGTGGTCTTGGGGATAGCCTTGTGTTCCAGGGTGCCGCTGCCCTGCTGGTGCATCTGGGCGAGGTAGTCGGCCTTCTCGGGCGCTTTCTCGCTCTTGAAGCTGGCCAGGGTGATTTCCAGGGTTTTGCTCAGCATGCTGGGCATGGGCATGGTGAAGCCCACGCCGAGCAGGATGGCCACGTGCACGATGGCCGCAACGAACAGGGTGAAACCCAGCCGGTCCGCCGGGCGGACGCCGGAGGACACGGGGAAGTCGGAATGGGTTGCAGCGTTCATTGCGGGTCACTAGGCCAAAGTGGGCGAAAGTCTGCCCACGGGGCTTATAAAAGTCTATGACGCACTGCGCGCCTTGAGCTTTTCGTCGATGACTGCCATCAGCCTCTCACCGATACGGGTGTCGTAGGCGGCGTCGATCTCGCGGATGCAGGTCGGGCTGGTGACGTTGATCTCGGTGAGGTTCTCGCCGATCACGTCCAGGCCGACGAACAGCAGGCCGCGTTTGCGCAGTTCCGGGCCGACCTGCGCGGCGATCCAGCGGTCGCGCTCGGACAGCGGCTGGGCCACGCCACGGCCGCCGGCGGCCAGGTTGCCGCGGGTCTCGCCCTGCGCCGGGATGCGCGCCAGGCAGTATTCCACCGGCTCGCCGTCGATCATCAGGATGCGCTTGTCGCCGTCCTTGATGGCCGGCAGGTAGCGCTGCGCCATCACCTGCTCCTGGCCGTGACGGGTCAGGGTCTCGAGGATCACCGAGAGATTCGGGTCGCCTTCGCGGTGGCGGAAGATCATCGAGCCGCCCATGCCGTCCAGGGGTTTGAGAATGATGTCACGATGCTCGGCGGCGAACTCGCGCAGAATATCGGACCGGCGGCTCACCACCGTCGGCGGCGAGCACTGCGGGAAGAGGGTAGCGAAGTACTTCTCGTTGCAGTCGCGCAGGCTCTGCGGCTTGTTGACCACCAGGGTGCCGGCGGTCTCGGCCTGTTCCAGCAGGTAGGTGGAGTAGACGAATTCGTTATCGAAGGGCGGGTCCTTGCGCATCAGGATCACATCCAGCTCCGACAAGGGCTGGTCGACTTCGGCGTCCAGTTCGAACCAGTGGGCCGGATCGTAGAAGACCTTCAGGGGACGCATGCGGCCACGGGCCACGTTCTCCTTCTGGTAAAGATCCTGCTGTTCCATATAGAACAGCTCCCAGCCACGGGCCTGGGCTGCCAGAAGCATGGCCAGCGAGCTGTCCTTCTTGAAATTGATCTGCGCGATGGGGTCCATCACGATCCCGAGGCGTACGCTCATGGGATGTCCTCCTGAGGACGGGTGAAGGTGCTGAGGAGCACCGTCGAAAAGGCTGAAAAAGGACGTTCAGGGTGGCGCTGGATGTGCGCTCGGTCAAGGAAAAAGCCTGCGCGTTCCGGGTCTTATGGCCTGAATTTGCTGGGCGTGGTAAAGATTCTGACGATTGTGGTAAAAGGTTCCCACGATTGGGTCGCAGCCCGACGGTGGCAGGGCGCACGCGCACTGAAATAAAAAGTGGAAAAACGACTCACCGAGACGGTAAGGGCGAACATGGAACAGCATTCCGACGGTTTGAAAGTGATGGTGATCGACGACTCCAAGACGATTCGTCGCACCGCCGAAACCCTGCTGAAGAAAGTCGGCTGCGATGTCATTACGGCCATCGACGGTTTCGACGCTCTGGCCAAGATTGCCGATACCCATCCCAGCATCATCTTCGTCGACATCATGATGCCCCGCCTGGATGGTTATCAGACCTGCGCCCTGATCAAGAACAACAGTGCCTTCAAATCCACCCCGGTGATCATGCTGTCCTCCAAGGACGGCCTGTTCGACAAGGCCAAGGGTCGCATCGTCGGTTCCGACCAGTACCTCACCAAGCCCTTCAGCAAGGAAGAGCTGCTGGGTGCGATCAAGACCCATGTGCCTGACTTTACCCCGGTGGAGCAAGCTTCCTGAAGTCCGGCCCAGCGCCGGTGACGCCTTTTCCGTATGGGGACCCCAATGGCTCGAATTCTGATTGTTGATGACTCGCCGACCGAGATGTACAAGCTGACCGCGATGCTGGAAAAGCATTCGCATCAGGTACTGAAGGCCGAAAATGGCGCCGACGGCGTGGCCCTGGCCCGCCAGGAGAAGCCGGACGTCGTCCTGATGGACATCGTCATGCCCGGCCTGAACGGTTTTCAGGCGACCCGTCAACTGTCCAAGGACCCGGAAACCAGCGGTATTCCGGTGATCATCGTCACCACCAAGGATCAGGAGACCGATAAGGTCTGGGGCAAGCGCCAGGGCGCGCGCGACTACCTGACCAAGCCGGTGGACGAAGAAACGCTGCTCAAGACCATCAATGCGGTGCTGGCCGGCTGAAGCCGGTCCGCATGCGCTGAAGTCTTCAAGAACATAATTATTAGAGAAGGCCAGGGCCGGCATGGCGGAAGTCCAGAGTCCTTTCGAGGTTCTCGTCCAGATCGATCAGCGCTGTCGTCTGCTGGCCGCGGGCCTGCCTGCGCAGCGCGAAGTGGCGCAGAGCTGGAACGGGATTGGCTTTCGCATGGCCGGGCGCCTGTTCGTGGCACCCATGGGGGAGGTCGGCGAGGTTCTTCATGAGCCGCGCTACACACAGCTGCCGGGTGTCCGTGACTGGGTGAAGGGGGTCGCCAACGTGCGCGGTCGCCTGTTGCCGATCATGGACCTGTGCGGCTTCCTCGGCGCGGAGCTGTCGCCTCTGCGCAAACAGCGGCGCGTGCTGGTGGTGGAGCACCAGGAAGTCTTCGCCGGCCTCATCGTCGATGAGGTGTTCGGCATGCAGCACTTCCCGGTGGAAACCTTCAGCGAGCAGCTGCCGCCCCTCGAAGCGGTCCTGCAACCCTTTATTCATGGCGTCTTCAATCGAGAACAGCCCTGGTTGGTGTTCAGCCCGCATGCGCTGGCGCAGCACCCGGCGTTCCTCGAAGTCGCCAGCTAGATTTTACCGGTTGGGCTGGTTCGCCAGCCCTTGTTGTGACATGGAAACCGTAAGCGTTGGGGGTCCAGGCGGGGGCCGTATATGAAAAAAATCAAGGCAGGCAGTCTCTTTTCGGGCACGCGTAGCAGCTCGCTGATCCTCGGACTCTTCGTGGTCCTGATCGTGGCGATCGTCTTGCTGTTCGCCAACTTCGCTTACCTCAACACCCAGGCGGACCATGACAAGCAGTACATCGGCCACGCCGGTGAGCTGCGCGTGCTGTCCCAGCGTATCGCCAAGAACGCCACCGAAGCGGCGGCGGGCAAGGGCGAGGCGTTCAAGCTGCTGAAAGAAGCGCGCAACGACTTCGAGAAGCGCTGGAACATCCTGGTCAAGGGTGACGAAACCACCGGCCTGCCGCCGAGCCCGGCCTCCGTGCAACCGCAGATGGCGGAAGTACAGAAGGACTGGGACGTCCTGCGCAAGAACACCGACTCCATCCTGGCCAGCGAGCAGACCGTACTGTCCCTGCACCAGGTGGCCGCGACCCTCGCCGAGACCATCCCGCAGCTGCAGGTGGAGTACGAAGAGGTCGTCGACATCCTGCTGGAGAACGGCGCCCCGGCCGACCAGGTCGCGGTCGCCCAGCGCCAGTCGCTGCTGGCCGAACGTATCCTCGGCTCGGTGAACAAGGTGCTCGCCGGTGACGAGAACTCCGTCCAGGCCGCCGACAGCTTCGGCCGCGACGCCAGCCTGTTCGGTCGCGTGCTCAAGGGCATGAAGGAAGGCAACGCGGCGATGAGCATCTCCAAGGTGACCAACGCCGAAGCGGTGGATCGTCTCAACGAGATTTCCGAACTCTTCGAATTCGTCTCCGGCTCGGTGGACGAGATCCTCGAAACCTCGCCGGAACTGTTCCAGGTCCGTGAAGCGGCCAACACCATCTTCGGCGGTTCGCAGACCCTGCTGGAGAAGGCCTCGACCCTGGCCACCGGCTTCGAGAACCTGGCCGAGGGCCGCGTGTTCAACAAGGTCGCCAGCGCCATGCTGGGTGTGATCGTGCTGGGCGCGATCATCCTCATCGGCCTGGTGATGGTGCGCGAGACCAACCGCCGGCTGGCCGAGACCGCCGAGAAGAACGACCGTAACCAGGCGGCGATTCTGCGACTGCTCGACGAGATCGCCGACCTCGCCGACGGTGACCTGACGGTGGCCGCGACCGTGACCGAGGACTTCACCGGTGCGATCGCGGACTCCATCAACTACTCCATCGACCAGCTCCGCGAGCTGGTGGAAACCATCAACTTGACCGCCGTGCAGGTGGCCGCCGCCGCCCAGGAAACCCAGGCCACCGCCATGCACCTGGCCGAGGCTTCCGAGCACCAGGCCCAGGAAATCGCTGGCGCTTCCGCCGCGATCAACGAAATGGCCGTGTCCATTGACCAGGTATCGGCGAACGCCTCCGAGTCCTCGGCGGTAGCGGAACGTTCCGTAGCCATCGCCAACAAGGGCAACGAAGTGGTGCACAACACCATCACCGGCATGGACAACATCCGTGAGCAGATCCAGGACACCTCGAAGCGGATCAAGCGCCTCGGTGAATCGTCCCAGGAGATCGGTGACATCGTAAGCCTCATCAACGACATTGCCGACCAGACCAACATCCTCGCCCTGAACGCCGCGATCCAGGCGTCCATGGCGGGCGACGCGGGCCGTGGCTTCGCGGTGGTAGCGGACGAAGTACAGCGCCTGGCGGAACGTTCCTCCGCGGCGACCAAGCAGATCGAGGCGCTGGTGAAGACCATTCAGACCGACACCAACGAAGCGGTGATCTCGATGGAGCAGACCACCTCCGAGGTGGTACGCGGTGCCCGTCTGGCGCAGGACGCCGGTGTGGCCCTGGAAGAGATCGAGAAGGTATCCAAGACCCTGGCGGCGCTGATCCAGAACATTTCCAACGCCGCCCGTCAGCAGGCGTCCTCCGCCGGCCACATTTCCAACACCATGAACGTGATCCAGGAGATCACCTCGCAGACCTCCGCCGGTACCACCGCCACCGCGCGCAGCATTGGTAACCTGGCGAAGATGGCGAGTGAAATGCGCAATTCCGTATCCGGCTTCAAACTGCCGGACCTTGCGGAACAGGCCTGAGCAGAGGAGGTGCGCTGCTCTTTGCCGGGTAGCGCACGACAGTCTTGAGCGAGGGGCGCGACATGCAGGCAAGTGGCGTCTGGTCGTTGCAGCCGTTGGCCGACATGTCGGCCGCGGAATTCCGCGACTGGCAGGCACTGTTGGAAGACCGTACCGGCGTTGTCGTCAACGAACAGCGCCGCGCCTTCCTGCAGACCAGCCTGGGCGCACGCATGCGCGAACTGGGCATCAGCGACTACGGCAGCTACTTCCGGCAGGTCACCGATGGCCCGCGCGGCGCGGTGGAGTGGTCGAACCTGCTGGACCGCCTCACCGTTCAGGAAACCCGTTTCTTTCGCCACAAGCCCTCCTTCGACCTGCTCGGGCGCTACCTGCGCCGGCGCGTCGAAGAGGTCGGTCAGGACCGGCCGCTGGCCTTGTGGAGCGTGGGCTGCTCCAGCGGCGAGGAGCCATACTCCCTGGCCATGGTCGCCATGCAGACCATGGAGGCCGCAGGGCTCGCGCCGTTGTTCGGCGTGACCGGGACCGACATCAGCCTCAGCGCCCTGAGCCGGGCGCGCGCGGCGGTGTATGCGGCACGCAAGCTGGATGAGTTTGACCCCGCCTTGACCGAGCGCTTCTTCAGCGTGCAGGCCGACGGGCGTTATCAGGTGATACCGAGTCTGGCCGAGCGCGTCTGCTGCGCCCGGCTGAATGTGCTGGAACTGGCCCAGGCGCCAATGTCCGGCATGGATGTGATCTTTTGCCAGAACCTGCTGATCTACTTCCGCCGCTGGCGGCGGCGGGAAATCCTCAATCGCCTGGCCGAGCGGCTGGCGCCGGGGGGACTGTTGGTGGTCGGTGTCGGCGAGGTGGTGGATTGGCACCATCCGCTGCTCGAACCGGTCGCCGACGAGCACGTTCTGGCCTTTACCCGGAAGGGGTGACACAGACACATGAGTGGAGTGGCTATGGGTGATCGGCACGATTATGTCGCCCTGGAATGGGTGAAAGGCGAGATTGCCGAAACGCTCAAGCAGGCGCGACAGGCGCTCGAATCCTACGTCGAGAATCCCCAGGACCCGACGCGGATGGGCTTTTGCCTGGCCTATATCCATCAGGTGCGGGGCACCCTGCAGATGGTGGAGTTCTACGGCGCGGCATTGCTCGCCGAAGAAATGGAGCACCTGACCCAGGCATTGATCGACCAGCGCGTCACCCGCCAGGGCGAGGCCCTGGAAGTGCTGATGCAGGCCATCCTGCAGCTGCCGGTGTACCTGGACCGCATCCAGAGCGCCCGCCGCGACCTGCCGATGGTCGTGCTGCCGCTGCTCAACGACCTGCGCACCGCCCGCGGCGAGAAGCTGCTGTCGGAAACCAGCCTGTTCTCCCCCGACCTCTCCCGCACGGCGGCTGCGCTGTCGAGCGATGCCCTGGCGCGCCTGCGCACCGCCGAGTTCACGGCGCTGCTGCGCAAGCTGCGGCAGATGCTCCAGGTCGCCCTGGTGGGCGTTATCCGTAATCAGGACCTGCCGACCAACCTGGGCTACATGGCGCGCGTCTTCGCCCGCCTGGAGTCCGTGTGCAAGGACGCGCCGCTGGGTCGCCTGTGGGTGATCGCCTCGGCCATCGTCGAAGGCCTGGCCAACGGCAGCATCGCCAACGGCACCTCCATGCGCAACCTGCTGCGCCAGGTGGACCGCGAGTTCAAGCGCCTGGTCGACCAGGGCGCCGACGCGATGAACCAGCCGGCGCCGGATGAGCTGATCAAGAACCTGCTGTTCTACGTGGCCAAGGCCTCCGAGCAGTCGCCGCGTGTGCGCGCGGTGAAGGATGAGTACCGCCTGGACGACGCCCTGCCCGGCGCGGCGGTGGTCGACGAGGAACGCGCCCGCCTGGCCGGCCCGGACCGCGACGCCATGCGCTCGGTGGTCGGCGCGCTGTGCGAGGAGCTGGTGCGGGTCAAGGACAGCCTCGACCTCTTCGTGCGCAGCGACCGCAGCGCCATCGGCGAGCTGGAAAGCCTGCTGGCGCCGCTCAAGCAGATCGCCGATACCCTCGCGGTGCTGGGCTTCGGCCAGCCGCGCAAGGTCATCCTCGACCAGATCGAGGTGGTCGGCGCCCTGGCGCGCGGCCAGCGCAAGCCGGACGATGCGACCCTGATGGACGTGGCCGGCGCGCTGCTCTACGTCGAAGCGACCCTGGCCGGCATGGTCGGCCCGAGCGAAGCGCCGGGCAGCGAGGAAAGCCGCCTGCCGACCACCGATGTCGAGCAGATCCACCAGGTGGTGATCAAGGAAGCACGCAATGGCCTGGAGCTGGCCAAGGACGCGATCATCGAGTTCATTGCCTCGCAGTGGAACCACGAGCACCTGGCCCGCGTGCCGGAGCTGCTGACGCAAGTGCGCGGCGGTCTGGCGATGATCTCCCAGGAACGTGCGGCGAAACTGCTGGAATCCTGCAATCGCTACATCCAGGAGCAACTGCTGGTGCGCCAGGCCGTGCCGGACTGGCACAGCCTCGACACCCTGGCCGACGCCATGACCAGCGTCGAGTACTACCTCGAGCGCCTGTCCGAGGACCAGGGTAGCCAGGGCGACCTGATTCTCGACGTGGCCGAGGAGAGCCTGGAAAGCCTGGGTTACTCCCTCAAGCCGCGTCCGTCGATCCTCGATGCCGCCGAGCCGCCGGCTCCGGCACCGCTGGACAATCCGCTGGATGAAATCGACGTGCTTGCCAGCGCGGCCCTGGCCGTCGAGCCGGCGCCGCAGGAGGCGCCGAGCGCCCCGCTGGAAGCACTTGATGAACCGGTAGAAGAACTGCCCGTCGCCCCTGTGGACGATTTCAGTGCCTTGTCGTCGTTCGATGAATCGAGTCTCGGCGAACCCCAGGCCGAAGCGCCGGCCTTCGAGCCGCTGCAGCTCGACAGCGAACTGCCGGCTGCCGAGCCGGTGGCCGATCTGGGCGCCTGGTCGCTGGATGAGCCTGAGGCAACCTTGCCGGCCGAACCTGCCGGCTTGAGCCTGGAAGCATCCGAGGAGGCCCAGCCCCAAGAGCCGGCCTGGACGCTGGACGATATCGTCGAGCCCGTAACCCCGGAAGAGAATCTCTGGGAAACGCTCGACCTGAGCGCCGAGCCCGCCCAGCCCGAACCGAACGGGACGCTTGAGCCTGTCGGCGAAAGCGCCCCCGCCGAAGAAGAGGACTGGCTGAGCCACGACCTGAGCCTGTCGCCGACCGAACCGGCGGCACCGCTGGTCCTGGACGAGCTCCCGGCTATGCCTGAGCCGACCTCGGCTGCACCGGTAGACGAGCTGAGCTGGGACATCGCCGAGTTACCCGTCGCCGAGCCGTCTGCCGCTGAGCAAGCGCTGGTGAGCGACGACAACTGGACCCTTGGCGAGCTGCCGGAAACGCCCGCCCTGGCCGAAGACGTCGACCTGAGCCTCGATGCGCCGCTGGCGCCGGACGAACTCCCCGCCGTCACCGAGCCGGCCTCGGCCACTCCTGCGGATGAGCTGAGCTGGGACATTTCCGAGCTGCCCACCGCCGAGCTGCCTGCCGCTGAGCAAGCGCTGGTGAGCGACGACAACTGGACCCTCGGCGAGCTGCCGGAAACGCCCGCCCTGGCCGAAGGTGTCGACCTGAGCCTGGACGCGCCGCTGGCTCTGGACGAGCTCCCGGGCACCCTGGAGTCGGTTGCGGCCGCTTCCACCGCGCCGGCGAACGAACTGAACTGGGACGTCGAGCTGCCCGCCGCCGAGCCGCCTGTCGCCGAGCAAGCGCTGGTGAGTGACGACAACTGGACCCTGGCCGAGCTGTCCGAGACGCCCGCCCTGGCCGAGGGCGTTGACCTGAGCCTGGATGCGCCGCTGGCGCTGGACGAACTCCCCGCCGCCATCGAGCCGACCCCGGCTGCGCCAATCGACCTGGCGGACGAACTGAGCTGGGATGTCGAGCTGCCCGCCGCTGAACAGCCGCTGGTGAGCGACGACAACTGGACCCTGGGCGAGCTGTCCGAGACACCCGCCCTGGCCGAAGGCATCGACTTCAGCCTGGATGCGCCGCTGGAGTTGGAAGCCCTGGCCGCCGACAGCGTCGATGAACCCCTCGCTCCGGCAGAAGGCTGGAACGAGCTGGATATCGCCGACCTCGACCTGCCGGAAGTCGAGCTGCCGGGACCGCCTCCCGTGGTGGAGCCGGTTGCCGAGCGACCGATGTCCATCGCCGAGGTGATGGCCACGCCGACCCAGGCCATCAATCCGCCCGCGCAGGACGTGCCGCCGAGCCTGCTGCCGCCGCCGGCCGACGAAGAGCCGATGGATGACGAGCTGCGCGAAGTCTTCATCGAAGAAGCCGCCGAGGTGCTGGAAACCATTGGCGAACACCTGCCGGCCTGGCTGGCGAACGCCGACGAGCGCGACGCGCTGAGCGAAATCCGCCGCGCCTTCCACACCCTCAAGGGCAGCGGCCGCATGATCCGCGCGCTGATCATCGGCGAGCTGGCCTGGTCCATCGAAAACCTGCTCAACCGCGTGCTCGACCGCAGCATCATCACCACGCCGGCCGTGCACCAGGTCGTGCAGGACGTGGTCGCGCTGATGCCGGAGCTGGTCGAGGAATTCGCCGCCAATGCCCAGCGCCAGCGCGACGATGTCGACCGCCTGGCCGCCACCGCCCACGCCCTGGCCAAGGGACAGCCGGTGCCGCCGCCCGGCGGCGGACAGCCCGAATCCGCCGCTGACGCCTGCGTCGAGGACGCGAGCGCGCCGGTTGCGGCGAGCAGCATCGAGGCCGAGGGCGAAAGCCTCGACCCGCAGCTGCTGGAAATCTTCCGCAACGAGGCGGAAACCCATCTGGAAACCCTGGTGGGCTTCCTCGCCGACTGCGCACAACAACTGCCGCAGCCGGTGACCGACGACCTGCAACGCGCCCTGCACACCCTCAAGGGTAGCGCGCACATGGCCGGTATCCTGCCGATCGCCGAAATCGCCACGCCGCTCGAACGGCTGATGAAGGAGTTCAAGACCAACCTGCTGCAGATCGACCTGCGCGAGGCCGAGCTGCTGCACGGCGCCGAGCGTCTGTTCCGTGTCGGTCTGGAGCAGTTGGTGGAAGGTCGCCCGCTGGCGCCCATCGACGGCAGCGCCGAACTGCTGGCACGCATCGCCCAACTGCACCAGGAACGCCTGGAGGCCGCCGAGGCTAAGCGTCGCGGCGAGAGCGGCGAGGGCAGCGGCAGCGATCCACAGCTGATCGGCGTGTTCCTCGCCGAGGGCATGGACATCCTGCTGGACGCCGAGGACCTGCTGCGGCGCTGGCGCGAACACCCACAGGAGCGCCAGGAACTGGGCGCCCTGCACGACGAGCTGGAAACCCTCAGCCGCGGTGCGCAAATGGCCGAGCTGCCGCAGATGGCCGAGCTGGCCGACGCGCTGCTGGCGGTCTATGGCGCGGTGCAGCAGGGGCAGCTGGAGGTGGGCGAGGCCTTCTTCAGCGCCGCCGAAGAGGCCCATGAAGCGCTGATCGGGATGATGGACCAGGTGGCCGCGGCACTGCAGGTCAGTGCCCGCCCGGAACAGGTCGAAGCGCTGCGCCGCCTGCTGGACTCGGTGACCGAGCCGGGCGAGTCGGAAGAAGACTTCGTCGACCTGGAGAGCCTGACCGCCGACGACTTCCCCGCCGAGGACGAGGAGTTCCTCCTCGACACCCGGCCCGTGGCCGAGGAAGACTTGCCCGACGGCCTGAGCTGGCCGCCGCGCACTGACAGCGCCGAGCAGGCGCAGCGCGCCGATGACGACGAAGTCATCACCGCCGCCGACCCGCGCCCGCACCTGGCGCCGCAGCATCCGCCGCAGGCGCTGGACGAGGAAATGGTCGCGATCTTCCTCGAAGAGGCGGTGGACATCCTGGACAACGCCGGCCAGGCGCTGGACAAGTGGCTGAAGTCGCCCGAGGCCCTGGCGCCCCTGTCGACGCTGCAGCGCGACCTGCACACCCTCAAGGGGGGCGCGCGCATGGCTGAGATCCGCGAGATCGGCGACCTGTCCCATGAACTCGAATCGCTTTACGAAGGGCTGGTGGATCACCGCTTCCAGCACAGCCCCGCGTTGGGCGACCTGCTGCGCACCTGCCACGACCGCCTGGCGACCCAGCTCGACCAGTTGCAGGCCGGCCAGGCCCTGAGCGACCCGACTGACCTGGTGCAGACCATTCGCACCTTTCGGCAGAATCCCTCCGCCGGGCTGAGCGCTCTGCTGGCCGAGGCTCCGCTCGACGCGGACGTCGAGGCGGAGCAGCAGCCGGCGGCGCCGGAGATCGAACTGGAACTGCCCGCCGAGCCCGAGCTGGAAACCGACGCCGAGCCGGCGCCGGCCGCGCTGCCGGAAGTCGACCTGCAGTCCTTCCTCGACGAGGCCGAGGCGCAGAGCGTCGAAGTCCCGCAGGAGTCTGCTCCCGGCCCGGTTGCCGGGGCTGGCTACGAACTGGACGACGAGCACGACCAGGAGCTGGTGGAAATCTTCCTCGAGGAAGGTTTCGACATCCTCGAAAGCTCCTCCGGTGCCTTGCAGCGCTGGATGGAAAACGTCGACAACAGCGTCGAACTGGAGGCTTTGCAGCGGGATCTGCACACCCTCAAGGGCGGCGCGCGGATGGCCGAGATCCGCCCCATTGGCGACCTCGCCCACGAACTGGAATTCCTCTACGAAGGCCTCTGCGGCGGGCGCCTGCGCGCCAGCCCCACGCTCTTCGAACTGCTGCAGCGTTGCCACGACCGTCTCGCCGAGATGCTCGAGGCCGTCCAGGGGCACCGCCGGATACCGGAGGGCGACTCGTTGATCGAGGCGATCCGCCGATTTCGCGCAAACCCCGACGAGCAACTGAGCATCCCCAGCAGTGTCAGCCTGCAGGCGCTGAGCGCCGAGCCGAGCCTGCCGGAGGGGCCGGAAGCGGACATCCTCGACATCTTCCTCGAAGAGGCCGACGACCTCCTCGACGCCATGGAGCAGGCCCTGGGTCGGTGGGACGCCGAACGCGAGAACGGTGCGCTGGACGAGCTGCTGCGCATCCTCCACACCCTCAAGGGCGGTGCGCGCCTGGCCGGCCAGGCTGGCCTGGGCGACCTGGCCCACGACCTCGAACAGCATCTGTCCGAGGCCCAGCAGCAGGGCGCACCCTGGCCGGAAAGCCTGCTGCTGGACGTGCAGTCCGGCTTCGAAGGGCTGCAGTCCGAAGTCGATCAGCTGCGTCAGCACCTGGGCGACACCGACGAGGTGGCCGCCGTCGAGCTGGCGCCCCCTGCGCCCGAAGCTCCGCTCCCGCCGGCCCTGCCGAGCGTGCTGCCGGAGGCCATCATGGCCGCCACCGTGCCGCAGCGCGTCGAAGCCCCGGTGGTACTGCCGTTCGTCCGACGCGCCCAGGAGGCTGCCCAGGAAGCGGCGGCCCGCCGCGCGCCGCAGGAACTGGTGAAAGTCCCCGCGCAGTTGCTGGAAGGCCTGGTCAACCTCGCCGGTGAGACCTCCATCTTCCGTGGCCGCGTCGAGCAGCAGGTGAGCGACGTCGGTTCGACCCTGACGGAAATGGAAGCCACCATCGAGCGGGTGCGCGACCAGTTGCGCCGCCTCGACACCGAGACCCAGGCGCAGATCCTCTCGCGCCACCAGGCCGACGCCGAGCGCGCCGGCTACGAAGACTTCGACCCGCTGGAAATGGACCGCTACTCGCAGCTGCAGCAGCTCTCTCGCGCGCTGTTCGAGTCCGCGTCCGACCTGTTCGACCTGAAGGAAACCCTGGCCGCGAAGAACCGCGATGCCGAGACCCTGCTGCTGCAACAGGCGCGGGTCAACACCGAGCTGCAGGAAGGCCTGATGCGCACCCGCATGGTGCCCTTCGACCGCCTGGTGCCGCGCCTGCGCAGGATCGTCCGGCAAGTGGCGAACGAGCTGGGCAAGCAGGTGGAGTTCGTGGTCAGCAACGCCGAAGGCGAAATGGACCGTACCGTGCTCGAACGCATCGTCGCGCCGCTGGAGCACATGCTGCGCAACGCGGTGGACCACGGCATCGAGTCCGGCGAGGTGCGCCGCCAGGCCGGCAAGCCGGAAGTCGGCACCATCCGCCTGACCCTCGGCCGTGAGGGTGGCGACATCCTCCTGACCCTGGGCGACGACGGTGGCGGCATCCGCCTCGACGCGGTGCGGCGCAAGGCCATCGAGCGTGGCCTGATGACCGAGGACAGCGACCTGACCGACCACGAGGTGCTGCAGTTCATCCTCGAGGCCGGCTTCAGCACCGCCGAGAAGATCACCCAGATTTCCGGCCGTGGCGTCGGCATGGACGTCGCCGCGTCCGAAGTGAAGCAGCTGGGTGGCTCCATCAGCATCCACTCGACGCTGGGCGAGGGCACGCACTTCAACATCCGTCTGCCGTTCACCGTATCGGTGAACCGTGCACTGATGGTGCTTTCCGGCGAAGACCTGTACGCCCTGCCGCTGAACACCATCGAAGGCATCGTGCGGGTTTCCCCCTTCGAGCTGGAGGCGCTCTACGAGCAGGCCGCGGCCGAGGGCGGCGCCTCGCCACGCTTCGAATACGCAGGCCAGGACTACGAACTGAAGTACCTGGGCGACCTGCTCAACAACGGCCAGCACCCGAAGCTTGTAGGCCAGTCGCTGCCGCTGCCGGTGATCCTGGTGCGCTCGGCGGACCACGCCGTGGCGGTGCAGGTCGACGCCCTGGCGGGCTCCCGCGAAATCGTGGTGAAGGGCCTCGGCGCGCAGTTCGCCGGGGTGGCCGGCATCTCCGGCGCGACCATCCTCGGTGACGGCCGCGTGGTGGTGATTCTCGACCTGCTGGCAACCATCCGGGTACGCCATGCCCACGCCCTGCAGGCGCAGCCGCGCCGTCAGCTGGCCGGCCCGGCGGTGGCGGAAGTCGAGCACCAGCGCCCGACCCTGGTCATGGTGGTGGACGACTCGGTGACCGTGCGCAAGGTCACCAGCCGCCTGCTGGAGCGCAACGGCATGAACGTGCTCACCGCCAAGGACGGGGTGGACGCCATCGCCCAGTTGCAGGACCACAAGCCCGACATCATGCTGCTGGACATCGAGATGCCGCGCATGGACGGCTTCGAAGTGGCGACCCTGGTGCGCCACGACGAACAACTCAAGGACCTGCCGATCATCATGATCACCTCGCGTACCGGTGAGAAACACCGCGACCGCGCCCTGGCGATCGGCGTCAACCAGTACCTGGGCAAGCCGTACCAGGAGACTGAACTGCTGGAGAGCATCCTGAGCCTGGTGAAGACCCATGTCTGAGCAGAGTACGCCGCGCATCGCGGTCATCGCCGATACCTCCCTGCAACGCCACGTGCTGGCGCAGGCCCTGGCCGGCCACGGCTACCAGGTGGTGCTCAATGCCGACCCGGCGCGCCTGGACGGCGAGCAGCTGGACGCCTGCGAGACCGACCTGTGGCTGGTGGACCTGGCGCAGCAGGAGGACTCGCCCCTGGTGGACAACCTGCTGGAGCAGTCGCGGATTCCCGTGCTGTTCGGCGAGGGCCATGCGCCGGAGCGGCATTCCGAACATTACCCGCGCTGGGAGCGGCGGCTGGTGTCCAAGCTGCGCAAGCTGGTGGGCGACCCCAGCGCCGGCGTCGGCCGCAGCCTCGCGGCGCTGCTCGACGAAGCGCAGCGGCCGACCCGCGTAACGCTGCCCGACGACTTGGCTGCCTCCCCGCTGAAAGCCGGCGAGCCGGCCTCGCAGGTCTGGCTGCTGGCGGCCTCGATGGGTGGCCCGGCGGCGGTCAAGGCCTTCCTCGACGCGCTGCCCGGTGCCCTGCCGGTCGGCTTCCTCTACGCCCAGCACATCGACCCGGCGTTCGAGGCCAGCCTGCCCCAGGCGGTCGGCCGGCACAGCCAGTGGCATGTGAATACCGTGCGCGACGGCGACCCGGTGCGTTGCGGCGAAGTGGTGGTGGTGCCGATCAGCCAGGAGCTGGGCTTCGACGACGAAGCGCGGATGCGCGTCCTCGACCGTCCCTGGCCGGAGCCGTACAGCCCCTCGGTCGACCAGATGATGCTCAACCTGGCCCAGCAGTATGGCGAGCGTTGCGGCGTGATCGTCTTCAGCGGCATGTGCAGCGACGGCAGCGCGGCGGCGGCCTACGTGCGCCGGCAGGGCGCGGAAATCTGGACCCAGCGCGCCGAAAGCTGTGCCTGTTCGAGCATGCCCGACAGCCTGCGCGAGGGCGGCTACAGCACGCTGACCGCCGACCCGCGCGAGCTCGCGGCGGCGCTGGTCAACCATCTGGCCGCGCAATGCGTGGCCGAAGTGACGTGAAAGCTGGAGTGGTGCGATGAGTGATCTTTCCGTGGTCAAGGAAGGCGGCCAACCCGCCGCGGCGGCCAACACCGCGCCGGCGAGCCTGACCGGCCTGCTGGTGCCGCTGGCCGACCGCAACCTGCTGCTGCCCAACGTGGCGGTGGCCGAGCTGATCACCTACCGCGCGCCGCATCCGGTGGATGGCCTGCCGTCTTGGTACCTGGGCCAGGTGGCCTGGCGCGACCTGCGCCTGCCGCTGCTGTCCTTCGAGGCGGCCTCCGGCGGCCAGACCGAAGTCAGCGCCGGCGCCCGGGTGCTGGTGCTCAACGCCCTTGGCGGGCGCGCCAACGTCAAGTTCCTGGCCTTGCTGGTACAGGGGATTCCGCGCTCGCTGAAGATCGGCGCCGACCTCAAGCGCGCCGACGTGCCGCTGGCGCCGCTGGAGCTGGACGCGGTGGACCTGGGCGACGAGCAGGCGCGTATTCCCGACCTGGTCGCGCTGGAACAGAAGCTGGCCGACTCCGGCCTGATCTGATTCGTTATGGGCGGCCTGCGACTCGCGCAGCTGGGCGATGAGCCCGGCTTCGAGGTGGCCAGCGCCGTGCTCGGCGGTCACTCTTTCGAGCGCCACAGCCACGATGAATTCGTCATCAGCGCCAACCTGCGCGGCGAGGAGCGCGTGTGGCTGGACGGCCGCACCTTCGACGCCGGCCCCGGCGCCATCACCAGCTACAACCCCGGTCAGATCCAGGGCGGTGGTGTCGCCGAAGGGCAACCCTGGCAGTTCGTCAGCCTTTACCTCGCGCCCGATCAGTTGGCCGCGATGCTCGGCCTGCGGTGCCTGGAGTTCGAGCGTCCCACGGAGCGGCTTCCCGCCCTGGCCGGTGCCCTGGCCGACGCCGTCGAGCGTGTGCTGGGTCAGGACGCTTTCGTTCGCCAGCGCGGCGAGGAGCGCCTGACGCTGCTGCTCGCCGAGATCGCCCGTGCCATGGGCGTGCGTCTGCCGCGGGAAAGCGCCGAGAGTCGTGGGCGCATCACCGATCTTCAGGAGTGGCTGGCCGCCGACCTGGCGCGACAACCCGGCCTCGACGAGATGGCGGCCTATCTCGGGCTGTCGAGATTCCACCTGCTGCGCAGCTTCCAGAAACAGGTGGGTCTGAGTCCCCGGCAGTGGGCGATGCAGCTGCGCACCCGCCGTGCCCAGGCGTTGCTGCGCGCGGGCCTGCCGGCCACCGAGGTGGCGCACGAACTGGGCTTCGCCGACCAGAGCCATCTGAACCGGCATTTCCGCGCGGCCTATGGCGTGTCGCCGGGAAACTTCCAGCGCGCGCTGCGCTGAGCAATCCGGTTCAAGTGCGGCGGCCGTTGCCCGGGCAAACTCGCGTCATCGCCATCCTGTTCGAGAGCTGATCCATGACCCTGTTCTTCGCCGCGCTGCTGTTCGGCATCGTCTTCTGCCTGTCCCCCGGTGCCGTGCTGGCCGAAACCCTGCGCCGTGGCCTGAAGGGCGGCTTCCGCCCGGCGCTGCTGGTGCAGTTCGGCTCGCTGATCGGTGACGCAGTGTGGGCGCTGATCGGCCTGACCGGGCTGGCGCTGCTGCTGGGGCACGAGACCCTGCGCCTGCCGCTGACCCTGGCCAGCGCGGCTTACCTGGCCTGGCTGGGTGTACAGAGCCTGCGCGATGCCCGTCGCGTCGGTGTGGTGGAGGAGGGCGAAAGCGCTGAGCACAACGCCGGGGCCTTCGCTTCCGGGGCCATGCTGTCGCTGTCGAATCCGAAGAACGTCGTCTACTGGGGCGCGCTCGGCGGCGCGATGGCCGGGTTGGTGGACGGCGTGCCGACGCTGCGCGACTCGCTGGTGTTCTTCGCCGGGTTCATGACCGCGTCGGTGCTGTGCTGCTTCTTCTGCGCGGCGCTGGTGGACTGGCTGCGGCGCAATGCCTCGCCGAGATGGCATCGGGTGAGCCACGGGCTGTGCGGGGTGGTGTTGCTGGTGCTGGCGGGGTTGGCGTTGCGGGGAATTTGAGCGGCGTTGATTGCCGGATGGTTCGGTGCGTGGGCGGTTCGCGAGCAAGCTCGCTCCTACGAAGAGCGCATTGGGCTAACCGGCTACCTGTAGGAGCGAGCTTGCTCGCGAACCTGCTTGGCATCGGCGCTGCCGGTTTCCCTCACCCCAGCCCTCTCTCAAGGGGAGAGGGGACCGTTCGGTGCAGGTGGAAAACGCGGTATCAGCCGGCACATTCTGCTCCCTCTCCCCCTGGGAGAGGGCTGGGGTGAGGGGCTCTTGGTCCAGCGCAGAACCTTGGCCTTAGAAATCACCCCAAAGCTGCTGCGCCACGCTCAGCGCCACCACCGGAGCGGTCTCGGTGCGCAACACGCGCGGTCCCAGTCGCGCCGCATGGAAACCGGCGCCCTTGGCCTGCTCCACTTCCGCGTCGCTCAAGCCGCCTTCCGGGCCGATCAGGAAAGCCAGGCTTGCCGGCTTGTCATGGCTGGTCAGCGGTTCGGCTACCGGGTGCAGCACGAGTTTCAGCTGCGCCTCGCAGCTCTCCAGCCACTCGACGAGGGTGACCGGCGCGTTGAGCACCGGCAGCACCGAGCGGCCGCACTGTTCGCAGGCGCTGATCGCCACCTGGCGCCAGTGGGCCATGCGCTTGTCGGCGCGTTCGTCCTTCAGGCGCACTTCGCAGCGCTCGCTGACGATCGGGGTGATCTGGCTGGCGCCCAGTTCGGTGGCCTTCTGGATCGCCCAGTCCATGCGCTCGCCGCGGGACAGGCCCTGGCCCAGGTGCACGCGCAGCGGCGATTCGGCCTGGCCGTCGAAGACTTCGCGCAGTTCCACGCGGACGTTCTTCTTGCCCACTTCGATCAGTTCGCCCAGGTATTCGCGGCCCGAGCCGTCGAACAGCTGCACGGCGTCGCCGGCCGTATGGCGCAGCACGCGGCCGATGTAGTGGGCCTGGGCTTCGGGCAGCTCGTGCTGGCCGAGGGAGAGCGGGGCGTCGATAAAGAAGCGGGAAAGGCGCATGGCGATGTCGAACTGAAGGGGAAAGCGGCAAGCTTAAAGCTTTCGGCCTGCCGCTTGTAGCCGATCAGCCCGGATCGCGATGCTCGGGGAAGCGTTCGCTGACCGCCACGCTCACGCTGTCGCGGGTGGCGAGGTCGATGCCTTCGCTGGCGACCTCGGCGAGGAAGTCGATCTGCTCGGGAGTGATGATGTAGGGCGGCAGGAAGTACACCACGCTGCCCAGCGGGCGCAGCAGCGCGCCGCGCGTAAGACCATGCTGGAAGACCTTCAGGCCGCGGCGCTCCTGCCAGGGGTAGGCGGTTCTGGTCGCCTTGTCCTGGACCATCTCGATGGCGAGGATCATGCCGGTCTGGCGGATTTCCGAGACGTGCGGGTGGTCGGCCAGGTGCGCGGTGGCGCTGGCCATTTTCTCCGCCAGGGCCTTGTTGGCCTCGATGACGTTGTCCTGTTCGAAGATGTCCAGGGTCGCCAGGGCGGCGGCGCAGGCCAGCGGGTTGCCGGTGTAGGTGTGCGAGTGGAGGAAGGCGCGCAGGGTGGCGTAGTCGTCGTAGAAGGCCTGGTAGACCTTGTCGGTGGTGAGCACCGCGCTCATCGCCAGGTAGCCGCCGGTCAGCGCCTTGGACAGCACGAGGAAGTCCGGCGTGATGCCGGCCTGCTCGCAGGCGAACATGGTGCCGGTGCGGCCGAAGCCGACGGCGATCTCGTCGTGGATCAGGTGCACGCCGTAGCGGTCGCAGGCCTCGCGCAGCAGCTTGAGGTACACCGGGTGGTACATGCGCATGCCGCCGGCGCCCTGCACCAGCGGCTCGACGATGACCGCCGCCACCTCTTTATGGTGCTGCTCAAGCGCCTGCTCCATGGCGGCGAACATCGTCCGCGAATGTTCTTCCCAGCTCACGCCTTCGGGGCGCAGGTAGCAGTCGGGGGTCGGCACCTTGATGGTGTCCATCAGCAGCGACTTGTAGGTCTCGGTGAACAGTGCCACGTCGCCCACCGACATCGCCGCCACGGTTTCGCCGTGGTAGCTGTTGGTCAGGGTAATGAAGCGCTTCTTCTCCGGCTGGCCGAGGTTGTGCCAGTAGTGGTAGCTCATCTTCAGCGCCACTTCGATGCCGGCCGAGCCGCTGTCGGCGTAGAACACCCGGGAGAAACCGGCCGGCGCCAGGCGCAGCAGGCGCTCGGACAGCTCGATGACCGGCTGGTGGCTGAAACCGGCGAGGATCACGTGTTCCAGCTGGTCCACCTGGTCCTTGATGCGCTGGTTGATGCGCGGGTTGGCGTGGCCGAACACGTTGACCCACCAGGAGCTGACCGCGTCCAGGTAGCGCTTGCCTTCGAAGTCCTCCAGCCAGATGCCTTCGCCCCGGCGGATGGGGATCACCGGCAGGCGTTCGTGGTCTTTCATCTGGGTGCAGGGGTGCCACAGCACCTGGAGATCACGTTGCATCCACTCGGCATTCAGGCCCATGGGCTGTTCCTCAAAAATGATGGCGAGTCCTACTGTCGACTCGCCCGGATCGGGCAAGCCTATTCAATGCACCTGAGATGAACAAGGACACGTCCTACGACACATGCTGCAGCTCGCCGACCAAGACAGCTATTCGCTTTTCGGGCGCTCACGTATGCTTCGCGCCTTTGCACTTTTCTGGGGATCTGGTCGATGAAGATGGGATGGCTGCGCGCGGCTGCGCTGGTCGCTCTGGGGGCGTTCAGCGCGGTGGCGCTGGGCAAGGACAAACAACCGACGGCCATCGTGATCGGCGGCGGTCTCGCCGGCCTTTCCTCGGCCTACGAGCTGCAGCAGGCCGGCTGGCAGGTCACCCTGCTCGAAGCCAAGCCGCAGGTGGGCGGCCGTTCGGGGCTGGCCACCAGCGAGTGGATCGGCAACACCAAGGTACAGCCGACCCTCAATGGCTACCTGGATACCCTGAAGGTGAAATCGGTGCCGGCGCCGGACTTCGTCCGTACCCCGAGCTACCTGATCGACGGCGTCTACTACAGCAGCTCCGACCTCAAGGAGAAGATGCCGGCCGTGGCCGCCGATCTCGAGCGCTTCGAGAAATCGCTGGACGACCTCTCGGCGTCCATCGACGATCCGCTCAACCCGCTGGCGACCAAGACCACCCAGGCCCTGGATGCGCTGACGGTCGCCCGCTGGCTGGACAAGCTGAACCTGTCGCCGACTGCGCGCCTGCTGGTCAACCAGCGCATCCGGTCCCGCTACGAGGAGCCTTCGCGCCTGTCGCTGCTGTTCCTCGCCCAGCAGGGCCGCGTCTATCGCAACGTCGATGACCGCGACATGCGTGCGGCGCGCCTGCCCGGCGGCAGCCAGGCGCTGGCCGAGGCCTTCGCCAAGCAGCTCAAGACCATCAAGACCAACGCCAAGGTCACCGGCATCACCCAGGACAAGGATGGCGTGACCGTCAAGGTCGGTGCCACGGGCTATTCCGCCGATTACGTGGTGCTGACCGTTCCGCTCGCGGCTGTCGGCAAGATCCCGATGACCCCGGGCCTGAGTGCACAGCAGCAGTCTTCGATTGCCAACATGCCGTATGCCTGGCGCGACCAGATCCTGATGAAGTTCAAGCGCCCGGTATGGGACGACAAGACCCGTCTGTCCGGCGAGATCTTCAGCGACCAGGGCCTGGGCATGATCTGGGTGGAGCCCGCGGTCAAGGGCGGTGCCAACGTGCTGATCAACCTGTCCGGCGACAACGCCCGCGTGATGCAGGCCTTCGGCGACCGCCAGGTGCTGGAGCAGGTGCTGATCCGCATGAACAAGTACTACCCGAAGATGCGCGGCGCCTACAACGGCTATGAAATGCGCCGCTACAGCACCGATGCGGGCACCGCCGGCTCCTACGTCACCTATGGACCGGGCGATGTCAGCAGCTTCTGGCGCGTCTGGGAGCGTCCGGTTGGCCGTGTGGCGTTTGCCGGCGAGCACACCGATGCACTCTATCCGGGCACCATCGAAGGCGCACTGCGCAGCGGCAAGCGCGCGGCGAGCCAGGTGCGCGACCTGCAGGCTGGCAAGACCCCGGTCGTGGAAACCCAGGCGACCACTCCGGGTTCGAGCAGCAAGCCCGGCGACGCCAAGGGCGAGAAGAAGGGCATCCTGTCCTGGCTGCCGTTCTGACCGGAAGCGTTCCATCCACAATGCCGGCGAAAGCCGGCATTGTCGTTTTCGGGCTCTGGCACGCCCGTTTCACCGGCGATCTATCTTGTGTGTCGATGTTTCAAAGCAGGATTTTCCGCTTTTATTCGATGGATTTGCCGCTAGTCTTGGTCCTCCGTTTTTCAAGGATGTCGATCGATGCAATGGCGTAATTCCCCCTCCCGCTACGGACTGGTCAGCCTGTTCCTGCACTGGGGCAGTGCGCTGGTGGTCTTCGGCCTGTTCGGCCTGGGCCTGTGGATGCGTGAGCTGGACTACTACGACAGCTGGTACCACCGCGCTCCGGAAATCCACAAAGGCATCGGCATCCTGCTGCTCATCGCGCTGTTCCTGCGCCTGCTCTGGCGCTTCGTCAGCCCGCCGCCGCCGGCCCCGGCCAGCCACGGCCAGCTGACCCGCCAGGCGACCAAGCTGGGCCACCTCGCCCTGTATGTCCTGTTGTTTGCTGCAATGATCGCCGGCTACCTGATCTCCACCGCCGAAGGTAAGCCGATCAGCGTGTTCGGCTGGTTCGACGTGCCCGCCACCCTGAGCGGGCTGCCCGACCAGGCCGATGTCGCGGGCGTCATCCACCTGTACCTGGCCTGGGCGCTGGTGGTGCTGGCCGTGCTGCACGCCCTGGCGGCCCTCAAACATCACTTCATCGATCGCGACGCCACGCTGACCCGCATGCTCGGCCGCGCCGCGAAGTAAAAACCTCACTCATAGGGAGATTGTTCAATGCTGAAGAAGACCTTCGCCGCGCTGGCCCTGGGCACTGCGCTGTTCTCCGCCGGCCAGGCCATGGCCGCGGACTACAAGATCGACAAGGAAGGCCAGCACGCCTTCATCGAGTTCCGCATCAAGCACCTGGGCTACAGCTGGCTGTATGGCCGCTTCGACGACTTCGACGGCGCCTTCACCTTCGACGAGAAGAACCCGGCCGCCGACAAGGTCAAGGTCACCATCAACACCAACAGCGTGAACTCCAACCACGCCGAGCGTGACAAGCACCTGCGCAGCGCGGACTTCCTCAACGTCGCCAAGAACCCGACCGCGACCTTCGAGTCCACCGGCGTGAAGGCCGAGGGCAAGAACGCCGAGATCACCGGCAACCTGACCCTGAACGGCGTGACCAAGCCGGTCACCATCAAGGCCGAACTGGTTGGCCAGGGCGACGACCCGTGGGGCGGCTACCGCGCCGGCTTCATCGGTACCACCACCCTGAAGCTGAAGGACTTCAACATCCAGCGCGACCTCGGCCCGGCTTCCCAGGAAGTGGAGCTGACCCTGTCGGTCGAAGGGGTGCGTCAGTAAGACGCGATACTGCGAAAACGCCGGCGAATGCCGGCGTTTTCGTTTGTGCGCCTTGGAGCCTGTTCACGATCTCGCAGGTTCTTACTCCGGGCGGCCGGTCAGGCACTGCTGGAGCAGGCGGGTGAGCAGCTGTTGCTGCGCGTCGTCGAGGGGCGCGAACAGATCGTCATGGGTTCGTGCGAGGATGGCCTGGGTACGCGCTTCGGTGATCCGCCCGGCCTCGGTGAGGAACAGCTGGAAGCTGCGTTGGTCGCCGGGGTTGCGTTCGCGGCGGACCAGCCCCAGTGCTTCCATCTCGCGAATCTTGCGGGTGACCAGTGCCTTGTCGCGGCACAGACGGCGGCCCAGGGTCTGCAGGCTCTGGCCGGCATCGGCGCCGATCAGCTCGAGCAGGCGGATATCCGGCGGTGCAAGGTCGATACCCTCGGCGCACAGCTGGTCCTGAACGCTTTCGCGCAGGTGGTCGAAAACCAGCCTCAGGGCTTGTGGCAGCTCGGGATTCACGGTGTGGGTCATTGGCGCGGTCACGGTAAACGGAATGTAAATCCGGTTGATTGGATCAACCATTTTTTCGTATTTTAGTTGATGTTATCAACTTTGTGCTGCACGACCTGCGCCTTGCGGGAAACCTACTGCGATATCGGCAAACGGCTAAATCGTTTCAGTAGGTTTCCCTCAAGGCTTTCGGACGTTTACAAACAGAACTGAACGTAAGTATTTTTGCCCGCTTTTCCGGACCGGCACGCCCAGCGCCCCCGGATGTTTTGCTCATGAGGAACAACGATATGCAACGAAAGCCAGCCATGCGCGCCCTGGTTCCGGCCCTGCTCGTCGCCATGGCCACCCTTGCCGGCTGTGACAAGAGCCAGGCGCCGCAGGAGAAGCCGGTCCCCGAAGTCGGGGTGGTGACCCTGCAGGCGCAGGAAGTGGCTCTGAGCACCGAGCTGCCCGGCCGGACCACTGCCTATCGCATCGCCGAAGTTCGCCCGCAGGTGAACGGCATCATCCTCAAGCGCCTGTTCAAGGAAGGCAGCGACGTCAAGGAAGGCCAGCAGCTGTACCAGATCGATCCGGCCACTTATGAAGCCACCCTGCAAAGCGCCGAGGCCACCCTGGTCTCCACCCAGCAGCAGGCCGATCGCTACCGCGAGCTGGTGAAGGACGAGGCGGTGAGCAAGCAGCAGTACGCCGACGCGCAGGCGGCCTACCTGCAGGCCAAGGCCACGGTGGACAGCGCCAAGATCAACGTGCGCTACACCAAGGTCTACTCGCCGATCTCCGGCCGTATCGGCCGCTCCACGGTTACCGAAGGCGCGCTGGTACAGAATGGCCAGGCCACGGCGATGGCCACCGTGCAGCAGCTGGACCCGATCTATGTCGACGTGACCCAGCCCTCCACCTCGCTGATCCGCCTGCGCCGCGAGCTGGCCGCCGGGCAGCTGGAGAAGGCCGGCGACAACGCCGCCAAGGTCAAGCTGTACCTGGAGGACGGCTCGGAGTACCCGATCGAGGGCAAGCTGGAGTTCTCCGAAGTCTCGGTCGACCAGGGCACCGGCTCGGTCACCGTGCGTGCGATCTTCCCCAACCCGAACAAGGAGCTGCTGCCGGGCATGTTCGTCCATGCGCAGCTGCAGGAAGGCGTGAAGAAGCAGGCCATCCTCGCGCCGCAGCAGGGCGTGACCCGCGACTTCCGTGGCCAGGCCACCGCACTGGTGCTGGGTGCTGGCGACAAGGTCGAGCAGCGCACCCTCAAGGCCGAGCGCACCGTTGGCGCCTACTGGCTGGTCAGCGAGGGCCTGAAGCCCGGCGACCGCCTGATCACCGAAGGCCTGCAGTTCGTCCAGCCGGGCGCCCAGGCCAAGGCCGTACCCGCGAAGAACGTGGCGCCCACCGCCGGTGCCGCCGACAAGCCCGCCGCCGCACAGCCGGCCAAGCAGGGTTAATCAAGGGGATTTGTAATGTCGAAGTTTTTCATTGACCGGCCCATCTTCGCCTGGGTGATCGCCCTGGTGATCATGCTGGCGGGCGGTCTGTCGATCCTCAAGCTGCCGGTGAACCAGTACCCGGCCATCGCACCGCCGGCCATCGCCATCCAGGTCGCCTACCCGGGCGCCTCCGCCGAAACGGTGCAGGACACCGTGGTGCAGGTGATCGAGCAGCAGATGAACGGTCTCGACCATCTGCGCTACATCTCCTCGGAGTCCAACTCCGACGGCAGCATGACCATCACCGTGACCTTCGACCAGGGCACCAGCCCTGACATCGCCCAGGTCCAGGTGCAGAACAAGCTGCAGCTGGCCACGCCGCTCCTGCCGCAGGAAGTGCAGCAGCAGGGCATCCGCGTGACCAAGGCGGTGAAGAACTTCCTGATGGTGGTCGGCGTCGTCTCCACCGACGGCAGCATGACCAAGGAAGACCTGTCGAACTACATCGTTTCCAACATCCAGGACCCGCTGTCGCGGACCGCCGGTGTGGGCGACTTCCAGGTGTTCGGTTCGCAGTACGCCATGCGCATCTGGCTGGACCCGGCCAGGCTCAACAGCTACCAGATGACCCCGGGCGACGTGAAGGCGGCGATCCAGGCGCAGAACGTGCAGATCTCCTCCGGCCAGCTGGGCGGCCTGCCCGCGGTCAAGGGCCAGCAGCTCAACGCCACCATCATCGGCAAGACCCGCCTGCAGAGCGCCGAGCAGTTCAAGGAAATCCTCCTCAGGGTCAACGCCGACGGCTCCCAGGTTCGCCTGAAGGACGTCGCCGACGTGGCCCTGGGCGGCCAGGACTACAGCATCAACGCCCAGTTCAACGGCAAGCCGGCCTCGGGTATCGCGATCAAGCTGGCCACCGGCGCCAACGCGCTGGATACCGCCAAGGCGATCCGCTCCACCCTCAAGACCCTGGAGCCGTTCTTCCCGCAGGGCATGAAGATCGTCTACCCGTACGACACCACCCCGGTGGTCTCCGCCTCCATCCATGAGGTGGTGAAGACCCTGGGCGAGGCGATCCTGCTGGTGTTCCTGGTGATGTACCTGTTCCTGCAGAACTTCCGCGCCACGCTGATCCCGACGATCGCCGTGCCGGTGGTGCTGCTGGGCACCTTCGGCGTGCTCGCCGCCTTCGGCTTCTCGATCAATACCCTGACCATGTTCGGCATGGTGCTGGCGATCGGCCTGTTGGTGGACGACGCCATCGTGGTGGTGGAGAACGTCGAGCGGGTGATGGCCGAGGAGGGCCTGTCGCCCAAGGAAGCCGCGCGCAAGTCCATGGGCCAGATCCAGGGCGCGCTGGTGGGGATCGCCCTGGTGCTCTCGGCGGTGTTCCTGCCGATGGCCTTCTTCGGCGGCTCCACCGGCGTGATCTACCGCCAGTTCTCCATCACCATCGTCTCGGCCATGGCCCTGTCGGTGCTGGTGGCCCTGATCCTGACCCCGGCGCTCTGCGCCACCATGCTCAAGCCCATCGAGAAGGGCGACCACGGCGAGCACAAGCGCGGTTTCTTCGGCTGGTTCAACCGCATGTTCCTCTCCACCACCCACGGCTACGAGCGTGGCGTGTCGTCGATTCTCAAGCACCGCATCCCGTACCTGCTGATGTACGTGCTGATCCTGGGCGGCATGGTCTACCTGTTCACCCGCATTCCCACCGCGTTCCTCCCCGACGAGGACCAGGGCGTGCTGTTCGCCCAGGTACAGACCCCGGCCGGCTCGTCCGCCGAGCGTACCCAGGTGGTGGTGGACTCCATGCGCGAGTACCTGCTGGACAAGGAAAGCAGCTCGGTGGCTTCGGTGTTCACCGTAACCGGCTTCAACTTCGCCGGCCGCGGCCAGAGCTCGGGCATGGCGTTCATCATGCTCAAGCCATGGGAAGAGCGTCCGGGCGCGGATAACAGCGTGTTCGCCCTTGCCCAGCGCGCGCAGAAGCATTTCTTCACCTTCAAGGATGCGATGGTGTTCGCCTTCGCCCCGCCGGCGGTACTCGAACTGGGTAACGCCGTGGGCTTCGACATCTTCCTCCAGGACCAGGCCGGTGTCGGTCACGACGTGCTGATGCAGGCGCGCAACCAGTTCCTCGGTCTTGCCGCGAAGCATCCGGCGCTGCAACGCGTGCGTCCCAACGGCCTGAACGACGAACCGCAGTACAAGCTGCTGATCGACGACGAGAAGGCCAGCGCGCTGGGTGTCTCCCTCGCTGACATCAACAGCACCCTGTCCATCGCCTGGGGTTCGAGCTACGTCAACGACTTCATCGATCGTGGCCGGGTGAAGAAGGTCTACCTGCAGGGGCGCCCGAATGCGCGGATGAGCCCGGAAGACCTGGAGAAGTGGTACGTGCGCAACGACAAGGGCGCGATGGTGCCGTTCAGTGCCTTCGCCAGCGGCGAGTGGAGCTACGGCTCGCCCAAGCTGGCGCGCTACAACGGCGTGCCGGCCATGGAAATCCTCGGTGAACCGGCTCCGGGCCGCAGTACCGGTGAGGCCATGGCGGCGGTCGAGGAGATCGTCCAGCAACTGCCCAAGGGCGTCGGCTACGCCTGGACCGGCCTGTCCTACGAGGAGCGCCTGTCCGGCTCCCAGGCACCGGCGCTCTATGCCCTGTCGCTGATCGTGGTGTTCCTGTGCCTGGCGGCGCTGTACGAGAGCTGGTCGATTCCGTTCTCGGTGATGCTGGTGGTGCCGCTGGGTGTGATCGGTGCGCTGCTGGCGACCTCCATGCGCGGCCTGTCCAACGACGTGTTCTTCCAGGTGGGCCTGTTGACGACCATCGGCCTGTCGGCGAAGAACGCGATCCTCATCGTGGAGTTCGCCAAGGAGCTGCACGAGCGCGAGGGCAAGCGCATCGTCGATGCGGCCATCGAGGCGTGCCGGATGCGTTTGCGTCCGATCGTCATGACCTCCCTGGCGTTCATCCTCGGCGTGGTGCCGCTGGCGATTTCCTCCGGTGCAGGCTCGGGCAGCCAGCACGCGATTGGTACCGGCGTGATCGGCGGCATGGTCACTGCGACCGTCCTGGCGATCTTCTGGGTGCCGTTGTTCTATGTGGTGGTGAGCACCCTGTTCAAGGACGCCGCGTCCAAGGAACAGGAAGCCACCGAGAAGGGCCATTGATATGAGAAAGTCCCTCTTGTCCCTTGCGATCGCCGCCGGCGTGTTGTCCGGCTGCTCGCTGATCCCCGACTACGAGCGCCCCGAGGCGCCCGTGGCCGCGGCCTACCCGCAGGGCGAAGCCTACGATGCGGCGAAACCGGCCAACGCCGGCGCTGACATCGGCTGGCGCGAGTTCTTCAAGGACCCGCAGCTGCAGCTTCTGGTCGAAGTGTCGCTGGAGAACAACCGCGACCTGCGCGTCGCCGCGTTGAACATCGAAGCCTACCGGGCGCAGTACCGCATCCAGCGGGCCGACCTGTTCCCGGCGGTGGATGCCAACGCCAGCGGCTCGCGCCAGCACGTGCCGGGCGATCTGTCGCAGACCGGTCACTCGACCATCACCAGCCAGTACGGCGCGACCCTGGGCGTCACCGCCTGGGAAGTCGACCTGTTCGGCCGCCTGCGTGCCCTGCGCGACCAGGCACTGGAAACCTACTTCGCCAGCGAACAGGCACGCCGCAGCACCCAGACCAGCCTGGTGGCCAACGTCGCCAACGCCTACCTCACGCTGCGTGCCGACCAGGCCCAGCTGGAGCTGGCCCGCAACACCCTGGCGACCTACCAGAAAAGCTACGACCTGACCAAGCGCAGCCACGAGGTGGGTGCCGCCTCGGCACTGGACCTGGCCCAGGCGCAGACCTCGGTGGAGCGTGCCCGCGCGATCTCGACGCAGTACACGCGCCTGGTCGCCCAGGACCAGAATGCCCTGGTGCTGCTGCTCGGCTCCGGCCTGCCGGCCGATCTGCCCAAGGGCGGCGATCTGTCCGACGACCTGTTGGCCACCGTACCGGCGGGCCTGCCGTCCGACCTGCTGCAACGTCGCCCGGACATCATCCAGGCCGAGCACCAGCTCAAGGCCGCTAACGCCAACATCGGCGCGGCGCGTGCGGCGTTCTTCCCGCGCATCAGCCTGACCGCCAACGCCGGCAGCCTGAGTCCGGACCTTTCCGGGCTGTTCGACGGCGGTTCCGGCAGCTGGCTGTTCCAGCCGTCCATCAGCCTGCCGATCTTCAATGCCGGCGCCCTGCAGGCCAGCCTGGACCTGGCGAAGGTGCAGAAGGACATCAACGTGGCGCAGTACGAGAAAGCCATCCAGACGGCCTTCTCCGAAGTCGCCGACGGCCTCGCCGCCCGCGGTACCTTCGGCGAGCAGCTGCAGGCGCAGCGGGCGCTGGTGGATGCCAGCGACCGCTACTATCGCCTGGCCGATCATCGCTACCGCACCGGGGTGGACAACTACCTGACCCTGCTCGATGCCCAGCGCTCGCTGTACAGCGCTCAGCAGCAGCTGATCAGCGACCGCCTGAACCAGCTGACCAGCGAGGTGAACCTGTACAAGGCCCTCGGTGGCGGCTGGAGCGAAAGCGCGGCGCAAGCCAAGCCGATCTCCAACGAGGCGCCGCAAGGCTGATCGTTACTGGTTGGAAAATGAAAACGCCGCCCCTCGGGGCGGCGTTTTTGTGTGTGCGGGATGCGCGGGGCGGCCAATCGCGGACGGAGCCCGCTCCTACGGGGGGCTGCGGGGCTGACCTGTAGGAGCGCCCCATGGGCGCGATCGCGGGCATGGCCCGCTCCTACAGGGGAACTCCTGCGCGAACCCCGACGATCTGCGCCGCCCTACATCGAGGCTCGGCGTGGGGGCGGGCATTGCCAACTACAACATGGCACTCCGCGTCGCCGGCTGAATGTGGTTATCCGCCAGCCAGTCCAGCGCACACTCGCGCAGGCGCTCGGCCTGGTAGGCGTACCAGGCCTGGAGCAGCTCCGGATAGCCCATCAGCACATGCCGGAAGGCCTTGAACGGCTTGCGCCCCTCGATGGCGTTGGCCAGGGCGGAATAGGCGTGGGGCTCGGGCACTTCGCGCAGGAAGTCGCGCATCAGCTCCAGCGACTGGCCGCTGCTCAGCGGCTCGATGGGCAGCAGGCGCTCCGGCTCGCGGTGCAGCAGTTCGGCCAGCTCGGGGTCCGGGTCGTCTTCGGGGATCAGCAGCACCTGGCCGCTGAACAGGTCCAGGTAGTGATCGATCCCCTGGGTATCGAGCGCGAAGGCCAGTTCGTCGAGGTCGATGGTCAGCGGGCGCATGGTCACTCTCCCAAGGTGGCGGGTATCCGATGCTACGCCATGCGCATGACAACTGTCCTGCCGCTGCCGGTCGGCGCGGGAGCACCGACCGGTTGGCGCGTCACAGGCGGAAGCGTCCCACCTGCACTTGCAGTTCATTGCCCAGGCGCGCCAGTTCGCTGCTGGAGCCGGCGGTCTGTTCGCTGGCGGCGGCGGACTGCTCGGCGATCTCGCGCACCTGCACCACGCTGCGGTTGATCTCCTCGGCCACGCTGCTCTGCTGTTCGGCGGCGGAGGCGATCTGCAGGTTCATGCCCTGGATGTCGGCCACGGTACGGGCGATCTCGCCCAGCGCCTCGCCGGCGCGGCGGGTCAGTTCCACCGAGCTGCCGGTCAGGCGACGGCTGTCGTCCATGCGCGCCACCGCTTCCTGGGCGCCGCGTTGCAGGCCGGCGATCAGGCCCTCGATCTCGGCGGTGGACTGCTGGGTGCGCTTGGCCAGCCCGCGCACCTCGTCGGCCACCACGGCGAAACCGCGCCCGGCCTCGCCGGCGCGGGCTGCCTCGATTGCGGCGTTGAGCGCCAGCAGGTTGGTCTGTTCGGCCACCGACTTGATCACGTCCAGCACGCTGCCGATCTTCTCGCTTTCCTGGCGCAGCGACTCCATGGCCTCGGCGGAGCGATCCACCTCGCTGGCCAGGCGGTCGATCTGCGCCACCGCATCGCGCACCACCTGGTCGCCCTGGCGGGCCTGCTGGTCCGCCTGCCGGGCGGCGAGGGAGGCCTGCTCGGCGTTGCGCGCGACTTCCTGCACGGTGGCGGCCATCTCGTGGATGGCGCTGGCCACCTGCTCGGTTTCCACGCGCTGGGCATTGACCCCGGCGCGGGTCTGCTCGGTGACGGCGGAGAGTTCGTCGGCGGCCGTGGCCAGTTGCCCGACGCTGCCGCCGAGCTGGCCGATCAGCCGCGCCAGGTTCTCGCGCATGCGCAGCATGACGCGTTGCAGCTGCCCCAGCTCATCGGGGCGCTGCAGGTTCAGGTCGCGCGCCAGGCCCCGGGACAGGTCGCCTTCTGCGATGTACTCGGCCAGCTCCAGCGCCTCATGCAGCGGGCGGACGATCTGCCGGTTGATGGCCCAGCCGGAAAGCAGGCCGAAGGCCAGGGCGAGGACCGCGATGAGGATCAGCCGGGTCTTGGCGGCGGCGGTCTCCTCGCTGTTGCGCTGGAGGGTATCGTCGTACAGGCGGGTGCTGGCGCCGAGCATCGCCTGGCTGGCGTCGTCCAGCTCCTGGCGCGCCTGCTGCGTGGCGGTGACGCCGGAACGGCTCAGGCCGTTGAAGGCCGCGCGGTAGTCGGTCACCGCCTGGCGCGCCGCACTCAGCTGCGTTGCGTCGATGTCGCTGCCGCTCAGGCGCCGCTCGATCAGCGCGAGCATCTTCGAGCTGTACTGCTCGACCCGCTCGGCCTGGGCACGGTCGCCACCCAGTTCGAATTGCAGGCGGGCGAGGTTGGCTTGCTGGCCGAGATTGCTCAGTTCGGTGAGGGCCGCCAGTTGCTCGCCGCGCCGGGCCTGGTTATCCAGGCTGCGCAGGCCGCCGAGCAGGACCAGCAGGGTGAGGAACAGGAGGATGCCGAATCCCACCACCAGCTTGAGGCTGACGTTCAGACGTCCCAGCTGGACTACTAACCAATCGTACATGTCGAAAGCTCCAGAAAGGCTTCGCCACGGGATCGACGGCCCGGGGCAGGGAGGATCGGGAGGAGGCAGATGAGGCGGTTTTTTCTCGGGACGCATCTGTGTGCGTCAGAGGGTATCGGCGGATTTTTCGGAAACTGAAGGGCAGGAATGGTCACGATTTGCTCTCTTGGGGGGAGGCTTGCTCGCGAATCACTCCGGTAGCGTCTTTTTTGTAGGAGCGCGCCATGCGCGCGAATCGCGGGCATGGCCCGCTCCTACAAGGGGGCGCGAGTTTCGAGCAGGGTTCGTAGGATGGGTGGAGCTTGCGATACCCATCAGAAGTGTTCGTGCGGGAAACGATGGGTATCGCTTCGCTCCACGCCATCCTACGGACCGATCGAAGACAGGGCGCAGGGCAATGAGCAGAAAAAAGGCCCGCATTGCGCGGGCCTTTTCCATCCGGTTGGCGATCAGACGCGGAAGCGGCTGACCAGCACCTGCAGCTCGTTGCCCAGGCGCGCCAGCTCCATGCTGGAGGCGGCGGTTTCCTCGCTGGCGGCGGCGGTCTGCTCGGAGATGTCGCGCACGTTCATCACGCTGCGGTTGATCTCCTCGGCCACGGCGCTCTGCTGCTCGGAGGCGGCGGCGATCTGCTGGTTCATCGACTGGATGGTCGACACGGTGCGGGTGATCGCGCCCAGGCGCTCGCCGGCGCGGCGGGTCAGGTCGACGGTGCTGACGGTCAGCTCGCGGCTGGTCTCCATCATCTGCACGGCCTGCTGGGTACCGCTCTGCAGGCCGGCGATCAGCTCCTCGATTTCCTCGGTGGACGATTGGGTGCGCTGCGCCAGGGCACGCACTTCATCGGCCACCACGGCGAAGCCGCGGCCGGCATCGCCGGCGCGAGCGGCCTCGATGGCGGCGTTGAGCGCCAGCAGGTTGGTCTGCTCGGCCACGGCCTTGATCACGTCCAGCACGCTGCCGATCTTCTCGCTTTCGCGCTTGAGCTTGAGCACCGACTCGTTGGAGCGGTCGACTTCGCCGGCCAGGCGGTCCATCTGCCCGACCGCTTCGTTGACCGCGCCTTCGCCGTCGCGGGCCTGGCGGTCGGCGGTGGAGGCGGCCTCGGAGGCTTCCTCGGCGTTGCGCGCAACCTCCTGCACGGTGGCGGCCATCTCGTTCATGGCGGTGGCGACCTGGTCGGTCTCGCTCTTCTGGTTGTTCACCCCGGCGCTGGTCTGCTCGGTGACCGCGGACAGCTCCTCGGCCGCGCTGGCGATCTGCGTCACGCCGTCGTGGATGCGACCGATCAGCTCGCGCAGGGACAGGTTCATGCGCTGCATGCTCTTCTGCAGCTGGCCCAGTTCGTCGGAGCGGCTGGTAGGGATGTCGCGGGAGAGGTCGCCGTCGGCAATGCGTTCGGCATGGCCCAGCACCTCGCGCAGCGGATTGACGATCTGCCCGGTGATGATCCACGCGGCAATCAGCCCGAGCACCAGGGCGATCAGTGTGGCCAGGCCCAGCAGGGTCTTGGCCTGGGCGACGCCGGCGTCGCGCTTGGCGGTTTCGCTGACGGTGAGTTCGTTGCTGATCTTCTCGATCTGGACCCCGCTGTCGCGCATGCGATCACGGGCGGACTGACTGGCGTTGACCTCGTTGCGATAGGTGTCGAGCGCCGCCCGATAGGCCGCCAGGGCGTCGAGGGCGCTCTGGTAGTCGGTGGCCAGGTCGGCCGGAGCGCTCTGCATGCCCGCCTGTACGGCCTGGGTGGCCTGCTGGAGGCCATTGACAGCGGTCTGCTCCAGCGCGGGATTGTCGACGCTGGTGTAGGCGAGTACCTGGAAGCGCGCCGCCATCACCTGGCGGCCCAGGCTGGCCAGCGCCTGCAGTTGCCGGGGCGACTCGAGACTGCTGCTGGCGACCAGTTTCTGTTCGGCCTTCTCCAGGCCGCCGGTGATCAGCGCGGCATTGTGGATCAGGTTCTGCTTGGCGGCATCACGGGCGGCGAAGGACTTCAGCAGTTCGTCATACAGTCGGCGGTACTCCGTGAGCAGTTCTTGCTGCTGGTCCAGCTTGCGACGGTCCTGTGCCTCGCTGAACTTGGCGGAGATAGCCTTTTGGCGCTGCTCCAGCTGGTCCAGGGCGTCGACCACCAGCTTGGCGTCTTCCGGCGCACGGGTGGACTGGAACTTCAGACGGGCAATGCGCAGGTCCTTGGCGCCCGCCACCAGTTCGGAAATCTCGCCGAGCTTGTCGCCCCGGTTGATCACGTTGCTCAGGTTGATCCAGCCGGTGAGGGCGATCAGCAAGGTGAGCAGCAGCACCAGGCCGAAGCCTGCGGCGAGTTTGAGTTTGACACTGAGGTTGTTGAACCAGCGGAACATGGCGGCGGGGCTCCAGCGATGAACAGGGCCGGTACGCATGGCTGAGCAGGGAATGCGCAGAGTGGGAACGACCGGTATCGCAGGTATCGGCGCCAGGGGCGGGAACTGAAGCGTCTGGTGGAGATTTTCTGACTGGCGGTTCAAGCCGGAAACCGCATGGTTTCCGGCTTAGAACAGGCGTGCCAGGAGTGCGGTGACGGCGGTTTCGACGCGCAGGATGCGCTCGCCGAGCTGGACCGGGGCGAGGCCGGCTTCGCGGAGTTTTTCCACCTCGTAGGGAATCCAGCCGCCCTCCGGGCCGATCGCCAGGGTGACGGGCTCCGTCAGCGCCCGCGGGCACTCCGGCCAGGGACCGGGATGGCCGATCAGGCCGAAGCTGCCCGCTGCCATGGCTGGCAGGCGATCCTCGACGAAGGGCTTGAAGCGCTTCTCGATGATCACCTCGGGCAGCACGGTGTCGCGGGCCTGCTCGAGGCCGAGGATCAGTTGCTCGCGCACCGCGTCGGGTTCGAGGAAGGGAGTCTGCCAGAAGCTCTTTTCCACCCGGTAGCTGTTGAGCAGTACCAGGCGCGGAACGCCCATGGCGGCGACGGTCTGCAGCACGCGGCGGAGCATTTTCGGGCGGGGCAGGGCGAGCAGCAGGGTGAGCGGCAGCTTGGCCGGCGGGGCCTGGTCGAAGCTGACCTGCAGCTCGGCCTCGTTGGCTTCCAGGCGCAGCAGGCGGCCTTCGCCCATCGGTCCGCCGAGGCGGCCGACGCGCAGGCGGTCGCCGCTTTCGGCGCGGTGGACCTCTTGCATGTGGGTCAGGCGGCGGTCACGCAGGATCACGCGATCCGCCGCAACGAAGTCGGCGTCGTCGAGCAGCAGCAGGTTCACGGGCGGGTCGCCGGCGGCTGGTCGCCCTTGGATGGGTCTTCTTCGGTTTCCGGCCCGCGCTTGCGGATCAGGTGGCTGAACAGCACGCCGGCCTCGAACAGCATCCACATCGGTACCGCCAGCAGGGTCTGCGACATCGGGTCCGGCGGGGTGAGGATCATGCCGACCACGAAGCAGCCGATGATCACGTAGGGGCGGATCTTCTTCAGGTAGGCCACGTCGACCACCCCGATCCATACCAGCAGCACGGTGGCCACGGGAATCTCGAAGGCCACGCCGAAGGCGAACAGCAGGGTGAGGAAGTCCAGGTAGCTGTTGATGTCGGTCATCGGCGTCACGCCTTCCGGGGCCTGGCCGAGGAAGAAGTGGAACATCAACGGGAACACCAGGAAGTAGGCGAAGGCCATGCCGGCGTAGAACAGCACGATGCTGGAGGCCAGCAGCGGCAGGGCGACGCGCTTCTCGTGCTTGTACAGCCCCGGGGCGATGAAGCCCCAGACCTGGCCGAGGATCACCGGCATGGCGAGCAGCACGGCGACGATCATGGTCAGCTTCAGCGGCGCAAGGAAGGCCGATGCCGGGTCGATGGCGATCATGGTCGCGCCTTCGGGCAGGAAGCGCCGCAGCGGCTCGGAGGCCAGGGCGTAGATCTTCTGCGAGAAGTACAAGAGGCCGATGAAGATCACGAAGATCGCGATCACGCAGCGCAGCAGGCGCGTACGCAGCTCGGTCAGGTGCGAGACCAGGGGCATTTCCTGGTCGTTTTCGGGCTGGTCGGGTTTTTCGGCGCTCATGGGTTACGCGGCGTCTCGGACGAAGCGGGCGGCTGGCTCGGTTGCGGCGCCTGGGGCGCGGCGGTCGGCTCGGCCGGTGCGGCGGGGGCCGCTTCCGGGCTGGCGGTGGGCGCTAGGCCCATGCCCGGCAGGTTGTTCAGGCGGCTGTTGGGCGCAATGCTCGGCGCCGCGGGCGGCTCGGCCGGCGTGCCCTGGCCTTCGGGCTGGGCCGGCTGTTGCGGATTGAAGGCTTCCCGGGCCTGGTCTTGCAGGTCGGTCAGCGGCGCCATCAGCTTCTTGGCTTCCTGCTCCATCTGCAGGATGTGCTCGTTGTGCAACTGGCGGCGGATTTCATCCGCACCCAGCTCACGCTCCACTTCCGTCTTGATGGCATTGAAGCTGCGCTTGAGCCGGCCGATCCACAGGCCGGCGGTGCGCGCGGCACCCGGCAGGCGGTCGGGGCCGAGCACCAGCAGGGCGACGAGGCCCACCAGCAGCAGTTCGCTGAAGCTGATACCGAACATGGTTTATCCCATCAGTCCTTGCGAGCCGGCTCTTCGACCTTCTGCGCCTGGGCGTCGATGGTGTGCGGCTGGTTCAGCGGCTGGGCGGGCGCGGCGGGGGCGTCCTTCTTCTCGTCTTCCTCGGTGTTCATCGCCTTCTTGAAGCCCTTGATGGCTTCGCCGACGTCCGAGCCCAGGTTCTTCAGGCGCTTGGTGCCGAAGACCAGGACCACGACGATCAGGATGACGACCCAGTGTTTCCAGTCAAAGATGCCCATCTTGTTCTCCTCGAGTTGTTCGTATCAGGCCGACGGCTGGCGTGCCGCTTTCTCGTCGTGCCCGGAAAGGCCGAAGCGGCGGTCCAGCTCGTCCAGTACCGCCTGTGGGTGCTGGCCGAGCGCGGCGAGCATCACCAGGGAGTGGAACCAGAGGTCGGCCGTTTCGTAGATCAGGTCCGTGCAGTCGCCGCTGGTGGCGGCGTCCTTGGCGGCCAGGATGGTTTCCACCGATTCCTCGCCGACTTTCTCCAGAATCTTGTTCAGGCCCTTGTGGTACAGGCTGGCCACGTAGGAGCTGTCCGGTGCGGCATTCTTGCGCGCTTCGAGGACTTCCGCCAGACGGGCGAGGGTATCAGTGCTCATGGGGTTTTCCTGTACCTGCGTGGGTGTAGATGGCATCCGGGTCCTTCAGCACCGGGTCGACGGTCTGCCAGGCGCCGTTCTCGAACACCCGGTAGAAGCAGCTTTCGCGGCCGGTGTGGCAGGCGATGCCGCCCAGTTGTTCGACCATCAGGATCACCACGTCGGCGTCGCAGTCCAGGCGCAGTTCGTGCAGCTTCTGCACGTGCCCGGACTCCTCGCCCTTGCGCCAGAGCTTGCCGCGCGAGCGCGACCAGTAGATGGCGCGGTTTTCGGCGGCGGTGAGGGTCAGGGCCTCGCGGTTCATCCAGGCCATCATCAGCACGCGGCCGGTGCGATGGTCCTGGGCGATCGCCGGCACCAGTCCATTGGCATTCCAGTTGATTTCGTCCAGCCAGTCTTTCATCTCGGGTTCCGTACGGCGGGCACGCGCGGTGCCCGGAGCCACTGTCTACAACGTTCAAGTGTGCCAGTCAGGGCGGCGACTGGCTATCGGCGCAGGATCAGATACAGACCACCGGCCAGCATTGCCCAGGCCGGCCAGGCGGCCAGGCTGTGGGTGGCGAGGCCCGTTTCGGCGGCCCCGGCGACGAGCACCGCGCCGATCAGTCGCGCCGGCCAGGCGCTGGCCATGCCGGCCTGGCCATTGCCCTCGCGGGCTTCGTTCTGCGGCTCGCGGGACAGCCGTTCCAGGGTATCGCGGGTCATCTGCGCCAGGTGCGGCAGTTGTTCGATGTGCTGCTGGGCGTTGCGCAGCAGGGTGCCGGGGCTGACGCGCTCGCGCATCCAGCGTTCCAGGAAGGGCTGCGCAGTGGTCCACAGGTCCAGTTCCGGGTAGAGCTGGCGGCCCAGGCCTTCGATGTTCAGCAGGGTCTTCTGCAGCAGCACCAGTTGCGGCTGCACTTCCATGTTGAAGCGCCGCGCGGTCTGGAACAGGCGCAGCAGCACCTGGCCGAAGGATATGTCCTTGAGCGGCTTCTCGAAGATCGGCTCGCACACGGTGCGGATCGCCGCTTCGAAATCGTTGACCCTGGTTTCCGCCGGCACCCAGCCCGAGTCGATGTGCAACTGGGCGACCTTGCGGTAGTCGCGCTTGAAGAAGGCGATCAGGTTGCGCGCCAGGTAGTCCTGGTCCTCGTCGGTGAGGCTACCGACGATGCCGCAGTCCACCGCGATGTACTGCGGGCTCCACGGCGTGCGGGTGCTGACGAAGATGTTGCCGGGGTGCATATCGGCGTGGAAGAAGCTGTCGCGGAACACCTGGGTGAAGAAGATCTCCACGCCGCGCTCGGCCAGTGCCTTGAAGTCGGTGCGCTGGTCGCGCAGGGTCTCCAGGTCGGTGACCGGGATGCCGTAGATGCGCTCCATCACCAGCACCTTGGGGCGGCACCAGTCCCAGTAGACCTGGGGCACGTAGAGCAGCGGCGAGCCGTCGAAGTTGCGCCGCAGCTGCGAGGAGTTGGCCGCTTCGCGCAGCAGGTCGAGCTCGTCGTAGATGGTCTTCTCGTAGTCGCTGACCACTTCGGCCGGGTGCAGGCGGCGGGCGTCGGCGGAGATGCGCTCGGCGGTGCGGGCGAGGATGTGCAGCCAGGCGATGTCGGAACGGATCACCGGTTCCAGGTTCGGGCGGATGACCTTCACCACCACTTCTTCGCCGGTCTTGAGCTGGGCGGTGTGCACCTGCGCCACCGAGGCGGAGGCCAGTGGCTCGCGCTCGAAGCGCGAGAACACCTGCTCGATCTTCGCGCCGAGCTGCTGTTCGATGAGCGCCACGGCCTGTTCCGGCGGGAAGGGCGGCACCTTGTCCTGCAGGAAGGCCAGCTCCAGGGCGATGTCGTCGGGGAGCAGGTCTCGGCGGGTGGAAAGGATCTGGCCGAACTTGATGAAGATCGGCCCGAGGTCCTCCAGCGCCAGCCGGATGCGCGCGCCCCGGCTGAGGTCCAGCGGCTTGCGCGGCAGCCAGCGCCAGGGCAGCAGCCCGCCGACCAGACGCAGCCACCAGGGCAGGAAGGGCAGTTCGAGGACCATGTCGTCGAGTCGGTAGCGGATCGCTACGCGCTGGATGCGCAGCAGGCGGCGGAAGGCGAGCAGCTTCATGCGTCGGGCTTGGTCTTCTGGGTCAGGCGGGTGATCCGCGCGTCGAGGCGGTCGAGGGCGATCTTCAACTGGTCGAGCTCTTCGAAGCGGGCTTCGGCTTCATGCTGGCCGACCAGGGTACGGCTTTCCTCGGCCAGATAGTCCGCCAGGCTCAGGCGCAGGCTTTCCAGGCTGTCGCCGGCCCAGGCCATGCCGCCGCGCAGGCGCGCGCCGAGCAGGTGGGCGGGCACCGGACCGAGCCAGCGGGCGACTTCGTATTCCCAGTCCAGCTCCAGGCTCTGGAGGATGTCGGCCAGCTCCAGGAGCATGGCGCTGTCACCGCCCATGGTCACTTCCGGGCTGTGCAGGACGCGGGTCTTGTCCCTGGCCAGGGCCAGTTGCAGCAGGCTGCCGGCCGGCGCGACGAGGGTGCAGTCGGCCTGCGCCTCGTGGTGCGCGGCCAGGTGCAGGCCGTCGGCGTCGGGCAGGATGAACAGCCGCAGCGCGGGCGCCTGGCAATCCACTTCCAGCACCTTGCCGGCGAGCCGGCCAAGACGCCGCAGGGCCACGCCGTCGAGCCGCAGCACGCGGTTGACGGTGGCCTCGGCGCTGGCCAGGGCGGCCTGCAGGAGCAGGGTCATCAGGGCTTGATGCCGCGGTGCAGGGCGACGATGCCGCCGGTCATGTTGTGGTAGGTGACGCGGTCGAAGCCGGCCTCCACCATCATCGATTTCAGGGTTTCCTGGTCCGGGTGCATGCGGATCGACTCGGCGAGGTAGCGATAGCTTTCCGAGTCATTGGTGACCAGCTTGCCCATCAGCGGCAGGAGGGTGAAGGAGTAGGCGTCGTAGGCCTTGGACAGCAGACTGCTGGTGGGCTTGGAGAACTCCAGCACCAGCAGGCGGCCGCCCGGCTTGAGCACCCGCAGCATGGAGCGGATGGCTTCGTCCTTGTGGGTGACGTTGCGCAGGCCGAAGGCGATGGTCACCGCGTCGAAGTAGTTGTCGGGGAACGGCAGCTTCTCGGCGTCGGCCTGGACGAAGCTGACGTTGCCGGCGACGCCGCTGTCGAGCAGCTTGTCGCGGCCGACCTTGAGCATCGAGGCGTTGATGTCGGCCAGTACCACTTCGCCGGTCGGGCCGACCAGGCGGGAGAACTGGCGGGTCAGGTCGCCGGTGCCGCCGGCGATGTCCAGCACCCGGTTGCCGGCGCGCACGCCGGACAGCTCGATGGTGAAGCGCTTCCACAGACGGTGGACGCCGCCGGACATCAGATCGTTCATCAGGTCGTACTTGGCCGCCACCGAGTGGAACACCTCGGCGACCTTCTCGGCCTTCTCGCTCTCGCGCACGGTCTTGTAGCCGAAGTGCGTGGTGGGATCGGCGCTGTCCTGGCCGGCTTGGGGCTTGCGCGGTTCGCTCATGGCATTTCTACCCTGGAAGTCAGTGGCGGGCATTCTAACAGGAAGCAGAGAAAACGCCGCCCCGGTCACGGCGCCGCCGGGGTGCGGCGATACGGCGCGGCGCGTATGATCGCAGGGTCAGTCAGTCCCGGAGCTCCAGCATGTCCCGTATCCACGTCGAACGTCCCCATTCCCTCGGCCGCGAGGCCGCCCGTGCCAAGGCGGAAAAGCTTGCCGACAAGCTCAACCGCGAGCACGGCGTGAGCAGCGAGTGGCAGGGCGACACCCTGGTGATCAAGCGCAGCGGCGTGGACGGGCGCATCGAGGTGGGCGAGGACCGGATCGCGGTGGACGTGAAGCTGGGCCTGATGCTCTCGGCCATGAGCGGCCTGCTCAAGGGCGAGATCGAGCGCGCGCTGGACAAGGCCCTGGCCTGATTCCCGCCGGCCCCGTTCCCCGCGGGGCCCTGGCCGTTTTTTGACGGCGCCAGCGGCATTGCGCACGCTGGTATGTGTTTTCTAATTTTCCCCGATACCTTGGCCCACAGTCCCGCCTTTCGCGGGCAGCTATTCGACATCATCGAATCCGAACCCTGTGAGGTGCCACCATGGCCAAGGCTGTCAGCAAGAAGAAAGTCGAAGAACTCGAATCCTCCCTCTACTCCGATGCCAAGCGCTACGCGCGGCAGATCTGGCTCGCGGGCCTGGGCACCTACGCCAAGGTCGGCCATGAAGGCAGCGAGTACTTCAAGGAGCTGGTCAAGTCCGGCGAGTCCGTGGAGAAGAAGGGCCGCGAGCTGGTCACCACCCAGATCGACGCCGCTAACGACAACGTCAAGGGCCGCCTGCACAGCGTGAAGGCCAAGTTCAACCTGGACAAGATCGAAGAGGCGTTCGACGCCCGTGTCGCCTCCGCTCTCAATCGTCTCGGAATTCCCTCCAGGCGCGATGTGGCGGCGCTCTCTGCTAAGCTGGATTCGCTGAGCGAAGTGCTCGAGCGTGTCGCGAGAACTCAATAAGGAGAGCAGGATGGCTGGCAAAAAAACTACCGATAAAGAGTCCAGTTGGATCGGCGAGATCGAGAAATACTCGCGGCAGATCTGGCTGGCCGGCTTGGGGGCCTACTCGAAGGTCAGCAAGGACGGCAGCAAGTTGTTCGAGACCCTGGTCAAGGACGGCGAGAAGGCTGAGAAGGAAGCCAAGACCGAAGTCGACAAGTCCGTTGGCGCAGTGAAGTCTTCGGCGCGCTCCGCCAAGTCCAAGGTGGAAGCGGTGAAGGGCAAGGCAATCGACAAGTGGGGCGAGCTGGAAGAGGCGTTCGACAAGCGCCTGAACAGTGCGATCTCCCGCCTGGGTGTGCCGAGCAGCCGTGAGGTGAAGGACCTGCACAGCAAGGTCGAGAGCCTGACCAAGCAGATCGAGAAGCTCACCGGCGTCAGCGTCAAGCCAGCCGCCAAACCGGCCGCGAAAGCTGCCGCCAAGCCGGCTGCCAAGGCCGCCGCCAAGCCCGCAGCGAAAGCCGCCGCCAAACCGGCTGCGAAACCCGCTGCGAAGACCGCGGCAGCCAAACCCGTTGCCAAGGCCGCGGCGAAACCGGCGGCCAAGCCGGCTGCGAAAGCTGCCGCGAAGCCTGCTGCCAAGGCTGCCGCCAAACCGGCTGCGAAGCCGGCGGCCAAGCCCGCTGCAAAGCCGGCCGCCAAGGCTGCTGCCAAGCCCGCCGCGACGAAACCTGCCGCAGCGAAACCGGCTGCTGCGAAGAAGCCGGCGGTGAAGAAAGCCGCTGCGCCCAAGCCCGCTGCCGCCAAGCCGGCGACTCCGGCCGCCACTCCGGCTCCGGCGGCTCCCGCCGCTGCCGCTGCACCGGCGGTGACGCCCGCTGCCGCTCCGGTGACGCCGCCGACCCAGGCCTGACCAGCCTGTCGCCGTACCCACGCCCGGCCTCGCGCCGGGCGTTTTCATTTCAGCGACTCAGGTAGCGCTCGGCCAGACGTTCGGCGATCTGCCGCGAGTCGTCGCGCAGGTGCGGCGCGACCAGCATCATCACCTGGTAGACCACATGGCGCACGTCGCCGGGGTGGCCGAGGATGCGCTGGTAGTCGAGGGAGAACAGCAGGGTCAGGGTGATCTGCTCGACCAGTTGGCCGAGGGACTCGGTATCGCTGTCCAGTTCGCCGCGGGCCTTGAGCTGGGCCAGCAGGGTCGCCAGGGTGCGCTTGAGGCCGTTGAGCCAGCTGCGCATGCCGCGCGCCAGCTTGGTCAGGCGTCCAGCGAGGTTGGAGAGGTCCTGGAACAGGAAGCGGTAGTGCGCCAGCCGCTCGACGATCAGGTGCAGGAACAGCCAGTAGTCCTCGGCGCCCAGGCGAACGTCTTCCGGCGGATCGAGCAGGGGCGCGAGCTCCTCCTGGAAGCGTTCGAACAGCGCCAGCACCAGCGGCTCCTTGCCGTGGAAGTGGTAGTAGAGGTTGCCGGGGCTGATACCCAGCTCGGTGGCGATCTCCAGGGTGGAGACATTGGGTTCGCCCCGCTCGTTGAACAGCAGCAGAGCACACTCGAGGATTCGGTCGCGCGTTTTCATCCGTGTTCTGGTTCTGGCCGCAGTGGTGGCCGACGATAGCGTCAGGGGTGGGTGGCTGCCAATCGGACGGTTTCAAACTTCCGCATGGTGCCAGGGGAACTTCTTCGTAGGATGGGAGGAGCGCAGCGATACCCATCAGCGGTACATGCCCGTGAATCGATGGGTATCGCTTCGCTCCACGCCATCCTACAGGTGCCTCCCACTGTGCCGGCTTTAGGCGCGGAGTGAGCCACCCGCAATGGGTTATCCGTCAGCGCACGTGCACATAGGTGCCCGGCGCGGCTTCCTTTGCCGGGTACTCGGCATTGCCCAGTTCGAAACTCACCGGACGGCGTTCGCCGGAGCGCTGCTGGATCCACTCCAGCCACAGCGGCCACCAGCTGCCTTCGTGGCGCTGGGTGTCGTAGTACCAGGCGCGCGGGTCGGAGCTGAGCTTGCCGTTGTCGAAGTAGCAGGCCTTGGGGTTGCCCGGCGGGTTGAGGATGCTCTGGATGTGCCCGCTGTTGGAGAGGATGAAGCGGCTCTCGCCGCCCAGCAGCAGGGCCGAGCGGTAGACCGCGTCCCAGGGCGTGATGTGGTCGGTGATGCCGGCCACGTGGAAGTTGTCCACCGCGACCTTCTTCAGGTCGATGGCGGTGCCGTTGACCTCCATGGCGCCGGGACGGGCCAGCGGGTTGTGCTTGAAGAAGTCGAGGAAGTCGCCGTGCAGCGCAGCCGGCAGGCGGGTGTTGTCGTTGTTCCAGTAGAGGATGTCGAACGCCGGCGGCTCCTTGCCCAGCAGGTAGTTGTTGACCCAGTAGTTCCAGATCAGGTCGTTGGGGCGCATCCAGGCGAACACCTTGGCCATGTCGCGGCCGTCCAGCACGCCCTGCTGGTAGGAGCGGCGCTTGCTGCTCTCCAGGGTCTGCTCGTCGGCGAACAGCGCGGCGGGGGTTTCCACCTGGCTGTCGAGCAGGCTCACCAGGTAGGTAGCGCTGGCGACCTTGCGCAGCTGCCGGCGCGCCTGCAGATGGCCTTGCAGCGCGGCGATGGTCAGGCCGCCGGAGCAGGCGCCCATCAGGTTGACGCTGCGGCTGCCGCTGATCGAGCGGCAAGCCTCGATGGCGGCGTCCAGCGCGTCGACGTAGGTCGACAGCCCCCATTCGCGATGGCGCGCATCGGGGTTGCGCCAGCTGACCATGAAGACCTGCAGATTGTTCTTCAGGGCGTACTGGACGAAGCTCTTCTCCACGCTCAGATCGAAGATGTAGAACTTGTTGATCTGCGGCGGCACGACCAGCAGCGGCTTGGCATGCAGGTGCTCGCCCATCGGCTTGTACTGGATCAGCTCCAGCACCTCGTTGCGGAACACCACCGCCCCCGCCGTGGTGGCGACGTTCTGGCCGATCTCGAAGGCATTGCGGTTGACCTGGCTGGGCATGCCGCCGTTGTGCATCAGGTCGTCGAGCAGGTGCTGCACGCCCTTGAGCAGGCTCTGGCCACCGGTGTTGAACAGCTCCTTTACCGCCAGCGGGTTGAGCAGGGTGTTCGACGGCGAGGCCGCGTCGGACAGGATCGACAGCAGGAAGCGTGCGCGGGCGCGGTCGTCGCTGTCCAGGTTGCTCTCGTCGACCCAGGCCAGCAGTTGCTTCTGCCAGGCCAGGTAGGCCTGCACGGTGCGCCGGTAGATCGGATTCAGGCGCCAGGACGGGTCCTGGAAGCGCGCGTCCTGCGGATTGGGCTGCAATGGCGAGTCGCCGATCAGCACCCGGCCCATCTGCTTGCCGAATGCCGCCAGGTGCCGCGCCGAGTGTACCGGCTGGCGGATCCCCTGCGCGGCGAGCATGCGCAGGGTGGAGAGCAGATCCCTGCCGCGCAGGCCGACGATGGCGCTCTGCGCATTCATGAACTCGGTGGGGACGGGCACGCTACCCGGCTCGGCTTTCTCTCGCATGAACAGCACTCCGTAAGGGGCCAACCTGACAATGGCGAAGCAAAGCCTGTACCGGAGCCGGGAAGACCCCATCGCAGGCGGCTGCCGCCGGTTCGAGGGATGCACGGGTATCGACGCGGGAGGAAAGACTGCCCGAAAACAGGGCAGTGGATCAGCAGTCGAGCAGCAGTCCGGCCCCCTTTTGGGGCGGCCGGCACCTGCTGTCCCGAATCAGGCGCTACGTGTCGATACCCGCGAACACGCCTGTTTGTTGTTAGTAACTGCGCAACGATTGGTCAAGGCAGGGTGCCCGCCGTTCATGACGAGTCCGTGACACCTAGCTGGCCTTGGGCGTGAACGGTCGCGGGTGGATGACCGCGCGCTGCCGCTCCTCCTGGAGGAACTTCATGATGATCGGCGCCACGGTTTCGGCGCGGGTCACCAGGAACAGGTGGCCGTCGTCGATCACGTGCAGCTCCGCGTTGGGGATGCGCCAGGCGAGCATGCGCATGTTGATCAGCGGGATGATCGGGTCGTCGTCGCCGGCCAGGATCAGCGTCGGCTGGCGGATCTTGTGCAGCCAGTGGATGCTGGTCCAGCCGAGGCCGGCAAACAGTTGCCAGTAGTAGCCCATCTTGCCGGACGAGCGCGCCTTGCTGGCGAAGGCCAGGGCCAGCTTGGGGTCGCGGCGGAAGGCGCCGCCATAGATGTCCGGGGCGATGTGTATGCCGTAGGACGGCTGGATGTAGCGCCGTGGACTGGCCATGCGCCAGAGCACCTTGGGCTTGCCCGGCACCATCACCGCGCCGGCGGCGGTGGCGGCGAGGATCAGTTTCTTGCAGCGCTCCGGGTAGTCATGGGCGAACTGCTGCGCCAGCGCGCCACCCCAGGACACGCCGATGGCCGTCACCTGGCCGTAGTCCAGGTAGTCGAGCATCCGCGCGGCCAGCTTGGCCAGGCCCGGGAAGCGGTACGGCGTACTGGGGGTGGAGGAACCGCCGACGCCGGGGACGTCGAAGGCGATCACCTCCAGATCCGGGTCCAGCGCGGCGACGAAGGGGAACACCAGCTCAAGGTTGGCGCCGATGCCATTGAAGATCAGCAGCGGTGTCGTGTGTTCCTTGCCCGGCCGTACGGCGGTGCGGATGGTCTGCCCGTCGAGCTCGATGGTGCGGAACTCGAAGGGCTGGGCGGCCGGTGCCTTGTCCGGCAACACCTCCGGGCTGCTGCGCCGGACCTTGGCGCGCCGGGGCGCGGCGACCACCTCGGTGGCCGCTACCGGTTGCAGGGAGGCGTCGTCCAGGGCGGCGCCGACGGGCGGGACAGGTTCTGTCTTCATCGTTCGTGTACGTAGGTTCCGGGAGCGGCTTCGCCGGCCGGGTGGGCCTTGCAGCCCAGCATGGTGGGTGCCTTGCGGGTCTTGCCCGAACGCTCGGCCAGCCAGTTCTGCCAGTGCAGCCACCAGGAGTCGGCGTGCTTGCTGGCGTTTTCCTGCCAGGTCTTCGGATCGACGGAAAGCTCCGGTCCGGTCATGAAGCGTGCCTTGGGGTTGCCCGGCGGGTTGAGGATGCTCTGGATGTGCCCGCTGTTGGACAGGATGAATTCACACTTCCCGCCCAGCAGCCGCGCGGAGCGGTAGCAGGCTTCCCAGGGCGTGATGTGGTCGGACAGGCCGGCCACGCAGTAGAAATCGCAGGTGACCTGCTTGAGGTCGATCGGCGTGCCGGCCACTTCCAGCGCGCCGGCGCGGGTCAGCGGGTTGGTCTTGAACATCTCCACCAGCTCGCCGTGCAGCGCGGCCGGCAGGCGCGTGGTGTCGTTGTTCCAGAACAGGATGTCGAACGCCGGAGGCTCGTTGCCCAGCAGGTAGTTGTTGACCCAGTAGTTCCAGATCAGGTCGTTGGGACGCATCCAGGCGAACACCTTGGCCATGTCCTTGCCTTCCAGCACGCCGGACTGGTACGAGCGGCGCTTGGCCGTCTCCAGGGTCTTCTCGTCGGCGAACAGGGCGATCTGGGTGTTCAGCTCGAAGTCGAGCACGCTGACCATCTGGGTGAAGGCGTGCACCTTGTTCTCGCCCAGGGCGGCGTAGTGGCCCAGCAGCGTCACGGTGGTGATGCCGCCGGAGCAGGCGCCGAGCATGTTCAGGTCCTTGCTGCCGGTGATGGCCAGGACCACGTCGATGGCTTCCTTGAGCGCCTCGATGTAGGTGGTCAGGCCCCATTCGCGCTGCGCCTTGGTCGGGTTGCGCCAGCTGACGATGAAGGTCTGCACGCTGTTGCGCAGGGAGAAGCGCGCCAGGCTCTTCTCCGGGGAAAGGTCGAACACATAGAACTTGTTGATCTGCGGCGGCACCACCAGCAGCGGGCGCTCGTGCACGCTCTCGGTGATCGGCTTGTACTGGATCAGCTCCAGCACGTCGTTGCGGAACACCACCGCGCCTTCGGTCAGGGCCAGGTTCTTGCCGACCTCGAAGGCTTCCATGTTCACCTGGCTGGGCATGCCGCCGTTGTTCACCAGGTCCTTGGCCAGATGGGTGAGGCCGTCGAGCAGGCTTTTGCCGCCGGTCTCGAAGAAACGCTTGACCGCCGCCGGGTTGGACAGCGTGTTGGTCGGCGCCATGGCTTCGGTCATCAGGTTGATGACGAACTGGCCGCGGCTGATGTCCTGCGCCGACAGGTCGCTGTCGCCGATCCACGAATGCAGTTCCTTGCGCCAGGCCAGGTAGGTCTGCAGGTAGCGTCGGTAGAGCGGGTTCTGGCTCCAGGCCGGGTCGTTGAAGCGACGGTCGTCGTCGGCGGGCTTGAGTTCGGATTTGCCCAGCAGCACGTTCTTCAGCTCGAGGCCGAAATGGGTCACGTGCTTGGCACTGTGGAAGGGCTGCTTGATCGCTTGCAGCAGCACCATGCGGGCAGAGGTAAGCAGGTCCTTGCCACGAATGCCGATCACCGGATTGAGGTTGAGCGTATTTTCCGCGGCTTGCTGAGGCAGATCGTTGTTTTTCTTCTGGGTCATCGGCGACGCTCCATTGTCCTGAGACGAATACTGGCGAGGCTCATCTGGAGTGACGCGGCCAAGTACTGCTCGGGTTGGCGGAACGTGGAGAACACTCCACGCGGTTCATCACTTGGCGGCGTCACTGGAAGTCAGGAACCTCAAGTGCGGTGCATTGCACTGTCTTGGTTACCCGAGTTTCCTTCACCGCGCAAGCTGGTGCAGCGTGGGCCTTCTCCTAGGAGTATGTCGGGAAAAGTTAGAAAACGCGTTCTAGAGAGGGGGGATCTTCCGAACTCGTCCACAGTGACCACGCAAGAACCAGTCTGCACGGCGAATGTTGCAAATGGCGTGCCCCAAGGCGATTGTCCGACGAAGGTTTGTGCGGAGGGGGTAGTGGAAGTGAGTTTCGAATTAGTTCTAGATGCGCGTCACGGTGACGAAGAGCAAGAGCATCGCGGACGGAGTCCGCTCCTACGGGAGTCGCGCGGGAGCCGATCTGTAGGAGCGGACTTTGTCCGCGATTGCGCCCGAGGGGGCGCTCCCACAGGGATAGTTGTCAGAGCATCAGCTTGACCACGGACTCCGACGGATCCCGCGACTTGCCGGCCTTCTCCAGTTGCGCCAGGTAATCCGCCCACATTTCGTCCTGGCGGATGCACAGCTCGTACAGGTAGTCCCAGGTGAACAGCCCGCTGTCGTGGCCGTCGTCGAAGGTCAGTTTCAGCGCGTACTGTCCGGCCGGCTCCAGCCCGGACAGGCCGACATTCAGCTTGCCGTACTGCAACACCGGGTTGCCGTGGCCCTGCACTTCCGCCGAAGGGGAATGCACACGCAGGAACTCGGCGGAGAGGTCGTAGGACTGCTCCCCGTAGGTCAGCGAAAGTTTCTTCGAGGCCTTGTGCAGCTTAATGGCGGAAGGGATGCGCATGGACGGCTCCTGAACGGGGATTCCGGCATTGTAGCGCCGGCGGAAAACGAGCGGGGCGCCCTGAGGCGCCCCGTCGCAGCGATAGGGATCGCTTACAGGATGTAGCGGGACAGGTCTTCGTCCTGGGCCAGTTCGCCCAGGTGGCCGTTGACGTAGGTCGCGTCGATCACGATCGGCTTGTCGCTGTGCTCGCTGGCCAGGTCGGCGGCGTCGAAGGACACCTCTTCCAGCAGGCGTTCGAGCAGGGTGTGCAGGCGACGGGCACCGATGTTCTCGGTCTTCTCGTTGACCTGGTAGGCGATCTCCGCCAGACGCTTGATGCCGTCGGCGGCGAACTCGATGCCCAGGCCCTCGGTGTTGAGCAGCGCGGTGTACTGCTCGGTCAGCGAGGCGTGCGGCTCCTGGAGGATGCGCTCGAAGTCGCTCGGGGTCAGGGCCTTCAGCTCGACGCGGATCGGCAGGCGGCCCTGCAGTTCCGGCACCAGGTCGCTCGGCTTGGACAGGTGGAACGCGCCCGAGGCGATAAACAGGATGTGGTCGGTCTTCACCATGCCCAGCTTGGTGTTCACCGTGCAGCCTTCGATCAGCGGCAGCAGGTCACGCTGCACGCCCTCGCGGGAGACGTCGGCGCCGCCCACGTTGCCGCGCTTGGCGATCTTGTCGATCTCGTCGATGAAGACGATGCCGTTCTGCTCCACCGCTTCCAGGGCGCGGGCCTTGAGGTCTTCTTCGTTGACCAGGCGCTGCGCTTCCTCGTCGCGGATCAGCTTCATGGCCTCGGCGACCTTCAGCTTGCGGGTCTTGCGCTTGCCCTTGCCCATGTTGGAGAACAGGTTCTGCAACTGGTTGGTCATCTCTTCCATGCCGGGCGGGGCCATGATTTCCACGCCTGCCGGGATGTCGGCGACCTCGATGTCGATTTCCTTGTCGTCCAGCTGGCCTTCACGCAGGCGCTTGCGGAACAGCTGGCGGGTGTTGGAGTCCTCGCGCGGCGGCTCGTCGCCGAACCCGCCGGTGCGTGCAGGCGGCAGCAGGGCGTCGAGGATGCGCTCTTCGGCGGCATCTTCGGCGCGGTACTTCACCTTCTGCACTTCCTGTTCGCGGAGCATCTTGATGGCGGCGTCAGCGAGGTCGCGGATGATCGACTCGACGTCACGGCCGACATAGCCGACCTCGGTGAACTTGGTCGCTTCCACCTTGATGAAGGGCGCGTTGGCCAGCTTGGCCAGGCGGCGGGCGATCTCGGTCTTGCCGACGCCGGTCGGGCCGATCATCAGGATGTTCTTCGGCGTCACCTCGGCGCGCAGCTCGGCCGGCAGCTGCATGCGCCGCCAGCGGTTGCGCAGGGCGATGGCCACGGCGCGCTTGGCGTCTTCCTGGCCGATGATGTGACGGTTGAGCTCGTGGACGATCTCGCGGGGAGTCATGGACATTTGATGCGTTACTCCGGAACGACAACGCCTCAGATGGCGCTGTCGAGCTCCTCGATGGTCAGGTTCTGGTTGGTGAACACGCAGATGGAGCCGGCGATGTTCAGTGCGGTCTCGGCGATCTCGCGGGCGCTCATGTCATCGGTGCCTTTCTGCAGCAGGGCCAGGGCCGCCGCCTGGGCGAAGCCGCCACCGGAGCCCATGGCGATCAGGCCGTGCTCGGGTTCGACCACGTCGCCGTTGCCGGTGATGATCAGGGAGGCGTCCTTGTTGGCCACGGCCAGCATGGCTTCCAGGCGGCTCAGGGAACGGTCGGTGCGCCAGTCCTTGGCCAGTTCGACGGCGGCGCGCACCAGGTGGCCCTGGTGTTTTTCCAGCTGCTGCTCGAAGCGTTCGAAGAGGGTGAAGGCATCGGCGGTGGCGCCGGCGAAGCCGGCCAGCACTTCACCGTGGTACAGGCGACGGACTTTCTTCGCGTTGCCTTTCATCACGGTGTTGCCCAGGGAAACCTGGCCGTCGCCGCCCATGACGACTTTGCCGTTACGGCGGACAGATACGATGGTGGTCAAGGGTCTTACTCCACACTGCGGGGCGATGTGCCCGAATGCAGAGTCAGATGGGGACTACGAAGGCGGGGTTCAAGTCCTGCGCCGGACGGTGTACGTGCTTTTCGTACACCGTCTGTCGGCGCAGGGCCCGAATGACGAGGCTATCAGCGGGTCTGGCGCTGCTGTAACAGCAGATTGCTGAAGCCGTTGCCGGCCAGCTGTTTCTGCGCGGCCGAGGCCTTGGTGCGGTCGCCGTAGGGGCCGACCATTACCCGGTACCAGGTTTCGTCGCGCACGGTGCCCGATTCCACGCGGGCGTTCTGGCCCATCATGATGATCTGCGCGCGCAGATGGTCGGCGTCGGACTGCTTACGGAACGAGCCGGCCTGCAGGTAGTACTGGGTGGCGGCCACGGCCGGCGGCGGCGTGGGCTTGGCCGGTGCGGTGGCGGTTGCCGGGATCGACGGGGTTTGCGGCAGCGCCTGCTTCTGCGCCGTTGCCACCGGGTTGGCGGCGGCAGCGGTCGTCGGAGTGGCCGGAGCGGTAACCGGCTTGACCACCGCGGGCGGCGGCGGGTTCTGCCCGCTCAGGGCGGTCAGCGCGCGCTGGGTGTCGATCTTCGCGGCTTCTTCCTTGGTCGCGACCACGGTCGGCGGCTGCTGCGGTTGCGCGGGCTTGGTCGGCGGCGGCACGGCTTCCGGCGGCACGGCGACTTCGGAGCCCGGCAGCAGGGTGTAGAAGTCGTACTTGGGCTTCACCCCGGTCGGGGCGTTGGCCTGTTGCGACTGCACGGTGCCGGAGGGCTTGTTGGAGCCGACCACGGCCTTGGGCGCCTCCGGCTTCTCGCGTTTGACGTCGTTGCGACCCGGCTCCAGCTTCATCAGGAACATGATGAAGCCGCCGATGGCCAGGCCGGCGACCAGCCAGACCCAGCCGGGGACCGAACTCTTCTTGGCCGGGGCCTGGTAGCGGCTGGCGCCGCGCTTGGGAGCGGGTTTCTTCTTCGCCATGGGTACTTACATGCGCTCCAGGGTTTCCAGGCCCAGCAGCTCCAGGCCCTGCTTGAGGGTGCGGCCGGTCAGCGCGGCAAGGCGCAGGCGGCTTTCCTGTTGCGCCGGGTCTTCGGCTGCGAGGATCGGGCAGTGCTCGTAGAAGCTGGAGAACAGGCCGGCCAGCTCGTACAGGTAGGCGCAGAGGATGTGCGGGACACCCTTCACGGCGACGTTGTTGAGCAGGTCGGCGAACTGCGCCAGCTGTGCGGCCAGGGCGATTTCCTGCGGTTGCTGCAGGACAATCTTGCCGCCCACTTCGTCATAGCCCTTGCCCAGCTTGCGGAAGATGCTCGCCACGCGGGTGTACGCATACAGCAGGTACGGCGCGGTGTTGCCCTCGAAGCTCAGCATCAGGTCGAAGTTGAAGCTGTAGTCGCTGGTGCGGTGCTTGGACAGGTCGGCGTACTTCACCGCGCCGATGCCGACGGCGTGGGCGATCTGGCGCAGGTCCTGCTCGCTGAAGTCGGGGTTCTTGCCTTTCACCAGGGTGTAGGCGCGTTCCTCGGCCTCGATCAGCAGGTCGATCAGCTTCACGGTGCCGCCGTCGCGGGTCTTGAACGGCTTGCCGTCGGCGCCGTTCATGGTGCCGAAGCCCATGTGCTCCAGCTCCATGCTGGCCGGGACGAAACCGGCGCGGCGGGCTACTTCGAAGACCTGCTGGAAGTGCAGGGCCTGGCGCTGGTCGACGAAGTACAGCACGCGGTCGGCGTGCAGCACCTTGTGCCGGTAGCGCATGGCAGCAAGGTCGGTGGTGGCGTAGAGGTAGCCGCCGCCGGCCTTCTGCACGATCACCGGCAGCGGCTCGCCTTCGGCGTTCTTGAATTCGTCGAGGAACACGCACAGGGCGCCGTCGCTCTCGACCAGCAGGCCCTTGGCGGTGAGGTCGGCCACCACCTGGGCGAGGTCGTCGTTGTAGGCGCTTTCGCCCTTCACGTCGGCCATGGTCAGTTTCACGCCCAGCAGGTCATAGACCTTCTGGCAGTGCGACAGGGAGATGTCGTTGAAGCGGGTCCACAGGGCGATGCACTTGGGATCGCCGGCCTGCAGCTTCACCACCAGCTCACGGGCGCGGTCGGCGAACTCGGGGGACTCGTCGAAGCGCTTCTTGGCGGCGCGGTAGAAGACTTCCAGGTCGTGCAGTTCGGCCTGGGCATCCACCGGTTGCTCTTCCAGGTAGGCCAGCAGCATGCCGAACTGGGTGCCCCAGTCGCCCACGTGGTTCTGGCGGATCACGGTGTCGCCGAGGAACTCCAGCACGCGGCTGACGGCGTCGCCGATGATGGTCGAGCGCAGGTGGCCGACGTGCATCTCTTTCGCCAGGTTCGGCGAGGACAGGTCCACCACCACGCGCTGCGTGGCACCGGCCTTGCGCACGCCGATGTGGCCGTCGGCCAGGGCCTTGTCGAGGCTGGCGGCGAGCCAGGCCTGGTCCTGGAAGAAGTTCAGGAAGCCGGGGCCGGCGATCTCGACCTTGGCCACTTCCGGGCTCTGCGGCAGCGCCGCGACCAGCTTGGTGGCGAGGTCGCGCGGCTTCATGCCGGCGGGCTTGGCCAGCATCATGGCGATGTTGCTGGCGAAGTCCCCGTGGGTTCGGTCCTTGGTGTTCTCCACCTGGATGTCGGGCGTCAGGCCGGCCGGCAGGGTGCCGTCTTCGGTGAGGCTGACAAGGGCTTGCTGGATCAGGTGGCGAATCGTGTCTTTCATGGTTTTCTCCGTGCTCGCGTGCATCCGGCGCGCGCGACCGGTTATCGGGCTCAGAACCGCGCATTATCCGTGGCCGGGCATGGCTTGCCAACCGCGGAGCGCTCCTTGTTCAGTCTCGCCGCTGTGCCATCCGTCGCGGCTGATGGAAGTCAATGTAGGACGGATGCGCAAGCCCGGGCGGTTTTGCCTGACGGGATTGCCCGTCAGAAAAGATCGATCGGGTCGACATCCAGCGACCAGCGCACCTGCCTGCCGCTGGGCATGCCTTCGAGCATCTGCAGCCAGGGCGTGAGCAGACGGTGCAAGGGCGCGCGGGCGGCACTCATCAGCAGCAGCTGGGCGCGGTAGCGGCCGGCGCGGCGCTCCATGGGAGCGGGTACCGGGCCGAGGAGTTCCACCTCGCCGCCCAGCGACGCCTGCAGGCGCTCGGCCTCGGCGCAGGCTTCGTCGAGGAAGGCCTCGGCCTGCCCCGGCTTGTGCGCCTCGGCGCGCAGCAGCGCCAGGTGCGCGAAGGGCGGCAGGCCGGCGGCGCGGCGTTCGGCCAGGGCCTGGTCGGCGAAGGCGAAGTAGCCCTGCTCGGTGAGTTGCACCAGCAGCGGGTGGTCGGCCAGGTGGGTCTGAATCAGAACGCGGCCCGGCTCCTCGGCGCGCCCGGCGCGGCCGGCGACCTGGACAATCTGCTGGGCCATGCGCTCGCTGGCGCGGAAGTCGGCGGAGAACAGCCCGCCGTCGGCATCGAGGATCGCCACCAGGGTGACACGCGGGAAGTGGTGTCCCTTGGCGAGCATCTGCGTGCCCACCAGGATGCACGGCTCGCCTTTATTGATAGTGGCGAACAGGTCGCGCATGGCGTTCTTGCGCGAGGTGCTGTCGCGGTCGATGCGCAGCACCGGGTAATCGGGGAAGAGGATGCGCAGGCGCTCCTCGGCGCGCTCGGTGCCGGCGCCGACCGGGCGCAGGTCCACCGTGCCGCATTTCGGGCAATTGCGCGGCGGCCGCTCGCGGTGGTCGCAGTGGTGGCAGCGCAGCTCGCCGCTGCCCTGGTGTACCGTCATTCGCGCGTCGCAGCGCGGGCACTGGCTGATCCAGCCGCAGTCGTGGCACAGCAGGGTCGGGGCGAAGCCGCGGCGGTTCAGGTAGACCAGTACCTGCTGGCCGGCGGCCAGGGTTTCCTTGATCGAGCGTTGCAGCGGCATGGAGATGCCCGAATCCAGCGGCAGGCTCTTCACGTCCAGGCGCTGGAACTTCGGCTGGTGCGCGCCGCCGGCACGCTGGGTCAGGCGCAGCAGGCCGTAGCGGCCGCTCTGGGCGTTGTGCAGGCTTTCCAGGGCCGGCGTGGCCGAGCCCAGCAGGATCGGCACGTTTTCCAGGCGCGCACGCACCATGGCCAGGTCGCGGGCGTGGTAGCGCAGGCCTTCCTGCTGTTTATAGGAAGCGTCGTGCTCCTCGTCGATGATGATCAGCCCCGGATGCTTCAGCGGGGTGAACAGCGCCGAGCGGGTGCCGATGATGATGTCCGCCTCGCCGTCGCGGGCGGCCAGCCAGGCGTCGAGGCGCTCGCGGTCGGTCAGCGCGGAGTGCAGCAGGGCGATGCGCGCGTTGAAGCGGCGCTCGAAGCGCGACAGGGTCTGCGGGCCGAGGTTGATCTCCGGGATCAGCACCAGCGCCTGCTTGCCGGCCTCCAGGGTCTCGCGGATCAGCTGCAGGTAGACCTCGGTCTTGCCGCTGCCGGTGACGCCGGCCAGGAGGAAACTGTGGAAGCTGCCGAAGCCGGCGCGTACCGCTTCGAAGGCGGCGCGCTGCTCGGCGTTCAGCGGCAGCTCGGCCTGCGCCAGCCACGGGCCGTGATGCGGCGGCACGCTGTGCACGCGCACCTCCAGGCTGACCAGGCCTTTTTCCTGCAGCAGGTCGAGGCTGTCCTTGTTGATCTGCAGTTGGCTCAGCAGATCGTGGGCCACGCCGTGGGGGTGTTGCTTGAGGATCTTCAGCGTCTCGCGCTGGCGCGGCGCGCGGGCCAGGCGCGGGTCTTCCTCGCGGGCGCCGGGCTCGGCGTGCCAGAAACGCTGCTGGCGCGCCTCGGCCGGCTCGCCCTGGCGCAGCAGGTTGGGCAGCGCCCAGGAGAAGGTATCGCCCAGGCTGTGCTGGTAGTACTGGGACGTCCAGCGGCACAGCTCCAGCAGGTGCGCCGGCATTGGCGGCTCGTGGTCGAGCACGGCCAGTGCCGGGCGCAGCTTGTCCGCCGGGACCTCGGAGGTTTCCACTTTGTCCACCAGCACGCCGACCATCTCGCGGCGGCCGAAAGGCACGCGCAGGCGCACGCCCGGCTGCAGGCGCGCTACGTCGACCCCGCGCGGCGGCAGGTAGTCGAACAGACGGCGCAGCGGCGAGGGCAGGGCCAGGCGTAGAATGATGGGTGCAGGCACGCGGTGCGATTCCGGGCGGCGGGGAGCGGCGATCTTAGCACCCGGTGACCATCGGTCGAGGCTTGACTTGCGTGGAAAAACAGCTCTGGTATGATCCACGCCCTTAATTTGTGCGGTGCCCGGTAAAGATCCCGCCTGCGGTCCTCGATGACCGTGGCTCGGCTTCTGACAGAGACTGGGTGGCGGCACACCAACCAGAGAGAAGACATCATGAAACCGGAAATCCATCCCGCGTACGAAGAAATCGAAGCTACCTGCAGCTGCGGCAACGTGATCAAGACCCGTTCGACCCTGTGCAAGAGCATCCACCTGGACGTCTGCTCCGAGTGCCACCCGTTCTACACCGGCAAGCAGAAAGTCGTCGACACCGGCGGCCGTATCGATCGCTTCAACCAGCGTTTCGCCATGTTCGGTGGCAAGAAGTAAGATCGATTTCCGGGAAAGGCCCTCGATGGTTTTTCACGGTATCTCGAAAAAGGCGTCCCTCGTGGGCGCCTTTTTTATGGCCGTCTGCTTTATGGCAGACGCGTCGGCCGCTGCCTGCCCGAAGCCTGGATCGCCCGAAGCGGTGCGCGTGGCGCGGGTGGTGGACGGCGACACCCTGAAACTCGCCGATGGCCGCAGCGTGCGCCTCATCGGTGTGAACGCTCCGGAGCTGGCCCATCGCGGCCGCCCGGAGGAGCCCTTTGCCGTCGCCGCGCAGCGCCGCTTGCAGGCGCTGGTGGCGGCCAATGACGGCGAAGTCGGCCTGGTCACTGGCCGTCAGGGCAAGGACAAGTACGGCCGCACCCTGGCCCATGCCTACGATTCCCAGGGCAACAACCTCGAATCCCGTCTGCTCGCCGAAGGCCTGGGCTACCTTGTAGCTATCGCGCCCAATACCGATCTCACCGCCTGCCAGCAGGCCGCCGAACGCGAGGCGCGCAGCGCCGGGCTGGGGCTGTGGGAGCACGCGCCGGTTCAATCGGCGGAGCAACTTCACGAAAGCGGCTTTGCCGTGGTTCGCGGTCGTGTCGATCAGGTACAACGTAACGGCGGTGGACTGTGGATCGATCTGGATGGCCCGTTGGTGCTGCGTATCGACCCGCGCCTGCTGAAGCATTTCGACAACGCAACCCTGCGTGACCTGCGTGGTCGACAAGTGGAAGCGCGCGGCTGGGTGATCGACCGGTCCGAGCGCGGTGCAATCAAACCAGGACAGGCACGCTGGATGCTGCCTTTGACCGACCCGGCGATGATGGAGGTATTGCCATGAGCGTGCGCTCGTTCGGAATTCTTGCCCTGCTGGCGCTGATGAGCGTCCTGGGCGGTTGCGCCGTGAACCCGGCCACCGGCAAGTCCGACTTCGTGATGATGAGCGAGCAGGAGGAGCTCAGCCTGGGGCAGAAGTACAGCCAGGAAATCCTCAAGCAGTACCCGCGCTACGAAGACGAGAAGCTGCAGGCCTACGTGCAGCAGGTCGGCGAACGGGTCGCCCGCGCCGGCGACCGGCCCCAGCTGCAATACCACTTCACCGTCATCGACACCCCGGACATCAACGCCTTCGCCCTGCCCGGCGGTTACATCTACATCCACCGCGGCCTGATGGCCTACCTGGGCTCCGAGGCGGAGCTGGCGGCGGTGCTGGGCCACGAAGTCGGCCACGTCACCGCCCGCCACAGCGTGCGCCAGCAGAGCCAGTCCAGCGCCTGGAACATCCTCGGCCAGGCGGTCGCCATCGGGACTGGCGTGGGCGCCGCCGCCGACCTCACCAACGTGCTCGGCACCGCTTTCGTGCGCGGCTATGGCCGCGACATGGAGCTGGAGGCCGACGGCCTGGGCGCCAAGTACCTGGCCCGCGCCGGCTACGATCCCACCGCGATGATCCAGGTGGTGCGGGTGCTGAAGAACCAGGAAGACTTCGCCCGCGACGAGGCCGCCCGCAAGGGCCAGGCGACCCAGCCGGTGGGCTACCACGGCCTGTTCGACACCCACCCGGACAACGACCAGCGTCTCAAGCAGGTGATCGGCCCGGCCCAGGCCCTGGCCGGCAACAGCCAGCACGAAGTCGGCGCCGAACGCTACCTGAAGGCCATCGACGGCATGCCGTTCGGCGATTCGGCTTCCAGCGGCGTGCGCCGTGGGCAGAGCTTCTACCATGCGGAACTCGACTTCACCCTGACCTACCCGGCCGGCTGGGGCATCCTCAACCAGCCGACCGCCCTGGTGGGCTTCACTGCCGACCAGCAGGCCTACATCGGCATGAAGCTGGTGCAGCGCGATGGCCAGCTGACGCCGGTGGAGTTCCTGCGCAAGGGAACGGGCGGTCGCCTGGCGGGCGAGGAGAGCTTCCAGCAGGCCGGCCTGGACGTTGCCACTGGCGTGGTACCCGGCTCGCCGGCCCGTCGCGTCGCGGTGATCTACCAGAAGGACCGTGCCTACCTGTTCGTGGGTGCGGTCAAAGGCCGCGCCTCCCTGGAAGGCGTGGATGACCAGTTCCTGCAGGTGATCCGCAGCTTCCGGCCGATGCGCGCGGACGAGAAGAAGCTGGCGCAACCGCGCCGGATCGCCGTCGTTCAGGTCAAATCCGGGCAGACTGTCGAGGAGTTCGCGAAAGCAGGTCCGGGGCTGGAATCTGACTCGATAAATCGTATACGCTTATTGAACGACTTGTATCCAATCGGTCAGCCAAAACCTGGCGATTGGCTGAAGGTCGTACGCTAGAGGTCTTGACAGCAGGGGCTTGGGCTACCTTGGCAGGTGCGGGCTTTCTGCGTATGCTCGGACCCCCGTCTGTCCAACAAGTAACAAAAGCGGAAGTGCCCAAATGTCTGATCTCAAGACCGCTGCCCTCGAATATCACGCCCAACCCCGCCCCGGTAAACTGAGCGTCGAGCTGACCAAGCCGACCGCCACCGCCCGCGACCTGTCGCTGGCTTACAGCCCGGGCGTCGCCGAGCCGGTCCGCGAAATCGCGCGTGATCCGGAGCTGGCCTTCAAGTACACCGGCAAGGGCAACCTGGTCGCGGTCATTTCCGACGGTACCGCCATTCTCGGCCTGGGCAACCTCGGCCCGCTGGCCTCCAAGCCGGTCATGGAAGGCAAAGGCGTGCTGTTCAAGCGCTTCGCCGGTGTCGACGTATTCGACATCGAAGTCGACGCCGAAAGCCCGCAGGCCTTCATCGATACCGTCAAGCGCATCTCCATCACCTTTGGCGGCATCAACCTGGAAGACATCAAGGCACCCGAGTGCTTCGAGATCGAGCGCGCGCTGATCGAACAGTGCGACATCCCGGTATTCCACGATGACCAGCACGGCACCGCCATCGTGACCGCCGCCGGCATGCTCAACGCCCTGGAAATCGCCGGCAAGAAGCTGGAGTCCGCGAAGATCGTCTGCCTGGGTGCCGGCGCCGCCGCCATCTCCTGCATGAAGCTGCTGGTGAGCATGGGCGCCAAGGTCGAGAACATCTACATGATCGACCGCCAGGGCGTGATCCACGCTGGCCGTAACGACCTGAACCAGTACAAGGCCGTATTCGCTACCGAGACCGACAAGCGCACCCTGTCCGACGCCCTCGACGGCGCCGACGTGTTCGTCGGCCTGTCCGGCGCCAACCTGCTGAGCGCTGAAGACCTCGCCCGCATGGCGCCGAACCCGATCGTCTTCGCCTGCTCCAACCCGGACCCGGAAATCAAGCCGGAACTGGCCCACGCCACCCGCAATGACGTGATCATGGCCACCGGTCGTTCGGACTACCCGAACCAGGTGAACAACGTACTGGGCTTCCCCTTCATCTTCCGCGGTGCCCTGGACGTACGCGCCACCCGCATCAACGAAGAGATGAAGATCGCCGCCGCCCTGGCCCTGCGTGACCTGGCCAAGCAGCCGGTACCCAAGGACGTGTGCGATGCCTACGGCGTGAGCGCCCTGGAGTTCGGCCGCGAGTACATCATTCCGAAGCCGATGGACAAGCGCCTGATCACCGTCGTTTCCGACGCCGTGGCCAAGGCCGCCATCGAGACTGGCGTGGCCACCCTGCCGTATCCGAAGCACTACCCGCTGAAGTCCGTCGAAGACGTCTTCAACGGCTGATTCGCGCAGGCTCACGAGAAACCCCGCTTCGGCGGGGTTTTTCGTTTCTGGCGGGGCGCCGGGCCCCGGGGGCTATGCTTAGGGGAGGGCATCGTCCATTCATTCGCCGCGATGCCCGCCGGCCAAGGCCGGGAGGCGCCATGTTGAGGCTGCTCCGTCGACTCGCCTGTTTCCTGCTGCTTGGCGCGGGAGGGGTTCTGGCGGCTCCCACGGCGGTAGTGCTGGATGTGGACGGCGCCATCGGGCCGGCGACCGCCGACTACGTGGTGCGTGGCATCAGCCGTGCCGCGGAGGAGGGCGCGGCGCTGGTGGTGCTGCGCATGGACACCCCCGGCGGGCTGGACAGCGCCATGCGCAGCATCGTCAAGGCGATCCTGGTCAGCCCGGTGCCGGTGGTCGGCTACGTCGCCCCCGGCGGCGCGCGGGCCGCCAGTGCCGGGACCTACATCCTCTATGCCTGCCATATCGCGGCGATGGCGCCGGGCACCAACCTGGGCGCGGCGACGCCGGTACAGATCGGCGCACCCAATCCCGAGCCCTCGCAGGGCAAGTCCGACGACAAGCCCGACAGCGGCGGCACCCTCGAACGCAAGCAGATCAACGATGCCTCGGCCTACATCCGCGGCCTGGCGCAACTGCGCGGACGCAACGCGGAGTGGGCCGAGCGCGCGGTGCGCGAGGCGGTCAGCCTGGCGGCGGACGAAGCACTGAAGCAGAGGGTGGTGGATGTGGTGGCGCCGGACATTCCCATGCTGCTGACGATGATCGATGGCCGCAGCGTCAGCATCCAGGGTCACGAGGCACGCCTGCAGGTGGCCGGCGCGGCGCTGGTCGAGCGGCAGGCGGAATGGCGCACCCGGCTGCTGGCGGTGATCACCGACCCCAGCGTGGCGCTGATCCTGATGATGATCGGCATCTATGGGTTGATCTTCGAATTCGCCAACCCCGGCATGACGCTGCCCGGCGTGCTCGGTGCGATCTGCCTGCTGCTGGGGCTCTATGCCCTGCAGATGCTGCCGGTGAGCTACGCCGGGATGGCGCTGATTCTGCTTGGCCTGGCCTTCATGGTTGGCGAGGCCTTCATGCCCAGCTTCGGCGCGCTCGGCCTGGGTGGCATCGCCGCGTTCGTGGTCGGCGCGTTGATCCTGGTCGATACCGATGCCCCCGGCTACGGTATTCCCCTGGGGCTGGTAGTGGCCTTGGCGACCGTCAGCGCGCTGTTCATCGCCGGCGTCCTCGGTGTTGCGCTCAAGGCCCGCCGGCGTGCCGTGGTCAGTGGCCCGGCCGGCCTGGTGGGCAGCCTGGCGACCATCCAGTGGGTGGCCGATGACGATCCCTGCGCCGGCTGGGTATCGCTGCAGGGCGAACAATGGCAGGTCCACGCCGACCGGCCGCTGCACAGCGGCCAGCGGGTGCGGGTGATGGCGCGCAACGGCCTGAGCCTGGAAGTGGCGGCCAACGACGATTCAGGAGGTGTGTGATGGGCTTTCCCTTCGGACTCTTGGTGGCGCTGATCCTGCTGCTGTTCCTGGTGCTCAGCGCGCTGCGGATCCTGCGTGAATACGAGCGCGGGGTGGTGTTCCAGCTGGGCCGCTTCTGGAAGGTGAAGGGACCGGGGCTGGTGCTGGTGATCCCGGTGGTGCAGCAGATGGTCCGGGTCGATCTGCGTACGGTGGTGCTTGACGTGCCGCCGCAGGACGTGATCTCCCGCGACAACGTCTCGGTGAAGGTCAACGCCGTGGTGTACTTCCGCGTGCTCGACCCGCAGAAGGCGATCATCCAGGTGGAGAACTTCCTCGCCGCCACCAGCCAGTTGGCGCAGACCACCCTGCGCGCGGTGCTGGGCAAGCACGAGCTGGACGAGATGCTGGCCGAGCGCGAGCGGCTCAACATGGACATCCAGAAAGTCCTCGATGCGCAGACCGACGCCTGGGGCATCAAGGTCGCCAACGTCGAGATCAAGCACGTCGACCTCAACGAATCGATGATCCGCGCCATCGCCCGCCAGGCCGAGGCGGAGCGGGAGCGGCGGGCGAAGGTCATCCATGCCGAGGGCGAGTTGCAGGCGTCCGAGAAGCTGATGCAGGCCGCCGAGATGCTCAGCCGCCAGTCCGGCGCCATGCAGTTGCGCTACATGCAGACGCTGAGTGCGATTGCCGGCGACAAGAATTCCACCATCGTTTTCCCCATGCCCATCGAGTTGCTCAAGGGGCTGCTCGAATCCAGCGGCAAGTCGAGCAAGCCTGACTGAAGGCAACGTCTGTCAGATAGTCAGCGTCTATAGTTCCCGGCTCATGCATTGACGCGTCCATTCCCGGACGAAGTGGGCGCCCTGGGGGAACGATGAAAACGACCCTGCTGACGGCCCTGACGCTGGCCGTCACCACTGGCCTGCTCGGTTGCGCAGGCGCACCTCAGATGAGCTGGTCGCGCGTGGGCGACTCCGCACAGAGTGCGGCGGTCAGCCCGGATGTCTGGGCGCCGGTGGCTGGCGCGGCGGTGATCGCCGCCGGCAACTGGGACCACAAGTGGCAACGCTCGGCGAGCGATCACGACTGGTTCTTCGGCGGCGATGCCAACCAGGCCGCCGACCGGATGCTTAACCTCGCCACCGGGGCGAGCGTGGTCAGCGCGCTGGTCGCCGCACCGAAAACGGCCGACGGCGAGGAAAAATGGAGCTGGCGCGGGCGCAACCTGGCGTTGCTGGCGGCGGACCGTTATGCCGTGACCGGCTTCGTCGAAGAGGCCAAGGAGTGGTCCGGCCGCGAGCGCCCCGATGGGGTGCCCGACGACTCCTTCCCGTCCAAGCACACCGCCGTCACCGCCGTGCACACCAGCTTCACCCGGCGCAACCTGGACTACATCGACATGGACCCGACCCTGCGCTACACCGCCAAGGCCGGCCTCTACACGCTTGACGGGCTGACCGCGCTGGCGCGGGTCGAAGGCGACAAGCACTACCCGACCGATGTGCTGGTGGGCATGGCGGTGGGCAACTTCTTCGCCAACTTCACCTACAACCTGTTCCTCGAAGGCCCCGAGCGTGATCGCTACAACCTGATGGTAGTACCCGAGACCGGCGGCGGCATGAGCCTGCGCGCGGCGATGTTGTTCTGAGGTTGGCGCGGCGCCGTGGGCAGCGTCTAGTCTTGAAAGCTTCTCCCAGGACGACATCCCCGATGGCGCTGCGCCTGCTGCTGATCCTTGTGTTCCTGTGCGTTGCCGGCGTGGCGCGGGCCGGAGAAGTGCTGCGCATTGCCGCGGATCGCTGGCCGCCCTACGCGGACAACCGCTTGCCCGGAAACGGCGTGGCGGTGCATCTGGTGCAGGCCGCACTCAAGCGTGCCGGCTACGCCAGCGAATACATCGAGGTGCCCTGGCCGCGCGTGCTGCACGGCGTGGCGAACGGCGAGTACGCCCTGGTGGCGGACGCCTGGTACGCGCAGGAGCGGGAAGCCTTCGGCGTGTATTCCGAACCCTACCTGGTCAATCGCGTGCGCCTGATCAAGCGCCGGGGTTCGCCCATCACCTTCGCCAAGCTGGCCGATCTCTATCCGTACCGCATCGCCATGGTGCGCGGCTACGCCTACTCCGAGGCCTTCAACAACGACCCGAAACTGCAACGGGTGCCGGTGTTCAGCTTCGTCAATGCGGCGCTGATGCTGCAGGCCGGGCGCGTGGACCTGACGTTGGAAGACGAGATCACCGCGCAGGTGCATTTCAACAGCGACCTCGCCGAACTCAAGGGCGAGCTGGAGTTCCTTCCGGTGCCGCTGGCCGAGAATGGCCTGCACATCCTGGTGGGCCGTCACGTTCCGCATCACGCGGAAATTATCGTGGCGTTCAACCAGGCTATTCGCGCGATGCGGGCGGACGGCAGTTATGACGCGCTGATGCGCGAGCATGGGTTGTAACGGGCAGCCGGGCTGTGTGGGGATTACCGGGATGGCTTTTCGCAGGGGCGAGCTTGCTCGCGAATGGAGTCTCCCGGCGACAGCGGTGCCGTGCGCTTCGCGAGCAAGCTCGCTCCTACAGAGGCTGTGTGCTCAGGCCGTCTCGGCCTGCTCCGCACCAATCTCCTTCTTCAGCAGGTGCGCCGCCAGGGTGCGTAGCGGCGTGAGCTGTCGGCAGATCAGTGCCAGCTGGGTCTGCACCAGTCGATGCGCGTCGTCCTCGTCCTCGGGCAGCTCCTCCAGGCGCTTGGCCAGCGCGTCTTCCTCATCGCTGTAGATCGCCACCGGCTGCTGCTCGGTGAGGCGTGCGGCGATGTCGTCGAGGCTGGCGGTGAGGCGTTCGGCGGCCTCGCCGATCAGTGCGTCGCTGGGGGCCGGGGGCAGGCGGTCGCGGTGCGCGCCGAGGGCGGAGAGGTAGCTGAGCAGGGTGTGGGAAAGCACCAGGAAGCGGAAGCCAATCTCCGCGTCCTTCCGGAAGTGGCCGGGCTCCAGCAGCATGTTCGACAGGGTGGTGGACAGCGTGGCGTCGGCGTTGTGCGCGTTGCGCCGGGCGGTACGGTAGACCAGGTCGTCGCGCTTGCCGTTGGCGTACTGCTGCATGATCTCGCGCAGGTAGCGGCTGTTGCAGGCCAGGGTGCCGCCGACCAGGCGGTGCAGGCTGCGGCCGTGCCAGTCGGGCAGCACCAGCAGCACCGCGGCGCCGGCGATCAGCGCGCCGAGCAGGGTATCGAACAGGCGCGGCAGGATCAGCCCGTAGCCGTCGCCCACCTGGTTGAAGCAGAACAGCACCAGCAGGGTGATGGCTGCCGTCGCCAGGGTGTAGCGCGTACTCCGACTGGAGAAGAAGGCGACCCCAGCGATCACCGCCAGCAGCGACTGGATCAGTGGGTTGGGGAACAGGTCGATCAGTGCCCAGCCGGCCACCAGGCCGATCAGGGTGCCGAGAATCCGCTGCACCAGGCGGATGCGCGTGGCGCCGTAGTTCGGCTGGCAGACGAACACCGTGGTCAGCATGATCCAGTAGCCCTGGGTCGGGTGGATCAGGTGCAGCACGCCGTAGCCGGCTGCCAGCGCCAGGGACAGGCGCAGGGCGTGGCGGAACAGCAGCGAGGTCGGCGAGACCTGCAGGCGGATGCGTTCCAGCGCCTCCTTCAGCGAGTGCGGGGAACGGTCGAGCAGGGTGCTGTCCTGCTCGTCGTCCAGGGTGTCCGGATTGCTCGCGCCGCTGAGCTTGCGGTCCAGCGTGGTGAGGTTGGCCGCCAGCGCGCCGAGGGAGCGCAGCAGCCCGCGCCAGGCCGGGTTGCCCTGCTCGCGCAGGTACTCCAGCGAGGCATTGAGGTCGGCCAGGGCCAGTTCGCTGTCGTTGTAGTCGAACGGCTGGCGCAGCTGGATGGCTTTTGCCAATGCCTTGCACGCTTTGCCCTGCTGGTTGAGCAGGCGCTGGCAGCGGAACAGCACGTCGCTGTGGAAGAAGGCTTCGGCCAGTTGGTTGTAGGGGTAGTGCGAGGAACTGGCGCGCTCGTGGACGTCCTGGGCGATGAAGTAGAGCTTCAGGTAGCGGCTGATCTTCGGGCTCGGCCTGCCGTGGGAGAGGCGTGCGAGGATGGTCTCCTTGGCCTGGTTGAGCGCCACCACCACGCGGCCGTTCTGCCGCGCCAGGGCCAGGCGCTGGGCCTCGACGTCGAGCTGGCGCAGCGGCTCCAGCAGGGTCGACTTGATCTTCAGGTATTCGCCCAGTTCGAGGAACAGCTTCGCCAGGCTCTGCTGCACCGGCTGGTTGGCGAACAGTGCGTTCCACAGTACCGAGAGCAGGCCGTACCAGAGCGCGCCGATCACCAGCAGCACCGGCTCGCGCCAGAAGTCGGTAGGCGTGCCGCCGCGCTGGTCCACGCCGATCATGGTGTAGATCGACAGGATCAGCGTGGCCGAGGCGATGGCCGCGTAGCGCTCGCCCAGCGCTCCGAGCAGGGTCATGGCGAAGGTCGACAGCGCCAGGCCGGCGACGAAGAGGAGCGGGTAGGGGAACAGCAACTCCACCGCCAGCGATGCAATGCTGAAGCAGGCCAGGGTCACCAACAGTGCCTGCAGGCGGCCCAGCCAGTGGTCGTCGGTTTCCGCCAGGGCGCTGGCGATGACCCCGAGGAACAGCGGGATCACCAGTTCCGGCCGGCCCTGCAGCCAGCACGCGAGCATGACCCCGCTGAGGGCGACGAACACCCGCAGGCTGTAGGCGAACTTGTCCAGCGCCCAGAGGCGCCGCAGAGACTGGAGCAGTGGGGAGGAAAACATGCGCGTGCGGGACTTCCGGGTGTCTGCCGCTCAGACTAGCGGAACGTCTGCCGCGCTGCTATCGCGAGGGCGACAGACCTTGGTGTCGCTGGCGTAGGTGCGGACCCATCGCGGACGGACTCCGCTCCTCCGCGAGGGGGAAAGTCGGCGCACCCTGTAGGAGCGGGCCATGCCCGCGATCGCGCGCGTGGCGCGCTCCTACAGGGTGAAGAGGGGTCAGAGAATCCGCGCCTTGAACGAGCGTCCCTTGATCTTGCCTTCGTTGAAATGCTTCAACGCCTGCTTGGCCACATCACGTTCCACGGCAACGAAGGCCTGGAAGTCGAAAATGGCGATCTTGCCGACCTGGGTGCCCTTGAGCCCGGCGTCGCCGGTCAGGGCGCCGAGGATGTCGCCGGGGCGCAGCTTGTCCTTGCGTCCGCCGGCAATCGCCAGGGTGGTCATCGGCGGCAGCAGCGGGGTGTCGTTGGCCTTGAGGAAGTCGATGCGCTCCCAGTTCAGCGGCGCGCCCTGCAGGTCCTCGATGGCCTGGGCGCGGCTGGCCTCGGCGGGGGTGACCAGCGACAGCGCCAGGCCCTTCTCGCCAGCACGGCCGCTGCGGCCAATGCGGTGCACGTGGACCTGCGCATCGCGCGACAGCTCGACGTTGATCACCGCTTCCAGCGCGGCGATGTCCAGCCCGCGCGCGGCCACGTCGGTGGCGACCAGCACGCTGCAGCTGCGGTTGGCGAACATGGTCAGCACCTGATCACGCTCACGCTGTTCCAGATCGCCGTGCAGGGCCAGGGCGGAAATCTTGCGGGCGTTGAGCTGCTCCACCACTTCCATGCACTGCTGGCGGGTATGGCAGAAGGCGACGCAGGACTGCGGGCGGAAATGCTGCAGCAGACGCACGACCGCATCGATGCGCTGCTTCGGATCGATCTCGTAGAAGTGCTGTTCGATCTGGCTGTCGTCGTGCAGCGCTTCCACTTCCACGCGCTCGGGGTTCTTCAGGAACTTCGCCGCCAACTGGCCGATGCCTTCGGGGTAGGTGGCGGAGAACAGCAGGGTCTGCCGGCGCGCCGGTAACTGGCCGATGATGTCGGCGATGCTGTCGTAGAAGCCCATGTCGAGCATGCGGTCGGCTTCGTCCAGCACCAGGGTGTTCAGGCCATCGAGCTTCAGGGTGCCGCGGCGCAGGTGTTCCTGTACCCGGCCCGGGGTGCCGACCACCACGTGGGCGCCGTGCTCCAGGGAACCGATCTGCGGGCCGAAGGGCACGCCGCCGCAGAGGGTCAGCACCTTGATGTTGTCGGCGGCGCGGGCCAGGCGGCGGATTTCCTTGGCCACCTGGTCGGCCAGCTCGCGGGTCGGGCACAGCACCAGCGCCTGGCAGCCGAAGTAGCGCGGATTCAGCGGGCTGAGCAGGCCGATGCCGAAGGCGGCGGTCTTGCCGCTGCCGGTCTTGGCCTGGGCGATCAGGTCGCGGCCCTTGAGGATCGCAGGCAAGGCGGCGGCCTGGATCGGCGTCATCTCGCGGTAGCCGAGGGAATCGAGGTTGGCCAGCAGGTCTGCCGACAGGGAAAGGCTGGAGAAGGCGGAGGTGGTCACGAAGGAGGCCCGGGTGAATCCATATGGCCGCGCAGTGTAGCAGGAGGGGCCCTCCAGCGGCCGGAATACCGGCTGCGCAGGGCTTTGCGGCCACTCGTCAGAAAACGCGCGACCGGGCACATATGGTTTTTTATACAGATTCGCTTTCCGTAGATTTTTGTCGTAGAGTGCCTGAACTGTGTTTGCATGGGTCGCCGTCGATCGTGACCTGATGCGGTCGGTTATTCCACCCCGTCCTGCTCGACTCCTTGTAACTCCTTGCAACTCAGTTCCTGGCCACTCGCGTGGCTAATTTCCAAATTCGTTCCAAGGAGAACACCATGTCGAATCGTCAGAACGGCACCGTCAAGTGGTTCAACGAGACCAAAGGCTACGGCTTCATTACCCCGGAAAGCGGCCCGGACGTATTCGTTCACTTCCGCGCTATCGAAGGTAACGGCTTCAAGACCCTGGCCGAAGGCCAGAAAGTCAGCTTCGAAGTCGTGCAGGGCCAGAAAGGCATGCAGGCCGAGCGCGTACAGGTGATCAACTAAGATCCCCTGGCGTCAGCCAAAGAACCCCGGGTGGAAACATCCGGGGTTTTTTATTGCCTAAAGCTGCCACCTCTTCCGGAGTTTCCATCCATGCCGTCGCCCGTCCTCCGCCTGCTGGCCCTTGGTCTGTTCGCTTTCACCGGTACCTGCGCCGTTGCGGCCGACGAACCGGCCCCGCCCGCCCAGCCCACGACCTGGGGCTGGGCCGAGACGATCAAGCTGATGCCCGAGGAGACCGCCCTCAAGGCCCGCCTGGATACCGGTGCGCAGACCTCGACCATGGATGCGCGCAACATCGTCCGGATCAAGAAGAACAACGAGCGCTGGGTGCAGTACGACGTGATGGTCGCCGACCCCGCGACCGGCAAGGAACTGCGCCTGCCCTTCGAGCGCAAGATCGAGCGCGTCCTGAAGTTCCACTCGGCCAATGGCGTCGAGCGCAGCCCGGTGGTGCTGATGGACGTGTGCCTGGGCAACAAGGTCTACCGCGAGCAGTTCTCCCTGCGTGACAGGCAGGCCCAGGAGTACCCGGTTCTGCTCGGCCGCCGCAGCCTGGAACACATGGGCAGCGTGGATTCGTCGAAGACCCAGACCCTGGCGCCCAGCTGCAAACCCTGATCAGTGTTCGCTGACGTCGTTCTCCGGATCGACCCGGCGCGGCGTGGTGCGGCCATCCTCGGCATTGAGCTGGAAGAAGATCGCCGCCGCCAGCATCGACAGCAGGCCGACGCTCAGGTAGGTCGCGTGGAAGGCTGACAGTACGTCGCCCTGCGCACTCTCCAGATCGCCATTGAAGCCCCCCAGCAGCGCCGCCGCGCAGGCCACGCCCAGGCCGATGGACAACTGCATGACCACCGACAGCAGGCTGTTGCCGGCGCTGGCGTTGTCGTCGCGCAGGTCGATCAGGGTCAGGGTGTTCATCGCGGTGAACTGCAGCGAGTTGATCCCGCCCAGCACCGCCAGCTGCACCAGCAGCAGGGGATAGGAGGTGTTCTGGTCCACCAGGCCGAGGCTGGCGATCAGCGCGCCCAGCAGCAGCGTGTTGCCCACCAGCAGCCTGCGATAGCCGAACAGCTCCAGCAGCGGCTTGGCCAGCGACTTGATCACCATCGCCGCCAGCGCCATCGGGATCATGGTCATCCCCGCCTTGGCCGGCGAATAACCCAGCCCGACCTGCAGCAGCAGCGGGGTCAGGAACGGCAGCGAGCCGCTGCCCAGGCGCGCGAACAGGTTGCCCAGCACGCCCACGGCGAAGGTGCGGGTGCGGAACAGCGACGGATGGAATAGCGGCGCCTCGATGCGCAGTGCGCGCAGCCAGTAGGCCGCCAGCAGGACCAGGCCGCCCACCAGCAGAAGCACCACGCGCACATGGGGCATGTGCAGCTCGCCCAGGCCTTCCAGGGCGATGGTGATCAGCACCATGGCGCCGCCGAAGAGCAGGAAGCCGACGCTGTCGAAGCGTGTGGCGCGCACGCCGCGCAGGTCCGGCATCAGGCGCAGGGCGACGAGGAAGCCGACCAACCCCACCGGCAGGTTGATCAGGAAGATCCAGTGCCAGCTGGCGTACTCCACCAGCCAGCCGCCCATGGTCGGGCCGGCCAGCGGGCCGAGCAGGCCGGGGATGGTGACGAAGCTGAGAATCCGCACCAGCTCGCTGCGCGGGTAGACCCGCAGGATCACCAGGCGCCCCACCGGCATCATCAGCGCCCCGCCGACGCCCTGCACCACCCGCGCGCCGACCAGGATGCCGAGGGTTGGCGACAAGGCGCAGAACAGCGAGCCAAGGCTGAACAGGAAGATCGCGAAGAGGAACACCCGGCGCGTGCCGAAGCGGTCGGAAATCCAGCCGGAGGAAGGAATCAGCAGCGCCACCGTGAGCAGGTAGGCGATCACCACGCCCTGCATGCGCAGCGGGTCCTCGTTGAGCGAGCGGGCCATGCTCGGCAGCGCGGTATTGAGGATGGTGCCGTCCAGGGCCTGCATGAAGAAGGCGATGGCCACCAGCCAGGGCAGCAGGCGGGCCACGCGGGGTGTCAGGGTGAAGGGTTCGCTCATGATCGGTCCGTCGGTCAGGGATGGCACAAGCTTAGGGAATGTTCGGCGGCGGTGGGGAAAATACAGTGCGGCGCGGTGCACGGCACCCGTCGGACGATGCTCTGCCCGCGCGCGCCCGGCCATGATCCGGCAGGACGCTCTAGGTGTTTGGAAACGCCTGTGCTAGACATTTAGCAGCGATCTTTTTTCCGCCTTGTGATGCGGTGCCTTGTTTCATCACCGGCGTCCGTCATGGCGGAACGATGTCACTGCCGACCGGTCGATATGGCGTCCGGTCGCTTGCCGGAATTCTCAAAGGAGACAGCGATGTCCGTCAAACCCCGCGCCACCCTCGCCCTTGCCGCCCTGCTGGCGGCTTCTTCCGCATTTGCCTTCAACCTGGGCGACGCCGCCAAGGCGGTATCCGGCGCCACCGGCGGCGGTACCGCGCAGGTCGCCACCACCCCGCAGGCCAGCGGCCTGCTCGGCGCCCTGACCGGCCAGCTCGGGGTCAACGAAGAACAGGCTGTGGGCGGCACCGGCGCACTGCTGGGCCTGGCGAAGAACAAGCTCAGCGGCGGCGATTACTCGCAGCTGCTCAAGGCCGTTCCCGGCCTCGACAAGCTGTCCGGCGCCAATGCCCTGGGCGGCCTGGGTGGCCAGCTCGGCAACTCGGCGGCCAGCAGCATGCTGGGCAACGTCAGCAGCCTGGGCGACGTGAACAAGGCGTTCGGTGCGCTGGGGATGGATCAGAGCATGACCGGCAAGTTCGCCGGCGTGCTGCTGGACTACTTCGGCAAGCAGGGCGTGAACAGCCAGTTGCTGAGCAGCCTGAGCGGGCTCTGGGGCGCCGGCGCCTGATCGCCTGTCCACGATCTTCTCCAGCTCGGAAGATCGTGAACGGGCTCTGAGTCAGTGGGCCGCCGGACGGCGCGGAACCGCCGGCGGCCCTCTGTGTCATATCGACGAGCCGGTCCCTGTTCGGGGCCGGGCATCCTCTCCGGAGCCGTCGATGTTCGCCAAACCCGCCGTTGTCCTGGCCGCCGCCTGGCTGGCCGTATCCCCCGTGTTCGCCGCCACCTTCACCGAGACCGCCGAGCCGGCGCCTTCGGCTGAGGTGCCCGCGCAAACGGCCAACGCCCTGCTGAGCAACCTGACCCACCAGCTGGGCGTCAGCGAGCAGCAGGCCATCGGCGGCACCGGCGCCTTGCTGGGGCTGGCGCTGAACTCCCTGAAGGAAACCGACAGCACCCAGCTGCAGAAGGCCATGCCGGACATGCAGCAACTCGCCGGCAGCGGCTCCACTGGCGACCTGGGCAGCATGCTGGGTGGCCTGGGCGGGGCCGCAGCGCTGCTCGGCGGAATCAACAACCTGCAGGACGTCGACCAGATATTCGGCGTGCTGGGTATGGACCAATCGATGATCGGCCGCTTCGCCGGGGTGATCCTCGACTACTTCACCGAGCAGGGCCTGAGCAGCCAACTGCTCGGCACGCTCGGCGGCCTCTGGGGCATGCCCGCCTCGCCGGCATTGAAGGCTCCGCCAGTGGCCGGACGCGGGGCCTGAGCCCCGCTTCAGAACTCCTGGCGCAGCGCCTCGATGCGCGCGTCCTTCTCTTCCCACAGGCGTGATACCCAGGCCTGCACGTACTGGCGAAACTCGGGATCGTTCTCGTAATCGCCCTGCCACAGCGCGGGGTCGATCTCGCGCGCCTGGATATCCACAATCACCCGTGGCACCCGTCCGCACAGCAGGTCCCAGAAGCCCGGCCGCGGGCCCTTGGGGTAGACCAGGGTGACGTCCAGCAGGGTGTCGAGCTGCTCGCCCAGCGCGGCCAGGACGAAGGCCACGCCGCCCGCCTTGGGGCGCAGCAGGTTCTTGTACGGGGATTGCTGATTGGCCTGCTTGGCCGGGGTGAAGCGGGTGCCTTCGAGGTAGTTCACCACGGTCACCGGCATGCGCTTGAACTTCTCGCAGGCGGCCTTGGTGATCTCCAGGTCCTTGCCCTTGAGCTCCGGGTGCTTCTCCAGGAACGCCTTGCTGTAGCGTTTCATGAAGGGGTAGTCCAGCGCCCAGAAAGCCAGGCCGAGGAAGGGCACCCAGATCAGCTCCTTCTTCAGGAAGAACTTGAAATAGGGCGTCTTGCGGTTGAACGCCTGCACCAGTGCCGGGATGTCGACCCAGGACTGGTGGTTGCTGATCACCAGGTAGGAGGTGTCGCGGCGCAGGTCGTCGCCGCCGCGGATGTCCCAGACGGTCGGGGTCATCAGCGCGAAGATGGCCTTGTCGATTTCCGCCCAGGTCTCGGCGATCCACATCACCCCGCGCGAGCAGGCATCCTTGGCGGCCTGGCCGGGGACGACCAGCTTGAGCAGGGCGATCAGCAACATCGGGCCGATCAGGACCAGGGTATTGAGCAGCAACAGGAGGCTGGCGATCAGGCCGGTCAGTGCTCGCATGGAGATCCGATTCCTTGTGCGACGGTGGCGCGGCCATGATACGCAGACAATTACCGAGGCCCAAGTGGGGGCGCTATGGCGAACCAAGGGCCGTCGTGCTAGTCCTATGCGCAGATACCCACCCCGGAGATTCTGCGTGAAACGCGCCCTCGCCCTGCTTTCCCTGTTCGCTCTGCCCAGCCTGGTGCTGGCCGCCGAACCCAAGCTCTATGGCCGCTACGAATGGGTCAGCCTGCCCGAACTCGATCAGACGCTGCAGGCGAAGATGGACACCGGCGCCTACACCTCGTCGCTGTCGGCCAAGGACATCCAGCTGTTCCAGCGCGACGGCGAGGACTGGGTGCGCTTCAAGCTGGCCACCAAGGACGGCGGTGACTCGGTGTACGAACACAAGCTGCTGCGCATCTCCAAGATCAAGAACCGCGCCGAAGGCGCCGCCGAGGACGAGGAAGAAGACAGCAACCCCGGCCTCAGCCAGCGCCCGGTGATCGAGTTGCCGGTGTGCCTGGGCGGTGACCAGCGCACCATCGAGGTCAACCTGACCGACCGCAGCCACTTCAACTACCCCTTCCTGATGGGCACCAAGGGCCTGCGCAAATTCCACGTCGCGGTCGACCCCGGCGAGCGCTTCACCGCCGGCAAACCCAACTGCTCCGGCGGCTGAGGCCCCGATTGACGCGGTGCCGGGCTTGCGGCACCGTGCCGGCAGTTTCCACGGAGCCGGAATCTCATGCCGCACATCCTCATCGTCGAAGATGAAGCCGCCATCGCCGACACGCTGCTCTACGCGTTGCAGGCGGAAGGCTTCGAAACCACCTGGCTGAGCCTGGCCGGCGCCGCGCTGGAGCGGCTGCAGCGCGAGGTGTTCGATCTGGTCATCCTTGACGTCGGCCTGCCGGACATCAGCGGCTTCGAAGCCTGCAAACGGCTGCGGCGTTTCTCCGAGGTGCCGGTGATCTTTCTCACCGCCCGCGACGCCGAGATCGACCGGGTGGTGGGGCTGGAGATTGGCGCCGACGACTACGTGGTCAAACCCTTCAGCCCGCGTGAAGTTGCCGCGCGGGTGAAGGCCATCCTCAAGCGCACCACGCCGCGCGATTTGCCCGTCGCCGCCACTGACAATGGTCCCTTCGAGGTGGACGAGGAGCGGGCGCAGATTCGCTATCACAGCCAGCCGCTGGCGCTGACCCGTCATGAGTTCCGTCTGTTGCAGACCCTGCTGGCGCGTCCGGAGCGGGTGTTCAGCCGCGAGCAACTGCTCGATGCGCTCGGCGTCGCCGCCGATGTCGGCTACGAGCGCAATGTCGACAGCCACATCAAGAGCCTGCGTGCCAAGTTGCGCCAGGTCGCCGCCACCGCCGAACCCATCCAGACCCATCGCGGCCTGGGCTACAGCTACGCGCCGGACAAGAGCTGATGCGTCTGTCGCTGCGGATCTTCCTGGTCTACTTCCTGTTTGTCGGGCTGACCGGCTGGTTCGTCCTGCGCACGGTGATGGACGAGATCCGCCCCGGCGTGCGCCAGTCCAGCGAAGAGACTCTGGTGGACACCGCCAACCTGCTGGCCGAGGTGCTGCAGGCCGATGTGAAGGGCGGCACCCTCGACCAGAGCCGGCTACCGGAGATGCTTCGTGCCTATGGTGCGCGCAGCCCGCAGGCGAATATCTGGGGGGTGAACAAGACGGCGGTAAACCACCGCATCTACGTCACCGACGCGCGCGGCATCGTCCTGCTGGACTCCCTCGGCCAGGCGGTGGGCCAGGACTATTCGCGCTGGAACGACGTCTACCTGACCCTGCGCGGCCAGTACGGCGCGCGCTCCAGCCGTGAATCGGCGGACGATCCTGAGTCCTCGGTGATGTACGTCGCCGCGCCGATTCGCGATGGCGAGAAGATCATCGGAGTGGTCTCGGTCTCCAAGCCCAACCGTACCTTGCAGCCTTACATCGATCGCTCGCAGCGGCGCCTCGCCTGGCTCGGCGCCGGGCTGATCGTCCTCGGCCTGCTGGTCGGCGCGCTGCTGTCCTGGTGGCTCAGCCGCTCGCTGGAGCGCCTGACCCGCTACGCCCAGGCGGTCAGCGAAGGGCTGCGTGCGGAGCTGCCGCGCTACCGGGGCGGCGAAATGGCGCAACTGGCCGACGCGGTGGAGCGCATGCGCGTGCAGCTCGAAGGCAAGGCGTACGTCGAGCGCTACGTACACACCTTGACCCACGAGCTGAAGAGCCCGCTGGCGGCGATCCGTGGCGCGGCGGAATTACTCGAAGGCGAGATGCCGGCCGAGCAGCGGGCGCGCTTCGTCGGCAACATCGCCGGGGAGAGCGAGCGTCTGCAGCAACTGATCGAGCGCCTGCTGAACCTGGCCCAGGTGGAGCAGCGTCAGGGGTTGGAGGAGCGGGTGCCGGTGGCTCTTCATGAGCTGGCCGCTGAACTGATCGGTGAGCGATTAGCCCGTGTGCAGGGCGTGCAACTGGCGAACGATATTCCACCCGAGGCGAGCGTGCCGGGCGAGCGTTTCCTGCTGCGCCAGGCACTGGGCAACCTGCTGGACAATGCGCTGGATTTCACCCCGCCCGGTGGTGTGGTGCGCTTCTCCGCCCTGGCCGAAGGCAGCGGCTGGCGCGTCGAGCTGTTCAACCAGGGCGAGGCCATCCCCGACTTCGCCCTGCCGCGCCTGACCGAGCGTTTCTATTCCCTGCCGCGCCCATCCAGCGGACGCAAGAGCACCGGGCTGGGGCTCAACTTCGTCGCCGAGGTGGCGGCGCTGCATGGTGGTGAGCTGAGGGTCGAGAACGTGGAGGGCGGGGTACGGGCGAGCCTGTCCGTGCCGCAGCCGTAGCCTGTAGGAGCGCCCCATGGGCGCGAATCGCGGGCATGGCCCGCTCCTACGGGGAGCATCGAAGCTCATCACACAAACTCCACAGACTCTCCACATTCGCCCCCCGGCCCCCCCACACCAGCCCCCCAAGCTCTCCCCGTCCCCACCCCACGGAGAGCCCTCCCATGAATCGCCAACTCGGCATCAAGCTCGGCGCCATCGCCCTGCTGATCGTCCTCCTGCTGATCCCCCTGCTGATGATCGACGGCCTGGTCGACGAGCGTCAGAACTACCGCGACGAGGTCCTGCAGGACATCGCCCGCAGCGCCAGTTACAGCCAGCGGCTCACCGGCCCGCTGGTGATCGTGCCCTACAGCCGCACCGTGCGGGTCTGGCGCCTCGACAAGGCCAGCCAGCAGCGCGTGCTGCAGGAGCGCGAGGTGCGCGGTCGCCTGTACTTCCTGCCGGAGACCTTCCTGCTCGACGGACAGATGCGCACCGAGCTGCGCCATCGCGGCATCTATGAGGCGCGCCTGTACCACGCCGAGAGCAAGGTCAGCGGCAGCTTCGTGCTGCCGGCCAACTACGGGATCGGCAGCGACCTGGACAGCTATCGCTTCGATGCGCCGCTGCTGGCGGTGGGCATCAGCGATGTGCGCGGCATCGAGAACGCGCCGAAGCTGAAGGTGGGCGACGAGCTGCGCGACTTCCAGCCGGGTACCCAGAGCCAGTTCCTCGGCAACGGCGTGCATGCTGTGCTGCCGTTCAAGGCCAGCGACCGCGAGCAGCGTTTCGACTACGCCTTCGACCTGTCGCTGCTGGGCAGCAGCCGCCTGGACATTACCCCGGTGGGCCGCGACAGCCAGGTCAACCTGGTGTCGGACTGGCCGCACCCCAGCTTCGGTGGCGAGTTCCTGCCCACCGAGCGCAGCGTGAGCGACCAGGGCTTCAGCGCGCGCTGGCGCACCAGCTTCTTCGCCACCAACCTGGAAGACCAGCTGCGCGCCTGCACCGCGCCGGCCCAGGCCGATGCCGCCCGTGCCGTGACGGCGGAAGACCCGGATGCCGCGCGCGCCGCGCCTGCCGTGTGCAACGAGTTCGGCAATCACCGCTTCGGCGTGGCGCTGGTGGACCCGGTGGACCAGTACCTGAAGACCGATCGCGCGGTGAAGTACGCCTTGCTGTTCATCGTCCTGACCTTCGCCGGCTTCTTCCTCTTCGAGGTGCTCAAGCGCCTGGCCGTGCACCCGGTGCAGTACGCCCTGGTGGGCATGGCGCTGGCGCTGTTCTACCTGCTGTTGTTGTCGCTCTCCGAGCATCTGGGCTTCGAGCGGGCCTACCTGATTTCCGCCAGCGCCTGCGTCGGCCTGATCGGCTTCTACCTCTGCCACGTACTCCACAGCCTCTGGCGCGGAGCCGGTTTCAGCGCCGGGCTCGCCGGGCTTTACGGGATGCTCTACGCACTGCTCAGCGCCGAGGATTACGCGCTGCTGATGGGTTCGCTGCTGCTGTTCGGCGTGCTCGGCGGGGTGATGGTGCTGACTCGCCGGCTGGACTGGTACGGCATCGGCAAACCGGCTCGCGACGACGAGTTGTCCTTTTCCCTGAACGACGTGCGCGTCGAGCGCTGAGGAGCATGGCCATGCCGAATCTGCTGCGTTTCTCCCTGTGCCTGCTGGCGGGGCTGATGCTTGCCGGCCTGTGTCTGCCGGTGCTGATGCTGATCGGTCGTTTCGACTGGATTGCATTGTTGATCGCTACCGGCAAGCCGCTTGCGCATCTCGCGCTGCTGTTGCCGGGCGGACTGTGGGAGCAGCTCAGCGGGGTGGAGGACGCCGCGCACAATCCCCATGTGCGCTCCTTCCTCGAACTGTGCATGGGCGTTGGCCAGATGGGTTTGCTGGTGGCGCTGCCGCTCTACCGGCTGGGGAGAAAGCCATGAGTGCCTGGCGTGGGTTGCGCGAGGAACGCGACGCAGGGGGCCGCTTGGCGCGGCGGATTGCCGGGTTGTTCGGGCAGGTGATGGGGTTGCGGGTGGTGCGCGATGAGCGATTTCAGCGTGGGGTGGTGCGTCGGGGGATGGCTACTCGTAGCTTCTGGCGCGGGGCCTTCCCCCTCACCCCAACCCTCTCCCAGGGGGAGAGGGGGCTGGGCGGTGCGGGCTGGCGGGTGTGGAACTCGCCGGCTCGCACCGTGGGAAACGCTCCGTAGGATGGGGGGAGCGCTGCGATACCCATCAGGCTGTCAGGCCGGCACGGTCGCCTTCAGCGACGGCCGCTGGCTGACCTCGGCGAACCACTTCGCCAGCTGCGGGAACTCGGCGCGCCAGTTCCAGTGCGGCTGGCGGAAGTCCAGGTAGCCCAGGGCGCAGGCCACGCCGATGGCGGCGACGTCGAAGCGCTCGGCCAGTTCGGCGTGGGCCGGGCCATCGAAGTAGGCGAGGGTGCGGACGATCTTCAGCTGCTGGTTGTCGAGCCAGGAGTCCCAGTGCTTGTCCTGCGGGCGCAGGGCGGTCTCGTAGCGGATCAGCACGGCCGCATCCAGCACCGCGTCGGCCAGCGAGGCCAGGGTCAGGCGCCGCCAGCGCGCCGGACCTTCGCGCGGGATCAGCGGTTCGCCGGCGTGCTGCTGGTCGAGGTATTCGAGGATCACCCGGCTGTCGTGCAGGGCCTGGCCGTCGGGAAGGTGCAGGGCGGGAATCTTGCCGGCGGGGTTGTCCCGCACCACGCCGGCGTCTGGCGCGATGGGGGTGTGGACGGCGGCTTGGAGTTCGACCCGGTCGAGCTGGCCGGTCTCGTGCAGCAGGATCATGACCTTGCGCACGAAGGGCGAGGCGGCGGCGTGGAACAGGATGGGACGGACGCTCATGGGTTCTCCTCGGCGTTCATTCGTGGATGACCACCAGGCGGTCGGTGCCGGACTCGGCACCCCAGACCTCGCCCGGTCGGCCCAGCAACTGGCGCACGTTGGCGTGCTCGCGGTCGCTCGGATAAGTGGTGAAGCGTTCGCTCTGCGGATCGAAGCGCAGGATGGCGTTGCTGGCGAAGTCGCTCAGCCAGACCTGGTCCATGGCATCGACATAGAGCGCATAGGGCTGCGGATGATCGCCCGGCAGGTTCCAGGTTTTCCACTGGTTGTTGTCCGGATCGAAGCGCGCCAGCTGGCCGGCGCTCCACTGGCTGATCCACAGCCGCCCGACCGAGTCGGACCACAGCCGGCGCGGGCCGCTGCCGGCGCTGGGCGTATCGATGCGGGTGACCTTGTCGCCGACCGGGTCGATGTGGCCGAGGTAGTCGCCGGCCAGTGAGGCGTACCAGAGCTCGCCGTCGGGCGTCACGGCGATGCCGTACGGCCCCTTGCCCTTGGGCGCCGACCAGACCTTGAGTTCGCGGGTTGTGGGGTCGAGGCGGCCGTAGAAACCGTTCTGGCCGGTGAACCACAGGATGCCATCGTCATCGAATACACCAGTATTGAGGTTGGCCTTGGCCGCCTCCCTGGGTAGCGGAATGACCTCCACGCCCAGGCGCTCGCGGTCGACGTGGACGATGGCATTGAGCCCGCCGTCGGTGATCCAGGCGTCGCCATCGGGTCCGGCGACTACGCCGTGGGGTGCGGAATTCTTGCCCAGGTCGACCTGCTCGCTGGCGCCGGTCTGCGGGTCGAGTCGGCCGAGTGCATGCGCGTGCTGCGCGGTGTACCAGACCTTGCCGTCGTCCGTGGGGGCGACATCGTGCGGGCCGGAGCCCTTGGGCAGGTCGAAGTACTTCACGCTGGCGGCATCGGCGCCGCCGGCCAGCAGCAGGCCGGCGAGCAGCAAGGGCAGGGCGCGCAGGGTGGTGGACATGGGGCTCTCCTTGGCGGGTCCGGAATTGGCTGAGACTGTACGCCGAGCCTGGCGTTCAGCGATATGCAGGAGTGAAGCGCGTGACAACGATACAACTACTGGGGGCGGCGTGCCGCCAGGGTTCGCCGGTCAATGACGACGCCATCGGTTATACCGAGAGGGCGGCCTGGGTGCTCGACGGCGCCACCAGCCTGGGGCCGGGGCTGGTGGATGCACAGAGCGACGCGCGCTGGCTGGCGCAGTGCGCCAATGGCCATCTGCAGCGCCTGCTAGAGGACCAGCCGGGGTTACCGACCGAGGCGCTGTTGCGGGCCTTGCAGCAGGGCATCGCCGCGGACTTCCGCCGTGACGCGGGCGTTGCCGCCACGCCGGAGCTGGACTTGCCCACGGCCTGCCTGAGCCTGCTGCGGGTACTGGACGACGGCGCGCTGGAGCTGCTCAACCTGTGCGACAGCCGCATCCACCTGGCCTGGGACGATGGCCGTGTGGAGAGCTTCGGCGATACGCCGCTGGAGGCGCTGGACCGGCAATCGGTGGAGCGCCTGCTGGCGCTGCGCGAGATGCACCCGGACTGGAGCCATGCGCAGCTGTTCCAGGCCAGCCGCGAATGGGTGCGGCGCAACCGGGCGCTGGCCAACACGGCGCAGGGTTACTGGGTGCTCGATCCGACCGAGCGTTGGCTGCCACAGGTGCAGCGGCGGGTGATCGATCCCGCGCGGCTGAAGGCGTTCATGCTGGTCACCGACGGCTTCGACCGCTTGCTGGAGTTCCGCCGCTACGGGCTGGCGGGGCTGTTCGAGGCGCTCCCTGAGCGCGGCGTGGAAGCGCTGATCGACGAGCTGCGGGCAGTGGAGTCGGCCGATGGCCAGGCGCTGGAACATCCACGCCTGAAGATCCATGACGATGCGAGTGTGGTCTGGGGAGAGCTGCGGCGCTGAGCGTTACCCGGCAGCCGGCGGGATGGCGATTGCGTAGGAACAACTGTCTTCTTTCGGGCAAGTCCGTGCCTGTGCTTCCCCTCACCCCAGCCCTCTCCCAATGGGAGAGGGAGCTGTCCGTGCCGGCTGAGAGCGAGATTTCCTCCTGCACCGAACGGTCCCCTCTCCCTTTGGGAGAGGGTTAGGGTGAGGGCAGACCCGCGCTCAGGCGTTTTCCTGTAGGAGCGGACTCTCATCACCACTTGTACGTCAGGCTCGCCACCACCTTGCGCTGGTCGCCGTAGTAGCAGTAATAGCCGTCGCAGGTGGAGAGGTAGTCCTTGTTGAACAGGTTGGTCGCGTTGACCGCCACCGAGGCGCCATCGAGGCCGCTGGAGAGCTTGCCCAGGTCATAGTGCAGCGCGGCGTCGTACAGGGTGTAGGAGCCCACGTAGCCGTCGTAGGTGTTGGCCTGGTCGCCGTAGGTATCGCCCACGTAGCGCACACCGTAGCCGACGCCGAAGCCGTCGAGGGTGCCGGCGTGCCAGGTGTAGTCGGCCCAGAGCGCCGCCTGGTTGCGCGGGATCAGCTGCAGGCGGTTCCCGGCGTAGAGGCCCTTCTTCACCTCGGTGTCGGTGTAGCTGTAGCTGCCGACCAGCTTGAGGTTCTCGGTCAGGTTCGAGTTGGCTTCCAGCTCCAGGCCGGTGACCTTCACCTCGCCGGTCTGGCTGGTGACGGAGACGCCGCCGACGTTGTCGGTGACGCTCACGTTCTTCTGCCGCAGGTCGTACACGGCGGCGGTGAGCAGGGTGTCGCTGCCCGGCGGCTGGTACTTCACCCCCAGTTCCCATTGCTTGCCTTCGGTGGGCTTGAACGACTCGGTGGCGGAGACGTCGGCGCCGCTGGCCGGCTGGAACGACTCGGCGTACGACAGGTACGGCGCCACGCCGTTGTCGAAGAGGTAGCTCAGCGCGGCATTGCCGCTGAACTGGCTGTCCGACTCGGTGCTGGTGGCGTCGCCCTTGTTGTGGAACGTGGTCCCGGTGTGCACCCAGTCCTGGCGACCGCCGAGGGTCAGGCGCCAGTTGTCCAGGGCGATCTGGTCCTGCACGTAGGCGCCGGTCTGGAAGATGTCCTGGTCATAGTCGTAGTACGCATCCGAGCGCGGCGGGCGGACGATGGGCTGGCCGTAGATCGGGTCGTTCACGTTGGTCGGCGGCACGTTGTAGCCGTAGATCGCCAGGTAGCGGGTATCGCTGCGGTTGTGGTCCAGGCCCAGCAGCACGGTGTGCCCGAGCGCGCCGGTCTGGAAGTCGGCCTGGAAATTGTTGTCCACCACGAACTGGGTGACGTCCTCGTCCACCGAGGTGCTGACGCGACTGAGGGTGCCGTCGTCGCTCACGGTGTCCAGGTAGCCGCCGGGGGTGAGGGCGTCGAAGGTCAGGTCGTTCTTCATGTAGCGCAGGTTCTGGCGGAACTGCCAGACATCGTTCAGGCGATGCTCGAAGCTGTAGCCCAGCCACCAGGTGGTGCGGTCGTAGTTTTCCCAGTCCGGGTCGCCCAGGTTCTTGTGGTGCGAAATGTCGCCGAAGGGGGCGTCGTACTTGGTGCCCTTGAGCGGCAGGAACTGGGTGGTGATGCCGGTATCGTCGCGGGTGAACTGGCTGAGGAAGGTCAGCTTGGTGTCGTCGTCGGCATTCCAGGTCAGGCTCGGCGCGAGGTTGTAGCGTTTGTCCGGGATGTGGTCGATCTGCGTGTTGCTGTCGCGCGCCACGCCGCTGACGCGGTAGAGCAGGCGGCCTTCGTCATCCACCGGGCCGGTGCTGTCGAAATTGATCTGCTTGTGGTTGTAGTTGCCGCCCTGCAGTTGGACGGTGCTGGCCTGCTCCTCTTGTGGACGCAGGCTGGTCATGTCCAGCAGGCCGCCGGGCGGCGTCTGGCCGTAGACCGAGGACGCCGGGCCGCGCAGCGCGGCGACGCGCTCCAGGTCCCAGGTTTCCAGCTTCGGGTTGGCATAGATGCCGGTGGCCATCGGCAGGCCGTCGAGGAACTGGGTCGGCTCGAAGCCACGGATACGCAGCCAGTCGGAACGGGTATCGCTGCCGAAGCTGCTGGCGACGGTGCCGGGCATGTAGCGCACGGCGTCGTCGATGTTCTGCACCGCGCGGTCCTGCATCTGCTCGCGGGTGACCACGGAGATCGACTTGGGGGTTTCCAGGATCGGCGTGTCGGTTTTGGTGCCGATCCGCGAGCGGGTGGCGACGTAGCCGACCGCCGGGCCGTCCGGGTCTTCCTGGGCGGCGCTGATGGTGGTGGCGGACATCGACAGGGTGTCGCTTGGCTCCGGGCGCAGGCTGTAGCTGCCCGAGGCGCTTTCCACCAACTCCAGCCCGGTGCCCTGCAGCGCCTGGCGCAGCGCGCCGACGGTGTCGAAGCGACCTTGTACGGCATGGGCATTGCGGCCCTGGGCGAGCGCCGGGTCCAGGCTCAGGCTCAGCCCGCCTTCGGCGGCAATACGATTGAGCGTGCTGGACAGCGGACCGGCCGGCAGCTGGTAGTCGCGCTGGGCATCGGCGGCAAAGGCGGGGGAGCCCAGCAGTATGGCGGTGACCAGCAGGCAGGGGCGGAGCGAAAGGTCGAACGGGCGGCGCATGGACAACGACTCCTGAAAAAACGTTCTCGATGCCTCCTTGCCGAACGAGATTGGAAAAGTGATAGGGCGGGGTGAAATTTTTTTGCGGGGTGATTGGCAGGAACCGGCTTTCGTAGGAGCGAGCTTGCTCGCGAACAGAACATCCGGCCGCATTGGCGTTATGCGGTTCGCGAGCAAGCTCGCTCCTACAAAAAACGCTCCTCAGCGGCGTGGTGCCACCCGTGACCACCACGGGCCGTGCCGCTCGATCCTCACCGGCAGGCTCGGTTCCAGCGAGCTGAGCGCCAGGTCTATGTTCTTCAGGGGGAAGCTGCCGGTGATGCGCAGGTCCGCGACCGCCGGATCGACGCCCAGGTAACCGGGGCTGTAGCGCGCCAGCTGGTCGAGCAGCTCGCCCAGGCGCACGTTGTCCACCACCAGCATGCCGTGGGTCCAGGCGTCGGCGGTGGCGCTGTTGGCCTCCACCGGGCCGAGGCCGTCGGGCCGTACGCGCACGTGCTGGCCTTGGGCGATGACCTTCTCTTCTGTGCGCTGCTCAGGACGGGCGGCGACCGCCGATTGCAGCACGCTGAGCAGAGTGCCGTCGTTGCCGTCGCGCTCCACCAGGAAGCGCGTGCCGAGGGCGCGCAGGCGGCCGTCGCGGGTCTCGACGATGAAGGGCCGGCTGTCGCCGTGGGCGGTTTCCACCATGATCTCGCCGGAGAGCAGGACGATGCGCCGCTCTCCGGCATCGAAGCGCACGTCCACGGCGGTGCGGCTGTTGAGCTTGAGCAGGCTGTTGTCGGGCAGACGCAGCTCGCGCTGTTCGCCGGTGCCGGTGAGCAGGTCGGAGAAGGCGTACTGCACAGGCAGATAGCGGTTGCCCACGCCGAGGGCCAGCGCACCGACCAGCAGCAGCGACAGCCCGCTGCCCGCCAGCCGGCGAACCTTCTGCCGCGCTTCCCGCGGCGAGCGCAGCAGGGCATTGCGTGCCGCCTTGGGCGCGGCGCCGGCGAGGCTGCGGTCGAGCATCCCCAGTTGGCTCCAGGCCCGCGCGTGCTCGCTGTGTTCGGCATGCCAACGGCTGAAGGCCGCCTCGTCATCCGGGCGCGTCTCGCCGGAGCCCAGGCGTAACTGCCAGCTGATGGCCTCGTCGAGCACACGCAGGGAAACCGGACCCTTCACGTCGGCGTTCCGTACAGCGCGATGTAGCACTGGCGCAGACCCTGGGCGATGTACTGACGCACGCGCGGCACGGAGACGCCGAGCTGTTCGGCGATCTCGGCATGGCCCAGGCCGTCGAGGCGATTGAGCAGGAAGGCGCTGCGCGCACGGGCCGACAGGCTACCCAGCAGGCGGTCGATTTCGCGCAGGTCGGCGAGGATCAGGCAGTGTTCTTCCGCCGAGGGCTGCACGGCTTCGGGCAGGTGCTGCAGTTCTTCCAGGTAGGCCTGTTCCAGCGCCACGCGGCGCCAGTGGTCCACCAGCAGCCCTTTGGCGACTGTCACCAGGAAGGCGCGGGGCTCGCGCAGCGACGGCAGCTCGCGGCGGCCGAGCACACGGACGAAGGTGTCCTGGCTCAGGTCTTCGGCTCGCTGCACGCAGCCCAGGCTGCGGTTGAGCCAGGCGGTCAGCCAGTCGCGATGATCGCGGTACAGCGCGCCCACGCGTTCGCCATTGCCCATCTGGATGGCTGACACCCGTTGCTCCCCCATCTCCCAGGTTGGGAATTAATTCAATAACGAGAACTATTCGCAAATGATCGCAGACTGCCGCCAGCGCTGCAATCACGCCTGTCGGCTTTTGTCGGCCGATCGCCGGCAAATCGACGGCGTTCTACAATCGATCCTCTGCCTTTCACCGGATGACCGTCATGCGCGAACCCTTGTTGATCATTGGCTCCTATCTCTCGCCCTACGTGCGCAAGGCGCTGGTCATGCTTGAACTCAAGGGCGTGGACTACCGCGTCGACTCCGTCGTGCCCTTCTACGGCAACGACGAATTCGAGCGCCTGAGCCCGCTGCGCCAGGTGCCGGTGCTGGTGGATGGTGAACTGGTGCTCAACGATTCCTCGGTGATCTGCCAGTACCTGGAGGAGCGTTATCCACAGCCCGCGCTCTACCCTGCGGATATCGCCGACCGCGCCCGCGCGCGCTGGATCGAGGAGTTCGCCGACGCCCGCATGGGCCAGGTGGTGATCTGGCAGTTGTTCGACCAGTTGGTGATCGGCCGTGGCGTGTGGGGCCGCGAGCCGGACGCGGCGCTGCTGGAGAAGACCTACCAGCACGACCTGCCGGCGGTGTTCGATTACCTGGAAGCGCAGTTGCCGGAAAGCGGCTGGCTGTTCGGTGAGCTGTCCATCGCCGACATCAGCGTCGCCTGCTTCATGCGCAACGCGCAGTTCGCCCGCTACGAACTGGACACCCAGCGCTGGCCGAAGCTGGCGGCGATGCTGGAGGCAGCCTTCGCGCTGCCGGCATTCAAGAAGCTCAATCAGTTCGAGCGCGCCATCGCCCGCACGCCGATCCTCCAGCAGCGCGAGGCGCTGCTGGCCGCCGGTGCGCCGGTCAGCGCGGTCAGCCACATGCGCGAGCAGCCGGTGCGCGGGCCGATGAGCCGCAGCTGATCAGGCGTCCCGCAGGAACTGCCACAGCCGCTGCGCCACGGGGCCGTGGGTACGGTCGCGGCGGCGCGCGGCGACCAGCTCCTCGCGGCGGCCCGGCAGGTGCGCGCCGCTGAGGTTGCGCAGACGGCCGTCCGCCAGTTCCTGCTCGATCAGATGACGGGGCAGGTGGCCCCAGGCCAGGCCATGCAGCACCAGCTCCTTCTTCATCGCCTGGTCCGGCACCGTGCATTGAGGCGCGCCATCGAGGGTGAAGTAGTCCACAGGTGGCGAGTGCCGGGCGCTGTCGCGCATCACGCACTGGGTAAGCGGACGCAGGTGCTCGGGGTGGATGTCCGGGGTGTCCGGCAGAAGCACCGGCGCAATCACCGGGATGAAATCGACGTTGCCCAGGTCGATCCATTCCAGGCGCGGGTCGGCCTTGTCCACACGGTGCAGGATCAGGTCGGCCTCGTCATCCAGCAGCCGTTCCAGCGGGCCGCTGACGCTTTCGAAATACAGTTGCAGGCGTGTCTGCGGTTCCTTGGCGAAGAAGCGTGCGAGCCTTTCCAGCAGCGCCGGGCGCGGGCAGAAATCGCCGAGGACCACGCGCAATTCGCTTTCCTCTCCGGCCGCCAGGTGTGCGGCGTGGTCACGCAGGTTGCCCAGCTCGCGGAGTAGGCCCTGGGCGCGGTGGTGGAAGGATTCGCCGGCGGCGGTCAGGCCGACGCGGTAACCGCTGCGGTCGAGCAACTCGAAGCCCAGTTGCCGCTCCAGCCGGGCGACGGCGGCGAAGATCGCCGGGTGCGAACGGTGCAGTTGCTGCGCTGCGGCCTGGAAGCCGCCGGCCTCGACGACCGCAGCGAAGCATTGCAGGTCGTGCAGGGTGAAGTCGTGCATGTCAGCTTTCCTGACAAAGTCATTAAGATCTTTGTAATTTCTTCGGAATCCCCCCGCAACTAACTTCGTCTCCACATTCACTCGAGGAGACGCTCCCATGAGCTCGCTGCACTATCTGACCACCCGCGACAACGCCCGCATCGCCTACCGCCTCGATGGCGCCGCCGAGCGGCCGCTGCTGGTGCTGTCCAATTCCATCGGCACCGACCTGCACATGTGGGACGGGCAGATCGCTGCGCTGACCGAGCACTTCCGGGTGCTGCGCTACGACGCTCGCGGGCACGGCGCATCCAGCGTACCGCCGGGGCCTTATTCGCTGGCGCGGCTGGGCGAGGATGTAATCGAGCTGCTGGATTCGCTGGGTGTGCAGCGCGCGCACTTCCTCGGCCTCTCCCTCGGTGGCTTCGTGGGGCAGTGGCTGGCGCTGAATGCGCCACAGCGTATCGAGCGGCTGGTGCTGGCGAATACCTCTGCATGGCTTGGGCCGCAGGACCAGTGGGATGCGCGTATCGCCGAGGTACTGGAAGCGGAAAGCCTGCAGGGCACCACGGCGACCTTCCTCGCCAACTGGTTCCCGACCTCCTGGCTGGAGCCGCTGCGCCCGGAGGTTGAGCCGTTCCGCGCCACCCTGCTGGCGACCAATCGGCATGGCCTGGCCGGTTCCTTCGCCGCCGTGCAGGAAACCGATCTGCGCAGTGCGTTGCGGGACGTCCGCCTGCCCACGCTGGTGATCGCCGGGCAGTTCGACACCGTTACCGCCGCCAGCCACAGCGAGCTGATCGCCGAAGCGATTCCCGGCGCGCGCCTGCTCACGCTGCCGGCGGTGCACCTGTCGAACATCGAGTTTCCCCGCGAGTTCGAGGGCGCGGTGCTGGATTTCCTGCTGGCGCCCTGAACGACAAAGGCCGCCCGCAGGCGGCCTCTGTCTTGTCGGCAGATCAGTGGTGCGCCGCATCCACCGCGATGGGCTCACCGGAAATGTCCGCATAGCCGCGCTTGCGGTCGGCCAGGGCATAGTGGATCAGCGCGCCCAGGCCGGCGCCGAAGAACCAGGAGAACTGCGACAGCGCATCGAATGCCGGCACCAGCGCCAGCACGATGGCGATCAGCGCGGCCGGGATGAAGGCAGCCACGGCGCGCAGGTTAACCCCGCCCCGGTAGTGGTAGGCCGCCTCGCGGCTCTCGCTGTACAGCTCCGGCAGGTTCACCCGGCCACGGCGCACCAGGTAGTAGTCGGTGACGATGATCCCGTACAGCGGGCCGAGCAGGGCGCCCAGGCCGCCGAGGAAATACACGATCACCGCCGGGCTGTTGTACAGGTGCCAGGGCAGGATCAGCACCGCGATGGTGGCGCTGAGCAGGCCGGCGCGACGGAAGTTCAGCAGGTTCGGCGCCAGGTTGGTGAGCACGTACGCCGGGGCGACGAAGTTGGCCATGATGTTCACCGCCACGGTGACGATCAGGAAGGCCAGGCAGGCGAGCACCAAGCCCGCAGTGTTGGGAATGGCGGCGACAATCTCGGTCGGGCCCTGCACCAGCTTGCCGTCGATGCTGAACTGCGCGCCGGCGAGCACCACGGCGATCAGCGCAAAGCCCAGCATGTTCACCGGCAGCCCCCAGAAGTTGCCCACGCTGATGGTGCGGCGGTCCGGGCAGTTACGGGTGAAGTCGCAGAAGTTGAGGATCATGGTGCCGTACAGCGAGACCCACAGCGCGGCGGCGCCGAACACTTTCAGCCACATCGCCGAGCCGGTCGGCGCATTGCCGCTGGACCAGGAGATCGACAGGCCGCTGCGCCAGTACATCCAGCCCGCCAGGGAGGCGAAGGCGACCAGGATCACTGGGCCTGCGAAGGATTCGTAGCGGCGCACCATCTCCATGCCATAGGCGAAGATCACCAGCTGCACGCACCAGATGCCGAGGAAGGTGACCCAGCCCAGGGTGGAGAGGCCGAGGATCGAGTCCTGGTCGTAGGGCTTGAGGTCCGGGGCGATGGCGGTGAGCAGCACGCGCAGGACCACCGAGGCGAGGTAGGTCTGGATGCCGAACCAGGCGATGGCGATCACCGCGCGGATCAGCGCCGGCACCTGTGCGCCGTGGATGCCGAAGCTGATCCGGCACATGACCGGGTAGGGCAGGCCGGTCTTCTGGCCCATGTAGCCGGACAGGTTCATCAGGCCGTAGATCACCAGCGCGCCGAGGGCGAAGGCGGCGAGGATCTGCGCACCGCTCATGCCGAGGGCGAACAACCCGATGGCGAAGGAATAGTTGGCGATGTTGTGCACATCGTTGGTCCACAGCGCGAACAGGCTGTAGCGCCCCCAGCTGCGTCCTTCGGCCTTGGTCGGCGCGAGGTCGGCGCTGTACAGGCGCGGGCTGAGGGTTGGCGCAGCGTCGCTGGCGGGCGCCGCGCTGTCGACAGGTTGGGTGGGGGCAACGCCGGACAGATGAGAGGGGCTGGAATTCATGGGCTTCTCGGTTTTTGTGTGCACGGCTTTTTAGGTTTGTATCCAAAAGCCAAATCCGTGCCAGTGCCTGATGAGCGCTGCCCGACGCGTTGCCGGTTTCGATGGATGATCAGACGCGAGCCCTGATTTGGTGCGGTCTTCATGGCTGCCGGATTGGTCTGGAAATTGTTTTCCCAGATATATCATTGACTTATTGGTCAGGTTTTTGAGTGTGCGGTAAAAGCGTGGATGGGGATTTTGTACACAAAAATTGTGCACAAGCGTTACCTGTGAAAATTTTCGATGGTTGGAAGGCATCGCGGACGGAGTCCGCTCCTACAGGGAAACACGGCCCCGCGTAGGAGCAACTGTCTTGTCCCGGATAATCCGTGCCTGGGCCGTCCCCCTCACCCCAGCCCTCTCCCTCAGGGAGAGGGAGCTGATCGTGCCGCCTGACACCAAAGTTTCATCCTGCACCGAACGGTCCCCTCTCCCCCTGGGAGAGGGCTAGGGTGAGGGCAGGCCCGAGTACAGGTCTATCTCGTAGGAGCGGACTTCGTCCGCGATGGGGTGGGGAGTGCGGCACAGCCAATTTGTGCCCATAAAAAAACCGCCCCGAAGGGCGGTTTTTTCATCGCGGCGCGAAGTCCTTACAGGCCGTTCTTGGCCTTGAATTCGCGACGGCGACGGTGCAGGACCGGCTCGGTGTAGCCGTTGGGCTGCTTGGTGCCTTCGAGGACGAGTTCCAGCGCGGCCTGGAAGGCCACGTTGTCATCGAAGTTCGGCGCCATCGGGCGGTACAGCGGGTCGCTGGCGTTCTGCTTGTCCACCACCGCGGCCATGCGCTTGAGGCTTTCCAGAACCTGCTCCTGGGTCACCACGCCATGGCGCAGCCAGTTGGCCAGCAGCTGGGCCGAGATACGCAGGGTGGCGCGGTCTTCCATCAGGCCGACGTCGTTGATGTCCGGCACCTTGGAGCAGCCGACGCCCTGGTCGATCCAGCGAACCACGTAGCCGAGGATGCCCTGGGCGTTGTTGTCCAGCTCGTTCTTGATCTCTTCCGCGCTCCAGTTGGTGTTCTGGGCCAGCGGAATGGTCAGGATGTCGTCCACCGAAGCCGGAGCGCGCTTGGCCAGTTCGGCCTGACGGGCGTACACGTCGACCTTGTGGTAATGCAGCGCGTGCAGGGTGGCGGCGGTCGGCGACGGAACCCAGGCGGTGTTGGCGCCGGCCAGCGGGTGAGCGATCTTCTGCTCGAGCATGGCGGCCATCAGGTCGGGCATGGCCCACATGCCCTTGCCGATCTGCGCCTTGCCCTGCAGGCCGGTGGCCAGGCCGATGTCGACGTTGCTGTTCTCGTACGCGCCGATCCACTTCTCGGTCTTCATGGCGCCCTTGCGCACCATGGCGCCGGCTTCCATGGAGGTGTGGATTTCGTCACCGGTGCGGTCGAGGAAGCCGGTGTTGATGAACACCACGCGCTCGGCGGCGGCCTTGATGCAGGCCTTCAGGTTGATGGTGGTGCGGCGCTCTTCGTCCATGATGCCGACCTTCATGGTGTTGCGCGGCATGCCCAGCACGTCTTCGACGCGGCTGAAGATTTCGGCGGCGAAGGCCACTTCTTCCGGGCCGTGCATCTTCGGCTTCACCACGTACATCGAGCCGGTGCGGCTGTTCTTGCGGGTGGTGTTGCCCTTGAGGTTGTGCAGCGCGATCAGGCCGGTGAACAGGCCGTCCTGGATGCCTTCGGGGACTTCGTTGCCCTGGGCGTCGAGGATCGCCGGGTTGGTCATCAGGTGGCCAACGTTGCGCACGAACAGCAGGGAGCGGCCGTGCAGGGTGATCTCGGAACCGTCGGCCTTGGTGTAGACGCGGTCCGGGTTCATGGTGCGGGTGAAGGTGCTGCCGCCCTTGGTCACGGACTCGGCCAGGTCGCCTTTCATCAGGCCCAGCCAGTTGCGGTAGACCACGACCTTGTCGTCGGCGTCGACGGCGGCGACCGAGTCTTCGCAGTCCATGATGGTGGTCAGCGCGGACTCCATCAGCACGTCTTTCACGCCGGCGGCGTCGGTCTGGCCAACCGGGGTGGTCGGGTCGATCTGGATTTCGAAGTGCAGGCCGTTGTGCTTGAGCAGCACGGCCTTGGGCTTGGCGGCGTCGCCCTGGAAGCCGATGAACTGCGCGGCGTTCTTCAGGCCGGTTTCGCTGCCGTTCTTCAGGGTCACGACCAGCGCGCCGTTCTTCACCGTGTAGGCGGTGGCGTCGACGTGGGAGCCGGATTCCAGCGCGGCGGCTTCATCGAGGAAGGCGCGGGCGAAGGCGATCACCTTGTCGCCACGGACCTTGTTGTAGCCCTTGCCCTTCTCGGCGCCATTCTCTTCGCTGATCACGTCGGTGCCGTACAGTGCGTCGTACAGCGAGCCCCAGCGGGCGTTCGAGGCGTTCAGGGCGAAACGCGCGTTCATCACCGGCACCACCAGCTGCGGGCCGGCCATGCGGGCGATTTCTTCGTCGACATTCTGGGTGCTGGCCTGGAAGTCAGCCGCTTCCGGCAGCAGGTAACCGATTTCCTGCAGGAAGGCCTTGTAGGCGACCGCATCGTGCGGCTGACCGGCGCGGGCCTGGTGCCAGCCATCGATCTTCGCCTGGAGGTCGTCGCGCTTGGCGAGCAGGGCTTTGTTCTTGGGTGCCAGATCATTGATCACGGCTTCCACACCTGCCCAGAACTTGCCGGCGTCGACGCCGGTGCCGGGAATGGCTTCGTTGTTTACGAAGTCGAACAGGACTTTGGCGACCTGCAGGCCACCGACTTGAACGCGTTCAGTCATTGCTTGCCTCACTCTGCTCAGGACCAGCTCAGGACACAGGCAAAACGCCTTGTAGTCCGAGCCGCGGAATACTACATGATGCCATGGGAAAAATCAGTGGGCTTGCGTCGCGGTTAGACCAAAGTACGCATCTCAGTCACGTAGCAGGTAATATGTTCGCAAAGTTTCCATGGGTTGTTCCAGATAAATCTTAAAACTGTATACGAATGGCGTGCCAAGGTACCTGTGGCACCCCGTCGCAGCCAGCTCCACGTGCCCTGCCTATACTGGTTTCTCCGCCCTGGAGGATCCTGCATGTCCGTGACACTTGCCACCCCTGCCGATCTCGACGATCTGGTGCCGCTGTTCTCCGGCTACCTCGATTTCTATGAAGTGCCCGCACCGCATACGACGATCCATGGCTTTCTCCAGGCGCGCATCGAGCAAGGCCAGTCCACCGTATTCATTGCCCGCAGTCCCGATGGTTTGGCCGTGGGCTTCGTCCAGCTCTATCCGTTCTTTGCCTCGCTGACGCTGCAACCGGCCTGGCTGGTCAGCGACCTTTACGTGATGCCCGCCGCGCGCCGCGACGGTTACGGCGAAGCACTGATGAACGCCGGTCGTGCCCATGCCGAAGCGACTGGCGCCTGCGGCCTTATGCTGGAAACGGCCAAGACCAACCGCGCCGGCCAGTCGCTCTACGAGCGCCTGGGCTACCAGCGCGACGAGAAGTTCTACACCTACTGGCTGGATCTTTCCGCCTGACGGAGGCTGCCCCATGGATCACCTCGTTCTCACGGTCATCGCCCCGGATCAGCCGGGTCTGGTGGAACGCATCGCCCAGTGCATCGCCGCACACGGCGGCAACTGGCTGGAAAGCCGCATGTCGCGCATGGCCGGGCAATTCGCCGGCATCCTGCGGGTGGCGGTTCCCGCCGAAGGCTACGACGAACTGGTCGAGGGCCTGCAAGGGCTGTCGGTCCACGGCATACGCGTGCTGCTGGCGGAGAGCGGTATCGAGCCGTCGTGCAACTGGAAGCCGATCCATCTGGATCTGGTCGGCAACGATCGCCCCGGCATCGTCCGCGATATCACGCGCCTGCTCACCGAACATGGCGTCAACCTGGAGCGCCTGACCACTGAAGTCCTGCCGGCGCCGATGAGCAGCGAGCCGCTGTTCCACGCCGAGGCGCTGCTGGCGGTGCCGCTGACCCTGCCGCTGGAAACCTTGCAGGAGCGCCTGGAGGAGCTGGCGGATGACCTGATGGTGGAGTTGAATTTCCACAGCGGGGATTGATCCGCCAACCCTTCGTTTCCCATTTGTGGGTAAGTCTGTGGGCTCTCTGTGATTGGATTTGCAGAGGGTCCATGTTCATTGGGCTGCAGGCTTCATCGCTTATCCACGCGCCGCAGCGGTGCTGTGCACAGATCGCGTGGATCGCTCCGTGAGCTTTCTGTTGATAACTCTCTATGGGCCAGTGATGGCGGTGCCTGTAGGGATTTGCTCGTTTTCTGAACGGCTCCTTCGCTCCTGGCGTACCGCCGAATGAAAAAAGCGCCCTGGCCCGTGGCTGTGCACAAAACCTCTGGATGAGTCTGTGGAAAGGCCGTTGGTAGATGGCTGCAAGCCTTTGTTGGCGCGGTCTTTGTGGAGTTGTCCACGGACTGACCGGAAAGCCTCGGATGATTCACAGCATACGGGGATGAGCCTGTGGAAAAGCGCTGGGAATATCGCTGTATCCCAGGCTTTCCGTGGCTTTGCGAGGTTTGATCGAAAAATGATCGAAAGCGGTGCAGGCGAACAGCCCAGTCAGCACTGCGTCGGCAGGGCTGGGGATAAGAAGCCGAGCGAGGCGCTTATCCCCGTTTGTGCGGGATGGGGCTGTGGATAGTCTGGTGGCTGCTTGCTGCAAGCCCCGATCCGCGGGGCTTACAGCGATGCGGTCAAAAATCGATCAATTGCCGCGGGAGAGGCGATACCAGATGTCCAGGCTGTACACCACCAGCGCCAGCCAGATGCAGCCGAAGGACAGCAGGCGGGTGCTGTCCAGGTGCTCGCCGAACAGGAAGATGGCCTGCAGCAGCACCAGGGTCGGTGCCAGGTATTGCAGGAAGCCCAGCGTGGCGTAGGGCAGGTGGCGTGCGGCGGCGTTGAAGCACACCAGCGGCACCAGGGTGATCGGGCCGGCAGCGGCGAGCCAGATGGCGTCCTTGGTGGTCCAGAAATCCGCGTGCACGCTCGGGCCGTCGGCGAACAGTACGAGGTAGCCGATCGCCAGCGGCAGCAGGATCCAGGTTTCCACCACCAGCCCCGGCAGCGCAGCCACCGGCGCCTGTTTGCGGATCAGCCCGTAGAAGCCGAAGGTCAGCGCCAACGCCAGCGACACCCAGGGCAGGCTGCCCAGTTGCCAGAGCTGCTGGGCCACGCCCAGCGCGGCGAGACCCACGGCGACCCACTGCAGCGGACGCAGGCGTTCGCGCAGGATCACCAGGCCCAGCAGCACGTTGATCAGCGGGTTGATGTAGTAGCCCAGGCTGGCCTCGATCATGTGGCCGTTGTTCACCGCCCAGACATAGACCAGCCAGTTGCTGGCGATCAGCAGGCCGCTGGCGGTGAGCACGGCGATGCGCTTGGGGTTCTCGCGCAGTTCGCGCCACCAGCCGGGGTGTTTCCACACCAGCAGGAGCAGGGCGCCGAATACCGCGGACCAGATGGCGCGGTGGGTGATGATCTCCAGCGCGGGAATACGTTCGAGCAGTTTGAAGTAGATCGGGAAGAGCCCCCAGATGACATAGGCAGTCAGGCCCAGGGCATAGCCCCGGCGGGGATTGGCGGTAGCCATGGAACATCCTTGGTTAGGCAGCTAATGAGTGGCTGGCTAATTCTAGGGTGCGAGTCGGGGCTTGTCTGTGCTGCTGCGGTGGATGACGCAGGTGCGTCTTCGAATATGCGTAACGTTGGCGTTACGGTACGACTCCGGAACCTTGTAGGAGCGCCCCATGGGCGTGATCGCGGGCATGGCCCGCTCCTACGGTTAGCGGAGGCTTGAGCGTATTGCGGACGGAGTCCCCGCATATGCGTGTAGGAGCGGACTCCGTCCGCGATCCGGCCATCAGGCCGGCAAGCGAATGCCGGCGATCAGAACAACCGCAACGGCTCCTCATCCAACGCCGCCAGCTGTTCGCGCAGCACCAGCACCTGGTCGCCCCAATACCGCTCGCTGCCGAACCAGGGGAAGCTCGGCGGGAATGCCGGGTCGTCCCAGCGCCGCGCCAGCCAGGCGCTGTAGTGCATCAGACGCAGGGCGCGCAGGCCTTCGATCAGCGGCAGCTCGCGCGGGTCGAAGTCATGGAACTCCTGGTAGCCGTCGACCAGTTCCGAGAGCTGCCCGAGGCGCTCCTGGCGCTCGCCGGCCAGCATCATCCACAGGTCCTGCACGGCGGGGCCCATGCGGCAGTCGTCGAGGTCCACGACGTGGAAGGTCTCGTCGCGGCACAGCAGGTTGCCGGGGTGGCAATCGCCGTGCATGCGGATGGGCGTGTAGCTCACCCGCGCGTACAGTTCGTCGATCTTCTTCAACAGGTCGCGGGCCACTGACTCGTAGGCCGGCAGCAGGCTTTTCGGAATGAAGTTGCCTTCCAGCAGGGTCGCCAGGGACTCATGGCCGAAGTTCTGCGGCGTCAGCGCTTCGCGGTGCTCGAACGGACGGTTCGCGCCCACGGCGTGCAGGCGGCCGAGCAACTGGCCCAGGCGATAGAGCTGGTCGAGATTGCCCGGCTCCGGTGCGCGGCCGCCACGGCGGGGGAACAGGGTAAAGCGGAAGCCGGCGTGCTCGAACAGGGTCCTGCCCTCGTGGACCAGCGGCGCCACCACGGGCACTTCGCATTCGGCCAGCTCGGCGGAGTAGGCGTGTTCTTCGAGGATCGCCTCGTTGGTCCAGCGGCCCGGGCGGTAGAACTTGGCGATCAGCGGTTCGCTGTCTTCGATGCCGACCTGGTAGACGCGGTTCTCGTAGCTGTTGAGCGCGAGCACGCGGGCGTCACTCAGGAAGCCGATGCTTTCCACCGCATCCAGAACCAGGTCGGGAGTGAGGTCGGAGAAGGGATGAGACATGGCGACGATCCGGGCAGTGTACAGGCCGCCTAGTGTACCCCCGCGAGCGGTTTGCCTCAGCGCCTGTTTCCGCGGGCCCGGCATCGGCTTCTGCCGGGCCTGCAGTGCGGCCGATGGGGCTGGGAAAGCTAGAGCGGCGTGCCGAGGATCACCTGGGCCGGGGAGAACTGCGCGCGGACCTGGGCGCCAGGCTTCAGGCGCAGGATCTCGATGCGTTCCGGATCGGTCAGGGCGCAGAGCATCTGCCCGCTGGGCAACTGGATGCGCACTTCGCTGGGACCGTCGTCGGCCTCACGGATGTCGTCGATGTGGCCTTTCAGCGCGTTCAGTCCGTCCGGGCAGGGAATGTGCGGCAGGTCGACGTACAGCCAGCCGGCCTTCATCAGCGCGACCACCGGCTGGCCGTCGCGCAGCTCCAGCTTCTCGGTGCTTTCGCGGGTGACTCGCGCCTGGATGCGCGAGCCGCCGGGCAGCTCGACGCACACCAGGTCATTGAGCCCGGCAGGTTCGATGGCGCAGATGTGCCCGTGCAACTGATTGCGGGCGCTGGTGCGCATCATCAGGCGGCCGATCAGTTCCAGGTCGGCCTGGTGCTCGACGTTCTCGACGATGTGCTCGCGCAGGGCTTCCAGGCGCTGGTAGAGCGCCAGCAGGCGTTCGCCGTCGGCGGTCAGGCGTGCGCCGCCGCCGCCCTTGCCGCCGACGCTGCGTTCCACCAGCGGGCGGTCGGAGAGGTTGTTCAGTTCGTCGATGGCGTCCCAGGCGGTCTTGTAGCTCATCCCGGCGGCCTTGGCGGCGTGGGTGATCGAGCCGAGCTGGGCGATCTGCGCGAGCAGGGCGATGCGTTGCGGGCGGCGGGTGACGTGCTGGGTCAGCAGGCTGAGGGTGGTCATGGTTTCGCGAGTGCTTATTGGTATGCGGCGAGGCTCCTTCGCTCGCCGGCAAAAGGCAAGGGAAAATTGCCCGGAATGTCGACGAGCGGTCGTCTATTCCGGGGCCGGCGTGCGCGCCAGGCAGTAGACGTCGACCCGCCTCGCGCCGGCCTTGTGCAGCTCGCGGGCGATGAACTGGGCGGTGGCGCCGGTGGTCAGCACGTCGTCCACCAGGGCCAGGTGTTGGCCTTCGATCCGCGCGCCATCGGTCACGGCGAAGGCCCGGCGCAGGTTGCGTTTGCGCGTGGCGGCGTCCAGGCCCTGCTGCGCCGGAGTGTCCTGGATACGCCGCAGCGTCCGGTCATCCACAGGCAGGCCCAGCGGTTCGGCCAGCCAGGCGGCCAACAGGGCGGCCTGGTTGAAGCCGCGCTGGCGCTCGCGTTGGCGCGACAGCGGCACGGGCAGCAGGCGGTCCGGGCGCGGCAATCCCTCGTCGAAGGCGTGCGCGAGGTGACGCGCCAGCAACTGCGCGAGCAGCCGTCCGAAGGGGGCGTTGGCCTGGTGCTTGAAGCGGGTGATCAGGGCGTCGACGGGGAAGCCGTAGCGCAGCGGCGTTTCGACTCGCTGGAAAGCCGGCGTGCGACGCAGGCATTGCCCGCAGGTGAGGCCGGCGACCGGCAGCGGCAGGGCGCAGATCGTGCAGTGCCCGGCGAGCCATGGCAGGTCGTCATCGCAGCCGGAGCAGAGCGGCAGGGCAGGGTGCTCTGCCAATCCGCCGCACAACAGGCACTGCACACGAGGGCGCCACCACACCGGGCGCCATTGAGCCAAGCGCATTCCACCCCTCCATGGGGGCGGGTATCAGTGGATCAGCCAGCTCAGGACCAGCAGCCCCAGCACCGTCCAGATCAGCCCGCCGAAGATCGAGCGCCGCAGGAAGGCGCGGATGCCACTGTAGAGCAGCAACAGGCCGAGGAAGAGCAGGACGAAGCTGAAGATCGAGACGTCGATTCCGACGGCGCGTGCCAGACCGTGGAAGAAATCGTCCATGGCGCGCCACAGGCCGCCGAGCAGTCCCGACAAGAGGTCGACGATGAAACGGATGGCCTTGCCGACCATCTGGCCGAGGCTGTCGAAGAATCCTTCTGTTCCCATCTGGGTAATGACTCCTGAATGTCCTGATGGATTGGAGCGTTGGAGTACGCGCCGGGTTCAGCGGCGTGTACTGCTCAGTTGCGGGGCGAGGAAAGACTGCCGGAAGTATTCGCGGAACGCCTTCATGGCCTGTGTCATTCCGCGCTCACGGTGCCAGGCCAGGCCCACGCTCATCGAGGGGACCGGGTCGACCAGGCTCAGGGTTTCGATGCGTTTGCCTTCCAGCGACCAGGGGCGGTAGACCAGGTCCGAGAGAATAGCCACGCCGGAGCCGTTGGCGACCATGCTGCGCACCGCTTCCACCGAACTGGTGCGCAGGATCACGCGAGGCTCCTGTCCGCTGGCCTGCCAGTAGCGCATCGACGACTCCCCCGCCTCATCGACCGTGAGCATGATGTAGGGCTCGTCGGCGACATCCGCCAGCGCCACCGCCGGGCGCTCGGCCAACGGATGACGAACCGGCAGCCAGAGCCGGCGGGTGGAGCTGAACAGCGTTTCCGAGGCGACCTGCGGCTCGGTCAGGTTGCCGGTCAGCACCACGGCCATGTCGTAGCGGCCATCGAGCAGCCCCTGCTCGATGTCCACCCGCTCCTGCTCGTGCAGGTGCAGGCGCAGGTCCGGGTACCACTGGGCCAGGCGCTGCAGGTGGTGCGGCAGGAAGTAGCCCATCACAGTGTAGCTGGCGGCGAGGTTCAGGCTGCCGTTGAGCTGGGTGTCGGGCAGCGGGCTGTTCAGGGCGTCATCCACGCTGCGCAGGATCGAATAGGCGTGGTTGAGGAAGTGCCGGCCGTTGTCGGTCAGCGTCATGCCCTGGGCTGTGCGGGTGAACAGCGCGGCGCCGAGCAGGCTTTCCAGTTCCTGGATCGCACTGGTGACCGCCGACTGCGAAATGTGCAGGTTCACCGCCGCCTGGGAAATCTGCCCGACCTCCGCGGTGGCGACGAAATAGCGCACCTGGCGCAGGGTGAAAGCCATGGGAATCGCTCCGACAGGTATCGATTTTTCAGAATCAAGTCTATCGGATAATAAATCTACCCAATACCGGCGTCGCGACTTAACGTCACCTCACTGACCTTGCGCATTCCAATACAGAGGCCACGCGGTGATGAAAACAGTCGATCTCAATTCCGACATGGGGGAAGGCTTCGGTCCCTGGACCATTGGCGATGGCGTGGACGCGGCGATCATGCCGCTGATCAGCAGCGCCAACATCGCCACGGGTTTTCACGCCGGTGACCCGAACATCATGCGTCGCACCGTCGAACTGGCCCTCGAACACGGCGTCGGCATCGGCGCCCATCCCGGTTTCCGCGACCTGGTTGGCTTCGGTCGCCGGCACATCAACGCGCCCGCCGTCGAACTGATCAACGACATGCTCTACCAGCTCGGCGCCCTGCGTGAATTCGCCCGCCTGTACGGTACGCGGCTGCAGCACATCAAGCCCCACGGCGCGCTGTACATGCACCTGGCGCGCGACGAGCAGGCGGCCCACGCATTCGTCGAAACGCTGCAGCGCATCGACCCCGAGCTGCTGTTGTTCTGCATGCCCGGCTCGGCCACCTGGCGCGCCGCCCAGAAGCTGGGCCAGCCGACGGTGCGCGAGTTCTATGCCGATCGCGACTACGACAACAGCGGCTCCATCGTCTTCATCCGCCGGGTGACCGCACTCGATCCGCAGGCGGTCGCGGCCAAGGTGCTGCGGGCCTGTCAGGAGGGGCGCGTACGCACGGTGGAGGGCGACGACATCGAGATTGCCTTCGACTCGGTCTGCATCCACAGCGACACGCCCGGCGCGCTGGCGCTGGTCCAGGCCACCCGCACAGCCCTGCTGGGCGCGGGCATCGCCATCAAGGCGCCGCGCTGAGCGCTCCCCGCGTCGCGGGAACACTTCTTACTGCATCTGCCATCCATACATTCGAACAATGAGGAACAGTCATGGCCGAACATAACGTGCAGTCGCCCTTGCCGGGCACTTTCTACCGCAAGCCGACGCCGGATGCCCCGGTCTACGCCGAGGTCGGCCAGCGGGTCGAGCCCGGCAGCGTGATCGGGCTGGTCGAGGTGATGAAGCAGTTCTCCGAAGTCCACGCCGAATGCGCCGGCACGCTGCAGGCCTTCCTGGTGGAGGACGGCGACCCGATCGAGCCGGGACAGGAACTGGCGACCATCCGCGTCGACGCTTGAGGACCGGGCCATGCTGAAGAAACTGCTGATCGCCAACCGTGGCGAGATCGCCGTGCGCATCATCCGCGCCGCCCGGGCCCTGGGGATTCCCACGGTCGCCGTGTGCAGCGAGGCCGATGCCGATTCGCTGGCCGCGCGCCAGGCCGACGAGGTCCGGATCATCGGGCCGGCCCGTGCCGACCGCAGCTACCTGAATGCCGAGGCCTTGTTGCTGGCCGCGCGGGAAACCGGTGCGGACTCGATCCATCCCGGCTACGGCTTCCTCTCCGAGAATGCCGATTTCGCCCAGGCGGTGGTGGCGGCCGGGCTGGTCTTCGTCGGCCCCGATGCGCAGACCATTCGCCGCATGGGCGACAAGGCCGAGGCACGGCGTACCGCCATGGCCGCCGGGGTGCCGGTGGTGCCGGGTTCGCCCGGCGAGCTGGACGATATCGACGCGGCGCTGCGTTGTGCCGGGGACGTTGGTTATCCACTGCTGATCAAGGCCTCCGCCGGCGGCGGCGGACGCGGCATCCGCATCGCCCATGATGCCGACGAGCTTCGCCGCGAGTTCCCCATCGCCCAGCGCGAAGCCCTGGCGGCCTTCGGCTCCGGCGCGGTGTACCTGGAGCGCTTCATCCGCCAGGCGCGGCACATCGAGGTGCAGATTCTCGGTGACGGCGAGCGCGCGGTGCATCTGTTCGAGCGCGAGTGTTCGCTGCAGCGGCGCCGGCAGAAAGTCTTCGAGGAGGCGCCTTCCGCCGCCCTGAACGACAGCCAGCGCGCGGCGCTTTGCGCCAGCGCGGTACGCCTGGCCCAGAGCCTGGGCTATCGCGGAGCGGGTACGCTGGAGTACCTGTTCGATGCGCACAGCGGCGAGTTCTTCTTCATCGAGATGAACACCCGCATCCAGGTCGAGCACCCGGTCAGCGAAATGATCACCGGCATCGACCTGGTCCAGGCCATGCTGCGCATCGCCGGTGGCGAGCCGCTGGCGCTGCGCCAGGACGACATCCGCCTGAACGGCGCTGCGCTGGAAATGCGCATCAACGCCGAAGACCCGGCGCGCAACTTCTTCCCCTGTCCCGGCGTGGTGGAGAGCCTGGGCTGGCCACAGGGCGAGGGCGTTCGGGTGGACAGCCACCTGTACCCCGGTTATCGCGTGCCGCCTTACTACGACTCGCTGCTGGCGAAGATCATCGTCCACGGCCGCGACCGCGCAGAAGCCTTCGAGCGCGCCCGGCGTGCGCTGGAGCACACCGAGCTGACCGGCATGGCGACCACCCTGCTGCTGCACCGCTGGCTGCTGGCTGATGCGCGCGTGCAGGCGGCGCAGTTCGATACCGGTACCCTGGAAATCTGGCTGGCCGAGCGCTCGGCCGCGGCGGAGGTGTGACATGCACGAGCAGATTCGCTACAGCTTCGGCGGCGACGAGCACCTGTTCGCCGAGGTCGCCGAGTCCATGTCGCTGGAGGCGTTCTTCCGCGGCATGGCCGTCACCCGGGCGATCGAGCAGCAGGCGATCCCCGGTGTGCTCGATGTGTGCCTGGCCAACGCTTCGTTCCAGGTGCGCTTCAATCCGGACCTGATCGCCCCGCAGGCGCTGCTCGAACGGGTGCGCGAGCTGGAATCGCAGGCCACCACCGAACGCCGTATCCAGACCCGGATCATCGAGATCCCGGTGCTGTACAACGACCCCTGGACCCACGAGACCCTGATGCGTTTCCGCGATCGTCACCAGGACCCGGACTCCACCGACCTGGAGTACGCCGCGCGGGTCAACGGCTACCAGGACGCCCAGGCCTTCATCGAGGCCCACAGCGGCACGCCGTGGTTCGTCTCCATGGTCGGCTTCGTCGCCGGCCTGCCGTTCATGTACCAGATGGTCGAGCGCGAACGGCAACTGCAGGTGCCCAAGTACCTGCGTCCGCGCACCGACACGCCGAAACTGACCCTCGGTCATGGCGGCTGCTTCGGCTGCATCTATTCCGTGCGCGGCGCCGGCGGCTACCAGATGTTCGGCGTCACCCCGGCGCCGATCTACGACCCGCAGCAGAGCCTGGGCTACCTGAAGGACTCCATGGTGTTCTTCCGTGCCGGCGACATCGTGCAATTCAAACCCATCGACCGTGCCGAATACGACCAGGCGTTGGCGGAGGTGGAAGCCGGCAGCTTCGATCTGCGCATCCGTCCGGTCGAGTTCGACCTCGACGCCTTCCTCAACGACCCGCAAGGCTGCAAGCAGCGCCTGCAGGAGGTGCTCCATGTCGCTTAAGGTGCTCAAACCCGGCCTCGCCACCTCGGTCCAGGACGGCGGCCGCGAGGGTTATTACCACCTGGGTATTCCGCCCTCCGGTGCGCTTGACCAGTACGCGCTGCGCGCCGCCAACCTGCTGGTGGGCAATCCGGCTGCCGCGGCGGTGCTCGAATGCACACTGCTCGGCCCGCAGCTGGAATTCCAGCGCGATGCCCTGGTGGCCGTCTGCGGCGCCGCCATGACGCCGCGCATCGAGGGTGCCGAGATGCCGCTGGACACCGCCTTCCGGGTGCGTGCCGGGCAGGTGCTGGGCTTCGACTTCATCAAGGCCGGGGCGCGTGGCTACATCGCCATCGACGGCGGCATCGATGTGCCCGACGTGCTGGGCAGCCGTTCCACCTATGGCCTGGGCGCCATCGGCGGGCTGCACGGCCGGCGCCTGCAGGCCGGCGACGAGCTGCCTCTGGGGGCGCCTCACGGGCATGGGCAGGAAGGCCTGGCCTTGCCGCGCTCGCTGCAGATCGACGTAGGTGGCGAGGTCAGCCTGCGGGTGGTGCCCGGCCTCTATCACCACCGCCTGACGGCCCGGGCCGCCGAACAGTTCTTCGCCGACACCTGGACCGTCGGCTCCGAGGCGGACCGCACCGGCTACCGCTTCAAGGGCGGCACGCCGCTGGCCTTCGAGCCGCGCGAGCAGCCGTTCGGCGCCGGTTCCGACCCGTCGAACATCGTCGATGCCTGCTACCCGATCGGCTCGATCCAGGTCCCCGGCGGGCTGGAGCCGATCATCCTGCACCGCGACGCGGTGTCCGGCGGCGGCTACGCCACCATCGGCACGGTGATCAGTCCGGACCTCAACCGCATGGCGCAGATGCAGCCCAACCAGAAAGCCCGTTTCGTCGCCATCACCCTGGAGGAAGCCCTGGCGGCGCGGCGCCGATACAACCAGCAACTGGAAAACCTGAACCGCTTCTTTCTTGCCTAGCCAATAACAACGCCGCGGCGGCGCGATTTCCGGTGGCACCTTCCAGGGCGCCGCCGCGGCTTCCTGCTGCCGTTCGCCAAGCCCTCATCTTGCGGAGAAACCAAGATGGCAAGTCTGTCGCAGCATCCCGAAGTCGATCCTTCCGCTTCCTCTGTTCCCAGCCATGCCCGGATGGGCCGGCTTTCCCTGAGCATGGCCTGGTGGGCCGTGTGCAGCGCCATGTTCTACATCGTCGTGGGCGCCTCGCTGGCGCTGGCCTACGGCGCACGCAACGCGATCCTTGGCATGTTGCTGTCGGTGGCATGCTACGGCCTGATCAACGCCGTGATCAGCCGCTACGCCATTCGCACCGGACTTTCCGTTGCGCTGTTCTCGCGCGTTCTGTTCGGCAGCGCGGGCGCGTCCCTGGCGACCCTGATCTTCTTCTCCACGGCGATCTACTACGCGGTGTTCGAAGGCTCGGTGATCGCCGTGGCGCTCAACCACCTCTATCCCGGCGTGTCCTATTCGCTGGCGGCGCTGCTGGTGGTGCTCTATAGCGTGCCGTTGATCTTTGGCGGCGTGCAGCATTGGCTGGACCGCTTCAATGGCGTGCTGCTGCCGTTCTACCTGTTCGGCCTGCTGGCGGCGGTGGCGCTGTCCATCTCCGCGTACGGCTACCAGCCGCAGTGGCTGGATTTCGGCCCGGCGAATCCGCCGACCGGCGGCTGGTGGGATTGCTTCACGGCCTACATGGGCGTCTGGGTGCTGATGATGTTCACCTTCGACTACGCCCGCTTCGGCAAGCCGGAAGACGCCGCCTGGCACGGGCGCTGGAACTTCGGCATGCCCTTCTACCTGGTGACCTTCCTGCTCAACGGCATGGCCGGCATCTACCTGGCCAGCAGCATTCCGCAGGAGGGCGTGCTGAGCGAGGTCACCGTGGTCCTGGCGATCCTCAAGCTGATGGGGATCTGGGGGCTGCTGTTCGTCTGGGTGACGCAGACCCGGATCAACACCGCCAACTACTACCTGGCGACGGTGAACATGCAGGCGTTCTTCGCCGAGGTGTTCCGCCTGCGCGCTTCCAGCCTGGTCTGGGCGGTGGTGGTCGGCGCGGTGGTCTATGCGCTGATGCTGGCGGACGTTTTCGCCTGGCTGCTCAAGGCGCTGGCCTGGCAGGGCGTGTTCGTGGTGGCCTGGGTCGGCGTGGCGCTGGCGCACATCCTCGGCAGGGCGCCGCTGCCTGCGGGGGAGCCGGCGCGGCTGAACCCGCTGGGGCTGGCCGCCTGGTTCTGCGGTGCACTGCTGGGCTTCGGGTTGATGGAGGCGGGCGGTAGCCTGCAGTCGTTCTCCGCACCGCTGACCTTCCTGGTCTCGGCCGGGGTCTACGCCGGGCTGCGCCGCCGCCGCATGACTCAGCCGAGCGTTGCATCGGGGTGATTATTTATTGATCACTTGTCAACCTGTGTCGAGAGAGTGGTTGACAGCGTCACAGGTCCACATATGATGCCTTGAGCCTGATTCCCCCGGTGGCGCGCCGCCGGGGCACCTTAGACAAGAGGCGCCCCCAAGCGTCGAAGGACTTTGCCGATGAGTGCCACCGCAGCCCAAGTAACCCGCCACGACTGGACTCTTGCCGAAGTCCGTGCCCTGTTCGAACAGCCCTTCAACGACCTGCTGTTCCAGGCGCAGACCGTGCACCGCGCGCACTTCGACCCGAATCGCGTGCAGGTTTCCACGCTGCTGTCGATCAAGACCGGCGCCTGCCCGGAAGACTGCAAATATTGCCCGCAGTCCGGCCACTACAACACCGGCCTGGACAAGGAAAAGCTGATGGAAGTGCAGAAGGTGCTGGAGGCCGCGGCGGAAGCCAAGGCCATCGGCTCCACCCGCTTCTGCATGGGGGCTGCGTGGAAGCACCCGTCGGCCAAGGACATGCCCTACGTGCTGGAAATGGTGAAGGGCGTGAAGAAGCTCGGCCTGGAAACCTGCATGACCCTCGGTCGCCTGGACCAGGAGCAGACCAAGGCCCTCGCCGAAGCGGGCCTGGACTACTACAACCACAACCTCGATACCTCGCCGGAGTTCTACGGCAACATCATCACCACCCGCACCTACGGCGAGCGCCTGCAGACCCTGGCCTACGTGCGCGAGGCGGGGATGAAGATCTGCTCCGGCGGCATCCTCGGCATGGGCGAGTCGGTGGACGACCGCGCCGGCCTGCTGATCCAGCTGGCCAACCTGCCCGAGCACCCGGAATCGGTGCCGATCAACATGCTGGTGAAGGTCAAGGGCACTCCGCTGGCCGAGGAGAAGGACGTCGATCCGTTCGACTTCATCCGCACCCTGGCCGTCGCCCGCATCCTCATGCCGAAATCCCACGTGCGCCTGTCCGCCGGCCGCGAGCAGATGAACGAGCAGATGCAGGCCCTGGCCTTCATGGCCGGCGCCAACTCGATCTTCTACGGCGAGAAGCTGCTGACCACCAAGAACCCGCAGGCCGAGAAGGACATGCAGCTGTTCGCGCGCCTGGGCATCAAGCCCGAAGAGCGCGAGGAGCACGCCGACGAAGTGCACCAGGCCGCCATCGAGCAGGCGCTGGTGGAACAACGCGACTCCCAGCTGTTCTACAACGCGGCTTCGGCCTGATCTGCTTTTCTATGTAGGAGCGAGGGGGACGCCTAGTCCTTGCTCGCGAACAGTCTTCCCGAATACTTCGGTGCTGGGCGGTTCGCGAGCAAGCTCGCTCCTACAGGTCCTCGCCTCGGAGGGCCGCCGCCGATTCGGGGTTGCGTATGTCTTTCGATCTCAGCGCCCGCCTTGCTCAGCGCAAGGCGGACGACCTCTACCGCCAGCGTCCGCTGCTGGAGAGCCCGCAGGGGCCGGACGTGGTCATCGATGGCCAGCCGATGCTGGCCTTCTGTTCCAACGATTACCTGGGCCTGGCCAGTCACCCCGAGGTGATTGCCGCCCTGCGCGCCGGCGCCCAGCGCTGGGGCGTCGGCGGTGGCGCCTCGCACCTGGTCAACGGCCACTGCGGCCCGCACCACGAGCTGGAGCTGGCGCTCGCCGAGTTCACCGGCCGCCCGCGCGCGCTGCTGTTCTCCACCGGCTACATGGCCAATCTCGGCACCGTCACCGCCCTCGTCGGCAAGGGTGACAGCGTGCTGGAAGACCGCCTCAACCACGCCTCGCTGCTGGATGCCGGCCTGCTCTCCGGCGCGCGCTTCTCGCGCTACCTGCACAACGACGCCGCCAGCCTTGCTTCCCGTCTGGACAAGGCCGAAGGCAATACGCTGGTCGTCACCGACGGCGTGTTCAGCATGGACGGCGACCTCGCCGATCTGCCCACCCTTTGCGCGACGGCTCGAAAGCAGGGCGCCTGGATGATGGTCGATGACGCCCACGGCTTCGGCCCGCTGGGCGCGACCGGCGGCGGCATCGTCGAACACTTCGGCCTGGGTATCGATGATGTGCCGGTACTGGTCGGCACCCTCGGCAAGGCCTTCGGCACCGCCGGCGCCTTCGTGGCCGGCAGCGAGGAGCTGATCGATACGCTGATCCAGTTCGCCCGTCCCTACATCTACACCACCAGCCAGCCACCGGCGGTGGCTTGCGCCACGCTGAAGAGCCTGGAGGTGCTGCGCGCCGAGAACTGGCGCCGCGACCACCTGAACGCGCTGATCGCCCGCTTCCGCGCCGGCGCCCAGGCCATCGGCCTGCGCCTGATGGACAGCCCGACGCCGATCCAGCCGATCGTCATCGGTGGCAGCCGCCAGGCCATGGCCCTGTCGGCGGAGCTGCGCGAGCGCGGCATCCAGGTTGGCGCCATTCGCCCGCCCACCGTGCCGGCCGGCACCGCGCGCCTGCGCGTGACCCTGTCCGCGCTGCACAGCGAAGCCCAGGTGGACCGCCTGCTGGTGGCGCTGGCCGAAGGCTGGCAGCGGGTGTCGTCTAGCCTTCTGGCAGAAATCGATGCCGAGGAGGGCGATGATGCGTGACCAACTGATCCTGCTGCCCGGCTGGGGCCTGGGCAGCGCGCCGCTGGAGCCGCTGCGCGATGCGCTGCTGGAACAGGCGCCGCACCTGAACGTGCAGATCGAACCGCTGCCGACCGATGCCGACCCCAGCGTCTGGCTCGATGAGCTGGACGATAACGTCGCCCACGACGCCTGGATCGCCGGCTGGTCGCTGGGCGGCATGCTCGCCGCCGAGCTGGCGGCGCGCCGGGGCGAGTCCTGTCGCGGGCTGGTCACCCTGGCCAGCAACCCCTGCTTCCGCCGCCGCGAGGATTGGCCCGAGGCCATGGCGAACGAGGTGTTCGAGGACTTCTTCGAAGCCTTCCTGCTGGAACCGCAACTGGTGCGCAAGCGCTTCACCCTGCTGGTCAGCCAGGGCGCCCGTGACCCGCGCACGCTCGCGCGGCAACTGCAGGTGGCCTTGCCGCAGCTGGATGCCGAGGGTCTGACCGCCGGTTTGCAGCTGCTCGGTCAGCTGGATACCCGCACCGCGCTGAGCCGTTACCCCGGTCCGCAACTGCACCTGTTCGCCGAGAACGATGCCCTGGTGCCGGCCTCTGCCGCCGACGCTTTGCTGGAATGGCTGCCGGACGTCGAGGTCAGCCGGGTGTCCGGCGCCAGCCACGGGTTGCCGCTGGAGCAGCCGGACGAAACCGCCGCCGCCATCCTGAGATTCATCCATGAGGGCGACGATGCCTGACTGCAGTCACAGCGTGCTGCCTGACAAGCGTCAGGTGGCCGCTTCCTTCTCCCGTGCCGCCGAGACCTACGATGCGGTGGCCGATCTGCAACGCGCGGTCGGCTCGCAGCTTCTGCAGCAACTGCCGGACGAGCTGGCGCCGCAGCGCTGGGTCGACCTGGGCAGCGGCACTGGCTATTTCACCCGCGCCCTGGCGACGCGTTATCCACAGGCCCACGGTCTGGCCGTCGATATCGCCGAAGGCATGCTGCGCCATGCCCGCGAGTTGGGCGGCGCGGAGCACTTCGTCGGCGGCGATGCCGAGCACCTGCCGCTGCGTGACGGCGCCTGCGACCTGCTGTTCTCCAGCCTGGCGCTGCAATGGTGCGCGGACCTGCCGTCGGTGCTGAGCGAGGCGCGGCGGGTGCTGCGCCCCAATGGCGTGCTGGCCTTCAGCAGCCTGTGTGTCGGCACCCTGGGCGAACTGCGCAGTGCCTGGGAGGCGGTGGACGGCTTCGTCCATGTGAACCGCTTCCGCGCTTTCGAGGACTATCAGCGGCACTGCGCCGACAGCGGGTTGGAGGTGCTGGAGCTGCGCACCGAGGACCGCGTCCTGCATTTCCCTGACCTGCGCAGCCTGACCCACGAACTCAAGGCGCTCGGTGCGCACAACCTCAACCCCGGCCGGCCCGATGGCCTGACCGGGCGCGAGCGGGTGCGCGCGCTGATCGCCGCCTACGAACGCTTCCGCCAGACCCAGGGACTGCCTGCCACCTACCGGGTGGTCTACGCCGTCCTGCGCAAAAACTATTCTTAGTAGGAGCGGACTTTGTCCGCGATGGGCCGCCCAGCAATGGCGATCGCGGACGGAGTCCGCTCCTACGGTAAAGCTCCAGAGGAACGCCATGTCCCACGCCTACTTCATCACCGGCACTGACACCGAGATCGGCAAGACCACCATCGCTGCCGGCCTGCTCCATGCGGCGCGACTGGCCGGATTGTCCACGGCGGCAGCCAAGCCGGTGGCCTCCGGTTGTGCGAAAACGCCCGAGGGACTGCGCAACGAGGACGCATTGGCGCTGCTGGCCGAATGCAGCCTGCCGCTGGCCTACGACCAGGTGAACCCCTTCGCCTTTGCGCCTGCCATCGCGCCGCACCTCGCCGCGCGGGAGAAGGGCGTGAAGCTGCAGGTCGAGTCGCTGGCGCCGGCCGTGCGTTCGGTGCTGCAACTGGGCGCCGACTTCACTGTGGTGGAAGGGGCGGGCGGCTGGCGCGTGCCGTTGTCGGGGGAGGAGAGCCTGTCGGACCTGGCAACCGCACTCGATCTGCCGGTGATCCTGGTGGTCGGCGTGCGCCTGGGTTGCATCAACCACGCGGTGCTCAGCGCCGAGGCGATACAGCGTGACGGCCTGCAACTGGCCGGCTGGGTGGCGAATATCGTCGATCCGACGACCTCGCGCCTGGAGGAGAACCTGGCGACCCTGGCCGAGCGCCTGCCGGCGCCCTGCATCGGCCGCGTGCCCCGGCTGTCGCCGGCGACGCCCGCAGGCGTCGCAGCCCACCTGGACCTGAGCATTCTCGATCTGTAACAACGCCTGGCCGCGCGGGCGGAAGTCTGCTTGAATGGTGGCCATTGGCTGCCTTTGTCCTGGGAGACGCACCGATGGAAATCTCCGCTAATGCATTCGCCGCGGGCCTGAGCTCGGTCCAGAGCGGCCAGCAGCGCGTCGATCAGGCAGGCGCCCGGATCGCCAGCGGCAGCAATGGCGCAAGCGAAGCCCTGGCCGATCACCTGGTGGACCTGCGCCGCGGCCAGCACGAGGTCGAAGCCGGCGCCAAGGTCATCCAGGCCGCCGACGAAACGCTCGGCACCCTCATCGATATCCGCGCCTGACGGTCACTTTCCCTCCGTATCTTCTATCTGCCCCGCCGGCTGTCCTCGCGACACGCCGGCCGCTCTGCCATGGGCTTTAATCAATGTCAGGACGGCGGCGCAAAAGCGCTCCGGCGGTAGCCTTGCGAGCGTGACCGGGTGGTCGGTCTGCGTGCTTGACAAGGGTATGGCGTAAACGTATGTTTCAAACGCCTGTTTGACTGTTTGGATGCGTGCGCGCACCGACTGGGCGGCCGGGAACGATCCCGCACTGCGACCGCAACGACCGGTCGCCCATTAACCAGAACCCTTCGTAGAGGTTTACCGCTATGCCTGATTACAAGGCCCCCTTGCGTGATATCCGTTTCGTTCGCGACGAGCTGCTGGGCTACGAAGCGCACTACCAGAATCTGCCGGGCGCTCAAGACGCCACTCCGGACATGGTCAATGCCATCCTCGAAGAGGGTGCGAAGTTCTGCGAACAGGTAATCGCTCCGCTGAACCGCACCGGCGACCTGGAAGGCTGCAAGTGGAGCCCGGAAGGCGTGAAGACCCCGACCGGCTTCAAGGAGGCCTACCAGCAGTTCGTCGAAGGCGGCTGGCCGAGCCTGGCCCATGACGTCGAGCACGGCGGCCAGGGTCTGCCCGAATCCCTCGGCATGGCGATCAGCGAGATGGTCGGCCAGGCCAACTGGTCCTGGGGCATGTACCCCGGCCTGTCCCACGGCGCCATGAACACCCTGCACGCCCACGGCACCCCGGAGCAGCAGCAGACCTACCTGACCAAGCTGGTTTCCGGCGAGTGGACCGGCACCATGTGCCTGACCGAGCCGCACTGCGGCACCGACCTGGGCATGCTGCGCACCAAGGCCGAGCCGCAGGCTGACGGCACCTACAAGGTCACCGGCACCAAGATCTTCATCTCCGCTGGCGAACACGACATGGCCGACAACATCGTCCACATCGTGCTGGCCCGCCTGCCCGATGCCCCGCAGGGCACCAAGGGCATCTCGCTGTTCATCGTGCCGAAGTTCCTGCCCAACGCAGAAGGCGGCGTAGGCGAGCGCAACGCCGTTTCCTGTGGCTCCATCGAGCACAAGATGGGCATTCACGGCAACGCCACCTGCGTGATGAACTTCGACGCCGCCACCGGCTTCCTGATCGGCCCGCCGAACAAGGGCCTGAACTGCATGTTCACCTTCATGAACACCGCTCGCCTGGGTACCGCCCTGCAGGGTCTGGCCCACGCCGAAATCGGTTTCCAGGGTGGCATCGCCTACGCTCGCGAGCGTCTGCAGATGCGTTCGCTGACCGGCCCGAAAGCTCCGGAAAAAGCCGCTGACCCGATCATCGTGCACCCGGACGTACGCCGCATGCTGCTGACCGCCAAGGCGTTCGCCGAAGGCAACCGCGCCATGCTGTACTTCGCCGCCAAGCAGGTGGACATCGTGCAGCGCAGCCAGGACGAAGAAGAGAAGAAAGCCGCTGACGCGATGCTGGCCTTCCTCACTCCGATCGCCAAGGCGTTCATGACCGAAGTGGGCTTCGAAGCCGCCAACCACGGCGTGCAGATCTATGGCGGCCACGGCTTCATCGCCGAGCACGGCATGGAACAGAACGTCCGCGACAGCCGCATCTCCATGCTGTACGAAGGCACCACCGGCGTTCAGGCTCTGGACCTGCTGGGCCGCAAGATCCTGATGACCCAGGGCGAAGCGCTCAAGGGCTTCACCAAGATCGTGCACAAGTTCTGTCAGGCCAACGAAGCCAATGAAGCCGTGAAGGAATTCGTTGCCCCGCTGGCCGCGTTGAACAAGGAGTGGGGCGAGCTGACCATGAAGGTCGGCATGGCTGCCATGAAGGACCGCGAGGAAGTCGGTGCCGCTTCGGTGGATTACCTGATGTATTCCGGCTACGCCGCCCTGGCTTACTTCTGGGCTGACATGGCGCGCCTGGCTGCCGAGAAGCTGGCCGCCGGTACCAGCGAAGAGGCCTTCTACCAGGCCAAGCTGAAGACCGCGCGCTTCTACTTCCAGCGCATCCTGCCGCGCACCCGCGCGCACGTTGGCTCCATGCTGTCCGGTGCCGGCAACCTGATGGACCTGGCCGAGGAAGATTTCGCCCTCGGTTACTGATCAGCTGTCAGTTACTGACGAGGGGACGCTTTGCCGTCCGTCTGCTGAACAGGAAAAAGCCCGCCATTCGGCGGGCTTTTTCGTACCTGTTATCACGCAAATATCTTCGGAAGGTGCCATCATTACGCCACTTGCCGGCCCGCCGATCCCGAGCCCGGCGCCAATCCATCGGACCCCCTTGTGCGACCCACGGCCCCCTACCGGCTCAGCCACTTCCTCACGCCTCTGCTGCTGATTCCGGCGGGCGTCGTTGCCGGCTCCCTGGCCGAACTGTCCGAATTCTTCATCTCGCTGTTCAACGTCCTGCCGACCCTGTTGCTGCTGCTCGGTGGCGGCCTGTGCATGGTCTACGGCCGCCAGCGCCAGCTGTTCATGCTGGGGGTGGTGTACATCGCCTATTTCCTCCTCGATACCCAGGTGGACTACTACCGCGCCCAGCACGCGACGCGGCCGGACGCGGCGCTGGTGTTCCACCTCTGCTGCGTGTTGCTGCCATTGCTCTACGGGATGTACGGCATCTGGCAGGAGCGCATGCAGCCGCTGCAGGACCTGCTGGCCCGCGGCGTCGTGCTGCTGATCGTGGCAGCGGTGGCCACCGCGCTGGCGCAACGCTTTCCGCAGGGCCTGGCGGAGCTGCTCAGCGATGTCTACTGGCCGTCCCTGCACGGACGCTGGATGAGCCTGGCGCAGTTGTCCTACTTCGGCTTCGTCCTCGCCTTCATCGCCCTGGTGGCTGCCTACGTACGCCAGCCGCGGCCGCTGCATGCCGCGCAACTGGTGGGGTTGCTCGGCCTGCTGTGGATGTTGCCCAAGGTGTTCATCCTGCCCCACGCGCTGACCGTGATGACCAGCCTGGTGATGCTCAACCTGGCCTGCGCGGTGGCCCACGAGGCGTACCAGATGGCCTTCCGCGACGAGCTCACCGGCCTGCCGGGGCGCCGTGCGCTGAACGAGCGCTTCGAGCGCCTGGGCCAGCAGTACGTGCTGGCGATGGTCGACGTGGACCACTTCAAGAAATTCAACGACAGCCACGGCCACGACGTCGGCGACCAGGTGCTGCGCATGGTTGCCAGCCAGTTGCGGCGCACGGGCGGGGGCGGCAAGGCTTACCGCTACGGTGGCGAGGAGTTCACCCTGGTGTTCGCCGGCAAGTCGGTGGAGCAGTGTCTGCCGCACCTGGATGCCGTGCGGCAGTCCATCGAAGGCTATGCGATGCAACTGCGCGACCGTGGCAATCGACCCAAGGACGACCGTCAGGGTCGTGGCAGGCGCAGCGGCAGGGAAGCGCAGTCGGTCTCGGTGACCATCAGTGTCGGCGTTGCCGAGCGCGACGGCGAACGGCGCAACCCGGAAGAGGTGATCAAGGGTGCCGACCAGGCGCTGTATTCGGCCAAGAGCGGCGGCCGCAATCGTGTGGCGGTGCATGGGCAGTCGCACCGGGGCGCGGTGCGTACCGGCTGAGCACGGCGTCGCGGGTACTTATGGCGACGCATTCAGCAGGTGCAGCGTGATTGTCCGGGTGGCCATGCGCCGTTAGGTTCGAGGTTTCCGCGCCGCTCTGGCGCTCGAACCGAACGGAGATTCGCGATGCCCGAGTACAAGGCCCCCCTGCGCGACGTGCGCTTCCTCACCGACGAAGTCTTCGACTTCACCGGCCGCTACGCAGCCCTCGGCGCCACTGACGCCACCCCGGACATGTTCGCCGCCATCCTCGAGGAAGGCGCCAAGTTCTGCGAGCAGGTCATCGCCCCGCTGAACCGTTCCGGTGACGAGGAAGGCTGCCACTTCGACAACGGCGTGGTGACCACGCCGAAGGGCTTCAAGGAAGCCTTCGCGCAGTACGTCGAGGCCGGCTGGAACGGCGTTTCCAGCGATCCGGAATACGGCGGCCAGGGTTTGCCGCCGTCCCTTGGCCTGCTGGTCAGCGAGATGATCGGCGCGTCCAACTGCTCCTGGGGCATGTACCCCGGCCTGACCAAGGGCGCCATGGCCGCCATCCATGCCCACGGTACTGCCGAGCAGAAGAGCACCTACCTGCCGCGCCTGACCAGCGCGGTGTGGACCGGCACCATGTGCCTGACCGAGCCGCACTGCGGCACTGACCTCGGCATCATCAAGACCCGCGCCGTGCCCAACGCCGACGGCAGCTACGCGATCACCGGCACCAAGATCTTCATCTCCGCCGGGGAACACGACATGAGCGAGAACATCATCCACCTGGTGCTGGCCAAGCTGCCCGACGCCCCGGCTGGAACCAAGGGCATTTCGCTGTTCATCGTGCCGAAATTCAACCTCGATGCGAACGGCGAAGCTGGCGAGCGTAACGCCGTGGCCTGTGGCTCCATCGAGCACAAGATGGGCATCAAGGCCTCCGCCACCTGCGTGATGAACTTCGACGGCGCCCGCGGTTTCCTCATCGGCGAAGCCAACAAGGGCCTGGCCTGCATGTTCACCATGATGAACCACGCGCGCCTGGGTACCGGCATGCAGGGCTTGTGCCTCGGCGAGACCAGCTACCAGGGTGCCGTGCGCTACGCCCAGGATCGCCTGCAGATGCGTTCGCTGACCGGCCCAAAGGCGCCGGAGAAGCCCGCCGACCCGATCATCGTCCACCCGGACGTGCGCCGCATGCTGCTGACCATGAAGGCGTTCAACGAAGGCAACCGCGCGCTGGCCTACTTCACCGCGCAACTGCTGGACATCGAGCACCTCTCCCAGGACGCCGAGGAGCGCGAGCGCGCCGCCAACCTGCTGGTCTTCCTCACCCCGATCTGCAAGGCCTTCATGACCGAGACCGGGCTTGAGGTCACCAACATCGGCATGCAGGTGTTCGGCGGCCACGGCTTCATCCGCGAGTGGGGCATGGAACAGCTGGTGCGCGACTGCCGCATCGCGCCGATCTACGAGGGCACCAACGGCATCCAGGCGCTGGACCTGCTGGGCCGCAAGGTCCTCGGCAGCCAGGGCAAGCTGCTGATGGGCTTCACCAAGTTGGTCCACCAGCTCTGCCAGCAGCACGCCGAGCACCCGCAGTTGAAAGCGCAGGTCGCCCAGCTCGCGGCGCTGAACAAGCAGTGGGGCGAGCTGACCCAGAAGGTCGGCATGGCGGCCATGAAGAACCCGGACGAAGTCGGCGCCGCCTCGGTGGACTACCTGATGTTCTCCGGCTACGTCACCCTCGGCTACTTCTGGCTGCGCATGGCACTGGTCGCCCAGCAGAAGCGGGAGGAGGGCACCGGCGAGGCGGCCTATTACGAGGCGAAGCTGGCGACGGCCGAGTTCTACTTCAGCCGCCTGCTGCCGCGCGCCCAGGCTCACGTGGCGGCGGTGGAAGCCGGTTCCGACGTGCTGATGCGCCTGTCGGTCGAACAGTTCGCCCTGTAAATCGCGCGTCAGACGAGAGGGCCCGCCGTGTGCGGGCCTTTTCGCCTCTGCTACATTTCGTGACCAATATATAGTTGTGTAGTCACAACATGACGCTTAAAGTCTGAAAAGTTGTTGGAGTAAACTCCGGCGGCGTACCTTCGCGTACCTCCTATTCTGATACCGCTGGCTGGCTGATCAGCCGTCGTTTTCGTTCGAGGATTTATCCATGGCTGACTACAAAGCTCCCCTGCGTGACATGCAATTCGTCCTCAATGAGGTCTTCGAGGTTGCCAAGCTCTGGGCAGAACTGCCGGCGCTGGCCGAAACCGTCGATGCCGAGACCGCCAGCGCGATCCTCGAAGAAGCCGGCAAGGTCACCGGCGGCGTCATCGCTCCGCTGAACCGCAGCGGCGACGAGGAAGGCTGCAGCTGGAGCGCCGACGGCGTGAAGACCCCGGCCGGCTTCCCCGAGGCCTACCGCACCTACGCCGAAGGCGGCTGGGTGGGCGTGGGCGGCGACCCGGCCTTCGGCGGCATGGGCATGCCGAAAGTGATCGGCGCCCAGGTCGAGGAAATGGTCAACTCGGCCAACCTGTCCTTCGGCCTCTACCCGATGCTGACCGCCGGCGCCTGCCTGTCGCTGAACGCGCACGCCAGCGAAGAACTCAAGGCCAAGTACCTGCCGAACATGTACGCCGGCGTCTGGACCGGCTCCATGTGCCTGACCGAACCGCACTCCGGCACCGACCTCGGCATCATCCGCACCAAGGCTGAGCCGCAGGCCGACGGCAGCTTCAAGATTTCCGGCACCAAGATCTTCATCACCGGCGGCGAGCACGACCTGGCCGAGAACATCATCCACCTGGTGCTGGCCAAGCTGCCCGACGCGCCGGCCGGCTCCAAGGGCATCTCGCTGTTCCTGGTGCCGAAGGTGATGGTCAATGACGACGGCTCCCTGGGCGAGCGCAACGCCGTATCCTGCGGCTCCATCGAGCACAAGATGGGCATCAAGGGCTCCGCCACCTGCGTGATGAACTTCGACGGCGCCACTGGCTGGATCGTCGATGCGCCGAACAAGGGCCTGGCCGCCATGTTCACCATGATGAACTACGAGCGCCTGGGCGTGGGCATCCAGGGCCTGGCCACCGGCGAGCGCTCCTACCAGAGCGCCGTGGAGTACGCCCGCGAGCGTATCCAGAGCCGCGCGCCGACCGGCCCGGTGGCGAAAGACAAGGCCGCCGACCCGATCATCGTGCACCCGGACGTGCGTCGCATGCTGCTGACCATGAAAGCGCTGAACGAGGGCGGCCGCGCCTTCTCCAGCTACGTCGCCATGCAGCTGGACACCGCCAAGTACAGCGAAGACCCGACCACCCGCAAGCGCGCCGAGGAACTGGTCGCCCTGCTGACCCCGGTGGCCAAGGCCTTCCTCACCGACATGGGCCTGGAAACCACCATTCACGGCCAGCAGATCTTCGGCGGCCACGGCTTCATCCGCGAGTGGGGCCAGGAGCAACTGGTACGCGACTGCCGCATCACCCAGATCTACGAAGGCACCAACGGCATCCAGGCGCTGGACCTGATGGGCCGCAAGATCGTCGGCAGCGGCGGCGCCTACGCCAAGCTGTTCACCGACGAGATCCGCGCCTTCACCGCTTCGGCCTCGGCCGAGCTTTCCGAGTTCACCGGCCCGCTGAACGCCGCCGTGCAGAACCTGGACGAGCTGACCGCCTGGGTCCTGGACCGCGCCAAGGGCAACCCGAACGAGATCGGCGCCGCGTCGGTCGAGTACCTGCACGCCTTCGGCTACACCGCCTATGCGTACATGTGGGCGCTGATGGCGCGCGCCGCGCTGGGCAAGGAAGGCCAGGACGAGTTCTACGCCAGCAAGCTGGGCACCGCGCGCTTCTACTTCGCCCGCCTGCTGCCGCGCATCCACTCCCTGAGCGCTTCGGTGAAGGCGGGCAGCGAGTCGCTGTACCTGCTGGACGCCGCGCAGTTCTAAGCGCTACGCAAAAGCCCCGCTCCGGCGGGGCTTTTTTTATTGCGGGTTATAGGGTTTGGTAACCGAGGTATCACGATTACGTGTAAGCCTAGGCTTACAAACGCTGGTGGTGATCAGCGTCTGTCTGAATTGTCCTTGCGCGGTTAACCTTCTCCTCAGTCAGGACATTGCGCAGGAAGCGCCAACGACAATACGGAAACAAGGGAATCCACCATGGACGGTGGCCAGCACGGACGTCAGGATATCGGTCTGCAAAACCCCGCTTCGCAAGAAGCGGGGTTTTTTCTTGCCTGCGATTCGGCTATGGCACGAACCTGTAGGAGCGGGCCATGCCCGCGATCGCGCGCATGGCGCGCTCCTACAGGGGACTCCGTGCTTGCCGGAAGCTGCTTTCGTAGGAGCGGATCTTATCCGCGAATCCGGCCGGCAGGCCGGCAGTCAGAGGTTGCACCGCTGTCGCGGTGATCGCGGAGAAGCTCCGCTCCTACGAGAGCCGTTCGGCCCTGCGGCAGGGGTGTTCGCGAGCAAGCTCGCTACAAAAGCTGCCTCAACTGCGGCGTGGTCACACCGCCCCATCCAGCAACGACCGCAACAACTCCACCGTCGGCTGCTGCCGCTGCGCATCGCGGTAGACCAGCCCCACGCTCAGCGGAATGCGCGGTTCGCTTAAGGGCTTCCACAGCAGGTTCGGATTGCCATGCATCTGCCGCGCGCGCCCCGGCAGTACCGTGGCGAAGCGGCTCTGCGGCAGGCTGTCGAGGATGCCGCTCATGTGGTTCAGCTCCGCCTGCACCCGCGGCCGCCGGCCGATGGCCGCCAGCTGTTCCTGCCAGATCTGCCGGGCACGGAATTCCTCGCCGAGCAGCAGCATCGGCAACTCCGCCGCCTGGGCCAGCGAGACTTTCCTGAAATCCTTCAGCGGATGGTCCGCCGCAATCACCAGCTGCAACTCGTCCGGGTACAGCTCTACCCCATGCAGCGCCGGCTGGCGCGGCGGCAGGAAGCCGATGCCGATGTCCAGCTGGCCGCCCAGCAGGCGCCGCTCGATCTCCACCCCCGAGAGTTCATAGATGCGCACCTGCACGTGAGGCTGGGCGGTGTGCAGGCGCTCCACCAGGTGCGGCACCAGGTTGGCGTTGACCGTCTGCAGCACGCCGATGCTCAGGCTGCGCGCGCTCTGCCCACGGTAGCCGCGCAGGGCTTCTCGGGCGCGCTCCAGGCCGTCCAGCAGGGGCACCGCGTGGTTGTACAGCGTGTGCGAGGCCGCGGTCGGCAGCAGGCGCTTGCCGCTGCGCTGGAACAGCGCCACGTCGAGGTTCTGCTCCAGTTGGCGAATCTGCTGCGAGAGCGCCGGCTGGGAAATCGCCAGGCGTTCGGCGGCGCGTCCGACGTGGCCTTCCTCGTAGAGCGCGATGAAATAGCGGAGCTGGCGGAAATCCATAAGGTCTGCTTATCAACGAAACTGGAAAATCGAAATGGATAGCTGGCTATCCAGGCCGCTACTCTAGCGCCTGTCAGCCGAATCGGACGGGTAGACAAAGGTGTAAGAAAAGCCCCTTTCCATAGGCCCCGTCGAAGGTTCCCCCATGCCTGAAGCCCGCATCGCGCGAGCTTCGCAAACGCCCTCGCGCCCGCCTCCGGACGTCGTCTTGGTCCTGTGGGGCGGCTTTTCTTCCCGCCGCCGGCTCCCTCGACGGGGCCGGCGGCGCTGTCATCCCGTCGTAACAACCCGTTCCTAACCTTCCGCGCATATCTTTTATTGGCAACCCGAGCCGTCTGCCGACGGCCGTGCGGAAGGAACCCCTCCATGAGCGAACGATTCCAGGACTTCCACGATCGACTGGCCGCCTTCGACGACCACTCGGTCAATCCCTCCGGCAATGTGCCGATGAGCGAGCTGATCGATGCCTCGCGCCGCCGCCTGCTGAAGAGCAGCCTGGTGCTCGGCGCGGTCGGCTTCCTCGGCGGCGGACTGTTCCCGGGCCGCTCGCTGTTCGCCGCCGAGGCCCCGGTGCCCAGCGCACTGCTCGGCTTCAAGGGCGTGCCGGTGCAGCAGGACCCGAAATTCGACCGCGTAATCGTCGCCGAGGGTTATACCGCCCGGCCGTTCTTCTCCTGGGGCGACCCGGTGGTGGCCGGCTCTCCGGCCTGGAAGGGCGACGCCAGCGAAGACTGGAAAGCCCAGGAACTGCAGGCCGGCGACAACCACGACGGCATGCACTACTTCCCCTTCCCGGATGCGCCGGACAGCCATGGCCTGCTGGTGATCAACCACGAGTACATCAACCCGACGCTGCACACCAAAGGCCAGACTTTCGAGGATCGCCCCGACGGCACCCGTGGCCGTCCGGAAGCCGAAGTGCGCAAGGAAATCGCCGCCCACGGCCTGAGCGTGATCGAGGTGAAGAAGGATGCCGGCGGCCGGTGGCAGCGTGTCGAAGGTTCGAGCTACAACCGCCGCATCACCGGCAGCTCGCCGCTGGATTTGTCCGGCCCGCTGGCCGGCCATGACCTGCTGCGCACTGCCAGCGACCCCGCGGCGAAACAGGTGCTCGGCACGCTGAACAACTGCTCCATGGGCGTCACGCCCTGGGGTACCTACCTTGCCTGCGAGGAGAACTGGCACCAGTACTTCGTCAACCGCGACAAGGACGACTACGCCAAGCGCGTTTCGCACAAGCGCTACGGACTGTCCAACGGCGCGTTCAGCAACTACTACGCCTGGGAGGCGGTGGACGCGCGCTTCGATGCCACGCCAAAGTCCGACCAGCCCCACGGCGGCCACGTCAACGAGCCGAACCGCTTCGGCTGGGTAGTGGAGATCGACCCGTTCGATCCGAAATCCACGCCGAAGAAGCGCACCGCCGTCGGCCGCTTCTGCCGTGAGTGCTCGACCCTGTCGCTGGGCGCCGACAACCGCATGGCCTTCTACTACGGCGACGACACCAAGGGTGAGTACATCTACAAGTTCGTCCCGGTCGGCCAGTACGACCCGAATAACCGTGCGGCGAACCGTGACCTGCTGGATCAAGGCACTCTCTATGTCGCCCGCTTCAACGCCGACGGCAGCGGCCAGTGGCTACCGCTGGTCCATGGCCAGAATGGCCTCACCGCCGAGAACGGCTTCCCCAGCCAGGCCGAGGTGCTGGTCAACGCCCGTGCCGCCGCCGACAAGCTGGGCGCGACGCCGATGGATCGCCCCGAGTGGGTCGCCGTGCAGCAGACCACCCGCGAGGTCTATGTCAGCCTCACCAACAACGACGGGCGCGGTAAGAAGCAACCGGTGGACGCCGCCAACCCGCGCAAGGAAAACCTGCACGGGCAGATCCTGCGCTGGAACGAGGCGGGCGGCGATCCGACCGCGACCACCTTCCAGTGGGAAGTCTTCCTGCTGGCCGGCGAGCAAAAGGGCTCCGGGGCGCCGGAGAACCTGGTCGGCAGCATCAACGGCGACATCTTCTCCTCGCCGGATGGCCTGTACTTCGACACGGCCGGCCGCCTGTGGATCGAGACCGACTACGACGATGCCGAGAAGCCCATGCACGCGATGGGCTGCAACCAGCTGCTCTGCGCCGACCCGCACAGCCGCGAGGTGCGCCGCTTCCTGGTCGGCCCCCGTGGTTGCGAACTGACCGGCATCACCCAGAGCCCGGATGGCAGGACGCTGTGGGTGAACATCCAGCACCCGGGCATCAGCTTCCCGGCCAGCGACGGCAAGAGCATCCCGCGCTCCACGACGCTGGTGATTACCAAGGATGATGGTGGGGTGATCGGGACCTGATCGGTCCCTGTAGGAGCAACTGTCTTGTTCCGGATAATCCGTGCCTAGGCCGTCCCCCTCACCCCAGCCCTCTCCCTCAGGGAGAGGGAGCTGATCGTGCCGCCTGACACCAAAGTTTCATCCTGCACCGAACGGTCCCCTCTCCCCCTGGGAGAGGGCTAGGGTGAGGGCAGGCCCGAGTACAGGGCTATCTCGTAGGAGCGGGCCGTCAGGCCGGCCATTGGCAACGCTGTCGCGGTGATCGCGGAGAAGCTCCGCTCCTACGAGAGCGGGGTTTCGCGCGGGCCGATCTCTTCTGCACGGGGCTCATCGCGGGCATGGCCCGCTCCTACGAGAGCCAACGCCGTGTATACCGGCTGAATCCCGTAGGAGCGGACTCCGTCCGCGATCCGCACTGCACGGGATTTATCGCGGACGAAGTCCGCTCCTACGAAAAGCAGTTTCGTGCGGATGTCGGGTGGGCGTAGAACCTGTAGGAGCGGGCCATGCCCGCGAAGCCCTGAAAGGGCTGAATCTCAAAGCTCGACCTCACCCCCCGCCAGCGCACACAACTCGGTGAAGTCGACGATCTCCGTCTCCCGCCCGTCCACCCGTACCAGCCCGTGCTTCTGCAGGCGGGTGAAGCTGCGCGATACGGTCTCCACCGCCAGCCCCAGGTAATCGCCGATTTCGTTGCGCGACATGCTCAGGCGGAAGCGCGTGGCCGAGAAGCCGCGGTCGCGGAAGTGCGCGGAGATGTTGAGCAGGAAGGCCGCGATGCGCGAGTCCGAATTCAGCCTTGAGAGCAGCAGCTTCATCTGCTGATCCTCGCGGATCTTGCGGCTCATCATCAGCATGATCTGGTGCGAAAGGCCGGGAATCTTCTGCGACAGTTCTTCCAGCTGGTTGAATGGAATCTCGCTGCACAGTGTGCTTTCCAGCGCCTGCGCCGACACCGGGTAGCTGCCTTCGCCCATGCCGGAAAAACCGAAGATCTCGGTGGCGAAATAGAACCCGGTGATCTTCTCCAGCCCCTGCTCATTGGTGGTGAAGGTCTTGATCGAACCGGAGCGGACCAGGTAGACGTTGTGGAACGGGTCGCCCTGGCGGAACACGTAGTCACCCTTGTGCAACAGGTGCCCAGGCTTGATGAGCGCCTCCAGTTCGTCGATCTTGTCGTCGCTCAGCGACGGTGGCGCCAGCCGGCAGTTCTTGCAGTACGGTTGCGGTTTGATCATCTGATTCATCCCTATCCCCATGCGCCGGTTCATCGCGCAGCACAGCCTTCCTCGGGCAAATCGCCCCCTTCAAACCATAGCAACGGACGACCATCTGTCACTTGCCGGTCGGTAGGAAAAGCGTCTATCGAATGGATTTTTCATTCCGCTTTGACCCTTTCTTCACTGCGCCGACCGCAGTCTTGCGCACCGTGCACCATGGGGTCTTGGGGGGAGCCCAGAGTAACTCCGGGTGCCGGCGACGCGGCCAGCGGAAACGGGCGCGTCCATCCCGCTCATTTCCGGAGTCCTACCCGTGAACAAACTGCCACAGATCACCCTGGCCTTCTGGGTGATGAAAATCTGCGCCACCACCCTGGGGGAAACCGCCGGCGACCTGCTGTCGATGACCCTCAACGTCGGCTACGCGATCAGCTCGCTGATCCTCATCAGCCTGTTCCTCGTCACCCTGTTCGGCCAGCTCGCCAGCAAGCGCTACGTGCCCTGGCTGTACTGGCTGGTGATCCTCTCCACCAGCACCGCCGGCACCACCATGTCGGACTTCATGGACCGCACCCTGGAGCTCGGCTACGCCAGCGGCTCGGCGATCCTGGTGAGCATCCTGGTGGCGATCTTCGCGGCCTGGCGCTTCAGCGGCACCTCGCTGTCGGTGGACAACATCCGCAGCTTCAAGGGCGAGATGTTCTACTGGATCGCGATCCTCTTCTCCAACACCCTGGGCACCGCGCTGGGCGACTTCCTCGCCGACGATTCGGGCCTGGGCTTCGCCGGCGGCGCGCTGTTGATCGGCAGCCTGATCGCGGTCGTGGTGCTGCTGCACTACTTCACCAAGCTGTCCTCGGTGCTGCTGTTCTGGATCGCCTTCGTCCTCACCCGTCCGTTCGGCGCGACCCTCGGCGACTTCCTCACCAAGTCCCATGAAAAGGGCGGCCTGGACTTCGGCACCATCGGCTCCTCGGCGATTCTCGCCGGCATCCTGGTAGCGCTGGTAATCGTCGTCAGCGTGCGCCAGAAGCGGGACGAGGAATCCAGCACGGCGGTGCTGGCGTCCTGATCCCTGCCACCGCTTCCCGTCGTTACGGGAAGCGGTGGGCTAGCCTTATGAAATTTGTTCTGTTATTTTTCATGAAAAATAAACAAAACAATTTCACGAGGTGGCCATGTTTCTGCGTTCGACCGAGCCGGTCGGCACTTACTATGCCGGCGCCAACCCCGAGCTGATCCAGCCGCGCGAAGCACTGCGCGAACCGCTGGAATGCGAAGTGCTGGTGATCGGCGCCGGTTTCAGCGGCCTGCACACGGCGCTGCAACTCGCCGAAGGCGGACGTAAGGTCTGCATCATCGAAGCCAGCCGCATCGCCTGGGCCGCATCCGGGCGCAACGGTGGCCAGGCCTTGCCGGGCTGGTCCAGCGACCTGGGTCCGATCGAGGCCGACCTCGGCCACGAAGGCGCGCTGCGCCTATGGCAGGGCATGCTCTGGGCCGCCCACGAACTGCGCGACCTGCCGCAACGCCACGGCTTCGACTGCGACTACCGCATCGGCCACCTGTGGACTGCCGTTCTGCCGCGCCGCGTCGGCATGCTCTACGACTGGCAGGCCGAGGCCAACCGCCGCTGGGGCTACGAAGGCCTGCGCTTCGTACCGCGCGAGGAACTGCCGGAGTGGATCGCCAGCGACCGCTACCAGGCCGGTCTCTACGACCCCAACTCCGCCCACCTGAACCCGCTCAAGCTGGCCTACGGCCTGGCTGGCGCCTTCGAGCGTGCCGGCGGACGCATCTTCGAGCAGACCCGCGCCCTGAGCTTCCGCGAGAGCGGCAGCGGCTATGAGGTGACGACCGAACACGGCAGCGTGCGCTGCGCCTCCCTGGTGCTGGCCTGCAACGCCTATATCGACGGGCTCGACCGCGACGTCTCCGAGCGCATGCTGCCGGTGGGCACCTACCAGGTCGCCACCGTGCCGCTGGGTGAAGAACTGGCGCGCTCGCTGCTGCCGAAGAACTGCTGCGTCACCGACAACCAGTTCGTCCTCGACTACTTCCGCCTGACCCCCGACCACCGCCTGCTGTTCGGCGGCGGCTGCACCTACCTGGGCGGCATGCCCAGCGACATCCGCGCGGCGACGCGTCCCTATGTCGAGCGGGTGTTCCCGCAGCTCAAGGGCGTGGAGCTGGAGTACGCCTGGGGCGGCCACATCGACTGCACCATGCGCCGCACCCCGGACATCGGCCGGCGCGGCGAGCTGTACTGGCTGCAGGGCTATTCCGGCCACGGCGTACTGCCGAGCCTGGCCGCCGCCCACGCGGTGAGCGAGGCAATGCTGGGGCGTAGCGACGAGCTTGATCTCTATCAACGCATCCGCAATCCCGGATTCCCCGGCGGTCAGCGCTTCGCTGCGCCACTGGAAGCCGCCGGTAAAGCTTGGTATCGATTGCGCGACTTTTTCTGAATCGGATTTCGCCATGACCCAGACGGTCACCAACGAACACCTTGCCACGCTGATCCGCGACCTGCGCAAGCACAAGAATCTCACCCTGGGCGCGCTGGCCGAACAGATCGGCCGCTCGGTGGGTTTCCTTTCCCAGGTCGAGCGTGGCCTGTCGCAGCCGACCGTGGCCGACCTTACCGCGATCAGCGAAGCGCTGGGTGTGCCGACCACCTACTTCTACGCTGGCGACACCCGTCGCGAGCTGGAGTGGGTCACCCGCCCGGCTGACCGCCGCACCCTGTACTACGCCGGCGGCGTCACCGACATCCTCGCCTCGCCGAACATGTCCGGCGGCTTCTCCATGCTCGACAGCATCCTCGCCCCTGGCGCCACCAGCGGCGAGGGGCACCTGAACGACAGCTCGGAGCAGGGCGGCTTCGTCCTCGAAGGCGAGCTGACCATCTGGTACGAGGGCGACACCGTCACCCTGCGCGCCAACGACAGTTTCCAGTTGCCGCCGCACAGCCAGTTCCGCTACGGCAACCTCACCGACAAACCAACGCGAGTGCTCTGGATCTTCACGTGAATTTCCCAAGCCAGCCCGTGAGGGGTGGCTTGGGAAAACGATCCGGCGCCGCCCAGAAAAGGCCCCTGCACCATGAACCGCCCGACCTATCCCGACCTGCTCAGCGAAGTCCGCGCCTTCCGTCAGCAGTACCCGGACATCCGTTACGTCGACCTGATCTGCCTGGACATTCCCGGCCACTTCTACGGCAAGCGCTACCCCGTCGACATGCTGGAAAAAGTCGCCGCCGGCAGCCCCCTGAAACTGCCGCAGAACTGCGTGCTGCTGGGCGCGCAGGGCGGCCTGCACCCCATCGGCGACTACTGCTTCAACGACGGCGACCCGGATGCGCCGCGCCGCCTGATCCCCGGCTCGCTCAAGCCGGTGCGCTGGGAGAACCAGCCGCTGGGGCAGATGCTGATCAGCTCCGACGGCACCCACGCGCCCATCGAGTTCGAACCGCGTGAAGTGCTCGCCCGCGTCATGCAGCGCCTGGAGTCCAAGGGCATCCGCCCGGTAGTGGCCTTCGAGCTGGAGTTCTACCTGTTCGACAGGAAGCTGGACGCCGGCCTGCCGCAGTACCCGCGCGACCCGCTGTGCGACGACGAGGACGACCAGCCGAACATGCACATCGAGCGCCTGTCGCGCTTCTCCGACGTGCTCCATGAGATCGTCGAAGCCTCCCGCGAGCAGGGCGTCGATGCCAACGTCATCACCGCCGAGATCGGCCCCGGCCAGTTCGAGATCAACTTCGCCCACTGCGATGACGGCCTGCACGCCGCCGACCAGGCCGCACTGTTCGCCCGCGCTACCCGTGGCGTGGCGCTCAAGCACGGCTACCGCGCCAGCTTCATGAGCAAGCCCTACCTGCACGCGCCGGGCAGCGGCATGCACGTGCACGTCAGCCTGTACGACCGCGACGGCAACAACCTGCTCGAGCGCGACGACCAGCAGGCCCTGCGCCACGCCGTGGCTGGCTGCCTGGAACTGCTGCCGCACTGCATGCCGATCTTCGCCGCCAACCACAACGCCTACCGCCGCTACGGCTCCCGCGTGAACGCCGCGAGCAAGGCCAGCTGGGGCTTCGAGGACCGCGATGCGTGCATCCGCATCCCCGAGTCCGACGGCAAGAACCTGCGCATCGAGCACCGCCTGGCTGGCGCCGACGCCAACCCGTACCTGGTGCTGGCGGCCATCCTCACCGGCATGGAGCATGGCCTGGAAGCCAAGCGCGAACCCATTGCCCCGCTCAACGAAGACCGCGCCAGCGGCATCGACTTCCCGCGCGACATGCTCGGCGCCGTCGCTGCCATGGAAGACCATCCGGTGGTGAAGGACGGCCTGGGCAGCGAGTTCGTCTTCGTCTACTGCGAGAACAAGCGCCACGACCACCTGGACTTCATGAACGAAGTCAGCGCACGCGAGTACCGCTGGTTCCTCTGATGCAGAGGTCACGTCCACGGCGGACGTGAAATGATCGCGGACAGAGTCCGCTCCTACGCACGGGACAAGCGCCGATGCCTCCGGGTACGTAGGAGCGGACTCCGTCCGCGATTGTCCATCCGCGCAAACCACTGCCACCCGCTCGCACGCGGTTATCGATGAGTTCCGCTGCGCCAGGTGCCAGCGATAGATTCTCTGAACCCGCTCAGCTCGCCAGCGGTCCATTCCATGCACGAGGCAATCTCACAAGGAGCCATCGCATGGACCTCATCCGCATCCTCATCGCCATCCTTCTGCCGCCGCTGGGTGTGTTCCTCCAGGTCGGTTTCGGCGGCGCGTTCTGGCTCAATATCCTGCTGACGCTGCTCGGCTACATCCCCGGCATCGTCCACGCCGTGTACATCATCGCCAAGCGCTAACCCGCCCGGCTTCCCTCCCAGAAATGCTCCGCCAGCAATCGCAGCTCCGCCGCCAGTTCCGCCATGCGCGTCGCACTGCGCTGGCAGGTGCTGGCGTTGGCGGCATTGCTGTCGGCCGATCCACGAATCGCCTGCAAACTGCGTTGCACTTCCTCGCTGGCCGCGCCCTGTTGCTCGATGGCGGTGGCGATCTCCAGGCTCATGCGCTGGATCGACGACACCTGTTCGCTGATCCGCTCCAGCGTGCCGGTGGCGTGGCCGGCCTGCTCCAGGCTGGCGAGCGCCTGCTCGCAGCAATGCCACAGGGCGCGCACCGAATCCTCGGCGCCGCGCTGCAGGTTGCCGATCAGCCCCTGGATGTCCCGCGCGGACTCCTCGGTGCGCGAGGCGAGGGCGCGCACCTCGTCGGCGACCACCGCGAAGCCGCGTCCGCTGTCGCCGGCCCGCGCCGCCTCGATGGCAGCGTTGAGCGCCAGCAGGTTGGTCTGTCCGGCCACGTCGCGGATCACCTCCAGCATCCGCGAGATCGCCTCGCTGTGGGTCTGCTGCGCCTCCACGGCGGCGCAGGCCTGGCGCACGCCGGCTTCCAGTTCCGCGAGCTGGCCGCGGGTGCTGCGCACATCGTCATGTCCGGACTGGGTGATGCGGTCGCTGCACTGTGCGGCCACGGCGCTGTGCTGCGCGTGGCGCGCCACTTCCTGCACGCTCTGCGCGAGTTCGTGCATGGCGTTGGCCACCTGTTCGGTCTCGCGCTGCTGCAACTGCGTGGCCGCGCTGCCGCCGGCCATGGCCTCGGCCAGCGCCGTGGCGTGCTCGGCAAGCTGCTGCGAGGCATCGGCCATGCGCCCGACCACCGCGGCGGTCTCCGCCTCCAGCATGCGCAGGGCGAAATCCAGCTCGCCGAACTCATCGTCGCGCCCTGAATACAGCCGCTGGCTCAGCGGGTTGTCGGCAATGGCGCGGGCGCGTTGGGTCAGCGCAGCGAGTGGACGAAGACGCAGCCACACCCAACCGCCGGCAAGCCCCAGCGACAGCAGCGTTCCCGGCAGCGCCCAAGACGGCGCGAAGAGCGTGAGCAGGGCGCCCGCAGCCTGGGCAACGCCCATTCCGATCAGCAGCTGCGCCATCAACGGCAAGCGCGGCCGGGACAATCCCGCGCCCTCCCGCAGCCGCGCATACAAGCGCTCGGCCGCCTCGACCTGCGCGCTGCTAGGCTGCGTGCGTACCGACTGGTACTCCACCACCCGGCCATTGCGGCGGATCGGCGTGACGAAGGCGCTGACCCAGTAGTGATCGCCATTCTTGCAGCGGTTCTTCACCAGCCCCATCCAGCTGCGCCCGGCTTGCAGCGTCCGCCACAGGTGGGCGAACGCGGCGGGCGGCATGTCCGGGTGGCGCACGCGGTTGTGGTTGAACCCCAGCAGCTCCTCGGCGGTGAAGCCGCTGATGGCGAGGAAGTCCGGGTTGACATGACTGACCGCGCCTTTGAGGTCAGTGGTGGAGAGGATATTGGCGCTTTCCGGGACCTCGACCTGGCGCCCGGTGACCGGCAGGTTCAGCTTCATTGCGGCGGCTCCTGGGCGCTGTCGAACAGCACTTCCGGTGCCTGTGGCCGGCTGAACAGGAAGCCCTGGGCGTAACGGCAATTTTCCTGGCGAAGGAAGTCCAGGTGCTCCTGGCGCTCCACACCTTCGGCCACCACTTCCAGCCCCAGGCTGTGGCCGAGGCCGATGATCGCCCGGCAGATGGCGCTCAGTTCCGGGTCCTCCGGCACGCGGGTGATGAAGCTGCGGTCGACCTTCAGGATGTGCAGCGGATAGCGCTTGAGGTATCCCAGCGACGAATAGCCGGTGCCGAAGTCATCCAGCGCCAGGCGCACGCCCTGTGCGGCCAGCTCGCGCAGGCAGGCGAGGGTTTCCGCGCCGTCCTGCATCAGCAGGCTTTCGGTGATCTCCAGCACCAGGCTGCACGGCGACAGCCCGCTTTCCGCGAGGATCTGCCGGACGCGCGCGGCGAATCCCGGCTGCTGCAACTGGCGGCTCGACAGGTTCACCGAGCAATACAGATCCTTGCGCCCCGCGCGTTGCCAGAGCGCCGTCTGCCGGCAGGCCTGACGCAGCACCCAGTCACCGACCCGGACGATCTCCCCGGATTCCTCCAGCGCCGGAATGAACTGCAACGGCGACACCGGCTCGCCATGGCGACTCCAGCGCAGCAACACTTCCACCGCTACCCAGCGCGCCTCGTCCCCGTCCAGGCAGACGATGGGCTGATAGTTGAGACTGAACTCCTCGTTGCGCAGTGCCTGGGCCAGCGCGCTCTCCAGATCGAGACGGCGTTGCGCCTCCGCCTGCAGCTCCAGGCTGAAGCGCGCGTACTGTGCCTTGCCGGCTTCCTTGGCGCGGTAAAGTGCCAGGTCCGCGGCCTGCAGTGTGTCGATGGCCTGGCCGTCGGTGATCAGGCCGGTGATGCCGATGCTGGCGCTGACCACCAGCGTCCGGCCGTCCACATGCAGCGGCAGGTGCAGGTAATCGAGCATGCGCTGGGCGACCTGTTCGGCGTCGGTGAGGCTGGCCAGGTCATCGAGCAGCACCACGAACTCGTCGCCGCCGAAACGCGCCAGATGATCGCCGGGGCGCAGGCAGCGCAGCAGGCGCTGGGCAACCTCCACCAGCACCCGGTCGCCGACCGCGTGGCCGAGGCTGTCGTTGATCAGCTTGAAACGGTCCAGATCGATGAACAGCAGGCCGGACTCGCGCGCACCGGGGCGGCGCTGGCGCATCAGCGCCTGCTGCAGCAGCTCGTCCAGGCGCAGGCGGTTGGCCAGGCCGGTCAGCGGATCGTGCCGCGCCGCGTGGCTGAGCTGGTGCTCGCTGGCCTTGCGCTGGCTGATATCGGTCTGCGAACCGGCCATGCGCCCGTCGGTGATCACCCCGCGTGCCTGCACCCAGAGGTAGCCACCGTCGCGCTGGCGGATGCGGTACTCGTGGTTGAGCAGCGGGCTGCTGCCGCGCAGGTGCGCGTCGATGGCCTGGCGCAGGCCGGGCAGGTCGTCCGGGTGCACGCGGGCGAACCAGCTGGTGCTGCTCTCGCCCAGGTTGTCGGGAGAGAGGCCGAGCATGCGCGACCAGCGTTCGGAGACATAGAGGCGGTCGTTGCCCAGGTCCCAGTCCCAGATACCGTCATTGGCCCCGCGCAGGGCACGGGCGAAGCGTGCCTCGCTGTCTTCCAGCGCCTGGCGCTGCGCCGCGCCGTAGGTATCGATGGCCAGCGACATGTCGAAGAACACCCGCTTGAGCAGGCTGCTGAAGGCCGGCGCTTCCGGCGCGTCGCCCAGCAACTCGTCGAGCATGTGCTCCAGGTACAGGCGGTAGGCGCCCAGATACCACTTCAGCTCCACGCCCACCTGCTGGTGCACCAGCCCGATGCGCAGGCGGTCGCGCACATAGTCGGCGCTCTGCGGGGCGTCCCAGAGCTGGCGGTAGTACTCGAACTGGCTGCGCTTGAGGCGCTCCAGCGTGGCGGGGTCGGCGAGGATCGCCCCCAGATGGGGGTAGTCGCGCAGGTGGTCGTAGAGTCGCTCAATGAACTGCCGATGGCACAGATCGAGGTCGCTGGCGCGTCCGTTCAAACGGCGGGCATCGTCCTCGCCCCAGTTCAGGTACTCCAGGCGCTGTTCGATTTCCGTCATCGACAGGCCGATGCGCTCGAGCACGCTTTCGAGCTTCGGTCCCAGGCCCATGCTTGGCTCCTTGCGGGTGGCTGGTTTTTGTTCGGGCATGAAAAAAGCGCCGGCTCGTCAGCCGAATGAACGGCGACAAACACGGCGCTTTGTCTTGCAGGCCCACAAGTCCTGCCCGGCAAAGCCAGCTTCCGCAGCAGCGGAACGCGGGTCGGAGAGTTTTACACCAGAGCGCTCGGCGCCGACAACTCCTCCAGAGCGGCGCTGAGCCGCTGCCGCAACTCCCCCAACTCGCGGGAGCGGAAGGCATGGCGGCTGCGCTCCAGTACGCCAATGGCGTCGGCCAGCAGCCCATGCACCTGCGCGGCGTCGCTCAGGGGCGCGTCCTTGAACCAGCGGCACAGCGGCGCCTGCGCGCAATCCTGCGGGCCTTCGAGCACCGCGCAGGGGAGACTGTAGGCAGCCAGCAGGGCACGCACCTGGCGGGCCTGCGCCGGGTCCTGGGAGGTGACCAGCAGCTGCACCGGGAACCGGTGGAGAGTCATGGTAAAGCTCACTAGTGGCAAAAGGACATCAATGTATCCCTGTTTGGGTATTGAGCATTGATCCCGGTCATGCCCAGGCGCGCACCCTCGAAGGTTGGTGTGATGCTTCTCGCATTGTGGAGGTGAGGACAGGTAGCGCCGGCTGGCACCGTGGCCCCCCGTATGCGCCAATCAGTCCCCTCTCCCGCTTGCGGGAGAGGGTTAGGGAGAGGAGCTTTTGAAGGTGTGAGAAGCGGACCTTGTCCGCGATTCCCAACCCCAAAAAGATCAACGCAACGAGCGCAAATCTTCCTCCATCAACCGCACCGCATCGCTCCAGCGCACCCAGAGCTTGCCCTGCCAATCCATCACGCTAATCAGTTGCCCCTCCACCCGCTCCATGCGCCGCTGTGGCAGATGCGGGTTGTGCTGCTGCGCATCCCGCAGCGCCGGCACCACCTCATTGCTCAGCCACTGCCGCAGGCTGCGATTTTCCGGGTGGTAGAAATGCACCATCAGCAAGGCGTACAGGCCACTCTCGCTGACCAGGTATTCCTTCTCCGCCGAGCCGGAAAGCTGCTCAAGGCGCACCTGATCCGCGTCCAGCTTCTGCGTGATGCGCTCGCCCAGGTGGCTATTGGTCAACTTCGCCAGATCACGCAGGACGAACCACGCCTGCCGCTCGATCAGTACCCCGCGCAGCCGGCGGTTGTAACGGTAGAAAACGGTAGGAATCAGGCCTTCATCGGCCGGGATCGAATCGGAAGTCTTCATGCTGTCTCTCCATGTACATCCAGGAAGCCGCCGCCCGAACAACCGAAGAGGGAGGCGGACCGTGCAAGGGTGGAATGCCGGATACGAGTACGAACCGGTAGGGCAGAAGCCCACCTCACACGGTCCGCCATAGACCGCCAGACAGTGAGTGCTACTTGGCAATCGCTCTCTGCATATGGCTTACGTGTCGTACTCGTTTTCAGGATTCCACTCCTGACCGCAGCAGGTGCCGCGACAGCCGAAACGCTACGCAGAGCCCTTGTAGGACAGCAACGCTGTTGGGGTGTAGGGCGATTCCCTAAATGTCTGTCTCCGTGCGCTTTCCCGTGTCCATGGGCTGGCACCAGAGCGCTAATCCGCTTTCATCGTCCCTGCGTTGACGAACTCAGAATTTGGTGTGTATGGTACACACTGCTGAGTCGCAAGGAGTGCGATGATGCGCAGCAGGGAAATCATCGAGCGGCTGATCGAGGACGGCTGGTTGGAGATTGGTTGCAACGGCAGTCACCACCAGTTCAAGCATCCCACCAAACCCGGCAAGGTCACGGTCCCGCACCCGAAGTCCGACCTGCCCAAAGGCACGGTGAACAACATCCTCAAGCAGGCCGGTCTCAAACCCCGTCGATCAAGCCCTGATGATTGAACCGTTTTTCCTGATAGCAGGTACAGACCATGAAATTTCCCGTCGTACTCCATAAGGACCCGGGCAGCGACTACGGCGTCACCCTTCCCGACGTCCCCGGATGCTTCTCCGCCGGCAGCACCGTCGATGAGGCGCTGGATAACACCAAGGATGCCCTGGCGCTGCACTTCGAGGGCCTGCTCGCCGACGGTGAAGAGCTACCGCAACCGCAGTCCATTGACCTTCACCTCGCCAATCCGGATTACGCGGGTGGCGTTTGGGCCGTCATCGAATTCGATATCACGCCCTACCTGGGCAAGGCCGTGCGCTTCAACGCCACGCTCCCCGAACACCTGCTGCAACGCATCGACGACCGCGTCAGCAAGGATCACCGTTACAGCTCCCGTTCGGGCTTCCTCGCGACCGCCGCCCTGCGTGAACTGGCGCAAGCCTGATCGGCGAATGCCAGAAACGAAAAAGCCGCGCATCCGCGCGGCTTTTTGCTGAAAGGGTGGTGGGCCCACACGGACTTGAACCGTGGACCAAAGGATTATGAGTTGCCTAGAAACGCTGCAAGCCCAGCGAAATCGTACAAAGCTTAGTGCAGGTACAGTTAGCTAAACGTGGCGTCGCAGAGCGGGTTAAGCGTAATTTGGCGAAAACTGTAGAACCTAGGCACTGTACTGATAGAGTACTTTTTCTGTACCTCAAGGCCCCCTTGCCTACGCCGGGAGCGGAGGTCTTTGCTTTGCTAGTCAGCGCACATCCGCCGCATCAATATCTGAAGCGGGCTTACCTTTGTTGCCCGAAAGGGACTTCGGTGCTGCTCGATTGGAAAGTCCGGTGGCCACCTGCGCTAACAGGTGGCCACCGTCACCGTTAGGATGCCTCTTTGGCCAAGCGTTGCATGTTAAGTGAGCTCGTACTCAGTCCTGCTCGGGTGAAGCGATATCGCATGTACGCGGAGATGTCGTCCTCGTGGGAGGACACTATGAGCTGGCAGTGCTTCAGCTCACAGCGGAGCAGGTCGGTGAGGGACGCCACGTTCACTTCGTCTAGGGACTGGGAAGGGTCATCAATGAGGATGAGCGGGACGCGTGCGTAGACCTTATTGAGGGACAGGAAGAAGGCGAGGCTAAGCGCAGAAACCTGGCCAGAGCTCATGGACATGACAGCATCATGGTCAGATTTTTCGGCAGTCAAGAATCTCAGTTGCTTACCTTCACGGCTCTCGATGAATAAACCGAGTCCGCGCTGGTAGTTTTGAATGAGCCGTCCACTGTAAATGTGGAATATGAGCTCAATCTCAGAGATTGTTTGGTCTGTGTAGGATTGCTCTGCTTTCTCTAAAGTGGTGCGTAGCCTATTAACCTTATCCTTGGCTTTCGAAGCAGCATCGTTTTCGCGCTCAATTTTCCGAAGATCCTCAAGGCACTTATTCAGTCTGGTGCTCTGAGCTTCGTTAGCCTTTATGGAAATATAATGATCCTTGTTTTTAAAGTCTTGAGCGTCGATAATGTAAAAATCTTGCAGCTCTTTGAAAGCTGTATTGATTACGTCTCTCCAATCGTCAGGTAGCGCTTCTGTTTCGAGCAGTTTCTTAGCCCGCATTGAGGTGCTAAGTCCTTCGAGTCGCTCAGAAATTGTCTCATCGTTTTCACTGAACGTGTGATGAGCCTGGATGCCTTCAGATTTTAGTTTTTCTGCTAGTTGGATAATGGCCGGTAAGCGAACTTTGACTTTAGTAAGCGCTTTATGAAGAGCGCTGTTATAGGTGGGAGCAAGGCTTGCTGCTCGGGCCTGGACATGGGCGTTGATAACGGCCATTTCGTCAGTCATCGACGTGATCAGGGTGATCAGGGTTTGGCCATCCGCACTTAATTCTTTGCTAATTTGATCTGCTCTTTCGTCAACGGCCTCTAACATCAAGTTATGGGCTTCCCAGTCTTCGCCACAGAGAGGGCAGCGCTGGTCGTCAGGGTAGAGCTTGGCATGCTCTTCTAGAAGTTGTTTTTTCAAACGAGTCAATTCAGCAGCAACGCTATCGTTCGAGGTGTACTTTGTTTGAAGAGCATTACGCGCTGTAATTTGTTCCTCAAACCACTCTAAGCGTCCAGCAGCCCATCCCGGTAGGGATTGAGCTTCCTCGATTGTTATGATGGTAGCGCCGCGTTTGATTATGGCGGCCGCTTTGTCTGATAGGTCCAGTTCTTTTTTTATGCCATCCAAGCCATCTAGCTTATCAAGGTCAGTACCGAACTGAGCAAGGATTTTGAGGGAGTCCTTCTTCTGTTCGATGTCGGTTTCGATAGCTTCGTTGTGGGCCCTGGTGTGGATTGCTGCCTTCAATGGCAGCAGTTCACTAATTTTTCGGGTGGACTCAAGGTACTGAGCGTGTACTTCAGCTGAATAGGTTGGGAAGGGTATCTCCTTGTCCCATCCTGGCTGCAAATCAGCAGTGGACAGCTTTTTGTATTCTGTGCTGCCAAGGTCGGCTTGAACCATTTCACGAAGAGAAGCGCAATCTTTTTTTAGGGCTTCTTCGTTGGCTTTGCGCCCGTCATCACCTATAAATTTAGTAAGCTTGGATAAGGCCAATTTGCAGCTTTCAATTTCAGCGGCTATGTCGCTAATATTAAATAGATTTCCTAGGGCGTCTTTTCGTTCATCCACCCTGGTATGTAACAGTTGGTTTTGCCCTTGTTCGAGGTAGTTAAGGAAAGAAAAATTTTCTCTAAAATTCTTGCCGAAAACTTCTTCAAGGTACTGGTTGTTGCGCTCGTTATTGGCGGAGTAATCTGTTGAGTTGAAGTCGGGAAGCTCGTACAGTTTGAAGTGATTAAACTTATCTGCGCGGTTGTTTGCTTTTGTGCTGAACTCTTTGGCTGGGGCGTGCCTTGCTAGAGTGAGTTCGCGCTCTCCGTCAACAAACTTAATTTTAATGCACAAGTCTTTCTCTCCGGAACGTGTGTTCCAGAAGAGGTTGTCGTCATAGTTTGTTTTGTTTTTTGTCATCAGTGTCGAGAAGAGGTTCTGAATTCTCTTGATCTGACCTGTGAGCAGTAACTCGATAGCGTCAAATATGCTTGTTTTGCCATACCCATTTGGGCCGTCTAAGGTCAATAGGGATGAGCTGCCTAAGTCCAGATGGATGTGCTTGAATGCTTTGAAGCTAGAAACCTCAATTTTGGATATTTGCCAGTTCATCGCTAATCATTTCCTTGATCATGTCGTCGGCATTTTTACTGGTGAGCTTCTTAACGAGTTCATATGTAGCGTCCAGGCCTGCTTCTGCTACCGCTTCGGCTGCCTGCAGGCGCAAAGACACCAAGTTGCCCTTGTTGAATGGCAGTTCAAGGAATGGAAGCTTGATAAATATTTTTGCCGCAACGCTGTATTGAGTGGCTTTTAATGGGTCGTTTTTGTAGTCAAGAAACTGTTTTTTGTCCGCGATGGTGGTCTTTAGTTTTTCAAAGGAAAATTCTTTGAGGGCGCTTTCTTCAGCGTCGCTGTAATAAAGTACATATTTTTTGAAGAAGTGTGGGTCTTCTTCAATGGCGAATATCTGCTCTTCGTGATCCTTGAAGTCGGCCAGTTTGTTCAAGTGATGGATGCAGATGAGGTCGCAATTCTTCTTAAATGTTGGGTTGCTGGTGAAAGCTTCCGGCGCCGACTGATTAATAATTGCGTTGAGCTCGGCAGGGGTTGGAAGGTCGTCCAGCTTGTGCAAAATAGCGAATCTAATTGCTGAGGCTGATTCGCGAATGTAGAAGCCCGTGACGTCGATTTCATGCTCTTTCGAAAATCCGTGAGCGATGAGCGCCTCATCAATGAGTTTATTTATCATTCAGTCGAGCCTCTGCGTCGTCCTTCGTTACGATACTTATACAAAGTGATTTGGTAATGTTGCTGTCAATTCGATCTTGGACTTCTTGTTGGTCAAGTTCGTCGGAATTGGTAAATTTCGTGTTGAAGGTGAAAGATTCTGTAGATTTGCTTGCGATGAGGTGGTTGTACTCAAAGAGCAGCCTTAGCAGGTCACCATTGCTTTCCATTTCGCCTAGGATGTCTGAAGTGCACTCATCGTTGTCATCCACGTCAAGTGCTGTAGGGATATAGAATCGCTTCTGACTATCAAGATAGTGGGGCAGCTGATGGAATATAGGTTCTATCGTGATGGATTGAATCAGATTGGAGTAGCGTCTGATGTCTGTCTTTTGAATATCCTTGAACCGCTCGGATGGTTTCATCAGTTGGCACAAGGTTTTCAGCTCATTGGTCTCAGTGGTCCGAATGTGCTCGCACAGCCGACGTGCTCTTTGGTAAGTAGCGTCACTCATGCTTGGAAGGGCTTGATCAAGCCTGTCCTCTAAGTGGGTTTGAAGTCTGGCCTTCAAATCCACTGCATAATATTCTGTGTCGTTATATGGGTTTTGAGTGATGATGTCGTCTAAAATGCTTTTGGCGGTTATCCGATTGTCATAGGCGGCTTGATTTGCTTTTATGCGATCCTCCTGCACGATTCGATGAATCTCAACCGCTTTGGAGCTAATTTTCTCTGATAGCAAGCAATAGTTGTAGTTTAGAAGATTATCGCTTAGCGTTATGGATTTGCTATCGCATATTTTCTTTATGACTTCTTTGGTTAATCCCTCAATTTCTCCTAGTCCGCAATGTGGCTTATTTTCGTATTGGTAGAATTTAACCGTTTCTCCGTTGGCTCCAGTGTGATTATCTGTGTTGTCTAGTTGAACAGATACATGGATATAACGTGATATTCCCTTCTTTCGATCAAATTCGATTGCCGCGGATTTCTCTAAGGCTTCGCTATAGGCACTGCGATATTTGCCGATTTTAGCTTTGACTTGGTGTGCGCTGGATACAAGGCCATTTTTGTAAATGGCGAAGTCGTCACTGCTGTCCAATTGCAGCTCAAAATCTACGTCACCCGCTAGAATTAGTTTGAGCGAGTGGTAAAGGGCTATCTTTCCTTGGTAAACATAACCGCTCCAGGTGGATACGGCACTGGCTGGATATTTTTCATCTTCGTCTTGGCTCATATTGACTCCTTTCACAAATTGTAAGCTGCGCGCAATAGGGGAGAGACCACGGTTTCCAGCTCTCTCCAGCGCCTCAAAGGCTCTGCTTGATTCGGCACTTGGGAAACGCTGAGCAGCCCCAAAACTGCTGTCCTGCTTTCGGGCCTGACTTCACGGTGCGAATCAGGAGCGCGCTGCCGCATTTCGGGCATTGCCGTTCGGATGTCGGATCACTACGGCGCTTGAGGTTTTGCACATGCTCGCGATGGGTAGCGAGAGTGGGGACACGGCGGCCGGTTTGCAGGGCTTGCAGCATGGCGTCGACTTCGGCCTCGCTGAATACCGCCTGCTGGAAGGACTTGATGTAGCGGATAAAGCCCATGCCCTGGGTAATGTTGGCCGGCATTTTGGATTTGAAGGTACTGCCGCCGACGAAGGTGATGACCGAGTACAAATGCTCGGGGTTAACGCCAAGGGTGGCTTCCAGCGCCTTGAGGTGCTTGTAGTTCTGCCGTAGTGGGTTCTGAAATTTGAAGGTGCGTTTGTAGAGCTTCTGTGTCCACTGTGGTTGCTTTTCGCTGCCGAATATCCAGCCGCTCATGTTCTTCGTTTCTAGTACGAAGATGCCGTAAGGCGAGAAGAACACGTGGTCGATCTGCGTGGTGCCGTCTGGCGTGTTCAACGTGACGTTGTGCAGGCGGCGGTATGCCTGCTTGTCCAGTTTCCAGTGGGCGAATAGACGCACCAGGAGTTCACCAATATGGCCCTTGCCCCAAGGCGACCTGAGTAGGCCGATAAACAGCATCAGCGGGATAAACCAGCCCAGCGTGCCCCAGACCTGCGTGATGATGGGTGTGAAGTCCATTTCCTGCCTTCAGGTAATCCTGAGTTACCCGGATATTACCGGAGCTTGGCGTAATGGCACGATGGTATTGCAGGGATTGGACATACGCTGGTGCCGGCCATGGTGCTCAGATCGCGGTGCTGTCTGGGCTAATAACTTGATAACGGGTACTGCGCCGGCCGCTAGGTAGTCTCACGATGCAGCCTTTCTCTACCAGGCCGCTCAAATGGCGGGTAGCGGTGGTTTTGGATGCCGCATGGACGCATCAGTGGACACTGAGATCTGTCACGAGGCTGAGGGGAAAAGGGGACAGATTTATTTTCCATCCGAGCAATGTATTGGATTGCACGTCTAGCGATCAGATTGCCTGCCCGACAATCTGGTAACGCGTGCTGCGTCCGCCGCCCGGTAGTCGGGCAAGACAGCCCTTCTCAACAAGATCGCTCAGATGACGTGTGGCGGTGGCCTTCGAGACCTTGGCCACGACCTGGTATTGCGCGGCGCTGATGCCGTTCTCGAAACCTCGCTCACCGCCATCGAGCAGGCGGTTAAGCACTTTGATCTGCTCGGCAGATAAGGCTTGGCTGCGGTGAGCCTGCCAGAAACGCGCCTTGACCAGTACGCGGTCGATACGAGTAAGGGCCTGCTCCAGGCTCTTGAGTAGCGTTGCGAGGAACCATTGCAGCCAGGCGGTGATATCCAGCGTGCCCTGCTGGCTGGCTTCCAGGATGCGGTAATAGCCGGCGCGGTCGTCGAGGATGCTCGCTGACATGGCATAGAAACGGATGGCCTGCTGCTCACCCTGAGCCAGTGCGAGGTCGGTAATGGCGCGCGTAAGGCGACCGTTGCCGTCATCGAAGGGGTGCAGGGTAACGAACCAGAAGTGCGCCATGCCGGCACGTAGAAACGGGTCGAGGCTTGCATCGTTGCGGCTGTTCTCGAACCAGGCGAGGAAGTCGTCCAGTTGAGCTTCCAGCCCGGAGCGGGGTGGCGCCTCGAAATGCACGGTAGGGCGTTCGAGTCGACCGGAAACGACCTGCATGGGCTCTTCGCCGCGCGGCATGCCAATGCGTAGCGGGCGGGCCAGTAGGTGGTCATCGCTGGGGAACAGCCAAGCATGCCAGGTGAACAGCCTCTGCAGGTCGAGCGGCTGCTGATAGGCGCGGGTGGCATCCAGCAGCAGTTCCGCCAGGCCTTCGGAGCGTGAGGTGGTGCGGCCTTCTTCGTTCAGCCCCAGGCGCCGCGCCAGCGATGACCGCACCGAGCCGACATTCAGCTGCTCACCCTCGATGGCGGATGAGGTGACGATGTTCTGCAGCATGGCATCCAGGCTGCTCTGTACTTCGGTGTCACTACCTACAGCGCCCAACATCCCGAGCAAGCGCCCCTGAGCCTGGCTACACGCGCGCAGCAGCGGGGCAAGCGCATCGGCTTGCCAGCTGAAGTGCGGCCAGTTGGGCTGCTGCCAGATCCAGAGCGGGTCATTCATGGAGGCTGCTCGTCTGTGAGCCGATTAGCGAGTTTATTCGGCTCATTTAGTGAGCCGATAATGCAGGCTATTCGGCTCACTGTCTAATCCTCTACCGCCGCACGAGGAGCAGGCTGATATCTTGGGCTCGACTCGATACTCAATAAAACCGAGCGCGGCATCGACCTACTCAAAGAGCGCCGCTCTGCCTTGATCACCGCCGCTGTCACTGGCCAAATTGATCTTCGGGAGGAGGTATGAGCCAGGGCCGCAGCCTGCGCCTGTTTTGGGAGTAACTACCATCGCTACCGTGATCACTGATCACGTTGGGCCACAACGTCAGCGGCACCTCACCATATGGATCGGCATATGAAACTCATATTCTCCCGCAAAGGTTTCGACTCCTCCGCCGGAGGAGTTCCTAGCCCGATAGTGGAGGGGCGGCCAATCTCGTTCCCCATCCCCACACGCATGCCGACGCCTATTGCCTTCGGCGATCTCGCCGAGCCGATCCCGACGCTCATCGAGGCGCTCAGCCGAGGCCGTCACACGAGAACAACTCCATGTCACCTCGATCCAGATATTGATTCCAGCATGCGCCCGCGTTTGCCTGGATGGCGCGGCGCGCTCGGTCAGCTTGCTACAGCTCAGAGTCATCTTGTCGGGCAGGGTGTCGGCGTCGGCGATTTGTTCCTCTTCTGGGGGTTATTCCGGCCGGTGGCGCAAATCCACGGCCACTGGTCATACGAAGGGCAACGCGAGCATCGCGTATTTGGTTGGCTACAAATCGGGGAGGTCTTCTCTCTGGGTGTCGATGGAACACACGCGGCTGAGCGCTATCCCTGGCTTGAAGAACACCCGCACGTCCGAGCCGGCTGGACGGAAAACAACACACTTTATATTGCTGCCGACCGCCTAACGCTGGACGGTCGAAAAACTCATCGCCCAGGCTTCGGCCTGTTCAATACGGGCTTCCGACTGACCGAGAGTCATGCCCCGAGTCCGTCTATTTGGGCGGTACCTGACTGGTTGAACCCAACGCGCGGTGGAATTGGCCTGACCTATCATCCATTGCCGCGCTGGTCGTCGTCCGGGACTCTGAAGGCCGCCGCACGTGGCCAGGAATTCGTTGCCGACATCACAAATCGTGCCGATGCGCTCGCATGGCTCGATCAGCTCTTTGCGCAGGAGGCATGACTATGCGGGTTCACACGTATGTGATCGCCACGGACGCAGGCTCCGCGCCAAATTACGATCCGCCGGCCGTTACGCTGGCTGTCTGCAAGCCGCGCATCCGCAAGAAGGCGAAGGTCGGCGATTTCGTGCTCGCATTTGCAGGTTCGAAGGTGAACCCCAGTTCAGGCCACAGCGTCGTCTGGGCCGGCCTCGTCTCCGAGGTACTGAGCTTCACCGAATACTGGAACGACCGTCGCTTCGCCTCGAAGAAGCCTGAACGTACCGTCGTACCGGACAACTTCTATAAGCCTATCGGCAACGGCTTACTCGCTTGGCAGCCCAATCCCGTCCACGGGCCTGAGGCCCATGATCGCGACACCGGCGGGCTGAACGTCCTCGTGTTCGATCACGCCTGGCGATTCGGCGCCTCCGGTCCCGTTCTACCAGAGCATTTTGGTCTGCGCATGAGCGTTGGCCGGCGCGGAGAGAGGATTGCCGATCTCACCGATTCCATGTGGCAGCGTCTCGAAAGTTGGCTGAATGCCCAGCTGCAAGTCACCATTGAGGCCGCCAGTGACTGCAAGTCGAGCCGCAGCTGCACGCACCGCGGGCTGCCAAGATCATCGCAGCCAGCTTCCTCAAAACGACGGCAATGCTGATAGTCGGGAACGTCTACTCGGCGTAATGGACGCCATAGCACGCCATTAAATGGCATGTGAGCAAGGTCCTGGTGGGCAGAGCCTCGGGCGCCAGAAACGCAAAAGCCGCGCTGATGCGCGGCTTGTGCTGAAAGGGTGGTGGGCCCACACGGACTTGAACCGTGGACCAAAGGATTATGAGTCCTCTGCTCTAACCAACTGAGCTATAGGCCCCCAGAAGGCCGGCGGATTATACCGATGCGTTTTCCGTAGCGCCAACCGAGTTCAACGGGGTGAGGAATCGGTTGGCAAAGGCGTCGGCCGGTAGCGGGGGGCTCAGGGCGTAGCCCTGGATCTGGTCGCAGCCTTCGGCTTCGAGGAAGCGCTCCTGGGCCTGGTGTTCCACGCCTTCGGCGATGACGGTGAGGTTCATGCTGCGGCCCAGGGCGATGATGGCGCGGGCGATGGCGGCGTCGTGCGGGTCGTCGGGCAGGCCGTGGACGAAGGACTGGTCGATCTTGAGGATGTCCAGCGGTAGCTGCTTGAGGTAGCTCAGGGACGAGTAGCCGGTGCCGAAGTCGTCGATGGCCAGCTGCACGCCGAGGTTTTTCAGGCTGTGCAGGATGTCGAGGGCTTCCTCGGTCTGGTGCATGAGGAAGTTTTCGGTGATCTCCAGCTGCAGGCGCGAGGGCTGCAGGTGGTAGCGGGCGAGCAGGTCGCGGATGCGGTCGACCAGATGGGTCTGGCGCAGCTGGGCGCCGGCGAGGTTGACCGAGAGCGGGCCGAAGGCCGCGTGGCTGTCCTGCCAGCGGCTCATCTGTCGACAGGCTTCGCGCAGCACCCAGTCGCCCAGCGGCAGGATCAGGCCGTTTTCCTCCGCCAGCGGGATGAAGCGGTCCGGCGAAATCGCGCCGAATTGCGGATGTTTCCAGCGGATCAGTGCTTCCGCGCCTACGAGCAGCCCGCTGCCCAGGGCGAGTTTCGGCTGGTAGTAGAGCTGCAGCTGGTCGGTTTCCAGGGCGCGGCGCAGTTCGTGTTCCAGGGCCATGCGTTCGGTGGCCTGGAAGGTGAGTTCGCGGGTGTAGAACTCGACGCGATTCCTGCCCTGGGCCTTGGCGCGGTACATGGCGGCGTCGGCGTTCTTGACCAGGGTGGCGACATCGCTGCCGTCGCCGGGGTAGAGGCAGATGCCGATGCTGGCGCTGACGAAGAACTCCTGCTCGCCGGCGATGAAGGCGGCCTCGAAGCAATGCAGCAGTTTTTTCGCGACGTGATCGGCATCTACCGCCTGGTGCAGGCCGGGCAGCAGGATGATGAATTCGTCGCCACCCTGGCGGGCCACGGTGTCGATGTCGCGCAGCTGGTCGCGCAGGCGATGGGCGATGGATTGCAGCAGCAGGTCGCCGACCGGATGGCCGAGGCTGTCGTTGATGTGTTTGAAGCGGTCGAGGTCTAGGAAGAGCACGGCGCCCTGGTGGTGGTCTTCCTGGGCTTCCTTGAGGGCGGTGTTCAGGCGGCTTTCGAAGAGCAGGCGGTTGGGCAGGCCGGTGAGCGGGTCGTGGTGGGCCTGGTAGTCGAGCTTGGCCTGGGCGTACTTGAGGGTGGAGATGTCGGCGAATACGCCGACGTAGTGCGAGATTTCGCCGTCGGTGTTGCGCACCGCGCTGATGGTCAGCCACTCCGGGTACAGCTCGTGGTTCTTGCGGCGGTTCCAGATTTCGCCCTGCCAGTGGCCCTCGGCGTTGAGCTGGTGCCAGAGGGCGATGTAGAAGCTGCTGTCGTGCTGGCCGGAGGCGAGCAGGCGCGGTGAGCGGCCGAGCGCTTCCACTTCGCTGTAGCCAGTGATTTCGCTGAAGGCGCGATTGACGGCGATGATGCGCTGGCTGGCATCGGTGATCATCACGCCTTCGGCGGTGCTTTCGAACACGGTGGCGGCCAGTTGCAGCTTTTCCTGCATCTGCTGGCGTTCGGTGATGTCGCGGGCGATGGTCAACAGGCAGTCGTCGCTGCCAATGGTGATGCGGTGGGCGGAGAGTTCGCACAGGCGCAGGCTGCCGTCGTGGGTGCGAATCTGCACGCTGAAGTCCTGCACGCCGGCGTCCTGGTCGACGAACCTTAGCAGCCGGTCGCGGTCGGCGGGGTTGGCCCAGAGGCCGAGGCTCAGGGTCGTGCTCTGAGCGACTTCGGAGCGGTCGTAGCCGGTGATGCGGGTGAAACCTTCGTTGACCTCCACCAGCCGCCCGTCGCTGATGCGGGTGATGAGCATGCCGTCGGGGGAGGCGTGGAAGGCCTTGGCGAATTTCTCCTCGGAGACGCGCAGCTGCTCCTGGGTCTGCTTGACCTGACTGATATTGCGCACCACCACGACCAATGCCGGGGTGTCGTCGAGGACGATGTGCTGCGCCGAGAGCAGGCCGGTAAAGCGGCTGCCATCCCGGCGGTTGAGGGGAATCTCGATGTTGTCGAGGTTCTCTCCCTGCAGGCGGGCGAGCATCGCCGGCCCCATGCCGGGTTCGCCCCAGATGCCCAGTTCGGTGGAGGTCTTGCCCAGCGCTTCGCCGGCGGAGATGCCGATCTGCTGTTCGAAGGTGCGGTTCACGGCCAGCAGGGTTCCGTCGACGCGTCGGGCGAGGACGATGATGTCCGGGCAGTGGTGGAACACCGAGACGAATTTCTGCTCGGACAGACGCAATGCCTGTTCGGTCTGCTTGGCTTCGGTGATGTCGATCATCAGGCCGCGCAGGATCAGGTCGTCACCGTGCTGGATCAGGGTCACGATGTCGCGAATCCAAACCACGCGGCCATCGGCGGCGAGCATGCGGTAGTCGAAACTGTGGTTGCGCCCCGCCTGGCTCTCGCTCATGCAATAGCTGACGGCTTGCTCGGCGTCGTCCGGATACAGGGTGCGCTGCCAGAAACCGGGCTCCAGCCAGTCCTTGATCGGGTAGCCGAGCAGGCGCTGGGCGTGGGGGGAGACGTAGGTGAAGCGGTTTTCAGACAGGCGCATTTCCCAGGCGATGGCCGTCAGGCTCTCGACCAGGCCACGGTAGTGCTGCTCGCTGTCGCGCAGGGCCAGTTCGAGCTTTTCCCGTCGCTGCATTTCCCCGCGCAGGCGGCGGTTCATGGTGATCAGCACCAGGACGGTGAAGGCAATCAGCAGGAAGATGGGGAGGCCGATGGAGAGCACTTCCCGCCAGATCGGCCGCTTGTCGAGCAGGCCGCCGACCCACGGCTCCTGCAGGGCCTGGATGTCTTCGGGTCTGAGGTCGGCGACGACCTTGTCGATGATGCCGGCGAGTACGGCCTGGTTTTTCGGGACGGCCATCGCCAATTGGTAGCGATAGGGCGTTTCGCCGCTGATCTGCACGCCTTCGAGCTTGAGCTGGCGCAGGTTCCAGACGCTGGAGGCGAGGTCGCCGACGAAGGCATCGACCTGTCCCGTGGCCAGGGCTTGCAGGCCAGCGGCGATGCTGGGCAAGGGTTGCAGGCTGATATCCGGGTGGTTGCTGGCCAATAGTTCATAGGGCGCGTAATGGGCGACCACGCCGACCTTCAGGCCATAGAGGTCCGTGAGGTTGTGCGGTGACGGGCCGTCCTTGCGCGCGAGGATGATGATCGGGAAATCAAGGTACGGGCGGGTGAAGGTCAGGTATTCCACGCGCTCCGGCGTGGCCATGATGCCGGGAAGGATATTGACCTTTCCGTCACGGGCCCACTTCAGGAGTTCGGTCCAGTTGGCCGGCTCCACCGGTTCCAGCTGGACGTTCAGGCGCTCGCTGATGAGGTTGGCGTAGCTGGCGGCGAGCCCCTGGTAGTGGCCGTCGTGGTCGCGGAATTCGAAGGGTGGCCAGGACGTATCGATGCCCAGGCGCAGGCTCGGATGTTCGTGCAGCCAGTGCTGCTCCTCGGGGGTGAGGCTCAGGGCGAGCGCCTGTCCGGCCCAGAATACGAGGCACCACAGTAGAACTGCCTGCAGACGCGGCATGAAGGGCCTCATTGCTGGGGGGAGATTACGCCGAGTGTAGACGTGGCACTTTGCCCAGTGGAAGGCCCCAAAGAAAAACCCCCGGTTTTCGGCCGGGGGTTCTTCGTCACTCGTCGAGGAAGGAGCGCAGGTGCTCGCTTCGCGACGGGTGGCGCAGCTTGCGCAGCGCCTTGGCTTCGATCTGACGGATACGCTCACGGGTTACATCGAACTGCTTGCCGACTTCCTCGAGGGTGTGGTCGGTATTCATGTCGATGCCGAAGCGCATGCGCAGGACCTTGGCTTCGCGAGCGGTGAGGCCGGCGAGGACTTCGCGGGTAGCTTCCTTGAGGCTCTCGCTGGTCGCCACTTCGATCGGCGACTGCATGGTGGAGTCCTCGATGAAGTCGCCCAGGTGCGAATCTTCGTCGTCACCGATCGGCGTTTCCATGGAGATCGGTTCCTTGGCGATCTTCAGGACCTTGCGGATCTTGTCTTCCGGCATGTCCATGCGTTCGCCCAGCTCTTCCGGGGTCGGTTCGCGGCCCATCTCCTGCAGCATCTGGCGGGAGATACGGTTGAGCTTGTTGATGGTCTCGATCATGTGCACCGGAATACGGATGGTGCGGGCCTGGTCGGCGATCGAACGGGTGATCGCCTGGCGAATCCACCAGGTGGCATAGGTCGAGAACTTGTAGCCGCGACGGTATTCGAACTTGTCCACCGCCTTCATCAGGCCGATGTTGCCTTCCTGGATCAGGTCGAGGAACTGCAGGCCGCGGTTGGTGTACTTCTTGGCGATGGAGATCACCAGGCGCAGGTTCGCCTCGACCATTTCCTTCTTGGCGCGGCGGGCTTTCGCCTCGCCGATGGACATGGCGCGGTTGACGTCCTTGATCTCGGCAACGGTCAGCTGCGAGCTGGCTTCCAGGTCGACCAGCTTCTGCTGGTTGCGCAGGATGTCGTCACGCAGGCGCTCGATGGCCTCGGCGTACTTGGGCTTGCCCTTGAGTACGGCGTCGACCCAGGTGGTGTCGGTTTCATGGCCGGGGAACTGGCGCAGGAAGTCGGCACGCGGCATGCGGGCATCACGCACGCACAGCTGCATGATGGCGCGTTCCTGGCGGCGGACGCTGTCCAGCGAATCGCGGACCTTGGCGACCAGCACGTCGAACTGCTTGGGCACGAGCTTGATCGGCATGAACAGTTCGGCCAGGGCGAGCAGTTCCTCGCTGGCCTGCTTGCTGCCGCGGCCGTGCTTCTTCAGGGCCTTCTTGGCCTTGTCCAGCTGCTCGGAAACGGCGCCGAAACGACGGGCGGCTTCTTCCGGGTCCGGACCGCCATCGCCTTCGTCGTCGTCGGAGCTTTCGCCGTCGCCTTCTTCGTCTTCTTCGTCGTCCTTGGCCTTGGCATCGGCGCTGTCGTCCTTGAGGTCGACGGGCTCGACTTCCTCGGCCGGCAGGCTGCCGTCATCGGGGTCGATGTAGCCGCTCAGGATGTCGGACAGGCGGCCGCCTTCGGCGACCACACGGCTGTATTCTTCGAGGATGCCGTCCACCGCGCCCGGGAACTGGGCGATGGCGCTCATCACTTCGCGGATGCCTTCCTCGATGCGCTTGGCGATTTCGATCTCGCCTTCGCGGGTCAGCAGTTCCACGGTACCCATTTCACGCATGTACATGCGCACCGGGTCGGTGGTGCGGCCGACGTCGCTTTCCACCGCAGCCAGGGCGGCAGCGGCTTCTTCGGCGGCGGCTTCGTCGGTATCGGTCTCCGCCAGCAACAGGGCATCCGCATCCGGGGCTGTCTCGAATACGTTGATCCCCATGTCGTTGATCATGCGGATGATGTCTTCCACCTGTTCCGGATCGGAAATATCCTCCGGCAGGTGGTCGTTGACCTCTGCGTAAGTCAGGTAGCCCTGCTCACGACCACGGGTGATCAACTCTTTGAGACGAGATTGCTGTTGCGCTTTTCCGGACATAACACCCTATCCACTGAAGGTCTTGGCGGGCTGAAATTAAGCCGAGGATTATACCAGATTCGAGGCTTCAGGCGCCAGTTCAGCTCTGGGCGCCTGGTGACGAGGGGGAGCTGATGTGCTCTCGCAGCAGGGCTTTCTCATCGTCGGTCAGTTCACTGGGGCTCTTCTGCAACACGCTACGCAGACGCGCTTCGCGGCTGCTGTGCAGTTGATTGTGTGCAAGTGTAGTAATGGTGTCGAAGAACTGCTTTTCAAGATTGTCCTGGCCGATCAACCATTCCTTTTCCGCCAGGACCTGCAGCAGGCGTCCTTGCGGGGTTCCGTGCCAGCGCGCGATCAGGTGCATCGAGCGTTGGCTGGGGTTCTTCTGCAGCGCTTCGACCAGGGCTGCCAGCAGCTGCGAGTAAGTCTGGCCTTCGTTGGCGAAATGGCTGGCATCCTCGACCTTCTGCGCCAGTTGCGGATGGTGCAGCAGGGTGCGCAGGGCGGTCAGGGTCGGCGATTCGACGCTGATCTCGGTGCGCGGCTGGCGCGGCGTGAAGTCGCCTTTGCGGCCCTTGCCGTCCCATTTGCGATCGCCTTTCCAGGGCTTCTTGCCCGGTTTGCCGCCGCCATGGCCGCCGGAGAAGTCCTTCGGCGCTTCGAAATAGTTCGAGGCATCCTGGTAGTGGCTGTCGCCGTGGTCGGCGAACTGGCCCATGTCGTAGTCGGCGTATTCGTGGGCGTGCTGATCCGGGCCGTGCGAGGGCGCAGCGGCGGAATGGCCGGCATGACCGGAATGTCCGGAGCGTGGTGCGCTGATCTGATTGAGCGCGTCGCTCGACAGACCGGTGATCTCGCCCAGGCGCTGGCGCATCAGCAGGCGCAGGGTGTTGCCCGGGATCTTCTCCAGCAGCGGGCCGGCCAGGGTCGCCAGGTGCGCCTTGCCCTCCAGTGTGCTGGGATCGGCTTCCTGGGTTAATTGCTGGAAGAAGTAGTCCGCCAGCGGTTGCGCCTGGTGGGCGAGGCGGGCGCGGAATGCGTCCGGGCCTTCGGCGCGGACCAGGCTGTCCGGGTCTTCACCTTCGGGCAGGAACAGGAAGCGCACCTTGCGCCCGTCCTGCAGGTTGCTCAGCGCCGATTCCAGTGCGCGCCAGGCAGCATTGCGACCCGCCTGGTCGCCGTCGAAGCAGAACAGGATATTCGGCACGATGCGGAACAGGCGCTTGATGTGTTCTTCGCTGGTGGCGGTGCCCAGGGTGGCCACCGCGTTGCGGATGCCCTGTTGCGCCAGGGCGATGACGTCCATGTAGCCTTCGACCACCATGATCTCGTCGAGATCCCGGTTGTTCTTCCGCGCCTCGTACAGGCCGTAAAGTTCCTGTCCCTTATGGAAGACCGGGGTTTCCGGCGAGTTCAGGTATTTCGGCTTGTCGTCGCCCAGCACCCGGCCGCCGAAGGCGATCACCCGGCCGCGGCTGTCGCGGATGGGGAAGATCACCCGGTCGCGGAAGCGGTCGTATCGCTTGCCGCTGTCGGGGTTTTCCACCAGCAGGCCGGCGTCGAGCATGGCCTTGAGCTGCAGACTGTCGCCGCCCAGGTTCTTCAGCAGGTTGTCCCAGCCCGGCGGGGCGAAACCCAGGCCGAAGTCGCGGGCGATCTCGCCGGTCAGGCCGCGGCCCTTGAGGTATTCCACCGCGGCCTTGCGCGCCGGGTGGCTTTTCAGCGCCTGGCGGTAGAAATCGGCAGCGGCGGAAAGCAGCGGGTAGAGCGGCGAGTCGACCGGTTGGCGGGGCTTGTTGCCGCGCCGGCCTTCCTCGCGGGGCACGTCCATGCCAGCGCGCTTGGCCAGGTCCTCGACGGCCTGGACGAAGTCCAGCTGGTCGTGGTCCATGATGAAGCCGAGCGCGTTGCCGCCGGCGCCGCAGCCGAAGCAGTAGTAGAACTGCTTGTCGGGGCTGACGGTGAAGGAGGGGGTCTTCTCCTTGTGGAACGGGCAGCAGGCGCTGTAGTTCTTGCCGGTCTTCTTCAGCTGGATGCGCGAACTCACCACATCGAGGATATCGGTGCGGTTGAGCAGGTCATCGATGAAGGATTGTGGAATCAGGCCGGCCATAGACTCATCGGGACGCAGGGTGGACCCAAGCATAGCCGCGGGCGGCTAGTCGTGGGCTTGCAAAATAAGCATGGGCTGGAAAAGCAAAAAACTCCGAAGTTCGCGAACGCGAATCGGAGTATTTGTGCCTTGTTTCAGGCACTCGCCCGGCGAGTGGGCCGGGCGATGCGGAAAGCGTGCGACGAAGCGCTGTAACTCAGTACAGGCGCTCGCGGCGGCGCTGCTCGCGCTGCACTTTCTTGGCGTGACGCTTAACAGCGGCAGCGGCCTTGCGCTTACGCTCGGCGGTCGGCTTTTCGTAGAACTCGCGGCTACGGACTTCGGCCAGTACGCCTGCTTTTTCGCAGGAGCGCTTGAAACGACGCAGGGCTACGTCGAAGGGTTCGTTCTCTTTAACTTTGACGGCGGGCATCCAGGTCGTACCTTCAATGATTACCGGGGGTTTATCGCGCTCCTGACAGTTGGTTCGGGAGTCGGCGGTTTTCAAGGGTTGCGGATATTAAACGTTCGGGCGAAGGAATGCAAAGCCTCCGATCGAAAAGCGCTGGTCCGAAGCCAAGCCGCCGATTATGATGCGCGGCTTCAAATTTGCCCAGAATAAAGGCTCGAACCCATGCTAGTGCTGGGGTTGGAAACCTCCTGCGACGAGACCGGCGTCGCACTTTACGACAGCGAAAAGGGCCTTCTGGCCGACGCGCTGTTCAGCCAGATCGACCTGCACCGCCTGTACGGCGGCGTGGTCCCCGAGCTGGCCTCCCGTGACCACGTCAAGCGCATGCTGCCGCTGATCCGCCAGGTGCTGGACGAGTCCGGCTGCACGGCCGAGAACATCGACGCCATCGCCTACACCGCCGGCCCCGGCCTGGTGGGCGCGCTGCTGGTCGGCGCATCCTGCGCCCAGGCCATGGCGTTCGCCTGGGGTGTGCCGGCCGTCGGCGTGCACCATATGGAAGGCCACTTGCTGGCGCCGATGCTGGAAGAGCAGCCGCCGCAGTTTCCGTTCGTCGCCTTGTTGGTCTCCGGTGGCCATACCCAACTGGTGCGCGTGGATGGCATCGGCCGTTACCAGGTCCTCGGTGAATCCGTGGACGACGCTGCCGGCGAGGCCTTCGACAAGACCGCCAAACTGCTCGGTCTTGCCTATCCCGGTGGCCCGGAGATCGCACGCCTGGCCGCGAGCGGCACCGCTGGTCGCTTTGTCTTCCCTCGGCCGATGACCGACCGTCCCGGCCTCGATTTCAGCTTCAGCGGCCTCAAGACCTTCGCCCTGAATACCTGGCAGCGTTGCGTCGAGGCCGGTGACGACAGCGAGCAGACCCGCCGCGATATCGCCCTGGCGTTCCAGACGGCGGTGGTGGAGACCCTGACCATCAAGTGCCGCCGCGCGCTCAAGCAGACGCACCTGAAAAGCCTGGTGATCGCCGGTGGTGTCAGTGCCAACCAGGCGCTGCGCCAGCATCTGGAAAAGATGCTTGGCGAGATGAAGGGCCAGGTGTTCTACGCCCGCCCGCGCTTCTGCACCGATAACGGCGCGATGATCGCCTATGCTGGCTGCCAGCGGTTGCTGGCCGGGCAGAAGGACGGACCGTCGATCGGCGTGCAGGCGCGCTGGCCAATGGAGTCGCTGCCGGCGATCTGAATAATGACGCTGCAAACGACGCGGCACATGCTCTGAGCGGCATGGGCCGTTTTTTCGCTTGCAGCGCGGTTTGCCGGACAGGAAGCTGGTGGATCAGAAGTGACGTTCGCGTCCGGCGATGAGATCGCGCAGGTTGCTGCGGTGACGCCAGACGATCAGGCCGGTGAGCACGGTCATCGGCAGCAACGCCGACGGCTCCTGCCAGGCCAGCAGCGGCAGGGTCAGCGGGGTCGCGACCAGGGATGCGAGCGAGCTGGTGCGTGAGAGCTTGAAGGTGACCAGCCAGGCCGCTGCAGCGAGGAGCGCGGCGGGCGGGTAGAGCGCCAGCAGCATGCCGGCGGCGGTGGCAACGCCCTTGCCGCCACGGAAATTGAAGTACAGCGGGTAGAGGTGGCCGATTACCGCCGCCAGGCCGACCCAGGCCTGCTGCATGTCGGTCAGGCCGATCAGGCGGGCGATGAGTACGGGAAGCAGCCCCTTGGCTAGGTCGCCGAGCAGGGTGAGGATGGCGATCTTCTTGCCGGCCAGGCGCAGCATGTTGGTGGCGCCGGGGTTGCCCGAGCCGCTGGCGCGCGGGTCGGCGGTGCCGAACAGGCGACTGAGGAGTACCGCGAAGGACAGTGATCCGAGCAGGTAGGCGAGGATCGCCAAGAACCAGAACATGGTTTCCACCGGAGACGAGGTCGTTTCCGATTCTAACGGGGCGCCGGCCGCTTGTCGTGTCGCCTTGGAGCATGCAGTCAGTGGACAGAGTTTTCATCGAGGGGCTGGAAGTGGACACCGTGATCGGCGTCTACGACTGGGAACGGGGTATCCGGCAGTGCCTGCGCCTGGACCTGACGCTGGGCTGGGACAACCGCCCGGCGGCGGCCGACGACGACATCGCCAAGGCCCTGGACTACGCCGTGCTCTCCGAGCGCGTGATGGGGTTCGCCCGTGATGCGCATTTCCAGCTGGTGGAAACCTTTGCCGAGCGCCTGGCCGAGTTGCTGATGGCGGAGTTCGGCATCCAGTGGCTGCGCCTCAAGGTCACCAAGCCCGGCGCCGTTGCGGCGGCCATCGGCGTGGGTGTGGAGATCGAACGCGGATGCCGCTGACGACGGTCTACCTGGGGCTGGGCAGCAACTTCGAGCGCGAGCGCCATCTGCTCGCCGGACTCGAGGCGCTGGACGGCTTCCTCGAGGATATCCACTGCTCGCCGGTGTTCGAGAGCGAGCCGGTGGGGATTCGCAGCGGCCCTTTCTACAACTTCGTGATCGTGGCGCGTACCGACCTGCCGCTGGCGGAGCTGAGCCTGCGCCTGAAGCACATCGAGGCGGACAACGGTCGCTATGCGCCGGAGCGCAAAGGGCTGCCCTTGGATATCGACGTGCTGCTGTATGGCGACCTGCACGGCGAGTTCGACGGCCTGACGCTGCCGCGTGCCGAGGTGTTGAAGAATGCCTTCGTGCTCTGGCCGCTGTCGCTGCTGGCGCCGCAGTTGAAGCATCCGGGTGTGCAGCGCAGCTTTGCCGAGCTGTGGGCCGAGGCGCGGATCGACCAGCAGCTCTGGCCGGTGCCGTTCCAGTGGCGCGGCGCGGAGCTGACGCCGGCGACATTGCTCCAGGCGCATCCGGCGGCTTGATCTTGCTGCGGTGTCCTGTTGGACACCGAGTCGTAGGAGTGGACTTCGTCCGCGATCCGCACGGCACGTGGGTTCATCGCGGACGGAGTCCGCTCCTACAAGAGCCTGGCTTCCCGTGAATCGGCGTATAACCGCGAACGGTTATACGCCCTACGGTCAGCCGGCGTAGTTTTCCTTGTACGCCTTCAGGGCCGTCAGGCGCTCGCGCTTGAGGGCTTCACCCAGTTCGGCGCCCTTGTATCCCTTTTCCAGCAGCGGCTGCACCGCGACTTCGCGGGCGGCCTGTGCCGCGCCGCGCAGGTAGTTCGCCTGCGGGTATTCCCGCTCTTCCAGCCCATGGCGGCCACGGGCGTCCATCTCGCTGGCGGCGAGGAACTCCTCGAAGCGCTGTGGGCGGCGGTAGACGTCGAAGGACTGCAGCAGCTCCAGAATCGTGTTCGGCCGCAACTCCAGCGCGCGGTGGCAATGGGTGTGGTACTCGCCGACCAGTCGCGCCAGTTCCTGGCAGTCACGCGGGACCTTGAAGCGCGCGTTGATCGCATCGATCAGCGGCAGGCCGAGGTGTTCATGGGCGTGGTGTTTCGGCCAGTCTGCCTCGCGCGTCCTGCCCTTGCCCAGGTCATGCACCAGGCAGGCCCAGCGTACGCTCAGCGGCTGGTCTCGCCTGGCGCACTCGCGCAGCACGGCCAGCACGTGCTCGCCGGTGTCCACTTCCGGATGGTGTTCTGGCGGCTGCGGTACGCCGAACAACGCGTCGACTTCCGGCATCAGCACGGCCAGCGCGCCGCAGTCGCGCAGGACCTGGATGAACACGTCAGGGCGCGGTTCCATCAGGGCGCGGGAGATTTCCTTCCAGCTGCGTTCGGCGGTCAGGGCTTCCAGTTCGCCGGATTCGGACAGCTCACGCATCAACGCCAGGGTTTCCGGCGCCACGGAGAAGCCCAGCGGGGCATAGCGGGCGGCGAAGCGGGCGACGCGCAGCACGCGCAGCGGGTCTTCGGCGAAGGCGGGGGATACGTGACGCAGCAGTCGCGCCTGGAGGTCCTGCTGGCCGCCGTAGGGGTCGACCACCGTGCCCTGATCGTCCTCGGCCATGGCGTTGATGGTCAGGTCGCGGCGGATCAGGTCTTCTTCCAGGGTGACGTCGGGGCTGGCGTAGAAGGTGAAGCCGCCGTAGCCGCGCCCGCTTTTCCGTTCGGTGCGGGCCAGGGCGTATTCCTCGCCGGTCTTCGGGTGGAGGAAGACCGGGAAGTCGGCGCCGACCGGGCGGTAGCCCTGGGCGAGCATATCGTCGGCGCTGGCGCCGACCACGACCCAGTCGGTGTCGCTGAAGGGGATGCCGAGCAGGCGATCGCGCACGGCGCCGCCCACCTTGTAGATCTGCATGAAGCTGTCTCCTTTTCTAGGGATAGCTTCGGGGTTTGTGGCGGGTGGGGCAAGCGTGGCGGGGATTTCGTAGGAGCGGACTCCGTCCGCGATAGCTTCCAATCGCGCCGGATGCCATCGCGGACGGAGTCCGCTACGAGATAGCTCTGTACTCGGGCCGGCCCTCACCCTAGCCCTCTCCCAGGGGGAGAGGGGACCATTCGGTGCAGGATGAAAACTTTGGTGTCAGGCGGCACGATCAGCTCCCTCTCCCTGAGGGAGAGGGCTGGGGTGAGGGGGACGGCCCAGGCACGGATTATCCGGGACAAGACAGTTGCTCCTACGTTGTTTTCTGGCTCCCCGCGTTCGCTGGGATGACGTGTGCTGGGGACGATGCACGACACCGTCACTCCCGCGAACGCGGAACAGCGCTTGCGCTGAACGCACTTCAGTGCGGCCCGAAGGGTAAGCGCAGCGAATAGCCCAAAAGACAGTTGCTCTTAGAGCGGCGGGCGTAAGGCATGTCGCTACGGCGTGGCGGCGGGGACCTGTTTCAGCAGGGCATCGATGGCGTCCTGCAACAGCTTGGCGCTGGCGTGCGCGGGGCTCAGGCCGGTGCTGACGGTGCCTTCCCAGAGCGTCTGTTCCTGCGCATCGGTCAGGCGCAGGCGCAGGGTGCCGGTTTCGTCACGCAGGCGGTGGATGGCGAGGTAGGGGCCGAGCGGGTCGGGCGGCGGCACGTCGACCTTGAACTCCAACGGCGCGTCCTGCAATGCCAGCCAGTAGTAGACGCGGATCTGCGGCGTGGCGCTTTCCCGGTAGCCGCGCTCGACCAGGCCCTGGCGCACCTGGGCGTTGATCAGTGGGTAGCGGTTACGGTAGGGCAAGGCATCGACGGCGTTCTCCGGCGGCATCAGCTGGAAGTCGTGCAGGCCGGACAGCCGTGCGTCGGCGGTATGGGAAACCTGGGCGCGCGGCATCGGGTTGGTGCAGGTCGCGACGGCGAGGCAGAGCAGCAGGATGGCGAACAGGCGCATGGCGATCTCCACGGGGAGTCTCGCCATGCTGGAAGCCGTCCGATGTACCGGTCAACCGATCAAATGGGTGGGATGATCAGGTCCAGACGCGGGTATCCCTCCTCGCTGTCGCGTTCACCCTTTGGGGGCATGTGGAAGGTGTTGACCAGGTTCTCCCCCTGCAGGGTTTCCAGGTGGATGTCGAAGCCCCACAGGCGGTGCAGGTGCTTGAGTACGTCGTCGGTGGAGTCGCCCAGCGGTTTGCGGTCGTGCTGCTGGTGGCGCAGGGTCAGCGAGCGGTCGCCGCGGCGGTCCACATCCCAGATCTGGATGTTCGGCTCGCGATTGCCGAGGTTGTACTGCGCAGCCAGGGTTTCGCGGATCTTGCGGTAGCCGTCGTCGTCGTGGATGGCGTCGACCAGCAGGTCGTCCTTCTGGTCGTCGTCGAGGATGCTGAACAGCTTGAACTCGCGGATCACCTTGGGCGAAAGGAACTGCAGGACGAAGCTCTCGTCCTTGAAGCTCTTCATGGCGAACTTCAGGGTGGCCAGCCAGTCGCTGCCGGCGATGTCCGGGAACCAGCGCTTGTCCTCCTCGGTGGGGTTCTCGCAGATGCGACGGATGTCGCGGTACATGGCGAAGCCCAGCGCATAGGGGTTGATGCCGCTGTAGTAGGGGCTGTCGAAGCCGGGCTGGTAGACCACGCTGGTGTGGTACTGGAGGAACTCCATCATGAAGCCGTCGCTGACCAGGCCCTCGTCGTAGAGGTCGTTGATCAGGGTGTAGTGCCAGAAGGTCGCCCAGCCTTCGTTCATCACCTGGGTCTGGCGCTGTGGGTAGAAGTACTGCGCCACCTTGCGCACGATGCGCACCACTTCGCGTTGCCAGGGTTCGAGCAGCGGCGCGTTCTTCTCGATGAAGTAGAGGATGTTCTCCTGCGGCTCGCTGGGGTAGCGGGCCAGAGCCTGCTCCTTGTCTTTGCCGCCGGCCTTGGGAATGGTCCGCCAGAGGTCGTTCACCTGGCGCTGGATCTGCTCCTCGCGCTCCTTCTGGCGCTGCCGTTCCTCCTCGGCGGAGATCGGGTAGGGCCGCTTGTAGCGGTCGACGCCGTAGTTCATCAGGGCGTGGCAGGAGTCCAGCAGGTCTTCCACGGCGTCGATGCCGTAACGCTCCTCGCACTTGTTGATGTAGGACTTGGCGAACACCAGGTAGTCGATGATCGAGGTGGCGTCGGTCCAGGTGCGGAACAGGTAGTTGCCCTTGAAGAAGCTGTTGTGCCCGTAGCAGGCGTGGGCGATCACCAGCGCCTGCATGCACTGGGTGTTCTCTTCCATCAGGTAGGCGATGCACGGATCGGAGTTGATCACGATCTCGTAGGCGAGGCCCATCTGGCCGCGCTTGTAGTTCTTTTCCGTGCTGAGGAAGTGCTTGCCATAGGACCAATGGTTGTAACCGATGGGCATGCCGACGGAGGCGTAGGCGTCCATCATCTGCTCGGCGGTGATCACCTCGATCTGGTTGGGGTAGGTGTCCAGCGCATAGCGTTCGGCGAGCCGACTGATCTCGCGGTCGTACTGCTGGATCAGCTCGAAGGTCCACTCCGAGCCGGTGGCGATCGGCTGACGCTTGCTCATGCGACGAGCCTCCTCTGGAACAGCTCGCGGAACACCGGATAGATGTCCGAGGAGGAGACGATCTGCTGCTGGGCGAAGCTGTCTTCGAAGCTCTCGCGGATCTTCTCGTACTCGAACCACAGCGCCTGGTGCTCGCGCGGGGTGATCTCGACGTAGGTGTAGTACTGCACGAACGGCATGATCTGTTTCATCAGGATATCGCGGCAGACCGGCGAATCATCGTTCCAGTTGTCGCCATCCGAAGCCTGGGCGGCGTAGATGTTCCACTCGTTGGTGGGGTAGCGCTCGGCCATCACTTCCTGCATCAGCTTGAGCGCGCTGGAGACGATGGTGCCGCCGGTCTCGCGGGAGTAGAAGAACTCTTCCTCATCCACTTCGCGGGCGCTGGTGTGGTGGCGGATGAACACCACTTCGATCTTCTCGTAGTTCCGCTTGAGGAACAGGTAGAGCAGGATGAAGAAGCGCTTGGCGATGTCCTTGGTGGCCTGGGTCATCGAGCCGGAGACGTCCATCAGGCAGAACATCACGGCCTTGGAGGTCGGGTTGGGCTGCTTGATCAGCAGGTTGTACTTGAGGTCGAAGGTGTCGAGGAACGGCACCCGGTCGATGCGCGCGCGCATGGCGGCGATTTTCTGCTCCAGGTCCTGGATGTCGCCCAGGTTGTCCGGCTCCTCGCGTTTCAGGCGGTCCAGTTCGGCCATTGCTGCGCGCAGCTTGCTGCGGGTCGAGCCGGACAGGGCGATGCGCCGTGCGTGGGCCGAGCGCAGGGTGCGCACGATGTTGATGCGTGACGGGTTGCCTTCGTTGCTGATGCCGGCGCGCACGGTCTTAAAGGTGTCGCTGCCGGTGAGATGGCGCTTGACCAGGTTGGGCAGCTCCAGGTCCTCGAACATGAAGTCGAGGAATTCCTCCTGGGTGATCTGGAAGACGAAGTCGTCCATCCCGTCGCCCTGGTTGCTGGCCTTGCCGCCACCGCGGCCGCCACCGCCGCCCTGGGGCCGTGGGATGTGTTCGCCGGAGGTGAACTCCTTGTTGCCGGGATGGACGACGGTCTGCCGGCCACCGCGGCCATGGTGCAGCACCGGCTCGTCGATATCGCGGCCGGGAATGCTGATCTGCTCGCCATGTTCCATGTCGGTGATGGAACGACGGCTGACCGCCTCTTCCACCGCCTTCTTGATGTGCTCACGGTAACGCCGCAGGAAGCGCTGGCGGTTCACCGTGCTCTTGTTCTTGCCGTTCAGACGCCGGTCGATGACGTAGCTCATGAATGCTCCTCAGGGCCTGCTGCGCGGCGGCGTGGAGCCGCCCCGGAGCAGGTCCGAATGCGACGGCGACCGGCGCGACGGAAACCGCCGCGCCGATGGCAGACTACTGCGACTTGCGAACCCGCAGATACCATTCCGACAGCAGGCGTACCTGCTTCTCGGTGTAGCCGCGCTCGACCATGCGTTTGACGAAGTCGTTGTGCTTCTGCTGATCCTCCTTGCTCGCCTTGGCGTTGAAGCTGATGACCGGCAGCAGGTCCTCGGTGTTGGAGAACATCTTCTTCTCGATCACCACACGCAGCTTCTCGTACGACAGCCAGCTGGGGTTCTTGCCGTTGTTGCCGGCCCGGGCACGCAGCACGAAGTTGACGATTTCGTTGCGGAAATCCTTCGGGTTGCTGATGCCGGCGGGTTTCTCGATCTTCTCCAGTTCCTCGTTGAGGGCGGCGCGATTGAGGATCTCGCCGGTTTCCGGGTCGCGGTATTCCTGGTCCTGGATCCAGAAGTCGGCGTACAGCACGTAGCGATCGAAGATGTTCTGGCCGTACTCGCTGTAGGACTCCAGGTAGGCGGTCTGGATTTCCTTGCCGATGAACTCGACGTAGCGCGGCGCCAGGTATTCCTTCAGGAAGCGCAGGTAGCGTTCGCGGGTTTCCGGCGGGAACTGTTCCTGTTCGATCTGCTGTTCCAGCACATAGAGCAGGTGCACCGGGTTGGCGGCCACTTCATGCGGGTCGAAGTTGAAGACCTTGGACAGGATCTTGAAGGCGAAGCGGGTGGAAAGCCCGGCCATGCCCTCGTCGACGCCGGCGGTGTCGCGGTATTCCTGGATGGACTTGGCCTTGGGGTCAGTGTCCTTCAGGTTTTCGCCGTCGTAGACGCGCATCTTCGAGTAGATGTTGGAGTTTTCCGGCTCCTTCAGGCGCGACAGCACGGAGAACTGCGAGAGCATCTTCAGGGTGTCCGGCGCGCAGTGGGCGTGGGCCAGCGAACTGTTGACCAGCAGTTTGTCGTAGATCTTGATCTCGTCGGAGACGCGCAGGCAGTACGGCACCTTGACGATGTAGATCCGGTCGATGAAGGCCTCGTTGTTCTTGTTGTTACGGAAGCTGTGCCACTCCGACTCGTTGGAGTGGGCCAGGATGATGCCGCTGTAGGGCAGGGAACCGAGGCCTTCGGTGCTGTTGTAGTTGCCTTCCTGGGTCGCGGTGAGCAAGGGGTGCAGGACCTTGATCGGCGCCTTGAACATCTCGACGAATTCCATCAGGCCCTGGTTGGCCCGGCACAGCGCGCCCGAGTAGCTGTAGGCGTCGGCGTCGTTCTGCGGGAATTCTTCCAGCTTGCGGATATCCACCTTGCCGACCAGCGCGGAGATGTCCTGGTTGTTCTCATCCCCAGGTTCGGTCTTGGCGATGGCGATCTGGTTGAGGATCGACGGGTGCAGCTTGACCACGCGGAACTGGCTGATGTCGCCGCCGAATTCGTTGAGGCGCTTGGTCGCCCAGGGCGACATCACCGAGCGCAGGTAGCGCCGGGGAATGCCGTAGTCCTCTTCCAGGATGGCGCCGTCTTCGTCAGGGTTGAACAGCCCTAGGGGCGATTCGAACACCGGCGAGCCCTTGATCGCATAGAAGGGCACGTGCTCCATCAGTTGCTTGAGTTTTTCGGCCAGGGACGACTTGCCGCCGCCCACCGGGCCGAGGAGGTAAAGGATCTGTTTCTTCTCTTCCAGGCCCTGGGCCGCGTGGCGGAAGAAGGCGACGATCTGGTCGATGCACTCTTCCATGCCATGGAAGTCGGCAAAGGCCGGGTAACGACGGATCACCTTGTTCGAGAAGATCCGCGACAGGCGCGAATCGACCGAGGTGTCCAGTAGTTCGGGCTCACCGATGGCCATCAGTATCCGTTCGGCAGCGGTGGCGTAGGCGGTCTTGTCCTGCTTGCAGAGATCCAGGTACTCCTGCAGGGAGTATTCCTCTTGGCGGGTCGCTTCGAAGCGTTCCTGGAAGTGACTGAAAATGCTCATGACGTCTCCTCGCTCGATGCATGGAGCCGGCGCGGGATCGGTCGTGTGCGGGTGCGGTCGGGCCGCCAGTGATGCCGGCGAGAATCCCCCAGAACTCCAACGGAACCTGGCCTCTGCCCTGATCCGCCCCAAATGGTCACTGCCGATTTCCCGGAAGCCGGTGTGCCGGCTCTCCCTGTTTTGGATGGCCTGAGGGAAAGGATAGTTCGTTCTCAGACCTGTAAAGGGCGAAAGCGCGAGAAGTTACAGATTTTTTGGAGAGCTATTCCGTCTGTTTCGTAGGGGTTTTCAGTCGGAGCCGCCCGCGCTGGTATCCGCGGGATAGACGCTGCGCCACAGTTCGAAGCCGCCGTCGAGGCTGTAGACCTCGGAGAAGCCCTGCTGGACGAAATAGGCCGCCGCGCTCTGGCTGGAGTTGCCGTGGTAGCAGACCACGACCAGCGGTGCATCCATGTCCGCTTCGCGGATGAAATCGGCCACCGAGTAGTTGTCGATGTGCCGCGAGCCGGTGATATGGCCCATGGCGTAGCTTTGCGGGTCGCGAATGTCGACGACCTGGGCGCCGCCTTCGCGCAGTTGCTGGGCCAGGTCGGGGGCGATGCGCTTGAACTCGCTCATGTGGGGTACCTCGCAGGAAGCGGGGCTCTCGGCCCCGCTGGAATCAGGGGTGTTCCTTGGCGCAATCGCAGTGGATGCGCTCAAGGGTATCGACGTTCAGCAGGGTCATGCTGCCGCCCCAGACGCAGCCGGTGTCCAGGGCGAACAGGCCGGGGACGTCGCACTGGCCTTCCAGCGCGGCCCAGTGGCCGAAGATGATCTTGCGCCCGGCGGCCTTGCGCTCGGTATAGCTGAACCAGGGCGCATAGCCGGACGGTGCGGTGCCCAGGCCTTCCTTGGATTTCAGATCGAGCTTGCCCTCGGGGGTGCAGAAACGCATGCGCGTGAAGTAGTTGGTGATCACCCGCAGGCGCTCGATGCCGTGCAGCTTCTTGTCCCACTTGGCTGGCTCGTTGCCGTACATGCCGTCGAGGAACATCGGCAGCTGGGTGTCGTCACGCAGGGCCTTTTCGACTTCGGCGGCGCGCAGCAGGGCTTTTTCGATGGACCATTGCGGCGGGATGCCAGCGTGCACCAGAGTGATGTCGCGCTGCGCATCGTGATGGACCAGCGGCATCTGCCGCAGCCATTCGATCAGCTCGGCGCGATCCGGTGCCTCGACGATCTCGCGCAGGGTGTCGTTCTTCTTCAGGCGCTCGGCGTTGTAGGCCACGGCGATCAGGTGCAGGTCGTGGTTGCCCAGCACGCAGACTACCGAATCGCGCATGCCATACAGGAAGCGCAGGGTTTCCAGCGACGCCGGGCCACGGTTGACCAGGTCGCCGACCAGCCAGAGCTTGTCCTGCGCCGGGTCGAACTTCACTTGCTCAAGCAGGCACTTGAGTGGCTCCAGGCAGCCTTGCAGGTCGCCGACAGCGTAGGTGGCCATCAGTGCAGGGCTCCCGGCACGACCAGGCGGAACACCGGGATCTCGGCGTCGAAGTGATGGCCGTCGTCGGCGATCATCTGGTAGCTGCCGTGCATGCTGCCCACCTGGGTGGCCAGCACGGTGCCGCTGGTATAGGTGTGGCTCGCGCCTGGCTCGATCAGCGGCTTCTCGCCGACCACGCCGGCGCCGCGCACTTCCTGCACATGGCCATTGCCGTCGGTGATGACCCAGTGGCGGGTCAGCAGCTTGGCGGCCTGCTCACCCTGGTTGTGAATGGTCACGGTGTAGGCGAACACGTAGCGCTGCTGCTCCGGCTGGGATTGCTCGGGCAGGTGGCGGGTGGTGACGCTGACGGTGACGTTGTAGCGCGGATCGCTCATGCGGATGTGTCCTGCGCAGGGTGGTCGCTCAGACGGTTGGCCAGACGCACGAAGTCGGCCACGTCCAGCTGCTCGGGGCGCAGGGTCGGGTCGACGCCGGCGGCTTCGATCTCTTCCACGCTCATCAGTGCGCGCAAGGTGTTGCGCAGGGTCTTGCGGCGCTGGTTGAAGGCTTCGCGGACGATGCGTTCGAGCAGACGGTGGTCCTTGGCCGGGTGCGGCAGTTCGGTATAGGGGACCAGGCGCACGATAGCCGATTCGACTTTCGGCGGCGGGTTGAATGCGCCAGGGCCGACGGTGAACAGGTAATCCACGCGGCAGAAGTACTGCACCATGATCGACAGGCGGCCCCAGTCGCCGTTGCCCGGCTCGGCCGCCAGGCGTTCCACCACTTCCTTCTGCAGCATGAAGTGCATGTCCTGGATCAGCGAAGCGTGGTCCAGGAGATGGAAGATCAGCGGGGTGGAGATGTTGTAGGGCAGGTTGCCGACCACGCGCAGCTTGTCCTCGGGGGAGGCGACGAGGGTCGAGAAGTCGAACTTCATGGCGTCGCCCTGGTGCAGGCTGAAGTTGGGCTTCAGGCCAAAGCGCCATTTCAGTTGCGGGATCAGGTCCAGATCCAGCTCGATCACGTCGAGCTTGGCGCCGCTGTCCACCAGGCCTTCGGTCAGGGCGCCCTGGCCCGGGCCGATTTCCAGCAGGTGCTGGCCTTCCTTGGCGGCGATGGCACGCAGGATCTTGTGAATCACCCCGGCGTCATGCAGGAAGTTCTGGCCAAAGCGTTTGCGGGCACGGTGTTGGAAAAGTTCGGACATCGAGGGCTCCGGAGGAGCAGCTGGGAGCGCGAGGCTGCAAGCTGGGGACGAAAAACCGTCAGTTTACCAGCCCCGTGCGGCCAGCACGAAACGCTGGCCGAACGGAGCGACGGGATTCAGTGGCGCGCGACACCGGCTTCTGCCATCTGGTAGGCGGTTTCCAGGGCGACCTGCAGGCTGCCGCTGTCGATCCGGCCAGTGCCGGCCAGGTCCAGGGCGGTGCCGTGGTCGACCGAGGTGCGGATGATCGGAAGGCCCAGGGTGACGTTCACCGCCGCGCCGAAACCCTTGTACTTGAGCACTGGCAGGCCCTGGTCGTGGTACATCGCCAGCACGGCGTCGCAGTGCTCCAGGTGCTTGGGGGTGAACAGCGTGTCGGCGGGCAGCGGGCCGATCAGTTGCATGCCCTCGGTGCGCAGGCGCTCCAGGGTCGGCTCGATGACGTCGATTTCCTCGTGGCCGAGGTGACCGCCTTCGCCAGCGTGGGGGTTCAGGCCGCAGACCAGGATGCGCGGGTTGGCGATGCCGAACTTGTCGCGCAGGTCGGCATGCAGGATGCGGGTGACACGTTCCAGGCGCTCCGGGGTGATGGCGTCGGCGATCTGCCGCAGCGGCAGGTGGGTGGTCACCAGGGCCACGCGCAGACCGCGGGTGGCGAGCATCATCACCACCTGGGCGGTGTGGGTGAGGTCGGCGAGGAACTCGGTATGACCGGAGAAGACGATGCCCGCCTCGTTGATCACACCCTTGTGTACCGGCGCTGTGATCATGCCGGCGAAATGGCCGTCCAGGCAGCCTTTGCCGGCGCGGGTCAGGGTTTCCAGTACATAGGCGGCGTTGGCCTGGTTCAGCTTGCCGGGCTCGACGGCCGCGGCCAGCGGGGTATCCCAGACATACAGGGTACCAGCGGCGGCAGGGGCGCTCGGCCACTGGCCGGGGCCGACTTCCTGCAGGGTGATGTCCAGCCCCAGCAAGGTGGCGCGCCCGGCCAGCAACTCACGGCTGGCGACGGCGACCAGCGGATGGGGCTGGGCTTCGCGGGCCAGCAGCAGGCAGAGGTCGGGGCCGATACCGGCGGGCTCACCGGGGGTCAGGGCAAAGAGGGGGGATGTGCTCATCAGGGATCTCGAATCAGGGCGTTGGAGCGGATGCGCCTACTCTACGACGAAGCTTCTTATGGGCAAAAAGAAACCCGGCCATGGCCGGGTTTCTTTCGGGCGACTCGCGCCGCTTACTGCTTGATCTCGACGTAGGCTTCGTCGCGGATCTGCCGCAGCCAGGCCTGCAGTTCTTCGTCGTACTTGCGTGCGCGAAGGGTCTGGGCCGCCTGCTGTTCGCGGAACTTGTCGCTGCTGTCGGTGGCGCGGCGGCCGAGGACTTCCAGCACGTGCCAGCCGAACGGCGAACGGAAGGGCTTGGTGACCTGGCCTTGCGGCGCGTTGTTCATCACCTCGCGGAACTCCGGCACCAGGGATTCCGGGTCGACCCAGTTGAGGTCGCCGCCGTTGAGCTTGGAACCCGGGTCTTCGGAATACTTCTTCGCCAGCTCGCTGAAGCTCTCGCCAGCCTGGATGCGCTCGTAGAGCTTTTCGGCCAGGCGTTGGGTCTCTTCATCGCTGCGGATTTCGCTGGGCTTGAGGAGGATGTGGCGGACGTGGACTTCGTCGCGCAGCATCTTGCTGCCGCCGCGCTTCTCTTCCAGTTTCAGGATGATGTAGCCGCCCGGCGTGCGCACCGGCTCGGTCACGTCACCCACGGCGAGGCTGCCGACCATGCTGTCGAACGGGGAGGGCAGCTGCGCGGCCTTGCGCCAGCCGATCTCGCCGCCTTCCAGGGCGTTGTCGCCGGCCGAGCGGGATACCGCCAGCTGGCCGAAGTCCGCGCCTTGCTTGAGCTGCTGGTACAGCTCGGTGGCCTGACGGCCGGCAGCCTGCACGGTTTCCGGCGAGGCGCCGTCGGGTACCGGGATCAGGATGTTGGCCAGGCGGTACTCTTCGGAGAGCTGGATCTTGCCCATGTCGGAGGCGAGGAAATTCTGCACTTCCTGCTCGCTGACCTGGGTGCGCTCGGCCACGCGACGCTGGCGCACGCGGCTGATGACCATCTCGCGACGCACCTGCTCGCGGGCGTCGTCATAGGACAGGCCATCGTGGGCGAGGGCGGCGCGGAACTGGTCCAGGCTCATGTTGTTGCGCTGGGCAATGGTGCCCATGGCCTGGTTCAGCTCCTCATCGGTGATGCGGATGCCGGAGCGGTCGCCGATCTGCAGCTGGATGTTCTCGATGATCAGGCGCTCGAGCACCTGCTGGGTCAGAACATGTTCCGGCGGCAGCGGCGCGCCACGCTTCTGGATGGTTGCACGGACTTCGCGCAGGCGCTGGTCCAATTGGCTCTGCATCACCACGTCGTTGTCGACGATGGCAACGACACGATCCAGTGGAACCACATCGGCATGCACGACGGAACTTGCCAACAGCGCGCCCAGCATCAGCGGGCGCAGGGCCTTACATAGCATTGTCTTCACGTTGACGATAACCCTGGATACCTTGGTCGAGGAAGCCTTCCACCTGGTTGCCAACCACGCCGCCAAGGCCTTTCAAGATGATTTGCAGGAACACACCGTGGTCGGACTTCGACGTGTCGCTGGAACTGAGGTAGTTCTCGTCGTCGTAGTTGACCCAGTAGCGATTGATCAGGCGCAGCTTCCAGCAGCAGCTGTCGTATTCGAAGCCGCCGAAGGCTTCCAGCGTACGGCTCTGGTTGTAGTCGAACTGCCAGCGGCCGATCGCGGCCCATTGCGACAGTACCGGCCACATGAACGAGAAGTCGTGCTGGTTGATCTTGTTCACGTCGCTGTTGTACTGGAAGTTGCCGGTATTCGGGTTGTAGCTCTTGGTGTCGGCGCGATAACGGTAGCCGGCGTTCAAGATTTTGCGAGGATCGGCTTCAGGCTGATAGTGGAACATCAGGTTGCCGTTGTTCGTGTGATGAGTATCAGCGTTCCAGTTGAAGTCCGAACTCGCAGACCAGTCATGGTTGAAGCGATACAGGCCGGTCAGGGCATAAGGCGAGCGCCAGGTGTCGGCGTCCGGGTTTTCCTGGCCGCTCACGCGCAGGTCGTTCTCGGTCAGGCCGGGCAGCTGTACGCGGCGGTCGCTGAAGTAGTAGATCTGGCCGGCAGCGATATAGGCGCGCTCGAAGCCGCTGTCGTCAATGAAACGCGAACCCAGGCCGAGGGACAGCTGGTTGGCGTCGCCGATGCGGTCCTTGCCGGTGAAGCGGTTTTCGCGCCACAGCGAGTCGTAGCTGAAGGTGAATTCACCGGTGTCGAAGGTCGGCAGGTTGTCCTGGTTCTTGTACGGCACGTACAGGTACATCGCACGCGGTTCGAGCGTCTGGCGGAACTTGCTGCCGCCGAAGCTGGTGTCGCGGTCGAAGTACAGGCCGGAGTCCAGCTTGGCCAGGGTCAGAGCGCGATCCGGGCTGCTCTCGTAGTTGATCCAGGGCTGGTTGTTGGCAATGTATTGCTTGCCTTGGCCGTCCAGGTCCAGGTCGTACTTGGTGTACAGACCCTTGAGGGTGGGGGTCATGAAGCCCCAGCTGCGGTTCATCGGCAGGCTGACGCCCGGCTCGGCATGGAAGCGGTCGCCGGTGGCGCGAGCGAGGCCCTTGATATTGGCGTCCGGGCGGGTGCCTTTGATGGTGCCGTCGTCATTGAGGTAGACGGTTTCATCCAGGTCGCGGTCGAAGCGCACGGCTTCGGTGCCATAGGTGAACTGCGCGCCGCCGGGATTGAACGGCAGGGCGCCGTTCAGGGTGAGTTGCGGCAGGCGATCATACGGCGTCACGTCGGTCACGTTCGCCAGCTGATAGGCCTGGGCATTCAGGCGCGCGGTGTAGCTGTCGCCGCGGTAGGTCAGGGAGCCCTGCTGGTTCACGTAGGTCGGCGCGTTGATGCCGAGCGAGGTGTCCAGGTCCTGGAAGTAGTACGGGTCGCTGATGCGGGTGTAGTCCACCTGCGCCAGCACGCGCGAATCCAGGCCGCTGACGTTCTTCCAGCCGTACAGCCAGCGGGTGTCGGTGTACTGCGGGAAGCCCTTGCGGTCGTCGTCCTTGTCGTTCAGGTAGGCCGCGTTGAACTGACCTTCGCTGCTGTGGGTCAGGTAGCGGAACTCGCCCTCCATCAGCAGGCCGCGCTTGACCATGTATTTCGGGTACAGCGTGGCGTCATAGTTCGGCGCCAGGTTGAAGTAGTACGGCGTAGTCAGCGTGAAGCCGGTATCGGTCGTGGTGGCGAACGACGGCGGCAGGAAACCGGACTGGCGGCGGTTGTCGATCGGGAAATAGATGTACGGGGTGTAGAACACCGGAATGTCCTTCACCCGCAGGGTCGCGTTGGTCGCGGTGCCGAAACCGGTGGCCGGGTTCAGCTTGATGTTGTTGCCCTTGAGGACCCAGGCGTTGCTGCTGGGTTCGCAGCGGGTGTAGGTCCCGTCTTTCAGCTGGATGATCGCGTCTTCCTGGCGCTTGGCATACAGCGCGCTGCCGCGTACCTGGGCCTGGTGCATGACGTATTCGGCGTTGTCGATCTTCGCTGCGCCGTTGTCCAGCTGCAGTTCGGCGTGGTCGCCGACGATCAGTGCGCCGTTGTCGCGCAGCTTGACGTTGCCGACCAGCTCGCCACGGTTCTCCGCCTGGTGCAGGTTGGCTTCGTCTGCTTCCACCTGCATGCTGCCTTGGCGCAGGACTACGTTACCGGCGAGGGTAGCGACCTGTTTTTCCTGCTCGTAGCGCGACACCTTGGCCGAGACGTAGGTCGGTGCCTCGTCGTTCGGGGTCTTGTCGTTCATGCCCGGGCGGATCGGCTCGACGTATTCGCCGCTGCAGTACGGCCCCATTTCTGCCAACTGGGCGGCGGTCAGCTTCTCACGCGGGACCCAGTCGAGGTGGCTGTAATCGGTGCTGCGCGACTTCAGGCCGCGGCCGCCGGACTGGGTGACCAGTTGCTGGGGCTCTTCGGTGCTGGCAGCGGAGCTGCTGCCGGACGTTTCGCCCTTGGTGGCAGCGGCGGTGCTGGCACCGGCACTGACGGCCGTGGCACTGTGCTGCGGACGCGGAACGCTGGTGGCGCTCTGTTGCGGTGCGCAGTTCCAGGAGCCGGAGGCCGAAGGTTGGCAGGCGAACTGCTCACCGGGTGCCGCGGTCACAGAGGCGAGCGGCTGAATAGCCAGCAGGCCACCGGTCACCAGTAAGGGGAATTTTCTACGGAACACGGGGAAATTCACTGCCATCTTGTTAATCCGGGCGTCCTGCGAGCCATCGACCCGGTAAGGGCCGCGAGCCTCTCGATGGGCTCAAAAAGATGCTGGATAATAAAGCATGACCCGCGCAACGGCTAGGGCCGTGGAGAACCCATAAAGATGTCACAGGATGCCCGTTACCAGCAGATGATTGGCTGGTTGGACTTGAGTTTGCCCGCTGTGTTCAATGCTGAAGGCTGGGGCCCGGTGCCCGAGGCGAGCCTCACACCAGCCAGCAGCGATGCCAGTTTCCGTCGTTATTTCCGTTGGCAGGGCGATGGCCGCAGTCTGATCGTGATGGATGCGCCGCCGCCCCAGGAAGATTGCCGCCCCTTCGTCAAGGTCGCCGCTTTGCTGGCCGAGGCCGGTGTGCACGTGCCGACGATTCTGGCCGAGGATGTCGAGGAGGGCTTCCTGCTGCTCAGCGATCTCGGTCGCCAGACCTACCTCGACGTGATCAATCCGCAGAACGCCGAGGAGCTGTTCGAACCCGCGCTGGATGCGCTGGTGGCCTTCCAGCAGGTGGACGTCGCCGAACGCCTGCCCGCCTATGACGAAGCCCTGCTGCGCCGCGAGTTGCAGCTGTTCCCCGACTGGTACCTGCAGCACCACCTGGGTGTGACCCTGGAGGGTGAGCAACTGGCCGCCTGGCAGCGTACCTGCGATCTGCTGGTGCGCAGCGCGCTGGAGCAGCCGCGCGTGCTGGTGCACCGCGACTACATGCCGCGCAATCTGATGCTCAGCGAGCCGAATCCCGGCATCCTGGATTTCCAGGATGCGGTCTACGGCCCGGTCACCTATGACGTGACCTGCCTCTACAAGGACGCCTTCCTCAGCTGGCCGGAGCCGCGCGTGCACGATGGCCTGTCGCGTTACTGGCGCAAGGCACAGGCCGCCGGCATCCCGCTGCCGGCGCGCTTCGAGGACTTCCTGCGCGCCAGTGACCTGATGGGCGCGCAACGCCACCTCAAGGTGATCGGCATCTTCGCGCGCATCTGCCATCGCGACGGCAAGCCGCGCTACCTGGGCGACGTGCCACGCTTCTTCCGCTACCTGGAAAGCGTCATCGCCCGCCGTCCGGAGCTGGCCGACCTCGCCGCCCTGCTGGCGAGCCTGCCCAAAGACGAGACGCATCCCGCATGAAGGCCATGATCCTCGCGGCGGGCAAGGGCGAGCGCCTGCGCCCGCTGACCCTGCATACCCCCAAACCGCTGGTGCGCGCCGGTGGCGTGCCGCTGATCGAGTACCAGCTGCGGGCGCTGCGCCGTGCCGGCTTCGATCAATTGGTGATCAATCATGCCTGGCTCGGTCAGCAGATCGAGGACTACCTGGGCGATGGCGCACGGTTCGAGGTAAGCATCCGCTATTCGCCCGAAGGCGAGCCGCTGGAAACCGGCGGTGGCATCTTCAAGGCGCTGCCGCTGCTGGGCGATGACGCCTTCGTCATCGCCAACGGCGACATCTGGACCGACTTCGATTACGCGAGCCTGCACGGCGCGCTGGCCGAAGGCGATCTGGCGCACCTGGTGCTGGTGGACAATCCCGGGCACCACAGCCGCGGCGATTTCTGCCTGCGCGACGGCCGGGTGAGCGACTACCGCGAAGGCGAGCCGAGCCTGACCTACAGCGGCATTGCCGTGTTGCATCCGGCACTGTTCGAGGGCTGCGAGCCCGGCGCCTTCAAGCTGGCGCCATTGCTGCGCCGGGCGATGGAGGCCGGTCGCGTGAGCGGCGTGCAGCATGCTGGCCGTTGGGTCGATGTCGGCACCCATGAGCGCCTGGCCGACGTCGAACGCCAGTTGGCGGAGGGCTGAGGTGTTCTGGCCGGGCACATTGCTGGGGCTGATCGCCGGCTGGGCACTGGCGAGCATTCCCGGAGCCCTGCTCGGTGGGCTGCTCGGCCAGGTGCTCGATCGTCGCCTGAAGGTGCGCTCGTGGCGCGGGCTGCTGGAACAGTTGCGCGGCGGCCCGCAGGTCGGTGACCGCGAGCTGCTGTTCCTCCTGCTCGGCCGCCTGGCCAAGAGCCGGGGCCGCGTGCACGACGCGCACATCCAGCAGGCTCGGGCGGAAATGCTGCGCCTGCAACTGGACGACAGCGCGCGCCGTCAGGCCATCGAGGCCTTCGGGCGGGGCAAGAGTGGCGGCGAATTGCTGGAGATCGGCCTGCGCCAGCGCCATGGTCATGAGGCGACGGCGGAAGGCCTGCTGCTGGCCTGCTGGCGCATGGCCTGGGCGGCCGGTGCGCCGGGGTCGGCGGAGAAGCACCTGATCCTGCAATGGGGTGACTGGCTCGGCGTTCCGCGTGCCCGTATCCAGGCTCTGGCCGCCGGTGCGGAGCGGGCGAAGCCGGCGGTCACGCCGCGCGAGTCCTATACCCAGGCACTGCGCCTGCTGGGCGTGACGGTGGACAGCGAGCCGGAAGAGATCAAGCGTGCCTACCGCAAGCTGGTCAGCCAGAACCATCCGGACAAGCTCGAAGGCCTGGGCGCCAGCCCGGAACGTATCGCCGCCGCCACCGAGAAGACCCGCGAGATCCAGGCGGCCTACCTGCTGGTCCGGCAGCGGCGCGGCTTCCGTTAATCGGGTTGGCCGACCGGCTCCAGGTGCATCGACAACCAGCCGCGAATGCGGCGGTAGAGTTGTTCCTGCTCGGTCGCAAGGTCGGCGGGCAGGGCGTTCATGCCGATCTGGATGTAGTTGGGTGACTTCTGCCGCTTGCTCGCCTGCAGGCGCTGCTGCGCCGCTGTGCGGTCGGCGGCCTTGTCCTTGTAGTAGAAGTCGCCGGTGGCGACGCTGAGCAGGGGCACCGTTTCGTCCAGCGAAGGCAGGAAGTCGCGGGGCATCTCGGGCGCCACCAGCAGCAGGTTCCTGATATCGGCCGGCGTGCGCTCGCCCAGGTAACGGGTTGCCCAGTAGGCGCCGGTACCATGCCCCAGCAGGACGATGGTCCTGGGCTTGTGCTGCTCGGCCAGTTCCACCGCTGCCTGGATGCGCGCCAGTACCCGCTCGGCATGGGCCTTGCGCAGCGCCACCGGGTCGGTCGGGGTGGGCGCGGCTTCCGCCGGATTGGCCTGTGCCGGTTCGGCGCTGCCGGCTTCGCCGGTGCTTTCCGGTGTCGGCGTGGCGTTGCCCGCGCTGCCGGTCACTTCCGGTTTGCTGGCGCTGTCGGCCGCGCTGGCGTCGGTGTCCGCGCTGGCCTTGTCCGCCGATTCGGACGGACGTGGCACCGGAGCGGTGCTCTGTGGATCGGGCAGGGTCACGCTGAGGCTTTGCCAGCCGGCGTCGGGCAGCTTGCGTCGTAGCGGGCCGATCGCCACTGGCCAGTCGGCGCTTTCGCCATCGCCGGGGATCAGGATCACCACGCCTTCAGCCTCTGCGGTGTTGGCAGGCAGCCAGAGCGTGAGGAAGCTTTCCTCGCCCGCTTGCAGCATCTGCCGCTCACGCTCCGGCAATTGCCGTTGCAGGCCGCTGGCATCGTCCTGGCTACGTTCGCTGACCTGCGGCCTTGCCATTGGCGCGCTTGCCGGTTTGTCCTCGGCGGCGGGCTTGGACTCTGTCGCCCAGGCCGGCGACAGGCCGAGCGACAGGCAAAGGGCGAGCAGAGTAGGGCGGGGCAGGTGCGGCATCGGCGATATCCATGTCCAGGGCGGGCGCGAGTGCGGCCAGCCTAGCGGCTGTTATTAGGTTTGTCAGGCGCAGGCCATGCCGGGTTCCACTGGGGTTGCTGTAAGGTATGCCGGCCGTTTAGTGGCGCGATCGAACTCTGGGGTGTTGTCGGCATGAGTCGTCTGTTCTGGAAAGCCTGTCTGCTCTGGTTGTGTTGCCTGCCGTTGCTGGCTGCGGCGGAGACCGCGGCGCCGCCTCTGGCGCTCGACGATAGCCAGCGCGCCTGGCTTGCCGGGCACCCGCAACTGCGCGTCGGGACGTTGCTGGAGGCGCCCTACGTGCAACAGGACCGGCGCCTGCAACAGCTGTCCGGGGCCAATGTCGAACTGCTGGAGTGGCTGGCCAAGTCCATGGGCGTGACCCTGCAATGGCGCACCTACACGGACCTGGCGGCGCTGGAGCGGGCGGTGCGCGCCGGGGAGATCGACCTGGCGCCCGGCATCGGCCAGACCCCGGCGGCGCTGCGCGACTGGCTGTTCTCCGACCCCTATCTGCGCGTGCCGCGTCTGGTGGTGGGCGACAGGCTCGGTGGTGCCTCGGTGGAGTTGGAGTCGCTCGAAGAGGGTGAATCCGTTGCGGTGCGCGGGCCGGGGCCGGTGGTGGATTATCTGCGCGGCACCTACTCGGGCCTCACGCTGCAAGTGGTCGACAGCGACCGCGAAGCGTTGCGCAAGGTGCTCGGTCGCGAGGCCAGCTATGCGGTGATCGACGAGGCGCAGCTGGCGCGCCTGACCCGCGAGACCGAGTTCACCGGCCTTTCGGTGGTGGCCGATATCGGCTATCCGCAACTGCTGCGCGTGGCCACAAGGCGCGACCTGCCGGAGCTGGCATCGATCATCGACACCGCTCTGCGCGCGGTGCCGGCCAAGGACCTGGATCAGCTCCACGAACGCTGGTTGCAGCCCACCTATCCACGACTGGGCTCCTCGCCGGGCTTCTGGCAGAACCTCTGCATCCTGCTCGGCCTGCTGCTGCTCTTCGCCATCGGCGCATTGCTGTTGCAGCGCCGCCAGCAGCGGACGCTGGAGTCGCGCCTGGTCGCCGCACGGCGCGATATCGAATTGCGCCAGGCGGCCGAACAGGCGCTGCGCCTGACCCAGTTCGCCATCGACAGCAGTACCGTGGGCATTCTCTGGGTCAACTGGGACAGTCACGTCCGTTACGCCAACCGCGCCGCCGAGGAGCTGCTCGGCTATGCGCCGGGCGCCGTGGTGGATCGGCCGCTGGCGGACTTCGAGCCGACGCTGAACATGGATCGCTGGCTCAACCTCTGGCGCCGCGCGCGCAATGCCGACGAGGCGCCGCTGAGCTTCGAGACCCAATGCCTGCGCGCCGACGGCCAGTGGCTGCCGGCGGACGTCTCGCTGAGCTTCCTGCGTTTCGGCGATTCCGAATACCTGCTGGTGTTCCTCAACGATGTCACCGAGCGCCGCCGTGCCCGCGCCGCCCTCGAGGAAAGCGAGGCGCGCCTGCAGGGCATCGCCGCCAACGTGCCGGGGCTGGTGTTCCGCCTGGAACCCAACGCGCCGGACGACGACTCCGATTTTGCCTACATCAGCTTCATCACTGGCGGCAGCGAGACCTCGCTCGGTTACGCCCCCGGCTACCTGCGCGAAAGCGGGCTGGGGATCATGGGGCTGGTGGTGCCGTCCGAGCGCGAGAGCTATCTCGCCAGCCAGTTGCAGGCGGTGGAAAGCGGCAGCAACTGGCGCTGGCAGGGACGCATCCTGACCCGCAGCCATGAGCCGCGCTGGGTGGACATCAAGGCCACCGTGCGGACCCTCGACGACGGTCGACTGGCCTGGGATGGCGTGGTCTGGGATATCACCGAGAACAAGCAGATCGAGCTGGAGCTGGGCGAGTCCCGCGCGCAGCTGCGCGAATTGTCCGCCCACCTGGAGAGCGTGCGGGAGGAGGAGAAGGCGCGGATCGCCCGTGAAGTGCACGATGAACTGGGCCAGGTGCTCACCGTGCTCAAGCTGGAAACCTCCATGTGCGAACTGGCCTATGGCGAGCTGGACGGCGGTCTGCGCGAGCGCCTGGACAACATGAAGCGCCTGATCGCCCAGCTGTTCCAGCTGGTGCGCGACGTGGCCACCGCGCTGCGTCCGCCGATCCTCGATGCCGGCATTGGCTCGGCGGTGGAATGGCAGGCGCGGCGCTTCGAGGCGCGCACGCAGATACCCTGCCTGGTGCAGGTGCCGGAGAATCCGCCGGCGCTGTCGGATGCCAAGGCCATCGGCCTGTTCCGCATCCTCCAGGAGGCGCTGACCAATGTCATGCGCCATGCCCAGGCGCATACTGTGGAGCTGCAACTGGACGTCGAGGGCGACGAACTGTGCCTGCGCATCGAGGACGATGGCGTGGGCTTCGACCCGGGCGCCGCGCGCCAGGGCGTATCCTTCGGCCTGGTGGGCATGCGCGAGCGGGTGCTGATGTTCGGCGGCACGCTGCAGATCGACAGCCAGCCCGGGGAGGGCACCACGCTGTGGATCCGGGTGCCTCTGGACAACGATAACGACAATGACGACGAGCAGGAGTGATGGCGGTGATTCGAGTGCTGGTGGCGGAAGACCATACGATCGTGCGCGAGGGCATCAAGCAACTGATCGGCATGGCCAAGGACCTGCAGGTGGTGGGTGAGGCCACCAACGGCGAACAACTGCTTGAAACCCTGCGCCAGACGCCCTGCGAAGTGGTCCTGCTGGACATCTCCATGCCCGGCGTCAACGGCCTGGAAGCCATCCCGCGCATCCGCGCGCTGAACAATCCGCCGGCGATCCTGATGCTGTCGATGCACGACGAGGTGCAGATGGTCGCCCGTGCGCTGAAGGCTGGCGCCGCCGGCTACGCCACCAAGGACAGCGATCCGGCGCTGCTACTCACCGCGATCCGCAAGATCGCCAGCGGCGGCCGTTACATCGATCCGGACCTGGCCGACCGCATGGTCTTCGAGGTCGGCCTGACCGACTCGCGGCCGCCCCATGCGCTGCTCTCCGAACGCGAGTTCTCGGTGTTCGAGCGCCTGGTGCAGGGTGAGGGCGTCAACGAGATCGCCCAGCAACTGGCAGTCAGCAGCAAGACCATCAGCACCCACAAGGCGCGGCTGATGCAGAAGCTCAACGCCAACTCGGTGGCGGACCTGGTGCGCTACGCCATGGAGCACAAGCTCCTCTGAGCCGGCTCTGTTTGATCTGTAGCAGCTTGCTTGCCGAATTTTCCCTTCACTCTGTGCGACGTGTCCGATTTCTGTAAGAAGCCGTCTATCTAGCGGGCGTGAGGCAGGGAATGATTGCCCGCTTCATGCGGTACGTCGTGAGAATAAGGAGAAGACGATGTTGCGAGCGGTAAGGGGAGGGCTGCTGTTCGGCCTGCTGGGGAGCGTCGCGCTGCCGGCGCTGGCGGACTATGTCACGGTGATTTCCTTTGGCGGCGCCAACAAGGAAGCCCAGGAAGCGGCCTTCTACAAACCTTTCAAGACGGCCACCGACAATGCGGTCGTGCACGGCTCCTACAACGGCGACCTGGCCAAGCTCAAGCGCATGGTGGAGATCAGCCATGTGTCCTGGGACGTGGTGGAAGTCGAGGCACCCGAACTCGCCCGCGGCTGCGAGGAAGGGCTGTTCATGAAGCTCGACGCCAAGACGGTCGGCAACGCCGCCGACTTCGTCCCCGGCGCGGTGCAGCCCTGCGGCGTCGGCATCTTCGTCTGGACCACCCTGCTGGCCTACAACCAGAACAAGCTGCAAGGCACTCCGACCAGTTGGGCGGACTTCTGGGACGTGAAGAAATATCCCGGCAAGCGCGGCCTGCGCTGGGGCGCCAAATACAGCCTGGAATTCGCCCTGATGGCCGACGGCGTCGCGCCCAAGGACGTCTACAAGGTGCTGGCCACCGAGGAGGGCGTCGACCGTGCCTTCCGCAAGCTCGACGAACTCAAGCCGAACATCAACTGGTGGAAGTCCGGCCAGGACCCGGTACGCGATCTGGCCGACGGCACGGTGGTGATGAGCTCCGCCTACAACGGTCGGATCGCCGCCGCGCAGGCCGAGCAGAAAGGCTTCCGCATGGTCTGGGCCGGCGGCATCTACGATTTCGACTTCTGGGCGCTGCCTTCGGGCGTGTTCAAGAAGGAACTGGCCGAGCAGTTCGTTCACTTCGCCAGCCAGCCGCCGCAGCAGAAAGCCTTCGCCGAGAACATCGCCTACGGCCCGACCAACCGCAAGGCGGTGGAACTGCTGGCGCCGGACGTCGCCGCCAACCTGCCCACCGCGCCGCAGAACATCGCCAACGCCGTGGGCATGAACGTGGCGTTCTGGGCTGAGCACGGCGATGCCCTGGAGAAGCGCTTCCAGGCCTGGGCCAAGCGCTGACGCAGCAGTTGCCGGCCCACGTCCGGCCGGCAACTCATGTCCCCATGCTTTGTAGGGATCGCCCTACAAAGCATCCTCTCTAAGCCTTATAGCAATCTCTCATACCGCCCGATTTGCGTGCAGGTCCAGCTTCTCTAGGCTTGAGATCAACGGCATTTACAAAAAAACAAAGGTGCGGTTATGGCCGAGAATCAGGCAAACGATGTGCTGGTGAGCTTCCGTGGTGTGCAGAAGAGCTACGACGGCGAATCCCTCATCGTGAAGGACCTCAATCTGGACATTCGCAAAGGCGAATTCCTGACGCTGCTGGGGCCGTCCGGTTCCGGCAAGACCACCAGCCTGATGATGCTGGCCGGTTTCGAAACCCCCACTGCCGGTGAAATCCAGCTCGCCGGCCGCGCCATCAACAACGTCCCCCCGCACAAGCGCGACATCGGCATGGTGTTCCAGAACTATGCCCTGTTCCCGCACATGACCGTGGCCGAGAACCTGGCCTTCCCGCTGTCCGTGCGCGGCATGAGCAAGACCGACGTCAGCGAGCGCGTGAAGCGCGCCCTGTCCATGGTCCAGCTCGACAGCTTCGCCGGTCGCTATCCCGCCCAGCTCTCCGGTGGCCAGCAGCAGCGCGTGGCCCTGGCCCGCGCGCTGGTCTTCGAGCCGCAGCTGGTGCTGATGGACGAACCCCTGGGTGCGCTCGACAAGCAGCTGCGCGAGCACATGCAGATGGAGATCAAGCACATCCACCAGCGCCTGGGCGTGACCGTGGTCTACGTGACCCACGACCAGGGCGAAGCCCTGACCATGTCCGACCGCGTGGCCGTGTTCCACCAGGGCGAGATCCAGCAGATCGCCCCGCCGGCCGAGCTCTACGAGCACCCGCGCAACTCCTTCGTGGCCAACTTCATCGGCGAGAACAACCGCATCGCCGGCCAGCTGCAGGCGCGCAATGGCGACCGCTGCACCGTGGCCCTGGCCCGTGGCGAGAAGGTCGAGGCCCTGGCGGTCAATGTCGGCAACGTCGGCGACACCGTCAGCCTGTCGATCCGCCCCGAGCGCGTGCGCCTGAACGGGCACAGCGAAAACTGCGCGAACCGTTTCTCCGGCCGCGTCGCCGAGTTCATCTACCTGGGCGACCACGTGCGCATCCGCCTGGAGGTGTGCGGCCGTACCGATTTCTTCGTCAAGCAGCCGATCGCCGAGCTCGACCCGGCACTGGGCGTTGGCGACGTAGTACCGCTGGGCTGGGCCGTCGAGCACGTCCGCGCGCTCGATCCTCTGCCGGCGGCGTGACACCAAGGCCCGGCCACTCCCGGGCCTGATGCATCCAAGAAAAACAAACCTGCACACTGTGGAGAGAACAATAATGTCGAAGTCCCTGAAAGCATCGGGCCTGAAACTCGCGGTACTGAGCGTCGGCCTGGCCTGCGCGGCCCAGTCCATGGCCGCCACCGACCTGACCGTGGTGTCCTTCGGCGGCGCTAACAAGAACGCCCAGGTGAAGGCGTTCTACGAGCCCTACCAGAAGTCCACCGGCGACAAGATCGTGGCGGGCGAATACAACGGCGAGATGGCCAAGGTGAAGGCCATGGTCGACACCAACAGCGTCTCCTGGGACCTGGTGGAAGTGGAATCGCCGGAGCTGGCCCGTGGCTGTGACGAAGGCCTGTTCGAAACCATCGACCCGGCCATCCTCGGCAAGGCCGACGACTACGTTCCGGGTGCCGTGAGCAACTGCGGCGTTGGCTTCTTCGTGTGGTCCACCGTCCTGGCCTACAACGCCGACAAACTGAAGACTGCACCGACCAGCTGGGCCGATTTCTGGGACACCAAGAAATTCCCGGGCAAGCGCGGCCTGCGCAAGGGCGCCAAGTACACTCTGGAATTCGCCCTGATGGCCGACGGCGTCGCGCCCAAGGACGTCTACAAGGTTCTGGCCACCAAGGAAGGCCAGGACCGCGCCTTCAAGAAACTCGACGAGATCAAGCCGAGCATCCAGTGGTGGGAAGCCGGCGCCCAGCCGCCGCAGTACCTCGCTTCCGGCGACGTGGTCATGAGCTCCGCCTACAACGGCCGCATCGCCGCCGTGCAGAAGGAGAGCAACCTGAAGATCGTCTGGAACGGCGGCATCTACGACTTCGACGCCTGGGCCATCCCGAAAGGCGCCAAGAAGGTCGAGGAAAGCCTCAAGTTCATCGCCTTCTCGGTCAAGCCCGAGCAGCAGAAGACCTACGCCGAGAACATCGCCTACGGTCCGGTGAACAAGAACGCCGTACCGCTGCTGAGCAAGGATCTGCTGCACAACATGCCGACCACCCCGGAAAACATGCAGGGCCAGGTGGGCATGGACGTGACCTTCTGGGCTGACTACGGCGAGCAGCTGGAGCAGCGCTTCAACGCCTGGGCCGCTAAATAAGTAGCAGTGCCAAACCGCCGCGGCCGCCCGAGCCGCGACGGACCGGAACCGCCGCTCCCCCTCGCGGCGGCTCCTCCTGACACCACACCTTGGCCGCTCCCGGGCGGCCTGTTTTACCGGAGTTCGCTATGGCCACCGCAGTGTCCTTGAACGAGGTCGCCGGCACCACCACCCTCAAGCAGCGCCTGGCGCGTGCGGAGCGGATGAACCGTCTGAAGTCCCAGGCACTGATCCTGCCGCTGCTGGTCTTCCTCCTGCTGACCTTCCTGGTGCCCATCGCGGCGCTGCTCTACAAGAGCGTGAACAACCCCGAGGTCGTCGGCGCGATGCCGTTGACCGTCAACGCCATTTCCGAATGGGACGGCAAGTCGCTGCCCTCGGATGCGGTGTACAAGGCGCTGAGCGAAGACCTGGTCGCCGCGCGCAAGAACCAGACCCTCGGCGACCTCTCCAAGCGCCTGAACATGGAGCTGGCCGGCTACCGCAGCCTGCTGTCCAAGACTGCTCGCGCGCTGCCGTTCAAGGAGCAGCCAGCGTCGTACAAGGACGCGATGGAAGGCCTCGACGAGCGCTGGGGCGACCCGGCCTACTGGCAGGCGATCCGCCGCAACGCCAGCCACGTCACCCCCTATTACCTGCTGGCGGCGCTCGATCACCGCATCGACGACCTCGGTGAGCTGGCCCGCGCCACGCCCGACCAGTCGATCTACCTGGACATCTTCGCCCGTACCTTCTGGATGGGCGCGGTGATCACCGTGATCTGCCTGCTGCTGGCCTATCCGCTGGCCTACCTGCTGGCGACCCTGCCGACCCGCAAGTCCAATCTGCTGATGATCCTGGTGCTGCTGCCGTTCTGGACCTCGATCCTGGTGCGCGTCGCCGCATGGATCGTGCTGCTGCAGTCCGGCGGCCTGATCAACGGCGCGCTGCTGAAGATGGGTCTGATCGACCAGCCGCTGCAGCTGGTGTTCAACCGCACCGGCGTGTACATCTCCATGGTGCACATCATGCTGCCGTTCATGATCCTGCCGATCTACAGCGTGATGAAGGGCATTTCCCCCAGCTACATGCGCGCCGCGATTTCGCTGGGCTGCCACCCGTTCTCCAGCTTCTGGAAGGTCTACTTCCCACAGACCGTGGCCGGTGTCGGCGCCGGTTGCCTGCTGGTGTTCATCCTGTCGATTGGCTACTACATCACCCCGGCCCTGCTGGGCAGCCCGAACGACCAGATGGTCAGCTACTTCGTCGCCTTCTACACCAACACCACCATCAACTGGGGCATGGCCACGGCCCTGGGCGGCCTGTTGCTGTTCGCCACCCTGGTGCTCTACGTGATCTACGGCTGGCTGGTGGGCGCAAGCCGCCTGCGTCTGGGCTGAGGAGAATAAGAAGATGCTGAGTCCTTACATGTCCCCGGTCGAGCGCGTGTGGTTCTACACCCTGCGCATCCTCTGCGGCCTGGTGCTGCTGTTCCTGGTGCTGCCGGTGCTGGTGATCGTGCCGCTGTCGTTCAACTCCGGCACCTTCCTGGTCTACCCGCTGCAGGGCTTCTCCCTGCGCTGGTATGCCGACTTCTTCAACTCCGCCGAGTGGATGCGTTCGCTGACCAACAGCATGATCGTCGCCCCGGCGGCCACCGTGCTGGCCATGGTCTTCGGTACCCTGGCCTCCATCGGTCTGACCCGTGGCGAGTTCCGCGGCAAGGCCCTGGTGATGAGCCTGGTGATCTCGCCGATGGTGGTGCCGGTGGTGATCATCGGCGTGGCGAGCTACCTGTTCTTCGCGCCGCTGGGCCTGGGCAACAGCTACATCTCGCTGATCATCGTCCACGCGGTGCTGGGTGTACCGTTCGTCATCATTACCGTGTCGGCGACCCTGCAGGGCTTCAACCACAACCTGGTGCGCGCTGCCGCCAGCCTGGGCGCGCCGCCGGTGCTGACCTTCTTCAAGGTCACCCTGCCGCTGATCGCTCCCGGCGTGATCTCCGGTGCGCTGTTCGCCTTCGCCACCTCCTTCGATGAAGTAGTGGTGACCCTGTTCCTCGCCGGTCCCGAGCAGGCGACCCTTCCGCGCCAGATGTTCAGCGGCATCCGCGAGAACCTCAGCCCGACCATCGCCGCCGCGGCGACCCTGCTGATCGGTTTCTCCGTCCTGCTCCTGCTGACCCTCGAGTGGCTGCGCGGCCGCAGCGAGAAGATGCGTACCGCACCGACTGCCTGATCCACAGTATTTCGCGGACGGTTTCGTCCCTGTGCTCACCCACAGGAGCGGGATCGATCCGCGATTTTTTTTGCCTCTCTATTCCGCACTTCCGTATCGGCCATCGGTCGAATCCCCTTCGAGCCGCCTGAGCGGCTACAATGCGCGCCATCCGTGATTCCCGCCCACAGAGGTGCGCCATGCAACCCTACGCCATCGCTCCGTCGATCCTTTCCGCCGACTTCGCCCGCCTGGGCGAGGATGTGGACAAGGTGCTCGCTGCCGGCGCCGACATCGTTCACTTCGACGTGATGGACAACCATTACGTGCCGAACCTGACCATCGGCCCGATGGTCTGCACGGCCCTGCGCAAGTACGGCGTCACTGCGCCCATCGACGTGCACCTGATGGTCTCCCCGGTGGATCGCATCATCGGCGACTTCATCGAAGCTGGCGCCACCTACATCACCTTCCACCCGGAAGCCTCGCAGCACATCGACCGCTCCCTGCAACTGATCAAGGACGGCGGCTGCAAGGCCGGTCTGGTGTTCAACCCGGCCACCTCGCTGGACGCGCTCAAGTACGTGATGGACAAGATCGACATGGTCCTGCTGATGAGCGTCAACCCCGGCTTCGGCGGGCAGAAGTTCATCCCCGGCACCCTCGACAAGCTGCGCGAAGCCCGTGCGCTGATCGACGCCTCCGGCCGTGACATCCGCCTGGAGATCGACGGCGGGGTGAACGTGAAGAACATCCGCGAGATCGCCGAAGCGGGCGCCGACACCTTCGTCGCCGGCTCCGCCATCTTCAACGCACCGGACTACGCCGAGGTCATCCGCGCCATGCACGCCGAGCTGGCGCAGGCGCGCAAGTGATGAGTGCCGCACAGCTGCCGTTCGCCGGGCTGCCGCGTCTGGTGATGTTCGACCTGGACGGCACCCTGGTGGACTCGGTCCCCGACCTTGCCGCGGCGGTGGACAAGATGCTGCTGGCGCTCGGGCGCCAGCCGGCCGGCCTGGACGCCGTGCGCCACTGGGTCGGCAACGGCGCGCGGGTGCTGGTGCGTCGGGCCCTGGCGGGTGACATCGAACACGCTGACGTCAGCGAGGAAGACACCGAGCGCGCCCTCGAACTGTTCATGGACTTCTACGCCGACAGTCATGCGTTGACCGTGGTCTACCCCGGCGTCATCGAGACCCTGAAGTGGCTGAAGAAGCGCGGCGTCGAGCTGGCGCTGATCACCAACAAGCCCGAGCGCTTCGTCGGCCCGCTGCTGGACGAGATGAAGCTGGGCAAGTTCTTCCGCTGGATCATCGGCGGCGACACCCTGCCGCAGCAAAAGCCCGACCCGGCCGCGCTGCTGTTCGTGATGAAGATGGCCGGCGTGTCGGCGGAGCAATCCCTGTTCGTCGGCGACTCGCGCAACGACATCCTCGCCGCCAAGGCCGCCGGCGTGCGCAGCGTGGGCCTGAGCTACGGCTACAACCATGGCCGCCCCATCGCCGAGGAAACCCCGACGCTGGTGCTCGATGACCTGCGCCATCTGCTGCCTTGCTTCGATTCGGGCAAAGCGATAGTGTTGCCCGACTCCGCCTCAACTCCCGCCCAGCGAGACAGCATCGTGGAAACGGCTCCCCACACACTCTGGATGAAGGTCATCAAGGCCCTGGCCCGCTGGCGCTGGCGCGCCTGACATCCTTTGGCCGGTACGCCCGGCGCGTGTGTGCAACCGATACCGTTTTCCCCTCAGAGCCTGTTGAATCCCCGCTGCGTGCCGGCAGACCCGCACTGTGCGAAACAGGCTCCTGTTACGAGGCTGATCATGACCCGCGAAGAATTCCAGCGCCTGGCCGCCGAAGGCTACAACCGCATCCCGCTGACCTGCGAAACCCTGGCCGACTTCGATACCCCGCTGTCGATCTACCTGAAGCTGGCCGACGGCCCCAACACCTACCTGCTCGAATCCGTGCAGGGCGGTGAGAAGTGGGGTCGCTACTCCATCATCGGCCTGCCCAGCCGCACCGTGCTGCGTGTGTACGGCCACCAGGCGAGCATCAAGGTCGACGGCGTCGAGACCGAGAGCTTCGAATGCGCCGACCCGCTGGCCTTCGTCGAGGAGTTCAAGGAGCGCTACCGCGTGCCGACCCTCGCCGGTCTGCCGCGCTTCAACGGCGGCCTGGTCGGCTACTTCGGCTATGACTGCGTGCGCTACGTCGAGCAGCGCCTGGCGCAGTGCCCGAACCCCGATCCGCTGAACAACCCCGACATCCTGCTGATGGTGTCCGACGCGGTGGTCGTGTTCGACAACCTTGCCGGCAAGATGCACGCCATCGTCCTCGCCGATCCGGCCCAGGCCGACGCCTACGACCAGGGCCTGGCCCAGCTGGAAGAACTGCTGGAGCGCCTGCGCCAGCCGATCACCCCGCGCCGCGGCCTGGACTTCAGCGCGGTGAACGCGCCGGAGCCGCAGTTCCGCGCCAGCTTCACCCGCGAGGACTACGAGCGTGCCGTCGGCACCATCAAGGAGTACATCCTGGCCGGCGACTGCATGCAGGTGGTGCCGTCGCAGCGCATGTCCATCGACTTCGCCGCCGCGCCGATCGACCTGTACCGCGCGCTGCGCTGCTTCAACCCGACGCCCTACATGTACTTCTTCAACTTCGGCGACTTCCACGTCGTCGGCAGCTCGCCGGAAGTGCTGGTGCGCGTCGAGGACGGCGAAGTCACCGTGCGCCCCATCGCTGGCACCCGCCCGCGTGGCGCCACCGAAGAGGCCGACCGCGCGCTGGAAGAAGACCTGCTCTCCGACGCCAAGGAAATCGCCGAGCACCTGATGCTCATTGACCTGGGTCGCAACGATGTCGGCCGCGTGTCGCAGACTGGCAGCGTGAAGGTCACCGAGCAGATGGTGATCGAGCGCTACTCCAACGTCATGCACATCGTCTCCAACGTGAACGGCCAGCTGAAGGACGGCATGAGCGCAATGGACGCCCTGCGCGCCATCCTGCCGGCCGGCACCCTGTCCGGTGCGCCGAAGATCCGTGCCATGGAGATCATCGACGAGCTGGAGCCGGTCAAGCGGGGTGTCTACGGCGGCGCTGTGGGTTACCTGGCCTGGAACGGCAACATGGACACCGCCATCGCCATCCGCACCGCGGTGATCAAGAACGGCGAACTGCATGTGCAGGCCGGTGGCGGCATCGTCGCCGACTCGGTGCCGGCGGCGGAGTGGGAAGAAACCATCAACAAGCGCCGCGCGATGTTCCGCGCTGTGGCGCTGGCCGAGCACACCGCCAAGGTGCATGGCCGCGATTGAGTTGCCTGCTCGTTGAAAAGGCCCCGCTTCGGCGGGGCTTTTCTTTTCCGTCGGAGCGGACTCCGTCCGCGATCTGGTCGTGCGCGCGGCTCATCGCGGACGGAGTCCGCTCCTACAAAATCAAAAGCCCCTTCATCCTGCGCAGAGATCGTCTGTGCTACCGAATCGTCGGCAGGCACGCCGTGCGTATTGCGCTGGCGCCCGGCCTTGGGCTACTGTTCGGGCATCGCTAGGCGAGACCGCAACCGTGATCCACCGCAGCCGCATCATCACCTCCCTCCTCAAGGCATTCGCCCGTTGGCGCTGGCGCGCCTGATTCCTTCTTTCCCGGCATAGCGCCGGTCTCTTCTTACGCGTCCATTTCCCCCATCCGCTGGCATAATTGCCAGATTCGCGCAGCCTGCGAGGCCGCAACGGGTGTCGACGATGGCGCGATCCGAAAGCAGTGCAATCATGAGGTTCGAGCAGACATGCTGCTGATGATCGATAACTACGACTCCTTCACCTACAACCTGGTGCAGTACTTCGCCGAGTTGAAGGCCGACATCCACGTTATTCGTAACGATGAACTGAGCGTCGACCAGATCGCCGCGCTCAATCCCGAACGCATCGTCCTGTCCCCCGGTCCGTGCACGCCGAACGAGGCGGGCGTGTCCCTGGAAGTCATCGAACGCTTCGCCGGCAAGCTGCCGCTGCTGGGCGTGTGCCTGGGCCACCAGTCCATCGGCCAGGCCTTCGGTGGCGATGTGGTGCGGGCTCGCCAGGTCATGCACGGCAAGGTCAGCCCGGTGTTCCACAAGGACCTGGGCGTATTCGCCGGCCTGAACAATCCGCTGACCCAGACCCGCTACCACTCCCTGGTGGTCAAGCGCGAGACGCTGCCCGACTGCCTGGAGATCACCGCCTGGACTGCGCTGGAGGACGGCTCGGTCGACGAGATCATGGGCCTGCGGCACAAGACGCTGAACGTCGAGGGCGTGCAGTTCCACCCGGAGTCGATCCTCTCCGAACAGGGCCATGAAATGCTGGCCAACTTCCTCAAGCAGACCGGTGGGGTGCGCGCATGAACATCAAGGAAGCCCTCGGCCGTGTGGTCAACCAGCTGGACCTGACTACCGAGGAAATGCAGGACGTCATGCGCGAGATCATGACCGGGCAGTGCACCGACGCGCAGATCGGCGCCTTCCTCATGGGCATGCGGATGAAGAGCGAGACCATCGACGAGATCGTCGGCGCCGTTTCTGTGATGCGCGAGCTGGCCGACCAGGTCGAACTGGATAGCCTGAAGCACGTGGTCGACGTGGTCGGCACCGGTGGCGACGGCGCCAACATCTTCAACGTGTCCTCGGCGGCTGCCTTCGTGGTCGCCGCGGCGGGTGGCAAGGTCGCCAAGCACGGTAACCGCGCAGTCTCCGGCAAGAGTGGCAGCGCCGACCTGCTGGAAGCCGCCGGCATCTACCTGGACCTCAAGCCGGTTCAGGTGAAGCGCTGCATCGAGACCGTCGGCGTCGGCTTCATGTTCGCCCAGGTCCACCACAAGGCCATGAAGCACGCCGCCGCGCCGCGCCGCGAGCTGGGGCTGCGTACCCTGTTCAACATGCTCGGCCCGCTGACCAATCCGGCCGGCGTGAAGCACCAGGTGGTCGGTGTGTTCAGCCAGGCGCTGTGCCGCCCGCTGGCCGAGGTGCTCAAGCGCCTGGGCAGCGAGCACATCCTGGTGGTGCATTCCCGCGACGGCCTGGACGAGTTCAGCCTCGCCGCGCCGACCCATGTCGCCGAGCTGAAGGACGGCGTGGTCAGCGAATACGAAGTGCAGCCGGAAGACTTCGGCATCAAGAGCCAGAGCCTGATCGGCCTGACCGTGGACAGCCCACAGCAGTCGCTGGAGCTGATCCGTGACGCCCTCGGTCGGCGCAAGACCGAAGCCGGGCAGAAGGCTGCCGAGCTGATCGTGCTCAACGCCGGCGCCGCGCTCTACGCCGCGGACCTGGCCACCAGCCTGCACGAAGGCATACAACTGGCCCACGACGCCCTGCACACGGGGCTGGCGCGGGAGAAGATGGAAGAGCTGGCGGCCTTCACCGCCGTTTACCGAGAGGAGAACGCACAGTGAGTGTGCCGACGGTTCTGCAGAAGATCCTGGCCCGCAAGGCCGAAGAAGTCGCCGAACGCCGCACCCGCGTCAGCATCGCCGAGCTCGAGCAGCTGGCGCGCGCCGCTGACGCCCCGCGCGGTTTCGCCAATGCCCTGCTGGAGCGCGCCAAGCGCCGCGAGCCGGCGGTCATCGCCGAAGTGAAGAAGGCTTCGCCGAGCAAGGGCGTCCTGCGCGAGAATTTCGACCCGGCCGATATCGCCCGCAGCTATCAGGAAGGCGGCGCAGCCTGCCTGTCCGTGCTGACCGACGTGGACTTCTTCCTGGGTAGCGATGCCTACCTCAAGGAAGCCCGTGCCGCGTGCAAGCTGCCGGTGATCCGCAAGGACTTCATGATCGATCCGTACCAGGTGGTTGAAGCCCGTGCCATTGGCGCCGACTGCATTCTGCTGATCGTCTCGGCGCTGGACGATGCGCGCATGGCTGAGCTGGCCTCGGTGGCCAAGGACGTCGGCCTCGACGTGCTGGTGGAGGTGCACGATGCCCCGGAACTGGAGCGTGCGCTGAAGACCCTGGACACTCCGCTGGTGGGTATCAACAACCGCAACCTGCACACCTTCGAGGTGAGCCTGGAAACCACCCTCGACCTGCTGCCGGAAATCCCGCGCGACCGCATGGTGATCACCGAGAGCGGCATCCTCAACCGCGCCGACGTCGAGCTGATGGAAGTCAGCGACGTGTTCGGCTTCCTGGTGGGCGAAGCCTTCATGCGTGCCGAGGAGCCGGGTACCGAGCTCAAGCGCCTGTTCTTCCCCGAACAGGGCAAGGTCAAGCTGGGCGCCGATCCGGACTGATCGTTCCTGCGGACACAAAAAAGCCGGCGATTGCCGGCTTTTTTGCATCCACGGAAATCTCAGCGAGTGCCGAAGACCACCATGGTCTTGCCCTTCACGTGCACCAGACCCTGTTCCTCCAGGCTCTTGAGCACGCGGCCGACCATCTCGCGGGAGCAGCCGACGATGCGGCCGATTTCCTGGCGGGTGATCTTGATCTGCATGCCGTCCGGGTGGGTCATGGCGTCCGGTTGCTGGCACAGGTCCAGCAGGGTACGGGCGACACGGCCGGTGACGTCGAGGAAGGCCAGGTCGCCGACCTTGCGGGTGGTCTTGCGCAGGCGGTCGGCCATCTGGCTGCCGAGGGTGAAGAGAATCTCCGGGTCCTGCTGGCTCAGTTCACGGAACTTGGCATAGCTGATCTCGGCGACTTCGCACTCGGTCTTGGCGCGGACCCAGGCGCTGCGCTCCTGGCTGGCGCTGCCTTCCTTCTCGAAGAGCCCCATCTCCCCGAAGAAGTCGCCGGTGTTGAGATAGCCGATGATCATCTCGCGACCATCGTCGTCCTCGATCAGGACGGTGACCGACCCCTTGATGATGAAGAACAGGCTCTCGCAGCGATCCCCGGCGTAGATGATGGTGCTCTTGGCGGTGAAGCGGCGGCGGTGGCAGTGCGCGAGAAGCTTGTCGAGGTTCTTGATTTTGGGTGTAAGGGTAATAGCTACCATGCCCGAGTCCCGGAAAGTAAAAGAGTGGCCTTTGCACAACAGGCGTCTAATGATTTTTTATTCAGTATGAGTAGTGGCGCCGCATGTCCCTGGCTGATCCCCCTCGATCCCCAGGGCGGCAAGATTGTCCCTTGGTGCAATGACTTGCCTGTAGGTAATCGGGCAAGAGATTAACAGACGACGTGTTACCAACAATGGGAAAACCGGAACATTCGTCGGGACAATTTCCGAGAGTGTGCCAGTAAAATGGCGCCAGCTTAAGTGATAAATGTCTGTAGGCCTCGCCGAATTGAGACACAGCTAACAGCCGGCGCCTCCCCTGGGCGGTGGAAAGGGCTGTGATAAGCTGGCGCCCCTTTTTTCGGCGGAGTTCTTCTCAATGAAAGCGCGAATCCAGTGGGCTGGCGAAGCGATGTTTCTCGGCGAGTCCGGCAGCGGCCACGTGGTGGTGATGGACGGTCCGCCGGATGCCGGTGGTCGCAATCTGGGCGTGCGCCCGATGGAAATGCTGCTGCTTGGCCTGGGCGGCTGCACCAACTTCGACGTGGTGAGCATCCTGAAGAAGGGCCGCCAGCCGGTAGAAAGCTGCGAGGCCTTCCTCGAAGCCGAGCGCGCCAGCGAAGACCCGAAGGTATTCACCAAGATCCACGTGCACTTCGTGGTCAAGGGCCGTGGGCTGAAGGAAGCGCAGGTCAAGCGTGCGGTCGAGCTGTCGGCCGAGAAGTACTGCTCCGCCTCGATCATGCTCGGCCGCGCCGGCGTCGAGATCACTCACGACTACGAGATCGTCGAACTCGGCTGACAGCCAGCTTCATCCTTTCATCATCAAGGGTGCGCAAACTCTGGCAGAGGTCGCCTGACCTCTGCATAATGCGCCACCTTTTTTCCGGGCCCTCCGGCCCGAAACCAAGCAACCACAATCGCCATCGCGAAGAGGTGTAAACCGTCCTACGCAGGTGCGCCGTACGCATCTGACGGGCATGCTCAACCACGCGGCAGAGCCGCATTGAAGAGAGTTCCCACGGTGAAAAGCAAACTCAAGCTCCACGGGTTCAACAACCTGACGAAGACCTTGAGCTTCAACATCTATGACATCTGCTATGCCGAGACGCCTGAAGACCAGCAGGCCTACGTGCAGTACATCGACGAAGAGTACGATGCCGAACGTCTCACGCAGATCCTCACCGATGTTGTCGACATCATTGGCGCAAACATCCTGAACATCGCGCGTCAGGACTACGATCCGCAAGGCGCCAGCGTGACCATCCTGATCTCCGAGCAGCCGGTCACCCCGACCGACAGCCAGATCGAGGAATCCCCGGGGCCGCTACCGGAAACCATCCTGGCGCACCTCGACAAGAGCCACATCACCGTGCACACCTATCCGGAGATCCATCCGGTGGAAGGCATTGCGACCTTCCGGGTGGACATCGATGTGTCGACCTGCGGCGTCATCTCGCCGCTCAAGGCGCTCAACTACCTGATCCACCAGTTCGACTCGGACATCGTCACCGTGGATTACCGCGTACGTGGCTTCACCCGCGACGTGGAAGGCAAGAAGCACTTCATCGACCACGAGATCAACTCGATCCAGAACTATCTCTCCGACGACACGTACGAGGCCTATCAAATGACCGACGTGAACGTGTACCAGGAGAACATGTTCCACACCAAGATGCTGCTCAAGGAATTCGACCTGGATAACTACCTGTTCGGCGATGCGACCCGCAACCTGTCGCCCGAGCAGCGCAAGCAGGTGGAAGAGCGTGTGCGTCATGAGATGCTGGAAATCTTCTACGCGCGCAACATGCCGCGCTGATCGGGCGACTGCGCTGGGAGATACGGCTTTTCGCCTTGTCTCTCCTGCGTTCGTAACGCTCGATAGTGGAAACGAAAAAGGGCGCCCGGTGGGCGCCCTTTTTCGTTTCTGGCCGGTTCAGATCCGGTAGGTGGACTTGGTCATCACCTTCGACAGCAGGGTCATGCCGAACTTCACCGGCGCCGGGAAGCGCAGGCCGCCGGCCTCGATGGCGCTGGTGGCGTGGTGCTGTTCATCGGAACGCATCTGTTCCAGGATGGCGCGGGACTTCTGGTCCTCGGCGGGAATCTCCGTCAGGTGTTCGTCGAGGTGCTTGCACACCTGGTCCTCGGTGGCGGCGACGAAGCCGAGGCTGACGCGGTCGCTGATCAGGCCGGCGGCGGCGCCGACGCCGAACGACAGGCCGTAGAACAGCGGGTTGAGCAGGCTCGGGCGGCTGCCCAGTTCGCGGATGCGCTGTTCGCACCAGGCCAGGTGATCGACTTCTTCGTCGGCGGCGGCTTCCATGGCCTTGCGCACTTTCGGCAGCTTGGCGGTCAGCGCCTGGCCCTGGTACAGCGCCTGGGCGCAGACTTCACCGGTGTGATTGATGCGCATCAGCCCGGCGACGTGGCGGGCATCGGTTTCGCTGAGCTCGGCGTCCGGCTGGACGATGGCAGGTGACGGGCGCCCGGGGTGACCGCTGAAGGGCAGCAGGGTACGCAAGGCGGCATCGGCCTGCAGCAGGAAGCGGTCGGCGGGGGAGTAGTGACGGTCGGCGGACATGGCGCACCTCCGGTAAGAACATTCGCCCGGCAGTTTACCGGATGGCGGATGACAGGTCTTGCCGTGGTGCGCGCAAAGAGTCCCGGTAGCCGGTTACTAGCCCGGCGGCCAATGCATCTGACGCTGGCCGAGCACATGCATGTGGATGTGATGCACGGTCTGTCCGCCCAGGTCATTGCAGTTCATCACCACACGGAAGCCTTCGTCGCAGGCCAATTCCTTCGCCAGGCGCTGGGCGGTGAAGAGGATATGGCCGGCCAGCGGCTTGTCCGCTTCCTGCAGGTCGTTGAGGGTGGCGATGTGTTTCTTGGGAACCACCAGGAAGTGCACCGGCGCCTGCGGGCCGATGTCATGGAAGGCTATCACCTGGTCATCTTCATAGAGCTTGCGCGCGGGAATCTCCCCGGCGACGATCTTGCAGAACAAACAGTCCACGGACGTTCCTCCGATCTGGTTGGCTGGAACAGGAGTTTAGCGGCCGTGACCCGCACCGCCCAGACTCGCGGCGGTATTCGCAAGGAGCCAGCGTGCAGAACGACATCCATGATCTGGGCCTGGTGCTCGATTCCAGGGTCAAGCTGATCGTGATCGAGTCCTGGGACGAGCCAAGGGTGCTGGAGACCCTGACCGGCCTTGCGGTGCGCCGTGGGCTCGACCTGCGGCTGTGGTCGGCGACCGAGGGCCTGCAGCGCCTGGGATTCGGCGGCGAGCCGCAGGGAGAGGGCGACAGCCGAGAGGCGGAAACCGCACTGCGGCTGATCAAGGCCGATCCGCAGCCGACCCTCTACGTGCTCTGCGACCTGCATCCCTATCTCAATGAGAGTCCCCGCGCGGTCCGCCTGCTCAAGGAGATCGCCATGGCCGAAGGGACGTTCAAGCCCACGGTGATACTGGTCTCCCATGCGCTGAAGCTGCCCGCGGAGATCCAGCGTTTCGCCGCGCGTTTCGCACTGTCGCTGCCCTCCGAGGACGAACTGGTGGGCATCGTCCGCGAGGAGGCCGCGCGCTGGAGCGAGCGCAACAGCGGAGCGCGCGTGCGCACTGACAATCGCACCCTGCGCCAGGTGGTGAAGAACCTGCGTGGCCTGAGCCACGGCGAGGCCCGTTTGCTGGCGCGGGGCGTGATCTGCAACGACGGTGCGATCACCCAGGAAGACTTGCCGGAACTCAATCGCACCAAATTCGAGCTGCTCAACCTGGATGGCGTGCTCAGCTTCGAGCACGACACTGCGCGCTTCGCCGAAGTGGGCGGGCTGGCGAACCTCAAGCGCTGGCTCGGCGAGCGGCAGGGCGCCTTCACCGAGGGCAAGGAGAAAGACCTGCCCAAGGGCGTGCTGCTGGTCGGCGTGCAGGGCGGCGGCAAGAGCCTCGCGGCGAAGGCTGTCGCCGGGCTCTGGGGCCTGCCGCTGCTGCGTCTGGATTTCGGCAGTCTGTACAACAAGTATTTCGGCGAGACCGAGCGCAACCTGCGCGAGGCGCTGCACCTGGCTGACAGCATGTCGCCTTGCGTGCTCTGGGCGGACGAGATCGAGAAGGGCGTGGCCACCGGCGACCAGGACAACGGGGTCAGCCAGCGTGTGCTCGGTACCCTGCTGACCTGGATGTCCGAACGCAAGGCGCCGGTATTCATGGTCGCCACCGCCAATGCCATCGACCGCCTGCCGCCGGAACTGGTGCGCAAGGGGCGCTTCGACGAGCTGTTCTTCGTCGATCTGCCGGATCGCGATGTACGCATGGACATCTTTCGCATCCACCTCGCGCGCCGCGAACTGGATGTGGCGCAGTTCGAGCCGGGCGCGCTGGCCGATGCCGCCGAGGGCTTTTCCGGCGCGGAGATCGAGCAGGCCGTGGTCGGCGCCTTTTATGCCGCCCAGGCACGGCAGAAGTCGGTGGATCAGTCCTTGCTGCTGGAGGAAATCCGGCGGACGGCGCCGCTGTCGGTGGTGATGGCGGAGGAGTTGGCCGCATTGCGGGAGTGGGCCGACGGCCGCACCGTGCGGGCCGACTGAGTTCGCCTCAGCTGGCCAGCGCCATGCGGTTGATCCGACCGGCGAGTTTGCGCATGACCCAGCGCGGCAGCAGTCGCACACCCTGGGCAAACAGACGGTTGCGCCAGCCGGGAATGATGATGGCGGGCGCTCGGCGCAGGGCCTTCACGGTGAGAAAGGCGACCTGTTCCGGGGACATGATCCGCTTGTCGTTGCCGACCTTGCCCAGGTGCATGTCGGCGTTGCGGTAGAACGCGGTGCGGGTGGGACCGGGGCAGAGTACGGAGACCTTGATGCCGCGTTTTTTCAGCTCTTCGCGCAGGCCTTCGGAGAAGTGCAGCACGAACGCCTTGCTGGCGTAATAGCTGCTCATCCACGGGCCGGGCAGCAATCCGGCCATTGAAGCGACGTTGAGAATCTGCCCGCCGCCGCTGCGCTCCATCATGGCGCCGATGCCGTGACACAGGCGCGCCACGGCGAGCACGTTGAGCTCCAGCAGTTCCTGCTCGCCGGACCAGTCATGATCGACGAAGGCGCCCGAGGTGCCGATGCCGGCGTTGTTCACCAGCAGCTCGATCTGCCGCCCGCTTTGCTCCAGTTCGTGGAGCAGGCCGGAGATCTGCAGCGGCTCGGAGAGATCGCAGACGCGGAACAGCACCTCGACGCCGAAGCGTTGCGACAGCTCACAGGCGATGCTGTCCAGCGCGTCGCGCTGGCGGGCAACCAGGATCAGCGCCTGGCCGCGCCGGGCGAGGGCTTCGGCCAGCGCCAGGCCGATGCCGCTGGAGGCGCCGGTAATGAGGGCAAAACGAGGCATTCAAAGGTCTCTGTGGCGGGGTGGCGTTCGACCACGCCCGCCACGGGTTGTTGCATTACTGGTCGGTGCTGCCGGCGTCGTCGGAGTCCGCGCCTTCGGTATCGCCGCTGTTGAACTCGCTGGACGGTTCGGCCGGGGCGGCGGCATCCGGTTCGGCCTGCTGGTACTGGGCCGCATGGCTGCGCTCGACGTACTGCTCGTAACTGGGAATCGCGATGGCGGCAAGGATACCGAACACCACCGGAACGATCACCATGCTCCAGGCCAGCGCCACCACGCCGCGGCTGTTGGGCGGCGGCGGCGGACCGTAGCGGTTGGCGCCGTCGTTGCCGGGGATCAGCATCATCAGCAGAGGGAACACGCTGCCGACCACCGGGACGATGTTGAGCAGCATCAGCCATCCCGACCAGCCGACATCGTGCAGGCGCTGGACGCCCATCATGATGCCGACGACCACGTAGGCGATGAACACGACGGCCGCGAGCAGGATGCCCAGCGTCTGGGACAGGGCGAAGGCACCGGCCACCAGCAGGAAGATCGGAATGCCGACCAGGAACAGCGCCATGCTCCAGCCCAGGTAGCGCACCCGGCCGATACGCCCCTCGGTGGTGAAGGGCCTGAGCTCGCCGAACTCTGGCAGCTCATCACCCACGTGGGCCTGCGGCGGCGCATAGGGGGAGGCGGTCGATGCACTCATGCCGGTTGCCGCCGCGCTGGCGTTCATCTCTGTCTGGCGGGCGAGGTAGCGCTCGATGATGATGCCGCAGGCGGCGCAGTCGCTGGCCTTGAGCTGTACATGCCCGCATTTGGGGCAGGCCATCTGGTCGTCGCGGATCGTTTCGGCGGGAGCCTGGTTGGCAGCCGTCGCTTCGCTGGGATGGTCGTCGGTCTCGACCAGGCTCAGGCCTCCCGCCCGTTCCTCGGCTTCCTTGCGGGCGTTGGCGCCTGCGCCATGCAGGGCGCGGAGGTACTTGTCGGCTTCGTCGTCAGAGAGGTCGCGCTTGAGGACTACGGGTTTGCCGCTGAACAGCGCGTCGATCTTCGACGTGTCGCTCTTGAACAGGCGGGCGAGATTCTCCTTGGCGGTTTCCAGTGGCGTCTGCGGCATCAGCGTGCCGTCGAACACGATCTTGAAACGGGCTTGGTCCATTGGGGCATCCTTGTCAGCGGGCTGTGGTGAGATCGATACAGCGTAATAGCGCCATTGAGGGGCAACAAGTTGCCCCGATGCACATATCGGCAGACGGTGGGGCTGCTCAGACCAGCAGGTGGCCGGGCAGCGTCGTGCTGCGGGTCAGGGCCTGGCGGTATTCGTTGTCGAGCCGTGCGATGAGCTCCTCCACGGACGGCAGGTCATGGATGTTGCCTACGCCCTGGCCGGCCGACCAGACGGTCTTCCAGGCCTTGGCCTCGTCGCTCACCGGCTTGAGCTTCTCGCCATAGTTGATGTCGGCCTTGTCGGTCAGGCGCTTCAGGTCGAAGCCGGCGGCCTCCAGGCTCTGGCGCATGAAGCTGGCCGGTACGCCGGACACTGCGGGCGTATGGATGATGTCGGCGGCGCGGGCTTCGAGCAGCATCCGCTTGTAGTCGGTGGACGCATTGCTCTCGCGGGTGGCGATGAAGCGCGTGCCGAGATAGGCGAGGTCGGCCCCGAGCACCTGGGCGGCGAGAATCTCGTGGCCGTGGTTGATGCAGCCGGCCAGCAGCAGGGTCTTGTCGAAGAACTGGCGGATTTCCGCGACCAGCGCGAAGGGACTCCAGGTACCGGCATGGCCGCCAGCGCCGGCGGCAACCGCGATCAGGCCGTCGACCCCGGCCTCCGCAGCCTTTTCGGCATGGCGGCGGGTGGTGACGTCGTGGAAGACCAGTCCGCCATAGCTGTGCACCGCATCCACTACCTCGCGCACGGCACCCAGGCTGGTGATGACGATGGGCACCCGATGCTCCACGCACAGCGCCAGGTCCGCCTGCAGGCGCGGGTTGCTGTGGTGGACGATGAGATTCACCGCATAGGGCGCCGCCTTGGGATCGGCGGCGAGGCCCGCTTCGATTTCCTCCAGCCAGGCCTTGAAGCCGCTGCTTTCGCGCTGGTTCAGCGCCGGGAAGCTGCCGACGATGCCGCCCTTGCAGCAGGCCAGCACCAGTTGCGGAGTGGACACCAGGAACATCGGTGCCGCCACCAGGGGCACGCGCAGGCGGCGGTCGAGCAGGGCGGGCAGGGACATGACGGTCTCCTTGTCGGGTCAGAAGGGTTTGACCACCACCAGAATGACGATGGCCAGCAGGAACAGTACCGGTACTTCGTTGAACCAACGGTAGAACACGTGGCTGCGGGCGTTCTCGCCACGGGCGAAGCGCTTGAGCATGGCCCCGCAGGCGTGGTGGTAGCCGATCAGCAGGACCACCAGGGTGAGCTTGGCGTGCAGCCAGCCCTGGCTCAGCCAGGCCGGATTGAGGTAGAGCATCCAGGCGCCGAGGACGATGGTGAGGATCATCGACGGCCCCATGATGCCGCGGTACAGCTTGCGCTCCATCACGCAGAAGCGCTCGCGGCTCGCGGCGTCCTCGCTCATGGCGTGGTAGACGAACAGGCGCGGCAGGTAGAACAGGCCAGCGAACCAGCAGACCACGGCAATGATGTGAAAGGCTTTGAGCCACAGGTACAGCATCGGGACTTCCTCGGATCGGTGATGAGCCGATAGTAGTGGCGTGGTGCAATGGCGTCATCCTCGGCGCAGCAGCGCTGCGGCGGTGATCGTTTTCCCGTGTCGATTGGTGTCGGGAGCTGCGCTTGCCGGTGCGCTGATCGGAAAGGGGAAACCGCGGGCCGACAGAATGGTCGACCCCATGCGGATTCGCTCTGTTCAGCGGGGGCAGCGGCTCATATCATGGTTGCCCCTGAATTTGGCCCCATAGGTGGAGTGACAGGTAGATGATCAAGGTCGGTATCGTAGGTGGCACGGGTTATACGGGCGTGGAACTGCTGCGTCTGCTGGCACAGCATCCCCAGGCGCGCGTCGAGGTGATTACCTCGCGCTCCGAGGAGGGCGTGAAAGTCGCCGACATGTACCCGAACCTGCGAGGCCACTATGACGGCCTGGCGTTCAGCGTGCCGGACGTGAAGCGTCTGGGCGACTGCGACGTGGTGTTCTTCGCTACCCCGCACGGTGTGGCCCATGCCCTGGCCGGCGAGCTGCTGGCCACCGGTACCCGGGTGATCGACCTGTCCGCCGACTTCCGCCTGCAGGACGCCGAGGAGTGGGCCAAGTGGTACGGCCAGCCCCACGGCGCGCCCGAACTGCTGCCCGAAGCCGTCTACGGCCTGCCGGAAGTCAACCGCGAGGCCATCAAGGCTGCGCGCCTGATCGCTGTTCCCGGCTGCTATCCGACCGCCACCCAGCTCGGCTTCATCCCGCTGCTGGAGAAGGGCCTGGCTGATGCCAGCCAACTGATCGCTGACTGCAAGTCCGGCGTCAGCGGTGCCGGTCGTGGCGCCAAGGTCGGTTCGCTGTTCTGCGAGGCTGGTGAGAGCATGATGGCTTACTCGGTCAAGGGTCACCGTCACCTGCCGGAAATCAGCCAGGGCCTGCGCCGCGCCGCAAAAGGCGATGTCGGCCTGACCTTCGTCCCGCACCTGACCCCGATGATCCGTGGCATTCACGCAACCCTGTATGCGCGCGTGGCCGACCGTGGCGTCGATCTGCAGAAGCTCTATGAAGAGCGCTATGCCAATGAACCGTTCGTCGACGTGATGCCGGCCGGCAGCCATCCGGAAACCCGCAGCGTGCGCGGCGCCAACGTCTGCCGCATCGCGGTGCATCGTCCGCAGGGCGGCGATCTGGTGGTGATCCTGTCGGTGATCGACAACCTGGTGAAAGGCGCGTCCGGCCAGGCGATCCAGAGCATGAACATCCTGTTCGGCCTGGACGAGCACATGGGCCTGTCCAACGTCGCGCTGCTGCCGTAAGGAAGGATCGCCCCGGGAGGCGGTCGATTGATCTGGACCAAAGGATGAGTCGGATTAGTTGACCGTTTTTCTGGGGTAAGCGGATAATAGCCCGCAATGTTGTAACGTACGGCCTCGGCCGGGAGAGTTGTCACCATGACCATCGAAACCTTCACCCCCACTCCGCTGGTGTTTTCCCTCGGCGCTGCGACCAAGGTGAAGAACCTGATCGACGAAGAAGGCAATCCGCGACTGAAGCTGCGGGTGTTCGTCACAGGCGGTGGCTGCTCGGGCTTCCAGTACGGGTTCACCTTCGATGAAGACACCGCGGACGACGACACCATCGTCGAGCGCGACGGTGTCAGCCTCGTGGTCGACCCGATGAGCTTCCAGTACCTCGCCGGTGCGGAAGTGGACTACCAGGAAGGCCTCGAAGGTTCGCGGTTCGTCATCAAGAACCCGAACGCAGCGACCACCTGTGGCTGCGGCCAGTCCTTCTCGATCTGAGGCTGTAGACATGAAAACGCCGCGCAATTGCGCGGCGTTTTTGTTTGTGCGCTCGGCTCAGGCCGGGTAGAGCCCACCCAGAATGCGCGGCCCCTGGGCGGCAGTGACTTCCGGGCAGTTGCCGGGCAGACGCTCGAGGAAACGATGAGCCAGCCAGGCGAAGGCCATGGCTTCCATCCATTCCGGCGGCACGCCGCGATCGATGCTGCTGATCACGCTGGCGCCCGGCATCTGCACCGCCAGGCGTTGCATCAGGGTGGTGTTGAAAGCTCCGCCGCCACAGACCACCACTTCCTGGCAACCGGGCTGCGCATCCAGCAGGGCAGCGGCAATGCTGTGTGCCGTCAGCTCCAGCAGGGTCGCCTGTACATCTTCGGCTTTTACCGCAGTGTGCTTGGCAAGAAGCGAAGCCAGCCAGTTCAGGTTGAAGCGTTCGCGGCCGGTGCTTTTCGGGCCTTTGGCGGCGAAGAAGTCGTCCGCCAGCATGTCGTGCAGCAATGCCGGGTCGATGCTGCCGCTGGCTGCCCAAGCGCCATCGCGATCGTAGGCTTCGCCGCGTTGCTCCTGAATCCAGGCGTCCAGCAGCACGTTGCCCGGACCGCAGTCGAATCCACGCACGGGTTGGCCGGGGCTGAGCAGGGAGACGTTGCTGAAGCCGCCAATGTTGAGGATCGCGCACTCTCGGCTATCCCGGCCGAACAGCGCCTGGTGGAAGGCTGGAACCAGGGGCGCGCCCTGGCCGCCGGCTGCCACGTCGCGGCGGCGGAAGTCGGCAATTACGTCGATGCCGGTCAGCTCGGCGAGCAGTGCCGGGTTGCCAATCTGTACGGTGAAGCCCAGGTGCGGCTCATGACGAATGGTCTGGCCGTGACTGCCAATGGCGCGAATCTCACTGGCGTCCAGGTTTTCACGGGCCAGCAGTTGCTTGATGCCTTGGGCGGCCAGGCGCACCCAACTGTTTTCCGCGAGGGCGGAGCGGGCGACTTCGTCCGGACCGGAAGAGCAGAGCGCCAGCAGGTCGGCGCGAAGCGTGGCAGGCATGGGGATATAGTGGGAGGCGAGCAGAGTGGTCTGCTCGCCTTGCTCGATCAGGGCGATGTCCAGCCCGTCGAGACTGGTTCCGGACATCACCCCCAGATAGAGCGGCATGGATCAGCGCTTGTTCAGGGCCAGGAAGGTTGCCTTCTCCTGGTCCATGCGAGCGATCAGCGGTTGGGTCTGAGCCAGGAAACGCTTGCGTTCCGGCCCGCTGAGCGGATCGGCCGTCGGCAGCTTGGCGCTCAGGGGGTCGACGTGCTGACCGTTGACCTGGAACTCGTAATGCAGGTGCGGGCCGGTGGCGAGGCCGGTCATGCCGACGTAACCGATGATCTGGCCCTGCTTCACTGCCACGCCGGAGCGGATGCCCTTGGCGAAGCGGCTCATGTGGCCGTACACGGTGCGATAGCGCTGGCCGTGCTGGATCACCACGGCGTTGCCGTAGCCGCCCTTGCGGCCGGCTTCGAGGATCTTGCCATCGCCGGTGGCCTTGATCGGGGTGCCGATCGGTGCGGCGTAGTCCACGCCCTTGTGTGCACGAATCTTGTTCAGGATGGGGTGGAAACGCCCAATCGAGAAGCGCGAGCTGATGCGGGCAAAGTCCACCGGCGTGCGGATGAATGCCTTGCGCATGCTGCTGCCGTCGGCGCGCAGGTAACTGGTGTTGCCCTGTTTGGTGGTGTAGCGCACCGCGGTGTATTCCTTGCCGCGGTTGATGAAGCGCACCGCGAGGATGCTCCCGGTGCCCACCTGTTTGCCCTTCACCTGCTGGGATTCGTAGATCACATCGAACTCGTCGCCCTCGCGGATATCCTGGGCGAAGTCGATGTCGTAGCCGAGGACGCTGGCCATCGACATGATCAGATCATGGGATAGCCCAGCGTTGCGGCCGGCCACGAACAGCGAGCTGTCTACGCGGCCGTGGGCATAGTTCGCGTGTACCGAGGGCTTGACCAGGTCGCGCTTGAAGTCATAGCCCTTGGCCGACTTGTTCAGGCTGATGGTCTCCAGGTCGTTGCGCTTGACCTTCAGGCCCTGCAACTCGCCCTTGGCGTCAATGAGGAAGTCCACGTCCTGGCCGACATCGAGACGGGTGAACTGCTTGGCGTCCTTGTTGGCGGCAAGCAAGTCGTGCACGACGTTCGCCGGCAGGCCGGCCTTCGCGAACACGTTGGAAAGAGTGTCGCCCTTGCCCACGGTCACGCTCTTCCACGCAGGGTCTGCGGGGGCGGAGGGGGAGGGTTGTTTGCTCGAGTCGGCGAGATCGTTCTTCTTGTCCGCGTCTTGTTCGGCGCTGTTCTGGTTGTCCGGCTGGCCTTCTATCTGTGCAAAAGGCGAAGAGCCGTCGTCTTCCGTGACCGGATTGGGTCGAAGGTCGTCTTTTTCCTGGAGGATCTGCTCGGTACCGCTGTCCAGCTCGAGATTGAGCGTGGTCTTCTTCGCCTCGACCTCGGCCGAGGGGAACACCAGCAGAGCCAAGCTGAGGAGCGCTGCTACACCGCTTGCGGCCAGCAGGTGACTCTTCGGATAGTACGGCGCTTTCTGATTGGATTGCGTCATGGCATGAGTGGTGTTTTTGGAATGTGAAATAACTGCCTAAAATATAATCAAATTCCCTCAGAGGCAACCCTGCTGACGGGCTTCTGACGTCCTGTCCTCTGGCGCCGGGCAAAACTTGTTTTTAGTGCCTGTTCTTGTATCGTTGGTTCCCTTTCGCAATTCGCAACGTACAGGAACCTGCAATGAAGTCGGTCGAAGAGCAGCTGGCGCTGATCAAGCGCGGAGCGGACGAAATTCTCGTGGAAGCCGAGCTGATCGAAAAGCTCAAGCGCGGCCAGCCCCTGCGTATCAAGGCCGGATTCGACCCGACCGCCCCTGACCTGCACCTCGGCCACACCGTTCTTATTAATAAGCTGCGCCAGTTCCAGGAGCTGGGGCACCAGGTGATCTTCCTGATCGGCGACTTCACTGGGATGATCGGTGACCCCAGTGGGAAAAGTGTTACCCGTCCTCCCCTCACTCGCGAGCAGGTTCTTGAGAACGCCGAGACCTACAAGGCCCAGGTTTTCAAGATTCTTGACCCCGCGAAGACCGAAGTAGCCTTCAACTCGACCTGGATGGACCAGCTTTCCCCTGCTGACTTTATCCGTCTGGCTTCCCAGTACACCGTTGCCCGCATGCTGGAACGCGATGATTTCAGCAAACGCTATGCCAGCAACCAGTCCATCGCCATTCACGAGTTCCTCTATCCGCTGGTTCAGGGCTATGACTCCGTCGCGCTGCGTGCTGACGTCGAGCTCGGCGGCACCGATCAGAAGTTCAACCTGCTGATGGGGCGTGAACTGCAGCGTGCCTATGGCCAGGATCCGCAGTGCATCCTGACCATGCCGCTGCTGGAAGGTCTGGATGGCGTGAAGAAGATGTCCAAGTCCCTGGGCAACTACATTGGCATCCAGGAGGCGCCGGGTGTCATGTACAGCAAGCTGGTCTCGATTCCCGACACCCTGATGTGGCGTTACTTCGAGCTGCTCAGCTTCCGTTCGATGGAAGAGATCGAGGGCTTCAGGAAGGATGTAGAGGCGGGCGCCAACCCGCGCGATATCAAGATCAAGCTGGCCGAGGAAATCGTTGCTCGCTTCCATGGTGAAGAGGCTGCCGCTTCGGCGCACAAGTCCGCGGGTAACCGTCTGAAGGATGGCGAGCTGCCGGAAGATCTGCCGGAAGTAGAGGTCGCGGCGTCGGAAGATCTGCCGATCGGGGCTGTCCTTAATAAGGCGGGTCTGGTGAAGAACTCCGCGGTCGCTCGCGACCTGCTGTCCTCCAGTGGCGTACGCGTGGATGGCGAAGTCGTGGATCGCAGCTTTGTCTTCAAGATCGGCGCCACTCACGTGCTGCAGGCTGGCAAGAAGGCCTTTGCACGCGTCTCCCTGGTTGCCGAGTAAAGAAAGTTTAAATTAGTCGTTGACGGCCAATTTAAACTCCCTATAATGCGCACCACTCCCAGCGACGAAGCGCTGAAAGAGCTTGAAAATCAAGCACTTACAGTAGGTCGAAGTTGGAAGTGGTGATCAGGCAGGTGATTCACTTGCCGCTCTTCATTGGCTGCTCCGGCGGCGAGCTGAAGAGAAGGTCATCGAGGTGCTTGACAGTGAGCTTGATCGCTGTAGAATGCGCCTCCCGCTGATGAGAAGGCTTCCTTCGCTGATGCGCAAGCGGTTGAGTAGAAAAGAGATTTTCGAAAATAACGCTTGACGGGAAAAGAGGTTAGCGTAGAATGCGCGCCTCGGTTGAGACGAAAGCCTCAGCCAAACGCTCTTTAACAAGTTGAATCAAGCAATTCGTGTGGGTGCTTGTGATGTAAGACTGATGATCGACTGATTATCAGCAACGCAAGTAACACTCGTGAATTCGAGAGTTTTAGCTCATTAAGTTGAGCATGCGATTGCTGAGCCAAGTTTAGGGTTTTCTCAAAACCCAAGCAGTATTGAACTGAAGAGTTTGATCATGGCTCAGATTGAACGCTGGCGGCAGGCCTAACACATGCAAGTCGAGCGGATGA